>JAZQEI010000001.1:0-26959 GCA_045538935.1 Acutalibacteraceae bacterium
TTTTTCAAAAATTTTTTATTTATGTGTTTTTTAGACTATTCGTGCCACTTATGCACCAATAATTGTTGGGTATTTTCACAAATCAACACTTATTTTAAGATGTTTTTTAACTTTAAAAGTGTCTTTTTTTCTTTGCGAGATACTTGTACTTGTGTCATATTTAACATTTTTGCCAACGAGCTTTGAGTTTTTTCATTAAAATATCGTTCGGTAATTATTATTCTTTCTTCAGCATCTAACAAATTTATTGCATCTTGAATAGAAATTCTATTTGTAAGGTCATCTGTGATATCGCCGGCAGTTAATTCAGTTTCCTTGGTACCATCCTCATCCTCAAATGTTAACGATACAGTGGGTGATATTGCACAAATAGCTTCTGAAACTTCAGTTGCATCTACTTTTAAGATATTAGCTATTTCACTAACAGTGGGTTCTCTGCCCAACTGATTTTCTAATTCAGCACGAGTGTTAGTAACCTTAAGGCCTAGCTCCTTTAATGAACGTGAAACCTTAACGGGTCCAGTATCACGAAATACTCGCTTAATTTCACCAAGTATTACCGGCACTGCATATGTAGAAAAGCAAAAACCTTTTTGTTCATCAAATCGCTCGGCGGCTTTTATTAACCCTACACAACCTATTTGAAAAAGGTCATCATACTCTATAGTTCGTCCGACAAACTTGTGACAACAAGAATGTACAAGACCTAGATTATCTGTGATTAGTTTATTTATTTTACTTTGCATTACCAGATACTCGAACACTAATTTTTTTGGTCATTGTAACAAGAGTGCCTTTATCTTTTTTTGAAGTTACCTTTAAAGAATCCATAAAACTTTCCATAACAGAAAACCCTAAACCGGCACGCTCACCTGCTCCGGTGGTAAAAAGAGGTTCCATTGCTCTTGAAATATTTTCTATACCTATGCCTTTATCTTTTATTTTGATGCAAACTGTATTGTTAGAATATATGTACGCCTTTATATATATGTTGCCTATACTTTCTTTGTAGGCGTGTACTATACAATTTGTTACTGCTTCTGAAACTGCAGTTTTAATATCATTTATTTGATCTATGGTCGGATCTAATTGACTAACAAAAGCTGCAACCGATGTTCTTGCAAACGATTCGTTTACTGAACGCGCGGGAACTATTAAACTAAAATTATTTTTAACAACCTGTTTCATTTTTAATTTCTCCTTTTGAAAGCTTTGCAAGTTTTTCGATACCTGCAAGTTTCATAATTTTATAAATATGTTCGGGTGTATTTATTATGCATAACTCTGCCGAAGTTTTACTAAGCAGACGATATCTGCCCATAATAAGTCCTATGCCTGAGCTGTCCATAAAAGTAACATCTTTAAAATCCAAAGCCAACATGGACGGCATATAGCTATTTAACGCAGAATCTATTTGCTCGCGCATTTGCTTTGCAGTATGATGGTCGATTTCACCCGATAGATATGCTACCACTACCCTACCTGATGTTTGAATATTAACAGACATTTTCTCACCTCCATAGTAAAATAAAAAAAGGACACGCCATACATATATAATATGGTCTGTGTCCTTTAAAATTTGTCATATTCAGTTGTAGAAAAACAAATTAAAATGCCGATTTTAAAACTTCTCGTATTTCGCCCGCAAGATATAAAGATCCAAAAACAAAAATTGGATTATCTTTGCTTAGTTTTTTTGCTAAATGTATGGCATCTAAATGATTACTGGCTGTAAATACATTTTTATTATACCGCAAAACCTTTTCTTTTAATTGTTCAGCCGACATGCTGCGAGCGTTAGATTCTACCTTTACAGTAATTATATTTTCGCAATACATACTAACCTTTTGCAAAAACAAATCTACGTCTTTATCGGCCATCATGCCGACAATAGCAGTAATATTGTTATAATGTGACATAATATCACACAAGGCGTCGGCCCCATTGGGATTGTGAGCACCATCGAGCGCTACTAGCGGCGCTGATGATATAACCTCCATACGTGCCGGAATAAAAGCATCAAAAATAGCTTGTTTTACAGAACTATCAGACACATCAACTCCAACCGCCGTAAGAGCTTCTATAGCGGTTATTGCATTGTACACTTGATATCTGCCACAAAGAGATGTATTAAACTCTAACGATTTATAAAAAAATCTGTTATTAGGAAAGACATTATTATCAATTTTTAGTTCACTAACCGACGGTAACACCACATTAGGTGCCGCTTTTTTTATAACAGACATCGCTTGTTCGTTTTGATATGGATAACATACTACCTTGGATCCATCTTTTATGATTCCGCACTTTTCAAAAGCAATTTTTTCTATAGTATCTCCTAAAATTGCAGTGTGGTCATAATCTATTTTGGTAATAACGCAGCAAAGCGGTGATTTAATAACATTAGTAGCATCTAATCTACCGCCAAGGCCTGTTTCTAGAACAACAATGTCGCATGACTTTTTTTGAAAATACAAAAAAGCCAATGCAGTAATAAATTCGAATTCGGTCAGTTCTACTTTGGTATCTATAATTTCTTGCGTAAGGATCGATAAATCATTCTCTGATATATACTCTCCGTTAATTTGTATACGCTCTCTAAAATCAATAATAAACGGAGATGTATAAAGTCCAACCTTTTTACCAGTATATTCCAATGCCTTTGCAATAATTGTACTGGTTGAACCCTTACCGTTAGTTCCTGCTACATGAATAAATTGCAATTTATCTTGCGGGTTACCTAAAAGTTCCAAAGCGATTTGCATTCTTTCTAAACCCGGTTTTATGCCAAACACATTTAGTGAATGAATGTATTCTAATGCCTCTTTATAATAAAGCAAAGTATTAACTCCTTTAACAAATATTAGCCAATCGCAACACCGTAAAGAAGTCCGATTGGCTAAATATTATTTTTCTAAAATATCTGCTATGCGCTCGCAAGCGTGGCCATCACCGTAAGGATTACTAGCACGACTCATTTTTTGATATTCATCATCATTTTCCAATAATAGTTTGAAATTATCGTATATAACCGTTTCATCGGTACCTACCAATTTCAAAGTACCGGCTTCAATTCCTTCGGGACGCTCGGTAGTATCACGCATTACCAACACGGGTTTACCAAGAGAAGGCGCCTCTTCTTGAATGCCACCACTATCAGTTAATATCATAAAACTACGCGCTAAGAAATTATGAAAATCCAAAACTTCTAACGGTTCAATAATTTTAATGCGCTCGCACCCAGATAGTTCTTCCTGTGCAGCCTTTCTAACAATAGGGTTCATGTGTATAGGATAAATAGCCTTAACATCAGGATGTTCATCTATTATACGACGAATAGCTCTAAACATATTGTGCATAGGTTCGCCCAAATTTTCTCGGCGATGTGCAGTAATCATAATAAGTCTAGAATCCTTGGCCCATTCAAGTTCAGGGTGAGTGTAGTCATCACGAACTGTTGTTTTAAGCGCATCAATAGCTGTATTTCCGGTTACAAAAATTGAATCTTGCGACTTTCCTTCTTTAATAAGGTTTTGCTTAGATAACTCAGTGGGGGCAAAATTGTATTCGGATATTATAGATACAGCTTGCCTATTGAATTCCTCAGGATAAGGCGAATATATATTGTAAGTGCGCAGACCTGCTTCTACATGGCCTACGGGTATTTGCATATAAAAACAAGCAAGTGCCGTTACAAATGTTGTAGAAGTATCGCCATGAACCAACACAACGTCGGGCCTTTCAATCTCTAAAACTTCTTTTATTTTGTTTAGAATATTAACCGTAACGTCAAAAAGAGTTTGTTTATCTTTCATGATAGACAAATCATAATCGGGTTCTGTTGAAAACGCCTCAAGAACTTGGTCTAGCATTTGGCGGTGCTGACCTGTAACGCATACGATCGTTTTTATTGTGCTTCGTGTTTTTAATTCTTTTACTAAAGGACACATTTTTATGGCTTCCGGACGCGTTCCGAAAACCAGCATTACCTTTTTCATATTATGCCTCTTTTATGTTTAATAATTATATACGATATACACCATCTAAATCGCAAATTTTACGTGTATCAAGAACTATCTTGCCCTTTAACTTGTCCATATGTTCTCTAATTTCAGAGTGACCTACCATAATTACAACCATATCAACATCATTCAAAAACTTATCAAAATCATGATACTGATTTTCTACGATATTGCGCTTCACCCAAGGGTCATACACCTTCAAAGGACTAGCACAAAGATGTTTTTGCATAGATTCTAACATTTGCAATGTAGGGCTCTCTCTTACATCATCAACATTTTCTTTATATGTAAGTCCATAAAGGCCTACACGGCCAACGTCCTTTATGCCATTTTCATGCATAATATCATGTATTCTCTCTAATACAAACTCAGGCATAGAGTCGTTAATCTGACGGGCAGTAAGTATTATTTTAGCCAGGCTTGGGTAATCGCCAACTAAAAACCACGGGTCTACAGATATGCAGTGGCCACCAACGCCGGGACCTGGAGATAAAATATTTACTCTGGGATGTTTGTTTGCAATACGAATAATTTCGTAAACATCCATGTTATCACTACGGCAAATCTTTGCAAGTTCGTTAGCGAATGCAATATTTATATCTCTAAAGGTGTTCTCTACAACCTTTGTCATTTCTGCAGTACGAATGTCTGTAACTACAATTTCACCTTTACAAAAAGATGAATAAAGTTCTTTTACCTTTTCACCTATTGCTTTATCATCGGCACCTATAGTGCGAGAGTTATGCTCAAGCTCATATACCATATTTCCTGGAATTATACGCTCGGGAGCGTGCACAAGATTAATATCGGTGCCAAGCACAAAACCTTTATGCTCTATTACAGGACGAACAAATTTATCTATGGTTCCAGGAGACACTGTTGATTCAACTATAACTGTTGCGCCTTTTTCACAAATATCCATTATGCTCTCTACTGCCGAAACAACATAAGAAGCATCTATTTTTTTACTGAATTTATCGTACGGTGTAGGAACCGCTACAATATACACATCGGTTTTTTGATATTCATTTGAAAACTTAATACCGCTTTTTACAGCCGAATTAAACAATTCATCTAAGCCATCTTCTTCAAAAGTTGTATGTCCGGCATTTAGTTGAGCCACTAATTCCTTATTGTAATCAGTACCGACTACCTCAACACCGTGAGTTGCAAACATAAGCGCTGTAGGAAGTCCTATGTAACCTAGTCCTATAATATTTACCATTTAAAGTCCGCCTTTCTATTTTGTAATTTTACGAAGAATCCTATCAAACAAGCTTGTTGAGCAGCATCTCTTGCATGCTTTTTCAAATCCTTTAGGTGTGCTATTTTTTAAAAATTTTCGCATGAATAAATTATGATAATCACTTTTTCGTATGCTGGAAATTAGTTTTTTGTGGGTTTTTTCGGCATGTTCTAATGTTGTGGGAATCAAAACATCTTTTTCGTTAACAGAACGTTTTAGTAAATCTTTGCCTTTTTTAGTATTAACAATAACAATAGAATAACCGTCATCGCTATTAAGTGCAGAATCAAAGCTTTGTATTCCCCAATAATCGCCAAGAGTAATATCACTTTTAGTGTTATATTTTCTATATTTGCATTTATAGCAACACTCTCTAAAGCCAATGTTGCTACCAAACAACGAAAAATATTCACTTTGTTTGCGAGTTAAAACCTTTGTTGTTCCGTCGTCTTTTTGAATGAGAATGTTACTATTTTCCCACCCATTTGTTTTATCACGGAACTTGAAATCTGTAATCTTGCAATTATTGCGTTGTTCTAAAAGATCTATATATATATCAAAAATTTTCGGACTCATAACGCCCGTACATATAATATCAACAAAATAAATATTTGAATAGTCTTTATTAAGGGCGCTTTTTATACCCGCAATCTGACATGGTGTGCCGCTAACTAAAATCTCTTTACCGGTTTCTGCAAGTTGTTTTATTTTAGAAATGACTGAAGAAAATTCACTTTGAACATATTTTGAGCCATGAAGTTTTGCAAGTTCACTTTTGTTTTCACAAACAATATGTTCGACTTTTCTTCCATCGATTAATGCAGCACCAACTACTAAGCCGCCATTATTTAATATGTTTTTTGCTAAAGTGCCAAATGCACCGCCAGACGAACTATTATAAAGAAGTTCTTTATCAAACGTTTGGTACGCATATACATCTAACGGCTCTATTGGCAAGGCTTCCTTGTTTTGTGGACATACGCTTTTGCAAATACCACACTCTATGCAAAATTTAGTGTCTATTACGGGTTCAATAAATGCACCTTTTTTTTGCATTTTAATTGCGCCTTTCGGGCAAGATGCAAAGCAGGCACCACAACCTGTACATTCAATTGATTCACATATTTTCATATTTTCACCATTGTAAAAAATATAGACGTTCTGCCCAGCACGCTTTTATAATGCTTCGCGAATACTATCAACAAAACTATCAAACGTTGTTGCTATTTTATTTAATCCGTCATTTATGGCTATAGCCTGTTCTTGACTGTTTGCTAACAAATAATCAATTCTTTCAAGCAAAGGAGCAAAACCAATTTTCTTTTGACTGCTAATATGAAAATAATTATCGCTCATGCCAATTCTCTCAAGTAAGTCTTCAATTTTACCCTTATTATCAATGCTAAAATCTGTAATATCAATAGAAATTGTTGGTGTTAAATTTCTAAGCGATAGTAAAGTTCCGTGAAAAAAAGAAGTAACAGTAACACTAAACATTGAAAAACACAGTGCCCACTCAAGCGGATTTAAACTGTATAAAAACTTCGTATCTCTTAAATATTGATATACGCAAACAACCTCATAATCTTTTGAGTATTTTTCACGTATTTTTGCCGCTAGCGCCTGACTACCAAGCATAAGACCTATTACAGGCTTATTACCTATACCAAACTTTTTCTTTATATCACTTATAACCTGCTCTTTGCTTTTTCCAAGCAATTTCTCTACATAATTTATATCCAAAAGAACAGTAGGATCACAAGTAAACACCGGATTTATATTCCGATTAGCAAGCATCGTTAATTCTTTTGTATAATCGTCGCGCACGCCGATAAAATTAAATTTTTCTAATGACTTACCAAAAATTTCAAACTGCTCTTTTGTTACAGTTTCTTTTTTCATTCCATAGGCCGATGCAGCATAACTAAAACGCGGAATATTAGAGTCAATATTAAGTATATACGGATTAGGAAAGCCACGTTTTTCCCAGTTAAAAACAGCATCGCTTCCAACAATTACTATATCATAATTAGCAGTTATATAATCAAACACTTCTCTACTATCGTCTGAAATCATTGTCTTATCAGAAAGAGGAAGATATTTTAAAGCGCTTTTAAAAGCTTTATAACGTTTTAAAAGTTTTAAATATAATCCTTTGTTTAATACTCCTCGTAAAGTGATTTTTGGAGTATACAATTTTTCCATTATCAAAGATGTATAATCAATGATTTCAACCTTTGTGTTAGGAAATGCTTTTTGTAGTTTATTAGATAATGCAAGGCTCTGCATAAAAGCACCATAATTTATGCTTCTATGAAAAGTTAGTATTCCTATTTTTTTCATAAACCAATCCCTACTTTATTTGTTTCCAAATAGTTTTTATGCGTTTAAAGAAAATTGCAAAATACACTACCGAAAATACTATTCCTAAACCTATAGCAACATATGCCGTAAGCATCATGTGTTGCTTATCATAAAGGGTTTGGTGCGGAATAACCACAGAAATTGCCTTGAGCGAGAAAAATGCTGCTATGCCAAAAGCAGAACAAATAAGCAAAATTTTTGCAAACTTCTTCCAAGGCATAATCTGAGACAATTTTATTTTTAATATTTTCGAAGAAAAAGTAAGCTGAGAAATTGACATTACAACAACGCATAACACAGTTGCAACTGCCGGGCCCAAAATACCATAACCAAACTTATCAAACAAGTAATAGAAAAGGAAATTAAGTACGATATTAAGTCCTAAAGTTACCATACTCGAATATAAAACAAAGCGCGTTTTACCTGACGAGTTGAGAATCATACCAAAATAAGTGAATCGAATCATAATTAGAAGAGAATATATTCTAAACACCGGTGCGCCGGGTAAATATTTAAAATCATACAGTATGCACATTACTTGCTCAGCATAAGCAATAAACATACACGATAAAAAGCATAGCGGTATAAATACAAGTTCACACATTTGACCCCAAAGTTTTACCACCTCATTAGTTTTACCTTGTTTTAGAAGTCTAACGATTGCAGGCATAACCACAGATGTTACAGATGCTGTTATTATGTGGAATGGCATTTCTTTAGAGGCGTTTGTAAATATAGCTAATGTTTCAGTATCAAGAACTCGTCCAATAAAAAGTTTATCAAACTCTATGGTAAGCGTACCCAAAATAGAGGCTAAGCCTATGGGAATGGAAAATTTAAAGATTTTAAGTATATATTTAAAATCGAATGAAAAATCTATACCTCCGGCAAGTTTAATTACGGTTATATAAACAATTAAAGCAAAAACAACCTCAACTACAACATAAGCTAGCATATAGGTTGAAAAGGTCCAACCTGCTATCTTGGTTAAAAAAATAATTCCAAGTAATGATGCGGAATTTGCTATTCGGTAAACCATAATGAAGTTCGCTTTTTTATAAACAACCAAAACATTTTCTATACTTAATGCAATAATTTTTGCCCAAGGAAAAATAGCTAAAAAATATGCAAAATGCCTAATTGTATCATTTTTAAAATAGCCTTCGATTAATGGTATAGTTAAAACCAAAAACAATCCGAGTACCGCACTTAATACTGTACTCAAGGTATAATACACAGATAAAAACTTTCTTCGCTGCTCTTGGCTTTCTGCTCTAGCTAAAAAATAATTTATACTATTAGGAAGACCTAGCATAAAAACAGAAGTGAAAAGATTTATTACTAACAGCATCTGCGAATATGTGCCATATTCATATTTGGTTCTAAAGCGCGACAACAACATAGCAGAAACCATTGCAATAGCCATAGTTGTAAATTTAGATATCGTAAGCTTTAGACTATCTTTTCCTATCGATACTGCTTTCTTTTCATCCATTGATAGCCTCCTCAAACTTTTTCACAATATTGTTCCATTCATATTGCATTATTTTTTCATTATCGGGACAAAAATTGAGGGTTCCGTTAATCAAAGAACATATATATTCTTTAAACTCTGCAAACTGAGATTCTCCAGAAATCTCTTCATACGAAAATCCTATTTTTAACCTATTAATAGCTTCGGTGATTTCACAATTTTCGATATCACCGCTAACTAAAGAAACTATAGGCTTATTAAATAGCATATATTCTATCATCTTACCGGGGAAAACACCTATCTCTGCCTTTGTGTTCCAAGTAGCGAGCACTAACACGTCAGATCGCATTTGAAGTGCAAGACAATCTTCACGTTTTATTAAACCATTGTTATGTATTATATTTTCTAACGAGTACTTTGCAGCTTGTCTATTTAAGATTTTGATTTCATTCCCCATTCCTGCATATTCAAATACGATATTGTCTATATTCACTTTGCCTTCGTCGGATAATTCCCTTATTGCTGCAAATAAATTACTAATGTCACGTTTTCCGTCATAAAGCAACCCAACGTATGTAAAAGTAAATTTATCACCTTTTTTATTGTTCTGGTCGTTTGGTATATCTTTAATATCAAAGCCGTTTGGAATTACAACAGACTTATCTTTATATTTATCTCCGCAAATTCTTTGGTTGTACCCGTTCGATACAACAGTAATAACATCAGCCATTTTACAAGCGCGAAGTTCAAGTTTTCTATATTTAATTTTTCCTAAAGTTGGCACCGTGCTAGTAACCAACGGATCGCGAAAATCACAAATCCATTTTATATTAGGTTTCATTTTCTTTACAGAGAACCCACAAAGAAGCGCTCCAAGAGGACCATATGATGTTATAAGAACATCGTACTTAGAAATATCGATTTGGTTGTTTTTGATTAAGTTAATAAAATTTTTATGAAAAATTTTCGCCTTTTTGTTTGATAAGAAAAACCTTTTTAGGTTCTTAGCCCAATGCGGAATACCTAACCCGAACAGTTTTTTCTTGGCAGTATTGGAACGGGCACTGATAGGTTTTTGTAGCAATAATTGTTCAGTTTCTGAGGAAATTTTCGAACAAGAAAGTCTTATTATTCTGCCCATCTTGCTTGTATCAGCATTTAAGCTTGCATCTGTGCAGAAATCTTGCGCAATAATATCAACATCATAGCCCTTTTGTGACAAAAATTCCGCGAGTTTGGTGGGGCGGATAGCGCCCATTATATTATAAGGATAAAAATTTTGACTTATTAATAAAATTTTCTTCATAACTAAACTCCATGACATAATTTATTTTATTATATCACACACAATATTTGTTGTCAAATTAAAAACTTTGCACTAATAATATTAAATTAACTTGCACAGATATGTGAAATGTGTTACAATGGTTAAGTATGAAAATTTTTGTCAGTGATTTAACTGTGTAAACGGAGGCCAAAAATGAATAAACGCATTTATTTATCTTCACCAACCATGCATAAGGAAGAACTTGAGTACATACACGAAGCTTTTGATTCTAACTGGGTTGCCCCATTGGGCCCGAATGTTGATAATTTTGAGAAAGAACTTGCACAATACGCAGGTACTAATCATGCTGCCGCATTATCGGCAGGTACCGCAGCACTGCATTTAGCCATAAAATTAGCCGGTGTACAACAAAACGATATTGTACTTTGCTCTGATCTAACTTTTTCTGCCACAGTTAACCCTGTATCATACGAGAAAGGCAAGCAAGTTTTTATAGATAGTGAGTACGATACTTGGAATATGGATCCCGAAGCATTAAGAGCCGCCTTTAGAAAATACGATGGCGTAAATTTGCCTAAACCCAAAGCTGTTATGATGGTACACCTTTATGGCTCTCCGGCAAAAATTGATGAAATAAAAGATATTTGTGATGAAAACAACTGTGTACTTATTGAAGATGCAGCAGAAAGTCTTAGCGCTACTTACAAAGGTAAACAAACCGGAACTTTTGGTAAATACGGAATTTTCTCGTTTAACGGCAATAAAATTATAACCACGTCGGGTGGTGGTATGTTGGTATCAGAAAACGAGGAGGCCATAAAAAAAGCTCGTTTTTGGGCCACTCAAGCACGTGACCCTGCCCCACACTATCAACATAGTGAAATAGGTTACAATTACCGTATGAGCAATGTTATTGCAGGAATAGGCCGTGGACAGCTATTACATCTAGAAGAGCATCGCGACTTAAAGGAAAAAATTTATAACAGATATAAAAATGCTTTTGCCGATATGCCTCAAATAACAATGAATCCATACCTTGAATGTTCAAAACCTAATTTCTGGCTCAGTTGTATTTTAATTGATAAATCTTGTTCGGTTAAGCCTTATGATATTATGGATAAGCTTGCTGAGCAAAACATAGAATCCAGACCTATTTGGAAACCAATGCATATGCAACCAGTGTTTGCAAACAACGATTTTATCTCTGTTAAGTCTAACAGTGTTTGTGAGGATATTTTCTTGCGCGGATTGTGCTTGCCAAGTGACATAAAAATGACTGTAGAAGAGCAAGATAAAATAATTGATATTATAAAAAGTATGTTTTAACAGGAGAAGATATATTATGAAAAAGGATGTAGTTATCGTAGGAGCAGGTCCTGCAGGTATATTTACCGCAATGGAAATGATTAAAAACGGTAGCAAAAAAAGCATTCTTATAATTGAAAAAGGACAACCCATAGAAAAACGCCATTGTCCTAAATCTAAAACCAAAGAATGTGTTAACTGCAAGCCTTACTGCCATATTACTACCGGTTTTTCGGGCGCAGGTGCATTTTCAGACGGTAAGTTATCATTATGTCACGAAGTTGGCGGTGATTTGCCATCCCTTATTGGTGAAGATAAGGCTATAGAACTTATTGATTACACCGATAAAATTTATCTAGAATTTGGTGCAGATACACACGTTGAGGGTGTTGGCAATGATGACGAGGTTAAAGAAATAAGAAAACGTGCAATTCAAGCCGGTCTTAAATTAGTAGACTGTCCGATTCGACATTTAGGAACTGAAAAAGCACAAGATATTTATTTTGCTATAGAAAAATACTTACTTGAAAACGGCGTAGAAATGATATTTGGTGCTGAATGCCGTGATTTAATCTTTGATAATGAAACGTGTAAAGGCGTTATAGTAAACGACAAAAACGGTGAAATGCAAATCTTAGCCGATAACGTAGTTGTGGCAACCGGTAGACGTGGAGCCGACTGGTTAGAAAAGCTTTGTGAAGAGCACAACATTGCACACCAACCCGGCACAGTTGATATAGGAGTTAGAGTTGAGGTTCGAAATGAGGTAATGGAAAACGTTAATAACGTTTTATATGAATCTAAACTTATTGGATACCCTCAACCATTTAAAAACAAGGTTCGAACATTCTGCCAAAATCCCGGTGGTTTTGTTAGTCAAGAAAACTATGATAACGATTTAGCGGTTGTTAACGGTCACTCTTATAAAGATTTAAAGTCAAACAACACTAACCTCGCTATTTTAGTATCTCATAACTTTAGCACTCCGTTTAATCAACCAATAGAATATGCTCAGAAAATTGGCGAGCTTACAAATATGCTTGGTGCTGGTCACATTCTTGTTCAGCGCTTTGGCGATATTTTAGACGGTAAACGAACATGGCAAAAAGAGCTTAACCAATCAAATCTTAAACCAACATTACAAGATGCAGTTGCCGGTGATATTACCGCCGCTATTCCCTACCGCGCCATGACAAACATTATTAACTTTATTCAAGCGGTAGACCATGTTGTGCCCGGTTTTGCTTCTAGCGAAACTCTACTATATTCACCCGAACTCAAGTTTTATAGCAATAGGGTTAAAATGGATAGCGAACTTAATACTAACGTTAAAGGACTATACTGTTTAGGAGATTCCAGCGGTTGGACCAGAGGTCTTATGATGGCGTCGGTAATGGGTGTGTATATGGGTAGAAAACTTATATAGCATTGAAGTTAAATTTTAAACACCGCAGTCTAATTAAGACTGCGGTGTTTTTATTAAAAGTTAAAATAATCTTTTGCATTGTTGTAACAAATATCTCTAATTATTTTACCAAGCATTTCATAGTCTTCAGGATATTCTCCGTCTTGTACCCACTTGCCTATTAAGTTACATAGTATACGTCTAAAATATTCGTGCCTTGTATATGACACAAAACTTCTTGAATCAGTAAGCATACCAACAAAACACGAAAGTAGTCCCAGATTAGCAAGGGTTTTTAACTGCGCTTCCATACCGTCGCGCTGATCATTAAACCACCAACCCGAGCCAAACTGAATTTTGCTCTTTATTGGTGCCGATTGAAAATTGCCAAGCATTGTACCCAAAACATAATTATCTTTTGGATTTAGGTTGTAAAGAATAGTTTTAGGTAAAGCATCGCAAATCTCAAGGCTATCTAAAAATTTTGATAACGGTTTTGCAATTGATGGATCATCTATTGAGTCAAATCCGGTGTCAGCGCCAAGCTTGTTGTACATTTTTGTATTATTATTTCTTAATGCTCCAATATGCAACTGCATAGCCCAACCGCGCTTTGCATACTCTTTTGCACAATGTTGTAAAACAGCGGTTTTATAAATTTGTTCTTCCTGTTCAGAAACCACTTCACCGTTTATGGCTTTATTAAACACAGTACAAGCATCGGCCTCGGCAAATGGCACATATTCTAATGCATGATCCGATAATCTGCAACCAACCGACTCAAAATACTCTATTCTATTAGTTAAAAATTTTAAAACATCATCAAATGTCTTAGCACCTATTTGCTTAACATATGGTAAGAACGTATCTTTGGTTATTTCAACCACTTTATCTGGTCTAAAAGTTGGATAAACCGCAACCGAAAAACCGTCTTGCTTTATTTTTATATGATATTCTAATGTATCAACAGGGTCATCGGTTGTGCAAATTGCGGCAACATTTGATTTCTCAATTAAGCCCTTTGCACCCATATCAGCACGGCTCAATATTTCATTGCATTTTTTCCAAACAAAATCGGCATTTTGAGGCGTCAACGGCTCATCTATATCAAAATATCTTTTAAGTTCTAAGTGTGTCCAATGATACATTGGATTACCTATAGTATAAGGTAAAGTTTCTGCGAATTTTAAAAACTTTTCATAATCTGTTGCATCGCCTGTAATATACTTTTCATCAATACCGAAAGAGCGCATTACTCTCCATTTATAATGGTCGCCACCCAAAAAAAGTTCTGTGATATTTCTAAATTTATAATCTTCTGCTATCATTTTAGGACTAATATGGCAATGATAATCTATAATAGGTAGATCTTTTGCGTAATCATTATACAGTTTTTTTGCAACATTATTTTTTAACATAAAATTATCGTTTATAAACATTTTTATTGCTCCCAACTTCTATTTTTACACTAGTCCATTATTTTATTTAATATAACATTAATTATATAATAACATAATTTTTGGTGTTTGCAACAAATAAATAGAATTAATACTATATAAAAAATTATCCTAATTAAAACAAATTTTGATAGAATTTCCTTTAATAAGCGGACATATTCAGCATAAAATACTACTGCAAACGCACCAAAATACAAAGGAGAGTAGTAAAATGTCTAATAAAACAGTAGTTCCCGAGGCAAGAGAAGCTCTTAACCGTTTTAAGATGGAAGCTGCTAACGAAGTAGGCGTTAACCTTAAGCAGGGCTATAACGGCGACTTAACTTCTAAGCAGGCTGGTTCTATCGGCGGTCAGATGGTTAAGAAAATGATCGAGTCTTACGAAAACAGCATTAAGTAATTTACCTTAACTATAAAACGGGCGCGCTAAAAAGTGCGTCCGTTTTTCTTTAGTAAAAAATATGGTAATTTTTAATTTAAAAAACACTTATGTATATAATACTGTATTTTAGTACATAATAAAAATGCAACGAAAAGGAGTTGAGAAAATGTTTGATAGAATTTGTCTTATCCTTGTGATAATAGGCGGACTTAACTGGGGCAGTGTTGGACTATTCCAATTTGATATCGTAGCCTGGATATTCGGAGGCTCTGATAACATTATAAGCCGCATAATCTACACAGTAATTGCATTAGCTGCGGTATGGTGCATTTCGCTGCTATTCAGAGAAAGAAATCATATAATTGAAAAACATGTAGAATAAAAAAAGGTCGCTTAAAATTAATTTAAGCGACCTTTTTCATTATTAACTTTAAATTAATGTGCTAAATAGAGTTTTAAGAAAATAAACAAAGCTGTTGGCACATCAGCACCGCCTATTATGCCTATAGCACCTTTAGATTGAGTTGGAAGTAACCACATTTAAAACCAAAATTAAATATACTAAAAGGCTTTTTTAAGCTTTTGAAGTGTGCTTTTCTCTATTCTAGATACATAAGAACGCGATATATTAAGTTTTTGGGCTACTTGTCGCTGAGTAAGCTGTGGTTTACCACCAAGGCCGTATCTTAACTCTATTATTGTACGCTCTCTTGGTGTTAAGTATTTTTTTATGTATTCACCCAGTTTTTCAATTTTTATTTTGGTATCTATCTTATCTACAATATTTGATTCATCAGATATTATATCCATCAAAGTCAGTGCATTTCCATCTTTATCAACATCAAGCGATTCATTGATTGATACATCTTGTGCGGTTTTTTTCATATTTCTAAAATGCATTAAAATTTCATTTGCTATCCTCACACAAATCGGTTTTAGTCTGTGAACCAAAATCCTCAGTAGTATCTTCGTCGTAATCTACGTCCGAAAACTCTATGAGTTCTTCGTCTTCATCTGCATCTATTTCAATGTGTTTTATGTAAGGTGTGATATCGGGCAACTCGATATCACCGTCTTGCGAACCGAATAAAATAACGTGTGCATTTTCGCCGTCCCATATTACACGACGTACAATGCTTTGAATTGCGGCTCTTTTTTGTTCGTAGGACATATCATTAATAGTGTTCTTGAATACTGAAAGCATTTGACGAAGCACGTCAAACTCAATGTCGCTGAAAGCGTGTTCGGCGGTAAGGCTTATCATTTCATCAATGCCCTGTGAAATTTTCTCTATTTGAGTATTCATTTCGTTAATGCGAGCTACTATTGATTTTTTGGCAGAATTATCATCCAACTCGGCAAGGGTATCTATGAGTGAGCTGACCTTTTTCTCAAGGTCGGCTTTTTCTTTTTTCATTGCACTTAACTTATGTTCATACTGCTCACGATTGCCGGTATAGAAAATCTTGCTTTTTTCAAGCTGCTTTACAAAATCACTTTTTTCGTCTGCGAGTTGCTTGATTTTCTCAATAACCGCAAGGTCTAATGTGTTACCGTTTGCGTTACGCTTATTGCAAAGGTCTTTTTTGCTACGCTCTTTCATCTTGCAGACATAGGTATATATGATATCGCCGTCAGCAGTTTTCCGTTTTGAGAGCTTGGGGTACATACGATTCCCACAAGAGCAGAATAAAAGTCCTGTAAGCAAGGCTTCATTTCTTCTCGGTCTGCGGAAAGATTTTGACTTGTTTCGTTCAAGGTTATCCTGAACACCCATCCAAATCTTGCCGGGGATAATACCTTGATGCTTACCAACCGAAACAATCCAATCACTGACAGGGTTGTAAACGGTAGCTTTACCTTTTTCTTGGTCGGTACGGTTGTACGCCAAAATTCCGTGAACACCGTCAAATTCTTCTCTGGACGAAAACAGATCTGCATCCTTTAGTTTGAAGAATTCGTATGCTTCTTCGTCCGCAATCATATATACGGGATTTTGCAGTATGGATTTAATTGAAAATCGAGTGAAGTGGTTGCCGTTTTTCGTCATTATTCTGCGCTGTATTAACTCTGCTTCAGTAAGTGTTAAAGAGCCTGTTTTAATAAACAAATCAAATATAAACTTAACAGTTTCTGCTTCTTCGGGAATAAGCTTTAATTTACAAGCCTTTTTGGTCTTGCCATCAACCTTAACACTTTTAACACTTTCACTGCAATATCCAGTGGGGGTATTACCACCAAGCCAACGTCCTGTTTTTGCTAATTCGTGCATATTATCTCTGATACGCTCGGCAATAGTCTCACGTTCAAGCTGTGCAAATACAGAGGCAATATACATCATTGCTCTGCCCATAGGGGTTGCAGTATCGAACTGTTCACGGATAGACACAAAGACTATATCTCTGCGGTTGAGGTTTTCGATAAGTGATGAGAAGTCGCTGACATTACGGCTAACACGGTCAAGACGGTAAACTACAAGTGCCTTAAACTCTCCACGCTCAACATGAGCCATCATTTTTTTGAAGGCGGGGCGGTTGACGTTTCCTCCCGAAAAACCTTCGTCCTCAAATACTACTGCTTTTTCTGCGGCTTCATCACCGTAATGGGTTCGTATGTATTCACGGCAAAGCTCTACCTGATTACCGATACTTTCGCCCTTGCCTGTGAATTTAGATTTTCGTGAATAAATCGCAATTACATTAGACGTATTTTTCATAAACATCCCCCTTAAGCTTTTGTGTTATGTTATATATGTTAGTATATCATAAAGTAACATATTTGTAAAGGGGACTATTTTCGTATATAAATTACAAGAAGAAAGCTAATCGCCTACACATGTGACTAGCTTTCTTCTGATTTTAAAATATATCATAAATTATTAGTTAATACACAAGTTTGAAATATCTAACTTGCCTTTAAGCGACTCTTCGTTTGCAAACGATTCAGGCTTTATGACAAATGTGATTTCTTCCATACACTTAAGAGTTTCAGGATATAAAAATCCCTTGCAATCAATGCAAAACTCTTTGTATTCTGAATCAATCTCAAAATCAAATGACTCATGCATCCAAGATCTTCCTTGCGGTTTTATCTCCACCCATATTTTAGTTATAGTTTTGTCTTCGGATTTTGCTTCAAACCGAATTTGTTTCGCATCGCTTAAATCTATGATAGGATTGAAAGTACAATATAAACCCGCATAATCCGGAATGGTTTCTCTAAGTCTAGTTTTTTCAAAATTAATATCTAATTGTACCTCCTGCTTTTCGGTAGACTTTTTTATTTTAAAAACAGTTGTTTCTTTTCCGCAAGATGCAAAAATTCTTGAGTTGTTAAAATCTATACTCAGACCTTTTTCTGATTTTTGAGAACAAAGGCTAATTTTTTGAGTTTGCGCTATGGCCTTGGAACGGGAATGCATAATTTGGCTATATGTAAATTTATCATTAGAATCATCTGCTAAAAACAATGCTAAAAATTTTTCAAATTCTTCTACCGTATATTCTTCTGGAACATTAACATCATCCAATATGGAGCACCCGTTGATTTTTAAATAATTAACAAATGCCATCATAGATGTAGAATTGTTAGAAAAAATGGAAGATACAATGGCTTTGGGAGGAATGTTTCTTGTAGAGTATCCGCTAGCTAGCCATCTTTTAAATGTTTCTAAAGGAATACCAAGTTTATCTGCTAATTCTTGTCTAGTGGATCCATCTTGAGAATTAAAGAATAAATAAATCATTTTAAAAGCTGTCATAGTAAACTCCTTATCAATAGTTTATCAATTTTTACATATTTGTCGACCCTTTATTGACCCTTTATTGACCTTTTAAAGCAGAGGTGTATGCATTATAATTTAGACATAAACCAAAACACGAAAGGGTGTGTAAACGATGTGAAAATTATACCATACGCAAAAAGTGAAGTCAACAAACACAAAATCAAGCACTAATCTATTTATAAAACAAAAAGGAGTAAAAATTATGAAAAAAGCAGTTTTAAGAATCGTTTCGTGTGTCATCGCAATTATTACACTTATCAGCACATTTTCTTTTGGTAGTATTTCAGCAAGTGCTGCCACTTCAAGCAACATTGTTCAAGAAATCAAATGTGTAACTATCCAAAATCTTAAAAACGGTCAGTATATTAATGTGGATTATGGGGTGTTAAAAAATGGTCAGCCTGTTCGTATTTGGCGGTTTGATGGTAGTTCTGAACAGCAATTTTCGATCAAGAAGGTATCAAACAATGTATATCGTATTGTTACAGCTAAATCTTCAAAATATTCGTTGGATATTTATAGAGGCAATTCAAAACTAAAAAAGGGACATTTGTGTGATATTTGGAAAGCCGGCTCAGACGATTACGCGCAAAATATAAAGTTTTATCGCTGTAATGATGGCAGTTTTATATTATGCATGGCAGAAAACACAAATTTGGTGTTATCGGCTCCAGATAAGAAGGGGCGCGTGAAATTAGCAACATTTAATAAATCCGATAAAGCTCAACGCTGGGTGTTTAAGGATGAGAAGGGAAATAAAATAGATATTACCGCAAGTTCATCATCTGTTTCCACAGACAACAAGATTCCCGCTTCCACTAATACTTCTGATACTATATTAAAAAATTGGAACGCAAATGTTGGCAAAACAATTGCTAATATAAAGGAAGGCAAATCATACACGAAATGGTATGGATCGAAAAATATTTCTGCAAAAGCAGGATATACAGGGGAATGCACATGGTATGCTTATGGCAGATTCTATGAAACAACTGGAATTGCCTTGAAATATGCAAACAATGCAAAGCGGTGGTTAAAAGATAACGCAAATGATAATCGTGTGAAAATTCTCAAGGGTGCAAACAAGATTGTTCCGCAAAGCATTGCTGTTGATACATCCGGAACATATGGACATGTTATGTTCATAGAGCACGTGGAATACAATGCAAAAGGAAATCCTCAGACTGTTTTCTTTACTGAAAGTAATTGGGATTGCAACAGTACCTACAATGTAGGAAAAGATTGTGTTGTGAAAAAGCTATCGTATAGCCAGTTTGTTGCGCAAAGAGGTCCTGATGGTTATATCATAGCAAAATAGCATTATCTCAATTCTTTCTCACCAATTTTACTTTTCTCAAGGCAGAATTATAAGGTAAATCTATTTGTCGCAAGGGGAAACATAAGGTTTTCCCTTGCAGAGGATTGTTGTTTGTATTGATAGTAATTAATATTATTGCGTAAAAAGATTAAAAAAACGAAGGAGAATCTAATGAGTTTTAATTATGTTGAACTAATCAAGAAAAACGTATATTTATCCCTACTGGGAAGGCTATTGGGCGCTTTGCTTATTGCGTTGCCATATTTCTGGTACTATGTATTGGGCGCACCAGGCGGTGGAAACAAAGCATTTTCGGTTATTGCAGCTTTAGTTTTTACGGCTGCTCAAACGATTAGTTTTCTTCTTATCATGCGAACACTCCATAGATTATTAGCCTTCTATACCCCTAATGTAAAAGGAATCTTAAAGTTAGGTTTAACATTTATTTGTCTTTACTTACCGATTTTGGAGATAAAATATTTTGTTTCAAACAAAGATGATGATATTGTTGTCCCAGCATTTGTTCAGCCAAGAATTGGGAATTCAAACAGCGTATTTGTTAGTTTGATGTGTTTTATGGATGGTCTACCGTTGATGAACGCCAACAAGTTAGCGAACGCATTAAAAGACGAAGGATATTTTAGTGTAGCGGATGGTGATTACGATCTTGCAGTTACCATAAATACCAATATAGGTTTATTGATGTGTCTTATTAAACCAACAAGTTTTTATATTTTTAAAGAGTTAGATTGTGAGCAATATGATATACCGCAAGATAGCAAATGGAGACTTGAGCATTCATATGACCAAACCACATCAGCCATCGTATATGAGCAAAATTTTAATCCTCTATGGGAGAATGAAAAGACTTTGGCGTTGGATATTGTTAATGCCTTAACCGAGCTCGAAAAGCACTATCAAACAATTTAAAAGGAGCGTCTTATGAAAATAAACGTAACAAACACAGAAAAAGAATGTTGTGCAACAATCGAATACACAACAAGCGAGAAATCTGATTTTGAAGAACGAGCACTCGCTATATCCGCTGCTATAACAAATATTGTAGCCGAGTTCATACATAAAGAAGAGGATTGTGAAACGGTTAAGCAAGCTGAAGCACTCGCAAAAGTAGTGCTAGATATGGCTTCCGATATGACTATTACGTATACAAATACATATTACACTCAAGTAGAAGTGGTTAAAGAGGGAAACAGGGTTTATGAGCTCGCTGTCGAAGTTTTTAACGATTGGTTGGAAAACAGCGAATTCCAAGGTGATATGTTATCTTTTGAAAATCAGTATAAAAATGCAAAGGAACTCGAAATCAATTTTGGTTTTGTGCCAGAGCAAAAAGCATTCTTTTACCTTTCGACAGACCGCTTTATTGGTCATATTTTAAGAGAATTCCCTATGGCAATTACCGAAAACGAAGAAGAGTTGGAACGAATCAGCGCAGAAGCCTTCATGATAGGAATCGTAATCGGAGATATCATCTTTGAGGATGAATCTAAGAATCCTATTCGCAAACTTTCGCAGGTTAATCCAATAGATGGAGGTCTCACTCAAATGGTAAAAGACATCCTAAAAGGAGGAAATACGAATGAGTAATATAAACGATGCATTAGAAATTCTTTTAAACGAAGAAGACCCTGTAATATATGACTATGAAACTTCGGGGTTTACCTTTATTACTATTGATTATACTGGCGGTTCATACATTACAATCCCAATTGAAATGCTGATAGATGAAACAAGTAGTGAAACTATGTTGTCGTTGGTAGGTCATACCCACAGCACCTTAAACATTAATAAGAAAACAGCAAAGAATCATTTATGGTCGGAGATGCTTATTAACGCGGTAAACAAAACTATCTGCGAAAACCAAGAGGTTGGTGTTTGGAGTTGCTCATTAGAGGGTGACTCTTTACAGGATGAGCTTGATTTGATCGGCAAAGTGAGTTTCCAATTCGTGCTGAACATACCCAAGGCCCTTGATGCAAAAAGCATAGCTGAATTATTAAAAGCGGGCATTGAAACCTTTAACGATTCTGTGGGACGGATTCAGCGTTTTATTCACAAATGCGAAATTTCTGAGGTTGCTTTGGATTTTGATGATGTTTTTCCGGATAAAAAGGTTCAAATTTCTTTTCATCCGAAGTTTTTGGATATCTTAAACTATTCGGATGAAAATGAATAGTTGTCTTGAAGTTTAACGACAAATTTTGTATAATATAAAAAGAGGTGAAATAATATGAGAACCGCATTAAAAGAAAAGTTTACAGAATATCAAATACCTGTAAATATCGTAAATTCATTTTTGGCAAAATATCGTTTGTTTGAACGAGGATTATTCCCTGAAATCGAATTGTGCGCTATCCCATCAGATGATTGCTTTAAAACACTACAGACATATTGTAACTGTGTAAAAGATGAAACTCCAGACGATTTAATAATACATAAACTACTACAAATTCCATTTTCACAAATTCAAGCAACAAAAGACAAGTTAATTGAATTTGTTGACGCTTCTGTTATAGAGAAAGGTTATCTAAAAACAGAAATGTATTTTGTGGAACCCGAATTTATTGACCAACTAAAGGCTTTTTTAGAGAACAAAAATCTCCAACAAATTGATTATTCAAAATGGTTTGTAGAAGCTCTTCTTTTAGGGGAATATGCTATTGATTTGGTTAATGAAGTATTTAAACTTTTGGATGATGAATGCGCCGCAAAAACTATAGTTTCTAAATCCGCCATTTGGTATCCTTATTCTGATGTGATAGGTTTAATACATTATTTGTTAGAGCAAGGACTAACAAATACTCAAATTTGTAAGTTGTTACTTGAAGACCCAATATTGATAATGCACTACCGCGAAGAAGGTTGCCGCACTATTAGATATGGTCATGATCAAGAATATGTGGATTATGCTATTGCAAAGATTAAAAGCGGTGAATAATTCAAAAAGGAGATTTCAATGACATATGTAATGTCTGATGTACATGGCGAGTATGATAAATACGTGGCTATGCTTAAGCGTATAAACTTCAGCGATCGTGATGTGCTCTTCATCCTCGGCGATACGGTCGATAGAGGTCCGGAACCAATAAAGCTTCTTAAGGATTTATCGACTCGAAGTAATGTCTTCTGTTTGCTCGGTAATCATGAACTAATGGCGATTGATATACTAGAAACACTTTTGGTTGAGATAAATGAGGAAAATTGTGAATCTCATATTGACACTTCAATTATCAACAAACTTATCACCTACCAAAGCAACGGAGGAGATATAACGTTAGCACAGTTTAAGAATCTGCCATATGAGGAAAGATTTGAACTATTGGACTTTTTGAAAGAATTTGAACTGTACGATGTTGTTGATGTTGGGGATAAAACCTTTATACTTTCACACACTGGAAACATTAACCCTAATAAAGCCCTTTCAGAACATAGTGTAGAGGAATTAACTTTTATACGTGCAGATTATGATAAACAAGTGTTTACTGATGAATCCGTTTATATTGTTTGCGGTCATACACCGACACTTGCTATTACAGGTAAGCCTGAGATTTATCATAAAAACAATTACATAAACATAGATTGTGGCGCTGCATTTAATGGTAAACTCGCTTGCCTTAGATTAGATGATTTCAAAGAATTTTATATTTAAATATGTGCGTCTTAGTTGAAAATTAGAGTATTAGTATTTTATTGTTGGTTAGGCGGCAGTTTCTTAATTGTAAACGAATGAAAAGGGGGTGTAGATATGGTAGCAACTTTAAAATTGAATGCAAGCGCAATGACTGAAATCACCGATATGATAAACAAATTTAAAGAAAAATTTAATTTTCAGAACATAAAAGATGATCATATTGCTTTCAGTTGTTCTTTTGGTGGCTGTAGTGGCTCGTGTGATGGATGTACTGGTTGCACAAGTTGTTCTAGTTGCTCTGGTGGCTGTAGTGGTGGATTCACTTATGGTTAAATAAAAAAGTATTATGTGAAGTTATTTACGCCGTCGGCTTTACATAATACAAATATCTGATTTCTGGGATATATAAGTATTCCAGAAATCAGATATTAATCTTTAGAGGATGGGAAATATGGAGAATAAATATCTTAAAAAAATTGTCACTTTAGTTCTAACTCAGAATTGCAATTTAAACTGCTCTTATTGTTACGAGCATAGCAAAACTCAAAAAAACATGCCAATAGAAATCGCAAAAGGAATTATTGAAAAAGAAATGAGCATGGATGACGGACATCCTGAAATAATTTTTGAGTTTTTTGGTGGAGAACCATTTTTAGCATTTGATGCTATAAAAGAACTCTACGAATACATTTGGAATCCAAAATTCACTAAAAAAAGATTGTGTTTCGTTAGTACAAATGGAACATTGTTAACAGATGAAATAAAAGAATGGTTAAGTCGAAGAAAACAATATATAACATGCGGATTAAGTGTTGATGGAACCAGGGAAATGCATAACATTAATCGTTGTAATTCTTTTGATGAAATTGATCTTGATTTTTTTGTGAAAACTTGGCCTGAACAAAGTGCTAAAATGACAATTTCAAAAGAGACATTACCCAACATTGCTGAGGGGATTATTTACTTGCACAATAAAGGATTTAATATCAGTGCAAATTTAGCTCACGGTATAGATTGGAGTGATCCAACTCTTTCTAGCGTTTTGACAAGAGAACTAAATAAATTAATAGAGTTTTATGTGGAAAATCCTGATATACAACCTTGTTCAATGATGTCAATGTTAATTTCAAGATTAGCATCTGATAACCTTGATGAAAATAAAAGGTGGTGCGGTTCCGGAGTCCATATGAAGGCATATGATATTGATGGACGATGCTATCCTTGTCAAATGTTTCTCCCATTCTCCTCAAATGACAGTGGAGATTTTGAAAATATAGATTTTAATGATGATAAAAAATTTGAAGATCCGTTTTGCAAGCACTGTCCTATTGATGCTATTTGTCCGAATTGTTATGGGATGAACTACAATAATCATGGAGATGTTGCAATACGAGACCATAATTTATGTAATCTGACGAAAATCATCGCAATGGCAGTATCAAAGATGCAGTATTTAAAGATAAAAAAATATGGAATAGAATCAATATGTAAAGAGCCAGAAGCACAATATAAATTGCTTAAAGGTATAGAAATAATACAAAAAAGATTGTGTGATATGAATTGATTTTCTTTTTGTGTTGATGAAATATAAATTAACAATGATGCGGATAAAAACGCTAATAAGGTTAACATCCCTTTAAATCGCAAAAAAATTCAAAGTTCGCAAAATATTTACAATGACCAAAAATGGTATCAAAATGTATATAAAAAGACCAAAACCGATATTAAAACGACCATTTTTCCGCTTGTAATCGCTTGTAATCGCTTCTAATCGCAAATAAGAGGCCATTAAGCAATTTGACAAGGTAAAGTCTATACAGTATAATATATACGAGCTTTAAAATAATGAAGGAGACATTCAAATAATACATTGAACCAAGAAGGTTAAGTGTATTGGCATGCTCTTTCGTCAAGCTTACGATAAAGCAAACAAAGACACTTATCTTTCGCGATAGGTGTCTTTCTTTGTTTTATGGTGTTTTTGATTCCTCTAAACGAGGTTCAAATATATTCCCGTCGATACGCTCAAAAATTGGCGTATGACGGAGTTATGAAGGAGTGTTTTAAACTTTTGTGATTGACACACGGGAAGTTAGTTGCACCAATGCTTTGGTGTCGAGTGCTACAGTCTGAATTCTGCGGCAGACTGTGAATCAATAGCGGAAAGCCTTTGGAGTTGAGGTACAACTTCATCAGTCGAAGTTCTAAGGCTGATTATCCGTATAATCGAAATAATAGAAAATACGGAACTAAAGAGCTATCACGGTTACGGCAACGGACAGGGTGATATATAGAAGATAGGCGATACATTTTTAATCGACCTATTACGTTGCTCGGTTTTATGATTTCCGCCAAAAATCAGAACCCACTTTCGCGCGGTGGTCCGAAGTTTGATAGTAGGAAAAGCCGTGATATACAAAGCCCTTCACAAAGGCAATGTGAATTAAAGGTTGGTAGCATAGAGTGCGTGAACCTATAGTGCGGATAGCAGAGCCGTTACGAAACGAGGATTGTTCGACTGCGATCTGCCTTCACTTATGGCAGTTTATTAACGAAAATAAGTGCATAACGGTGGTTCGGATTCAGCCATAAGTTATTGACGAAAATTATGAATCCACGACGTTTGAGAGTTTCGTCGGTAAATTAAATTGCTCAAGCGGTGGTGCTACCGTCCTTTATGGGAATGGCATACGAAGTTTCCGGGATTTAATCGGTAATGAAAATCCCCGCCGAACGAGTGTTTAGTCTCGGACGGGCTGAAATGCCTTGCACTCGGCGTAGCGTCAGTAAATAATACAAGGATATTTACACTCTTGAACTACAAGAGAACACGCACGGAAAATCTATTAATCTTGCGATGAAAGCAAAATAGATTAAGCCAAGTACTAACCTTATTTTACAGCAGAATACCAGAACAGAATTTTCTTTTCGATATGATTTATGACTGTCTCTTCGAGAGTGTATGACTTACTTTTCGAGAGCAAGTTGCACCTGCGCCTAATCAAAACTTGGACAAGATTAAGGCTTTTCGGCTCTCTGCAAGTTGTCGTTCGCTTTAGTGAATGACAAGCTGCAGGAAGCCGAAGAAAGTAACGAAGAACTTCAAGAAGCAGGTGCTATGACTATCATTTCTATGATGATAGATGATTGTCCTTTAGAAATGATTTATGACTCTCTTTTTGGGAGCCGAGCCGTTTCTATTGGACTTTAGTCAGATAGAAACGGCTCGGAGACGCAGTCGGAGAGCCGAGATTAGCAGGGC
>JAZQEI010000002.1:0-94027 GCA_045538935.1 Acutalibacteraceae bacterium
TTGCCTGTATGCGATGCTCCTGTAATTAAAATAATCATCTCAAACACCCCTACAAATACTTATTCATTGAACTGATTATATCATAAAGTTTCAAACTTTTCCACTGGTATTGCTTTAAGATTTAGTTCAAGTCCTCCCCAAGGGTCGTTTTTGGGAAATGATATCGGTTAATTTTTGAAAATGTCAGGGCGAAGTCCGTAGTTTATAAAATCATCATTGCGAACCATGCCGCCACCAAATCCCGCGGTACGCATATATTTTTCTTTGGGTTCAATGTTTGCAGAAACTGAACCTACTGTTTTTCCCATATCTTTCAGTATTTTTCCATTAGGCGCAATGATCATGGAACAACCGCCCTTTTCATCGCTATCCATAGAATAAGAAGATTTCGCTACAAATGCATTGCAACGAAAAGCAATCATTTTTGTTTGGGCGCGTATAATATCGGTAGTTTCGCCGCGCTGATACCCGGGCAGCAATATTATATCGGGCTTTTGCGATGCCAGATATTCTATCTGCTCATTAAAATACACATCATAGCAGGTCAAAAAACCAAAGCGCATACCATCCAAATCGCAAATACAAGCGCCATCCCCGTATTGCACACCTAATGCGATTTCACTTGGCGGAAGATGAATTTTATCGTAAACAAACGCAACATTTCCCTTTTTATCGAACAAATAGGTACTATTTTTAATTTTTCCCTCACGTTCTTCCAATACATTAATTGCAATATAAGCAGTCTTTTCTTTAGCCATCGCCGCCGCTCTTTTTAGCATTTTCTTTGCGCGCGGCATCGCGGCTTTTTCGCTTTCATTGTCTGAAATACCGCCCGCATTAGAATATTCAGGCAAAACGATTAAAGAGTCTTTTTCAACTTTTTGCAGTTCATTTATCAAAAACTCGGCAATTTTTTCATCAGGATTTTCACCCATAAAATATGGCGGTTGTACTACTGTGATTTTCAAAATATGTCACCTGCTTTCTAAACACAGTATAACATATATCCGTCTTTTTTAAAGGAAAATATGTGATTTGCTGTAAAGTTTTAGTTCAAGTCCTCCCCAAAGGTCGTTTTTGGGAAATGATATCTTTTTTATTTTACTTTTAAAAATGGCACGAAAAAAAACCAGAAACCGTTTTGGTTTCTGGGTTTTCCGAACCGATATCTTTTTCGGTTCGCAATGTTGGTTGCTTCGGACAGGACTTTCCTCTCCGGCTATCGAACAGTCCACCGGACTGTTCTCCCAAACTCGTTGCTCGTTTTACTCGCCGAGTTTGGAGGTCGTTTCAAGTCCTGTCTGATCCTATAACAAAGAAAAATTGGAACTAAGCCTAAAGGCTTAATTCCAATTTTTTTGGTTGCGGGGACAGGACTTGAACCTGCGACCTCCGGGTTATGAGCCCGACGAGCTACCAACTGCTCTACCCCGCGATATATTTTTATGCCTACTTGTCTTTCGGTAAATGACATTTTATCATACCTTGGTAGTTTTGTCAAGTCCAATTGCGGTAATATTTAGTTTTTAACAAAAAGTTCATATTATACATATTTCTAACATTATTTTGTCAAAAAGAGGTATAACTAACCACATTTATATGCTATTTGTTTTGTAATTATTCGGTGTGCTGCCTAAATGTTTTTTAAAAAAAAGCGAAAAATAATTTGGCGACGAAAAATTCATTTTCTCGGCCGTTGACGTTACCGATAATCCTTGTCTTAATAGTCTTGCCGCCTCTTTGGCTCTTAAAGAATTGTAAAAGGTTTTGGGGCTGGTATTTGCATAGGTCATAAATAATTTTTTTAAATAACTTACACTTATGTTATGGCTGCTCGCTAAATCGGAAAGCGAAAAATTATCGCAGACCGATTTTTGCATGGTATTTACTATTTGTGTATAAACTCTTGCAGACGTTTCGGTTAAAAAGGCATCCTTTGCCTCTAACTCTGTGCAGATATCTATTATAAGCGAGGTTAAATTTGCCGCACTATACTGACCTATGTACTCATTATTTTTGTTATCTGCTTCATAAAGTTGCGCTAAATTAAAGCACTTTATAAATATGGCTTTCTGCTCTGCATTTAAATGATAAACACCGTCAAATATTTTACTAGGCAAATCGCCCTTGACCGTAAATGAAAGATTCATTAAGTTTAAAGCTGTTTTTTTAAGCGATTTTACGCAATGAAACTCCATAGGTGCGAAAAAAATTACATCGCCCTCGTTTAAAATATATACCTTTTCGTCTTCGGCTACCCTAACTCCACCCGACACAACATACATAGCCTCTAAAAAGAAATGACTCTCACCCTTAAAATCGAAATCCTTTGATAAATGCTGATTGTATGTGTTGCCTATTTTGTCGATGTAAAATTTATTATTTGTTTTGTAAAGCATATTATCACCAGTGTCTAAAAACATACTTTTTGTATCTTTTTTGGTATTGAATATATTTTTGTCTACTTGTATAATAGCATCATACAAACAAAAAATCAACAGCGGGTGATAATATGAAAGAAAAGATAAAAATTGCGTATATTGGTTTAGGCCGACGCGGAGAAAGCGTTCTTAGAGAGTGCTTTGCAAAGATGAGCGACGTGGAAATTACCGTTTTGTGCGACAAATATGAGCCATTTTTAGATAAAGGTGTTGATATTTTAGAAAAGGCCGGAAAGCCCAAGCCTATTTTAACCACCGATGCCGATTTTGCTATTAATCACAAAGATGTAGATGCCGTTATAATTATGACTGGTTGGAACGAGCGTGCAGCATTAGCTAAAAAGAGTATGCTTGCAGGCAAATACACCGCCATTGAGGTTGGTTGCGCCTTTGATATTAGCGAATGCTACAGTTTAATAGACGTTTATGAGCAAACAAGCACACCACTTATGATGCTTGAAAACTGTTGTTACGGCAGACGTGAAATGATGGGGCTTCGCCTTGTTAAAGAGGGTTTATTTGGCGATGTTGTACACTGTGCAGGCGGTTACCATCACTTTTTACCAGACTGCGAGTTGTTTATAGATTTAGACAGCGCAAATCCGCACTACCGTTTAGCCTCTTACATTCACCGCAACTGTGAGCAATATCCTACCCACGAGTTAGGCCCAATATCTAAGGTGCTAAGTATAAACAGAGGCAACCGTTTTATGACTTTATCGTCATTTGCATCTAAAAGCGGCGGATTAAAGCAGGCTGCAAAAACCATACTTGGTGAAGACAGTGAGTATGCTAAAATTGATTACAAGCACAGCGATATAATAACCACCGTAATCACCTGTGCTAACGGAGAGACTGTTCATTTGTGTTTAGATACCACTTCTCCACGCCCATACTACAGCCGTAACTTTACTGTTAGGGGAACTAAAGGTATGTGCACCGAAGAGCGCAAGGTAGTGTTCTTAGAGGGTATGAAAGAGCCTATAGAAAATAACGAAGAGCAAATGTATGAAAAATACGACCATCCGCTTCACAAAGAGTATCACGAGTTAGGTGAGCGTGGCGGTCACGACGGTATGGACTGGCTTGTTTGCCGCGCATTTGTAGAAAGCGTTAAAAACGGCACCAACACACCTATAGATGCTTACGACACGGTCACTTGGATGGCAATTGCGGCTTTAAGTGAAATGTCTATAAATAAAGGCGGCGCACCCGTAAGCTTCCCCGATTTTACAAAGGGCAAGTGGATAAACCGCGAGGCTCCTTTAAAAAGCAAATACTCGCTCGACGAAATTGTTGAAGACAGATCGGTTCCAATATTTTTAGATTAATAATAGTAAAAGGCGCACCTAATAATAGGAGGCGCCCTTTTTGTTTTATTTTGACTGTTTTCTGGCAACATAATCATTGATTAGTTTTTGTTTTTGTGATAATATTTAAATATAATAATTAAAATTATTGTAAAAACGGGGTATTTTATGTCTAAACTATATTTTAAATACGGCGCTATGGCATCGTCTAAAACCGCCAATGCTCTTATGACTCGCTTTAATTACGAAGAAAAAGGCAACAAAGTTTGGCTTGTTAAGCCTGATCTTGACAACCGTGACGACTATATAGACGAAAATGGTGTTAGGGTTACGGTTGTAAAGTCACGCGTAGGGTTGTCGGCAGTTGCCGATGTAATAAAGCGTGATGAAAATATTTTAGAACGTTTTAACGAACTTAAAATCCGCACAACTATTAATGCAATAATTTGCGATGAATGTCAATTTTTAACCAAGTCACAGGTTGACCAATTAAAATACATTGCAGAATTTTGCGATATTCCCGTTTTATGTTTTGGTCTTAGAGCCGACTTTCAGACAAAATTGTTTGAGGGCTCAAAACGTTTATTCGAAATTGCCGACAGCATTACCGAAATTAAATCGGTTTGCAAGTGCGGTAAAAAGACCATTGTTAACGCCAGAATTGATAATAATGGCAAGGTTGTAATAGAGGGTAACCAAATTGAAATAGGCGGCAACGACAAATACGAGAGCATGTGTTGGGGTTGTTGGCAAGAACGAATAAAGAATCAGTAATATTGACAAAAATTTGAAATTTTGCTATATTTTTAATATAAATTTTTACATTAAGGGGTGCTGTTTGTGGCAAAATCTGTTGCAGATATTCTAAAAATTATAAAAGAAAACAACATTAAAATGGTTGATTTTAAAATGGTAGACATTAACGGTCAATACCGTCACGTTACCATTCCGGCTGAAAATTTCGGTGAAGATACCCTAAAAAGCGGTATTGGTTTTGATGCATCTAACTACGGTTATGCAGTTGTTGAAAAGAGTGATATGGTATTTATTCCCGACCCCGAGACCGCTACCATAGACCCGTTCTGTGAGATACCTACACTTTCTATGACGGGTAACGCAATGATAATTGATTCCCCTGAAAATCGTCCGCTAGCCCAATACCCGCGCAACATTATAAAGGCGGCCGTACAATATATGAAAGACAGCGGCGTTGCCGACGAAATGAAGATTTTACCCGAGTTTGAGTTTTATCTTTTTGATGACGTTACCTGGAACGTTGCTGGCAACTATATAGGTGCCAGTGTTGATGCAAGGCAGTCGTACTGGAATTCTGATAACGAAGGCAAAGGCGTTGTTGTAGCAAAACAGAAAAACTACCACATTGCAAAGCCGTTTGATACATCTTTTGAATGCCGTAGCGAAATGTGCATGCTAATGAAAGATGCCGGAATTGAAATAAACTATCATCACCCCGAGGTTGCAGCCTCCGGTCAGTACGAAATTGAGCCTCAGCTTGGCGAGGTAGTTCATATGGCCGATGCCACAATGATGATTAAATACATTATTCACAACACCGCCTTAAAATACGGCAAAAGCGCTACCTTTATGCCCAAGCCCATTTACGGCGAGGCAGGCAGCGGTATGCACGTTCATATGCTACTATTTAAAGACGGCAAGCCCGTATTCTCTGACGATAACGGTTATTCGCATTTAAGCAAGACTGCTCACTACTTTATTGGCGGATTATTAAAGCATATAGGCTCACTTTGTGCCATTACAAACCCGTCAACAAACTCGTTTAAGCGTCTTGTTCCCGGTTTTGAGGCTCCGGTAACCGTAGGCTATGCTACCTCTAACAGAAGCGCAGTTATACGTATTCCGGCCTATGCAAAAAGTCCCGACAAACGCCGTTTTGAGCTTAGAAACCCCGATGCTACCTGCAACCCATATTTTGCCTATGCCGCAATTTTAATGGCAGGTTTAGACGGAATAAAGAACAAAATTGACCCACACGAAAACGGTTGGGGTCCGTATGATATGAACCTTTATAATCTTCCTGAAGAAGAAAAGGCAAAATTACAAGGTTTGCCGGTTTCGCTAGAGCAAGCATTAGACTGCCTAGAAAAAGATAACGATTATTTAACCGAAGGCGAAGTATTTCCCAAAGAGTTACTTGCAAACTTTATAAAAAATAAACGCGCCGAATGTGCCGCACTTTCGGCCATTCCACACCCCGCAGAGTTTGATAAGTATTACAACCTATAATCGAATAAAAAACACCTCAAGATATGCACCTTGAGGTGTTTTTTTGTTGATATATTTTAGCCACTATGTTATACTTTTTGTGTATAAATATTAAACATTTGGGCGTGATTAATATGTATAAAAATAAAAATTTACCTGCAAAAACACGCGCTTTAGACCTTTTGTCTAAAATGACATTAGACGAAAAGTTTGAGCAAATGAATATTTATTTGCGAGTTGAAACTGCTTATAAAACATTTAAAGAGCAGGGCAAACTAGCTGAGCGCGGTTGTATGTTTGCAGAAGAAAACAGCCACTCGGTAGAGCAATTTATAGAAATGCAAAAATATTTTGTTGAAAAAACACGTCTTGGTATTCCTATTCTGCTAGCTTGCGAAGCCTTGCACGGTGTAATTCATAAAGATGCCACTGTATTTCCCCAGAGTGCATCTTTAGGATGTACTTTTGACCGCGACTTAATATCACAAATGGCCGATGTTATAGGTGCAGAGTCAGAGGCTCTTGGCGTAAGGCAGGTATATGCGCCCGATTTGGATATTCCGCGTGACCCTCGTTGGGGGCGTATGCAAGAATGCTACGGCGAAGATCCCTATTTAGTAGGCGAGCTTGGTAGCCGTTATGTAAAAGGAGTACAGTCACACAACGTTGCCACAACTCTTAAGCATTTTATTGCCTACAGTACACCAGAAAACGGCATAAACTTAGCTCCCGTTCATATAGGTGAGCGTGAAATGCGTGAGGTCAACCTAGAGCCCTTTAAAAAGTGTATTGAGTCAGGCGCACTCTCACTAATGCCTGCTTATAATGAGGTTGACGGCGAGGTTGTGCACGCGTCTAAACGTTTACTTCGCGACTTATTGCGTGATGAACTGGGCTTTGACGGAATGACCGTTTCTGACTACGGCGCAATAGATATGTTTACCTTCTTTCACAGAATTGCCAAAGACCGCTTAGAAGCCGGCAAGCTGGCTCTTAATGCCGGTGTTGATATGGAAGCACCTTATCCGTTTGGATACGGCGATGAGCTAAAGGAAGCCGTACTAAGAGGAGACGTTGATATTAAGCTTATTGACGAAAATGTTCTTAACATTTTAACCCTTAAATTTAAGGTAGGTCTTTTTGAAAATCCTTACCTTTTCTGCGATAATCCAATACACACTAACGAGGCCATAGAGTTATCGAAAAAGGCAGATGAGGAATCTATTGTTCTTCTTAAAAACGACGGTATATTGCCTCTTAATAAAAACAGTGTATCAAAAATTGCCGTAATAGGCAACAATGCCAAAGACAGCTTTTTGGGTGACTACATTGTAAGAACCGAAAACTGTGTAGATTTTTACTCGGGGTTGGTAAATTACTTAGGTCAAGACAAGGTTTTATACTCTAAAGGCTGCACACCTCTTTCAACAAATGAGCAAATGATACAAGATGCGGTTAATACCGCAAAGCAGGCCGATACTATATTCTTGGTGCTTGGTGATAATGCCGATGTTGGTGGCGGTATTGGCGGCGGTTTCCATGCACACAACGAAATCACCTGCAGCGAGGGTTACGATACTCACGAACTTTGTCTGCCACCCGCTCAACAAAGACTGTTCGATGCAATATCGGCCCTTAATAAACCTATTGTGCTTGTTCTTTATGCGGGCAGAGCCTATGCATTAAAAAACGAAGTTAATAAGGTTAACGGCTTTTTCTACTCGTTTGGCGGCGGTGAGCAGAGCGGTAATGCCTTTGCAAACCTAATTTTTGGTGATGTTTCGCCCTCGGGCAAGTTATCTATTTCTCTGCCAAAATCTACAGGTCATATTCCCTGCTATTACAACCACAAGGTATGCGCAAGGGGTACATTTTACAGAAAACCGGGCAGCCCAGAAAATCCTGGTCGTGACTATGTATTATCGTCACCTAACGCTTGGTACACCTTTGGCGACGGATTATCTTACACAAATGTAGAATATTCCAATTTATTCGCCAATGTTCTCGAAAACGGACAGGTTAGGGTATCGGTAGATGTAGAAAATACTGGCGATTATGACATTAATGAGAGTGTGCTCTTGTTCCTTAGGGTTTTGTATGCACCTATTACACCTTTTGTAAAACGACTAAGGCAGTTTGAAAAGGTACTCTTAAAGGCAAAAGAAAAGAAAACCGTAGAGTTTACCTTAGGTAAAGATGACTTTACCTATATAGATATTAACTGTAAAGAAGCTCATCTCCCCGGTCAGTACAAGGTTTTAATAGACAACCTTGAGTGTGAATTTACTATTAATTAATTAAAGGATAAAAAAATGCTACTGTATATAATAAGACACGGCCATCCCGACTACTCTACCGACACATTAACCAACATAGGTAAAATTCAGGCCGAGGCTGTTGGGAAAAGAATGTTTGAAGAAAAGATCGATAAAATTTTTTCCTCTCCTATGGGGCGCGCAATTGAAACCGCCGAGCCCGCCTGCAGATTGCTTGGTATTGATAAAAGCATAGAAGACTGGGCTCACGAAATTGGTGATGAACGCTTAACAACCTATCCGGACGGCGAGCTAAAGCCTATAGGAATATTACAAAATACTCATTTTTTAAAAAACGGTAATAACTCTTTTTCGTATGACAACACCTTTAAATGCACGCCTATTAGCCAGTCTAATATGAAAACGGCAGTAGAGTATATTGAGGAAAACGGCTATAAATTTTTAGAAAAGTTAGGCTACAAACACGAAAACGGCATCTATCGCATTTTAAAAGAAAACGACCAAAAGGTTGCGCTGTTTTGCCACGCGGCATTTTTAAAAACTTGGCTTTCAGTTTTATTGCATGTGCCATTACACATTATGTGGTCATCGTTTGAACACTCACCTTTTACGGCAGTTACGGTTATAGAGTTTAAAAACAACCCAGACGGTTTTACCGCTCCCAGATGCATTAAAATTTCAGATGTATCTCATCTACCGAATGAACTTGTTGGCATATTACACACCCAGTTTAACACCAATTGATATCGATAAAGGTCTTATAAAATATACGATACAGTAATGAAAATGCATCAAGATTTGCACAATGCAATAAAAAAAGATATTACAAATCTATAAAACAAAAGCGAGGTGACACCTCGCTTTTGTTTTTATATTATCTTTTAACGCTCGTTGCCTACAAAGAATAGTGCCAATGTGCCCGGGCCCGAGTGTGCGCCTATAACTGCGCCTACATCGGTAATAATTTCGGTGGTTGTATTATATTTTTCTTTTAAAATTTTAGCAAGTGCATTAGCATCGTCTATGCAGTCACCGTGAGAAATATAAACCCTACCCTTTTCTACCTGCTTGGCCAGTTTTTCGTATTGGTCGGCAAGGGCCACTATAGCAGCCTTTCGGCCACGCACCTTAAATTTGCTTACAAGGTGGCCCTCGTTATCCATATGAAGTACGGGCTTTACACCCAAAATACCGCCAACAAAAGCAACTGTTGAACTTATTCTACCACCGCGTTTTAGGTATACTAAATCATCAACCGTAAACCAGTGACACAAGTTTTCTCTAAGCGAATTTGCATATTCGGCAGCGGCATCAAGATCGGCGCCGTCGTTTTTGGCATCTACAACCATTTTAAGTAACATTCCAAAGCCTGCCGATGCACAAAGTGTATCTACACAAACCACACGGGAGTTGGGGTATTCTTCTTTTAAATCTTCGGCGGCGATTACTGCAGAATTATATGTGGTGCTAAGTCCAGACGAAAAGCCCAAATATAAAATATCGGTACCTGTCTTTAAGATTGGCTCAAAGGCATCTTTAAAATCGCCTACATTTACAGCCGAGGTTTTTGCCACCTTGCCGCTTCGCATAGCGTTATAAAATTCGGTGATAGTAATAGTTTCATTATTTTGCAAAACATCAGAATCTGTAAACTTGAAAGAAAGATTTAAGTACTTAACGTCCCATTTTTTTAATATTTTGGGGCTAATATCACAAGCAGAATCTGTAAAAATAACATAATTGCTCATTGAAAACTCTCCTTTTATAGTGTATAATAAAAAATAATATAGTTTTTGTTAACGTTGGCCAAACGGCTCTATGTTACATTTTATAAAAATTTTTTAAGTTTTCAACCTACTGTGCGTTTTATTTTTTCTACTTATTTTTAAAGCAGTAGAATCGACAAATTTCGCACTCTACTGGTGGTAGAATTGGCTTATTACAAATATTTGGAGAATAAAAATGGATGACGTAAAACAAATTATTGCAAAAAATATTACTACACTCAGACGCAATAAAGATATTACTCAGAGTGATTTAGCAGCAGCTCTTAATTATTCAGATAAGGCGGTTTCTAAGTGGGAGCGAGCAGAATCTTTGCCCGACATAACCGTGCTTATTAAAATTGCCCAGTATTTTGATGTTACACTCGATTATCTTGTAAGCGCAGAGCACAAAAGCAAAAAAGAAAAACTAAAGCTTCGCAGTAAAATAACACTACAAAACCACGGCCTTATTACAGGAATTTGTATGGTACTTGTATGGCTTGTTGCGGCCATTGTTTATGTAGTGCTCGACCCAATTATTAACTACACCAATTTATATGTTTTAACCTTTGTTTACGCGGTACCCGTTACCTTTATAGTTTGGCTTGTTTTTAATTCTTTATGGTTTAACAAACACCGCAACTTTTTAATTGTATCATTACTAATGTGGTCGATATTAGCATCGCTATATATAACACTTCTTATGTTTGGCGGTATAAACATATGGACAGTATTTGGTGTTGGTGCAATAGGTCAGCTTATTATAATTCTATGGTCTAAAATTAAGCACAAAAAAACTATTTAGCCTTGTTTTGAACCTTGCAAAAAAGTTCTCTTATTCCCATAACGATTATAAAAACGGCAAATATTTTAGACAACAGTTTAGGGTCTAAAAATCTAATAATTACAGAACCTATTATAGCTCCCAGTGCTCCAAGCAGACACATGGGGGCTATTTTACGCCAGTTTATTTGTCCTTTTTTTGTGTAAACTATAATTGCAACAACGGCTATTGGAATAAAAAACAAAATATTTATTCCCTGCGCGGTTAGTTGATTTACCGATGTGAATACGGTTAAGTATAATAAAAGCACCGTACCGCCGCCAAGTCCCATAGCACCTGTAATTCCGGCAAGAATTCCGGCAAGAATCGCAACCGCAATATCCATAAGAACTCCTTTTATTTGCTTAAAAGTCTAAATCCCGCCCAGAGCATAAAAATGCCAAATATGCGTTTTAATAATCTTGGTGAGATTTTGCTTAATATATAGGTTCCGAGCAAAGAGCCGGCTATTCCGCCGGGTATAAAAAACAAAGCATCGCTCAAGTTAACATATCCGCCGTTTAAATAGCCTACAGCACTAATAATTGCCACACACAGCACTACCGCAACGGCTGCCGCATGGGCCGCTTTATTGTCGTTTGGTATAAGCTCTTTTAAAAGCCAAACCGCAAATATTCCGCCACCCGCGCCAAACATAGCATTACTAAGCCCTATACTGAGCGAGCCTAAATAAAATTTTATTTTTTGTAAATTTATTTTTTTCATAGTAAGAGTATTATTCCCGTCTTTACAAAAATAATACAAGCGGTGTTTTATGTACAAAGCAGACAACAACCGTTACCAACGAAGAATTAGAACTTATATATTCTATTACAAATTATTAAAGCAAAAGCACCAACAACTAAATGTTGGTGCTTTTTAATATATTTTTATTTTGTTTTGTCTGTTAGCAAATCTTTAATGCGCTGAGAAGCTTGATTATATTCTTGCATTACGCGATCTAACTCTTTATTGCAATTATTTATGAACTCATCGTAATTAAGATTTGAATAATAATTATATATTGTTTCTAAAAAATCGTCGTCATTAGGGTCACATTCTATACCAATGCCTGCATCTGTTATGCACTTTGCCATAAATGCGCCTTTCTTGGCAAGCTGTGGAACGCAGAAGGTTAATCCGTCATAATATTTATTTGTCATAGAAAACTTAGCGTTATCACTTGTCATAATATTGTGAAGAAGGTCGGCCTTTTGGGTGAACTCATATCTGTCTTCCGGATTGTATTCGCCATGAAAAAATATATTTTTTGCCGAGATTTCTTTGGTGTATTCTTTAAGATCAAGTGCCAATTGCTGTTCTCTGCCGTAATAATGCAGTTCAAATCTGTCATCGGCAGAAATTTTAGAAATAATTCGTTTGTTTATTTCTTTATGTCTTATTAGTCCCCAATAAATAACCCTTATTTTATCGTCTTTTTTTTCGGGCGGTGTTTGAATTCTGTGGTTTAAAGAATCAAGAAGAATATTATGTGAATTTAATATTTTGCATTTGTTTTCTTCCGTAAAAAACCTACTAAAGCCTTCGCTGCTTATGAAAGTAACACTTGAAATTTCGGCTAGTTTGTTAACTGCATTTTTAAAGAACGAAAACTTTTCGTAAGTCATATCACGGTAGTCAAATATATATTTGCCCTTAAAGTGCTTTTTTAAAATATTTAGTAATAAGACACCGGTTATAGACTGCATAGTAATAACAAAATCAAATTTTTCGGTCTTTAAAACCTTTTTTACAAACCTTCTGTATTTAATAAAACTAGTTATTTTGGAGGTCTTTGAAACATCATCTTCTTGGTAACATTTAAATTCGTGAAAAGATATATCTTTATATTTTGATAAATCTTCTTCCTTTAAATCTCGGTTCCAGTAAACCAAATGAATTTCGTTATTCTCGCGCGGTATATTGTCTAGATAAAAATTTAAATACGGCATATATTTTACCTTTGCCATACCAATCATAAGAATTTTCATATATGCACCATCCTAAAAATTATTAATCTCTTGAGCATTTTTCGGCGTCTATGGCTATTACAAGCATAAGCGCTGCAACTGCATCAGATGAGTTGTAAACGGTTAATTCATAAGTGTCGGTCCAGTTAAACAAGCGCTTTGATACTTTTGCTATGTTGTCGCCACAGTGGTTTATTATTAAATAATCAAGCTCGAACAAATTTCCCTCTATATGCCAACCGTTGTAATCTATATTGAATCTGGGCTTAAAGGGAGAAAATTCTTTTTTAATGCAACCTACATAATGGTCGTCTACATATATTTCAAACTTGGGTAAGAATGTTATAAGCCTTTGTTTTACTGTGCCAACCTCATTGCCTGCAGCATCGTAAATCTTAAACATGTGCCCCCAAGAAAGCTTTCCTTTAACCGTGAACATAACTTGGCCGTTTTCATCGAAAATATCGTAGCTATCTAACCACGAAAACATACGTTGTTTAAATATGAGCTTCATATATTACACTACATCCTGTCCGTCATGCGCTATTAACGATACTGAGTTAACCTCATCTATATCTGACACGGCTTTTATTAGGTTTGCCTCGTTTTTGGTACCAAGCTCAATTACTAAGTCAAGCCCTTCTTTGGTCATTACTCTTGACTTTATCTTTCGGTAATTAGAGTTTTCTGTAGCGGCGGCAATAATTTTATCTTCATCTACATCTGCCTTGGCATTTACTATTAATAAGAAGGGTGATTTGCCAAGCGGAATAACCTCGGCAGCCAAAATAAAGAGCGTAACAACAATAGAGGTTATTATGCCAAGCTTATATAGTCCCGCGCCGCAAACTATACCTGTATGTACCGACCAGAAAAGATAAATCATATCCATAGGGTCTTTAACGGCAGTTCTAAAGCGCAAAATTGCCAAGGCACCAATAGTACCAAGGGTTATTACCATATTGGTTTGTAATGTCATAATAATTGTGGATACAAAAAACGGAATTATTGCCATTGCAATATTAAACGATTTAGAATAAAAACTGCGTTTAGATACAAAGCGGTAGATTACAAATTGGTAGGCAGAAATTATTGCCACCATAATAAGTACGGCTATAATATCGGCCGTAGTAATCTCGCGGTTTACAAAGCCAGATGTTAAGTTTGTTATAAAGTTTTGCATTTTATTTACCTCCAATTTGCGCCGCTCTCTTGCGGCCAAGATAATATTTAGAAAATGTGCTTTGTGTTAAATTTGGCTCGCTTAAAGCAAGTTTTATGTATGATGGCAAAACCTGATTAAATTTTACCTCCATAATGTTAGATGTTACGGTGCTTAGCGGAATTTTTGCAAAATTGCCGTTTAAAAACATATTTGTCTGATGTGAACAGCAAATGTTTGTATCTAGCGTTACTCTTATATTAGATGTTGCGCATACGAAAGGATAACGCGTATAAACCACTATTACCTTTGGAGTAAAATGTTCGGTTGCAATTTTGAGCGCAAATTCTTTTATAAGTGGTTCTTTGCTATGCAAAGCCTCGGCTATATTGCCTTGCATAAATTGCTCGGCTTGAAGCCTTGTTATTGGCACCGAGGTTTTGTTAGTAAGTCCGTTTATTTTTTGCTTTTTTTCAAGTTTTAAGCCGTCCAAATTATTATAATATCTTATTCGATATTTGGCTCGCTTTACATCACCCGCACTGTTTTCTAGGGCAGAAATATTAATATTGCTATCAAAATACAAGCTATAAACGGTATAACTGCCATCATTTGAATACGGGTCGGGTTTTAGTAAACCTTTTAGGCGGGCGTGTAATATTTTTACCGTTTGCGGAGTGCAAATATACTTTTTTTCGTGTCGTACAAAAGCCATATTATTCCTCCCCAAAGGTTGTATCTAAAGTTGCAATGTATGAATCTAAAAACTTCATATGCTCTTTAACCCTATAACGCAAATCGTCCATATTTTCGGCCTTTCGGGCACGTTGCCAACGGTTAGCATTGCGAATTGCTGCGCCAGAGGAATACACCTCGGCATCGTAATAATCTAACCATTTATCAAACTGATCATCGGTTAAAATTTCACTTCTTATTTTGGTGTATCTTTTTTGAATTTGCTTTGCTATGTTTGGCATCTTGAGTTCTAGACAACGAGAGATTATCATATCAAAGTCGTATTTATTTATTGGGTCATTTGGCTCTAAAATAACATCGGTGTTGGTAAATACGCCGTTTTTCCAACAAAGCCCCCAGGTTTGATCTAAATCCCACGGAGAAACCCAAATGGTATATTTGCCATTGCGGTATTTTGCCACAAAGTTTGTGTTTTTAGAGCAGTTGTCTACCGCCTGAGTTATCTTAATAAACAACCACATATCTATTTGGTTTTCTAAATCTATGTAGTCTTCAAAATGCTCTACAAAATATTCTTCATCTTTGGTTTCTAAAACGGTATTAAATTTATCGAGCGCTTGCCACTTTTTATAGTAAAGTCCTGTGTGGTCAGCAGGGAAACGAATTTCGTATCTGCCAACTATATTCACAGAGTCCTTTGCGCTCATAAAATCGTTACTGGTGCTATCTTTATACCCAACGGCACGCCACCAAAAATCCGAATAACCGGATATTGTGTTTTGGTTTAAATTAAACTGCTCGGCATCGATTGGATACATTAAAGAATAAAGTCCGAAGTACCTACCGTTAATTAAAACCTCACACATTTTTGTTTTTGTGCCGGTATTCATACCAACATCGTTATTGGTGGCACCAAAGGCCGACCAAACATCGTGCGAAAGTGCGGAGCGCACCTTTTCGGGATCGTTAAAAGCCGGATATAAAATCCAGTCATCGTCTGAGCGAAGTCCCAAAAGATTTATGTTGTTATTGCGAACATTAGAGCCCACCGACTCATTATACAACTGAAACCGGTAGCTTTTTTGGTCATAGCCCTTACTGGTTGCACCTCTAAGCCTTATTTTACCAAAACTGTTTATAACCCTGTTTATGTGATTTGCATCTTGTGAATTGTCGAACACATTAAAGTATGCGTTTACATACTCCTTATCAGATGTAATGGGGTTATTTTTATTTTTGGGCTCGTTTTCTAGAGTTATTGAAATAATAGGCAGAGCAGTTATAGCCAAATTATACTCTGCAAAGTTTGTATCGGTATATAAAAGGAATTTAACCATCTCGGCATTTTTTACTGTTTCATCGGTAATCGTGGTTTCTAAAAATGCAATTTTTAAATTATTTCCATCATCTGCTACCGACACTTTAGGGTTATATGCAAAGGTGTGATTTTCAATTGCCGAATAATAATAAGTACTACTCTCGTAATCGGCAAAAAGCAAATAATCGTTAAACTTTATATTAGCGCGAATAATATCTTTGGTTTGATTAGCACGTTCTTGTTTTATAGCTTCATAAGCCTTTTCGCTTACCATTAATTTGTTTAGTCTTGTTTTGTTAACCGAAGCATCACCAACAACAATGACCGACAGCAAAATTAGGCTTACTATTAAAATTATGCTTTGTATTCTTTTTATTCGGCTCACCCTTGCACCCCCTTTTTCTTTTATGCTATTGCAATTTTAACACAAAAAATAAAATATAGCAACAACCAACAAATCATGTGTATTTGCTTTTTTGCTCTTTATATATAAAAATCTTACAAAGACGGCATTTTATGTGGGTTTTCTTGCTCTTAATTTGACAAAAATAAAATATTTAAAGGTTTATAATTGGTGTATAGCGTTTTTTAGCGTTTTTAATAACTGCAATTATTATAATGTTATAATTAAAAGGAAACCCAAGGTGATGTAAAATGAACAGGACTTTAAAAACAGAAGAAATTTTTGGCGGTTTTAAGCAAGTAACCTTGGCCGTAACTCACCATGCTTTAGCGGCTTTTGTAGGGTTTGTTTGCGCAAGAGCAAGTGTACAGTCAGCAGCGGCACCGTTTGGTGTTTCGGCGGTGGCGGCGGCTCCTAAAATCTTTACTCCTGCCACGGTTTTTGGTGCGGCTGTTGGATATTTTATTCCGTCGGGCCAGTTTAGCGGGTTTAAATACATAGCGGCTTTAGCGGCGGTATCGGCAATAAAATATATGCTCTGCTCTATAAAAAATTTATATAAAAGCAAACTCTTAATATGCATATCTTGCTTTTTAGCGCTTTTATTAACTACAATTACGGTTTCGGATAGAGATGCATTTTCTATAATTTTAGGATTTTCTGAAAGCGTTTTGTCGTCCGCTGCGGCATTTTGCTTTTACGACACCATAAACGTTTTAAACAACCGCTCACGCTCACCCGATTCTCTAAAAGTTTGCAGTATAATAATATCGGTAAATTTAATTTTGTTAGGGCTTTACGGATTTGAACTTTTTGATGTATCGTTAGGCAGACTTTTAGCATCGGTATTTTTGCTAATGGCCGCGCGCTACGGCAAAGCCTCTATGGGCGCTGTTGCGGCAATATCGGTAGCGTTTAGCGTGGCACTTTACAATTTAGAGCTTTCATCCCACGCTTTAGCCTTTTGTATAGCAGGATTATTTGCAGGGATATTTGCATCGTTAGGAAAAATTGCTTGCTCATTAAGTTATATTTTAACATTTATTTTATCAAGCATTTTAATTTACGGCGGCGAATTTTCGCTTGTTTTGGCCAGTGAAGCGGTTTTTGCAACAGCCATATTTTTAATTATACCAAAGTCGTTTAGCAAAAAGTGTGCAAATCTGCTATCACCCTTAACGGTTAAGGCTTCACAAGTGGGCAAATGCAACGCTCTTACAATGCGGCTTATGTTTGCAGCATCGGCTTTAAAAGATGTATCGCAAACGGTAGACACCGTTGCAAAAGAGCTTTCTAAAATTAACTGTCCAAGCTTTGACGATATAGTTGAATCCACCCAAAAAACCGCTTGCCCCGGATGCGCTAATTTTAGCAGATGTTGGGACACACAAAAACAGCAAACCCTAGATTTCACCGCAAAAATGGCAACAAATATTCATATGAATTTGCCAGATATTTCACCCGAGGAATTTAAAGGTATTTGTCTTAGACGCACAGACTTTGAAAACGCATTTGTGACTGAGTATAACGATTTTTACAAAAAACTCAGTCAAGAAGATCAGTTAGAACAGGTGCGAAATGTGGTATCTGACCAATTTGATGCGGTGTCGAGTATGCTAAACTCGCTTGCTAAGGAATTTACCAACGACGAAAACTATGACTCTTTACTTGCCGACAAAATCGCCTGTGCTTTAAGAGAAATTGGCATTATTGTAAACGACTGCGGTTGTAGGACCGACAAATACGGCCGAATGACAGTAGAAATTAGGGTGGTAGAAAAAAAAGACACTGTATTTAACCGCACCCACATATTAAGACGCATAGAAAGTGTTTGCGAACGCGATTTTGAAAGTCCATGTATTTTTAGCACCAACACCGAGGTTTTAATAACCCTAAGTGAAAAGGCGGTTTATACAGTAGATACAGGTGTAAAACAGATAAACAGTAATAACAATAATATCTCAGGTGATGCTTACAGTTGCTTTTACGACGGCAAGGGCCGTTACATTATGCTTTTGTCTGACGGCATGGGTAACGGCGGCAGAGCAGCGGTAGACGGGGCAATGGCCACGAATATTTTAACCCGTTTGCTTAAAGCCGGATTTGGTTTTGATTGTTCACTCAAAATTTTAAACTCGTCTATGCTTTTTAAATCTACCGATGAATCATTGGCAACTGTAGACGCCGTATGTATAGATCTTTTTACGGGCCGAACCGAGCTTTATAAAGCAGGCGCTGCACCAACCCTTGTGCGACGCAACGGCCGCACCGGAAAAGCCCAAAGCACATCACTACCCGCCGGTATTTTAAGAGATATTGGGTTTGACAAGGCTACGATAAAGCTTCGCTGTAAAGACATTACTCTTATGCTCTCTGATGGTGCAGTTTGCGATGGCACCGACTGGATATGTGCCGAGCTTGAATCGTTTGAGGGCACCGCAAGTGAGCTTTGTGATAAAATAGCCAATGGCGCTTACCGACGCAGACCGGGCGGAAAAAACGATGACATAACGGTTATTGCAACAATTTTGCACAAGGCGGTATAAATAAAACTCTTCCTAACTTTTGGTTGGGAAGAGTTTTTGTTAGTTCCAGTTTTCTATAGCATTTTTGCCGTTTAGCTTTTTAACAAAGCCTTCTAGCTTTATTTTTTCATTACCGCTCATATAAGAGTATGCTTTTTTCTTAACAAGCGGTCCCCCAAGCATTGCGAGTGTTGCGGGTTTGTCGTAAGGAATTTTGTAGTCTGCAAGATAGTTCCACATATAATACGACTCTGTTAAATACGGCGCATAGGTATAACCCTTTTTAGCCATAAATTTGGTAAGCTCTACCTCTCCGTTTAAAACGGCATCGGTAAATTCGTCACTCATTTTTAGGCGGTCAAAGAATTCTTTTAGCGCGGTGCTTTCTATTACCTTTTTCTCAAACACCACAAAGTACGACTGTATGTGCTCGGTTATTTTGTTTGCCTTTAAATATTTTTTCTCGGCAAGCTCGGGGAATAGAGTTATACCCCAGAAATCTAAACCTTGTTTTTGCATTTTTGCAAAAACATTCTTTAAATCAAAAATCGGTGGGAATGTGCTGTTGTTAACCAGTGCAAGTTGGTCATATTCTTTTATTTTATCATATCCGAATTCTTCAATGCCTTGTTTCCAAGCGGCAAAGTCAAAGCCTATATTTTCGCGAAAAATTATCTTTTCGCAAAGAGTTTTAACTTTATTTGTTTGCTCATCTGGTAAGGGTGAGTTTGATATAAATACTATTGTGTCAAATACCTTTTTATATGCTTTTAGTGAGTCTAAATCCGACTCACTTATAACAGAGTTTTTATTATAATGGGCATAAAAAGCAATTCTCTTTTTTTCATCTATATCAATAGGCTCTGTAACATTATTAAATATTTTATAACAATTAAAGCCGTATTCAGCTGCTAAATAAACCCAGCTGCGTTCTATGCAGTGTGCTATTGTGGCATTTACCTGTCCTGCCTCTTTTGGAAAGTCGTCAGGCTCTATTATACCGCTAAACATATGCCTTATGGCCTCGGTTTTTGCCCAGAACATATTGCCAACCGGGAATACAGGGTTTTGTGGCGGTGTAAGTTCTACACCAAGCTTTGCAAGCAAAGCCATACAACCCGCTAGATTTCCGCCCCATTCGGTTTGATTTTCTAGAGGTGGGAATGTTTCGGGAAACATAATGCCTATGTTTTTATTGCTTTTAAACAGTGCGAACATTCTTTTTAAATATTCCTCACTGCCAAACAAGTGCTTAAAGATATATTCGCGCCAATCGTTTCCGTGGCTTGCAGTAACGGTACGCTTTGAGTGAATATGACAAATATAATCGTAATTATCGATTCTGCCTTGCATTTGGAAAATAAACGGTGCAACATCTCTGCCGCGGTTTTCAAAAACTTCAACAACCGCATTTTTGCAACGGCATTTATTTTTTAGTTGATTTTTTATAAACTCGGCTTTTTCTTCGGTATCGGTAGAAACATAACAGTCAAAATCATACGGAATTTTATTTATGTTCTCAATAGTCTGGTCTAACGTTTCGGTGTAGAACATATGAATTTGAACTGCTATTTTAACTTGTTTTTCGCTTGGTTGTAATTCTTGCAAATCGTTATTTATTACAATTAAATCGTCGGTTAACGGCATATTGGTAAGTGCCTTTGCTACGGTGTTTATATTTGCATAGCCGTATTTTTCGTCGGGCTCTAAATAGGTGCCCTCTGCCCATTCGTTCCAAGCGTTTATGAATACAAACCGTTCCTCTTTAGCAAAGTCACGGCGGGCCTGATTACAAATAGTAAGCACCCAGTTATAAAGACTTTGCAAAGAAAAATTATGATAGGTGGTCCATTTTTGCTTTCGTCTTGCAGCATTATCCCACGCCATCATACAGGTTGGATAAACCGATTTTGAAGATTCTTTATTTCGACCGTTTTGATAATCGTATATATACCCGTCAACTACCTTTTGATAATTGTAAACATACGCTTTTTGACGGTTAAGGTTTATGTTGCGGTTCGCAAAATCTATATGCTGTGTATTGTGTGGTGGAAACTCAATTTCCGCATCTACGCACTCTCCTATGCCAAGTTTTTTTGCGGTATTTTCGAATGTACGGCAGGTCCAAATGCAAATTTCGCCTATACCTATTTTACGTGCTACTTCTCGCCAGGTATTAAATGTTTGCTTGCAGTTTGGTATCTGGCCGGGGTTATAAACCACTATCACCGGCTTTGAGTTTATTCGAATATAACGAGGGTCATCGATATATTTTTTTAAATCAACAATAAACTGCTCGGCATCGGCAGTAGAATAATCTTGAGATATTAAAACATCGGTTGCTTGACCGTCCCACGTGCGCGTCCAATTTTCATTTGCCCAGCAAAGACAAAACGGAAAATCTATTTGACTGTTCTCTAAAAGCAAATCAACGGGCTTTTCCATTAGGCGTTTGCCAGAAAACCAATAATAATAAAAGCAAAAACCGTATATTTTGTGCTGCTTTGCAAGCTCTACTTGGCGTTTAATAGTTTCAATATTTGTTAAATCATAATAGCCTATATCTTTATGCGGTGTGCGGGGCTGATAGTGGCCCGTAAATCTGGGTTCACAAACCTTTGTATTGGTCCATTCGGTAAAGCCCTTGCCCCACCATTCGTCGTTTTCTTTAAAGGCATGAAACTGCGGAAGATAAAACGCCAGCATTTTTACATCGGTAGAAAATTCCGAAAAATCAATATTATCTTGATACTCGCTGTCTATATCTACATAATCTAATTTGTGTTCAAAAAGCGCACTGTACCCTAAAGACGACAAACCAAATAAGCGCTTTAGCCGACGAGTAATTACCCGTAAGCCATCGCGCTTAAATGCATTTATTACTCTTTTTAAAAACAAATAAGGTATAGTCTGCTCTAACTTAGTTTTCATTGGCTTTTCCTTACTGGTTTGCCAAACCCTTATAGGCAGTACAAACTTCTTCGGTAGGGCCTATCATTTTAGGTATGCTTTTTTCTATCCATAAAACGCGGTCGCACATCTGCTCGATTTGCTCTATATCGTGCGAAACCATTATTACGGTTGTGCCACCCTCCATAAGAGTTTGTATGCGCTTTTTACATTTTTCTTGGAACAAAAAGTCGCCAACGGCAAGAATTTCGTCAACTATAAGTATGTCGGGCTTTACTACGGTAGCTATGGCAAAGGCTATTCTGGCCACCATACCCGAGGAATAGTTCTTTATAGGTAAATCTAAAAAGTCATGTAGCTCGGCAAAATCTATAATTTCGTCGAACTTATCTTCTAAAAACTGACGTTCAAAGCCGAGCACTGCACCGTTTAAAAATACATTTTCTCTGGCAGTTAACTCACCGTCAAAGCCGGCGCCAAGCTCTATTAGCGGGGCTATAGTGCCATCTATTGTAACCTTGCCGGTTGTGGGGGTTAAAATACCCGATATTATTTTTAGTAAGGTGGATTTTCCGCTACCATTGGTGCCCACAATACCAAATACTTCACCTCTTTTTATTTCGAGCGATACATCTGAAACCGCAACAAAATCTTTAAAAAAGAGTTTACCCTTAGCAAGCTTTAAAAAGTATTCTTTTAAACTCTCTATTTTCTCAGAGCTCATATTAAAATGCATTGAGACATTTTCGACTTTAACTGCATAATTCTGGTCCATTTTTTTCTCCATTAAATGTATAAGATAAATTTCTTTTGTTTTTTAGCAAAGAATGCAACACCTATTCCTAAAACTAAAAGCGATAATGCAAGACATATTGCATTTTGCTCTATAGTAGGACAGCGGTGATAAAACATAAGGTCTCTGAAATACTGCAAATAATGGTAAAGCGGGTTAAACTGTAATGCAAACTGCATTGGAGCCGATAATGATTCGGCCGGGTAGAAAACGGGGGTTACGTAGTTTAACGCCAAAAGTAACACTCCGTACAAATGCTGAACGTCGCGCAAAAAAACTTCGGCAGTTGCCAAAATTAAGCCTACGCCCAATGTAAACATTAAAAAGTACAGTAAGAACAAGGGCAAATATAAATACGATACTGTCGGGAAAACTCTGTAATAAAATAAAACCGCAAGAGCAGGAATGAAGGTAATAAGAAAGTTTAATCCAGAAAACAAGGTTTTACTTATAGGGAATATATATTTTGGTACATAAACCTTTTTTATTAACTGCCCAGAACCCAACACAGAAACGAGCGAAAACTGTGTAGCTTCAGAAAAGAAGTTGAACATTATTTGACCCAAAATTAAATATGCAGGGAATTTTTCAATATTAAATCTGAAAACAAATGAAAATACCGCCGAAACAACAATCATCATTAAAAACGGGTTCACAAGGCTCCATGCAATACCAAGGTAAGAGCGACGATATTTTACCTTAAACTCTTTACCTATAAGCTGAGCCAATAAAAAGCGGTATCTAACAAAAACATTTACTACTTCACTAAAGCCGGTTATAACACCATCTTTAGCCTTTTTTATTTGAATCAAACAAAATACTACAAAAATTGCTAATAGTCCACCCCAAAGGCCTAGGCATTTTAGCGTATAATTAGTATCTACCGTAGGATAATTAAATCTGCCAATTAGATAATACAACCCAAACACAACGGTAATAAGACCGCTGCCAAACAACATGATTTTTTTAAAGACCTTGTCCATTGCTTTCACCTATCTTTAAGCTTTGTTCTATATTTATATTACAAGATTACATAATTAACCTATTTTATCCAATTTATTATACCCCAAATAATGTTTAAAGTCAATCTTTTAGCATTCACTATTAAGCGCGTACGACATTACGCAAAAAATTCTAAAGCAACAGACAAATAATCCGCTTTTAAAAAAATTAATTTAAGGTTTATCTTGACTTTGCAAAAAATTGATAGAAAACGTGTTGCTTTATTATGGTTTATTGAAAATAAAAAACAGAGTGTACATAAGCACTCCGTTTTTTTATCTATTTTATATATCCGTTATCTTCTATTATCCATTCGCGAAGTTTTTTAACATCAATGCTATGTACATCTACTGTATTAGAGTCTTTAGCAATAACGGCCGCTTTGCCTGCGGCTTCACCCATACACAAACAAACGGGCATAACGCGTGTACTTGCTTGTACGGTGCGGTCGGTAGAAATACTTCTGCCCGCAACAAGCACATTTTTAAGACCTTTTGGTGTTAAACAGCGGTAAGGTATACCGTGTGATTCGCCCTTGTCGTAACGGCGTGTGCGCTCGGGTGCTTCTAGTTTGCCCTCAATAAAGTCTTCTATTTCGGCTTTTGAATTATGAATATCTATATAATAACAGTTGCGACAAATTTCGTCGTCAAAAGTTTTTCGGTCTAAATAATCTTCTATTGTAAGAATGTAGTCACCTAAAATTCTGCGCGATTCTCTTACCCCTACCACTGATGCGGTATTAGAAATTTTGGAATCTTTAAAAGGTGCGGGTTGATAATCTTTTAAGGCTCTGTGAATTTCGTGAGCTAGTTTTCTTCCCCTTATTAATGCCTTAGATACATTTGTAGGGTCACTAGTTTCAACATCCCAAATATGACCCGCATTAAAGCCTATTGTTCCGTTATATAAAGTGCTTACACACATATGTGTATCGGGAATATCGTACTTATTAGACTCAACAATTTTGTATATAGGGCTATTAGGGTTGTTAGGGTGCAAATGCTCACTTTTATTATAAGAATCCATATCAACATTAGATACGCTAAAACAAAGCGTTGCCGGTTGATAACCGCTTCCCTCATCTTTGGGCAGTACCGTAGCGCCCGCAAAAAAACATAAATCGGCATCGCCCGTGCAGTCTATATAAATCTTGGCTTTATAAGCGGTAAGTCCCGCCTTGTTGCTTACAATTATTGTTTTTACCTCGTCGTTTTCTACATCTACCAAAGAAAGAGTAGTATTAAACAAAACATCGGCGCCCGCCTCGGTTACCTTTGTATCGTAAATGTGCTTTAAACCCTCTGGGTCTATGGGCACCCAGTCGAACATATCGTCACGCGCATTTTCAAGCTGAGCGCGACTTTCTAAAAATATTTCTTCGGCAATGCCTTTGTAAATTATTTTTTCTTTATCCCAAAACGGACACCATGACGGCACCAAACCGCTTGTGGCCATGCCGCCTAGGGCACCAGTTGCCTCTATAAGTAAAGTTTTGGCTCCTCTTCTGGCTGCCGCAATCGCTGCCGAACATCCCGCAGGACCTCCGCCGAGAATAATTACCTCGTAAGAATCATTAAACGCTATTTGGGTTGGTTTTAATGTATAAGTGTTCATTAAGGCCTCTCCTTTTAGCCGAAGCTTTGGTTGTTTTTAGTAGGTTGCAGCACGAATTTATAAAAATTACAATATTAGCTCCATACCTATTTTTTGCGGTTTTAAGCCCTGTGCCTCGTAAAATTTTATGGCCGACGAATTACAACTCCAAACATTTAGGGTTAAATTATAGCATCCGCTTTCGGTTGCAAGTTTTACAGCGGCCTCGTATAGTTCTTTACCTATATGTTTGCCGCGTAAATTTTTATCTACACAAAGGTCGTCGATATATAAAGTTTTTATATCGGTTAGCACCGAATTGTTAATGTGTTGCTGAAAAATACAAAAGCAATAACCCAAAACGTTGTCGGCACTGTCTACCGAAACAAGTATTGGACGTTGCTTGTCGGTTAAAAGCTCTTTTAACTCTTGTCCCGAATATTTTGTGCCAATTTTAAAAATATCGGGTCGGCCGTTATAATGCACTAAATCAACCTGAGAAAGTAAATCCAAAATTTTGGGTATGTCTTTTTCTATTGCAAATCGTATCATTTGTATTCCCCTTGTTATTTCTTATCAAACAAAGCACGGCGCTCGGTTGAGTGGCGCATCATTTGCCTCATACCGCTTATATCTTCGGTTTCGAGCATTGTTTTAAGGTCATTAAATTTGGCAATAAACAAATTCATTTGCTCTAAAAGTGCAGATTTATTGGCCACAAACAACTCACTCCACATAAGGTCGTTTATACGGGCTATTCGGGTAAGATCACGGAAAGAGTCACCCGTAAATTTCTCCATATTCTCTTTGTCATTACAGGTCATAAGCGTAATGGCAATACAGTGAGTAAGTTGTGAAAGAAATCCGATCATTTCGTCGTGCTCTTCGGGCGATAATGTAGTAACGTTTGAAAAGCCTAAAAGCCTGCCTAATTCCATACAAGTACTTATAGCATTAGGGGTGTTCTTGCTTGTTGGCGTTACGATATAGTTTGCGCCAACAAATAGTGTATCGGTACTATTCTCTACCCCCGAAACCTCTCTACCTGCCATTGGGTGAGCCGCAATAAACTCAACGTCTGGGCGGAGCATATCTTGCACCTTATACACAACACTACCCTTAACACCGGTTACGTCGGTAATAAGCGCACCGCTTTTTAAAAGTGATTGATTTTGCTCAATCCATTCTACAAAAACATGCGGATAAAGAGCAAATATAACAAGGTCGGCCTCACCAATAATTTTTTCATCAAGCTCGGTTGAGCCCTGGTCTATTATATTTTCTTTAATTGCATAGTCTATTGAACTTTGATCCTTTGTAATTGCGCTTATGTGAAAGCCAAAACGTTTAAGCACCCTTGCATAACTACCGCCTAAAAGACCTAAACCTACAATTAATATTTTTTTGCTAACATCAACTATCACTGAATTTCTACCTCTAAACCAAGTTGTTTTACATCATCAAAAAAGTTAGGATAACTTTTTTTTACGGCCTCTACTCCATCAATTTTTCCGCCTATTTTAGACAGAATGACCGACATAGCCATAACTATGCGGTGGTCGTTGTGTCCATCTAAAATCTCACCTTTGTACTCTAATTGTTGTTTTGGCACGGTTATGGTGTTGTTGCCAAAAATAAGGCCTCCGCCAAGCTTTGAAAGTTCACTATGCATAGCTGCACCGCGGTCGCTTTCTTTATCTTTAAGGCGATTTGTTCCCGTAAACACAGCACCGCTTTTTAAGGCGGCTAGTGCGAATAACACAGGGGCAAGATCGGGGCAATCGGAAATATCAAGGGTTGGCGTTCCGTTTAAAATTTGCTCAAAATACTGTTTATAAACCTTGTCACCTTGCAAACTTGCGGGGTTTAAATTTTCTACTTTTACGTTTGAGCCAATAAAGTTAAAAGCATCTAAAAATGCCGCATTTGAGTAATCGCCTTCGATTGTGCCATTATATGAATATAATTTTGATTTATTTATTTGTACTGTATATTCGTCGGCAAACTCAATGTTTACACCAAAAGATTTTAATGCCGATATAGTTAAATTTATGTACGATCTGCTCTCAAACGGCGGAATAATTTTAATGGCAGAATCTTCGCCAAGGTAAACAAGAGCAAAAATAAGCCCAGTAATAAACTGACTGCTTATATCACCGCGCACAGAATAAGTACCGCTTTTAAGATTACCGCAAAGGGTTATGGAATTTTCTGACTTTTTAAACAAAAAGCCATTATCAGCACAAAGCTGCTCATAAACGTCCATTGGACGCTCACATAAACGCTTACTGCCACGCAGAGTAACGGTTTGGTTTAAAACTAATGCAAGCGGAATAAAAAACCTTAATGTGCTGCCGCTTTCTCGGCATTCTAAAATAGGAGTATCAACTCCCATAAAGCCCTTAGGGTCAATTATGACTGTATCATTTTGAGTTTCTATTTTTACACCAAGTGCTTTTAAACAGTCAATACTGGCAAGTATATCTTCACTGTAATCGATCCTTGAGAGAACACATTTTTGCCCTGACAAAGCCGCACCTATAAGGTAGCGGTGTGCCATACTCTTAGACGGCGGGGCCTTTATGGTTCCGCTAAATTTACTTGGTTTAAATGTTGCTATCATAACTGTTTTTCCTTAATAGATTTATCTTTTAATTTAACTTATTTTAACCAGTCGGTACCAAACCTAAGAGAAAGCGCATCACACAAAACAATTGCCGCTGCAGCGTCTTGTACCACTCGGGCTCGGTGTACAATGGCGGGGTCATGGCGGCCCTTTGGCTCTAGCACAGTTTGTGTATTTGTTTTAAAATCTATGGTTTGTTGCGGTTTAAATATTGTGGGAGTAGGTTTTACAGCTGTGCGGAATATAATAGGCATACCGTTAGTAATACCGCCGTTTATGCCGCCGTTATTGTTTGTTTGTGTTACAACTTTGCCATCTTGAATTAACATGGCGTCGTTGGCGGTGCTTCCCTTCATATTAGCAAGTGCAAAGCCCGCACCAAACTCAATACCCTTTATTGCGGGGATTGAGAACATTATATGCGATAGCATACTCTCTACAGTATCGAACCAAGGTTCACCTACGCCCACGGGCATACCAACTATTGCAGTTTCTAAAACACCGCCTACGCTGTCGCCCTCCTGTGCGGCGTTTAAAATTGCTTGTTGCATTTTTTCAGCTTTTTCATCACTTAGCACCGCAAAGATCTTTTGATTAAGATTTTTAATATCGTCGGTTAAATTAGAAAATTCTGCATCTAATATGCCGGCGCAGCTTTTAACGTGGGTACCTATGTATATACCCTTTTTCTCTAGCGCACATTTACAAATAGCGCCCGCAGCAACTAAAGCCGCAGTAATGCGACCGCTAAAATGTCCGCCGCCGCGTACATCTTGATATCCGTGATATTTGCACTCGGCAGTATAGTCGGCGTGAGATGGACGGGCAATCGTTTGAAGTTGCGAATAGTCACCGCTTTTAACATTTTGATTTGGAATAAGTATAGTAATTGGTGTGCCTGTAGTTATGTTATTTACAACGCCGCTTACTATTTTATATTCATCATTTTCTTTTCTGGGCGTAGATATATTACCGCTCGGACGGCGTAGGGTTAGCATATTAGCAATATAATCGTTATCTATTATAATGCCCGGAGCCAAGCCATCAATAACAGCACCTATATATTCTCCATGGCTTTCACCAAACAGTGTAACAGCCACGCTATTTCCAAAAGTATTTTTCATATACTCTACCCCTTAAGGCAAGTCTTTGCCATTTTTATTACATCTAAACATTTAACTTCTTGTAGTTTAAAGCTGCCTATTTCATTTACAATTGTTACGGTTACGGTATCGCCATCGGCTTTTTTGTCATGAAATGCGGCGGCGGTGATTTTATCCCAATCGTATTCTATTTTTTTATATAGGTCGCACTTTTTTAAAACCTCTATAACCCTTGGCCTTATAGCCTCACTACACATGGGTATCATACCAAGGGCAACACATTCACCGTGATAAAGCTCACTCATACCCTCGCTGCTTTCAATTCCGTGTCCAATTGTGTGTCCGAAATTCAAAATTTTTCTAAGGCCCTGCTCTTTTTCGTCTTGCTCGACTACATTTTTCTTAATATTAAGTGAACGGATAATAATATTGTCGATATTGCTGTTTATATCTTCATTTTCAAAGATGTTAAACAACTCTTTATCTGATGTTAGTGCCATTTTTATAGCCTCGGCAAGTCCGTTTGAAATTTGTCTTTGTGAAAGCGTATTTAAAAGTTCGGGGTCAATAAGCACCTTTTTAGGTTGATAAAAGGCTCCGACTATATTTTTTACACCGCCAAAGTTTATTGCTGTTTTGCCGCCTATGGAGGAGTCGATTTGAGAAAGAAGCGTTGTGGGAATATTGTAAAAATCTATTCCCCTCATATAAGCAGAAGCCGCAAAGCCTGAAAGGTCACCAACAACGCCTCCGCCTACTGCCACTACACAGTCTTTTCTTGAAAAACCGTTATTAAGCATTGTTGTTAGCAGTTTTTCGAACACCGTAAGGCTTTTAGATTCCTCGCCCATATTAACGGTACATATAATACCATATTTACATTGTTTTAAAATAGTATTGGCATATTCTTTTGGAACGCCTGTATCGGTTACAATTAACACTCTTCTGTCTAGATTTAAGTGTTGGCTGGCCTTATTTATTATGCCGCGCTCTACCAAAATATCGTAACTGTTATTATTTAAATTCATATGAACTGTCATTGTATTCACCTTATATTTCGGTATGAGGAGCAAAGGTTCCTGCCACCTTTACAATGTCGCACACCTTATTTAACTCATCTAGCATAATTTTGCCGTTTTGGCCGTTAACAGTGCCATCGATTTCTATGTAAAAATAATACTGCCACGAATGTTTTTTCATTGGGCGGCTACGAAGAGCGGTCATATTATATCCGTATTTACCAATAATGCTTACAGCATTAGCCAAAGAGCCTGCCTCGTGCTTAACGGTAAGCATTAAAACCGTGCTTGAGAGTGCCGGTGAATTAGCACACACCTTAGATACAACCGCAAAGCGAGTTGTGTTTTCTGAGCTTTTGTTAATATTGGCCTCTATAACCTTAAGACCATAAAGCTCGGCAGTTTCTACGCTAGCAATAGCAGCAAACGATTTATCGTTAGCGTCAGCCACCGACTTAGCAGCAAGAGCAGTATTATTGGCTTCTTCGGTTTTAAGACCTCGCATATTTATATAGTCATGACACTGACTAAGCGCTTGCGGATGACTTGTAACCTTTTTAATATCGTCTATTGTGGCACCTTTAACGCCCAAAAGATTTTGATGAATTTCGAGCTCGTAGATTCCGTTTATGTAAAGATTACCCGAAAAAATAAGATCAAGCGTTTGACCAACCTCGCCGGCATAACTGTTTTCAATAGGAAGCACCGCAACATCGCTTTGTCCGCTTACCACCGAATTATATGCGGCTTTAAAATCAGTAAACGCAACTCGGTTGCCTTTTGGGAAAATTCTGCCGGCCGCAATATGTGCAAAGGCGCCTTCTACACCGCTGTATGCCACTTTTAGTCCATTTTGCATACGGTACTGATATGCACGCGATACACCCATTAAGTGTTTAAGGTAGTCGATATAATATTCTTTAAGCACCGGATCTTCAATAAGCGCCGAGTTTTGTTCTATTATAGCATCTTCTCGCTTTTGGTCTAAAATGGGCAAACCGTATTCTTTTTTGTGCTCGTAAACCATTTCGGCCGCTCTCATTCGCTGCACAAAAAGCTCGGCCATTTGAGAATCAACCTTATTTATTATTTCTCGTGCTTGTTCTAGTTTGTTTGCCATATTGCTCTCCTTTACTAAAGTTTATCTGCAATATCGAGTATAAGTTTTTCGGTCTTTTCCCAACCAAGACAAGGGTCTGTTATTGATTTACCGAAAACATGTTCATTAGCGCCTTGAGCGCCATCTTCTAGGTAGCTTTCGATCATAAGTCCCTTTACCAAACGTTTGATGTCGGCGTTTTGGTTGCGGCTGTGAACTATATCTTTAGCAATGCGTATTTGTTCTAAATATTTCTTGCCCGAATTATTATGGTTAGTGTCTACTATTACCGATGGATTTGTAAGGTTAGATTTTTCGTAAAGCTCTTCTACTCTTAAAAGATCTTCGTAATGGTAGTTTGAAACATTTCTGCCCGCGTAATCAACATAACCGCGTAATATCGCATGAGCATACGGATTGCCGTCGCTGGTTACCTCCCAACCACGATATATAAAGGTATGGCTTGACTGCGCCGCTACAATAGAATTCATCATAACGCTAAGATCTCCGCCTGTGGGGTTTTTCATGCCAACCGGAGCGCCTATACCACTTGCGGTTAGTCTGTGTTGTTGATTTTCCACCGAACGCGCACCTATAGCTACGTAAGACAGTAAATCTGACAGATAGCGGTAATTTTCGGGATACAACATTTCATCGGCACAAGAAAAGTCATAATCACGAAGTGCGGCTAAATGAAGCTGACGAATAGCCACAATGCCCTTGTACATATCGGGTTTAGCTTCGGGGTCGGGCTGATGCAACATACCCTTATACCCCTGACCCGTAGTTCTTGGCTTATTGGTGTAAATGCGCGGTATTATTATAATTTTATCTGACACCTGCTCCTGAATTTTACGAAGGCGGGAAATATATTCTAAAACCGGCTCGCTATGGTCTGCAGAGCAAGGCCCTATTATAAGTATAAATTTATCTAAACTGCCGTCAAATACAGCTCTTATATTCTCATCACGCTCAGCCTTAACCTGCTGCATACGCTCGGTTAAAGAAAACTCTTTTTTTACATCTTGTGGAATAGGTAATTTTCTGTGGAAATTCATTTGCATTTTATTTATACCTCGATTCTAAAAAACAAAAATCCGCACTGACTTAGCCTTAAAAAGCAAAGCAAATGCGGACTGTCCGTTACAATGATTTAAAAGAATTAATCTTTAACAATCACACTAGACGGGCAGCCCTTTTTAAAATAAAAGTAAAAATAAAACTTGTTATTAAACATTTAAACTGCCTCCTTTGTGATTTGTTGTAAAACAGTGTAGCACATTAAAGTGCGAAAGTCAATAGGTTTTGAAAAAATTTTTATATATGCCTTAATTACACCAAAACACACAGCAATATAGCCGTTTGTTAACTCTGTAATATTAGGTGCTAGGCAAAACCCGAAAGCCCTTACAAAAAGGCTTTCGGGTTTTTGTTATTCCCACTCTATTGTTCCAACTGGCTTTGGGGTTAGGTCATATAACACGCGGTTAATACCCTCTACTTCATTAGTTATGCGGTTTGTAATTTTATGAAGAACGTTATACGGAATTTCTTCTATGGTGGCGCTCATGGCATCGGTAGTATTTACTGCTCTAATAATTGCGCACCAGCCCTCATAGCGTTGCTCGTTTTTTACACCAACGCTTTTAAAGTCGGGTATAGATATAAAATACTGCCAAACGTGTTTTGCAAGACCGCAAATTTCAAACTCTTCTCTTAAAATTGCATCGGCTTCTCTTAAAGCATTAAGTCTGTCTTTGGTAATTGCACCAAGACATCTAACGCCAAGTCCTGGGCCTGGGAAGGGTTGACGATATACCATTGCGTGAGGTAGACCTAAAGCTTCGCCAACAACGCGTACCTCGTCTTTAAAAAGAAGCTTTACGGGCTCTACAAGTTTAAACTCCATATCTTCAGGCAGACCGCCAACATTATGGTGGCTCTTTACGGGCTTTCCGCTTGTCTTAGCCTTAATAGACTCTAAAATGTCGGGGTAAATGGTGCCTTGAGCCAAAAATTCAATGCCGTCTAGCTTGGCGGCCTCTTGGTCGAATATTTTTATAAACTCGGCACCTATTATTTTGCGCTTTTGCTCTGGGTCGGCAACGCCGGCTAAAAGATTTAGATAGCGCTCAGATGCATCTACATAAATAAGGTTGGCATCTAACTCTTTACCAAAAACCTCTATTACCTGCTCGCTTTCACCCTTGCGCATAAGTCCGTGATTTACGTGCACGCAAACAAGCTGTTTGCCTATGGCTTTTATTAAAAGGGCCGCAACAACCGAGGAATCTACGCCGCCCGAGAGTGCTAAAAGCACCTTTTTATCTTTAACCTGTTCTTTAATTAATTTTATCTGCTCGTTTATAAAGGCATTTGCCTGTTCTTTTGTTGTTATGCGAGCCATATTTTGTGGTCTTACATTGGTATCCATAATTTTCTCCTTGAAATTTAAATGTGACTAGTTTGTATAATTATCAAAATAGCCTTGAACTAAAATTACGGGTGTACCTTTATCGCCAGAACCGCTTGTTAGGTCGCAAAGTGAGCCAATAAGGTCGGTAAGCTGACGCGGTGTTGTACCTTGTGCTGCCATATTGCCAACCAAGCTACCGCTTTTTGCCTTAATACTATCTTCAATGGCTTTTTTAAGCTCGTCACCGCTTAAATCTTTATAATCGTTATCGGCAAGATATTTAAGCTTAAGCTCGTTGGGTGTACCAACTAATCCGCTTGTAAATGCCGGAGATACTACCGGGTCGGCAAGCTCCCAAATTTTACCTTTAGGATCTTTAAATGCGCCGTCGCCATAAACCATAACCTCTACATGTTTACCTGTTGCGGTTTTAATTTTACTTTGAATTTCTTCTACTAAGCCTTGGCACTCACGCGGGAAGAGCTTTATACTCTCTTCGGTAGATTTATTAGATCCAAGCAAGCCGTACTTCTCGTTACAGCCGCTGTTGTTTACGGGTGCATTTAAAATATCGTCTAGTCCTAAAACGGTTTTTGCGCCGCCTGCTTTAAGTAGACGCTTTGTGCGAGCGCGAGTATGAATGTCGCAAGCAATTACAGTATCGGTATAATCTAAAATTGCTTTGGCCTGATTTGCAAATATAATTTCTACCTCGGCACCGCAATCTTTAATTAAATTCTGATAATACTCTACATAGTCAACACCGGTAAATTCTAATTTTTGAACGCCAAAAACCTCGCGATAACGCTCTAGTGTTAAAACGTCGCTGTACGGATTAATACCGGCCTCGTCTATAATATCGAGCGTGGCAAGAGAGTTACCTACTTCGTCAGATGGGTAAGAAAGCATTAAAACAACCTTTTTAACGCCCATAGCAATACCCTTTAAAACTATTGCAAAGCGGTTGCGTGATAATATTGGGAAAATTACACCAACGGTACCGCCGCCTGTTTTGTTTTTAACATCCTCGGCTATGTCGTTAATAGTAGCGTAGTTACCCTGTGCGCGAGCAACAATACTCTCGGTTAATGCTATAACGTCACGCTCTTTAATAGAAAAGCCTTCGTCTTTAGCCGCTAAAAGCACGCTGTCGGCAACAATGGTCGCAAGGTCGTCACCCTGCCTAATAATTGGGCAGCGTATACCCATAGACACTGTACCAACTCTTCTTTGTTTGTTTTCCATAAAAACATCCTTCCCCGAATATATAAGTGTTTCGGAACACAAAAATTAACAATAATATATCACTTTATTATTTTACATTTATATACACTATTTTTCAACATTTTTTTAATATTTTTTTGCACAAAAAAAGCGGCAGAGCCGCTTAATGTTTTTGTGGTATGTATTGAAATTTTTGAAGAATTTGTTAAAATAGATTTATCTAAGTTACATTATGGTGCAAAGCATTATCATTTCTTCGAGTTTTAAATATAAGCCAGGCAAAATTTTTGGGTCCAGAGGATTTTCGCCTTTGCCCACCTCAATAGTAAAGCCCGGGCGGTTAAAAGTATTAATAAACCAGTCTTTAAATCCGCCGCCAACGGCAAGACCCGTTGGAACATCTAACGCGTATCCGCTTGACGATGCCATTATTTGCGCCATCTTTTCACTGGGCCTTGGCGCTTTAGTGCCATAGTTCCAATAAATTACCTCCCCTTGTGAATGGAATGCCGCCACATGACGAATTCGGTATTTATTACAAAGGTCTACCAAAGCCTTAGTTTCGGGCTCAGAATGAGGAGCAAATCCACCAAAGCGTGTGGGACCGGGAGTTAAAATTCCGCTTTTTTGCTCGAGCTCTTTTAGTTCTTTCCAGCCGGCGTCAAAATTGTGGTTAATATCTACACCTCTAATATTGGCGTTCCAATGAATATAGTCGTTTTTGCAAAGCTTACTTATTTTTTGAGCCATATGGCCTGCTCCTGCGGCGCCATGAATAGACACTTCACAGCCGTCGGGGTTGACAAGGGGTACTACTATAAGACCTCTGCCATACATTGCTCTTGGAGCATTTAGCCCTGCAATAGACTCGCAAGAACTTAGCGCGCGGCAAAGGTTTTCTAAAAATTTTAAAAGCAAGGTACAGGTTATGTGCTCGCTACCGTGAAAAGCGGCGGCAAGCAGTACATATTCAGGGCTTCTGCCAAGCTTTAGAGCAAAAATATCGCGTCCCATACAAGATTTTCCGATAATTTGTTTTTCTAAAAATTGGTACTGCTCGCAAAGCTTTAATATACTTTGTTTGGTGGCTAAATAATCGTTTTCCTTTAAGTTTACAATGCCGTCCATAAAAATGCTCCTCAATAATTTTATATTAAATGTATATGACACAAAGGGTGAATAAAATGAATTTAGAAGAAAAGCAACTTAAAAAAGAATATGTGTATGAAGGTAAAATTATCTCGGTACGGCGCGATACTGCGCTGCTTCCTAACGGCAACACCGCTTTTAGAGAGGTAGTTGAGCACAACGGCGGAGTATGTATTGTACCGCTTGATGATGATAATAACGTATATTTTGTAAAACAGTTTCGCTACCCGTACAGCGAGATTGTAACCGAAGTCCCCGCCGGAAAACTTGAAAAGGGCGAGGACCCATTAGAAGCGGGCAAACGCGAGTTAAAAGAAGAAGTTGGAGCCGAGGCTAAAAATTACACTTTTTTAGGAAAGTTATATCCGTCACCGGGATATTGTGGCGAAATAATACATATGTATTTAGCCACTGACCTTTCGTTTGGTGCTACAAATCCCGATGATGACGAATTTTTAGAGCCAATAAAAATTCCGCTTAAAGAGGCAGTAGATATGATTTTAGATAATCAGCTTGCCGATTCTAAAACACAAGCCGCAATACTTAAAACGTATCTTTTAAAAACGAAGGATGAGTAAAAATGATTACAAAAACAATTTACTTAAACGATGATAAATCGGTATATTTTAACGCATATTTGTATGAACAGTCTGACGAGATGCCGTATTCTAAAACCCGCCCCGCAGTAGTGGTATGTCCGGGCGGCGGATACCGTTTTTGTTCTTCTCGCGAGGCCGACCCCGTAGCTTTAAATTTTGCAGCGGCGGGCTATAACACCTTTGTGCTTTATTATTCAATTAAAGAAAAGGCGGTTTTTCCTACATCGCTAATTGACCTTTGCAAAACAATGAAGATCATACGAGAAAACGCTGATGAGTGGGGTGTGAAAAAGGACCAAATTGCAGTTTGCGGTTTTTCTGCCGGCGGTCATTTAACCGCAAGCCTTGGCACATATTGGTCTGACCCTAAAATTCAGGAGCTTTCGGGCTGCGAACACGAAGAAAACAAGCCCAACGCCATTATTTTGGGCTACCCTGTAATTTCTACCTCTTGGCTTGAAAACAGTGAGAGTGACGCAAAACGTTTGGTAGGTGATAATGACTACGACACCGTTTACAATGCACTTAATCTACATAAAAATGTTAACAAAAATAATCCGCCCGCATTTATATTTCACACCTTTAGAGATAATGCGGTACCTGTTGAAGACAGTATTTTATTCGGTAAAGCCATGTGCGACAATAATATTCCGTTTGAAATGCATATATATCCTAACGGCTGGCACGGACTAAGCCTTGGTACTGCTCAGGTAGGCCATAACGAGCCCGATTTTAATAATTGGGTCCCCATGTGTATAAACTGGCTCGAGAGATTATTTACAAATCCCGACGAAGCAAATGCACCTATAAACAGAGCACCTTATTTGTCTAAACTGTAAAATTTTATATTAGATTTTTGGGAGAATGAATATCATTCTCCCTTTTTTTGCCGTTTTTTGTGCTATTTGCTATAAAATTTGCATAAAAATTATACAAAAAGTTAAAAGAAATTAGTTGAAAGTTACTATAAACTATGTTATACTAATATGGCAATATTAGCAAATCACATAGTTCAAAACCATTTGTGTTTTAGGTTTTGAAAATCGAAAGGGTGTATCCACTTTGAAACAGTATTCTGCAAACAACATTTTAAATTTAGCTCTGCTTGGCCACGGCGGCTCGGGTAAAACAACCCTTGCAGATGCTTTTTTGTATTACGGTAAGGTTACAGACCGCATTGGCTCTACAGAAGACGCCACAACCTTTATGGACTTTGATGCAGAAGAGAAAAAGCGCAAGGTATCTATTAGCACAGCGGTTTGCCCCATTGAAGCTTTTGATAAAAAGATAAATTTATTAGACGTTCCGGGGCTTTTCGACTTTGCGGGGGCAGTATCTGAGGCTTTGTGTGCTGCCGATAATGCACTTATTGTATTGTCGGGTAAATCGGGTCTTACAGTCGGTGCCGAGCAAAGCTTTGATAAAGCAAAGGCGCTAAACAAACCCGTTGCATTCTTTGTAAATAAGTTAGATTCTACACATTCTCATTTTTACAGAGTTATGTCGGCACTAGTTGGTAAATACGGTGCAAGCATTTGCCCGGTTGTTGTGCCTTTAATTGAGCACGATGTTACGGTTTGCTATGTAAACCTTATTACAGGCAAGGCTTATTCATACGATGGCATAAAGCCGCAAGAATATAAGTTAGACGCTTATAACGACGAAATCCAAAGCATGCACGACATTTTTGTTGAAGCAGTTGCATCGGTTGATGAAGAACTTATGGAAAAATATTTCTCGGGCGAGGCGTTTAGCGAAGAAGAAATTATTAAGGCATTATCGTTTGGTATTAAAAACGGTGATATTCAGCCTGTATTCTGCGGAATCGGTAACAGCGGTGCTGCGGTAGATTTAACATTAGAAATTTTAACAAAAATTATGCCGTCTGCTGCCGAAAGTCAGTATCGTGCAGTAAAGGGCGACGACAAAATACTTATTAACACAGATGAAACCGCTCCCACAGCAGTTATTGTATTTAAAACTATTGCCGACCCGTTTGTTGGTAAACTTTCGTACTTTAAGGTTGTAAGCGGTAAGGTAACGCCCGATGCAAAGCTCGTTAACGCTCGCACAGGCAATGAAGAACGTCTTAACAAAATTATGTTTGTAAAAGGCGCAAAGCAAGAAGAAACCAAAGAAATTTGCGCGGGCGATATTGGCTCGGTTGCAAAGCTTTCGAGCGTTATTACCGGTGATACCTTATGTGCAGAAAGTTCGGTAGTTACAATAACTCCGCCCGAATTTGCAGTTCCAAACCTAACCCTTGCTATTTACCCGAAGGCAAAGGGCGACGAAGAAAAGATAGCCTCTGGTCTTACAAGACTTATGGAAGAAGATCCTACAGTTAAATTTGCTATAAACAACGAAACTAAAGAGCAGTTAATTTCGGGTCTTGGTGAGCAGCACCTAGATGTTTTGGTATCTAAACTTAAGACTAAGTTCGGTGTAGATGTAGTTTTACAGTCGCCGAAGGTTGCATACCGTGAGACCATTCGTAAATTTGTTAAGGTTCAGGGCCGTCATAAAAAGCAATCTGGCGGACACGGTCAGTTTGGTGATGTTTGGATTGAGTTTGAGCCTTGCGACAGCGAAGAAATGATATTTGAAGAAAAGGTATTCGGCGGTGCCGTACCTAAGAACTTCTTCCCTGCAGTTGAAAAAGGATTAAGAGACAGCGTAGTAAAGGGTACTCTTGCAGGCTACCCCGTAGTTGGACTTAAAGCCACATTGGTAGACGGCTCTTACCACCCGGTTGACTCGTCTGAAATGGCATTTAAGACCGCAGCAGCTATTGCTTACAAAGAGGGTATTCCTAAGGCTAACCCCGTACTCTTAGAGCCCATTGGCACACTTAGCGCATACATACCTGATGACAATTTGGGTGACGTTATTGGCGACATAAACAAGCGTCGTGGCAGAGTAATTGGTATGAATCCGCAACAAAATGGCATTCAAGAGGTTGTGGCCGAGGTTCCGGTTGGCGAGATGAGTGATTTTGCAACAGCTATGCGCTCTATAACACGCGGCCGTGCAACATTTACATTTGAGTTTACCCGTTACGAAGAAGCCCCCGCTATGATAGCCGCCAAGGTTATTGAGGCCGCAAACAAAGAATAATTTTAAAACGGCATCCTAATAACAAGGGTGCCGTTTTGCTATGTAAGGCATTGAAAATCATTCCCTTTTGTGTTATATTTATCTTGCAAAAAACTAAAAGGATTGATTTATTTGAAAAATCTAAAAGCCATTTTAATTATTTTGCTTATTGTGGCTCCTATTGTTGCAATTATAGCGGCCTACATTACTATTGGCTTTCAAATAGCAGTTATTTTGGGCTTTATTTATGTGCCGTTTTTGGTGCTTATTATTGGAAGACTTATAAAAAACAAGGCCGAGTACGGACATTTTTTATTTATAACAGAAGCAAAAAAGAAAACCGAAACATTAAATTCGGGGTACGAGTGCCCTTTTTGCGGCGCAAGATTTCTCTTTAAGCGTATTTCTTGCCCCGACTGCGGAAAGTCTTTAAATAAATAAAGAAATTTTTCATATTTTAAAAAAGGAGGCGTTATTATGAAGAAATTTTTTGTGCTTGGTTTAATTTTTTTATTGTGTATTAGCACAGCCGGTTGTGACATTGGCTCGTTTCTTTTTAAAACCCATCAGGGCAGCATTGTTCTTTCTAGCGATAATCTAACCGATGCGGACGAGACAAGCGTTATTACATCAGAAAATCCTTCTTCCAAAACCCCTTCTAAATCGCCTACCTCTTTGGTTACAACCACCTCTAAGGTTTCGAATGTAACCTCTACGGAGTTTACTGTAAGCAAAATTACTACTCGCGACGACGAAGAAGCGGTTGAAATAACGGTTAATAAAAACGAGCCTACCGAAGAAGACGACACAGGCGAGCAAGATACCACTCCCAGTATTGCACTTCCGCCAAGTGTAGAGGACCTTAACGATTTACTGGGCGGCGATACAATAGAGCCGGAGGTTAGCAGCTCTTCATCACATGAGCAAAGCAGCTCGTCTAACGAAGAAAGCTCGAGCGATACACAAACATCTGACGTTGATGTTCAAGACAAGCCCAAAGAGCATATACCCGTAAGCTATGAGCAACGCTACCGTTACGGTCTTTTAAGCCTAACTGAAAAGGTAATGTACCGCCAAATTGTTAATGCAGCAGAAGAATTTAAATACAGAGTAGACTTTGTGCAATCGCACACTTTTTCGGCTGTAGCAACGGTTATAGATGCTGTTATTGCCGATAATCCGCATCTTTTTTACCTATGCTCAAGTTGTACCGTTATTCACGACGGTAACAATAACGCACGTGCTATCTGCCTAAAATTTTCAGATTCGGTTAAAACCAATACCGATTCTGATGGTTACTGCACAGAGGTATCTAATACGCTAAAATCCAGTATTTTGGCTAAAAAGACCGCGTTTGATTCAAAAACTAAAAGTATTTTAAGTAAAATAGACCCTACGCTTTCCGACGTACAAAAAGAAAAAATTATTTACGACACTATTTTAAAAAGTGCCGATTATAACACAAGTGCCACCTGGACCAAAGCGGTGCCTAACGACTGGACCGCATACGGTGTTTTGGTTAACGGAAAGGGAGTTTGTGAGTCGTATTCTGAGGCTTTTCAACATCTGTGTTTAATGGCGGGTATTAACTGTACTGTTATTAGGGGCGATGCCGGCGGTGCTCACCAGTGGAATTCGCTTAAACTTGATGATGAATGGTACGAATGCGATATTACCTTTGACGACCCTATTAATGCACATTTGCCTACTGTTTACCACAATTATTTTAATTTAACAACCCAAAGAATGCGCGAATTAAACCACTCTGCCGACCCAAACGAACCCGCACCAATTGCAACGGGAACTAAATATAGTTATAAAAATTCTTTGATCAACTAGATGTGTACATTTAAAATTATTATTTATATATGTAGCAAATTTTTGTTGACATTAGTGGTGTAGTTAGAGTATAATTCATAACTGATAGGCTATGCCGTTATGTGTCTTTTTTGGGCAAAATACACGCAAAAATTTTTGTTTGGTGTAGCTCCAAAAACAGAAAGGAGTAAAAAAAGATGAAAAGAACTTATCAACCTAAAAAACTTCATCGTAAGAAGGAACACGGTTTTCTAAAGAGAATGGCCACAGCTAATGGTCGCAAGGTGCTTGCCCGCCGCAGAGCAAAAGGCAGAAAGCAACTGACTTACTAAGGGCCACATTTTTGTGGCTTTTTGTATTTTTGGCAAGGGAAAATTTATGGATAATTTTGATACCCTTAAACTCAACAAAGAGTTTCGCCGTGCCTATGGCAGAGGTAAAAGCTTTGTAAGCGGTGTATTGGTAAGCTACATTGTGCCCAACCGACAAAACATCTTGCGCATAGGTATCACCACCGGTAAAAAGGTTGGCTGTGCCGTAAAGCGCAACCGTGCAAGACGGGTTATAACCGCATCGTTTAGAGAATGTGCTAAACACATATCGGGCGGTTATGACATTGTTTTTGTTGCCCGTAGCAAAACTCCCTTTGTAAAAAGCCAGGTTGTTTTTAAAGCCATGAAACAGCACTTTGTAAACTTTGGTATTTGGAACACTACAGATGAAGAAGCTACTAATTAAGCTAATCAATTTTTACAGAAAAAACATTTCACCTAAAAAGGTGCCATGCTGCCGATTTTATCCGACCTGCTCGGTTTACGCCATAGAGGCTATTAACCGTCATGGTGCATTCAAGGGCAGCATTCTTGCCGGGTACAGAATTTTACGTTGCAACCCGCTTTGTAAGGGCGGCGTTGACCTTGTGCCCGAACGATTTTTAACACTAAAAACTAACTTTACGGAGCCGAAATAATGGAAAAACTGTTTAACATTATAAATATTCCGCTTGCTTTTATATTAAAATGGTTGTCGCGCCTTGTTGGCGATGACTTTGCGCTTGCGGTTTTCATTTTTACATTACTAATGAATATAGTTATGATTCCGCTCACAATTAAAAGTCAGAAGGCTTCGGTCCAGCAAATTAGGATTAAACCTAAGATGGACGCTATAAGAAAGAAGTACGCCGACGATAAGCTAAAACAAAACGAAGCTATGCAGGCTCTTTACCAGCAAGAAAACGTTTCTATGGCCGGCGGTTGTTTGCCTATGCTTATTCGTTTGCCAATTATGATGAGTATTTACTACCTCATAAGAAGTCCGTTAACCTATCTTTTCTCTATTAGCCAAGATAAAATTAAGTCCGCATGGGACATGGTTGTAGAAAAAGGTCTTGTTACCAACACAAAGATGGTTGACGAAATTGCAATTATCAACAGTATTAATTCGGGTGCTATCTCGTGCGATATCCCAAACGAAGCCATAAGCGGTATTGACTTTAACTTCTTTGGCATTGCACTTACCGAAACACCCAAGTTTTCGTTAGATTTTTCGAACGCACAGCTTATTTGGATAATTCCTATTTTATCGTTCGCAGCCGCAATTATTTCGAGCCTTATTTCTATGAGGGTTCAAAAAATCAACAATCCCGATGCTCCTTCTATGAAGGGCATGATGCTTACCATGCCGGTTATTTCGTTAATAATCGCATTTGGTGTTCCGGGCGCTGTTGGTTTTTACTGGGCTTGCTCGAGTATAATTTCGGGTGTAATACAGGCCGCTATTCAGTATTTTTACGGTCCTAACCAAATAATAGCCAAAGAGTGCTCTAACGAAACTTACAAGCTTTACACAGAAGAAAACCGTCGCGCTGCTAAAAAAGACAGCCCCGACGAAAATTAAAGCACACAGTTTGGACGGAGGATAAATCTTGATTAAAGATGCTATAGGAACCGGTGCTACTATTGAAGAAGCAAAAGAAAACGCACTTTTGCTTTTAGATGCAAGCCTTGATGATGATGTTCAGTTTGAGGTAATAAGCACCGCTAAAAAGAAAACGCTCGGCATATTTGGCGGATCCGATGCAAAAGTAAGGGCATATATAGAATTGCCCGACCCAAAACCCGCCAAAAAAACTCAACCTGAAAAGGTTAAAAAGGCAGAAAAGCCTGCTAAAACCGAAAAGGCTGATAAACCAGCAAAGGCAGAAAAGCCCGCTAAAAAAGACACTACCGTTACACAAAGTTCTGAAAAGGCGGTTGACCCCAGCACTTTAGAAGACGGCAGTTCGGCAAAAAAAGCAGTAAATTATTTAGAAAACATTTTAGCCGCTTTGGGCTGCAGCAATATTAAAATTATGGTAGAGCCCGAAGATAACGGCGCTACTATAGACGTTTCGGGTGATGGACTTGGCGCTCTTATTGGCCGCAGAGGTGAAACCCTTTCGGCAGTAAGTTATTTAGCAAGTCTTGCTGCAAACTCTGGTAACGGCTATTACAGAGTTACCATTAACATTGGCGATTATCGTCAAAGACGCGAACAAACCCTTATTTCTCTTGCAAAGAGAATGTCGGCACAGGCTATAAAGAGTGGCAGAAAGCGCACTTTAGACCCCATGAACCCGTACGAGCGTAGAATTATTCACACCGCAGTACAAGAAATTGACGGTGTTGAGTCTAACTCTATTGGTGAAGGCAGTGCAAGAAGGGTTGTTATTACCCCCACCAAAAAAGCCGAGGCTACAGAGCAAGCAGACAGACAACAACGCAAAGATGCCGGCGATATTCCGCTTTACGGCAAAATAAAGTAATTTTTTGGCTGAACTTATATTTTTAAGTTCAGCCTTTTTTGGAGTTATATTATGATTTACACCATAACCTTCTCGCCCGCTTTAGATTTATGCATGTGGGCAGAGTCATTAACACTTAACAAAACCAATCGCTCAACACACGAACTTATAAACGTTGGCGGCAAGGGCATAAATGTGTCGTTAGTTTTAAAAGAGTTAGAGTTTGAATCTACTGTTTTAGGGTTTGTTGGCGGTTTTGTTGGTGAGGAAATTGAGCGTAGACTAAAAGTACAAAACATTACAACCGACTTTGTACGACTAAATGAAAACAGTCGCATAAACGTAAAATTAATGGGTGAGAACGAAACCGAAATAAATGCCAAGGGGCCTGCTATTGATGACGAATCAATAAACCTATTATTAAAAAAGATAGATACATTAAAAAGTGAAGATGTACTAATTATTTCGGGCAGTGCGCCAAAAGGTGCTATAGAAAAAGTGCTAAATGCCGTTGACAACAGTGGTGCTTTATTGGTTTTAGACACCGCGGGTGAAAATCTGTTAAACTCGTTAAAATATAAGCCATTCTTTATAAAACCCAATAAGCAAGAAATTGAAGAACTATTAAATATAAGTTGTAACAGCTTAGACGATATTTCCGATGCGGCTCAAAAGCTTATTGATATGGGCGCTAAAAATGTTGCTGTATCGTTAGGGCAAGACGGTGTATTGTTTAAAAATAAAACTACCCAAATTTATTTACCGGCACCTAAAGGCACAGTTGTTAACACAGTAGGCTCGGGCGATTCGTTGGTGGCAGGCTTTGTTGCCGGATATTTAAACACACAGGACTATGAATTTGCAATAAGGCTTGGTGTAGCGTGCGGCTCGGCAACCGCCTTTTCCCCCACCCTTGCAACTAAAAATGAAATAGATAATATTTTCTTAAAAATTAAGTAGTGTTTATATATTTCAACCCCACTTACCTATTTCTTTGGCGCAAAGAAATAGGCGAAAGAAACATTAAGGGGAATTTCGATTTTCCCCTTTTGACAACGAAAATATTAACCTACAAATACGCCCTTGAAAGAGAAAAATTTCTCTAATCAAGGGCAATTTTCTTTTTATTTTTATCTCTCGTTGTCTATCCCCTAAACGACAAGGGTTTGGCCCTTGACCCTATATAACACTTTTAACTATTATAAGTTTTATTATTTGAAAGATTTATTATTTGAAGTTTTAATTTTTTTGCAAGTTCGTATGTTTTCGCCGCATTTCCCCAACTATGATGTACAAAACAAATTGCGGCATCTGACCGAGTTACCATATATTTATTTCGTTGTGGTATTGCTGATTTATAATGATATTTTTCAAAATCGGTAGGAAAAATTATTTCATCAAAAATATTTTTGTTGAACACATTAAATGTGATATACGGAATAACTAAAATATTGTTTATATGTGGATAAATACTTTTTAATTTGAAAACCACACTAGCACATGTACGGTCGAAACCACCTTGGCCACCACTCAAAAATTGTGTTGCCCCATTTTTTATGCATTCTACAATGACATTTTCAAGCTCATTAATAGACATTCCGTAACACTCACTATGCCCTATAAAAACAACTGTTTTCATATTTTACCCTCGCTTGTCCTATGTGTAGGACATATTTTGTTTGATTATAGTATAAACTATTTTTGTCCTAAATCAAGACAAAAGAGTTGTGAATATGAAAAGAATTATTGATAGCGAACAATTAAATATAGTCGGAAATAAGATTAAACAAGCGCGTGAGCAAAAAGGCTACAGTCAAAAACAACTTTCAGAAAAGTTAGAGCTTTTAGCCGTTTACACCTGCCGTGGCTCAATTTCTCGCATTGAAAACGGCAAGCGTGCCGTAACCGATATTGAACTTGATGCCATATCGAAAGTTTTAGACGTTTCATTAGATTATTTATTTGGTAGATAACAAAAATACCCCCGAACAAACCAAAATGTTTGTTCGGGGGTATTTTTGTTTATGTTTATTTTGACGGGTCTACAAATTCTTTATTGTCGAGCATATAAATAACGCCGGATATTATGCAAAGTATAGCAGATACCCATAAAAGCACACTTGTACCAATTCTGAATATATTGGTAACTGTTTGTAGTTTTGGGAATAAATCAGCAAAGGCTTCAACCGTTATGGCATATATTATGGCGGTCATTTGGCTTACTGTTTTAAGTTTTCCAAAAATGTTTGCCGCAATTACCTTGCCGCCGGATGACACTGCTACAAGGCGCATAGAAGAAATCATAAACTCGCGGAATAACACTATAAATGCTATCCAAACCGAGCCTATGCCAATGTCTAGCGCTATAAAACCTAAAAATGCGGCGGTGGTTAACATTTTGTCGGCAAGTGGATCTAAAAACTTGCCAAAATCGGTTACCAAATTGTATTTGCGAGCCATTTTTCCGTCTATTAAGTCGGTTAAAGATGCCACAATAAAAATGAGTAGAGCTACTATGTAATGGAATTTAAAATTAACAAGTAGCGTAACCATAAAAATTGGGGTTAAAATTATTCTTAATATTGTCAGTTTGTTTGGGGTGTTCATTCTACCAATTCTCCTAACAAATCGTATTCTATGCTGTCAAAAATATTGACCTTTACAAAATCGCCTATTTTAAGGGGTTTTGGGGTTGTAAAGAAAACCTTGCCGTCAATTTCGGGTGCATCAAACTCGCTGCGGCCATAATAACAACGAATAAACGAGTCATAACCCTCTATAAGCACGGTAACGGTTTTGCCCTGCATATCAATAAGCTTTTGCTCGCTTACCGACATTTGCTCGCGCATTATAATGTCTAAACGGTCTTGCTTTGTTTGTTCGTCTATCTGATTATCCATCTCGGCCGCAAAGGTACCTTCTTCGGCAGAATATGTAAAGCAACCGAGTTTATCGAACTTATACTGCTTTACAAACTCACAAAGTTCACAAAACTGTTCTTCTGTCTCTCCGGGGAAGCCCGTAATAAAGGTAGTGCGAATTTTAACGTCTTTTACCTTGCTTCTTATTCTGTTAATTAATTCGCCTAAACTCTTAGCATCGCCGCGTCGGTTCATGCTCTTTAAAATATCACCATTTACATGCTGAAGAGGTATATCTAAATATTTTACCAGCTTCTCTTCACTGTTTATTACATCTAAAAGCTCATCGGTTATACGCTCGGGGTAGGTGTAAAGGGTGCGTATCCAATAAATTTCGTCTATTTTGCAAAGTTCTTTTAAAAGTTCGGGTAATTTAGACTCGCCGTAAATATCGGCACCGTATGCGGTGGTATCTTGAGCCACAACGATTAATTCTTTAACACCTTTTTTAGCCAAGGCACGCGCCTCGCGCACTACGTCCTCTATTGTACGGCTACGCATTTTGCCTCTAATTTTAGGAATTGCGCAGTAGGTACAACAGTTATTACAGCCTTCTGCAATTTTTATGTAGGTAGAAAACGGATACGAGCCCAAAATGCGCTCCTTGCCCATTTCTAAGTCTTCTTTTGGGCCGTAAGAGTTTTCACACTCGCCCTTTACCGCCTTTTTTACAAGCTCAGCAATATTTTTATTAGAGCCAATACCTACAACTAGGTCTACCTCTTTTATTTCTTCGGTAATGTCGTCTTTGTACCTTTCGGCAAGACAACCTGTTACTATAAGCGCCTTTAACTTGCCTGTTTCTTTGTATCGGGCGGCCTCTAGAATGTTTTCTATTGCCTCGGCCTTAGCAGATTCTATAAAGCCGCAGGTATTTATTATTATAGCGTCGGCCTGAGCCTCTTCATTTACAATTTCAATACCGTGATGCTGCAAGGAATATAGCATCTGCTCGGCATCTATTTGGTTTTTAGGGCATCCTAACGATACCATTGCTACTTTAATGGGCATTTAGTCCTCCGAAAACTCAATATCCTCAGCGTATTCTCTGAGGGCTTTTTTGATGTCGGCAAAGCCAAAGCCCTTACGCACAAGGGCCGAAAACACCTTATTTATATTTTCGGGTGTATTTAACTTTGCAGAATATTTTTTAGAAATAATTTCTTTAATTTGCTCTATAGGGTTTACATCGTAATTTTCTAGAACATCACGCATAACCTCGGGCTCTATGCCCTTTTCGAAAAGCTTGTGTTTGGCCTCGTTTAGTGAAATGTTTTGGCGCGCAAACGATTCTAATAAGCGCTTTGCATATTTTTCATCGTTTATATAACCGAGTTCTTCCATTCTATTGGTAGCGCTAACAACATTTTGCTCTAAAAAGCCGGCCGTTCTTAGTTTTTTTATAAGAGATTTTTTGCTTAAATCACCATTAGACAAATAGTAAATAGCACGCGATTTTGCACGTACAAAGTCGGAATCGACCTTTAGTTTTTCTATTTGCGACTCATCAAGGTCACTGCCAACACTAATTGCGCAGTTTAGAAAAAACTCTTTATCGAGCAAAAGGCAAGACCCATCTTCAAAGGTGATTTCTATTAAAGATTTTCTTACCTTTTCGGTTTTTACAACTTTCATTATTCGTCAACCGAAATATCGATATCTATTTTACGTTTTGGTTTACTTTCTTCGGCGGGTACGGGATTTTCTAGGGTTGGAACCTCGCCGCCCTCGTTTTTGCTAGCCTGTGTAAAGGTAAGCTTTGCAATGGCTTCGGCTATTTTTTCCTCAACCTCTTTAGCAAGCTCTGGACGTGCTTCGAAAAGTGCCTTTGTATTATCACGACCTTGACCTAAGCGGTCCTCACCATAATAAAACCATGCGCCCGAACGGCGTAGTATGCCGTGTTCAACGCCCATATCTACAATTTCGCCAACGTGGGAAATACCCTTGCCGTACATAATATCGAACTCGGCCTCTCTAAACGGGGGCGATACCTTGTTCTTTGTAACCTTAGCCTTAGTACGCGAGCCAATCATTTTGCCGCCCGCCTTTAAGGTTTCGGTACGGCGAATGTCTATGCGCACACTGGCATAAAAGCGTAGCGCTCTACCACCCGTTGTAGTTTCATTAGAACCGTACATAACACCGATTTTTTCTCTTAACTGGTTAATGAATATTACAACACAATTAGACTTAGAAATTGCACCTGCAAGCTTTCTTAAAGACTGCGACATTAAACGAGCGTGAAGTCCTACGTGGGATTCACCCATCTCGCCCTCAATTTCGGCCTTGGGCACTAATGCTGCAACCGAGTCGATTACAACAACATCTACTGCACCCGAGCGAACTAAAGCCTCGGTAATTTCTAATGCTTGCTCGCCGGTATCGGGCTGAGAAACGAGTAAAGAGTCGATATCTACGCCCAAATTTGCCGAATAAACGGGGTCTAGAGCATGCTCTACATCTATAAACGCTGCGGTGCCGCCAAGCTTTTGAGCTTCGGCAACAACGTGTAATGCTATGGTTGTTTTACCCGAAGATTCCGGGCCGTAAATTTCTATAATTCTGCCTCTGGGCACGCCGCCTATGCCAAGGGCTATATCGAGCGAGAGTGAGCCTGTAGAAATACTGTCTACCTGCATTTTTGCATTTTCTCCTAAACGCATAACTGCACCCTGACCAAAGCTTTTTTCAATTTGGTCTAAGGCTGTTTGAAGGGCTTTTTGCCTATCGTTTGTTTTGTCTTTTATTTTATCTGCCATATGTATCACTCCTGTGTGTTTTTAAAATTCTTTAAGTTTAGCCTCTATAACACGGTTTTGGCCGTTATAGTCGTTTATTACTTTTATGTCGCAAAAGTTATTATCTTCTAAAATTTTTGAAACCTCTTCTGCCTGACTGAAACCTATTTCTAAAAAGATTTTGCCGTTTTGATTTAGCAAACATTCCTTTGCTCGTACGGCTATTGATTTATAAAATTTAAGTCCGTCTTTTCCGCCGTCGAGTGCGGTTTTAGGCTCACGCAAAACCTCGGTTTGCAAAGTATCGATTTCACCGGTTTTTATATAAGGCGGATTACTTAGTATAACGTCGAATTTATTGTTGGTAGTAAAGGTAAAAACATCGTCTAAAATAGGGGTTACATTTACCTTTAGATTTTTTATGTTTTTTGTTAGGTACTCGTATGCTTCGGGCTCTTTTTCAAGCGCAAACACAAAAGCATTAGGGCATTTTTTTGCCACCGTCGCCGCAATACAGCCACTGCCCGAGCATAAATCTATAACCCTTAAAGGTCGATTACCTATATACTCTATTGCTTTTTCGCATAAAACCTCGGTGTCAGCTCTGGGTATTAGCACACCCTTGCCCACATTAAATTTTAAACCGTAAAATTCCCACTCGCCAAATATATACTGAAGCGGCTCGCCGGTTTTACGCCTATATAAAATGTCGCATAAAGTGTCAAACTGTGTTTCGGGCAAAGTGCTTGCATATTGAGTTAAAATTTCGGTTGTGCTAAGGCCGGTTATATGCATTATTATCTGCTTTGCTTCGAAAACAACTTCTTCTATATCACAGTTTTGCAAATAAACCTTAGCATAGTCATAAGCTTGTTTTATTGTCATTAGCAGCACCTATCGGAATCGTCTTCGGGTATAACGGCGGTGAGTGCCGAAATAGCAATTTCGATCATATCGTCATCGGGCTCTTTTACGGTTAAGCGTTGAAGCCAAAGTCCCGGAGCAGATATTATGCGGGTAAATAAATTATCAAATCTACCGCAAATTTTTATAAGCTCATAGCTTAAACCTAACATAACCGGAATAATTAAAATTTTAGTGGCAACCCAAATTAGTCTAAATTCTGCCGATTTTAACACCGGGAAAAGTGTGGTTAAAATAAAAGATACAAATATACTTACAATTAGAGTTACTATTAAAAATGATGTTCCGCAACGCGGGTGAAAGCGCGAGTGTTTTCTAACATTTTCTACTGTTAACTCTTCCTCGGCCTCGTAACAGAAAATGCTTTTATGCTCTGCGCCGTGGTACATAAATACTCGTTTTATGTCTTTCATATTAGAAACCAGTGCAATATATGCCACAAAAACAGCTATTTTTATAAAGCCCTCAAACACGGGTTTTAGGTTTGATATATCGTTTTTAAATGCCGATGCAAATAAATCGAACAAAAATGACGGCACCCACATAAACAAAAACACCGATAACATAACGCCCAAAACCGATGCAACTACCATTACAATATTCATAAGTGCGGAAGATTTTTTGCTATCTTCTTCGGTTTTTTCTTTGTCTTCTTCTAAATCGGTAAAGCCCGATTTATCAGCCGAAATCATAAGTGCTTTATAGCCTAAAAGCAAACTCTCTATCATATTTACGACACCGCGCAAAATGGGCAGTTTTAAAAACTTAATTTTTTCTTTTATAGATTTAGTTTCTAAATCTATAGTTTCTATTTGGTTGTCGGGCAGTCTTACGGCCATGGTGGTTTTGTGCGGGCCGCGCATTAAAATGCCCTCTATAAGCGCCTGACCGCCTATTGATGTTTTTTTGCTCATTATTACTCCTCTACTATTGGCAAGGCTACCGAAACTGTTGTGCCTACGCCCTCGGTTGATTCTACAAATAAAAGTCCGTTGTGTTGTTTTATAATTTCGTCGGCCATGGCAAGACCTATACCCGAACCGCGAACGGTTTTGTTGGCCTTATAAAATTTTTCTTTAACGTGGTCTATGTCGGCCTCGGGTATGCCCACACCGGTATCGGCAATTTTTATGATTACACAGCCTTCTTCTAGTGTGTGCTCTATTAATATTTGTCCGCCTGATTCGGTGTATTTTACGGCGTTATCTATAATATTTATAAACACCTGCTTTAAACGGTTAGGGTCGCCGTAGATAATGTGCTCATATTTAGGCTCAGCATAAATAAGCTCTAATTTTTGTTGTTTTGCAAGTTCTACATACATACTTACGGCATCGTTTAAAATGCGACAAAGGTCTATATTTTGCATTTGAAGCGTAAGTCGACCGGTTTGCATACGTGAGAAATCTAAAAGCTCTTCTACAAGGCCAGATAAACGCTCGGTTTCGCTTAAAATAACATCTAGTCCTTTATGAACAAGCTCATCAGAAGATTCGTCTAAGGTCATTTTTGCGGTTTCACCCCAACCTCGAATGGCGGTTAAAGGTGTTCTTAATTCGTGAGATACAGATGATATAAAGTCATTCTTTATTTCTTCTGCCTTTTTAAGCTCGCTTGCCATATAGTTTATGGTGTCACACAGTTCTGCAATTTCGTTCTTACCCTTTACCTGCAAGGTTGTGTTAAAGTCACCCATGGCAATTTTACGGGCCGAATTACTAACATCGGCTATTGGGCGCACGATTGACCCAACAAAGTAAAGACCCGATAAAAGTGCAAATAAAATTATTATAACGCCAACCGAAACAACGGCTATGCTTAAAAAGAAAATTTGCCTGTCTACCGCTCTTAACGATATTACCCAACGCACCGCTCCGCCAATGCCGTTTCCGTAGTCGGCAAGCATGGTGGTCTCGGACATTATTTTCTCGCCCGTAATGCTTTTACCCTGCCAAAGACCCGTACCCGACGGTGCCGTTTTAGCCACATTATAGTCGGGCATATAGGTTTGAACCGGGTCAAAGCCTGTGGTAGTAACAAGCACTAAACCGTTTTTATCTATAATTTGTACTTCTACCTTGTCTTTATACTCAAACTGCTCTGCGTAATCACGCGCAAGTGAATAATAACCCTCGGGAGTAGTAGCAGACGACAACATTGTAAACGACTTTGTAAGCTCGCTTGCTTTGGTGTTTGCGGCCTGATAATAATATGTGCGAATATAAACAAGAGCAAGGGTTACAATTAGCGCAACAACGCCAAGCATTATTAAAAATATACTGTAAAACCAACGCTTAGTTATGCCCTTGACCTTAATTTCGAGCTCCATAACACTACTCCTTTCTGTTAATTTTAAAATTCAATTAGTCTTCGGTGTTCCACTTATAGCCCATGCCCCAAACTGTTACAAGGTGTTTTGGGTTACCCGGCTCGTCTTCTATTTTCATACGTAATCTGCGAATATTTACGTCTACTATTTTTTCTTCGCCGTAATAGTTAGTGCCCCAAACTCTATTTAAAATATCGGTACGCTCTATGGCGGTGTCGGGATTAGTGAAGAAATATTCTATAATTTGGAACTCTACCTGGGTGAGTTCTATGTTTTTATCGTTCTTTAAAAGGGTGTGACGGCGCAAATTAAGTGTAAACTCGCCGAGTTTTATTTCATCGGAATTTTTATTGCCCGATGCAGAGTTAACCTCTACTCTACGATATAGCGAATCTACTCTGGCAAGTAATTCTGCAGGAGAAAAGGGCTTTGTAATGTAGTCATCGGCGCCCATCATAAGACCGCTTATTTTATCCATTTCTTGTGTGCGGGCAGTAAGCATAATAATACCAAGCTTGTTTGATACCTTTCTGAGCTCTTTGCAAAGTGTAAAGCCATCCATACCCGGCATAGAAACATCTAAAAGAGCGATATCAAAGCTTTCGGGCGCGGTTAAAAATATATCTAAGGCCTCTTCGCCGCTGCCGGCTTGTACTGTTGTGTAGCCTGCACGGTTTAAATTTATGGCTTCAAACTCGCGAATGGCAACTTCATCTTCAACAAGTAAAATTCTTTTCATTAGTTTACTCCTTATCCAATAAGCTTAAACATTTTCTTTAGCTGTTCTATATCAACCTGTGATTCTTCCATTAAGTTTATAGATGCAACATATACCGTACCGTCTTGACGTATTAGTTCAAACAGCTCACCTCTGTTGTAATCGGCCGAGTCCCACTCGGTTTCGGACACAAGCTGTACCCTAAACAGTTCGTTAAGAGCCATATTGTCTTTTTTATCCCAAAGGTAAATAATACGCAATCTTGACGGAATTTTACGGGTTAGGGTTATGTTTTCTTCAGACAAAAAGTCTGGAAGCAATAAATAATAGCCGTCGGTATAGTTCATAATGGTGCGAGCTACGGGCTTTAGTGCAGAGTCTTCTACAGTAGACCACTCGGTAATATATGCACGTTCTGAATCAGAAAGCTGCTCGGCGGTGGGTAGCACCTTCATTATGGGAATATCTATTGTGCCGTCTGAGTCAAAATCACGACTGGTAATGCTTGAGTTTCTAAAGGTTGCGGTGGTTTCGGTGGTTAGCGGATCATAAAAAATACTGCTTAAGATATTTTCATTAAAGGTTATTACCTCGGTTAACATTCCGGTTCCCTTTTGAGCGTCTATGAAAACGGCGCTCATACCGTTTGCCTTAGATATTTGCGGTAGTGAGTGCTGTGTAACACTCGCATCTAACAGACAGTTGGCAATTTCGGTAACACCTTGTTCGGTTAAGGAAAACAGTCTTGCTACGGAGATCTTTTCGGCTATGCTGTGGTAGTTTATAAATAACTCGTTTTGTGAGTTTGCATCTAAATCACAAATTAAAAAGCCGCTGTATTTTTCTAGCAAGCGCTGTGTTAATTTGCCGTCGGAAACCGAATAAATGGCAACCTGTCGGTCGGCCGTACCGAAAACGTTCCAACCTACTACAATCTCGCTTATGCCATCGTTATCCATATCGGAAAACAGAATTTGCTCTACACCGGTTGCAGTAATTGAGTTGTCGTTAACCGTAACCCATTTACCGTTTATGTTGCAAATATATGCTAAATGCAGTGTTACAACACCGTCGGTAGTGGTAGAGTAAAAAGCAAACGCTTCGTTTATTAAATCGTTATTAATATCGTGCAGAACGAAGGCCGACTGATATTTTCCGGATTCTGGATATTTTAGGGTGTAGGCCTTTTTTGCGTAAGAATCTAGAGCCTGCTTTACAAGACCCATTTCGCCCGCGGGGTTAGGTGGAGATAAAAGGGCAGAAATATCGCTATCAAAACTGGTGCAAGCCGTAAGAGTAAACGCAAAAATTAGGCATAGCACTAAAGCAATAAAACGTTTTATCTTCAAAAAACACTCCCCCTTTGTAAAAATATATCTATACAAAATAAAGTATATCACAAGTTACTAAATTTCTCAACAATTTTATTATAATATATATATAATATTTTAATGCAAAAAAAGATATCCGACTAATTGTCGGATATCAACTGTTCTAATTCTTTTACTGTATTGCCAAAAAGTTCTAATGCAGTATTTATGGGCTCGGGAGTGTACATATCGACCCCTGCAATTTTTAAAAGTTCTACCGGTGCATCGCTGCCGCCGGAAGATAAGAATTTTTTGTACTGCTCGGCTGCAGTTTTGCCGTTTTTTAGAATGTTATCGGCTATTTTTACTGCGGCAGAAAAACCTGTAGCGTACTGGAACACATAGTAGTTATAGAAAAAGTGGGGTATTCTTGCCCATTCGAGTGCAATATTATCGTCACTTTCCATATCATCGCCAAAATAAAGCTTGTTTAATTTTAAATATTCTTGGCTTAAAATTTCGGCAGTAAGGGTTGTGCCGCTCTCGGCAAGAGTGCCCATTTTAAGCTCAAACTCGGCAAACATTGTTTGTCTGAAAAGCGTACCCTTAAACTGATCTAAAAAGTGATTTAAAAGGTATGCTTTTTCCTTTTTATCGGTGGCCTTTTTAAGCAAATAACGCATTAGTAAAACCTCGTTTACGGTAGAGGCAACTTCGGCCACAAAAATAACATAATCGGCAGTACAAACGGGCTGATTTTTAGTGCTCAAATACGAGTGCATAGCATGGCCTAACTCGTGAGCTATGGTAAACATACTTTCTAAATTATCTTTTTGGTTTAAAAGCACATATGGGTGCGGACGGGCATTTGACGAACAGTATGCGCCCGAGCGTTTGCCCTTGTTTTCATAAACATCTATCCACCTATTATTAAAAGCAGTGTTTAAAACCTCAATATAGTCGTCACCCAAAACGGCAAGTGCATCAAGCACAGTTTGTTTTGCTTCGCAATAGGGGATTTCTTTATCAAAATCGCTCACAATAGGGGTGTAAACATCGTACATAGCAAGAGTATCTACACCTAAAGCCTTTTTTCTAAGGCTCACGTAAGAATACATTTTTTTGAGATTTTCATGCACCGTTTCAATTAGGTTATGATAAACTTCTTCGGGCACGCGAGTAGAGTCTAACGCGGCAGACAGGGTGTTTTTATAGCCTCTTGCGTCTGAATAAAATTTTAGAGTTTTAAACTGTGCATCTAACGTGGCAGCAACGGTGTTTTTAAAGCCGCCAAGGGTTTTATAGTAGGTGTTGTAGGTGTTTTTGCGCAAAACCCTATCGGCACTTTCTAAAAGCGGAACAAAGGTACCGTTAGAAAGAGTGTGCGAGTTGCCGTCTTTATCTAAAACGAGCTCAAAAGTTAAATCAGCATCGCGGAAAACCGATGCGATATTATCGGGTGAATCGGCTAAAACGCCCACTGCGGCAAGCAATTTTTCTTCTTTTTCAGACAAAATGTGCGCCTTTTTGCGTCTTACATTTAAAATTGGTGTTTTGTACTCTAAAAGGGCATCACACTCAGAAAAAAATGCATCAATTTGGTTGTCTGTAAGGTCTAAAATCTCGTTTTTATAAAACGAGGTTGCCTTGTTAACATCGGCCACCAAGGCTATTGCCTTGCCACGCAAATCTTGGTAAAAACCGTTGGTGGTATCAACATCGGCAGAGCAATTTGCATAGGAATAAAGTTTAGACAAGCGAACATCAAATTCGTCGTAAAGGCGCAAAAACGCCAATAAATCGGCAGAGTTATTAAGCTTGCCCTTATAAAACTCTAGTCTTGTAATATCGTTTAATAACGATTCATACTCTGCTTGCCAGTCGGAATCGGTTGCAAAAATATCCGACAAATTCCAGGTGTCGTTTATGTTGATTTCGCACCTGTTTTTTATTGTATTGTTCATAAATACCTCTTATTATTCTTCGTCTTTGCCGCAGCAACGCTTATATTTTTTACCGCTGCCGCAAGGACATGGTGCGTTTTTAGATATACCCGAGCGGCTCTTTTTAGGAGCAGAACCGCCTAAATTTTCGGTTCCTTGTTGACTTTTGCCTCGGTTTATTGCCTCATTTTTTACAAGTTGTACCGTTAAAACATTTTTAGCGGTTTTTTCTTTTATAGATTCTGTCATACTCTCGAACATATCGTAACTTTCGTTGCGGTATGCAACAACGGGGTCGTGCTGACCGTAGGAGCGAAGATGTATGCCTTGACGTAAATCATCCATGGCATCGATATGGTCTTGCCAAGAGGAATCTACATTTGTAAGCAGTACAAAGCGCTCGAGCTCACGCATAAGTTCACTGCCAAACAGTTCTTCGCGCTGGGCATGAATTTCGCGGGCCTTTTGCTTTAATATTGCAGCTACATCTTCGGGGTCGGTATCAGATAACTGCTGAACAGAAAACTTAAGGTCGGACTCATTACAAAGCCAACCCGCAAAATAGCGGCGGAGTCCATCTAAATTCCAGTTGTCGTGTACTTCTGCATCGTTTAAATAGGTGGCAACGGCAGAGTCGATAGTGTCGTCTAACATCTTTAAAACAGTATCTTTAATGCTTTCGCCATCGAGCACCTTGTTACGCTGGGTATAAATAACATTACGTTGTTGATTTAATACGTCGTCAAAATCTAAAACGCTCTTTCTTGAGGCAAAGTTGCGACTTTCTACCCTTTGCTGTGATGACTCTATAGCTTTAGAGAGCATTGGGTTTTGAATAGGCATATTTTCATCGAACTTAAAGGTATCGAGAATATTATAAAAACGCTCACCCGCAAACAAACGAAGCAAATCGTCCTCGGCAGAAAGGTAGAATACGGTTTTACCGGCATCGCCCTGACGACCTGCGCGGCCGCGAAGCTGGTTATCAATACGTCTTGACTCGTGGCGCTCGGTGCCTATAATAAGCAGACCGCCCGCTTGTTTTACCTGTTCGGCTTCGGGTGCGATTTCGGCCTTATATTTGTTATACAACTCGGTATAACGCGCTCTGGCCGATAAAATTTCGGCATCTTTAGTTTCGGCAAAGCCTGTGGCAAGAGAAATAAGCTCGTCACTTAAGCCCTCTTTTCTCAAAGTGGCCTTTGCTAAATATTCGGCATTACCGCCAAGCATAATATCGGTACCGCGGCCGGCCATATTGGTTGCAATGGTAACGGCATAGGGTTTACCTGCTTGGGCTATAATTTCGGCCTCTTTTTCGTGATGCTTAGCATTTAATACATTGTGCTTTACACCGCGTTTTTTAAGCATTGCGCTTAAAAGTTCACTCTTTTCAATGGTAACTGTACCAACAAGTACCGGTTGACCCTTAGAGTTAGCCTCTATAATTTGATTTATAACAGCCATAAACTTTGCGCGCTCGGTTTTATAGAGCACGTCGGGGCAGTCTTCTCTTATAAGGGGTTTATTTGTTGGAATTTCTATAACGTCTAGTTTGTAAATAGCTCTAAATTCCTCTTCTTCGGTTACGGCAGTACCGGTCATACCCGATAATTTGTCGTAAAGGCGGAAGAAGTTTTGGAATGTAATGGTGGCTAAGGTTTTAGACTCGTTTGCAACTGTTACGTTTTCTTTGGCCTCTATAGCTTGGTGCAAACCGTCGGAATAACGGCGACCAAACATTAGTCGTCCTGTAAATTCGTCAACAATAATTACTTCGCCATCTTTTACAACATAGTCAACATCACGCTTCATAATACCATGAGCGCGTATGGCTTGGTTTACATGGTGAGAAATTGTAATGTTTTCGGCATCGTTAAGATTATCTATCTTAAAAAATGCCTCGGCCTTTTTAACGCCGTCGGGAGTAAGGGTTACCGATTTTGCTTTTTCATCTACTACATAATCGCCGTCTAGGTTTAAATCTTCATCGCTTACCTTAGAATCGGACTCTTTTACCCTTATTGCCTTTAGCGATTTTGCAAAATTGTTAGCAAGAGTGTAAATTTCGGAGGATTTATCGCCCGTGCCCGAAATGATAAGGGGTGTTCTGGCTTCGTCAATTAAAATAGAGTCAACCTCGTCGACAATGGCAAAGTTGTGACCTCTTTGTACCTTATGCTCTTTGTATTTGACCATATTATCTCTTAAATAGTCAAAACCAAGCTCGTTATTGGTACAATAGGTAATGTCGGCATTGTAAGCCTCGCGGCGTTCGTCGTTAGACATATCGTGAACAATAAGTCCAACGCTTAAACCTAAAAAGCGGTATAATTTACCCATCCACTCGCTGTCACGTCTGGCAAGATAATCGTTTACCGTTACTATGTGAACACCTTTGCCGCTTAAAGCGTTTAAATATGCGGGCAAGGTTGCAACTAAGGTTTTACCCTCACCTGTGCGCATTTCGCTTATTCTGCCTTGATGAAGCACAATGCCGCCCAAAATTTGAACCGGGAAATGACGCATATTAAGCACTCTGTCGGCGCCCTCTATACAAACGGCAAATGCTTCGGGCAAAATGCTATCTAATGTTTCGCCGTTAGCCACCCTTTGTTTGAACTCTTCAGTTTTAGCCCTAAGCTCGTCATCAGACAGGGCTTTGTATTCAGCCTCGTAAGATAAAACCTTTTGTTTTAAAGGCTCTATTTTTTTAAGCTCTTTGGCCGAGTAATTGCCGAAAATTGATTGTAAAAATCCCATTTTAAACTCCTTAAAATAAATACAAAAAGTTTGCAAAAGATATATATGAATTATTTTACCACAAAAGCTTAAAATGAGCAAGGATATATGTGGTTTTAAACTGTAAAATTTATGTTAATAAAAAAGTGTTGACAAACGACAAAAATTTGTATATAATAGTTTGGCTATCTGATGTTAGCCATACATGGCGGTATAGCTCAGTTGGCTAGAGCATTCGGTTCATACCCGAAGTGTCGTTGGTTCAAATCCGACTGCCGCTACCATGCGGCCCGGTGGTCAAGAGGCCTAAGACACCGCCCTTTCACGGCGGTAACACGGGTTCGAATCCCGTCCGGGTCACCATAATAATAAGCACTGCACTTTTGTGCGGTGCTTATTGTTTTTTGCGAAGCAAAAGGCGGGATTCGAACCAGGAATGGGGGCGAACACCGAGTATTAACGAGGTAAGAAGCGACATATAAACAGTTCAGTGAACTGTTTATTCATTCCTCCAAAGGAGCGAAAGCGACTGCGATAAAATCCCGTCCGGGTCACCAAACGAAACGAAATGTCACACAAAACAAGGCAAATGTCACACGAAATGTCACACAAAGCACGGCAAAATTCACACGAAAATTCACACGAAAATTTAAGAATATAAAACCAAAAAGCCACACAAAAAGTGTGGCTTTTGTTATTTTTTATTCTGCAAGCAGCTGTTCTGTTTTACATATTAAATCGGCTATATTTTCTACCGTAAGTTTGCCTTGGGCGTAGTTGGGTTTGCCTCCGCCCTTGCCGGAAAACGCGGTATTTAATGTTTTTACTATGGGCAAAACATCGGTATTGTTACTGCTTAATACATACATTACGGTGTTGTTATCTGATGCAGAAAATAAAGCGCAAATATTGTATTTTTCTATTAGGGTATTTGAGCAGAATCTAAGTTCTTCAAAATTTTTATTTTCTAAAACGGCATAGGCGTTTGCATTTATTTTTACGGGTTCGAGTTGACTTAAGGCAAGTTCACGAGAAAGTTTGGTATTCTCAAATCTGACCTCACTAAGTGTGTCGCCTTGGCTCTTAACGGCCGACACGATATCTTCTCTTTTAGAGCATAAAAGGCCCATAATTTGTTTGTTTTGATGGTTTAAGGTTATATAGTCTTCCAGTGCTGGCAGTCCTGCCAGCATTTCTATTCTTACACCCTGTTTATTGGGGTAAAAATCTACTATTTTTATAAGCCCTACCTCACCCGTAGCGCTAACGTGGGGCGCACAGCAAGCGCATAAATCGGTGTCCTCTATTTCAACTATTCTAACACCATCTTCGAGGTCTAGCTTTGAACGGTAGTCTAGGGTTTTAAGCTCGTCGGCGGTAGGATAAAAAGCGGTAACCTTGGCATTTTTATAAATTGCCTTGTTGCTTAGAAGCTCTATTTTTTTAATATCGTCTTTAGTTAGGGGTTTATCAAAATCAACCGTCATAAGCAAAGTCTCGGACATATGAAACCCTATGTTATTTACGCCAAAGAGTGTATGAGCAACACCCGATACAATATGCTCACCCGTGTGGCTTTGCATACGTATAAAACGGGTTTCCCAGTCTATTTTACCCTCAACACATTCACACTCTTTAAGCGGTGCATTGGTTTTATGGACAATCTCGCCGTTTTGTTCTTGCACATCTAAAACCTGCACTTTGTTTAATGTGCCTGTGTCGGCCTTTTGGCCGCCGCCCTCAGCAAAAAATGCAGTTTTATCTAAAACAACATCATAAATTTCGCCATTTTTATTGCAAGAAAGCACGGTGGCGGTAAAATCTTTAATATAAGAATCGGTTTCAAACAATTTTTGTGTTAACAAGGTTTAATCTACCCTTTCAAAATTATTTTCGGTTTCTATAAACTGTTTTATTTTTAATTTGTCGGTAAAAGCCGAGTACGCTATTACAAGCTTTGCATAGGCGGTTTCTTTGGTATAACCGTATAAAAAGTTTATATCTTGACCGTTTGGCCTATGATTTGCTATAACACTTACTGTTTCATAAGTGTTGTGCTTGTTTACCGACGGTGCTAAATAAACATCTACGGGCGGATTATTTTTAGCGCAGCACTCTTTAAGATACAAAATTGAGTCGTTTTGGTAATTGCCTTTATTATCTTGCTCGGCACAAGCAGTACCCGAATGGTAGGTTGTGTGCAATACTGCCTTAAAAAGCGAATAATCGTAGGCGGCATAGTTTATGCCGACATATGCATCTAACAAAAGAACATTGTTTTTAAGGGTAAAACTGCCATTTATATCTATTGGTAAATCTTGCGGTTTTTTAGGGTAACGCGCCGAGATTTCGTTAAAATATTCTTTATAATTTTTCTCGTTTATATTGGTTATATCTAGGGCACCGTGGCTGTAAAAATCGTCGGAATAACTTGGGCACTGTTGTAGTCTTGAGCCTAAATGAAGATACATTTTTGAATCGGATATATTTTTGTAGGCTATCCAAACATTAGGCTGAATACCCCTTACAATACACTCTACGGCGCATTTAAAGTTTTCGCCGCCGTTGGTGTTAGGGTGGTCTAGCGGTTTATTTGCCGAAACAAAAAATACGGGTATTTTAGTGTTAGAAAGCAGTTGTGCAAAAAGGGCGGCAGAAAAGCCGAGAGTATCGGTTCCATGCGCAAAAATAACGCCGTCAAAAGAGTCTTTTTCTGCCCAAAGATTATACATATTTATTATGCGGTTCCAGTTGCTAACCGTCATATTCTCACTTAAGATAAACATATTCTCGCTAAGAAAAAACTGAACTTTTTTTGCAAAAGGAGAATTGGAACTGTTAAAATGGTCTATTAACATAGCCCCTGCCCTTTTGCCTACACACAAAGCGCCATTTTCGGTTTGTTCGCAACAAATGGTTCCGCCCACTAAAATAACTAAGATTTTCTTCATTATATCTCCTAAGATAAACGGGAGCAATTTAAAGGTATAAATTACTCCCGATTTTACTAAATATTTTTAAGTTTTTGGTCTAACAGAGTACGTATAACGGCTACGTCGCCCGCACCCTTTAGCTCTTTCATGCAAGCGCCGAACAGGGCTTGCTTTGCCTTTTCTTTACCGTTTTTGTAGTCTTCTATTGCTCTGGTGTTTTCGGCCAAAACTTTATCTATTATAGCCTCAACAGCGCTTGAATCTACCTTTTTGGCAAAGCCTTGCTCGTCACAATACTTAATGGGGTCAACATCGGTTTCAACTACAGCAATAAGTATTTTTTTACCGGAGTTGCGGTTAACCTCGCCGCTGTCTACCATTTTTATTATTGCGGCTAGTTTCTCGGCAGATATATTAAGCTCGCTTAAACTTTGACCGTCTTTACGTAAAATACCTGCGCAGTCGGTTAATATCCAAGCGGCAGAGTCTTTAGCATTGCAGCCAAGGGCTACAACATCGTCTAAAAGCTTTGCTGCCTTTGTGTTATCTAATAAAACTTCGATTTCTTTGTCTGATATTCCTGCAGCGCGGTATTCTTCGGCCTTGGCATCCACCTCAACCGGCTTTGCAGCCTTAATTTTTTCTAGCCACTCGTCGTCTATAATAATAGGCATAAGGTTGGCATCGGGGAAATAGCGGTAATCGGCCTCGGTTTCTTTGTTACGCATTGCAAAGGTCTTGCCCGTAACATCGTCAAAACGGCGTGTTTCTTGAACTAGTTCTTCGGTTTCAAACTCAATTGCATCTATATGGCGCTGAGCCTCAAAACGAATTGCGCGGTCAATGGCTTCGAACGAAGACATATTTTTAATTTCGGTACGAACACCAAACTCTTCGCTACCCTCTTTGCGAACAGAAATGTTAACGTCGCAACGCATTGCTCCCTCTTCGCACTCAGAAATATTGCCTGCGCGGAACATAGATTTTAGCTTATTAAGGTACGCTAAAACCTCCTCGGCCGAGCGGAAATCGGGCTGAGTTACAATTTCGATTAGCGGAACAGAGGTGCGGTTAAAGTCTACAAACGAGAATTTGCCCTCATGAACTAGCTTACCTGCATCTTCTTCCATATGAATTTGCTTAATTCTAATATCTCTGGCGCCATTTGCCGTTTTTACAGTTACTAAACCGTTTGTGCAAATGGGGTGGTTTAACTGTGTGATTTGGTATGCACAAGGAAGGTCCGGATAATAGTAATTTTTCTTATCGAACGTGGTGTAACGGCTAATTTCACAGTTGAGCATTAAGCCTGCAGTAACCGCAAGTTCTACAACGCGTTTGTTCATAACCGGAAGCATACCAGGCATACCGCTACAAGCAGGACACACACAGTCGTTTGCCTCTTTGGGCGAAGAATGGCCGCCGCAAGAGCAGAAAATTTTGGAGTTTGTGCTAAGTTCTACGTGGGTTTCTAGACCAATAACAACTTCGTAGCCCATATTATTCACCAATCCTTTCTGCAGCGCTTGCAAGGCTTAATAGTGTGCTTTCGCTAAATTGCTTGCCGATAAGCTGAACACCGCCAAAAACTAATGCGGGTGCACCTAAAAGGTTTGCAATAGCTGTATATTCACTTTCTTTATAAACATTTTCGAATGCATCGGCAATGTCATACGGTGCATACTCACTCTTTGAGCATACGGGGGTAAGGAAAGCGCAATAATCGTTTAAAAGAGCATTAAACTGTTCGTTAATTACTCTGCGTACTCTTAGCGCTTTGTCATAACAGTCTTTATAGCGGTTTTTAGATAAAACATCGGAACCGTAAAGAATTATGGCTTTTGTAAGGAAATTAAAGCCCTCGGTACGAGAATTTACATATAACTCGTCTATATTCTTATATTCTTTTGCGCGGTGACCGAATTTTACGCCATCGTAACGCGAAAGGTTATTGCAGGTTTCGGCCGAGAATAAAATCTGCCAAGCGGTAGCAGCAAGGGCAAAAATATCAGAAAAAATTCTTTCTACCTTAACACCTTGTTTTTTAAGTTTTTCGGCAACGGCATCTATTTTTGCCTTTGTTTTATCGTCGGCCTTTTCATAAAGCTCGTTTATAATGCAAACCTTTTTGCCATTAATGTCTTGGTTTGTGCTATAGTCGTAAGAGTCATTTTTAAGGCATGTGCCGTCTTTTGAGTCGTAGCCTGCAATTTTTTCTAAAATTTCTTTTACGTCATTACTATTTTGAGCATAAACGCCTACTGATTCGCCCGAAGCGGCGGTAGAAATAACGCCATAACGCGAAACTGTACCATATGTGGACTTTAAAAAGTTAACGCCCGATAATGCGGCAGCTCTGCGCGGTGCGCCGTTTACATCTACACCAATGGCCGCTTTAACCGCACCGCTCTTTACAAGCTCTGCGGCGGCGCCCTTTAGGGTGTCTTGTTTTTCATTATAATAAGAAAACTCGCCTACTAAATCTAGACCAAACTCACCAACGTGGGTTTTGCCTGAAACCGTGTAGCCTTGTGCCTCTAGTCTTGTTACAACTTCGGCCGAGAAAAGCGGCGCAAAGCCATCTAGCATATATGAGCCCGCAGTTGCGGCTGCATCTTTTACAAGAAGAGTATCGTCAACGGCAATATTGCCTTTATCAGAAATTTTTGTTGCATAATATTTCATAAAACCCACCTCACTTTACAAGTCGCGGTACCTGCCATGCATCGTCACTGCGTTGGGGCGCGCCTTTAAGAAGATCTTCTCTTTTAAAGGGTTGCTCGCGTACGTCGTCGCGCAATACATTGGTCATAGGCTGTACATAAATCATTTGTTCTACATTTTCGGTGTCTATTTTAGCAAGATTTTCTTCTGCCGACTTCATATTAGCAAATATATCTTGCATTTTTGCTTCTTCATCTTCGGTTAACGACAGTTGGTTTAACTGTTGGTCGTTAGCAAAGGCCGAGCGTTTTTCGCTTACACGTTTACTACCCACAGCACCCGCTCTTGCGGCAAGAGCGCTATTGTTACCTAAAAGGTGAACATCTTCTAACTGCTGATTTGTAACCTCACTAGGTGCGCCGAGAAGTAAATCTTGAGCGTTACCGTTTAAGGGGAATGCAATTACATCTAAGATTTTTTCTTCATCGGTAAGCAGCATTACCATTCTGTCTACACCCGGTGCCATACCGGCATGTGGCGGTGCGCCGTACTGGAAGGCGGTATAAAGAGCGTTAAAGCGTTTCTTTAATTCGTCCTCAGAATAGCCTGCAATATCGAAGGCTTTTTTCATAATGTCTATATCGTGGTTACGAACCGCACCCGAGGCAAGCTCTATACCGTTACAAACAAGGTCGTACTGATATGCCAAAACTTTTGTTGGGTCGGGGCCGTTTAATGCATCCATACCGCCCTGTGGCATAGAGAACGGGTTGTGAGTGAATATGGTATCGCCCGTTTCTTCGTCGATTTCGTACATTGGGAAGTCTACAACAAAGCAGAATTCAAAGGAATCGTTATTTATAAGGTTTAACTGCTCTTTTGCAGCAAGCCAAGTGCGTATATGACCTGCTTTTTTGGCGGTATCGTTTTCTTTATCATCGCAAATAAAGAAGAGTGTTTCGTTCTCTTTAACGCCCGTAAGTTCTATAATCTCGGCCTTTTTAGCATCGGTTAAAAACTTTGCAATAGGTCCTATAAACGCGCCATCTTTAAGTGTAATGTAACCAAGACCGCCGAGGCCTACTTGAGCAGAGGTTGCAAACTTTAGAGAATCCTCAAAGAATTTGTTAGATTTGCCGCTACAGTTAGCCACAATACCTCTAACCGGTCTGCCCTTGAATGCAGGGAAATCTACCGTGGCAAAGAAATCGGTCAAATCTTTAATTATAAGCGGATTGCGTAAATCCGGCTTATCGGAGCCGTATTTAAGCATACTTTCAGCATAGGTTATACGTCTAAAGGGCTTTGGTGTTACCTTTTTGTTAGAGAACGTAGTAAAGGTGTCGTAAATAACGTCTTCGCAAACGTCTAAAACCTCTTCTTGTGTGGCAAAGGCCATTTCGAAGTCTAGCTGATAAAATTCACCCGGTGAACGATCTGCACGGGCATCTTCATCTCTAAAACAAGGTGCTATTTGGAAGTATCTGTCAAAGCCCGACACCATAAGCAACTGCTTAAACTGCTGAGGTGCTTGGGGAAGCGCATAGAATTTACCCGGATGCTTACGGCTGGGTACTAAAAAGTCACGCGCACCCTCTGGGGACGATGCCGTAAGAATGGGGGTTTGCATATCTAAAAAGCCCTTATCTTCCATTTTGTTGCGTAAATGGCGGATAATTTTGCTTCTTATAACTAAATTTTCGTGGTTTTTAGGATTACGAAGGTCTAAGTAACGGTATTTAAGGCGCAATTCGTCTTTAGACTGGCGTGATGCTCTAACATCGAACGGGAGCATATTTACGCTTTTACCGAGTACCGTTAGAGTATCGGCAATAAGTTCAACTGTACCTGTGTCGATTTTCTCATTTACGGTATCGACATCGCGCTTGCTAACTGTACCTGTTACCGAAATAACTGTTTCGCGGTTAACGTTTTTAAGTAATTGCTCATTATGAACAACTACCTGTGTTACGCCTGTATAGTCGCGCAAATCAATAAAAATAACTCCGCCGTGGTCGCGAACTACATCTACCCAACCCGCCAAAGATACCGTGCTACCGATATGTGTATCTCTAATATCGTTGCACTTAAGAGTTCTGTACATAAAATTTTACCTCCTAATAATGATAAAAAAGAAAAGTCCCGAGGAATATAAAAATATTCCCGGGACGAGCAAATAATTTTACCCGCGGTGCCACCCGCATTGATGTGCTAAAAAACACATCCTCTTTTATATTCAGTTTATGACTGCCACGGAGTGTTCCCAAGCTTACTACTCACCTTAGATGCGCTTTCAGTCGCCGACGCATCCTCCCTGATAGGCTTTCCAAAAAAGCCGAGTCTCCGCAGATATTTTAACAAATAGCGTATATTTTGTCAATAACATTTTTTGGTTTACATAAACATATTATGCCTTTATTATCCAATTATACCTAACAATTTTTTCATAATGTCGGGTCCGTGCTCTACAAAATTGCCCGATGCTTCACAATTTTCTTCGGTTAGAACGTTGCCGTTAATTAAATTTGTGCTATCGAAAATTAAATAGGGCACAGGGTCTGACGAATGGGTGCGAATACTTAGCGGTGTGGGGTGGTCGGGCATAACAAGAACCTTATAATCACCTTTAGACTTTAGGTATTCTATAAGCGGTTTTACGATTTTTTCATCGATTAACTCTATGGCCTTTACCTTTTTATCACACTCTCCCCTATGGCCGCATTCGTCGGGTGCTTCTATGTGAATATATACAAGGTCGTTTCCGCTCTCAAAGCATTCTATTGCAGCGGCAGCTTTGCCGTCAAAATTAGTGTCTATATAACCTGTGGCTCCCAATACGTCGGGTGTGGCCATTTTGGCGCATTTGCCAATGCCTTTTAGTAAATCTACCGCCGAAATTACGGCGCCCTTAACGCCGAATTTTGCTTCAAAATCTTCTAGCTGAGGTTTTGTGCCCTCACCCCAAAGCCAAATAGAGTTTGCGGGAGCAAGACCCTTTTTAACACGCTCTATATTAATAGGGTGATTAATTAAAAGGTTATAGCTTTTCTTCATAAGCTCAATTAACTCTTTAGCGTTTTGATGGTTAGATAAATGCTCGGTTATTTTTTTATTTGTAATATCGTGCGGAGGGGTTAGGTTGCCGAGTTCTAGCGTGCCATTATCAACAACCAAACAATGCCTATAGGCAACACCCGCATAAAATGCAAATTTATCACTACCTAAATTTTGGTTTACATAATCTATTAAAACTGTGGCCTCTTCGGTAGAAATATCGCCCGCGCAGTAATCTAGCATGGTTTTATCGGCATAATTTTCTTCATCTGAAAGGGTTACAAGGTTACAGCGAAGGCAAATATCGGTATCCTTTAAATCTATGCCAATGCTTGCGGCCTCTAGCGGTGAGCGGCCCGTGTAGCAAACAAATGGGTCGTAACCCATAACCGATAAATTTGCAACATCGCTACCCGGTTTTAAACCTTTGGCTACCGTTTTACACATTCCGATTTCTGCTTTTTTTGCCAATGCATCTATATTAGGTTTATGTGCTAATTGCATTGGTGTTTTATTATTTAATGCGGCATTTGGAGTATCTGCCATACCGTCACACAGTACAACTAAATATTTCATAAGTGCCTCCTTTTTGCGTACTTTTATTACAGTTATTATAAATCAGTTTTTTAAGGTTGTAAAGTATTAACAAAAATTTTCTTTATTATTTTAGTAAGTTATTATATAATAGTTTTAGAATATGCGGTGAGGTGGTAATATGTCTAACCAAATACGTTTTAAAATAGGCGGTATGGAATATGCCGTAAACTCTGATGACGACGAATTATACATAAAAAGTCTAGCCTCTGAGCTTGATAGAAAGCTTACCTCTTTGCAAAATGAAAATCGGTTTTTATCTACCACAATGGTTGCAGTTTTAGCCGCTTTGGAGGCATACGATGCCGCAAAAAAACAAATGGCTGAAAACGATAAGCTCCGCTTAGAAATTAAGGGGCTTTTAGAGCAAACCGCTTGTGCAAAAATGGAGGCTGACCGAGCCACAAGAAAACTAAACGAGCTTTTAGGAAATAATGATGAACAAAACTTTTAAGCGTGTAGAAATTTTATCACCCGCGGGCAGCGAGCAAGCCGTTATTGCGGCTGTGCGCAGCGGGTGTGATGCAGTATATTTGGGCGGTGCATCTTTCAATGCAAGGCGCGGCGCCGAGAATTTTACGCCTAATACTTTAAAAAGCGTGGTAGAATATTGCCACAAATCTTACGTACAGGTGTATTTTACTTTAAATATATCGGTACACGAAAACGAGTTAAAATGCGCTTTAGATGAGGCCAAAACCGCAAACGAGTGCGGTGTTGATGCATTTATTGTTTCGGACTTAGGTCTTGCAAAAATACTAAAAGCCAGTATAAAAGATGTTGTTTTGCACGGCTCTACGCAGATGTCGGTATCTGACCCAAATGCCTTGCCTATACTAAAAAAGTTAGGCTTTTCAAGGATAGTTGTAGCCAGAGAAATGAGCAAAGACGACCTTGCTTTATTTTGCAAAAAGGCAAAAGAACTGGAAATTGAGGTTGAGGCATTTGTGCACGGAGCTTTGTGTATGTGTTTGTCGGGACAGTGCTTTCTGTCGGCAATGCTAGGCTCTCGCTCGGGCAACCGTGGTCTTTGCGCCGGGCCTTGCAGACTTCCGTTTAGTACAAAAAATTCTAAAAACAATTATGATTTAAGTTTAAAAGATTTATCGCTCTTGGACTATGTAGATGAGTTAACAAAAATGGGTGTAAAATCCTTTAAAATAGAGGGCCGAATGAAGCGTCCTGAGTATGTAGCAGCGGTAACAAACGCCTTTAGGCAAGCGGTTGATTTTGGCTTTGTAAACAATGATACCAAGCAGCTGTTAAGCGATGTTTTTTCGCGCTCGGGTTTTACCGACGGATATTTTACAGACAAGGTAGACCGCAATATGTTTGGCGTTAGAACCGATGAAGATGCCAAAATGTCTAATGCGGTATTAAACGAAATTCACTCTATTTACCGAAACGAACGCCAAAGTGTGCCAATTAGCGCTAAAATGACATTAAAACAAAACGAGCCTTGTGTTCTTAACCTTTCAGACGGTGTAAATGAGGCGGAGGTTTTAGGGGTAACACCCGAAACCGCACAAAACCGACCTGCAGATTACGAGTATTTAAAAAGGCAAATTTCAAAGCTTGGCTCTACCCCGTTTTATTTAAATAATTTTGAGTGCCAAATTGACGGACCTCTTACCCTACCGACAAGCGAGATTAACAACCTACGGCGCAAGGGTACCAATATGTTGTTAGAAAAACGGGCACATAGTGTTCAAAAAGAATTTAAGGCAGATTTTTCGTTAAAAACAAATGAATATAAAAATCCGCTAAATTTAAACGGGACATATGCCAGATTTGATAATTTGGCTCAAATTCCTAACAATTTAGAGGGTATTAATGGCATAATTTTGCCGCTAGATGCCGATTTTGAAAAGGCAAAATTACTACACCAAAATGTATTTGCCGAACTACCCAGAGCCAACACAAACTCAAAATTAATTACAGAGCTTCTAACCAAAGCAAAGCCGTTTATTAAGGGCGCATTTTGCGGAACTTTATCTAACATTCAGCTTTGCAACGAGCTTAATATAAATATAATTGGCGGCTTTGGTTTAAATATTTACAACTCGCACACCGTAAGTGTTTTAGAAGAGTTTGGTGTACTAGGCTTTACTGCTTCGTTTGAAACACATATTAAAAATGCAAAGAGCATTAAATCTAGCAGACCTATGGGTGCAATTGTTTACGGCAATTTGCCGCTTATGTATTTCAAAAACTGCCCCATAAAACAAAACATTGGTTGCAAAGAGTGTGGCAGAAAGGGTTATATTACCGACCGAAAGAGTGAGAATTTTTCGCTGCTTTGCCGTTTTGGATATACCGAGCTTTACAACTGTAAGCCTTTATATCTTGCTGACCAAATTGACGATTTTGACTCTTTTGATTTTAAAATTTTATACTTTACCACCGAAGATACATTAAGGTCAGAAAAAATAATTAATATGTATAAAAACGGCCTTACTGCCGATTTTGATTACACAAGAGGGCTATATAAAAAGGGTGTAGAATAAAACAAAACCTACTGTATTTTGGTACAGTAGGTTTTTATTTTATATAAAGAACAAAAACGATATTATTAGCCTGCGGCGTTCCTTGCGCCAATGTTTTTGGTCGTTCGAACCAGGATGGGCGCGTTTAATTTCCATTGTTAAGTATTTGTAGTTTTCTTTAAAGTCGACATAGCGTATTGCATATGTTAATGATAGTATAACCAAAATTATTGCCGAAAAAATTATAATTGCCAGTGCTTTGTCCATGGGGTACCGCCTTTTGAAGTTGCTAATTTTATTATATTGTAATTTGTAAATTAATGCAACTGTTATATTGCATAATTTTTCTTAAGTATATCACATTAAATTCTAAATATCAAGTACTCGAAGTATAAAAATTTTTTAACGCTCTATACTTTTATCAAGTAATTGAAGTATTGAGGTGTTTTAAATGCAATTAAACATGGCAGTATCGTTACGGATTAAAGAACTTTTAAAAGAACGAAATATGACCCAGTACGCTCTATATATTAAAAGCGGCGTACCACAGTCTACCCTAAGCACAATAATGGGCTGTAATTTTAATAGTATGAAGCTTAGAATTATTTATGAAATTTGCGAGGGGTTAGAAATAGACCTTAAAACCTTTTTTGACTCACCTTTGTTTAACAGAGAAAATATTTTTGATTAATTTTATTTTGGCAAAAAAGACCGCAGACTAAACTAGTCTGCGGTCTTTAATTGTATAACGAAAACAAGGCGGCCCTGTACAGACCGCCTTAAAGCTTATTTTATTATTTTGTACCGAAAAGTCGGTCGCCTGCATCACCAAGACCGGGTAAAATATAGCCGTTTTCGTTTAGGCATCTATCAAGAGTCGATACATAAATATCAACATCGGGGTGAGCTTCAGCAACACGGCTTACCCCCTCGGGTGCGCCTATGATGGCCATAAATTTAATGCGCTTGCAACCGCGTTTTTTAAGTAAATCTATAGCGTCGCAAGCCGAGCCGCCTGTGGCAAGCATGGGATCCACAAGCAAAACGAGCTTGTCTTGTATGCCGTCGGGCAATTTGCAGTAGTACTCGCAAGGCTCTAAGGTTTCTTCGTTGCGGTACATACCAATGTGGCCAACCTTTGCAAGTGGGAACAAAACATGAACGCCGTTTACCATTCCAAGACCTGCACGCAAAATAGGCACTATGGCAACCGAATCATCAGTAACGACCTGTTGTGTACACACCTCAAGCGGAGTTTTAACCTGAATTTCGGTGGTAGAAACACCGTCTTTAAGTGACTCATAGGTCATAAGGGTGGTTATTTCTTCAACCAACTCCCTAAACTCTTTCATACTGGTTTTTTCGTCGCGCAGTATTGCTATTTTATGTCTAATTAGAGGGTGGTTAAAAATTACTACGTTATCATAATTTTTCATTGCTTTGTACCTCGGTTTTGTTAAGATTTTGGAACTTCCTCGCCGTTTACAAGCTTTTCTAAATAGCTTGTAAGTTTATTGTAAGCGGTAGATGACACAAGTCCCATTTGCTCGCCGTTTACGGTAGCAATATAGCGTTGGTCGGTGTGCTTATAAAGTTTAAGCTCGGTATCGGGTATTTTTTTATCGTGATGCTTCATTTTAAAGGTGTAAGCTGCATCAGATTTTATTTGGTGAGTTGAATAATCTAAAACGTCCAGCCCTAAAAATACCTGATAGTAATTTTGGAACGCGGTTTGGTTTAACTCGGAGCCATTAAACATAATGTCAAAATCTTGGCCATCTTCTAAGGCTTCATAATAAGTTATATCAAAACTATAGGTGGCATTAGGTATGCTAATGGTAATGTTGCTTAAATTTGCAAGCATTTCCATGGTTAAAAACTTATTAAAGTAGTGTGACATACTGTTTTCGGCAAACAGTAAAGAGTTGTAGTAAACCTTATAAATTGCCTCTTTATTTTGGTCTATAAGCGCATAATATTCATTCTCATACTTTGAGGCTTTTAGCGATATTAAATCACCGCCGATTTTAATTTCTAAGGTTGCCTCAGGATTATCTAGCTTATACTTCTTTATGTCGGCATCGGTAGGATTAAACACATAAACTCCGTCACCCACAAGACCGTTGACTGCAATATCTAAAAGCTCATTAGCATGGTCGGCAAAACGCGATACGGGTTTTTCAATTTTAAAATACACATATGTCTTAGATCCCTCTATATCGTTAGGAACAATGTGTAAGGGCGAAGAAAATGTGGGGTTATTTAAAATCATATAGTCGCAGCTTGCCAGAGAGCCGTTTTCAAAATATGCCGCGTTATCTTTGTTTTGTGTAACCGCCTCTACTGCTTTTGTGTTAGCAAAATCGGTAGGCACCTTGGCAAATTCCTCTAGGTTTGCGTTATCTACCAAATAAACCTCATTCGATTCTGATAGCATTACATAGGCACCGTTTTTATCGGGCGACTGGTTACCAACATAAATGGTATAGCCTGTAAAGGCATTATCACGCGGGGCAACCTCTATAGTGTAACGCGGATTTTCTAAACCGTAAGCGCCGTTGTTTTCACCCATTTTTCGTACAGCCTTAAGTGCTGTAGCATCAAAAACGAGGGCCTGTACCTTGTCGGAATCGGCAAGGCGCTCGGCTACCGAGCTTATATGCCAATAAACATAGCGCATAGACTGGCCGTCTAATTCGGTGTTTTCTACCTTAGAATAATAGCTAAATTCACCATTTGGATTTTTAACCGATACTTTTTCTACATCGTCGGTATTATAATTTACAAGGGAAATTCCGGTATCTTTGGTAGATGAAGTGTCGTCGTTAAGGGTGGGCACAAATAACGCTACTGCAGTAATGGCCGCTGCCAATACAACGGCTATTACTGCGCTAATTAAAATTGTGCGCTTTTTGTTGGCTTTTTTTGCCTTATCTTCTTTAACAGTAGGAGCGGCAAATATGGTAGATTTCTCTGCCGGCTCTTGAGCCAACTCTTGCTCGGTATTTTCTAGTTCTATGTTATCTTTTTCGGGGTTTATGCTCATCGGCTACGCCTCCTTACGTAAACCACAATGCAAACTGCAAGGCAGGTTACGGGTAAGAGCACCACGAAAACGCTTAGTATTACAAATTTTGCCGAGTGGGTTACTCTTTGAGCAAAGTCTTGTGTAGAGATTGTTTTAATAACAAACTCAATATCGTTATCAATATCGCCCGCAATATTTGCAAGGTGAAGTGCTAAGTTTTTATTATAAACCGTTGGATACTGCGACCAAAGCGACGATATAAAGTCGGTGGACGAAAAAGCAAATACATAGCTGGTATCGCCCTCAGAATTAAGCTCATAAGAAGTATCACGGGTTAAAATGGCCGTAGAATACTGCGACTTTGGTAAGCTTTTGTCGGGTTCCCATTCGGTAGAAGTGCCAAAGGGGGCTAAAACTACAGAATCAGAGGTTTTAAGCAGTGTATGGGTATAGCGCCCAGATTTGTTCTCGTATACGGTGCTTAAGGGAATATTATTGCCCGAAATAAATATGCCGTTTGCAAGGTTAAAATCTGTTAAATGCTCATCATCAGTAGGCACCATTAGCATATTAGAATAGTTTTGGAATGTGTATTGGTCGTTGGTTTCAAAAAGCAAGCCATCGCCAACGGCGATTCCCCACTCTTCTAAGAAGTTATAAAGATTAGGCAATGCCGGCGATGCTGCCGAAGCAAAGAACATAAGACTCTTGCCGCGACTTTCACCATTTTCTAAGAAGGTGTTAATGGCATTTAGCTCGTCTACGGTAAAGTCACTTGTAACACCTGCTAAAATTAAAATGTCGACATCTTCGCTAAACGATTTTGCCGATATAATTGCATCGGGGATATCGGTTACATTATAGCTGTTAAGCGATAATGTTTCGGTAAGGGTTTTTGCGGCTTCTTTGTCGCAATGGCCAGACAAGGTTGCAGCGTTTACTATTTTGTCGCTTGTGGCATAGTAAATTGCGCTTGTAACTCTGGTTTCTATATTTGTACCGCCAACCTCATAAGCGCCCATTCCGTATTCGGCCATACCTGTGGGGTCGGTTAAATCATAAACATCGTTATAGTGAATAATTTTATAACGCGAAACATTTTCACCGTTTAGTCTAAACTCACTTCTAACTATAATATCACCGTAAACAAACTGTTCACCCGGATATTTAGATGTAACGGTGGCAAAGTCGGGTTGTTGAGGGTCTATAAACTGTAACGATATGTTAGAATTGTAGTTTGGATACTCTTTTAAAAGCTTTAAGGTTTGTGCATAGTGGCCGTTTGTATCTTCGGCGGCATAGTAGTTATAGGCATAGTATGCCATAACTTCGCCAACATAGCCTTCTTCAGAAGCGCAAACTATAATTTCTACCGGACGCTCTACATTTTTAATGTATTCTTGATTGGTGGCGTCTATGGTATTTAGCTTGTCGGTAGTAAGGTCGATTTCTAAATGAAAACGGTTTGCCAAAAAGCCTACTAATAGGTTAATTAATATAACAACAACTACTATAATTGCGGTTATTGCGGTTGCATATGCGCCGTATTTAAGGGCGATTTTGTTTTTGATTTTTGTGTTATTCATTTTCAAATCCCCCTTTTATTATGACCATCTCTTTTTCTCGAGCGAGCGCATCGATAAAAAGAGGAATATTGCAGTAAAGCTAACAAAGAAAACAAAGTCTGCTATATTGAACACACCTGTTGCGGTAGCAGAAAAACGCTCGTAAAAGTCAAAAAACTTTGCAACGTTTGTAAGCCAGTCTACGCCTATCATGCCAACCAACTGGCTAAAGAACATAACCAGCAAGCATGCAAAGAGCGATAATATAAACGAAATTGCAGTGCTTTCGGTTAAAGATGATATAAACATACCCATTGCAACCAATGCTGCACAAAGAAGCATTAAACCAACAAAGCAGTTAATAAATATTAACCAGTTGAGCGATACATAGCAACTAAAAATTATGTGGTAAACAATTAGCATACTGTTGCAGATAAACAGCATTGTAAGTGCTGCTAAGAATTTGCCCATAATAATCTCGCTAAGCTTTACCGGAGCAGTTAGTAAAGCCTGGTCTATTTTTTGGCGCTTGTCTTCGCTCATAAGGCGCATGGTGTTTATGGGAACAATAAGCATTAAAATTGGAGCGGCATTAAGGGTTATGTATTCTGAACCCGGATATCCGTAACCATAGTATACATAAAAGTAAATTGCGCTGAACAAAAAGGATATTGCCATTTGAATGTAGCCTATTGGTGAAGTAAAATAGGCGCGCATTTCTCTTTTAAAAATAGCAGACATTATTCTTCACTCTCCTTTTCTTCAGCTTGTATTTCGGTTTCTTGTTCTAATTCTTCCTGCTCTTCTACCGGCATTTCGGTTAAACGCAAGAAGATTTGCTCTAGCGACAACGCATTAGAGGTTAGCATATAAATAGGCCAGTTACGGTCAGATAGACGGTCGAAAATTTCACGGCGGACATCTGCATCCTCACAAGGTACAATAAGGAAATCTACTGTGCCGCTCTCGCGCTGGCCAAGACTTTCTACACTTAAAACGCCGTTAATGCTCTCTAACGTCTTTTTAACCTCTTGTTCCGGTCCGCTAACGCGAAGCACTAAAGATTTATCGTCAGAAAGAGTTTTAGACAATTCTTCAGGTGTGGCATCGGCAATAATTACGCCACGGTTAATAATTATAACTCGCTCGCACACTGCCTGAATTTCGGAAAGAATATGTGATGACAAAATTACCGTATGGGTTTTGCCAAGACGTGCAATTAGATTGCGGATTTCTATAATCTGCTTAGGGTCAAGACCAACCGTTGGCTCGTCTAGAATAAGCACATCGGGGTTACCTACAAGCGCTTGTGCTATGCCTACTCTTTGCCTATAACCTTTAGAAAGGTTTTTAATAAGGCGGTGCTGTACATCGTCTATTTTAACAAGTTTGCAGATTTCATCTATATGCGGCTTTTTGGGCAACTTAACCTTTTTTAAGCCATACATAAAATCTAGATACTCTCTAACCGTCATATCGGTATAAAGCGGCGGGATTTCGGGCAAATAGCCTATGCGGCGTTTTGCTTCTTCGGGGTTGTCCATAATATCGAACCCGTCTATTGTGGCTTTTCCCTGTGTGGGAGAAAGGTAGCCGGTTAAAATATTCATTATGGTAGACTTACCTGCGCCGTTGGGGCCTAAAAAGCCTATAATTTCACCCTTTTTTATGCTAAAGGATGCATTTTTTACTGCAACGTGATTACCGTATCTTTTATAAAGACCTGATACTTCAATCATTTTGTTACCTCCAAAAAAAGTTTACTTAAATTTTATACCATAAAACTTAAAGAAATGTGTAAACAGAAAATTAACATCCTAGGTATTATACTATATTATTTAATACACCGCAATAATTTTTTAAAAATGATTGACTTATTTTGCAATAAATATTAAAATTGTTGTGTATGTGAATTTAGTTTGGAGGAAACTTATATGGCAACAGTAAAAGAATTTTCGGCACTACGCTTTACAAACAAAGCCGGCAGCATTAGCGAGCTTGTTTGCGCACCGTACGATATTATTAGCGAAGAGCAAAGATTAGCATATATAAACACAAATGAGAACAATGTTATACGTTTAGAATTACCGGTTGGTGAGGATCGCTACAACGAGGCCGGAAAAATACTTAACAACTGGCTTGAGAGCGGCATTTTAGAGTGCGACAGTGAAGACGCCCTATACATTTACGAAGAGGCATTTTCGGTTAAGGGTGTTAACTACTCATTTAAAGGCTTTGTTAGCAGAGTTATGCTGCACGAATTTAGCGAGGGTATTGTTTTACCGCACGAAGAAACACTTTCTAAGGCAAAGCAAGACCGCTTTAATTTAATGACTGCAACAGGTTGTAACTTTAGCCAGATTTATTCCCTTTATTCAGACGAAAAGGGCGAGGCCGACAAAATAATTGCAAAATTATCGAGCGGTGAGCCTGTTCATAAATTTACCGACCCCGACGGTGTAACACACTCTCTTTGGATAGCTAAAAAAAGCGCCGATACCGAAGCTCTTTGCCGATTCTTTGACGACAAAAAGTTATACATTGCCGACGGTCACCACCGCTATGAGACCGCCCTTAACTACAAAAAATCTTTAAAAGAGCAAGGCATAGAGTGCGATGCCGCAAATTACATCATGATGTTCTTAGTATCTATGCAAAGCAGCGGTTTGGTGGTATTTCCGACCCACCGCATTGTGCGCGATTTAGAAAAGTTTGACCGCGAAACCTTACTTTCTGCTTGCAGTGAATATTTTGAGGTAGAAAAACTTGGCTGTGAGCACTGCATTGAGGGTAAATTAGATGCTCTTTATAACGACAATAAGACCGCTTTCGGTTATGTTGATAAAGACAGTGCATATCTGCTCACTCTAAAGGATATTTCGGTTATGGATAGCGTATTGCCCGACAAATCTAAGGCATTAAGCCGTTTAGATGTTAGTGTTTTGCACTCTTTAATTTTAGAGCGCTGCCTAAAAATAGACAAAGAGAATATGGCAAAGCAGATAAACCTAACCTACACCCGTGATTTAGACGAGGCATTTTTAGCCGCAAAAAATTACGCTAACTGCTGCTTTATATTAAATCCCACAAGAGTAAGCGAGATTGCCGCAGTTGCTACAAATGATGAAAAAATGCCACAAAAATCTACATATTTTTATCCAAAGCTTATAACAGGGCTTGTAATGAACAAAATAAAATAATGAATGTGGAAAATTTAAAATTAGAGCCGCTCGGCAACGGAATTAGCGTGTATGTATCGAGCGAACACACCTTTGGGACCGATGCCGTGTTGCTCAGTAATTTTGCCAAGGTAAAAAACACCAAAAAGGCAATAGATTTAGGTACCGGCTGCGGCATTATTCCGCTAATTTTATGTCGTGAAAATCCGCCAAAGCAAATAATTGGTGTAGATATTAGTAAGCAAGCAATAGAACAACTAAATTTAAGCATTACCCACAATAAATTAGAGGGCACTTTAAGCGCCATTTGTTCTGATTTAAACGATTTAAAAGGCAAGGTAGAATTTGGTTGTTTTGATGTTGTTACCTGTAATCCACCATACAAGGCAGAGGGTGCGGGTATAAAAAGCAGCTCTAATTCCGATATTTTGGCGCGTCACGAAACGGCTTGCTCGCTAGAAGATGTTATAAGGGTATCTAGTAAACTACTTCAGACCTCGGGCAGATTTTTTATTTGCCAACGCCCTGAGCGGCTAGGGGACATTATTTGTCTTATGCGCCAATATAAAATTGAGCCCAAAAGGCTTAGAACAGTATCTAAAAAGGTTGGTTGCGAGCCTTGGCTTATTCTCATAGAGGGCAGAAAATGTTCGAGTCCGAATATGCGCATAGATCCACCGCTTTTTGTATACAACCAAAACGGCGAATACACCGATGAAATGCTAAATATTTATTCTGTTTATAAGGAGAGTGCCGAAAATGGACGGTAAACTGTATATTGTAGGCACGCCTATAGGCAATTTGTCGGACTTATCGCCTAGGGCTATAGATACTTTACAAAAGGTAGATTTTATCGCAGCAGAGGATACAAGGGTTACAGGAAAACTGCTTAATCATTTTGAAATAAAAAAACCGCTTGTAAGTTACTACGAGCACAATAAAGACAGCCGTTTAATTGAGATTACAAACCGTCTTTTAAAGGGTGAGACCTGCGCCATTGTTACCGATGCCGGTATGCCCGCAATATCTGACCCAGGCGAAGACCTAGTCAGAGAGTGCCTTTCGCTTAACATACCTTGCGAATCGGTACCCGGTCCTACCGCGCTTACAACCGCTCTTGCGCTTTCGGGTATGAGTACAAAGAGGTTTGCCTTTGACGGCTTTTTGCCGACCGACAATGCCGAGCGTGAGGACTATTTAAGAGATTTACAAGACGAAAAACGTACAATATGTCTTTATGAGGCACCGCATAAATTACTTAAAACCCTAGAAGATTTACTCACGTTTTTAGGGGACAGAAAAATTGCGGTTGTAAAAGAGATAACCAAAATTCACGAGCAGGTTTTAAGCCTTAGTTTAAGCTCTGCTGTAGAACATTTTAAAAATACAGAGCCTAAGGGTGAGTATGTTTTAATAATTGAGGGTGCGACCAAAATAAGTGATGAAAAGTATTCTTTAGAGCAGGCGGTAGCACTCGCAAAAGAGTTAATGAGTAGCGGTTACTCGGCATCTAATGCCGCAAAGACCGCCGCAGTTAAAACAAAAATAAAGAAATCTGACATTTACAGATTATTGTAATATAGTAAAGGAATTTTAAAATGGGAAAACATTCTAAACCTAACGAGAACGATCTTTTCTCGTATTCTAAAAGAAAAAAGCATAAAAAGGCGAGTTTTGCGGATTTTCTCTTAAGACCGCCTGTAATGATTACCATTACGGCAATTTTGGTAGTTTCTATGTTAGTTGGCACCTTTGCTATATCGTTTAGATACAATTATAACTCTGATTTCGGCGATTATGATGATAGCGATTTGGGTATTACTGCCAACCTAGACCAAGACGTAACAAATATTGCGCTATTTGGTATAGACTCGCGCAGTACTACGGCTTTTTCGGGCAACTCGGACTCTATTATGATAATTAGTATAGATGCAAAAGATAACACCATAAAGCTTGTATCTATTATGCGTGACACACTTATTCCTATTCCGGGTTATAGCGCCAGTAAAATAAACAGCGCATACGCTAAGGGCGGACCAAAGCTTGCTATAAAGACTATTAACCAAAATTTTGGTCTTAACATTAAAGACTACTGCACCGTAAACTTTACGGGTATGGAGCATATTATAGATGCCGTAGGCGGTATTGAGGCAACTCTAACAAAGGCCGAGGTTAAAGATGCTAACAAGCATTTGCAGTGGCAAGCCATGGCCGAGGGTAAAGAGCCCGACTATATAAAAAATGAGGGCACACAAATTTTAAGCGGTATTCAGGCCGTAAGCTATGCCAGAGTGCGCTATGCTAAAAATCCTAACGGCAACACCGACGACTACGGACGTACCGACCGCCAGCGTTACGTAATGGAGCAGTTGTTTAATAAAGCGCTAGAACTTAAAAAGAGCAAATATCCCGCGCTTATAAAGGCAATGCTCCCATTTATAGAAACCTCGCTTTCTTACGAAGAAGTGCTAAACCTTGCGGCATTTTTAGGCAAAGATGTTCAGTTTTTACAGGCTAGAATTCCGTCGCAAGAATATGTAATAAACGGCGGCTTTAAAATAAAATCGGGCGCATCTACGGTTTATTACAACATAGACTACGCAAAGGATGTTTTACACGGATTTTTGTACGAAAACATTGACCCCGACGCATATATTAAGCTGCACAAGCCAGTTAAAACACCTTGGTACAATTTAAACGTAAGCAGTAATACGGTTACATCTAGAGAAAATGTATCGAGCCAAGATGATGATACTTCTAGTGATACCTCCTCTTCGAGCAAACCGCAAGTATCGAGCGATTTAAATTCATCTAGTGATTTAAATTCGTCTAGCGATATTTCGAGTGATTTAAACTCTTCTTCTGATGTATCGTCGAGCAGTGATGTATCGAGCAGCGACCAAGACACACAAAGCTCATCTGTTCCCGAACAAAGCTCGTCAGAGAATGTAACAACCACCTCAGAGCCAAGTGAAAATGACGACAACACCCAAAACCGAAGAAGATAAAACAGAAAACAAAAATATAACCCCACAAGGAAAATTCCTTGTGGGGTGTTTTTTGCCTATAAACTGCTAAATATACTTTATGAGCGTACAATTTTTACGCCGTCGGGGGTATCTTCCAGCGTTATGCCCATGGCCTTTAGTTCGTCGCGTATTTTATCGGCGGTGGCAAAATCGCGGTTTTTACGAGCCAAAGTACGTGCCTCAACTAGTTTTAGAATTTCGTCATCTACGTTATCTTTTTTACGGTTGTAAACAAGGCCTAAAACCGAGCAGATTTCATCAAACAATTCTTTAGAGGCTAAGAGTGTGCCCTTTGGTGCTTTGTCGGCAATTTGCTTATTAATATCTTTAACCAAATTAAATAGTGCGGCCAAAGCATCGGCGGTGTTAAGGTCGTCCTCAAGTGCCTCAATAAAAGCTGTGCGATGTACATTTACAAACTCTGCGGCCTCTCCACCGTCAGTTGCATTAGAAATAGCAAACTCTAAATTATCAAGGCAGGTATAAAGGCGCTCTAGGGCGTTTTTAGACTGCTCTAAAATGTCGGCACTGTAATTTATGGGACTTCTATAATGCGAAGAAATAAGGAAGTAACGAATGGGCTCGTAGCCATACTGCTCGGCTACGTCGCGCACGGTAAAGAAGTTACCGAGCGACTTTGACATTTTACGGTTATCTACATTTATGTAGCCGTTATGCATCCAATAATTTGCAAAGGTGCAACCGTTTGCGCACTCTGACTGAGCAATTTCGTTTTCGTGGTGTGGGAAAACTAAATCTTGGCCGCCACAGTGAATATCAATGGTTTTGCCTAAATATCTGCCCGCCATTGCCGAACACTCAATATGCCAACCGGGTCTGCCCATACCAAAGGGGGACTCCCACGCGGGCTCGCCGGGTTTTGCGCCTTTCCAGAGGCAAAAGTCCATTAAATTTTCTTTTTCTTCACCAATTTCTACACGCTCACTTGCGCCGGCAAGTAAATCTTCTAAGGGTTGGTGAGATAATTTGCCGTACTCGTTAAACTTTGCGGCTCTAAAATAAACATCGTTACCCGAAACATAGGCGTAATCTTTTTCAATTAGGGTGTTTATTATGTTTATTATTGCGTCTATATTCTCGGTGGCTCTGGGGTGAACAGAGGCGGGTTTAACGTTTAGGCCGTTCGAGTCTATTTTAAACTCTTTTATATATCTTTCGGCAACCTCTTTTACGGTTATACCCTCTTCGTTAGCCTTTTTTATAAGTTTATCGTCAATATCGGTAAAGTTTTGAACAAAGGTAACATCAAAACCTCTGTACTCTAAAAAGCGGCGCAAAACGTCGAAAACGCAAAGGGGACGTGCGTTACCTATATGAATATAGTTATAAACCGTGGGGCCGCAAGCGTAGATTTTTACCTTGCCGCTCTCGACAGTATTTAGTTCTTGCTTTGCTCTTGTTAATGTGTTTAAAATTTTCATTACTGTTTCTCCTTTAGTTCTGCCTCTAACTTGGCTATTCTGGCCTCTAGTTTGCATATTTCTTGCGATACAGGGTCGGGTATATGAATCTGGTCTAGTTCGTTTACCCTTACCCCCGCGCGTTTTACAACACGTGCGGGCACGCCAACAACGGTACAGTCGGGCGGTACCTCTTTTAGCACTACGGCGCCTGCGGCTATACGGGAATTATCGCCCACCTTAAAAGGACCTAATACCTTTGCGCCGGAAGATATCATAACATTATTGCCAATTGTTGGGTGACGTTTGCCAATATCTTTACCCGTACCGCCTAAGGTTACGCCTTGGTAGATTATGCAGTCATCACCAATCTCGGCAGTTTCGCCTATTACAACCCCTGCGCCGTGGTCTATAACAAGGCGTCTACCCAGTGTTGCGGCGGGGTGAATTTCGATTCCTGTTTTTCTAACAGCATTTTGCGAAATTAAACGGGCTATAAAGAAAAACTTGTGCCTCCAAAAAAAGTTTGCCCAGCGATGCATTCTAATAGCCCTTACTCCCGGATAGAGAAAGAAAATCTCTAAAAAGCCTCTTGCCGCGGGGTCGTTTTTCTTAACGGCTGCTATATCTTCCAGAATTCTTTTTAAAAACATAAATTTCTCCTAAATCCTAAAATTAAAATAAAAAAAGCCACCTAAAAGCCGTTTGACTTTTAGGAGGCGGTTTTATACCACGGTTCCACTCCACATTTGTGCTCTTTAGCAAACACTTAGCATTTGCCCGCCCTATAACGTAGGCTACACGCACTAAGATACTTTCTTTCCCAAAGTGTGCTGGCGGGTGCATTCATAAAAGCTACTTCCAAAAAGCCCTTGCAGTCAACGAGGCCTTATCCCTGTTGGGTATACTTTTACTACTATTCCCGATAAACGCATTTAATATTATTCATTATTTATATTATATTATAAATTTCGAAAAAGTCCAGTAAAATTTAATTGTTAAAAAGCTGTAATGTTTTGTAATAGATTTGAGAGTAAAATGTAACTGAATTTTTAACGACTTTTTATATATTTTTTTATATACTATTATTAGCGAATTTTAAAGGAGGCGGCTTATGAAAAGAATAGTGCTTTTAGTGCTTATGTTTTGCTTTTTTGTTGGAATATTTTCTACCAACGTTGGCTTTGCAGAAACCGATTCTTTAGCACCCGTACAAACGGTTGACCCACTTGCCGCCAGACTAACCCATATGTTAGAGTTAAACCAGAATTTTGATAAAGACTTTAAAGACGATGCAATTATTTTAGAAAATGCTTTAATTTCTTTAAATAACAAGGCCGATGATGACGGCTTTATAAAGACCGATTTGGTTTTAAGCTTTATTAACAACATGTACGGTTATGACATTATTTTAGACGACATTGTAATGGAAAATATTCCGCAAAAAGACGGTTACCTATGGGTTATTCCAAAGGGCATTACAAGTTATTCGTACAGCATAACCTCTATAACCGAATATAGCGGCGGCGTAACCGCTGTTGCAAGGGTTTTGGCCGAAAGCCACGACGGCGAAACCGACAGTTTTTACATTACTGTAGACTTTATAGAAAATGCCGATAGCTGCTTTGGTTACAACATTGCATCGTGTGTGACAATTAAAGATTTAGGTTACAGAATTTAATTGAAATTAAAAAGCACCCATCAAAACGGTGGGTGCTTTTTGGGATTTATTATGGAGTTAGTGTGATGCCGATAAAGTAATTATCAAAGGTGAATGTAGTTTGCCTGGCGAGTTTGACAAGTCACTCAGAACAGTACATGAAATATTAGAGCGAAACAAAAAGGAACGAGCTAACAGCGATAGTCCTTTTTATTACGAAATAATAAGCTAACAACAAAAATTAAAGGATGTGTAGAGTTTTCTACACATCCTTTTTTATTTTTAAATTAAAGTTTATTAACGTCTAAATCGGTTATAAGGTGGAAGCCGGCATTTTCAAGTGAAGCGGCGGCTTTATCGTTATCTTCTACCCTTAATACCACATAGGCGTGTTTTTCGGTGCGCGACATAAACGCATATAGGTATTCTAAGAAAATTTCGTTTTTATCTAAAACCTCTAAGGCGCTCGAAAGCTTGCCGGGTTCGTCACCTATTTTTACACCTAAAACCTCGGTTGCCTTTACCAAAAATCCCTCGGCCGATAAAACATCAAAAGCCTTGGCGGTATCGTTTACTATTATGCGCAAAATACCAAAATCTTTAGTGTCGGCAATAGAAAGTGCGCGGATATTTACGTTATTTTCAGCAAGGGATTTTGTAATGCTTACCAATGCGCCCTGCTTATTCTCTACAAATACGCTTAATTGTGTTAAAGTCATAATTATAACCCTTCCCTTCTGTTTAATCGTGAAGCTTACGCTTATCTATTACTCTTACGGCCTTGCCCTCTGAGCGAGTAATGCTCTTTGGCGGTACTAAATGCACTGTGGGGTTAATACCGAGCATTGTTTTAAGCGCACCGGCCAGTGATTTTTCTAAGGTGGTTAGAGCGCTTACGGTGTCGGAAAAATGCTCTGGCGACATTTCTACATTAACCTCGAAGGTGTCGTTATTGCCAACGCGGTCAACAACAATTTGGTAGTTAGGCTGATATCCCTCGTTAAGTAAAACGGTTTCTATCTGGCTTGGGAACACGTTAACACCGCGTATAATAAGCATATCGTCGCTTCGGCCCATGGGCTTTGCCATTTTAATTAATGTACGGCCGCACGAACACTTTTTGCGAGAAAGCACACAAATATCTCTGGTGCGGTAACGCAAAAGCGGAAAAGCCTCTTTGTCAAGTGCGGTGAATACAAGTTCACCCTTGCTGCCCTCGGGCAGTACCTCGCCTGTGTCGGGGTCGATAATTTCGGCTAAGAAGTGGTCTTCGTTAATGTGCATACCAGTTTGCTCAGAACATTCAAAGGCAACACCGGGGCCGCTTGTTTCGGTTAGACCGTAAATATCGTAGGCCTTTATACCTAGTGACTTTTCAATACCTCGGCGCATTTCTTCGGTCCAGGGCTCTGCACCGAAAATACCGGCTTTTAGGGGTACATCGTCAGGGCTAATGCCGTTTTCGGCTAAATATTCGCCAATATATGCGGCATAAGACGGTGTACAGCAAAGAATAGTTGCATTCAAGTCTTGCATAAACTGCACCTGACGCTCGGTATTACCCGACGACATAGGCAATGTTAAGCAACCAACCTTATGTGAGCCGCCGTTAAGGCCTGCACCACCTGTAAATAAACCGTAGCCATATGCTACTTGGCAAACGTCCTTTTTTGTGCCGCCTACGGCAACTATGGCTCTGGCGCAACAGTCTTCCCACAAATCAACATCGTGCTGGGTGTAGAATGCCACTACCCTCTTACCCGTTGTACCCGAGGTTGAGTGAATTCTTACACATTCTTCAAGCGGTTTTGCCAAAAGGCCATAGGGGTATGCGTCACGCAGGTCACTCTTAGATAAAAAGGGCAATTTATACAAATCTTCTATGCCCTTAATATCATTAGGGGTAACACCTTTTTGTTCCATTAAGTTGCGGTAATAAGGCACATTATCCCAAACGTGCTGCACCTGTTTAACCAGTTTTTCAGACTGAAGTTGTTTTAGCTGTTCGACAGGCATTGTTTCGATTTCTTTTTGATAATAATTTTCTGCCATATTTATCTTCCTTTCTGCTTAAATTCTGTGGCAGTGGATTGCAGAAGAAACAAAAACGCCCTCTGCATTCCGTTCGGAACACAGAGGACGAGAAAAAACCCGTGGTACCACCTCTATTTACCGCTATCTCACGGTAGCGGCCTTAGAGTGCAAACACACCCTTTTCGATATAACGGTCGAACCCGTTTGACCTACACAAGTTTCCCCTTCAGCCAACGATTAACGGAATGAATTCGCCGATTTTACATTACTGCATTACACCTTAACCAAAGTATTTTAACGAAGTCACAGCGAAAAATCCTTGTTTCAAAATCTGATTCAAGTTTAAATACTTTGGCTACACAGCTCTCTGAAAATGATATTTTCGGTTACTGGTTTCCGCTCAAGCATCTTTAATAACTACATTTTAACACTTTAAACCGTGTTAGTCAAGGAAAAATTGAAGTTTACGAGTTATAGCCTAACTCGAATGCTTTTTTATTAAGCTCTATAAATCGCTCGGCAACGGTTTGCTCTATTGCAGATATCCAGCTGTCGTACTCAATATCAAACTCTTTTGCGGCCTTACCCATAAGCACTATGTTTACCGCCTTAGAAGAGCCTGCTTTATTTGCAAGGGTTAAAGCATCTAGCTCTAAAACCTCTACGCCTTTTGCCTTTAACTGTTCTAAAACGTTATGAGGATACTCTGCCGCACCTATAATAACGGGCATTGGGTCTATAGTTTGGGTGTTAACAATAATCTTACCACCCTTTTTTAAATATTTAGCATAACGGGCCGCTTCTAGCTTTTCAAACGAGATTATAATATCTGCCTCGCCCTCAGCAATAATGGGAGAATAAACCTTTTCGCCAAAGCGCACGTAGGTTACAACCGAGCCGCCACGCTGACTCATTCCGTGTACCTCGCTAACCTTAACATCTAGGCCTTTAAGCATAGCGAGTTTACCAAGTAACTTTGATGCAAGCAGACTTCCCTGTCCGCCTACGCCAACTATCATAACACTTTTTGTCATTTTCTACACCGCCTTACTCGGTTATTGCGCCAAATGGGCAAAGCTGAGAGCAAACACCGCAACCAACGCAAAGGGTTGGGTCGATTTTTGCCTTGTTATTTTTAAAGCTTATGGCAGGACAACCTAGTCCCATACATTTTTTACAAGAACGGCATTTATCCGCTTCTACTATAAGTGCGGGTTTTGCCTTAACACTCTTTAGTAATACGCAAGGTCTGCGAGAGATTATAACCGACGGCTCGGCTACTGCTAGTTCCTCTTTTATAGCGGTTTCGGTCGCCTTTAAGTCGTACGGGTCTACAACCCTTACTCTATTTATGCCAAGGGCTTTACACAATGCCTCTAGGTCTACCTTGGCGGCGGGGTCACCCTTAATATTGTAACCTGTTGTGGGGTTTTGCTGGTGGCCTGTCATACCGGTAATAGAGTTATCTAAAATAATAACGGTTGAGTTTGTTGCATTATAGGCAATATTAACTAAACCTGTCATACCAGAGTGCATAAAGGTGGAATCACCTATTACGGCAACCGATTTTTGCTCGGCCTCCTCACCCAAAGCAACGTTAAAGCCGTGCAGACCCGAAACAGATGCACCCATGCAAAGTGTAGAATCTAAAGCGCTTAACGGCGGCACTGCACCAAGGGTGTAACAACCAATATCGCCATGTACTGTAATTTTATTTTTAGCAAGTGCATAGAACACGCCTCTGTGCGGACAACCTGCGCACATCATAGGGGGACGGTTGGGAATTTCGGCCTCGGCAGTAGCACCAGCTTCAGATTCAATTCCGAAAGCTGCTTTTATGGTTTGTTGAGAAAACTCACCTAAGGGTGAAAACAGCTCTTTACCAACACACTCTATGCCCAAATTTTTAACAAAGGTTTCTATAATTGGGTCTAATTCTTCTATAACGTAAAGCTTTTTAACACGCTTTGCAAAATTTGTTATTAAGTTTTTGGGCAGTGGGTTTGGCATACCTATTTTAAGTATGCTTACGCTATCGCCCAAAGCCTCTTTTACATAATAATACGATGCACCAGAGGTTATAATGCCGATTTCGGTAGAATCAAGCTCTAGTTCGTTAAACTCGCAACTTTCGGCATACTCAGAAAGAGCGGCTGTACGAGCCTCTACAACGGGGTGACGCTTTATGGCATTACCGGGCATCATAATGTACTTTTGTGGCTCTTTTATGTACTCTTTTTTGTCGGCCTCAACCCTAAAAGAAGTATCAACCAAAGACTGCGAGTGTGCAATACGTGTGCACATACGAAGTATAACGGGGGTATCAAACTGTTCAGAAAGTTCAAATGCCTTTTTGGCGTATAAATATGCCTCTTCAGAATCGGCAGGCTCTAGCATAGGAACCTTTGCGGCTATGGCATAGTGGCGAGAATCTTGCTCGTTTTGAGAAGAATGCATTGCGGGGTCGTCGGCAACACAAATTACAAGGCCGCCTCTAACGCCTGTATACGATAATGTAAATAACGGGTCAGCCGCAACATTTAAGCCTACGTGCTTCATAGCGCAAGCGCTTCGAACACCTGCCAAAGATGCGCCGTATGCAACCTCTAGGGCTACCTTTTCGTTGGGTGCCCATTCGGAGTGAATATCATTGTATTCCGATAAAAACTCGGTTATTTCGGTAGACGGTGTACCCGGGTAACTTGATACAACGTTTAATCCGCCGTCGTAAAGGCCCTTGGCTACCGCCTTATTACCAATAAGTAATTCTTTCATAAATTTACCTACCTCAAGATTTATTCTGTGAGTCTACAAGACCCTCGGCTCCGTACATTTTGCGAAGCTTTGGTTTTTCTATTTTTCCTGTGGGGTTACGCGGAACATCGGCAAAAATAATTTTACGAGGTCTTTTATAGCGGGGTAATTCTAAGCAGAACTCGTTAATTTCATCCTCTGTTGCGCTCTCGCCCTTTTTAAGTTCGATTATAGCGGCTGCAATTTCACCAAGTCGTGAATCGGGCAGACCTATAACTGCAACGTCTTTTATCTTTTTATGGGCGGCTAAAAAGTTTTCTATTTGAACGGGGTATAAATTCTCGCCGCCTGTTATTATAACGTCTTTTTTACGGTCAACAAGGTAAATAAAGCCGTCATTATCTTGCATTGCCATATCGCCAGTGTAAAGCCAACCATCTTTTAGTGAGTCAGCAGTGGCTTTTTCGTCGTGGTAGTAGCATGTCATAACGCCGGCACCCTTAAGACATAGTTCACCAACGTCACCTTGTGCTACTTCTGCGCCGTTTGGATCTACAATTTTTACCTGCCAACCATAGCCTGCAACACCAATTGCGCCAACCTTATGAACATTTTCTACACCCAAATGCACAGCGCCGGGGCCTATAGATTCAGAAAGGCCGTAGTTTGTATCGTACTGATGCTCTGGAAAATACTCAAGCCAACGCTTTATTAGGCTTTGGGGTACGGGTTGCGCGCCAATATGCATTAATCGCCACTGAGAAAGATTATAGTCTTCTTTTTTAACCTCACCCGAATCGAGCGCGTTTAAAATATCTTGCGCCCAAGGTACCAGCAGCCAAACAATTGTGCACTTTTCTTTGCTTACGGCCTCTAGAATGTGCTTTGCCCCGGTGCCCTTTAATATTACCGCCTTTGAGCCGGATATTAGCGAGCCAAACCAGTGCATTTTTGCGCCCGTGTGGTAAAGGGGAGGTATACATAAAAAGCAGTCATCTTCACTTTGCGAATGGTGCTTTTGTTCTACTCGGCATGAGTGAATTAAACTCTCGTGATTATGTAAAATTGCCTTTGGAAAGCCCGTTGTACCCGAAGAAAAGTAAATTGCGGCATCGTCAGATTCTTCCAATGTGCAATCAGCAAAAACACCCGAGCACTCGTTAACTAAATCGTTATAATCATCGGCAAATGCAGGACAGCCCGCGCCCAAAAATACAAGTTTGCATTTTTTAGAAAGCTTGTCGGCAACCTGCTCAACACGGCCAATAAATTCGGGGCCAAAAATAAGCACATCGCACTCGGCCAAAGATACGCAATACTCTATTTCGTCGGACGAATAGCGGAAATTAAGCGGAACTGCCAATGCGCCCGATTTTAAAATACCAAAATAAATAGGCAACCAGTCTATGCAGTTCATAAGCAAAATGCCAACCTTTTTGCCCTTTGCGTTGCCGCCAAAGGTTTGGTTTAACATATTGCCGAGGCGGTTTGCCTTTTCGTTAAATACCTGCCAAGTAATTTCTCTGCGGTACTGACGCTGCCTTGCGGTAGGCTCTACAAGCTCGTACTCGTTCCAGGTTATTCGGCGAGTTTCGCTCTTTTCGGGATTAATTTCTATTAGCGCGGTTTGTTGTGCTTTTTCACGCGCATTTTTCTCAAGCAAATGAACAATAGTCATATTATTTTTCCTTTTTAAATTTATAAATACAAAAATATTTTAACACTATAGTGTTAAATAGTCAACACGACTTTAAGCACCGACGGTTAATCGGTGCTTAATTTTAGTTATTATGGTTGTAGCAAGAAAATTTTTCTTCTACATTTTCGGGCAAAGATTTTTTAGTAAACGCGCTTACAATTGGCATTAAAATTAGTCCGCCAACCATTGCGAAAACCCCTGAGTAGAGCGAATTTGTAAATACAAAGCTTAACACCGGTCCGCTTACTGTTATAATTTTCATGCCAATAAGAAGCTGTACGAGTTCTAATCCGACACCAAAAACAAAGTTTACTGCAACTGCCGTTTTGGTAACCTTTTTACAGTATAGTCCGTATAAAAACGGTGCTAAGAATGCGCCGGCAAGAGCTCCCCAAGACACGCCCATCATTTGTGCTATGAAAACGGAATTTTTAAACACGCTGTCTTTTAAAATTGCAATTACCGCCGACACCAAAACAAAGAAAACAATAAACATACGCATTGTAAATACGCTCTTTTTCTCGCTAAGCGCCTTACCTTTTTTAGCAAATGCAGGATTTACAACGTCTAGCGTTAATGTTGATGACGAGGTTAAAACCAAACTCGACAAGGTAGACATAGATGCCGACAAAACAAGTACAACAACAAGCGCCACTATTGCAGGTGATAAACTGCTTAACATTGTAGGAATTATTTTATCGAACATAACGCCTTTATCGCTTATAAAGCCGGCGTTTTGCAGCGGTTCAAAATAAAGTCTGCCAAAACCGCCTAAAAAGTAGCAACCACCAGCTACAATAACTGCAAACACGGTTGAAATAACTGTGCCTTTCTTTATGGCATCTTCATCTTTTATTGAGTAGAACTTGCCAACCATTTGAGGAAGTCCCCATGTGCCCAGAGAAGTAAGCAATACTACAAATAAAAGCGAAATTGGGTCGGCACCAAAAGTGCTTGTATATTCTGCGCCGCCATGTGCCGATGTTGCAAGTTTTTCAATAGCTGCGGTTAATCCGCCGTGTTGCTTTAAAACTGCAAGTATTGTGGCAACTATGCCGATAAGCATTATAATTCCCTGAATAAAATCGTTAATTGCGGTAGCCATATATCCGCCAAAAATTACGTATACGCCTGTTAGCACTGCCATTATAACAACTACTACCCAGTACTCAATATTGAACACGTTGTTAAATAATGACGAAAGTCCGTTGTAAAGTGATGCTGTATAAGGAATAAGGAATACAAAAACAATTACGCTTGCAGCAATTTTAAGACCTTTGGAATTGTAGCGCTTTTCAAAAAAGTCAGGCATTGTTTTAGACTGCAAATGATTAGTCATAATTCTTGTACGCTTACCAAGAACCGTCCAAGCGAGCAGTGAGCCAATAAAAGCATTGCCCAAACCTATCCATGTAGATGCCAAGCCAAAGTTAAAGCCAAACTGACCTGCGTAGCCAACAAATATTACCGCCGAAAAGTACGATGTACCAAAAGCAAAGGCTGTAAGCCAAGGTCCAACACTTCGGCCGCCTAAAACAAAGTTGTCAACACTTTTTGCACTGCGCCTACATGCAAAGCCAACGCCAAGCATTAGTGCAAAAAAGCAGATTAGCATTGGCACTGCTATGTATACAGCTGTAGGATTAGGTGCGTTAAGAGCAAACTGTAGCATATTGTTTTCTCCTTTTAAAATAAATTTTATTCTTATTTTTTCTTTTGAATTTTATTTTTTTCGCTTTAAAGCTTTAAACTGTAAAATTTGTAATTATACTTTAACACTTTAAAGCAAGTTTGTCAAGAGAAACCTTATAAATTTTAGCTTTTATTTTTAAAAAAGTAAAATAAAAAACACCCCTTAGGGTTTTATCCCTAAGGGGTGCTTATTAGTTATTTAAGACTTTGGTCTTAATGTCTACTGCTACTTACTTAAGCCGGAACATATTCGCCTAAAGAAACGAGTGTTTCTTTAACTATCTTAGCAGATTTTGACTTTAGATGCTCTGCTACATATGTGCCTTCATAGTAGTAGATTGTTGCAGATGTATCGTAGGTTAAACCACCGCTTAGTCTTGTTATAGATGCAGGTAGTGTTACTTCTTCGAGTGCTCCGCAGTTTGCGAATACGTAGCTTGA
>JAZQEI010000003.1:0-161223 GCA_045538935.1 Acutalibacteraceae bacterium
ACTACATGGCTCTTGCAGATTTTAACAGTTACTCCGAAACGAGAAAAGGTGCGTTTGAAACCTACAAAGACCTTGAAAAATGGCAGAAGATGTCTATGGTTAACACCGCAAAATCACACTTCTTCTCAGCAGACCGTTCAATAAGCGAGTATGCTAAGAACATTTGGCATATTTAAGTTAAAATATGTGGTTGACATAAAAAAGGTATTATGTTATACTGTTTTTGTAAAAATTCTATAATCTAATAATAGAAGGTGAAATTATGAAACACATCAAAACTATTGAAACTCGTAACCTTTGCGAAAGTGCAAAGAACGGTGGCTGCGGTGAATGTCAAACATCTTGCCAGTCTGCTTGCAAAACAAGCTGCGGTATAGCCAACCAACCTTGCGAGAACAAAAAAGAAAGCAAATAAAAGCTAAACTTAAAAATGCTGCCTTAAGGCAGCATTTTTCATAACATGAGGAGATAAAAATGGTTCATCAGTACAAACTGGGAGAATTCAATATAGTAATAGATTGCTGTTCGGGCTCGGTACACGCTGTCGACAGCATTGCATACGATATTATTGAGATATTTGAAAAAGACTCAAAAGAAAATGTTATAAGTAAAATATCAAAAAAATATCCTAACATAGATTCAAACGATATTTTAGAGTGTTACAACCAAGTAGATACATTAAAAAATGCCGGCAAGCTTTTTACGCCCGATACCTACGAGCCTCTTGCCGATAAATTAAAGCAAACAAATGGCTCTACAATAAAAGCACTTTGTTTACATGTGGCACATACCTGCAATCTTAACTGCGCTTACTGCTTTGCAGCCCAAGGCAAATACCAAGGCGAGCGCGCAATTATGAGCTTTGATGTAGCCAAACGCGCTATGGACTTTCTTGTAGAAAACTCAAACGGTCGTCGAAATTTAGAGGTTGACTTCTTTGGCGGCGAGCCGCTTATGAACTGGGATGTTGTAAAAAAGACGGTAGAATATGCAAGAAGTATAGAAAAAGAGCATAATAAAAACTTCCGCTTTACACTTACAACAAACGGCGTTTTAATTGACGATGAGGTTATAGATTTTGCCAACCGTGAAATGAGTAATGTGGTGCTTAGCCTAGATGGCAGAAAAGATATTCACGACCGCTACAGAGTAGACTACAACGGTGCAGGCAGTTATGAAAAAATCGTTCCGAAATTCCAAAAGCTGGTTGAGGCCAGAGGCGGTAAAAATTACTATATGCGTGGCACCTTTACTCACCACAACCCCGACTTTTTAAAAGATATTGAACACATGTTATCGTTAGGCTTTAAAGAGCTTAGTATGGAGCCTGTAGTTTGTGCTAAGGGTGAAAAAGAAGAGCTTACATACGACGACATGCCTATTGTTTTAGAGCAATATGAAAAGCTAGCCGAGCTAATGCTAAAAAAGCACCGTGAGGGTGACGATTTTACATTCTACCATTATATGATAGACCTAACCGGCGGCCCATGTATTTATAAAAGAATATCGGGTTGCGGCTCTGGTAGTGAATATATGGCAGTAACACCTTGGGGTGATTTATACCCTTGCCACCAGTTTGTTGGTGACGATAAATTTAAACTTGGCGATATTTGGCAAGGCGTTACAAACAAGGCCATACAAAGCGAATTTACATCTTGCAACGTATATGCAAGAGAAGAATGCAAAGACTGTTGGGCAAAGCTTTATTGCTCGGGTGGTTGTGCTGCAAATGCCTACCATGCAACAGGCTCGGTTAAAGGAATTTACGAATACGGCTGTGAGCTTTTTAGAAAACGAATGGAATGTGCAATTATGGTAGCCGTAGCAAAGGCGTTGGAATAATATGATTTCTACCCCTATTTTCGATTTTGTACAAAATTACAAAAATAAAGATGCAATAAGAATGCACATGCCCGGTCATAAGGGTATGTGCGTTTTGGGTTGTGAGGATATTGATATTACCGAAATTGACGGTGCCGATAGTCTTTATAATGCAAGCGGAATTATAAAGGCAAGCGAGCAAAACGCAAGCGAAATATTTGGTTGCCATACCTTTTATTCAACCGAGGGCTCGTCGCAGTGCATAAAGGCTATGCTATACCTTGCTACGCTAAATAATAAGGGCAATAACAAGCCGTTAGTTTTTGCAGCAAGAAATGTGCATACATCATTTTTGTCGGCAGCAGCTTTGTTAGATTTAGAAGTTGAATGGTTGTACGAACAAAATCAAAGCTCGTATTTAAAGTGTATTATAAGCGCTGAAGAATTAGAATCGGCACTTAAAAATGCAAAAATTAAACCCTGTGCTGTTTATATTACAAGTCCCGATTATTTAGGCAATACGTGCGACATTAGTGCGCTAAGTCAGGTTTGTAAAAAATACGGTGTTTTACTTCTTATAGATAATGCCCACGGTGCATACCTTAAATTTTTGCCAAAGTCGCAACACCCAATTGACCTTGGCGCCGATATGTGCTGTGCTTCTGCTCATAAAACCTTGCCTGTACTAACGGGTGGCGCATATTTGCACATAAACCAAACTGTTGGTTCTGCTATTTTAGATAAGGCAAAAACCGCTCTTTTACTTTTTGGATCTACCAGTCCGTCATATATTATTTTGCAGTCGTTAGATTTAGCAAATAAATATATGGCAGAGAGGTTAAACCAAGATTTAAAATTATTTGTAGAGCAAATAAACAGCTTAAAGTCAACCTTAGTAAATGCAGGCTATTCACTTTTAGGCGATGAGCCACTAAAAATTACAATCAATGCAAATAAATACGGCTACTCCGGAGAAGAGCTTGCCACATTATTGAATAAAAACAACATTTTCTGCGAGTTTTATGATGCAAACTTCTTTGTCTTAATGCTAACACCGCAAACTTCAGAAAGTGACCTTTTGCTTTTAGAAAAAGCTCTGCTTAGTATACCAAAAAAGAAAGAGATTGTTTACACACCCCCTATATTTAATAAACCGCAAAAAGTTTTGAATATACGCGAGGCGGTTTTTAAAAAAAGCGAAAACTTACCATTAGACAATTGCCTCGGTAAAACACTGGCAAGCGTTAATCTACCTTGCCCACCGGCCGTACCAATTTTAGTTAGTGGTGAAAAAATAGACCAAAACGCAATAGAAATTTTTAAATATTACGGTGTTGGAAAATTAAACGTTATTTAAAAAGGGCAAAGGAGAATTTATATGGCTAAGGGAGCAAACAGTAAAATAAAGATTTTGTATCTTTTAAAAATTATGCTAGAGCGTACAGACTGTGAACACGGCCTTACAATCGCCCAAATTTCTGATGCTCTTTTAGAATATGGCATCTCTGCCGAGCGCAAAACCCTTTATGACGATATAGAAACCCTTAGAATTTTTGGACTAGATATTGAACAACGCAAATCTAACGGTGTTTATTACCATGTTGTAAGCCGCGATTTTGAACTGCCTGAACTTAAACTTCTTGTTGATTCGGTACAATCGTCCAAATTTATTACACACAAAAAGAGTAACGAGCTTATAAAAAAAATAGAGGGCCTTGCCAGTAAATTTGAGGCTAATCAGTTGCAACGCCAGGTTTTTGTTGCCAACAGAATAAAAACCATGAACGAAAGTATTTATTATACTGTTGACTATATTCACGAAGCCATAAATAAAAATGCTAAAGTGTCTTTTCAGTATTTTAGATGGAATGCCGAAAAGCAAAAGGTGCTTAGGTTTAATGGTGAGCGCTTTGTAGTTAGTCCTTGGGCGCTAACCTTTGACGATGAAAATTATTATATGATCGGCTACGACTCGCAGTCGGGCAGTATAAAGCACTACCGGGTAGATAAAATGCTAAAATTAGAAATAACAAATCAAAAGCGTGACGGAGCCGACCTTTTTAAAAATTTTGATATGGGCCTTTATTCTAAAAAAACCTTTGGTATGTTTAGCGGCGACGAACAGTTTGTTATTTTGCGTTGCAAAAGAAAACTTGCATCGGTTATGATTGACCGCTTTGGTGAGGACGTAAATTTTTCGAATGTAACCAGTACCCACTTTGAACTTAGAATTAAGGTGCAAATAAGCCCGTTATTCCTTACATGGCTTATGAATTTTGGGCAAGATATAACTATACTCTCTCCAGAGAGTGTAAAAGATGAATACATAAAACTTGCAAAAGATTGTATTAACCAGTACGAGTAACAAATATTAATAAAATAGGCAATATTTTTGCAAATAAAATATTGACAAACACAAAAAAAGTGATATAATACATTTGTTACACACGGGCCATTAGCTCAGTTGGTTAGAGCAACCGGCTCATAACCGGTCGGTCCGGGGTTCGAGTCCCTGATGGCCCACCATTACCTTGTGTAGCAGCAAAAGGCGCCACGCGCCTTTTGTTATATCAATAGGGGTATAGCTCAGTTGGTAGAGCAGCGGTCTTAAAACCCAAGTGCCGGGTGAGGTCGCGAGCGCTGCCGGTGGCAGATGCAGCGAGCGTAACGAAGCGCCGCAGTCAAAGTTCATAGGCGCTCCAAGCCGTTATGAACTTTGGTTACTGCAAGAGGGCATAACCCGAGGCACAAAATTAAAAAAGTAATATAGGGGTATAGCTCAGTTGGTAGAGCAGCGGTCTCCAAAACCGCGTGCCGAGGGTTCAAGTCCTTCTGCCCCTGCCAAATAAAAAGGAGTACACAGTTTGTGTGCTCCCTTTTTATTTTGTATAAAGCATAAGAAGGACTTGAACCAAGAATGGAAGCGAACTTCGAGCGTTAGCGTGCCAAAATATAGCAGTACGCATTATTGCTATTTTTGTATATAGGTGCTATAATGAAAAAAATTTTGTATGCTAAGGAGAGTGATTTATTATAAAGTCCAAAACATCCCTACGCTACATATTTGTATTTTTAACTCTCTTTATTTTTATAATCGAAATTTTAATTGCTCTTTTTGTTCGTGATGCTTTTTTGCGTCCCTACGTTGGCGATATGCTTGTGACAGTTTTAATTTGCTCATTTATACGAATTTTCTTTCCGCAAAAAATAAAATACCTGCCCATTTTTGTGTTTTTATTTGCTCTGGCAGTAGAAATAGGGCAATATTTTGATTTTGTCGCACTTTTGGGACTGAGTAACATTCGCTTCTTTAAAATCTTACTCGGCGCAACATTTTCTATAGCAGATATATTTTGCTACTTAATCGGATGCATAATGTTTTATGTTCTGGAAAAATTTTTACTTAAGAAGCTAAAAACAGGAGAAAATTATGCTGAAAACTAATATACATAAAATTACCACCTCTGCCCTATTTTTGTGTTTAGGGTTGGTGTTACCGCTTTTAACAGTGCAGGTTAAAGAAATTGGCGATACTTTGCTACCAATGCATATTCCGGTTTTGCTATGCTCTGTGGTTTGCGGTTGGCAATACGGCCTTTGTGTTGGCTTTGTTTTGCCGTTTTTGAGGTCGTTTATATTTGGTATGCCACCACTTTACCCCAACGCCGTTTGGATGGCACTTGAGCTTGCAGCCTATGGCTTTACGTTTGGCTTTATATACAGCAAATTTAAGGTCAAAAAAACTCAACATATTTACATAAGCTTACTAAGTGCAATGCTTTTTGGCAGAGTTATATGGGGTATTGCTAAGGCAATACTTTTGGGATTAAAAGGCAAACCGTTTGGAATAAGCGCTTTTATAGCAGGCGGATTTTTAGATGCACTACCCGGAATTATTTTACAGATAATTATTATTCCTATAATTATAATATTTTTAAACAAGTCTAAAATAGCCAAGAAATAAATAAAACATAAAACAAACGCCCAACCAAAACGGTTGAGCGTTTTAATATTTTAAAAATTAATTTTCGCTGTAAATTACGGTTACATCGGGGTGTAACTGTAAAATAGATGCAGGCACCATTGGGTCAATAGGACCAAAGAAAGCCTTTTCTATAATTTCTTTCTTAGCAGCACCATTGGCAACTAAAAGAACCTTTTTAGCTTGCATAATGCTCATCATACCCATAGTAATAGCGGTCTTAGGCACTTCGTCTTCGTTTTTAAAGAAACGTGCATTTGCCTTAATTGTAGACTCATCTAAAACAACCTCATGGGTAGGACCTGTAAAGTATTTATCAGGCTCGTTAAAGCCAATATGACCGTCTAGGCCTATACCTAGTAACTGAAGGTCAATGCCGCCTAAATCTTTTATCATCTGGTCGTATTTCTCACCCTCTGCCTTTAAGTCGCCCGCCTTACCGCTGGGAACAAAGGTTTTGGCCTTGTTAATGTTTACATGGTCAAAAAGGTTAACGTTCATAAAATAACGGTAGCTTTGATCATTTGAGCCGTCCAGACCTACATATTCATCAAGATTAACGCTTGTAACAGCTGAGAAATCTATTTTGCCGTTTTTGTTATCTTCTATAAGTCTTTTGTAGGTGCCAACCGGTGAAGAGCCTGTAGCTAAACCTAATACACAATTAGGCTTTGTAATGATTTGTGCAGCAATAATATCGGCCGCCTTGTTGCTTAGTTCTTCGTAGGTTTTTGTTGTAATAAATTTCATTAAATTTCTTCCTTTCTAACTACAACATTTGTCTGACTCTTAACTATGCAGTTTGCAGGATAAACACCGCGCAAGGCAGTTAGCGGATAAACGCTTGTGTTTTTACCGATTACCGTACCCGGATTTATAACACAGCCGCATCCAACATCGGCGCCGTCGGCCAATATGCCGCCAATTTTACGAAGACCGGTATTTATGTTTTCTTCCCCGTGTATTACAACGGCCTTACCGTCCGACTTTAAATTAGAGCAAATCGAGCCTGCGCCCATATGCGCTTTGTTACCCAAAACAGAGTCTCCTACATAATTATAATGCGGAACTTGCACTTTGTCCAGTAAAATACAATTTTTAAATTCACTTGAGTTTCCCATAACGCAATTACTACCTGTTATAACGTTACCTCTTATATATGCACCGGGGCGAATTTCGGTACCGTGACCTATGATTGCAGGAGCCTCAATGGTAACATAATCGGCAATTTTTACGTCCTTGCCAACCAAAACACCGGGCTTTAGCTCGGTAAAACCGTCTATTCCGCTCTCTATTAACGATACTATTAGCTCTTTAATTTTGGGTAGCATCTCCCACGGATACTCGTTAGAATCAAATAGATTTTTTAAATAAGGTACGTTACACTCATATAGTTCGCTCGTTTTTACAAGTTTATTCACAACAGTGACCTCTTTCTTTAATAACCTTGGCTATCATATCGGCATATTCTTCGCAAAGGCTTTGGGTTTCAGCTTCAATCATAATTCGTATAACCGGCTCTGTACCGCTCTGGCGGAGTAATGCTCTGCCGTTGCCGTTAATAAGCTTTTCAACCGCTTTAAGTTCATCTAAGACAACATCATCTTTCATAACGGCATCCTTATCGTTGACCCTAATGTTTACAATGTGTTGAGGATAAAGCATTATGGGCTCTACAAGTTTGCCTAAGGTGGATTTACGGTCGCACATTTCTTCGGCTAACATAATAGCGGTTAAAATACCGTCACCTGTAGTGGCATACTTCTTTAAAATAATATGACCAGACTGCTCTCCACCGAGGCTAAAGTTGTTGTTTTGCATAGATTCATATACAAAGCGGTCACCAACCTTAGTTTGTTCACACTCAATGCCTATTTTCTTTAAAGATGCGAAAAATCCGCTGTTAGACATAATTGTTGCTACAACTGTATTGCCGTTCAACATCCCCCTCTGCTTTAGACGGTTGGCTAAAATATACATCATTCCGTCGCCGTCTACAACGTTGCCGTTTTCATCAACGGCAATACAGCGGTCAGCGTCACCGTCAAAGGCAAAGCCGACGTCTAAGTGCTTTTCTTTTACAAGAGCACAAAGCTTTTCAATATGAGTAGATCCACAACCGTTGTTAACATTCAAACCATCAGGTTCGGCGCCTATAACTACTGTTTGAGCACCTAAAGCATCAAAAACTGCCTTAGCTATCATCCACGATGCACCGTTTGCGCAGTCTAAACCTATTTTTAAGTTTTTATAAGAGTTAGATGCTACCGAAATTAAATAACCTACATATCTGTTTCTGCCCGACGTATAGTCTACAATGCAACCAATTTTTTCGCGGTGAGCAAGAGGTAAATCTTCACCCTGAACACCTAAAACCGCTAAATCACCATCGATATACGCTTCTATAAGAGCGGTTGTTTTGTCATCAAGCTTTTCACCGTATTTGTTTATAACCTTAATGCCATTATCATAAAACGGGTTGTGCGATGCAGTAATCATAATACCGCAATCAAATTCATCTTGACGTGTAACATACGATACACTCGGCGTGGTGGTAACATGTAGCATATATGCATCAGCACCTGAAGCTGTAATACCTGCAACAATAGAATACTCTAACATATAGCTTGAACGGCGTGTATCTTTACCTATTACTATACGAGGCTTATAGCCTGCCTTTTGACAACCCGAAAGTTCAGAAGAATAATACCATCCCAAAAATCTACCCACTCTGTATGCCTGCATAGAGGTAAGATTACGGTTTGCTTCTCCTCTAAAACCGTCGGTTCCAAAATATTTGTTTTTAGCCGGTGCGTCGTTAGTAGTACGGTTAATATTTATTTTGTCATGTAGAAGTTCATCTGCCGAAACATTAAACAATTCGCACATAAGTAAAATTTTATCTATTTGAGGTTGTGCTTGATCCATTTCCCACTTAGATACCGACTGACGCGATACCTCCAACTTTTCTGCCAAGGCCTCTTGCGATAATTTTGCAGCACTGCGTAAATGTGTTATTTTCTCACCAATAGTCATTTGTATTCTCCTAAAAATATATATTAAGGAATTTTGCCTTTATTATACTAACTTATAACTTTTACTTTTACAAGCAACAAAACATTGAATTTCGCGCAACTATAGGTTGCGAAACTGTGTAGAATTAATATTTTTCGCTAATTTCGTAGGCGAATAATGTTTATTTTTGCAAATTTTTATTTACATATTTAACGTTATTTTACCCTAATTTAATTTATTAATTCTTGAAATTTATTGGAGATACACCATATATATTTTTAAAGGCTCTGCTAAAATTATAAGGGGTTGAATATCCTAATTGCTCAGAAATTTGATTTACGGATTTTCCCTCTTTTAAAAGACCTACTGCATATTCCATTTTTTTAAAATTAAGATGTTCCTTTGGCGTAACAGAATAAGCCTTTTTAAAAATTTTGCAAATGTGAGTATAGGTGTATCCAAAACGCGCCGATAATTCATCTAATGAACAAATATCAAGAAAATGGGAATCTATATAATTTATAATAGCAGTCAATTTTTGGTTGCCCGATAAATTATCTGCCTTTTTTTCTCCCCCACTTCTTGCAAGCTTTATTAGTATTGCGGTAATAAGACTGTCTAAGCTGCTTTTTAAAAAGGCAGAATCTATAGACACAAACTCAGAAATTATATCTGAAAAATGCACCGCAATATTTGCACATGTAACCTTTGGCTCGACTTTAAACTTGCTTTTAATTCGGCAATATAACTCGTTTTTAACACCGTCATTAAAGTTTATTGCAAGGGTTTGGAATCTGCAACTTTGTCGACTCCAAATGGTATGATAATCGCCTTTAAAAGAAATATAAACCTCACCCTTATTCACCTTTTCTTCTTTAGAATTGGTTGCACAAATTAAACCGTTGGTTAGCGGAAATGTTAGCTCTAAGTCACAATATTGCTTATGCCTTTCTATCATAAACTTGTTTCTGTAAAACGACTCGGCCACCTGAACAACGGTATAATTTTGGGTACTTATGGGCGATATTAACTTGCCTGTATTAAAATCGAAAAATGCGTTTTGAAAGATAAGTGAATCTTCGTTTTTATAAATATTATTCATATTTGCATTTTATCACACAAAAAATTTTTCGTCAATATTTGATAAGACAAAAAATGATATTTATTTTATTCCTTTTAGATATTGTTATATTAAAAATATTATGCTACAAATATTGTGGAGAGTGGTAATATGCAAAAACGTTGGATACTTATAATTGATGAATATTCTAATCTAACAAAAAAAGCAATAAATATGCTCTGTGGTACTTTTTCAACTTTTTTAGATTATGTTTTACCCGTAAAACTTATAAGTGATATTACCGACGAGCAAATAAAAAACAACAATATTTTGGTTGTTGGCAACATAAATACTAACTGCTTGCTTGAAAAATGCTCAGATAACAAAATTATAGATACTCCGACTACAGAGCAAGAGTATTCTGTTTTTGTGGGAAAAAGCATTTTTAATGAGCAAAATCAAATGATTTTAATTGCAGGTTTCGATGCAGCCGGTTTATTATATGGCTGCGCTGATTTTTGCAATAAATACTGCTCTGATTTGCTCTTTAGTGACGGCGATATTTGGGACACTAACTTTTTTGAAAAGCCTTTTGATCGTCCGCTTTGCGAGTGGAAAATTAACCTTGCGCCCGCTATAAAAACCCGCGCTATTTGGACGTGGGGGCACGTTATTTACGATTACAAAAAATTCTTAGATAATATGGCTAGGTTAAAGCTTAATCAAATAGTTATTTGGAACGATGTTGTGCCGCTTAATGCTAACGATATAGTTGAGTATGCTCACTCATTACACATAAAAGTAATATGGGGGTTTGCTTGGGGGTGGGCCACAAAGTGCGCAAACGTATTAAACCATATTGCCAAAAACGGAACCGATGATTTAAAAAAGCATGTTTTAAACACATATAACTCCCAATACAAAAACACTAAGGGAGACGGAATATATTTTCAGTCCTTTACCGAGCTTAATGCCGGATCTAAAAAAGGTAAAATGCTAACTCTTACCGTAACACAGCTTGTAAATGATATTTGCTCTGAGTTGCTTGAGCAAAACCCAAATTTGCATATACAGTTTGGTCTGCACGCTACTTCGGTTAAAAACCATTTAGATATAATTAAAAATGTAGACGAGCGTATTTATATAGTGTGGGAAGACTGCGGAGCATTTCCGTACAATTATTACCCCAACAATATAACCGATTTTGATAAGACACTGGAACTTACAAAAAGACTAGTCTTTTTACGTGGCAAAAACGAAAAATTTGGTGCTGTATTAAAAGGCACGTTAAAGCTAGACTGGAATCATTTTGAACACTTTAACGATAGTTATATTTTAGGCGAGCGTTCTAATGAATACATAAGAACAAGACAAATGCAAAAAAATAAAATCTGGAAAATCATTCAAGCTGGCTGGCTAAAAAATGCAGAGTATTTGCGCAAAGTAGTAAATCTTGCCCACCAAAATGCAAATGAGCCAATTTTTGAAGCTTTAGTAGAAGACGCTATGTTTGAAAATCAAATTATGTTCCCCGTAGCACTTTATTCCGAGATTTTATGGACTCCAAACCAAGATATAGAAGTATTAAAAGAACAGGTTGCAAAATACTCTTGCGTTAATTTTGCTAATATATAAGGAGAAAACTATGACCGATACATATAATAAATTTAAAAACGAACTTCTTAATTCTTGTGTGCCTTTTTGGCTGAATAATGCAGTAGATACCGAGTACGGTGGCATACTGAATTGCCTAGATAAAACCGGTAAGGTTTATTCTGAAGATAAAAGCGTATGGATGCAAGGCAGAGCCGGATGGATGTTTTCGTACATTTATAATCACATTGACCAAAACGACGAATATTTAAAGCTTGCAAAAAGCTGTATAGATTTTGCTACTAAATATTGCATAGATAAAGACGGCCGAATGTTCTTTACCGTAACGCGTGACGGCAAACCTTTAAGAAAACGCCGTTACTGGTTTAGCGAAACATTTTATATTATTGCAAATGCCGAGTATTATATGGCTACAAAAGACGCCTCTTACCTTAACACCGCAAAAAAATACTTTAACTTTGTATACTCAATTTATAAAAACCCATCTTTAGACCCTTATAAAATAACCCCTAAATCTTACAGCTCTACCCGCAACGCAAAAACACTTGCAAATCCTATGATTATGCTAAATGTTGCATCTATTATGCGTGATGCAGATACAGTTAATTTTGACTTTTACGACCAAATTATGACCGAGCTTATATTAGATATTAAATGCTTTTACAAACCAGAATATAATGCTATGTTCGAAAATATTTGCGCAGATACAAACGAGGTAATTTTAACATCTGCGCCAATGAGAGTTATAAATCCGGGGCACGATATAGAGTGTTCTTGGTTTTTGCTTGAAGAAGGCATAAAACGTAACGACAATGAGCTTATAAATTTTTCAAAAACCGTTTTCGATAATGCTTTTGAGTTCGGTTGGGATAACGAGTTTGGCGGAATTTTATATTTTAAAGACATATTAGGTCTGCCGGTTGAAGCCTATGAGCATGATATGAAGCTTTGGTGGCCGCATAATGAGACAATAATTGCATCGTTAATGCTTTACAAGCATACAGGCGATAAAAAATATAAAGACATTTTTAATACCGTTTGCGACTGGGCTTTCACACATTTTTCTGATAATGAATTTGGCGAGTGGTTGGGCTACCTTCGTCGCGACGGAAAACCCACCGAGCCAGCATGCAAAGGTCACACCTACAAAGGTCCGTTCCACGTAATGCGAATGCTTGCAAAGTGCCTTATATTGCTTAAAGATTAACAAAAAAGCCGAAGATTACTTCGGCTTTTTTGCGTTTTTACTTGACTTTTTATTTAAAAGAACTATACTTATTGTGTTTTAAAAATTATAAAAGGAACGTGCACAAATAATGGAAGTATTTTTATCAACATTAAATCAAATGGCTTTTTTGCTTATTTTAATTGCATCTGGCTACATAGTATCGCGTCTTAATATTGTAAACAACGATGCCGCTACTATTCTCTCAAAGCTTGAAAATAACATTTTTATTCCTGCTCTTATTTTAGGTACATTTATCGATAATTTTACTGTTGAACGTCTTAGCTCCGCTTGGAAATTCTTCGTTTGCGGAACAATTGTTATTCTTCTGTCTATTCCATTAGCCTATCTTGGCGCACGTCTTTGCACTAAAGATGACTATGTAAAAAAACTGTTTGTATATAGCCTTACCTTTGCCAACTTTGGTTTTATGGGTAATGCCGTTGTTTTAGCACTGTTCCCCGATATGTTTATGGAATACATAATCTTCGTTATTCCGTTTTGGATATTAATTTACGGTTGGGCTGTGCCTACACTTTTAGTTCCATCCGAACACAATTCCGGCAAATTAACAGATAAACTCAAACCGTTTTTAAACCCTATGTTTATAGCAATTCCAATAGGCGCAGTAATAGGCCTTTGTAAAATTCCAATGCCACAATTTTTAGAATCATCTATTGATTCTTTGGGTAGTTGTATGTCGCCATTAGCAATGCTGCTAACAGGTATTACCATTGCAAAAATAGACCTTAAAGCCGCATTTAAAAATTTAGAAATTTACAAGGTAACTTTTTTAAGATTAATTGTTATACCCCTTATTGCAATAATTGTGCTTATGCTCGTAAAACTGCCATACGAAATAGCTCTATGTACAATGTGCGCTTTATCTATGCCGCTTGGCCTTAATACTATTGTAGTGCCCGGTGCATACGGCAAAGATACATCGGTAGGTGCCGGAATGGCACTTATATCTCATTTACTATCGATTGCTACAATTCCGATTATGTTTATGTTGTTTGATTTGCTTGTAAAATAATAAATATAGTACAAAAAATTATAATAAAAAAATCTCGCTCAAATGAGCGAGATTTTTATTTTATATTTGTTTTATTTTGCGTAGTCAATTGTTCGGTTTTCTCTAATAACGTTAACCTTTATTTGACCTGGATATTCTAGGTCGTTTTCAATTTGCTGTGCAATATCGTGAGCAAGAATAACCATTTTGTCATCGCTAACAAGTTCAGGCTTAACAACGATTCTAATTTCTCTACCTGCCTGAATTGCATAAGAGCTATCTACTCCCTCAAAGGAATTGGCGATTTCCTCAAGTTTTTCAAGACGCTTAATGTAGCTTTCAATGTTTTCTCTTCTAGCTCCCGGACGTGCTGCCGATATAGCATCGGCCGCCTGTACTATACAAGCAATAACAGTCTTAGCCTCAACTTCGCCGTGGTGAGCGTGTATAGCGTGAACAACCGTTTCAGACTCTTTGTATTTCTTAGCAACCTCAACACCCAAATGAATATGTGTGCCTTCTTGCTCATGGTCAAGAGCCTTACCAATATCGTGCAGTAAACCTGCGCGTTTAGCAAGATTTACATTTTCACCTAACTCTGCAGCCATAACACCTGCTAAATGGCAAACCTCTAAAGAATGCTTTAGAACATTTTGACCATAGCTTGTTCTGTAGCGCAAACGGCCAAGCAATTTAACAAGCTCGGGGTGAATATTATGTACTCCTGCCTCTAAAACAGCTCTCTCACCCTCTTGCTTAATTGTAGCCTCTACCTCAGCCTGAGCCTTAAGTACAGTTTCTTCAATTCTTGCAGGGTGAATTCTGCCGTCTAAAATAAGCTTTTCTAAAGTAAGACGGGCAATCTCGCGTCTTACGGGATCGAAGCTTGAAAGAGTAATTGCTTCGGGTGTGTCGTCTATAATAAGGTCAACACCGGTTGCAGTTTCTAACGCTCTAATGTTTCTACCCTCGCGGCCTATAATTCTACCCTTCATTTCGTCGTTGGGTAGCGCCACTACCGAAACGGTAACTTCTGAAGAATGGTCTGCCGCGCAGCGTTGAATTGCGTGAGAAATAATGTCTTTGGCCTTTGTGTCGGCCTCTTCTTTGCATTGTTGCTCAAACTCAAGTATCTTAACTGCTTTCTGATGTGATAGGGTACCCTCTAATTCGTTAAGCAACTGCTGTTTTGCCTGTTCGCTTGAAAAACCCGAAATTTTCTCGAGCATATCGATTTGGCTTTTCTTAATGCGCTCGGTTTCTTCAAGCCTGTCCTCTACTTCTTTTACCTTTGCGGCAATAGCCTCTTCTTTTTTCTCAAGGTTTTCAAGCTTTTTGTCCATAGACTCTTCTTTTTGTTGGAGTCTGCGTTCTTGACGCTGTACTTCACTGCGTCTTTCTCTTAAATCACGATCATTTTCTGCTCTAAGCTGATGTATTTCATCTTTAGCTTCTATTAGCATTTCTTTCTTTTTGGTTTCTGCTAGTTTCATAGTGTCGTTAAGTATGCGTCTTGCTTCTTCTTCAGCAGAGCCAACAGTAGCTTCGGCAACCTTTTTTCTATGCGCTATACCTGCAAAATAACCAATAACGGCGCAAATAATGGCAATTGCGCCAAAAATTACATAAATAATGATATCGGGCATAAAATGCACCTCCTTATATAAACTACCGAATTCGAATGCACCTAAAATACATTCCGCAGCCGTATGTTCACCGCGAATATAGATACTTTGCGTTTATCCCGCCAAAGATAAAAACAAAAATGTACCAAAATATCATTTTACATTTTACCACTACATTTATTGACTGTCAAGAAATTTGTCACAACATTTATGTTTTATTTTCACACTATATATTATAAATAATATGTTCATATTTATTTTACTTGAAAAAACTGCGAAAATGTATTATAGTAGTATGTTGTAAACTTTTGGAGGTATTTCTTATGAAAAGTTATTTACAAATGAGTCGCGAAGAGCTGCTAAGCGAATTCAAAGCAGTCGACCGCGAATATGAGCGCTTAAAGGCTCTGGGTTGCACACTTGATATGTCGCGCGGCAAACCCGGATTTGATCAAATGGATTTAAGCTGCGAAATTTTTGACCTTGTGGGTAACTCTACCGGTTTTAAAAACGAAAACTCAATAGACTGCCGCAACTACGGCGGACTTGATGGTCTTACAGAGCTTAAAAATTTATTTTCTCAAATTTTAGATATTAGCCCAAAGCAAATAATAGTTGGCGGTAATTCGTCACTTAATATGATGTTTGACACCGTAGCACAAGCTATGACACACGGTATGGGCGGTGAGCCCTGGTGCAAGCAAGACGACATTAAGTTTATTTGTCCGGTTCCCGGTTACGACCGTCATTTTGCAATATGCGAATATTTTGGCATTAAAATGATACCGGTTGAAAACACTCCCAACGGCCCCGATATTGCCAAAATAACCGAGCTTATAAAGGACGAATCGGTTAAGGGTATGTGGTGTGTTCCAAAATACTCTAACCCAGAGGGCATTACCTATTCTGACGAGGTTGTTAAAGCACTTGCTGCTCTAAAACCTGCAGCAAAAGACTTTAGAATTTTGTGGGATAACGCATACGCCGTTCACGATTTATATGATGAACACGACGAGCTTTTAGACATATACGATGAATGTGTTAAAAACGGTAATGAAGATATGGTAATAATATTTACCTCTACTTCTAAAATCACCTTCCCAGGTGCCGGCGTTGCTGCTGAGGCTGCAAGCCCTGCAAATGTTGCACGCTTAAAGCATCGTATGAGCTACCAAACAATTGGTCCTGATAAATTAAACCAGTTAAGACACGCACGCTATTTTAAGAATTTAGATGATGTTAAAAATCATATGAAGGTACACGCATCTATTTTAAGACCTAAGTTTGATATTGTTTTAGATGAGCTTGAAGCTGAGCTAACAGGTGCTGATATTGCCGAATGGACCAAACCTCGCGGCGGTTATTTTATAAACCTTAATGTTTTAAACGGTTGTGCAAAGCGCGTAGTCGAACTTTGCAAAGACGCAGGTTTAGTTTTAACCGGTGCTGGCGCTACCTACCCATACGGCATAGACCCTAAAGACCGCAATATTCGTATTGCTCCGTCTTACCCGTCTTGCGAAGAACTGTCTGAGGCGGCAAAGGTTTTATGTGTTGCAGTTAAATATGCCGCAGCAGAAAAGCTTTTAACAGATAAAAGTTTTTAATGTCTAATTTTTGGAGGACAAAATATATGAAAAATAAAGTGGCACCAAAATGGGCGTTCGCTGTAGTATCAATCTTAATAATTGCCTTTACGCTTATTTCGTTTTTTGGCATAGATAATTACTACGGCGATATCCGCAAGGTCTATTTTAAAGGAGCAGATGACATACGTTGGGGTATAGATATCCGCGGCGGTGTAGAGGCCGTTTTCTCACCCGATATTGCAGTTGATAATATAACCAACTCAGATATGGACGCTGCAAAAGCAATTATAGAAACCCGTCTTGTAAACAACAACATTACCGACTATGAGGTTTACTGTGACAATGCAAAAAAACAGGTAATCGTAAGATTTCCATGGTCTGCTGACGAAAGCGATTTTAGTGCACAGTCTGCAGCGTCGGCAGTAAAAGAGCTTGGTGAAACTGCAGTTTTACGTTTCTGCGAGGGCACAAGCGATGAAAACGTAGTTTTAGAGGGTTCGCAAGATATTGAATCGGCAAAAGCGGTTGTGCAAGAAACCGAGTATATGGTAGAGCTCACCCTAACAACTTTAGGCTCATCTAAGTTTACCGAGGCTACCGAAAGATTAAAGGGCGACTATATTTCTATCTGGATGGATGACCAAATGATAGACGCGCCAAAGGTTGACGATGTTATAACCGGTAACAAAGCATATATAACCGGCAGCTTTACCTACGACACAGCGCATGAACTTGCCGACAAAATAAATGCGGGTTCTCTTCCCTTTGCGCTTACTTGCGATGAATCTAAGCTTCAAATAATTTCTCCATCCTTAGGCTCTGATGCTCTAAAGGTAATGGTTATTGCAGGTTCGGTTGCGTTTGTAGTAATTTGCATACTTATGATTATAAAATACCGTTTACCCGGTGTTGTTGCCGCAATAACACTGTTTGGTCAAATAGGCGGTATGATAGCTTGTATATCGGGCTTCTTCCCGGGCACATCAAGCTTTACTCTAACTGTTCCGGGTATTGCAGGTATTATACTTTCAATAGGTGTTGGTGTTGACGCTAACGTTATTGCTGCCGAGCGTATAAAGGAAGAATTTAATAGCGGCAAAACAATTAGCGGAGCAATAAACTCTGGCTTTGAAAACAGCTTTAAGGCTATTTTAGACGGTAACATAACCATTATTATTGTATCGGTTGTACTAATGGGCGCATTTGGTTCGCCAAACAGTCTTTTAACAAAAATCTTCTCGGTTGTAATGGCAGCATTCGGAAGTTCAATTACAGGAAGCATTTATTCATTTGGTTACACACTTCTTACCGGTGTTATATTTAACTTTGTAATGGCAGTGTGTGCATCTAGAATTATGCTAAGAAGTCTTGCAAGAATAAAAGCATTTAGAAATCCATGGCTTTACGGAGGTATAAAAAATGAAAAATAAATCATTTGACTTTGTAAAAAACCTACCTATAAGCCTTATTGTTTACGGCATAGTTTTTGTTTTAGGTATTGTATTTATTTTTGTTAACGGTCTTAACCTAGACATTAACTTTAAAGGCGGTACCCGTTTTGAATATTCTTTTGTTGGTGATATTAACACAGAAGATGTACAAAAAACAGTAGAAGACATTTTAGAAAAAAAGGCCACCGTTCTAGAAAGCTCTGCTTTAAGCGGCGATTCTAAAAAGTTAATAATAAGCCTTGTTGCAGATGAAGCTGTATCTGCTGAACATCAGCAAAAATTGACCGACTCGCTTATAAAAGAATACCCCGACAATTCTATAGCTTTCTACGGCTCTAACTCAGTGTCGGGTTCGGTAGCGAACAATTTCTTCTTAAAAGCTTTAGTAGCGGTAATAATAGTTGCTATATTGGTTTTAATTTTTGTAAGCCTTAGATTTAAAAAGATAGGCGGCTTTACTGCAGGTCTTACCGCTTTAATTGCTCTTGTTTTAGATGTTGTTTCAGCATTTATATCGTGTGCAATTTTCGGACTTGATATTGACCTTAACTTTATGGCCGTTGTGCTTACAATTTTGGGCTATTCTCTTAATGATACCATTGTTATATACGACCGTATTCGTGAAAACAGTGCTAAAAACCACAAGATGCCAAAGGCAGATATTGTAAATTTAAGTCTTTCTCAGGTGCTTAGAAGAACTATAACAACATCGGTAACAACCGTACTTGCAGTTTTAGTAATTTTAATAGTTGCCGAATTCTTTGGTCTATCGTCTTTAAGAAGTTTTGCGGTACCAATGCTGTTTGGTTTAATTTCGGGTAGCTGTTCTTCTATATTTGTTTCGGCTCCGCTTTGGGTTAAATGGCAAAGTAAGAAAAACTAATATTATTAGCAAAACAAAAAGCGTTCTCGTACGAGAACGCTTTTTTATTATATTTTTCACTTATTTTATTTTGTACATCGTGTTATCAAAAAACTCAACTTTGTACTGAGTAGCGTAAGTATCGTACACCTTGCTTAGTTTAGAGTTTGCAAGTTCATCTTTTATTTGTGCTTGCCAAGATAAAAGACCGTCACCCAAAAAATACATAATATGGTAGCCATAGGTGGTTTTAATTATCTCGTAATCGCCTTTTTGTCTTAACTCATCAAAACACCAATTTTCAAACTCTTCTACATATTCTTCTTTTAATACGTTTTCATATAATCCCGCTTTTGAATAAGAGCCCGGGTCGGTGTTATACTGCATTGCAAGTTTTTTAAATGAATCTTCAGATTTATCGGTTTGCTCAAATTCCTTTAAAACCTCTTTTGCCTTAACAGAAGCCTTGGCCATAGAGCCTACGGAATCTGACGATATAAGTATATGACGAATATTTTTTGTTACATATTCATCTGAATATGCTTCCTTTACAACCATATACACACTGTATTCTCCGCTTAAAAATACAGTTTTAGTTTCGTTTGGCTTTGCGCCAGAAAATAGCCAATCATCTAATTCACTTAAACCCGAATACTCGTATCCTTCAACCAAAGTGTTATCTACCAAAGTTTGTATTCTAGAGTCTGAATAACTGCCCTGTTCTTTTAAAATATCACTTAATATTTGTTTGTACTCGTTTTGACTGGTAGCCTTTTGAAGTCGCGCGGCATTTTCTTTGGCATTATTACCGTTAAAAGTATATTTTCTTATATCGCACTTGGCATAGCCTTTGCTGTTCTTTTCAAAATACTCTGTAATTTCTTGCTCGGTAATTTCTAGGTTGTCACTCAAATACTCATATTGCTTGTTTGCAAGTAAAATTATTTTTAGCGCATTTTCAATATCTTGCTGCTTTACACCTTTGCCGTAAGTATCTGCAATATATTTCTTTGTTGACACGCCCTCTAACATTGCAGAGGTGTTAAGTAAGTCTATTTCATTTTGTATGAACGCCGTATCCTCATCATCTACAGTAATACCGTTATCTACTGCAGCCTCAGCAAGTAAAAGCATATCCATTAAACGTGACTTAGCCATTTTTACAAAATATTCAAACCAAGTGGTTTTTTCATCGTAATTTTGCTTTTTAAGGTCGGTATCGGTGTCAAAACCATAATAACTTTTATAATATTCACCGTATTCTTCCATTTCGCCTATATATTCAGTATAGAAAAAATACGAGAACATTGCGTTGTCTACCTTAAAATTGTTGGTCTGCGCCGCAGTAGCGTTTCTTAATAATGCGCCACTATCATTTATTATGCTAATACCAATTGTAAAGACCAATATAACAGCCAAAACAACGGTAGCAACAGTTACTGCGAATTTTTGATTTTTTATAAATTTTGATTTTTTACTCATAAATTTCTCCGTTCACTATATTACACAAATTATATATTAAACTTAAAAATTATTCAACAAAATATTTTTAGCAGTGTACAAATCATTAAATCTTGACTTAAATTGCATTATATGTAAAAATAGTAACAGATTATCTGTAAATGCTTACGAAAGGTGATAATATGTCATTTTTGCACGGTGCAATAAACACACTTAAATCTAACGGAATAGGTGGATCTTTTAAGGTTTTTAAAAACCATATAAGGACAAAATCATTTTACAAAAAATACGGCGATATAAATAACATAATATCCACTGACGATGGCTTTTTGGGTTATGACAGTTACGACTGCGAATACCAAAACAATATAGATTTTTCTGACCATAACAGCACAGTAAAGCCTATTGCTTTTTATTTGCCGCAGTTTCATACCATACCCGAAAACGACGCTTGGTGGGGCAAAGATTTTACCGAATGGACAAACACAAAAAAGGCCACGCCTAAATTTGAGTCTCACTACCAACCTCGCGAGCCTCATGAAAATATAGGCTATTATAATTTAGAAGATGTAGCAGTTTTAAAAAGCCAAGCAGAGCTTGCAAAAAGCCACGGAATATACGGTTTTTGTTTTTACCACTACTGGTTTTCGGGCAAGCGCTTATTAGAAAAACCCGTAGATATGCTTCTTGATCACCCCGAAATAGACATAAACTTTATGCTTTGTTGGGCCAATGAAAACTGGACTAAAGCGTGGGACGGACAAAATTCCAATATACTTATAAAACAAGATTATTCAAAGTCTGACCCTGAAAAATTTATTGACGATTTGCAAAAATATATAAACGATAAACGTTATATAAAAATAGACTCAAAGCCCGTAATTTTAATATATAACTGCAGCGAGATTCCAAATATAAAAAAGACCCTACTTAAAATGAGAAATCGCGCAAAAGATATTGGTATTGGCGAAATTCTAATATGGTCTTGCCGCACACATAACACTACTGCCGATTCCTTAAAAATAACAGATTATATAGATGCTGAGGTTGAGTTTCCGCCGCACAACCTAGCTCTCGATTCTTTAAGGGTAAACAGTATCGTTACAAAAGAGCGCTCAAATATTTACAATTATCAAAAACTAGTGCAGTTTGTAATAGGCAAGTACAAACAAGAAAAAACAAAAAAGCCGGTATATAAAACCGTTATGGCTTCTTGGGATAACTCATGCCGCAGAAAAGATAACTACACCGTTTACTATGCCTTTTCTATTAAAAGTTTTTATAATTGGATAAAAGCAGCAGTAGAAGATGCAAAAGCTTATTTTTGTGAAAAAGAGCGTTTTATTTTTGTAAATGCGTTTAACGAGTGGGCCGAAGGCACCTATTTAGAGCCCGACAAAAAATACGGCTATGCTAACATAAATGCATTATCTTGCGCATTATTTGATTTGCCTCTTATAAAACCCGCCGTAACATTAAAACCTATAAATCCCTCTAACATTACAGCACCAAAAATTGCAGTTCAAGCTCACATAACAGATATTTTTGCGCTTGGCGAAATTATAAAACAAATTAAACTTATTCCATTTGAGTTTGATCTTTTTGTATCTACCGATACACCCCAAAAATTGCAGTTTATAAAAAATTCATTTGCACAAAAATTTGAAAACATAAATGTAAGTGTGGATATTTTTGACAACTGCCAAAATGATTCTTTACCATTTGTTTTGCAAATGAAAAACCACTATAAAAACTACGATATTTTATGCCATATAAATTCTAACGGCATAAAAACGCACGGCTATTTATATGACAATGTTTTGGGTAGCAAAGAGCAAATAGCGGCAATTGTAAACGAGTTTAACATAAATTCATCACTCGGTCTTATATTCCCAAAAACATTAAACACACACGAAAATAAATCTGCTTGGGCCAATAACCGAAAAGCCACAGAAAAACTGCTAGAATATTTAAATATTTCTTCAGCAACACCCAGCGATGCTATTTTCCCCTTGTGCAATATGTTTTGGGCAAAAACAAATGCCATTACTAACGTTTTTGATGACAAATTATTAGATCAAACCGAGCTTTACAATTCTCTGCAATACTCTTTGCGTTTTATTTGCACTTATAACAAATATGACTACTTGCAAACTTTATTAGAAAACTAAAAAATGTTCTAGACCAAGTGGTCTAGAACATTTTTATTTTATAATACTCTTTTTTCTATCCAATTTGCAATATCGTTAAACACTTGTTCCTTGCAGTTTTCGTGCAACAAATCATGCCTTGCACCAGGGTATGTAACTGTGGTAACATCAATTATTCCGTTAGATTTTAGTTTGTTTGCTATTTTATATGAATATTTACAAAATCTGCCTACGGGGTCATCTTCGCCTGAGAGTATAAATATAGGTATATTTGGCATTTCTTTAAACCATTTGGCCTCGTTAACAGCAATTCTCACTTTTATTATATCTTTAATAGCCGATGCCGAAAGCGAAAAATTGCATATAGGATCACTTAAAAACTTGTTACATTCTTGCTCATTAGAATTTAGCCAATCAAAACCCGTATTATCCTCATATTTTTTATTGGAAGCAAATAAAAACTTCTTATATAAATCAACAGACAAATACGATTCACTGTTTTGGGCTATTTCTCGCTGGCATTTTTTAAGCAATAATTTCATCATAAAGCTTTTATAGCTTGTACCTATTAAAACTAATCCAACATAATATTCCGAAAACCGTGCTACAGATGCCCTTGCTATTAGTGAGCCCATATCATAACCCATTAAAAAGACCGGTATGTCGCCTATTGTGTTTCTGGCCTCGGTCAAAAATTCGTATGTATCATTAACTATGTGTTTATATCCGCGGCGTGCAGCAAAATATCCGTACTCGCTCTTATCAAAAACCGAAGCACCATGTCCACACTGGTCATGAGCAATTACTGCGCAGTCAAAATTTTTGCACATATACTCGGCAAACTCGGTATATCGGCCTATATGCTCAGTTGCACCGTGCAAAAACTGTATAGCAAACTTTGGCTTTTTAGTACTAAAAACCTTACCGTTTATAAAATTGTAGCCGTTAGAAGAGCGTGCAGTTACTTTGGTAACATTAATAACGCAATCTGTCACCACAAAACACCTCACAAACAATAATATTTACAAATTAATCGTGCAAATAAAGGGTTCGCGAATTTCTGTTGGCATATACACTAAGCAGTAGCCCAACACCTAAATAAAGACATGCAACCGATGTTCCGCCCGAACTAAAGAAAGGTAGTGTAACACCTATAACAGGTATTATAGATAGGCACATTCCAATATTTATAATAGTCTGTGCCGCTATCATACCAAAAAAGCCTACCGCAACATACTTTCCGGCATTCTGGTTTGACATCTGTGAAACCTTTAATGCTCTTAAAGCAATTGCTGAAAGCAAAATCATAACTACCAGTAATCCTACGGCGCCCAACTCTTCGCCTATGCTTACAAATATAAAATCGTTGTACCCCTTTGGCACGTTTGCGGTTTGGGTTAAGGGGCCTTTAAATAAGCCTTGTCCAAATAAGCCACCGTTAGCAAGAGCTATTCTGCCGCGCCACTGTTGCCAGCCGGCACCTAAAAGGTCACTTTCTAAATCAAACATGAGCAAAAGTCTTTGCCGTTGTTGGTCGTTAAATACAAAGAAAAACGCAAACGGTGCTGCAACTGCTGCAGCCGCCGCACTTATTCCTAAATGCTTTAAACTTACGCCCGATGCAAAAAGCATACAAATAAACATTATTGCAAAAACTAAAGCCGTACCGTCGTCACCCTGAAAATGTATGAGTGCCACAGGTATGGCACCGTGTACACACAAAAGCAAGAAGGTTTTTGGCTTTTTAATTGTGCTTTGTACTCTTGATATATGCGCTGCAAATGTTAATATAAACGATATTTTTAAAAGCTCCGATGGCTGAAACGATATATTACCCGGTAAAATAAGCCAAGCCCTATCATCTGTGCCCTCGGGCCCCTCACCAAAAACAAAGGTAAGCAAAACCGGTATTAAACCTACTATTGCGGGAATATACCAACGCTTTATAAGCTTATTATAGTCGTAAAGCGATATTACAATAGCACCGCCAAGTCCTATAATAGTAGCAACAGTTTGAGTTATAAACTGACGTATACTGCCTGTATAATTGGTGGCCGAGAGTACAGCAATACAACCGTATGCACTAACCATTGCACACAGAACAAGGGTAACCTTTTCACATTCACGTATATAGTCGGCAATTTTGCCAAAAACAAACTTCATAATCTGCACCCTAAAATACACATAAATATCCTTTTATATTATACGATAAGCAACTAATTAAATCAAGATTTTTTTATTTTACCCCTTTTATTATTATAAATAATATGATATACTTAATTTGACTATAAATGTTTAAAGGATTATGCAATGTTAGAATTTATTTCCAACTCACCCGAAGACACCGAAAGCTTTGCTTTTAGCATTGCAAATAAGCTAAACGGCGGCATGGTATTAGCCTTTACGGGCTCACTCGGTATGGGTAAAACCTGCTTTGTTCGAGGACTGGCTCGCGGCATTGGTTATAATGGCGATGTTACTTCCCCAACCTTTTCTCTTGTCAACGAATATGTTGGCGGAAGAGTTAATTTATATCATTTTGATATGTACAGGGTTACCGGTTGGGAAGACCTTTACTCTACCGGATATTTTGATTATTTAGATTTAGGCGGTCTTTTGGCTGTAGAATGGAGCGAAAATATCACCGCCGCATTAGACGATAATACAATTTATGTTACTATTGAAAAATTGTCTGACTTATCTAGACGCATTACAGTAACCGGAGGTGGCTTTTAATTGAAAATTTTAGGACTAGAATGTTCTGCCACACCTGCATCGTGCGCAATAGTAGAAGATTCAAAAATTATTGCTCAGTCTTTTGTTAATGTAAAACTTACCCACTCTCAAACACTTTTACCACTAGTTACATCTATGCTAAAAGCATCGCTAACCGATTTAGACGATATTGACGGTTTTGCAATAACCTCTGGGCCGGGTTCGTTTACGGGCATTAGAATAGGTATTAGCGCATTAAAAGGACTTGCCTGTGCTGGGAACAAACCTTGTTTTGCAGTTTCTACCCTAAGAGCCATTGCTGAAAACTTTTGCAGTACCGACTGTATAGTTTGTGCCGTTATGGATGCGCGCTGCAACCAAGTATATAATGCGCTTTTCTCGATAAAGAACGGTGAAATCACCAGACTCTGCGAAGACCGTGCTGTTATGATAGAAGAAGTTTGCGAAGAACTTAAAAATTTGACTGACAACAAACCCATATATATTGCGGGTGACGGAGCCGATATTTTTTATCCTTTTGCAAAGGATATTGAAAATGTAAAAAAAGCTTCTCCACAAGCATTATTTCAAAACGCGGCAGGTGTTTGTCTTGCTGCAGAAAAAGAATACAAAAACACCCCACCTCTTTTAGCAGAAGAACTTTTACCTTTTTACTTAAGACTTCCGCAAGCAGAACGGGAACTAAACTTAAAGGAGAAAAACAAATGATAGCTATAGGTTGCGACCACGGCGGAATAGAATTAAAAAACGAAATTTGCGCTCATTTAACCGAATTGGGCATAGAAATTAAAGACTTTGGAATAAACGAAAAGGTTTCTATAGATTATCCGGACATTGCTTTTCCGGTTGCAAAAAGTGTAGTTAGTGGTGAATGTGAAAAGGCAATTTTGGTTTGCGGCACAGGCATAGGAATGTCTATGGCAGCCAACAAAGTAAAAGGTATTCGTGCCGCCGTTTGCACCGATCATTTTTCTGCAAAATTTACCCGACTTCATAACAATGCGAATGTATTATGCCTAGGTGGCAGAGTTACAGGCCCAGGACTTGCTTTAGAGCTTGTAGATTTGTTTTTAAATACCGAGTTTGAAGGTGGACGCCACAAAACTCGTATTGATAAAATCGCAGCCATAGAAAACAATGAATTATAAGGAATTATAAGGAGAGGGACTTATGAAAAAAAACATTATTGCTCTATTGGCACTTTCTCTTGCAATCTGTATGGTGTTTACTGGTTGTGCACAGCAAGTAGTAACCATAACAAGCGAAATAACCGAGGGTGATGAGCAAACAGTAACATCTACCGAAGATAACGATGTTACCAGTACAGATGATACAACATCAACAACTTCACAAGATAATAAAAGTAGTTCTAACCCAAAGGAATCTTCAAGCAAAAAACCTACAACTACTTCTACCTTTACACCGCCCGCAACCGATAAGGAGGATACCTCTGTGAAGCTTGAAAACACTTATAAAATAATAGACAATAAAGACGCCTTTAAGTACACAAACCGCGCTACTATGGAATCACAAGGAATTAAGTTTAATACAACTGCCGACGGCGTAGAGTTTAAGGTTAACTGCAAAGGCAATTTGGCTGTAAACATAACAGCAAGTTCGGTTAACACAGGAGCTGCCTTTGGTATATACTTTACAGTATATCTAGACGGTATACGCCAACAAGCAAGACATCACATAAATAAAAACGGTACTATCGAACTCGTTATTGCCGAAGGTCTATCTGAGGGCGAACACCACGTAGAAATCTATCGTCAGACCGAAAGCAAGTACGGCGGTGATGTGTATTTAACATCGGTTTCGTGCAACGGTACACTTGGCGCCAAACCCGCAAACCGCGATGTTTACATTGAATTTATTGGCGACTCTATAACCGCAGGTTACGGTTCTTTAGCCGATAAAGTTAATATGTCGGTTCCCACAGGCGATGCTCCTGCTATACAAGACGGCACCAATACATATGCATTCTTAGCCGGCAAAAAGGTTAATGCCGATATTGCTGTAGTTGCGCGTACAGGTATTGGTGTTGTTAGAGGTTACGAGCCCGTATTAAACAATAAAAAACAAACTATGGCCGAGGTTTACGACTACTTCCCCGACCTTTCTCTTCAAAAGAAATTCACATACACCCGTACACCCGACATTTATGTTATAAATCTTGGTACTAACGATTTAGGCAATAGTGTATCAACCTCCGAGTTAGAAACCGGAATGAAACAATTAATTAACAAGCTTTTAGGCAATAATCCTAACGCTAAAATTGTTTTGGTTGGCGGTATGGCAACTAGTGGTGTTGACGCTACTATAAACAAGCTTTATTCTCAACTAGGTGGCGAGAACGCAGGTATTTACAAATATATAGCCGGCGTATCTCCAAACTTCCACCCAAATTCTGTTGAGCATAATGTGTATGCATCAAAATTAGCTCCGATATTACAAAAAGCTATTGATGCACTTAAATAATTAATTAGAATTTAAAATAAAGGCGAATGTTTTATGCATTCGCCCTTGTTTTTTTGCAAGATTTGTCGTATAAATGATATTGATTTATGGGTAAAATTATAGTATTATAATATAGATATATATTTTATAAATTTATGGAGTGATATTTTTGATTTGGCATAGTACCACAGCTCAAAATGCTTTAGATAAATATAAAACCGACTCTAAAGTAGGTGTATCTTCAAAAAAGGCGGCAGAACGTATTGAAAAATACGGCAAAAATATTCTTATAGAAAAAGAAAAGAAAAGTTTTTTTGCAAGATTTTTAGATCAGCTTAAAGACTTTATGGTAATAGTTTTAATTATCGCAGCAATAGTTTCTTTTTTTGCTTCACTTTTAGATGGCGAAAAAGACTGGTTTGAGCCCATAATAATTATTGCTATAGTAATAGGTAACGCCTTACTCGGAGTTTACCAAGAAAGCAAAGCCGAAAACGCTTTAGAAGCCTTAAAAAGCATGACCGCTCCGTCGGCCAAAGTATTGCGTGACGGTGTTGTGCAAACAATACAGGCATCTATGCTGGTACCGGGTGATATAATTATGCTTGAAGCTGGCGATTATATCCCTGCCGATGCAAGACTCTTAGAAGCATCACTTTTCCGTTGCGATGAATCTGCCCTTACGGGTGAATCGGTGCCGGTTGAAAAAGACGCCAACGCCATTGTAGACGACATAGTAACCATAGGTGACCGCATAAATATGATTTATTCGGGTTGTTCTGTAACAAACGGCCGCGCTACTGCTATGGTAACCGAAACCGGTATGAACACCGAGGTTGGTAAAATAGCTCATTTATTAGAAAATGAAACCGAGGGCACAACTCCTCTAAAAGCTAAACTTACGGCCTTGGGCAAAACATTAGGCTTGGTTACACTTATAGTATGTGCCATTGTTTTTGTAATTGGTATTATAGGCAATTTCCGCTCCCCTGAGCCCTTTGCCACCATGCTACTCAATATGTTTATGACATCTGTTTCTTTAGCAGTTGCAGCTATACCAGAGGGTCTTCCAGCAATAGTTACCGTTGTTTTAGCCTTAGGTGTTCAACGCATGGTTAAAAGCAATGCCATTGTTAAAAGCTTGCCTGCCGTAGAAACACTTGGTAGCGCATCGGTTATATGCACCGACAAAACTGGTACTCTTACCCTTAACAAAATGACCGTTACCAAGGTTTACGATGGTGATGATATTTTAGATCTAGAACAAGATACTGTATCTGACAAAGCTAAAGCCCTTATTCGTTTAGGCTCAATATGCACCGATGTTTTAGTTGAACACAACGGTAGCCGCAAGAGCGATATTGGCGACCCCACAGAAATCGCAATTGCTAACTGCTGCGAAAAACATTTAGGTTTAAGCAAAGCAGAAATTGACAGTCGTTTTCCCCGTACTTGCGACATTCCGTTTGACTCTGAACGCAAACTTATGACCACTGTAAATGTTATAGAAGGCAGACCTTATGCCATTGTTAAAGGTGCTCCCGAAATTTTACTGGAAAAGTGCATAAGCGGTAATATAGAAGCCGCACTAAAAGCAAACACCTCACTTGCAGAAGATGCATTGCGCGTTATAGCCGTTGCAATTAAACCTTTAGATGAATTACCATCTAACCCAACAAGTGAAGAGCTTGAAAACGACCTTTCGTTTGTGGGTCTAATCGGTATGATAGATCCACCCAGACCCGAAGCCGTAAAAGCCGTTTCTCTTTGTAAAAAAGCAGGTATTAAAACCGTTATGATAACCGGTGACCACATAATAACTGCCAAGGCAATAGCCACCAAAATAGGTATTTTTGACGAAAACTCTTTAGCCATAACAGGTGCAGAGCTCAGCAATCTTTCGGACGAAGAGTTATATAACAATATCGAAAAATACTCGGTGTTTGCACGTGTTACACCCGAAGACAAAATACGCATAGTTAAAGCCTGGCAAAGCAAGGGCAAAATAGTTTCTATGACAGGTGACGGTGTAAACGATGCTCCTGCCCTAAAAGCTGCCGATATTGGTTGTGCTATGGGTATTACAGGCACCGATGTTGCAAAGGGTGCCGCCGATATTATTTTAACTGACGACAACTTTGCCACCATTGTAACCGCAGTTAAAGAAGGTAGAGGAATATTCGATAACATTCGAAAGACCGTACAATTCTTAATAAGTTGCAATTTGGGCGAGATTATTACTGTACTGTTTGGTATGATTATTTTTGGTGTTTCTCCCTTTGCGGCAATAGGCCTATTATGGATTAACCTTGTTACCGATACCGCTCCTGCTATTTGTCTTGGTATGGAGCCTGTTTCAAAAGACATTATGGACCTTCCTCCCAGAGATAAAAACGAAAATATATTCAACAAGAGTTTAGTTATAAAAGCTATAGTACAAGGTGCATTGTTTGCAATTTCTGCTCTTTGTTCGTTCGCTATAGGCAGAGCATCTGGCGCAGCACAAGGCGCTACCACGGCCTTTATTACCATGGCATTAAGCCAGATATTCTATGTTTTATCGGTGCGTAGCGATAAACTTATCCCCTTCTCGCACTTAAAGAGCAACAAATACGTGTGGCTTGCAATAGCCTTTTCGGTTATTATGACATTCTTAGTAGCCGCAACACCGCTTAATACACTTTTTGCTCTTACCAATATTTCTGTAGGTCTTTGGGCCTGTGCGCTATTACTTTCGCTTATTCCTATGCTTGGCGGCGAAGTATATAAACTAATAAACCAAAAATATAAAAAGTAGCTTTTGGAGCATTTTATGAAGCTAAGGCATAACCATTACAAATTATTAACCGTAATAGTAGCAGCGCTTACTCTTGTAGGCGCTGTTTGCCTATGCCTTGGTGTTATGTTTTTATTAAGGTTTTACAATGACCCTAAAACAGTACAAACCATAGCTCCGGACTCGTTTGTAATTCACACTCCAGAATACGGAGAGTTTACTACCGAAAACGACCTAGTTACCTTTACGGGCATGTGTGATACCTCTGCCCCACTCACCGTTAACGAAAAAAAGGTTGATACAAATTCAGACGGCAGTTTTAGTATAGATGTAAAGCTTAATAAGGGTGAAAACCGTCTTATTTTGCAAAATGGTGATATTTATTATTCATACCTTATAACCTATGATTATTCGCTGATTAAAAACGCCACGCCGAAGGATGCACTTATAATAGATTCGGGCTCTGTAATGTACGTAAGTGTTTTGGCACAAAAAAATTCTAGTGTTACGGCAACCCTTTTTGGCAACACAATTACTCTTGAGTCAAACAAGTCCACTAACCCCGATGAAAGCTTTGTTGAGTATAGCGGCTCGTTCCCATTAAGCAACACCACCGACCAAGATTTACTGCTGGGCGCCATAAACTACACCGCCACTAAAAACGGTGATTCTATGAGCATTAGCAGTGCCGATATTACCCTTAAAAAAGCACCGAAAGGACCGCTTGTTGCCGAAGTAGTTACTCCCTTTGCCGAAACCTTTAACAGCGGCACTACCGACGATTATTCGCACCCTACAAACTCTTATTTGCCAAAAGGCACAGTAGATTATTGCAATAGCGGAACTATAGTAAATGCCTCGGCAAAAACAAATTATAAAACGCTACAATACGGCAAACGCGTGTATGAAGAATCGGTGAAAATTTACGAGAGTACTCTTCCTGAGCACAATAAACTAAGCATTATATCTCAAGACGAAACCGAACGCTACACAACCATTAAGTTAAGTACTCTGTTTAAGGCTCCGTTTACCTTTGAAATTAAAAATCAAACCTATAAAAACGAAAAAACGCGCGACTACACCTTTTCTAACGCAACATTTTCTTACATAGATATAACCTTTAGTTATGCAAATGAATTCTCAGGCAATCTTAATTTTAGACAAAACCCAATATTTAAAAGCTGTAAGCTAATAAAAAAATCTGACAGCATTTGTTTGCGGCTGTATCTTCGCAAAACCGGACATTTTTACGGTTGGAATGCCGAGTACGACAACGATGGAAATTTGTGTTTTTCATTTTTAAAACCCGCAAATGCAACAGGTGCAAAAAACGAATACGGTGTATCATTAAAAGACATAACCATTTTTATTGATGTAGGTCATGGTGGCGATGATGCAGGTGCTGTATCGGCAAACGGCAAATTTACAGAATCGGCATTAAATTTAAAATTAGCCTTAATGCTTAAAAGTGAACTTGAAAGCATAGATGCTACGGTTAAAATGTCAAGGGATTCCGACGAAAGTTTAGACCCAAGCGAGAGAATAGCCCGTTTTAAAGAGGCCAAAGCAGATTTGTGTGTTAGCATACATAGAAACTACTCGCATAGTAATAGCGTTAGTGCATTTAATACATACCACTTTAATCCATTTACCAAGATGGCGGCCGATTTAATATACGATAGCACTAATGATTTATACACAAAAACAAGTCACTCGGGCGTTAAATGGCATTATTTTTATATGTCACGACTAACCGACTGCCCCGTAGTGCTTACTGAAAACGGATATATTTCTAACGCATCAGAACTGCTTAAAATTATAGACGATGATTTTAACAAAGACTGCGCCAAAGCCATAACGCGCGGCATTGTAGATTACTTTATAAGCATAAAATAAAAACAACCACTTGCGTGGTTGTTTTTGTTATTCCTCGTTTAGTTCGCCCAAAGATGATGCCTTTAAATAGGCATTTATAAAGCCGTCTAAGTCGCCGTCCATAACGGCGTTTATATTGCCCGACTCAAAGCCTGTTCTGTGGTCTTTAGCAAGTGTATACGGCATAAATACGTATGAACGTATTTGCGAGCCCCAAGCAATTTCTTTTTGAACGCCTTTAATATCTTCTATTTTGTCAAGATGTTGCTTTTCTTTAATTTCTATAAGCTTACTCTTTAACATTTTAAGTGCAACGTCGCGGTTTTGAAATTGGCTACGCTCATTTTGACATGCTACAACAATACCTGTTGGAATATGGGTAATACGAACTGCAGACTCGGTTTTGTTAACGTGCTGTCCACCCGCACCGCCCGAACGGTAGGTATCTACCTTTAAGTCGTCGGGGTTAATCTCAATATCGGTATCGTCAGATATTTCGGGCATAACCTCTATAGACGCAAAAGATGTATGGCGACGGCCAGACGAATCGAACGGAGATATTCTAACCAGTCGGTGTACGCCGTTTTCGCTCTTTAAATAACCGTATGCATTCTCGCCCGATACAATTACCGTAGCACTTTTGAGTCCTGCTTCGTCACCATCTAAAAAGTCGGTAACCGCAACTTTAAAACCATGGCGCTCTGCCCAACGCGAATACATTCTAAGAAGCATTTGGTTCCAATCTTGCGCCTCAGTTCCGCCTGCGCCTGCGTGGAATGTTAGTATAGCATTATTTTTATCGTACTCTCCGTTTAAAAGAGTGCTTAAGGTTTGCTCGGTTAAACGCTCACAAAAGTCGTTTATAGATGCATCTATTTCTTCTACTAACGATAAATCTTCTTCCTCATTAGCCATTTCTATAAGAGTAAGAGTATCTTCAAAAAGTGAAAGTGTGCCACCAAATTTTTCTTTTTTTTCTTTAAGTTTGCTAAGACGCTGTAAAATAACCTGCGATTTATCTGCATCGTCCCAAAAGCCAGGCTCGGTGGTTCTAAGCTCTAACTCAGCAATTTCACTCTCGTCACGCTCTAGGCCCAAAGCATCCTTTAACTGCAATAGTTCTTCCCTATAGCCCTCTAATTTTAATCTTAATTGGTCAAATTCAAGCATTAATTATTCTCCTTTATTACCGCAAATGCATACCAATTATCTTTAGTGCGCTCAGCAATAATCTTATAACCGTGTTTTGAAAATGCCACCTTTACGTCTTCTACCCTAATATTTATTATACCAGAGCAAATGAGCACAGCATTGTCTTCAAAAAACAAATCAACATTTTCTAGTAATCTTATTATAACGTCAGCCACTATGTTAGCGCACACAACATTAAACTTACCGTTTACCTTTTCGGCTAAATCACCTTTTATAAACTGAAGTTTATCAGAAATACCATTAAGTGCAGCGTTCTCATTAGCTACCTTTACAGCCACCTCATCAATATCTACACCTACTCCACATTTAGCTCCCAGTAAAACCGAAGCAATAGAAAGTATTCCGCTTCCTGTACCAATATCTAACATGGTATCGTTGGGCTTAATGTACTGCTCTAAAAGCTCTAAACAAAGAGTGGTAGTTGCATGCGTACCTGTGCCAAAAGCAGCGCCCGGGTCAATATTAAGCACCTTACGGCCACTTTTGTTTTCATATTCTTCCCAACTGGGTTTTATAACTAGTTTTTCACCAATTTCGGTGCATTTAAAAAATTTCTTCCAGTTATCCGCCCAATCGCTATCATCAACACTACCCATACTAACTATAGCTTCAATATTTACAGCACTAAACTGGTCTTTTAAAAACGACACTGCTTCGTAAGCATTATCTTCATCAGATATATATACGTGAATAATAGCCTTTGTTCGATCTTTGTTTATTAAGTCTTCATCTATTAAGTCTATATGCGCAATTTCTAAAGCTTGCTGCTCTAAATCGGTATAGTCTTCGGTATAAATGCCGTAAGGTACTGTCATATTAGCAATATCTTCGGCAACAGTTACATCTTGTGCTTTAACCGTTACTGTAATTTCTTTCCATTCCATATAAAACACCGCCAAAGTTTGAATATAATTTATTGTACCACAAACCTCACTAAATTAAAAGCAAAATTTACCTTTACGAAACTCTAATTTTGATATATAATAATAATGCAATTTTTTAGGAGGTGCGGTATGAAAAGTTATATAATAGGCCCTAACGATGCAGGTCAAAGACTAGATAAATTTATTACCAAGGCCGCACCAAAACTACCTAAATCGCTTATGTACCGTTACATACGCACAAAACACATAAAGGTAAACGGAAAACGTGCCGAAATTAGCACGAAACTATGCGAGGGTGATAAGGTAGATGCATATATAAACGATGCGCTTTTAGAAAACAACAAGGTAGAGTATGAGTTTTTAAAAGCGTCAGATAAAATAGACATAGTTTACGAAGACGAGAATATAATACTTGTTGACAAAAAACAAGGTCTGCTTGTTCACCCCGACCAAAACGAATATACCGACACCCTAATTGCCAGAATTCAGCATTATCTTTACAAAAAGGGCGAGTATGACCCAAAAGCCGAAAACAGCTTTACCCCCTCCCTTGCCAACCGTATAGACCGCAATACTGGTGGTATAGTAATAGCGGCTAAAAACGCAGTAGCGCTAAGAATTTTGTGTGATAAAATAAAATTTCGCGAAATAGAAAAGCGCTACCTTGCAGTAATACATGGTAAACCTAAAAAGAATCACGAAGTGCTAACCGGGTTTTTAGAAAAAAACGACTCAAAAAATAAGGTGTTTTTAACCGGCAGCAAAACAGATGCATCGCGCACAATAGTTACCGAATACACAGCGTTAGCAAGCAAAAATAATCTTACCCTAATAGATGTTAATTTACACACAGGCCGCACACATCAAATTAGAGCACATATGGCATCTATCGGCCACCCATTACTAGGAGATGGCAAATACGGTAAACTAAAGCAAGATAAAGCCTTAGGCTTTAATAGACAAGCGCTTTATTCTTATAAGCTCACCTTTAATTTTACTACCGATGCTGATATTTTAAATTACCTAAACGGCAAAACCTTTTCTGTTAAAAACGTATGGTTTGCCGAGCAGCTTTTTGATTATAAAATATAAAACAAAAAAGACCGCTATTGCGGTCTTTTTTGTTATATCTCTATTTCTATTTTTTTGCCTGTTGGTATGTATGGTCTAAAGTTTATTCCAGCCGCTTTTAGCATCATTTTAGAGCATATAACACTATCAGTATTGGCATATTTGTCAGACATATATATAACCTCTTTTATGCCCGACTGAATTATAGCCTTTGTGCACTCGTTACACGGGAAAAGAGTTACATACACCTTGGCGCCCTTTAAGTTACCGCCCGCATAGTTTAAAATAGCGTTTAATTCGGCGTGGCAAACATACATATACTTTGTATTTTGCGCATCACCCTCTTTTGCCCAAGGAAACTCATCGTCAGAACAATGTCGGGGCATTCCGTTATATCCCATAGATAAAATTTTATTTTCCTCACTTACAATGCAAGCACCAACCTGTGTAGACGGGTCTTTAGAGCGTTGTGCCGAAAGACAAGCAATTCCCATAAAATATTCGTCCCAAGAAAGATAATCTTCTCTTTTCATAAAATCAGTCCCTTACCTGTATATATTTTTTACTTATTATAAGACATATGATTGCAATTAACGGGAAAATTGTGGGAAGCAAAAATCCCAATTTAAATCCGCCAAGCTCGGTTCCTATTCCAACAACAAATGGACCTACCGCGCAGCCCACATCGCCGCAAAGGGCAAAGAGCGCAAACATTTCGGTTTTAATATTTGGAAAAGCTTTAGCGCCCATACTTAAAATTGACGGCCAGAATAAACTTACTGAAAATCCGCACAATGCACAAGAAACAAGAGCTGGTATTGGATGATTTATAAGAGCCGCTACCGCATAGCATATTGCACACAAAACGTTGGCACAAATCATAGTTTTGCGCGTATCAATTTTGGTGCTTAATGCGGCATAAATCACCCTACCGCTACCCATAAACACTGCAAAAATGGCAGGTCCTAAAACATCACCCAGAGTTTTTGAAATTCCAAGGCCTTGTTCCACAAACATAGATGCCCACTGCGCCATAGATATTTCACTGGCACCTGCAGTAAACATTAAAAGCATAAAAACCAAAAACTTAAAGGAAAATACCGTTTGTTTCTCACCCGATGCTTCTATCTGCTCTTCTTGTTCTACCACAGGTGAAGACCAAAATAAAAACAAGTTTGCAAAAGGCACTAAAGCCCAAAAAAGCGGTACCAATTTCCAACTGTCTGCCAATACCCTTAAAAGCAAGGTAGATAGTACTACTGTAAGCATTTGACCCCAACAGTAAAAAGAATGTAGAAAGCTTAAATTTCCGGTTTTATTGTCTTCGGGTAAGGCTTCTATAACAGGGCTTACTGCTACCTCAATAAGACCGCTACCCGAAGCATAAATTATAATGCAAATTACTATGCCAAGATATACATTGCTCATTAAATACGGCAAGAATGACAGCGCTGCCAAACCGAGTGTAGCGAGTGCGTGTGCTAAAAGCACCATTCTTTTGTAGCCTAATATTTTAGAAATTTTTATAGATGCAAAATCTACAAATAGCTGAACAAAAAAGTTTATAAACACAAGCTGGCCGAGTTTTGTGTAGCTTATGTTAAAATCGGTCTGAAAAATAACAAAAAACAGCGGCAACAAATTGTTTATTACGGCCTGAACAATATAGCCTATGTAGCAAGATATTTTTGTGCGAGTGTAGTTCATTTATTTACCTTCTAGTATATTAATAAGTTCATTAGGCACGTCAATTATATACTTTGCACCATTAGACATTAACTCTTCTTTACTTCTAAATCCCCAAGTAACACCAACTGCAGTAGCACCAGAGTTTACAGCAGTTTGCATATCTACACCGGAGTCACCTAAGAATACGCACTCACTAGGTTCAACACCCAAAGCCTTCATGGCCAAAAAAGAACTATCTGGTGCAGGCTTTGCGGCAAGACCATCTTGTTTGCCTATAATATAATCGAACATATTGCCATAGACCTTGTTTAACAAAGCTATAGCCATATCGGTATCTTTATTAGTAACAACAGCTATTTTTATACCTTTATTTTTAAGTGTGGCCAAAAGTTCGGGTACGCCGTTGTAGCAAGTTGTATAATCGGCATAGTGTTTTGAATAATAACCTAAAAATTCTTCTTTTAAAAAAAGTAGTTTTTCATCGCTAACAGTTGCAGGTGCAATTGCACGCTCCACCATTTTAAGCATACCGTCACCAACAAACATATTAAATTTTTCTAGTGGCTGCTCAGGGTACCCGTTTTTAGTTATAGCAAAATTAACCGCTGTAGCTAAATCTTTAAGAGAATTTGTTAGTGTTCCGTCTAAATCAAAAAGGGCTGCTTTTATCATTTAATCTACTCCGTTTTATTCACATTTTAGGTAATTATAGCAAATTAAGACAAATATATCAACAAATAAATGCTTTTTTTAAAAAAACACTTGCATTCTTGGCAAATATCTGTTATTATATCATTTGCTATTGTGATTATTAATAAGGAGGTGCAGATAATGGCAAAATGTGACATCTGCAGTAAAAACATTTCTTTCGGTATTAAGGTTTCTCACTCGCACAGACGTACAAACCGTGCATGGAAGCCTAACGTAAAAAGAGTAAAGGCCGTTGTAAACGGTACACCCTGTCATATTAACGTCTGTACTCGTTGCCTTCGTTCAGGTAAGGTTACCAGAGCCGTTTAATTTGAGACATTTAAAACCGCAGTCTTTTGACTGCGGTTTTTGTTTTTATAAAAAAATTAAAAACACCGCTAAAAAACTTAGCGGTGTTTGGTTTGTTTATTATTCTGCTGCTTCTTCTGCAGGTGTTTCCTCTACGGGAGCCTCTACAACTTCTTCAGCAACTTCTTCTACGGGAGCCTCTTCGGGAAGTAATGCTCTAATTGAAAGGCTTACTCTCTTTTGCTCGTCGTCTATATTAATAATTTTTGCCTCAACCTCTTGGCCAACAGATAACTCATCTTGTGTTTTTGCAACATGCTTATTAGCAATTTGCGAAATATGAATAAGACCATCAACACCGGGGATAATTCTTGCGAATGCACCGTATGTAGCAAGGCTTACGATGGTTACTGTAACTACAGAATCAATACCGTAATTAGTCTTAAAGATTGTCCAAGGATTTTCGTCTGCCTTTTTGTAGCCTAACGAAATCTTTTTCTTTTCTCTGTCTAAAGCCTTAATGTAAACCTCTACGGTATCGCCAACTGCTACTACCTCGGAAGGATTCTTAATTCTGGTCCAAGAAAGCTCAGAAATATGAATCATACCGTCTACGCCGCCAATATCAACAAATGCGCCGTAGCTTGTAAGAGACTTAACAACGCCTGTAATTTTATCGCCTTCTGCGATATTAGCCCAGATTTTCTCTTCTGCTTCTTTTCTTTGTTCTCTTAATACCGAACGGATAGAACCAATAGCTCTTCTGCCGCGGCCGATTTCGATAATTCTGAACTGTACTTCTTTGCCCTTAAGCTCGTCTAACGACTCGTTACGGCTAAGTGTTGCCTGAGATGCAGGAACAAATATTCTTACACCCTTAGCAGATGTAACAACACCGCCTTTTACAACATCGCTTACAATACCTGTAAGAATTTCGCCCGAATCTTTAGCTGCTACTATATCACTCCAACCGGCGATAGCATCAAAACGGCGCTTTGAAAGCATAGCTGTTCCTTCCTGATCGTTGGTGCGCATAATGATAAGATTAAGCTCATCACCAGGCTTTACCTCATCCATCATATTTACTGATGGGTCAGCTGAGTATTCGTCTGCTGTAACATAGCCAGCAAGACCTCTGCCGATGTCCACCTGTATCTCCGACGGGTTAACTGAAAGAACAACACCCACAACCTTTTGGTCTGAGTTAAGGCTGTTTAACGAAGCCTCGAATGCCTCCTCATCTGTCATTTCGTCAAAGCTTTTTTGAGCAACTTCCTTTTCCTCTAATTGCTCTTCTACCGGTTGCATAATTTCCGACATGGTTTGAATAACCTCCTTTATAATACCCGCAGGTGTAGATGCACCTGCCACTACGCCTATATTTTTAATATTTTTCGAAATTTTTTGCGGTAAATCAGCCGCCGTTTCAACCAGTACGACGCTGTCGCAATATTTCGAACAAACATCAAAAAGCTTTGCAGTATTAGAACTGTTTAGCCCACCTACAACAACCATCATATCGTTCTCTTTTGCGAGCGACATAGCTTGTTGCTGGCGCAAAGCCGTAGCATTACATATTGTATCAAAAATATTTGCATTTGTACATACTTTTTTTAAAAAAATTTTACAATCTTCAAATATTTTTGCATTAAAAGTGGTTTGAGATACCACTGCAATATGATTTTCTTTAAATTCGGGGTGTTTGTTAAGCAAATTTTGCAGTTGTTCTAAATTAGAAAAAACAAAACTGCTACCCACACAATGACCCATTATACCTATAACCTCGCTATGTTTAGGGTCACCTGCAATAAGCACGGGTTGGCCTTTGCCCGATGCCTCACTTACAATTTTATGAATTTTTGCAACAAACGGGCAAGTAGCATCTTCTATTTTTATATCTAGTTCGTTTGCTTTTTCATAAATACATTTTCCTACACCGTGCGAACGGATTACTAAAGTATGGTCACTTGGTGTAGCCTCTACGCTATCCACCGCAAAAACGCCCAGTTTTTCAAGATCGTTAACCAAGAAGCGATTATGAATAATAGGCCCCAAAGTGCAGACCTTTTTACCTTGATTTACAAGGTCATAAACCATATTTACGGCTCTGTTTACGCCAAAACAAAAACCAGCCGATTCGGCTAGAGTTATTTTCACTTTAAATCCTCCCAAAGCTCTGTAATCTTACTCATTACAAGATTTGTGGTGCTTACCATATCACGTCTTAAATTATCGGTTGAGGGTAAATCTGAAGACGATATTACCTCACCAAATTTAACCTTTGCTTTGTTAAATAACCAAAATTTACTTTTTCTGTAAATTGCAACCGGCAAAATATCGGCTTTGGTTTGCAAAGCAATAAATGCGGCTCCGGCCTTAGCCTTTTTGGGTGCAGTGCCTGGCTCTTTGTTGCGAGTGCCCTCGGGGAAGATGCCAAGAATATTCCCATTATTTACAACCTCTATGCTTTTTGTAACTGCAGTTTTGTCATTAGACTGTCTATCTACCTTTATAGCGCCCATTTTCTTTATTATGGGTCCCAAAACCGGTATTTTAAATGCCTCTTTTTTAGACATAAAATATATTTGGTTATTTATTGGTGCAATTAATAAAACGGGATCGGTCATAGATATATGATTGCAACACAAAACAAAGCCCTTGTCTTTTGGTATATTTTCTAAACCGTAAAACTCACCACGAACAAAGGTTTTTGATAGAGGTATAGCAAGAATTCTTCTAATCCACTTATAAAAGCGTTCCATTACTCCACGCCCTTTGTTTTAAGATAATCTACAAGCAAGTCTAACGACTGCTCAAAGGTGTTGCCGGTTGTGTCAAAAGCATATGCATCATCTGCTTGTTTTAGCGGAGCAATATCGCGGTGTGAATCGTTATAATCACGTTGTTTTAAATCTTTTAGCACCTGCTCATAGGTTACATCTTGACCCTTTAAAACAAGCTCATCATAGCGGCGCTTTGCTCGTTCTTCGGCAGAGGCGCTAAGAAAAATTTTAACCTCGGCATTAGGAAAAACAACAGTACCAATATCACGGCCGTCTAAAATTACGTTTTTACCATTAGCAATAGAACGTTGCATACCAAGCAAAAATGCTCTAACCTCTGGCAATGCTGATGCATTAGATGCCATTAATGACACCTGGGGTGTACGAATTTTATCGCTAACATCCTCGCCGTCTAAATATACCCTTTGCTCTGCATTTACATAGTTTATATCTACTGTGGTTTGGCTCAAAATTTTTTCAACTTGAGCTTTATTATCTAAATCTACCGAATTGTTTATAAACTTTAGTCCCACAGTTCTGTAAAGAGCACCGGTATCTATATAAATGTAGTTTAATCTTTTTGCCAAGTTTTTAGATAAAGTGCTTTTTCCCGCTCCGCTTGGTCCGTCAATTGCAATAATCATTTTCACACTTCCTAACACATTTTTCCCGCAAGATGCCCCGTTGAAAAGGCAATTTGCAAATTAAAGCCGCCTGTGTATGCATCGATATCAATAACCTCACCGGCAAAGCTAAGTCCATCTACAACTTTAGATTTTAAGGTTGCAGGGTCTATTTCTTTTAACGACACACCGCCTTTGGTTATTACCGCTTGCTCTATTGGAGCAAAGCCCGTAACCGTAACACTAAATCCTTTAATAAGCCGCACTAAACACATTCTTTGCTCACGGCTTATTTGATTTACCTTTGTGTTTGCCTTTATACCAGATAATCTTACTATAACTGGTATAAGTGATGAAGGCAAAAGTTTCGATAAAGAATTTTGAAAATCTTTATTTTGGTTTTCTTCAAAATCCCTTAAAATTCTCTTATCTAACGCCTGCTCGTCTAATGCAGGTTTTAGGTCTATAAGTATTGTATACTTTTTATTTTCTATGTTTTTAATATGTGCCGATGCGCTTAAAACAAGTGGGCCCGACACACCGTTATGGGTAAACAGCATTTCACCGAGTTCGCAGTATAGCGGTTTTTTCTTACCCTCTTCTAGCAACCTTAATGTTACGTTTTTAAGGCTTAAGCCTTGCAGATGAGAGCAGAATCCCTCGTGAGCAACAAGTGCAGTTAAAGATGGCTTTAATGCCGTAACGGTATGACCCGCTTGCTTTGCAAGAGTATATCCATCACCGGTAGAGCCGGTTTTAGGGTAAGAGAGTCCGCCCGTAGCAATAATTGTGTGCTGACCGTAAAAAACATCATTATTTTCGGTTTTGATGCCAATTACATTGTTATCTTTTAAAACAAGCTCGCTCACACGCGCATTAACCATTTTTATATTTTTGTGCTTTGCATATTTTTGCAAAGCATCGGCAATATCCATTGCCTTTTCCGACACTGGAAAAACCCTATTTCCACGCTCGGTCTTAAGCGGTACACCCAATTTTTCAAAAAGGCTCATTGTATCTTTGGGTGATAATGCGTTATATGCCGGATATAAAAATTTGCCGTTACCGGTTACGTTTGACATATGTGTATTAATGTCAGAATTATTGGTGAGATTACATCTGCCTTTGCCTGTTACAAGAATTTTTCTTGCAGGGCGATCATTGCGTTCAAACAGAGTAACCATATTTCCCTTTTCTGCCGCTGCAACCGCCGCCATAATTCCGGCAGGGCCTGCGCCAATTACTAAAACATCCATTCTTATATTCACCGTATTAGTTTTTTTACCGTATCGTGCAAGCGCACAATGTAAAAGTTAGATAATCTTGATAACGCAAAATCGTAAACCAAAAAAACAATATTTACCGCAAATAAAAACAAAACCGCAAAAAGTGTTATTTTAAGTTGACCGCTAAATATGTTAACGCCCATTAGCGAAGTTGTAATTAAATAAAATGCGGCGGCAGAAAGGTTAAAAAACAAAATTTTAAGCACAAAGCATAAAATGTTAGTTTTTACCTTTTCTATCAAGCTTTTAAGCCACGGGTAAATTCCAAACAATAATATAAATAAAAACTTAACCTCGTTTTCTGCCGTAAACAAAGCAATAACCGATGATACCACATAAGTAGCTATGGTATATTTAATATTAAGTTCAATTAAAACAACCATAAGCACTAAGCCGGCAATAGCCGGAATAGCATAGGTTAAATTAGGAATGTAACCAAGCAGCATAATTACGCTTATAAGCGCTGCCGAAATTGCGCAAAACGCAACTGATTTAGTCTTTTTCATAATCTTAACAACAACGAATTAAATCGCCACCCATACATTCACAGCAGCAGTCGGCACAAATAAGCGAAGAGCAAACATCGCAGCCGCTGCAATCAGAGCCCGAATTATATGTTCTATATGGGTTATACGAATTTGTTCTGCTGTGCTGCATGCGGTTAAGTGCTGCACGGTATTCGTTATTTGTGGGGTCTAGTCGGCAAGCATTAGAAAAACTTGCATACGCGCCGTCAAACCAACCGCGCTTATACTGAACGGTACCGTTTAAAAAATACCATTCGGCATCACGCTGATTTGTAGGCACACCATCTAATAACTCTTGCGCCTGCTCTAAGCGGTTAGACATTATAAGATTTCTGATGTCCGGATAATTGCTTTGGGCATTATTAAAATTGTTACCGGAATTTTTGCGGTGCTTACGCTGATTCATTATAGTGTCGTACGCATCATTAATCTCTTGCATTTTTTCTGATGCTAGGTCAGATAACGGATTATCAGCATAATTATCGGGATGATATTTTCTGGCAAGTTCTCTATATGCTGTTTTAATTTGATCCTCGGTAGCGTTCTTCGGAACGCCTAAAACTTCATAAGGGTCTCTCATAATTTAATCTCCTTGTTTTGAACCGATTCTAGTCCTAAATAAAGAATATTATCTAAAATAGTTTTATATTTTTTTATGGGTAATAGTTCATATGCTCTTTGGGCTTCTATGGCACTTAGCATTATTTTTTCTTGTAATTTTTCTTTTAGGTCAATGTCATTATCAGCAGACTGACTACTGTAAATTAAGGGGTTGTAGGCGCCTTTTTTTCTATCGGAATTATAGTCTACGGCGGCATCGAGTATATAAATATACCTACCTATGCAATACCCTAATCGGTTTAGTACGCGCTTATGTGTACCATCTTCACTGCAAAGCTCAAAAATTTTGCCGAGTGCTAAAGCCGTAGGGTCTGCAGCCTTGTCTAAATCGTCACACATTTGTTTTTCTAGTTCCGATTGCTTTTGTATATACTCTTTAACCGTTTTTTCAATAAAAGGATACTCTTTTGCTGCTTTTTTATGCGAAGAAAAATATACAAGTTTTAATATAAAGAAGCCGATTTTTTTAAAAAATTTTTCATCTAAAATATTATCACACAGTTTATAATAAAGCATTATAACTGCGGCGGCAGACGGCATATTAAATGTGTCTGTATTTTTACAGTAAACACATTTTTTTAAAGGATTACAAGTACAAGTCTTTTTCTCATACTCTATCTTGCCATCATCCATTGCAGCATTAAGCATTGCCAAAAACGCAAAATCATAACTTAAGGTAAATCTTAAAAGCGGAGTATAACGTTTACCCATTACTTTACAAAGGGTACAGTAAACTGCTTTATAAGTTTCGTATTCGCGTATTTTTAGCTCCGGCTTTTCGGCCTTTATAAACCCAAACACAAAACCACTCCCCTTTTATTTATTTTATCAAATTTTATATTCTTATTAGTTAATAAGATGTAAATAATATAGCAAGCACGGGACGATGTTTCGCCCCGTGATTTAATTATCCAAGCATATTTATAAGTACGCCTGCAGCTACTGCAGAACCAATAACGCCTGCAACGTTCGGACCCATTGCGTGCATAAGTAAGAAATTGCCGGGGTCTTCTTCTTGACCAACCATTTGCGATACTCTAGCCGCCATAGGCACTGCCGAAACACCAGCAGAACCAATAAGCGGATTAACCTTACCGCCTGTAACTAAGTACATGAGTTTGCCGAATAGTACGCCGCCCGCTGTACCAAGCGCAAATGCTACAAGACCCATTAAAACAATTTTTATTGTGCTCATATTTAGGAAAGTCTGCGCGTTGGTTGTTGCGCCAACAGTTACGCCTAAGAATATTGTAATAATATTCATAAGCTCGTTTTGAGCGGTTTTAGTAATTCTTTCTACCACACCGCTTTCTCTCATAAGGTTGCCAAGCATAAGCATACCTACTAAAGTAGCAGCATCGGGTAAAAGCACAGAAACAACAACAGTAACAACTATTGGGAATATAATCTTTTCGGTCTTAGAAACTGTTCTTAAGGTTTCCATTCTAACCATACGCTCTTTTTTAGTTGTAAGAGCGCGCATTATGGGCTTTTGAATAAATGGTATAAGCGCCATATACGAATAAGCCGCAACGGCAATTGGTCCTAATAGATGAGGTGCTAGTTTTGTTGCAGTAAATATAGCAGTAGGGCCGTCGGCACCGCCTATAATACCTATTGCGCCCGCTTCTTGTGGAGTCATACCCAAAGCCAATGCGCCAATGAATGCCACAAATATACCAAGCTGTGCTGCAGCGCCAAGCAAGAAACTTTTTGGGTTGCTTATTAACGGACCAAAGTCGGTCATACAACCGATACCTAAGAAAATAAGCGGCGGATAAACACCAAGCTTTACGCCTAAATATAAAATATCTAAAAGGCCGCCATGTAAAACATTACCAACTATAAGTTCGGGCTTACCGTCTATCATCTGCCAATATTCCGAGTTTAAACTTCCGTCTTCAAAGGTAGATACCCAATACTCCGGATGAAAAAGTCCTGCGCCCGGAAGATTTGTAAGCAACATACCAAAGGCTATTGGTAAAAGTAGCAATGGTTCAAACTTCTTAGCAATTGCAAGATAAATTAAAAAGCAAGAAACACCTATCATTACAAGGTTTTTCCAACCACCCTCGGCCAAAAATGCCGAAATACCCGAATCATTAAGTATACCTATTACGGTATCAATAAACTGACTAAACATAATGCCTCACCCTAAAATGCTCTTGTGTTTTCAATAAGGCCCGAAAGTGCCCAAATATTTTTGGTGCCTTTTGCTGCCTTAACAGATTTTATAACCGGTTTTATATTTGTGCCCTCGTACATTGAAGCTACTGCAGCAGCTATGACAGCTATTATTTCATCATCGTCTGTTACAGTAGGAACAACCGAAGTTACCGGCAGACTTTTTGCAGCTTTTACCTCTTTAGTGCCATCTTTATTTTCTAACTTTTTAACCTTAGAAAAAATAGAAAAGCAAGAAATAATTAAAACAAGCAAAACAAGCATTAAAAACACTATTGCCACTCCTGTAAATGTAACATTTGCACCTAAATTAAACAAATTTTCAGACATAGCGCACACTCCAAAAAATATTTATATTATAGGGATAGTTAGAATAAAACTATACCCCGCCATTTTACTAAAATATTATATCGCACTTTGTAAAAATTAGCAACCTTTATTTTTAAATTTTTAAAATAAAATCACCCCAAAATTTTGAGGTGATTTGTTTTATATGTTTTATTTAATTTCGTATCCGCCAACCGAGCGAATTTTTAGTATGTAGCAGCTACCCTCTCCAAAAAATGCTTCAATATAATCTTTATAAGCATCTACCATATCGTCGGGTACAAAAGCTTGAATTGTTCCTGCAAAGCCACCGCCGTGAACACGGCAAGCGCCTTTACCGTCTAAAAACTTCTTAGTAAGTGCTAGTGCTAATGATACGCCTTGCTCACTTACATCGGAATTAGAGTAAACGTTTTGCAAATACATAAACGATGACTCACCCGAAGCGTTTATAAGTTTTAAGAAACCGTCAAAATCTCCGGCCTTTAATGCTTCTTTTTCTTTTAACGCCTTGTCGTTATCACCAAAGAAGTGTATTGCTCTAAGTATTGCTCTGTCACCACAGTCATCACGAAGTTTTGGAATTGCTTTGTAAAACTCATTCTCATCAACATCGCGCAAAAAGTCTTTGCCCAAAGCATTACTGATTTTGCGACATTCTATTGTAATATCGGCATAGTCACCGGTTAAGTTTGCGTGATTACCGCCGGTATTTACAATACAAAGCTTGTGCTTATACGAATTTAAATCAAGCTCAACCTTTTCGATTACGGGGTTTTGTGGGTCTTTAAAATCCATACCCGTAAAGCCGCCTACAGAGCTTGCCATTTGGTCTAACATTCCGCAAGGTTTGCCAAAATAGCGGCTCTCTGACTTTTGCGACATTTTAGCAATTTCTACTGCCGATACCGAAGAATCGTTATACAAACCGTTTATAATATTGCCTATAAGCACTTCAAATGCCGCAGAGGACGATAGTCCCGAGCCCTTCAAAACATTAGAGGTTGTGTAGGCATCGAATCCGCCAATATTAGCGCCATTTTGTTTAAAGAACGCAAGCATACCTCTAATTAAAGCTATTGCCTTACCCTCTTCCGCCTCTTTTATTTCAAGGTCTGTTATATCTACTGTGTCCATATTAAAGCCTTTAGACTTTATGCGAACTGTGTTACTATCATTAGCGGAAACAATAGCAATAACGTCTAAATTAACGCTACCTGTTAAAACTCTGCCGTGCTGATGGTCGGTATGGTTGCCGCCCACCTCGGTTCTACCGGGGGCAGAGAAAATTCTAATATTATCCCTCTCGCCATAAAGCGCCAAAAATTCATCGCAAGCATCTAAATAACGCTCTCTTGCATGTAAAACATCATCATACAATAAAGCAAAATCGTTATCAAAACCGCCGTCTTGAATTTTAGACTTAATTTGCTGTAAATTCATAAACAATACCTCTTAAACTGGCTAGCAATTTTTATTTATTAGCAAGTGCTAATGCATCACGAGCAATAACAAGCTCTTCGTTTGTAGGAATAACATATACCGCTACCTTAGATGCATCGGTTGATAATTTTAAGGTTCTGCCCTTAGCACGCATATTTGCGTTGTTATATTCTTTATCAAAATCAAGGCCTAAGAATGCAAAGTTTTCGCATACTTGCTCACGTAAATCTGCATTGTTTTCGCCTAAACCACCGGTAAATACAATAGCATCTACACCATTCATTGCAGCAGCATATGAACCTATAAACTTAACTATTTGATAACGCTGAATTTCTAACGATAATGCAGCACGCTTGTGACCCTTTGCTGCGGCATCACAAATATCACGGTTATCGTTAGAAAGTCCCGAAATACCTAATGCTCCCGACTTTTTGTTGAGCATAGTATCCATTTGGTCGGGTGTTAAGCCCTCTTTTTTAGCAATGTAGTTAACAACTGTAGGATCAAGGTCGCCTGCACGGGTACCCATCATAAAGCCACCGAGCGGAGAAAGACCCATAGATGTATCTACGCACTTACCGCCGTCTACTGCAGTTATTGAACAGCCGTTGCCTAAGTGACAAGTAATAATTTTAAGATCCTTTATATCTTTGCCCATTTGCTTAGCACAAGCATCACTTACAAAACGGTGCGATGTGCCGTGTGCACCGTAACGTCTTACGCCATACTTTTCATAATACTCGTAAGGTACGGGGAAAATGTATGCTTTTTCAGGCATTGTCTGATGGAAAGATGTGTCAAACACAGCAACCTGAGGAACATCTTCGCCAAAAGCCTTAACGCAAGCACGCATTGCCAAAACGTGTGCGGGGTTGTGAAGAGGAGCCAATTCGCCGAGCTCGTCAATCTTCTTAATAACATCTTCGTTTATAAGAACCGACTTATCGAAAACGTCACCGCCCTGAACTACACGGTGGCCGATTGCGCTAACCTCACTTAAAGAATCAATAACCTTTGCGTCACTCTTGGTTAAAGCAAAAACAACAGCCTCAAAAGCTTCGGCATGAGTAGGCATAGGTATTTCAGCTACATACTCTCTGCCATCGGCTGCCTTGTGCTCAATATTACCGCCGGGGCCAATACGCTCACATATACCTTTTGCAAGCACCTCTTCGTTTTGCATATCAATTAACTGATACTTAAGCGAAGAGCTTCCTGCGTTAACAACAAATATCTTCATACTTTTCTCCTCTTTCTCTTTCCTCATAAAATAAATATTGATATATTTTATGAAATAAAGTAAAATATCAATATATATAATAACTCAGAGTAACAAATATTTCAAGTTTTTTATAAAGAAAGTGATTTAATGAAAATTTGCGGTGTTATAGCCGAGTTTAATCCGCTTCATAACGGCCACAAATATTTAATAGAAACCGCTAAAAGCAGTGCCGACGTAGTTGTTTGCGCTTTAAGCGGCAGTTTTGTTCAACGCGGTGAGCCTGCATTTATTTCTAAATGGGACCGTACCAGATTAGCTCTTAGTATAGGTTGTGATTTATGCTTAGAGCTACCTACCCCATGGTCTATGTCGGCCGCGGCAAATTTTGCTTTTGGCGCAGTAGGTTTGCTTGTATCGGTCGGTATTGACACATTGGTTTTTGGCAGTGAGTGCGGAGATATCGATTTGCTTTTAAAAACCGCCGATATATTAGAAAGTACTCAATTTTCCGAAAAAGTAAAAAAGCATTTATCAGACGGTAAAACCTTTGCAATGGCTAGACAATGTGCTATGGAAGAAACCGACAAAAAATGCAGTATTGTGTTGCAAACAGCAAACGATACGTTAGCCTTAGAATACATTTTAGCGGCAAGAAAGATTAAGGCTAATATTAAGTTTTTAGCTATAAAAAGAATAGGCGCAATGCACGATTCTGATGTTTTAGACTCTACTGTATCGGCAAGTTTTATAAGGCAAAACCGAATATTTTCAGAAGAAACTATGCCACCCGAATGTGCTAACTTATTAAATACCTTAGATGCAAATGGTCATATAACCGATTACACTAAATTAGATAACGCTGTTCTTAGCGTATTACGGTTAAAAGAGGAGTCTGAATTTTCAAATTTGCCCGATATTAGCGAGGGACTTGAAAACCGCCTTATTAAAGCAGTAAAAACCGCCGGCAATTTAGAGGAGCTTATATTCTCGGTAAAATCTAAGCGCTACACACTAGCAAGAATAAGACGCCTTTGTATGAGTTTATTTTTAGGTTTAGATAATTCATTCTATTTTAAATCTGTGCCATTCATCCGTCCGCTTGGGTTTAATAAATTGGGTGAAAAAGTTTTAAAATCGGCCTCAAAAGGAAATGTACCAATACTCAGTAAGGCCAGTAACATAGAAAGTCTTGATGAATTTGCTAAAAAGGCCTTCTATGCCGAGCAAAGAGCCACAGATATATTTGCACTTATGTTAAAAAATCCTCTTCCCACAGGGCTAGACTACACACAAAAAATAATAAAACTATAAAGGAGTTTTATGAATGATAACCAACCAAATAATAGATTATAAGGATTATGGAAAATGTCTTAAAATATCTAACGGCATTATAGATGCTATTGTAACTTTAGATGTAGGCCCCAGAATTATTTACTTTGGCTTTGTAAACGGCGATAATATAATGAATAACCAAAAACAAAGATTTGCCCCGGTTAAAGGCGAAGACTTTGATAAGCACTATTACAAGGGCGCTATGTGGCAAAACTTTGGTGGTCACAGACTTTGGACCTCGCCCGAGAACTCCCCTACTACATATTATCCCGACTGCGAACCGGTTGAATATACCATAACCGAAAACGGTGCAATATTTACACCAAAGCCGCAAAACGAAAATGGCATTGCAATGCAAATAGAAATTATAATGTCAAAAAACAGTACCGATATGACAGTTTCGCACAAAATTACAAACATATCTAACGAAGCTAAAAAATTCAGCCTTTGGGCACTTTCGGTTGCGGCAGAGGACGGAATTGAGATTATACCAACCAACACCGAAAACACCGGACTTCTTCCAAACAGACTTATGGTAATTTGGCCATATACCGATATGCAAGACGAAAGAATATTTATTGGTAATAAGTATGTTACCATACACCAAAAAGATATAAAAAAGAACATTAAACTCGGCTTTGCTTTAGACGAGGGTAAGGCGTACTATGTTAAGGGTGAAAGCGTATTTTGTGTTAAGTACGATACCTTTCACAAAACCAAAGAATACCCCGATTTTGGAGTATCGTTTGAAACATATTCTAACGACTTTTTTACCGAAATCGAAACACTTAGCGAGTTAAAAGACGTAGCCCCCGGTGCCACCGCCACACATAACGAATATTGGTCGCTTTACAAAAAGCCCTGTGATTTTGATGAGAGAAACGAAGAATCAATAGAAAACTTTATAAATAATTTAAAATAGCACAAACAAAAATAAAACACCCTCCGCAAAATAAATTTGCAGAGGGTGTTGTTTTATTGCTTAATATTAATCTGTCCAGTTGTTTGTGTCGGTTAAAACTGTGGCAGATAAAAAGTCGTTAATAAAGAAAAAGTCTAAACGAATATTATCAAAGGTATAAGAAAGCACCTTTGCGTTTTTATCGGAAGCAGGTAAGAAATACAGTTGCTCGGCCGTTGCGTTAGATAGCGTACCCTCAGCCGAGATAGCATCTTGTACATCTTGCGGCATTGTAATGCCAACCTCAAAATCGTAGGCGGTATCGAAGCTTATTATTACCGATATTCCCTTATCTTTTTTTGCTTTTTCGTAATAATAAAGCAGATTTCCGCCATCTAAGCGTACAGTAAGGTTGCCTTCTATGCGGTTTAGCTCTACAAAATGCTCGTGGTCCCCTGCATCTATTGTTCTGCCATCACCGTAATATTCGGTTAATTGTTTTTCAGAAGTACCTAGCGCAGCAAAATCTATCTCGGGTATTTTGCCTAGTTTTGCATAGTACTGAACATCTACGGTGTGCTCTGTTTTTTTGTTATTGTTTTTACAACCCACAAATGAGCAAGCTATAAACAAACATAAAATAATGCTTATTATTTTTTTCATTTTTTGCCTCCGTGTTTATTAAGAAGTTCGGCTCTTTGATTCCATAAATCTTGCGATAAATCGACATAATAGGTATGTGGCTTTTCAAAACGCTTAACCTCATCCCAAAGACTTTCAACCTGTTCTTTGCAATACTTTGCAATATCTTTAACTGCAGGGCATGTGTAAACCTGTTTGCCCTTTTCCATAACCTTAACCTGCAGCTTTTTAGCAATAAAATCGGTAACAGTTTTGCGCTTCCAGGTGTATTCAGGGTGGAAAATTTCGTAGGGGGCAGTATCGTCTATTTTCTCGTAATTTAAAGTAATTACGTCGGCAATTGCCTTGCCTGTTTCTTTGTCGAACAAACGCCACGGAATTTTAACGCCGGGCAGAGTTATTTTTGCAATGTTCTCACTAATCTTAATTCTAGGTGTTATAACGCCATCTTTTTCTACCGCGGCAAGTTTATAAACACCACCAAAAACAGCCTCGGAAGAAGATGTTATTAAACGTTCGCCCACGCCAAAACTATCTACTGCAGCTCCTTGCATTAGCATATCACGAATTAGATATTCGTCTAATGAATTTGAAACTACAATTTTGCAGTCAGTATAACCTGCATCGTCGAGCATTTTACGAACCTTTTTAGTAAGGTAAGTAATGTCGCCACTGTCTATTCTAACGCCTTTAGGTCTGGCACCAAGCGGTTTTAAAACTTCATCAAACACCTTTATAGCATTAGGTATACCAGATTTTAAAACATTATAGGTATCTACAAGCAAAGTACAAGAATTCGGATACATTTCGGCATAATTTTTAAACGCAGTATATTCATCTTCAAAAAGCTGTACCCAGCTATGTGCCATAGTACCAGATGGCGGCACTGCAAAATCTTTAGCAGATTTTACACAAGCCGTACCAACACAACCGCCTATTATTGCGGCACGGGCGCCGTAAATTGCAGCATCGTAACCGTGGGCTCTGCGTGAGCCAAACTCTAGCACCGCTCTGCCTTGTGCGGCAGTTACTATTCTATTTGCCTTTGTTGCTATAAGAGATTGATGGTTTATGGTAAGTAATACCATAGTTTCAACCAAAAATGCCTGAATTGCCGGACCACGTACCGTTACAATTGGCTCCATTGGGAAAATGGGTGTGCCCTCGGGCACTGCCCAAACATCACACTCAAATTTAAAATCGGCAAGATAATCTAAAAATTCCTTGCTAAACAAATTGAGTGAGGTTAAATACTGAATATCTTCTTTACTGAAAGACAAATTATTAAAATATTCAATTAACTGTTCAAGTCCCGCCATTATGGCAAATCCGCCCTCATCGGGAACGCGGCGAAAAAACATATCGAAATAGGTAACGGTATCACGCATATCGCTATTTAAAATACCGTTAGACATTGTCATTTCGTATAGGTCCATTAGCATAGAAAGATTTCTTTTCATTTTTTTGCATCTCCAAAATTAATAAGAATTAAATTCACTAAGCAACCATTTGTTGCGATTTTTAAGCCAGTTTCTAAGGTCGTCTACATTGGCAACCAATGTGGGCTTTGGCACATTTTCAAAGCCACTGCTTAAAGTAAAGGTCCAGCCCGCAGTGGTAAAATTACGGTGGAACGAAGCTTTATATTCGTTATAAAAACTATCTACCATATTTTTGCCAAGCTCGTTATCCTCATAGGTATTTATAATTTGCGGTTGAAGTTCATTATAGCGTGCCTTTACAAGCTTTTTGAATTCGGCGTTTTGCATTAAGGTTACATACCACGGGAATGAGCGTTGGCACCATAATCCCTTATAGCTAGCACCCAAGCCGTTACCGCTCATATAATCGGCATACGGAGCAAAGTTGCCGTTAGCATTACCCATAGATAAGTCAAAGTCCCAAACCGGACCCGCATAAACTATAGAATCTTTTATATAAAAACGGGGTGATGAATAATGAAAATCTAACATTTTCAAATACTCGTTAGCAATATAAAAATTAACAAACGATTCTATGTTTATATATTTTTTCATCTCATTTATATTGCCCGATTTTATAGCTGTATCGGCCTTATCTAAAATGCTTTGTAGCTTTTGCTTTTGGGCGGCGGTTGGTGTTTTAGGCTCGTTAACCTCAAAACGCGCTTTAAGGGTTGAGGTTGTAATATAGGTTACATCTCCGCCCGATTTTTCGGTTATCTCTATTAAAAAATCGCCCTTTTCTACATCTATATCTATGCGGTCTTTATTTGCCTCTATTTTTTCGGTAAGCAAATAATTACCGCGATATTTACCGTTAACATATACATCTACAAAGCGGTACTCGGCGCAGTATTTTACGCCTGCTCTTTTAGAAAACTCAAGTGCTATAGCGTTACGAAGCAAGGTTTTATCGAAAGCATTGGCAAGTAAATACCAACCGCTATCGTCACCCATACCAAAAAGATTTTGCTTGTGTGAAAACTTTATATTATAAGGTGATTTTGCAAAATGTGCGGTGGTGTTACCTCTTATTCTTATTTGTGCCGAATTATCTATTACTAAGGTATTAAGCGCACCCTTATGGTCTACAACCGAAACCTTAGCACCTACGTATCCGCCGTTAATTTGAGGGGCTTTGTTATATTCAATATAAACCGCAGAAATATCTGACGATAAATAATCGGGCTTATTTACTGCCGCTTCTAATTCTTTAACAATACCATCAACCTCAGACTGAGAAACATTTTTGCGGTTTAGTGAATCAATAACATCATTAAGCGCCGAAATCTTATTTTTTGTTTTAACGCCTACATATTTTCCATAATCTTTAGGGATAGAATTTTTTAATGTATCTAACTTAGAAAAATCGGTTTTTTTGTTTTGCTCAGTTGCGGTACCGCCCTGATTTTGATTGTTTTGATTATTTGGGGTGGGCGGGGTGTCGTTAGTAGCATTATTTTCATCTTTATTATTGCCACTTGGTTTGTTGGTGCTTTGTGTGTTTTGATTGTTATCAAAATTTTCGTTATCTGCGGCAAGTTGTTCATCAGTCTGATTATAAAGCGAAGATAAATCTATTTGATTACCCGTGCAACCTACAAGTGATAAGCAAACCAATAGTACCACTAATATAAAAGAAAGTACTTTTTTAATTTCTTTCAAAAAATCCCCCCTTATTTTATATAATAATACTTTATTTTAATATTGATGTCAAATAAAAAAGCGCAGAGTGTTCTCTGCGCTTTTGAAATTAAATATTAATACATTCCGCCTGCGGCCGATGCGGCTGCAGCTGCGGCAGCTGCGGCATTTTGAGCATCTTCCTTTTTATCAGCTATTAAAGATTCGGTTGTAAGCACCATAGATGCTACCGAAGCGGCATTTTGAATTGCCGAACGTGTAACCTTAGTAGGATCTACTATGCCGGCCTCTATCATATCGGTATAAACCTCGTTGTATGCATCAAAGCCATAATTTGCCTTATTAGAACGAACAATTTTGTCTACAATTACAGAGCCCTCAAGACCTGCGTTTTTAGCTATTTGACGCATAGGAGCATCTAAGCTCTTTAATACTATATTAGCACCGGTTTTTTCATCGCCCTCTAGCTTTGCAAGAAGTTTTTTAACGGCAGGAATACAGCTAACCAAAGCAACGCCGCCGCCTGCAACTATACCCTCTTCAACTGCGGCCTTTGTTGCAGCAAGAGCATCTTCTACTCTTAACTTCTTCTCTTTCATCTCAATTTCTGTTGCAGCACCAACCTTAATAACTGCAACACCGCCAGAAAGCTTTGCAAGACGTTCTTGTAGTTTTTCGCGGTCAAAATCAGAAGTTGTGGTTTCTATCTGATTCTTTATCTGATAAATACGGTCTTTAATTGCCTCTTGCGAGCCGTTACCGTCAACGATTATGGTGTTTTCTTTGCCAACCTTAATCTGACGTGCGGTACCAAGCTGTGCTAAGGTAGCATCCTTAAGCTCTAAGCCGAGTTCTTCGGTAATAACCTCACCGCCGGTTAAAATTGCGATGTCACGAAGCATTTCTTTACGTCTGTCGCCAAAGCCTGGAGCCTTAACTGCAACACAAGTAAATGTGCCTCTTAACTTGTTTACAATAAGAGTAGATAGTGCTTCACCCTCAATATCTTCGGCAATTATTAAAAGTTTTTTGCCGCTCTGAACAATTTGCTCTAAAAGCGGTAAAAGTTCTTGAATGTTAGAAATCTTTTTGTCGGTAATAAGAATTAGCGGTTCGTCAATAACAGCTTCCATTTTGTCAGAATCGGTTACCATGTAAGGAGTAATATATCCACGGTCAAACTGCATACCCTCTACAACCTCTGTGTAGGTTTCGGCAGTTTTAGATTCTTCAACAGTAATAACACCGTCAGCAGAAACCTTGCCCATTGCCTCGGCAATAAGATTACCTATAACTGCATCGCCAGCAGAAACTGTAGCAACTCTGGCAATATCATCGGTGCCATTTACCTTTTGAGAGTTGTTTTCAACCGTTGCTACTACCTCTGCAACTGCCTTAGCAATACCCTTTTTAACTACCATTGGATTTGCGCCTGCAGCAACATTCTTCATGCCCTCTAAAATAAGGGCCTGAGCTAAAACGGTTGCGGTTGTTGTACCGTCACCTGCGAGGTCATTAGTTTTTGTAGCAACCTCTTTTACAAGCTGAGCGCCCATATTCTCAAATGGGTCGTCTAACTCTACTTCTTTAGCAATTGTAACACCATCGTTGGTAATAAGCGGTGCACCAAACTTTTTATCTAACACAACATTTCTGCCCTTAGGACCGAGTGTTACCTTAACAGCATCGGCAAGGGTATCTACGCCGGCTTGTAAAGCTTTTCTCGCTTGCTCGCCAAAAATAATATCTTTTGCCATGAATAATACCTCCAAAAATTACTCTACTATTGCTAGAATATCGGACTGACGTACAATGCTGTACTCCTCACCGTCGATTTTAACCTCGGTACCCGAATACTTGCTTGTTAGTACTTTATCGCCAACCTTAACGGTCATTTCGATTTTTTCACCATCAATAATTCCACCGGGGCCTACTGCTACAACCTCCATTATTTGCGGCTTTTCTTGTGCAGATGATGTAAGAATAATACCGCTTTTGGTTGTTTCTTCGGGTACCGATGCTTTTACTACTACTTTATCGAATAAAGGTTTAATAGTCATAATATGTTCCTCCGTTTATTCTCTATAAATATAAACATACAATTAGCACCCTTACTAGAGTGCTAACTATATTTTAACCATATTTTTCTAAAAATCAAGTACTTTACATAATGTTTTCAAATTTTTAACAACTCTTTTGACTTATATATTTCTACCAATGTTTTTGGTAGTAAAAAGTTTACTTTTTCACTGGCAAGTTCGAATTTTGCATATGTACCTAAAGTAATTTCACCGTCTAGATTTATGGGTATTGGTTTTTTAGAAATAATCTCCATACACTTACAAGAGCCAACCTTGCAAAACGGTAAGTCTTGATGTTTACCTGCTTTATATGTACCAAGGAATTTTAAAATTTTAAGCCTTGATATTGTATCAATAACTACATATTCAAGCTTTTCATCAAACGGAACGGCACTTGGTGCACTGTTATACCCGCCGCCATAAACAGGTCCGTTAGCACAAACGGCAAATAGGCAGTCTTTTTCACCAAAATCCATTCCATCTATTTTTATTTGTATGCGATTGCCAATTTTGCTAAAAAAGGTTTTTACTACCGACAAATTATATGCCACGGGACCACTAACCAGTGGCCATTTTTTAAATATTTTCATATCATTAGCCACAGTTGCATCCATACCGACAGAGCATTGGTTTATGGCATACATATTGTTAACCTTAATTAAATCAACCGGTATTGCGCTACCGTCTATTTGATTTTGAAGATCCAAAAATGCAGATTTGTCGTTAAAATACTTTAAAAAGTCGTTAGCCGATCCGCTGGGAAAAATAGCAAAGGTTGCATTATCAAATCCAACCAAACCATTTAAAACCTCAAGTCCTGTGCCCTCACCACCACAAGCAAAAAAGGTTATTTTGTCACCGCTTTCACACTCAGACTTAACGAACTGTGTGCTGTCTTTGGCGTGCTTGGTAATATAAACTTTATATTCAAGACCGTTTTGTGCAAAACATTCCTTTATTTTAGGCAATACTGTTTGCTCATATTTACCTTTGCCTGCTACGGGGTTAACTATAAATACATATCGCATTTTACTTTCCACCATTATACATAAATAGTTGGCATTTTAACATTCCGTTATAGAGCTTGCGTTTTTTGTCTGCCTTTCTGCCAAAAAAGGTTTCAAATTCATCATGAGGGCTTATAATATAGTATTTTTTAAATTCCTCTTTTATGAATACCTGACCCATTGTTTTATAAAGCTGTTCTGCTTGCTTTAAATCTAGCAAACGCTCACCATAAGGCGGATTAGTAACTACAAGTGTTCTGCCTTCTTGCATTTTAAAATCTGCTACATCGGCTCTACTAACACTTATATATTTTTCAACGCCCGCTTTTTTAGCGTTAGCAAGAGTGAGTTCTACTGCTTTAGGGTCAATGTCTGATCCGTAAGCCTTAAATTCTATATTGCGCTGAATAAGATCGGTTGCTCTTGCGCGTTCGCTTTGCCAAACTGAGCTATTTATAAAGCCAAAACGCTCTGCCGCAAAAAATCTACGCAAGCCCGGAGCTGTTTTTGTGGCCATTAAAGCTGCCTCTATTAAAATTGTACCCGAACCACAAAACGGATCGTAAATTACGGTATCGGGATATATTCTTGCTAAATCGCACATAGATGCGGCCAGTGTTTCTTTAATAGGAGCCTCGGTAGAATTACGGCGGTAAGCACGTTTATGAAGCGGCTCACCCGAAGTATCTATCATAAGCGTAACATGGTTTTTAAGTATAGAAAATCTTATTTTATACTCACAACCTGTTTCGTTAAACCACGAAACTGAATATTTGCTTTTTAGACGCTCTACTATTGCCTTTTTTACGATTTTTTGGCAATCGGGTATGCTGTGAAGAGCCGAATCTATACTCCATCCATTTACCGGGAATGCATCTTCTTTGCCTATAAAATTTTCCCACTCGAGTGCCTTTACGCCTTGAAAAAGCTCTTCAAAGCTTTCGGCCGAAAACTCACCAACATTTATATAAATTCTCTCACAAAAGCGTGAATTTATATTTGCTCGGGCTAACATATTTGCATCGCCTTTAAAAAGTACTCTGCCATTTTGCACTTCTATGTTTTCTATGCCCATTCTTCTAAGCTCGCCTGCAGCAATGCTTTCGGTGCCAAAAAGACAAGGGGCTACCATATTAAAAAGTTCCATTAAATCTCCTTTGTTATATGACGTGTAACGTGACATCCAATATTAACCGCTACGGGAAGACCGGCTATGTGGGTTGGTGCGGTTTTGATTTTCACCGCCAAAGCAGTGGTGTTTCCGCCAAAGCCTTGCGGACCAATATTGGTTTTGTTTATTAAGTTAAGAAGCTTTTGCTCTAAATCAGCACAATATGGGTTGGTATTGGCCACGCTTATATCTTCGGTTAAAGCCTGCTTAGAAAGCAGTGCGCACTGCTCAAAATCTCCGCCAATGCCAACACCTACTATTATAGGCGGACACGGGTTTGCACCGGCCTTTATTACGGTTTGCAGTACGCTGTCAATTACGCCTTGTTCGCCATCAGACGGTTTTAGCATAAATATGCGGCTCATATTCTCACTGCCAAAACCCTTGGGCGCCACAGTAATTTTCACTGTGTTACCCGGTACGATTTTAGTATGAATTATAGCAGGAGTATTATCACCGGTATTTATCCTGTCAATCGGATCTAATACTACCGACATTCTAAGATTGCCATTTGTGTAACCGTTTTTTACACCTAGATTTATAGCATCTTCTAAATTACCGCCAACAAAATGAACATCTTGGCCGACCTCAAGAAAAATAACCGCCATTCCGGTATCTTGACAAATGGGTATATTAAGTTCTTTTGCACAATTTAGATTTTCTTCTAAACATTCAAGCACCGATAACGCTAACGGGTTTTGCTCTGTGCTTTGAGCTGCTAAAACTTTATCTTTAACATCGCACGGTAAAACCTTGTTTGCTGTAATACACATTTGCTCTACCGTTTCGGCTATAAATTTAACATCTATTTCTCTAACCATTTAATCACACTTAACTTTTAAAAAAATAGGCAGACTACTTAGAAGCCTGCCGTATAAAATGTTTTACTTTGAGCCAGAACCGCGTTTTGCACGACGGCCATCGGCATTTTTTCTTTTTAAATCAGACATTTTTTCATCACTGGTCTGCTTGAATTTGCTCATCATATCTTCAAACGATGCGCCCTCATTCTTTTTAGGCATCCAAACAAATGAATTGTCGGGCTTTGCTGCTTGACGTGGTGCCCTTGGTGCGCGCTCTGCAGGTTTTTTCTCTTCGGCACGTTTAATGCTAAGCGAAATTTTTCCGTCATCACCAACGCTTAAAACCTTCATTTTTACTACATCGTTCTCTTTAACATGCTCGCGTATTTCGCTAACATATGTTTTGGCTACTTCGGAAATATGTACCATACCCGTTACTCCGTCGCCTAAATCGACAAATACACCAAAATTTGTAATTCCGGTAATTTTGCCCTCAACAATTTCTCCCACCTGAAGCTGCATAGACCTAAAATGTCCTCCTCAAAATCTGCATCATTTTAATATATAAAAATATTTAAATAAACTTAACTACCCGATATATCTATGTAAACCTGCTCGTCCGCATAAACATAACCAAGGCGCTCTCTGGCTGCCTTTTCTATAATAGCGGCTTCGTCACCACTTTCTAACAAGCGTTTAAGTTCATCTATTCTAAGCGACGTTTGTTCCTCAATGGTTTGCCAATAATTAAGTTCATTTTTGGCATCTGCAAGGTCTTTAAAAAGTCCGCCCATGGTTATAATCATATAAACCGAAAAGGCCAAAGCAACCAGACGAAACAAAATACTAGTTCCTGCCATTTTTCTCTCCGTTATATTTATTCATGATTCGACAAATCACAGTCATCATGATTATACACTATATGTGTATTTTTATGCAAGAGTTTTTTACAATAAAAAACTACATTTTGTAAAAATTTCAACAATTTTTTTGCTATAACGCTAAATTTTTCACAACAAGCCCTAAAACACTTTAAAAGCATGGCGTTTATTGCGCTTATTACGGCAGCTATTTTCTTAAATAACCACACCAACACTTTAAAAAGTATAACCGACAAGCTAATTCTGCACAACGAAAAACCTAAAGCAATACCTATAAAAGCATATCCCCTTACCTGTCCGTAGGTTGTAGCAAGCAATAATAAAAAAGTTAAAATTGCCGATATTGCGAAAAAAAGCACATCTTGCACAAAAACCGATATTACCGACGGTACTTTTATTTTTCGATAACTTCTAAAAATATCGTAAATTATGCAAAGTATAACTCCGAGCGCTACCGACAACAAAAATGCCGTGGTTTGCTCGGCAAGATTTATCTCCCACATAGTTATTTAAAAACGCGCTTTAAAAAGCTGCTTTTTTGTGAAGAGTCATTAACGTATACTATTGCATAAATACTAGATGCGCAAATTTGAAGAGCCAGTGAGGTGGCATTAAAATTTTCAATTTTAAGGCCGCTTCCTCTTATGCAAATTTGGCCCATTACCGACTGCGCCATTATTTCACTTTCGCTAAAAGAATCTACATCTTTTATACCGCTTAAATTCAAAGCTTTTCGGTTATTCATAATAATGCTGTGCTCATTTGAATTAATTTCGGCCATATAAACCCGCCCTTTTAGTATAATCTACTTATATTTATGTTAAAAGAGCTTATGGTATTACTTACTAATCTATAAGAGTATAAAGATCTATTGCTTCTTCTTTTTTTACAACCTCTTTTACCGAGGTAACCTTTAATTTTACCTGCCTTGTACTAAAAGAAATTTCTATAACGTCGCCTTCTTTAACAATGTAAGATGCCTTAGCAGGATTTGAATTTACCGTTACTCTGCCTGCATCGCAAGCCTCGTTAGCAACCGTTCTGCGCTTTATAATACGCGCTACCTTTAAATATTTATCTAATCTCAAAAAGTATCACCTTTAAATTGACTTAAAAATTTAAGCCGCCTATGCCAAGCATAAGCGGCTTTTTGTAAAAATTATTTTACAGCGTTCTTTAAAGCTGCGCCTGCCTTGAAAGCAGGAGCCTTGCAAGCTGCAATCTTGATAGCCTGCTTTGTTCTGGGGTTGATACCTGTTCTTGCGGGACGCTCACGTGTCTCGAAAGTACCAAAGCCTATAAGCTGTACCTTTTCACCTTTTTTGAGTTCATCTGTAACGATTTCTACAAAAGCTGCTAAAGCCTTGTCAGCATCCTTCTTAGAAATTTCTGCTTTTGCAGCAATTGCTGCTACGAGTTCTGTTTTGTTCATGATATATTCCTCCGTAATTTTTTTATAAAAAACAGTTTAACTGCCTTTTTATACCTTGTTAATCTTTTTTGCCTCTTGCCAAAGCTCGTCCAGCTCTGCCTCAGACAAATCGCTAAGTTGTGTGCCATTTTCATTTGCCATTTGTTCGGCTTTGGCAAATCTTGCGATAAACTTATTAACCGCACCCGATAACGCGTGTTCCGAATTCACCGAACTTTTTCTTGCAACATTTACTGCAGAGAAAAGCAAATCGCCTATTTCGTCTTCTATATTTTCGGCATTAGAAGAATTTATTGCCTCTATAACCTCTTCGGTTTCTTCCTTTAGTTTTAAAATAGCATCATTAACAGTTGCAAAGTCGTACCCTGCCTTTGCGGCGCGTTTTTGAACCTTTTGAGCGCGAAGTAACGCAGGAAATGCCTTTGGTACACTATTAAGTGTATCGGTAAAAGACTCTTGGCTTTTTTCCTGCATCTTTATTTTATCCCAATTGTTTAAAACCTGCTCGGGCGTATCAGCCTTAATATTGCCAAACACATGCGGATGACGAAGTATTAACTTTTTGCAAATGCCCGTTATAACATCACTAATATCAAAATTGCCGTCGCTGGCTGCTATGTTAGAATGAAATACCACCTGCAAGAGCATATCGCCCAGTTCTTCGCAAATCATTACAGGGTCATTTAAATCTATAGCATCGCAAACCTCGTAAGACTCTTCTAATGTATCATTCCTAATAGACTGATGGGTTTGCTCAATATCCCACGGGCATCCGCCGGGAGAGCGAAGAATTTGCATAATATTAAGCAAATCTTGGAATGAATATTTTTCCTTACTTATATCTATATCTATTTTTACCATATTATCACCCAAAAATCAAGTATATTTTAAGCTTTTTGGCTAAAAATTATGAAATTTCAGCGTTTTTTAAGCAAATTATCTTAGTATTTTTAATTTTGTGAGCAAAGATGCTATCTTTTCGCCCTTTGGTAGACCTAAAACGTCATCTTTTTCTATTACTCTTAAAACAATAATTGCCACCAAATAAACCACTACTGCAGCAATTAGAGCCAGCAAAGTATCAACAATACCTGCGCCTAAAACCTTTGCCACACCAAAAGCTGTACCTGCGCATAAAAGTGATGCTATGAGCGGTTTTACAAAGGTAGACACCATATTGGGTACAACGTGTGAGAATTTTACAAGACACACAAAGTTAGCAACAGCTATATATGCATAGCAACAAAGAGTACCGTAAGGTGCACCCTTAATGTTTATAGACGGCGTACCCACAAGTATAAAGTTTACAATTATTTTTATAAGTGCGCCAACCGCAATGTTTATAACAGGAACTATCTGTTTACCTATTGCTTGGAGCATATTGGTCATAGGTATAGTAAGACCTGCTAATGCCGCCGCTAAACCTAACACTGTTAAAAGCGGAGTTGATACCTCAACATCGGTTGCCTTAGAAGAATATAAAAAGCTTAAAATATTAAACGAAACTGCCGCCATACCAAGACCTGCAGGCAACGATATAAGCGAGGTTGTACGAAGAATTGTTTCTATATTCTTTTTAACACCTATTTTGTCATTCTGCGCCCACGATGTAACTAATACCGGCAGAGCGCTTACGCCCAAAACCGAGGTTATTACGGGCACTAAATTGTAAATTGAATAGGCATAACCCTTATAGCAGCCGTAAAGTGCCGTAGATAAATCTTCTATACCGTTTTCACATTCGCTTATAAGCTTAGCATACTCGGTTGCAAAAAACTCGGCATTCTCGGTTATGGCATTTGAAAGTTGTATCTTTATCATAAACACATCAATAAAGCCAGCAACATATGTTGCCATAGAGCCTAAAACAATGGGAATAGCAACGCTTAAAATAATTTTTAAGGTTTTCTTAGAACTGTGTGGCTGGGGTGACTCTAAAATTTGCTCATTTGTAAAGAAATTACCCTGACGCTTATATTTTATAACTAAATACAAAGCACCGAGTGCTGTACCTATAGTAATACCAAGCAGCGCTGCTGCAGAAGCGTAAATCAGCGAGCCGGTAGTTTTCATAACAACAAGAGCCATACTGTAACCGAGCAATAATTTTCCGAGCGCCTCTATTACCGAAGAAACTGCGGTCGGAGTCATATCGCGCATGCCCTCGTAATAGCCTCTGTAGGCCGACATTACACAGCAAAATAAAAGTGACGGTGTAATGCAAATTATAGACGCTATTGCACCCAAACTGTCGGTAGACTTTGCAAACGGATAAGACAGCGCACACATTACTATAAAGCCTGTAAGGCCTGTAACCAAAAACATTCTCTTTGCAACCTTAAAGGTTACAGCAACATCTTTGTAGCGGCATTTTGCAACATTTTCAGCAACTATTTTAGAAATTGCTATTGGCAAACCCGCCATTGCAAGAGAGTATATTGGCAAATACAAGTCGTAAGCTACCGAATAATATCCCATTCCGACCGAGCCTAAAAGATTTGTTAGCGGAATTTTATATATTGCGCCTATAACCTTTACAAGAGCAGTTGCCAAAACCAAAATAAATGAGCCCTGTAAAAATGACTGTGGCGCTTTTTTAGTAGTGTTTTTCATTATTTCACCTTAATTTCTCTACCTAGTCGGCAAGTAATTTATTTACGCATAAAACAAACTTTTCTGTTAATGTGTCGGTAGAAAATGTGTTCATTCGCGAATAATCTGTATATGCATCGGAACCGGCATCATCAGAGACGATTCTAATTGCTACAAACGGAATATTTGTTAAATGACCTATGTAAGCAACTGCGGCGGTTTCCATATCACAAGCAACTGCATTAAAACGTGACTTTAAAAGGTCGCGTAAAGCTTCGTCACTTACAAATTTGTCACCGCACACCATTGTACCCGACTTACAGTTTAGTTCTTTGCAAAAAATTTCGGTTAATTTTTCGTCGGCACAGTAGATATATTCTTGCGCAGGTTTTTCGGCAAAGTCATAGCCAATACCGGTAAGGTCAAAGTCGTGCTCTAAAAACCTTGAGCCTAAAACAACTTGTCCTCTATATACACCGCTTATACCGCCACTAAGACCTAAACTTACAATTAAATCTGCACCGCTCTCGGCTAAATGCATTGCCGCTGCGGCAGCATTTACCTTACCAATACCACAACAAATAGCATAAACACTTATGCTGTTTTTGCCGTTTGTAAAATATGCCGTACAACCACTTCGATTATAAAAGTTTTCTTGTCTGCCGCCGTTTTTAAGAGCATAGTCTAAAAAAGGCTTGTACTCATCGGTATCGGCAATAACAAGGCCGATTTTTTTTATTTTGTTTTCCATAAATTTCTTACCTTTTATTTTTCGTCTAACTCGTCTTGCTTTTGTTTAATTTGCTTCTTTATAGAATCAATACTTTCTATTACCGATTTTAAATCGGCTTCCTCACCCGATTTATAGGTATTATAGTAAAGTTTTCCGAGCAAACGGTATTCTTTGTTTAGTTTGTTTTCTAAAGAGGCAATTTCGAACTTTTGTTTACCTGTATTAACAGCCTCTCCGGTTTTTTGCGAAACCACCTCAAATATCTCTTTGGCTTTTTGAACAGTTTGATCTAAAAATTCCATAAGGTTGCTCCTTTTATTCGTATTTTCCGCCGGGAACAAATTCGCGTATTAAAGAATCTTGCGGTAACATTTCAAACGATAAAGACTTTAAGTTCTCTAAAGCCTTTTTTGCCTTAATTATATAATCGTAATTCTCGGCATTTTTCGGTAAAGTGCTTAGCATTTTTAGAATATTATCTTTTAACACCGAGCACTCAAAACTGTGGAAAGTAGAAATCTTAATATCGGCAGTATCTTTAAATACATACAAATATTTTTTCTCACCTTCAGTAACAGCGGTCCAGAGCGATAATGTGCGCAATATATCGGCACCTCTGTAAAGTGAATCGCGGTTAATTCGACGCATTAATCGCATTAATCGGCTTGTAAGAGCAACCGAGCCATCGTCATACAAAAGCGGCATATTAACGCTTATATAAATTTTTAACACCGACGATTTATCTATACTCTCTATCATAACGGGATTTAACGCGTGAAGTCCCTCTATAATAACTATACCGCCGTTTTTAATGTCTAAATATTTTGCATTAGGTTTAGAGCCGCTTTTAAAATCATAAATAGGCATATATGCTTCGCCACTTGTTTGAAGCGCCTTAATACAACGGTTAAACTCTGGGATATTAAGGGCGTAAACCGATTCTATATCGGGTTTACCGTTACTATCTTTTGGCATTTTGTCTAAATCTAAATAAAAGTCGTCTAGCGATACTACCTCGCAAAAGTTGCCAAGATCTCTTATATAATCTCTTAAAATATGTGCCGTTGTAGTTTTGCCCGAACCGGAAGGACCCGCAAGCATAATAATTTTAATTTTTTTGTTTATGCAAGACTCTGCCACATCTTTTATTTGAGAATGATATTCATTCTCGACACTTTTAATAAAGCCTGTAACATCGTTTTCTATGGCAGAATTTATTTTACTTATTATATTTATCATAAAAAGTGCTTACTCCTTCCTTTCTCTCAATTATTTCATTAAAACGTGATATATATTCATAAGGATATTTAAAGTTGAAAATACGCTCTATATATGGGCCGTTCGGCTCGCGAAGTTTGGTAACCGCCGAAGCGCCGCAAGCCAAAATAGAATGCGTTTCGTCCATTATATAAATATTATAAAGTCCCTCAGTACCGGTCTTTGCATAACCAACGTTTTCAAGATTTCCAACCGTTTTGCTTTGGCGGTACATATAATACGGTACTATACTCGCTTTTTGCAAATTTTCTCTTGCATAGTCAACCATTTTAAGTGCAACCTGGCCCAAAGATATATCGGGGAAAAGCTTATTAGCCGACATATTAGACGAGCGCTTTAGCGATAATGTATGAACCGTAACATTTTCGGGATCTAGGGCAATAATGCTGTCAACTGTATGTTTAAAGCTTTCAAAGCTATCACCGGGCAAACCTGCTATAAGGTCGGTGTTTATAACCTTAAAGCCTATCTGCTTTGCCAAATTGTAAGCATCATAAAACTGCTGGGTTGTATGAGCTCTGCCTATATTTTGTAGTACCTCGTCGTTTAAGGTTTGCGGATTTATGCTAATGCGGTCTACACCAAGTTCCTTTAAAACTTGTAGTTTTTCTAAAGTTATGGTATCGGGTCTGCCCGCTTCTACAGTAAATTCTCTTAAAACACTTAAATCAAAATTTTCCTTAATACATAAAATAAGGTCTTTAAGCTGAATATCGCTTAAGGTTGTAGGAGTACCGCCGCCTATATAAATGGTTTCTAAACGTAAATTGTTTTCTCTTACCTTTTTAGCCGTTAAAACAAGTTCTTGCTTTAACAAGCGCAAATACTCGTCTACAAGTTTACCCGCTTGTGTTACCGAGTGTGACACAAAAGAGCAATATGCACACCTTGTAGGACAAAACGGAATAGAAACATATAAACTAAACGAATTAGGTTTAGATAAGTTGATTATTTTTTCTTCGGTCTTAAAGGTTGTATTGCAAAGGTCTATTTTTCCGTCACTTACACAAAGACTGTTCTTAAAGTAATTGTTGGTAGCCTCTTTGCCAATCTCTCGTGTTAATTTAGAATACAGCTTTGCAGGGCGCACGCCTGTTAGTATACCCCACGCAGAAGTATAACCTGTAAGAGTTACAAAGCACCTATAAAGCATTACTGCAAGGTTTAACTCACATTGGTCTGTGTAATTTTCTATTGTATTTAAAATTTTGCAAGAATTTTTATATTCTTTGCCGCCAATAACAACCTTGGCTAAAAGGGTTGTTGTTTTGGTTTCCTTTTTAAGCTCGGTTAAAATATATTCGTCAGATTCTGGAATTTGCTCCTCAAAACGAATAGGCTCATAAGGCATAAAAATTCTGCAAAGCTTTTCCAGTTCGTATTTAAATGAATGGTTTACTGTTGCTAATATCATATGCACACCAGAAAATAATTGTTCTTTTTTTCATTATTTAAAGTAGATTCTTCACCATGGCCAGACAAAAGTCTGTAGTCGGTTTGTATAGCCTTTAATCTTTTTAAAGATTCACGCATTTTTTGATTAGATCCGTTTGGAAAATCGGTTCTGCCAATGCTCATACAAAACAAGGTATCCCCGCTGAACATAACATCTTCAACCAAATATACAGCCGAACCATTGGTATGCCCTGGGGTAATCATAACATTTATTACGGTACTGCCAAAGGTTAGTGTATCACCATCGGTTACGGTAATATCGGGCAAAACCGGAATTTGCATTTCACCATTTTCGAAAGCGTTGTTAAGACTTAAATCTGGGTCTGTAAGCATTGGCGCGTCTTCTTTGCCTATTACAACTGTACAAGCAACATATTCCTTTATTTTTGCAACGCCTAAAATATGGTCAAAATGGCCGTGGGTTAGCAAAACAACAATTTTTTTATTAAGACGTAAATCTATAATGCTTTTTAGTTTACCGCTAAATTCACCGGGGTCTACAATAAAAACAAACTCGTCGTTTTCAAACACATAACAGTTAGAGTAAAATCCAACAGGGTGTAGAGCTTTAACTTCCATTACAAATTTCCCCACTCGTTAGTATCGAGAATTAATGTAACGGGGCCATCGTTTAAGCTTTGCACCTGCATATCGGCACCGAACTGACCTTTTTGAACATTCTTTACCTCATTAACCTTTAGTTGCTCGCAAAGACGCTCATAAAGTTCATTTGCCATTTTAGGCTCCATAGCATTAGAAAATGACGGACGGTTTGAACGGTGTGTGTCAGCACAAACGGTAAAGTTAGATATTACCAAAGCACCACCGCCAACATCTAATAACGATAAATTCATTCTGTCGTTTTCATCGGAAAAGATTCTAAGCTTTGCAAGTTTTCTTGCCATTAAATCGGCATGAGCGGCGGTATCGGTAGAGTAAACTCCTAAAAGAATAAGAAGCCCTTTATCTATTGCACCTATTTGTTTTGTGTCTACACTAACCGATGCAGAGTGTACTCTTTGTATTATTGCTTTCATATTTGCACCTACTGATTCATTCTTTCTACACTAAAGATTCCGGGCAATTTAGAGAGTCGGTTCATAATGCTTTGCAAGTGTTCTACACTTTCGGCACTAACAGTGACAGTTACTATACAGTTGCCCGATTTAGAAGTTCTGCCGTTTATGGCATGCATTGGAACACGCATATTAAATATGGCCGTTGTAATATCTAGCACTATGCCGTCGCGGTTAACACCGCTTATTTGTAAAGATGAAGTAAACTCTTCTTTTACGGTCTCGTTCCAGTGAGCTGCAACCCAACGCTCAGGCTCGGCGGCCTCATTAATATTTTCAGGAACATTTGGGCAATCGCGCTTGTGTACCGAAACTCCATGGCCACGGGTTATAAAGCCAATAATATCATCACCCGGCAACGGTGCGCAGCACCTTGAAAGCTTAATAAGGCAGTTATCTATACCGTCAATAACAACACCGTCTTTAGCACCGCTGCGTCGGGGAGCTACAATTTCGGCAACCTGTGTAGGCTTAGACTGATTAACGAGTTTTTGATATTCTTCTTTAATACGTCCAATGATTTTTGAAAGTATAATTCCGCCGTAACCTATATCGGCATAAAAATCTTCAACACTTGCGCATTTTTGCTGCTGCGCAATGGTTTTAAGAAAACTTTCTTGCTTTTCTTCATCAAGAACAATTAAGTTACGCTTAAACTCTTTTTCAAGCTCGGTTTTGCCTGTAATAATATTTTCTTCTCTTCGTTCCTTTTTAAACCAGTTTCTTATTTTGCTCTTAGCTTGGTTGGTAACCGCAATATTTATCCAGTCGCGGCTTGGACCTCTGCCCTGCTGGTTAGAGGTTAAAATTTCTATAATTTCGCCCGTTTTTATAACGTGGTTTATTGGCACAATTTTGCCGTCAACCTTGGCGCCCGTCATTCTAATACCAACAGCTGAATGTATTGCAAAGGCAAAGTCTATAACGGTAGCGCCGTTGGGAAGATTTATAACATCACCTTTGGGTGTAACGGCAAAAACGTCGTCTTGCGATAAATCCACCTTAAACGAGCGCACAATTTCAGATGCATCTTCAGTGTCGTTTTGGGTTTCTATAATTTGACGTATCCACGCAAGATAGTTATCCATCTTGTTATCGTTAACAACACCGGCCTTATATTTCCAGTGGGCCGCAATTCCGAATTCTGCAGTTTTGTGCATTTCTTTTGTGCGAATTTGAATTTCAAAGGGAATCCGCTCTCGGCCTATAACCGTAGTATGCAAGGACTGATACATATTAGGCTTGGGTGTAGAAATATAGTCTTTAAAGCGGCCCGGAATGGGACGGAACATATCGTGCATTAGGCCTAAAAGATTGTAACAGTTAATAACGGTGTCGGTAATAATTCTTAAAGCATAAACATCATAAATTTCGTCAAAGTCTTTATTTTGTATAAACATTTTGCGGTATATGCCGTGAATTGACTTTACTCTGCCTTCAATCACAAAATCTAATTCGGGCATATCGTTATGAAGGGTTTGCTCTATACGCTGTTTTATAGAATTTAAAGTATCCTCACGATATGGCTTTTTGAGTGATAGCATCTGCTCAATTTCGTGGTAAGCAACTGGGTCAAGATGCATTATAGCAAGGTCTTCTAATTCTTCCTTTAAGGCTCTAATACCCAAGCGGTGAGCAATAGGTGCATAAATTTCTAAGGTTTCAAGCGATTTGTCGCGCTGTTTTTGCTCAGATTGAGCATCTAGAGTGCGCATATTATGCAAGCGGTCGGCAAGCTTAATAATAATTACCCTTACATCCTTTGCGGTTGCAAGAAGCATTTTTCTTAAATTTTCGGCCTGCTGTTCTTCTCTGGACGAAAAAGAGATTTTACCAAGCTTTGTAACACCGTCAACAATTAAAGCTACATCGTTACCAAACTCTTGCTTTATTTGTTCTATGGTAATAGGAGTATCTTCTACAACGTCGTGTAAAAGTGCTGCCGCAACAGATTCGCTATCTAGCCCGTAAGAAATAACAAGCATTGCTACCGAGAACGGATGAACGTAAAAATCCTCGTGAGATAAACGCTTTTGACCTTCATGGGCATTAACACACATTGTAAAGGCACGGGTAATAAGGTCGGTATCAAAATTACCGCCCTGTTTTTCTAATGCCCCTAAAAGTTGTTTTAAATTGTATTCGTGTTGGGGTTTCATATAGTTACTCACCTCTTAAATCCCTATATGTAGGCGAATTTGAAATATCGTTTCTGTGCGCCGATAAAACGCGCTCTATAAACTGAACATTGTCTTTTTGCGTTATTTTAATAAACTGTAGTTCTTCTAAAATATCTACCGCTAAAAGTATTTTTGTACAAGAAAGTGTGTTTATTAATAAATTTACAAGTCGGTCTTTGGTAATGGGCTTGTCTATGTTTCTAAATACTGTTCCAACATCTTCACGTGTTATTCTTAACGACGATTTATCAGCAAGTCTTCCCAAAATATATTGGTCGTAAAGTTCTTTTTCAAGGTATGCTTTCTCTCCGTCGGACTCAGCAGTTTTTATTGCTTTTATTTGTACATTCAGCTGCTTCTCACCATTATAGTAGTTTGTGCCAACAACTACAGCAATGTCTACAGTATCGCCAACGGCAAAGCCAAGAGAATGTTCGCTAGCAGAGAACATAATGCCTGATAAAACCGATAGTTCCTTTTTAAATAGAAGTCTTAAATGCTTGCCATTACCAACAGGTGTTATGCGCTCTATAGTAGCACCATATACACCAAAAATTGGCATTGGATTACCGGCACCAAAGGGAGATAAAGTTTCTATAACCTCGGCAAGATCAAAATTGATTGCCGAAATTTTTAGTTTGCAATCAAGTGTAAGTTCCGGAACGGGTAGTGACATATTAGAACATTCTTGGTTGATTTTTTCTCTAAATGCATCAACTAAATCGGCACTTATAGTCAAACCTGCCGCTTGCTCGTGACCGCCAAATTTTAGGGTCATATCCTGCACTTTACAAATAGCTTCAAATATAGAAAACCCCTTAACGCTTCTGGCTGAGCCAACCGCATTTTCGTCATCTTGCGAAAATACAATTACCGGACGCTTATATTTTTCGCAAAGGCGCGCTGCACATATTCCCGTAACACCCTTGTGCCATCCTTTACCGCTTACAACAATTATTTTGTCGGCCGCATATCCGTTTTTTTCAATAATTTCTATTGCCTCGGCCGTTATTTGTTGCTCGGTACTTTGGCGCAACGCGTTTAGATTATTTATTTTTTCGGCAATTTGGTAAGCCTTTTTAGTGTCGGTGCAAGTTAAAAGGTCAAAAGCATCTTTAGCGTTACCCATACGGCCTGCCGCATTTATTCTTGGTGCCAACATAAACGAAACAGACGTAGCGGTAACCTCTTTGTCTTTATTTCCGCTAACATCTAAAAGCGCTTTTATTCCTAAATTATTAAAATCTCTAATTAACGGCAAACCCGCCTTAACAATAGCGCGATTTTCGTACATCAGCGGCATTACGTCGGCAATAGTACCAAGACATACCAAATCGGCATATTTTGATAACATTTCTTCAGGATCCACGCCTTCTACGGCACAAACGAGCATAAACGCTACACCAACACCGCTAAGGGCCTTAAATGCGCCATAATTTTTATCTGCATAAGGGTCTATTACGGCTATGGCATTTGGTAGTTCTCCTGTTGGCAGATGGTGGTCGGTTACTATAACGTCTAAGCCGAGTGAATTTGCAAGGTCTACCTCTTTTAAAGAGTTTATTCCGTTATCTACAGTTATTATAAGCGTGGTACCCGATTCTGCCACTTTTGTTATAGCATCGGCATTTAAGCCGTAGCCCTCACTTAGTCGGTCGGGAATATGACAATCAACATTGGCACCGCAAGACGATAAATACAAATATAGCACTGCCGACGCCGAAATGCCGTCACAGTCGTAATCGCCAAAAACTGTAATTTTTTCTCTTTTTTCTATGGCAATCTTTATGCGTTCTACCGCAGTATGCATTTGTGAAAACTCAAAAGGCGAGCACAAAACGAGGTCGTTAGATATAAATTCTTCAAACTCATACGGGTCGGTATAGCCTCTTGACGATGCAATAAGCGCTAAAAACGGGTCGGCATCGCATTCGTCTGCCAACATTTTTGCAATTTGCTTATCGTACCCGGCTATAGTCCATTTTCTAAAATCCATACATGCTACCCCGTAAAAGATAATATTTACCTATTATGAACTATTATTGTACCACTTATTATCAAATTTTTCAAGATATATATTATATATAAAAAGGACCGCAAGGCGCATACCTTGCAGTCCTAAAAAATTATTTTATTGCAGTATCTATATTAGGGTCGAACACCGGCATTAACTGTAGTTTAAAAAGGTTTATTTTGTGCAGATAATCTATACGCTCTTTTTTGGCCAAATCATCAATTTTGCCCGTTCTTATATAGCGGTCAAGCTCTGCATATTTAAAGCCTAATTTATCTTCATCACTTTTTCCGCAAAGTCCGTCTGACGGAACCTTTTCTATGAGATTTTCGGGTAATTTTAAAAATCTGCCTATTTGCTTTACCTCATCTACAGTAAGCTTGCTTAGAGGACTAAAATCTCCTACGGAATCGCCGTAGCGGGTAGAATAACCGACCCAGTCTTCCGACAAATTACAAGTATTTGCTACCCTACCGTTTACGCTTTGAGATATGGCATAAACGCAAGACATTCTTATTCTTGGCGGAAGGTTTACTACACTCTGCTCAGAAAGTTCCAAATCACCCGGCATAGCCGCTTTTAAACCCTCTACCGCCGCCTTAATGTCAACCACATAATGCTTTATATCTAGATGTTTTACAAGCTGATGCGAGCAGTCAATATCGCTCTGCTCACCGCACGGCATAAGCACACCTATTACCCTGTCTTTGCCAAGAGCCTCAACGCAAAGAGCGGCCACGACCGAGCTGTCTTTTCCGCCCGAAATACCAAGCACAGCATTACAGTCTTTACCGTTTTTTTCAAAAAAGTCGCGTATCCATAAAACGCAATTTTCGGTTACCTTTTTAACATCAAACATTTTCTCTGCTTCCTTTAAAAAAATCATAAAACTAAATATATTTGCTTTTTCTGTACCGTGTGTTTTAAGCGGTACAAGCTCTATGCTTTTTACCAAGCTTAAACTCGCGCTCATCCATAGTTTTGCGGTTTGAATCGCTATCGAAAACAAGTTTAATAAAATCTACATATTCCTCATTTTCAAATTAATACCTTGCAAAACCGCCGTTAATCATTTTCAACCCATTCACTTGGAATTGTAACCGATGCATTAGGTGTTGACGGAATTATATTTTCACCATCGTCCTCAAACTGATCAATATCTACATAAGAGCTTGTTTTGTTATTATCGGGGTTGTTTGAGCAACCGCAAAAGCAACTAAACATAAATGCTATTAAAATAAACGCCATAAACAGTTTTTTCATAATTTTCCACCTTCATATGTCAGCAACAAGCGTGCCATTTTGTTCTATAACGGGTATAAAAATTGGAGTTTCTTGTATATTATCAATAGGCGTATTCGGAGAGTGTATACATAGGTACATTTTCCCGTCTAATGCTGTAAAAATCATTCCGTGTCCGCCATCTAACCCAAAGTTCATTTCTTTTGAATAAAGTAAAACATCTTGCTGAACCCACTCACTGTATACCGAACCACTTTCACTTTTGGCAATGCCCACACAATAATCGGTAGAGTTGTAGAAATTAGACCATAGCATTAAAAGAGGGCCGTCAGTGCATTTATATAAAAAACAGCCGTCGGTAACGTAATGATTAGTCCAACTGGGTGCATCTGCCCTAAAAAGTTCTTTAGGCTCGGCTATAAAGTGTGTTAGGTCGTCTGATAACGGTGCTGCCACCATGCGCCCCATTTGTTCGGGTGCGCTAACCCACTCGCGTACAAATACCATCCACGGCCTTTCATTTTCATCTACATAAAACGTTGCATCTATACAGTCCCAATCGGGTGGAGTTGCGGTGCCGTTTGTAATCTCATAAAAAGGGCCTGTTGGTGAATTTGATTTAAAAATTGTACAACCTCTGTGCCTAGTTGCAGAGGAAAAATACGTTGCAAATAAATAAAACTGGCCTTTATATTTATGCACCTCGGGTGCCCAAAAGTTCTTCTCGGCATTTTGGGGCATAATGGCTATATTTGGCGTTACCTTTTGCCAATGACCATTTAATTTTCCGCTTGTATTTTTGTAGCAAGTCCAAACAGTATTATCCCAACCGCCATCGGTAACTTCGGTGCCGTACATATAGTAAACACCGTCTTCTAGCAAAATAAACGGATCACGGAGTTTTTTTATGTTTGTTCTTATAATCAAACAAATCACGCCCTTTATTTTAATTATTTTAACATAATTAATCATATAGTGCAACAAATAAATATTGTGTAAAATATTTTTGTTTTGTGTGAAAAATATTGACATTTTTCTACAAAGATATATAATTTAAGATATTAAGTTTTAAAATGTATTGGGGGACTTTACGTGGAGCAAAATGTTTTTGAATTTGATGAGCAAATTGAAAAAATCGACCCTTATAAATACCCTTTTAATTTAGAAAAATGCGAACTTACCCAAAGTATTAATCCACACATTACCGTTACGCCTATTAGTCATAACTACTTATTCGAGTACATAATAAAGGGCGAAGGCACCCTTATTTGTAACGATAAGGTATATCATCTTGAAAAGGGCGACTTATTTATTTTGGCTAAGGGCTCTAACTACCAATATTTCCCCGATATAAAAAAGCCTTGGAGCAAAATCAGATTTGCAGCTGACGGCATTTTGGTGTCTAACCTTATTGTGTCTTACAGCTTAAACGATGTTGTTGCGGTTAAGGGCTTTAACGGAGAAAAACTATTTAAAGAAATGCTTGAAATATCACAAAGCAAAGAAATAGAAGAAGAAAAATTAATGCTCACTCAGTCGTTAAAATTCCACGAAATTTTACAGCGAATTTACATAACTCAAAACAGAAATTTACCTAAAGACACGGCTGCAGCCATAAAGAAAATTTTAGACACAAATCTTTATAAAGCCGACTTTTCAATGAAAGATGTTTCGGCTCTTTTAGGACTTTCAAAAGCACAGATAATAAATATTTTTAGAGAAAAATACAACCAAACTCCATACAAATACTTTATAGACCGCCGCGTGCAACTTTCGGTTACAATGCTTGTTAATACCGATATGTCTATTAAAGAAATTTCGGACACATTGCATTTTTCTGACCAACACTACTATGCAAACGTATTCAAAAAAAGTATTGGAATATCGCCAAAGCAGTTTAGAAAAGAGCACAACGAAGTTTATAAAAAATCTTCAAAATAAATATTCAGAGCACCTTAAAACAAGGTGCTCTTTATTTTTAAAACTTATTAAATTTACTGCCGAAAAGTTCATTTTCTATACTTAAAAGACGATTGTATTTTGCTACGCGTTCACTTCTGGCAGGTGCTCCGGTTTTTATTTGGCCGCAATTTAATGCTACTGCCAAATCGGCAATGGTGGTATCTTCGCTTTCTCCCGAACGATGTGACATAACGGTTTTATATCCGTTTTGTTTTGCCATAACTACTACCTGTATTGTTTCGGTGAGGGTTCCTATTTGGTTTGGCTTTATTAAAATTGCATTTGCGCTCTTTTTTGTAAATCCCTCTTTTAGTCGTTGTTTATTTGTTACAAATAGGTCATCACCTACTAATTGAACATCGTTATTAAGCTTGTCGGTAATGCCCTCCCAACTTATCCAATCTTCTTCAGCAAGAGGATCTTCCAGTGAAAATATAGGATATTTTTTTACAAGCGAGCACCAATAATCTACAAGTTGCTTGCTTGTCATTTTTTTGTTTCTCTTTGGTAAAAGATATATTCCCTCTTCCTTTTGCCACTCGCTTGCAGCAGCGTCAAGGCAAATTTTAACATCATCGGTTGTATATCCTGCTTTTTCTATTGCATTTATTATATATTCAATTGCAACTTCGTCGTTATCTAATGCAGGCGCAAAACCTCCTTCATCACCCACCGCGGTGCTTTTGCCGTCGGCTTTTAAAAGACCGGCTAATGTGTGATATATTTCGCTACCTGCCCTTAATGCTTCTCTAAAATTCGGTGCGCCTAAAGGGTATATCATAAATTCTTGGATATCTATATTATTTGTCGCATGTGCGCCACCGTTTAAAATATTCATCATTGGCACAGGCATACGGTAAGAACTTATGCCGCCAACGTACCTATAAAGCGGCATTTTATAATGTGCTGCCGCCGCTTTGCAAACACTAAGCGACACACCAAGTAATGCGTTGGCTCCAAGTTTGGATTTGTTTTCGGTGCCATCTAGTTTTAAAAGCAATGAATCCACGCTTGATTGTTCAAAGCTGCCCTGCTCTATAAGTTTTGGTGCAATAATATCGTTAATGTTTTTTACGGCTTCTAAAACGCCTTTGCCGTTGTATCTTTTTTTGTTGTTATCACGCAGTTCTACCGCCTCAAAGGTGCCGGTCGAAGCACCCGACGGAACTATGGAAAACCCCTCAGAGCCATCGGTAAGTCCTACCTTTACCGCAACGGTCGGATTTGCTCTTGAATCTAATACCTCTAACGCCTTAACAAAACATATTTTTGCCGACATAAAACCATTCCTTTCTTCATTTTTCTAGTGTATCCAAAAATTTACTAAATATTAAAAAATTTCTTTAAAAATACTCTTCATTTTTGGCGCTATATATGTTATAATTAAAATAATTATATATAATTAGGTGTTATTATGGAACAAAATCAGTTAAATTCAAATATTGTTTTCGGCAGAAATGCCGTTTTTGAGGCGGTCCGCTCTAACAGAGAAATTGACCGTTTGCTAGTTGCGCATCAAAATACATCTGGCGGCGTTGCTCCAATAATTGCAAAATGCAAGGAAAAAGGAATTTTAATAAAAGAAGTTCCATCTTCTAAACTAGATTTTTTGTGCAATAATCAAAATCACCAGGGTGTTGCGGTCGTTATAGCAGACTTTGAATACTGCAGTGTAGAAGATATTTTAAATTCCGCTAAAGAGAAAAATCACGACCCATTTATTATAATTTGCGATGAAATAGAAGACCCTCACAACCTAGGCGCAATAATTCGCTCGGCCGAGGCCGCGGGGGTTGACGGAATAATTATTCCAAAGCGCAGAGCAGCATCGGTTAATGCAACGGTAGCAAAATCGGCAAGCGGTGCTTTAGAATATATGAAAATAGCCAGAGTCACAAACTTGGTTAGCGAAATGGAATATTTAAAAAAGCAAGGTGTTTGGATTTTTGGTGCCGATATGGGTGAGCCAAATTGGACCAAAACCGACTTTACCGGACCTCTAGCCCTTGTTATAGGCAACGAAGGCAAAGGTATTGGCAGACTTGTTTTAGAGCATTGTGACCAAGTAGTAAGCCTACCTATGCTTGGCCAAATAAATTCGCTTAACGCATCGGTTGCCGCTGGCGTTTTAATGTATGAAGTAGTAAGACAAAGAACACTTAAATAACCACAAATATATGGGAGATAAACTATGGGATGGTTTTCAAAAAAGGGTAAAGAAGATATCGATAATGATATCGACAACGGTTTCACTTTACCCCTTGATGATATAAATTTAACCGAACTTAACAGTAACGGTACTAAAAAAGATAGCAATTTTTCGGGACCTGTGGCTCGCCATGCCTTAACACCAGACGAAGTATTAGGTAAAAATACAGACAAGCCCAAGCAGGTATGGGAGACCGAGCAAATACCTATGGCTGGCGGAAAAACCGTTGAGGTGAATTCAGCAACTGTTTTACTTTATAAGCGTATGATGGAATCTAAAGCGGCTGCTCAAACACAAGAAAACGAGCCAACCGATAAACCAATTACCACTACTGAATCTTACATAGTAAAACCTGCAACAACCTTAAACGACAAAGAAACTCCGCTTACTAATACAACAAAATTAAATAGCGTTGAGCCCGGTTTGCAAGCAACACTCAAAGAGGCTATTAAAGAAACAACTCAAGAAAAGAACAACAATGAGCCCACCGAGCAAACCGAAATTGAGTTTTTAGATATTAAATCAAAAGAACAAGATACACCTAAAGAAAATAAAGAGTTGTTAGAAGTACCTACTCTAACAGAACAAAACGATACTATTAAAGATGATGCTTTAACGCAACAGAAGTCTAACGAGCAACCTGCTCAAACATTACTTTCGCGCTGTATGCCGTATATTATAGACGATAATGGCCATAACCATTCGGAAGATTTTCCGCCCGCATACACCTTAGAAAGCGTAGAAGATATTATAAGTGCCTTTGAAAATAAGGCCGCACAAAAAGTAAGCGAAATGTACGGCACAACCGCTGTTACTCCGCCTACCAAAAACCTTAATACACCTGTTACCGATAACAAGCAGCCTTCCTTTAAGGTAAAACCGTTACAAAGAAAATCGCGCTCAGTTTCAAAACCATTAGAGCAAACGCCAAAATCTACTCCGTTAGATATTCCAGTTACACACACCGGCGTATACTCTGACCCTACTGATCAAGAAAACAGCATTAAGACATATCAGGCTAGCTTTTCTACAATAGAAATTCCTGTAACCACACTAAATGACGGTGACCAGTCTACAATAACCTTTGACATTAACGATATTCGCCGTGCCACAGGAGACGATTTAGGCGCCACAAAACAAATTGTTATAAGCGACATTGGCGCAGAAAAAAAAGAGTCTATCGAAAAGTTTATAGCTCCACAAAGCTCAGACTTTGACGAAATAATAGATGACCTAAACGGTTATACTTGCTTTGACGATGCAAAGCGTGTTCGCATTGAGCTTTACAAAGCCAAACGCAAAAATCTGCTTAAATTCTTCTTTACGGCAATTATAACCTTGTTAATAACCCTTATGCGTCTACCTGTGTTTGACGATTTATTATTTGGCAAATCAAATACAGTTTGTCTTATAAGTTGTATTGCACTGGCCGTACTTGGTATTATTAACATAAAAACCTTGCTTTCGGTTAAAAATATTTTTAAAGGCTGTCAAAGCACTAATATACCGGTTTCTTTATCGGTACTGTGCGTATTGCTTCACTCGGTATTAACCCTTACATTTTTTAATACCGCAGAAGTTTTAAATTTGGCCCCTTTGGGCGCACTGGCTTTGTGTTTTTCTTCTATGTGCGACTTCTTGCGCTCGGCCGAAATTGTAGACAACTTTAGATATGTTGCCTCACCTAACCAAAAAAGCGCGATCGACATTATAAAAAATCAAGAAACAACAAGCAAAATTATAAGCACGGGCTTAGAGGGCAAGCCGTATATAATTGCTCCACGTAAAACCGTAAATCTTTTAGGATTTTTAAAGGCATCGTATGCCCCAAACCCCGTAACTAACCAAATGCCCGTATTCACCATTGTTATATTAGCCGCAGCAGTTGCAATAGGCGTAGCAACATTCTTTGTATTAAATAATTTTGCATCTGCACTTAGTGCATTTACCATTGCCGTTTGTTTAGGCTTCTCACCCATCATTCAGTTAGTTGGTGCACTGCCCACCAAGGCTATGTCTGCACGTTTAGCAAAACACGGCGCTTTTGTTTGCGGATACGACTCGGCTATGAGTGTTGAGCCCGCAAACTGTGTTGCTCTTAATGCTGCAGATTTGTTTCCCAATGGCACAATAGAACTTATAAACATGAAGATACTGGGTAACAATTCTCTCGATAAAACATTTTTCGATGCAGCATCAATAACTGCAAGTGCACAAAGTCCGCTTTATAATGTTTTTAAAGATATAACAAAATCGTCTGATGATGCTATACCTTTGTGCGACAGTGTAAAGTACGAAGATAAAATGGGTGTTAGCGGTTGGGTAGATGACCGCCACATATTTATAGGCAACCGTACACTTTTAGAAGCACATTCTATTGCAGTTCCGTCGGTTGAGGTAGATAAAAAGATACTTAAAAAAGGTTACTTCCCGGTTTATGTTGCTTGCAACGGAAAAGCATATGCATTGCTTATGGTAAGATACATACCCAAAAGAGCCATAAAGCACCAGTTAATGAGGCTTGCTTCTATGGGTGTCACCTTTTATCTTAACAGCACCGACCCCAACATAAACACACATATGGTGATAGATTATTTTGGTTTGTTTGATGATTCGGTATACTCGTTAAAATCAGATCAAATTAAAAACTTTAAAGAAGCCACCAACTATAAAGAAAGTTGCTTTGCTCCTGCTTGCTTTAGGGGCGGTATAGACGGACTTTTGGCGGTCATTGTAGAATCTATTAAGTTAAAAATATGCGTTAATGTTATGAAAGCACTAAATATAATGTGCTCGGTTTTAGGAATAGTAGCACTTATATTTGCCGTTTGTACGGGTAGCTTTTCTGTAATAACCACAACCATACTAATAGTTTGGCAACTTATATCGGCCATAATAGGTATGTTTGCATTATTTATTAAATAAGCCTTTTTTAAAAGGGAGGAATATATTTTGGAAAACAAAGAAAAATTTTACATTACCACGGCTATAGCATACGCTTCTCGCAAGCCTCACATTGGCAACACCTACGATGTTGTACTTGCCGACGCTATAGCACGTTATAAAAGAATTAAGGGTTATGACGTTTATTTTCTTACCGGCTCTGATGAGCATGGTCAAAAAATAGAGCAAGAAGCACTTAACAAAGGTGTCACTCCAAAAGAATATGTAGACGAAGTAGCCGGTGAAATTAAACGTGTATGGGACTGCTTAAACCTTACCTATGATAGATTTATCAGAACTACCGACATTGACCACGAAGATGCAGTAAAGAAAATATTTAAAAAGCTTTACGAGCAGGGTGATATTTATAAGAGTGAATACTCGGGCAAATACTGTGTGCCGTGTGAATCATTCTTTACCGATTCTCAGCTTGTAGACGGCAAATGCCCCGACTGCGGCAGAGAAGTTGCCGATGCAAAAGAAGAAGCATACTTCTTAAAGTTAAGTAAATATCAAGATAAACTTCTCGAATACTACGAGCAAAATCCCGAGTTCTTTAAGCCCGATTCTCGCCGCGCCGAAATGGTAAATAATTTTATAAAACCCGGTCTTGCCGACCTTTGTGTTTCGCGTTCGTCTTTTAAGTGGGGCATTCCGGTTGAGTTTGATAATAAGCATGTTATTTATGTTTGGATAGATGCTTTATCTAACTACATTACAGGCATTGGATACAATCCCGACGGCAGCAGCGAACAATACAAACGCTTATGGCCTGCAGATTTACACGTTATCGGTAAAGACATTGTTCGTTTCCACACTATTTACTGGCCCATAATTTTAATGGCTTTAGGTGAGCCCTTACCAAAACAAGTTTTAGGCCATCCGTGGTTATTGTTCGGTGAGGACAAGATGAGTAAGTCTAAAGGCAACATTATTTATGCCGATGACCTTGTAAAACGATTTGGCGCCGATGCTGTGCGTTATTATTTACTAAGTGAGATGCCCTTTGCACAAGACGGAACAATAACTTATGAGAACTTTATTGCCCGTTTTAACACCGACCTTGCAAATACCATAGGTAACCTTGTAAACCGCACCGTTGCTATGACAAACAAGTATTTTGACGGTAAGGTTTGCTATGTAAACGAAGAAAACGAGCTTGATGCCGATTTATTTAACACAGCAAATACTTGTATAGAAAAATATTTTAAATATATGGACACATATAAAAACGCCGATGCTGTAGAGGCCATTATGACCTTAGCAAGACGTTGCAACAAGTATATTGACGAAACTACACCTTGGGTGCTTGCAAAAGCGGACGAAAACAAAACAAGACTTAACAATGTTTTGTGTAATTTGCTTTGCTGCATAAAGGTAATCGGCGCAATGCTCTCTCCCATAACACCCGAATGTTCCGAGTCTATATCTAAGCAAATAAACGCATCTCTAGACTTTGACGCTAAGGCAGTTAGAGAATTCAGCGTTGGTCAAGCTCAGGTTCTATTTGCTCGTATAGATACCGAAAAAGTACTAAAAGAATTAAATGAAGAGGCCGAAAAAGCAAAACAAGCCGCTAAAGCTAAATGTGAGAATGTAACCACCTTAAGTGAAATTTCAATCGATGATTTTGCAAAAGTAGAGCTTCTTACTGCAAAGGTTATTGCTTGCGAGCCAATACCAAAAGCCAAAAAGCTTTTAAAACTCACCTTAGATGACGGTAGCGGTAAAAACCGCACCGTAGCAAGCGGTATTGCTTTACACTACACACCCGATGATCTTATTGGCAAAACAGTAATAGTTGTTGCAAACCTAAAACCTGCTGTTCTTTGCGGAGTTGAAAGCTGCGGTATGATTCTTGCCGCTGATGACGGTGATAAAGTAAAGGTTATTTTTGCCGATGGTATTGCTCCGGGCAGTAAGGTGAGATAATGAATTTTACCTTTACTACAGCACCGGAAGGCAGCATATTCGACACCCACGCCCACTACGACGATGAAAGATTTGACGATATTAGATATGATTTATTATCTTCATTGCAAAATGCAGGTGTTGGCGCCATAATAAACTGCGCAGTCGATACTGAGTCATCTGAAAAGATAATTAAAATAGCCGAGGATTTTAACTTTTGTTACTCGGCTGTTGGTTATCACCCCGAAAATCTGCCCGAAAATTATCAGTTAGATTTTATAAGTTTACAAAAATTTATAGAACATAAAAGCGTGGTTGCTATTGGTGAGATAGGATTAGATTATTACTGGCACCAAGATAATAAAGACTACCAAAAACAGTGTTTTATAGAGCAAATTAAGTTTGCAAACAAAAACAATCTACCAGTAATTGTGCACGACCGTGAAGCACATGCAGACACTCTTTGCATATTAGAAGATTTAAAGCCGCGCGGTGTTTTACATTGCTTTTCGGGCAGTGTCGAGATGGCGCAAAGTATTTTGAAACTTGGTATGTACATAGGCATAGGTGGAGTTGTAACCTTTAAAAATTCAAAAAAACTGGTAGAAGTTGTAAAAAGCATACCGCTAAATAAAATTTTGCTTGAAACCGATGCGCCTTATATGTCACCCGAGCCATTTAGGGGCAAAACAAACAACTCGGCATACATTTTATTTGTTGCAAAAAAAATTGCCGAAATTAAAGGCATTACCGAAACCGAGGTTTTAGAGCAAACAAAAATAAATGCAAAAAATCTTTTTGGTATTTAATTTTCTTTTGTTTTGTGTATAATATGGACCGCATTTTCAAATAATATTTTTGAAAGTGGGGTGAAAACCGTGAACGATCAGAACAAGAACCAGAACAACCAAAACAATCAGAACAAAAACCAGAATAACCAAAATAACCAGAACAAGAACCAGAACAACAATAACAACCAGAACAAAAATTATTAATTAAAAATAAATAAAAAGATACCGCAGAAAAACTCTGCGGTATCTTTTTATTTATCTTTATGTTATCTGTTCAAAACCGTTTCCGTTTACTTCACTGGCTTCGCTTACTATAACAAAAGCAGAGGTATCTATGTTCCTTATAATCTCCATTACCCTTGTTGCTTGGTGGCGTCTTACAACGCACATAAGCATATCACGTTCTAAATTTGTATAAGCGCCCTTGGTTTTTATAAGGGTTACTCCCCTATTAACATTTTGCAATATGTTTTTTGCTATTTGGTTGTTTTCGGGTGAGATTACATAAATGACCTTGCAAGTTTTTGCACCGTAAATTACAAAGTCAATTACCTTGGCCGATATAAACAATGAAATAATTGTATATAGCATACTCTCTAAGCTTTTATAAACAATAGAGTTTAATAAAATAACTGCTAAATCAAGCAATAAAATACAATGCCCTATAGAAACTGTAGGCAATTTTCGGTTTATTAGCTTTGCTAAAATATCTACTCCGCCCGTTGTTGAGCCTTTATACATAATAATACTAAGACCGGCGCCCATTAAAATTCCGCCAAAAATAGCAGCCAAAATAGGTTCTATATAATGCGGCTTTAAAACAGCACCGGCTATATCAATAACAACAGAAAAAATAATTGTAACAATGCTTGTTCTAATGATAAATTTTTTACCAAAAGTTATAGCAGCAGCTATTATGATTGGAATATTTAAAACTAATATGCTAAAACCAATTGGTATATTAGTAAGCTCATTTAAAACTGTTGCAAGTCCTGTTATGCCGCCCGCAGAAAGTCTTGCAGGGTTTACAAACATAATAAGTCCTGCAGCATGAATTATACATCCTAAAGTATAAAAACTGTAATTACATAGTTCTTTTAAAACACCTTTTCGGCTTTGCAAAAGACCACCCTATTATTTGTTTTGCCTTATGCGTTTTCGCTCTGCCAAATAATTTCAAAAAGCTCTCTAGCTCTCTCGTCTTGACCGTTAAGATGTAAAAAGCCAAACAAGGCTTCTAGCCCTGTAGCTATATGATAATCGGCATTGGTAGAGTTTTTAGGAGTGGTAGAGGTATGCGCATTGCGACCTCTTTTAAAAATATCGTTTTCCTTTTCGCTTAAGGCATCTTTTATAATAGTATATGCTTTGGCCTGAGCCGCTGCATTAACAAATTTTACCGATGCCGAGTGCAAGGCACCTGACGGACGGTCTATTTGGCAAAGTTTTTCTCTAACATATAAACCGTAAACCGAATCTCCCACAAACGCTAAGGTAGTACCGCTTAAAATAGCGGGGTTTTTAATGTTTAAAACCATAAAATAGTGTTTCCTTTTTTAGTTTCTATATTCAAAATCTATATCGTAAACGCTAACGGTGTCACCCTCAGAAACTCCGGCTTTTATTAAAGCTTTAATAATTCCGCTAGATATTAACACGCGCTGAAAATACTGTAAAGACTCGTAGTCGTCAGGGTTTACGCTGTTTAATACATTTAAAAGCCACGGTGCATTATCTACAACATAAATGCCGTCTATAACCTTAACATCAAATGTATGCTTATTATCGGTAAAGTCTTCTTGCGGTATTGGGTCAGGCTCATACTGTTTTACGGGCGGTAATTTTGCAAGCTCATTAAATACTTTGTTTATAAGCTCGTTTGTGCCCTCTGCAATAGGTGCCATTATTGGATAAAACTCGTAACCCAAACCGTTAAAGTATTCTTTTAATTCGTTTACGGTTTGCTCATCGGTAAGGTCACACTTGTTGCCAACTATTATTTGTGGACGATCACATAGCTCATCACCAAAAGCCTTAAGCTCAAGGTTGATTTTTTCAAAATCATCTTTAGGATCTCTGCCCTCGCTACCCGATACATCTATAACGTGTAAAAACATACGGCAACGCTCTACATGACGCAAAAACTCGTGACCAAGTCCTGTGCCCTCACTAGCGCCCTCTATAAGACCGGGTATATCGGCCATAACAAACGATGCGTCTGCATCAATAGATACCACACCTAAAACAGGTGTAAGGGTAGTAAAATGATAATTTGCAATTTTGGGCTGAGCTTTAGACACAACCGATAAAAGCGTTGACTTGCCAACGTTTGGAAAACCTATTAGTCCTACATCGGCTAGTAACTTTAGCTCTAAAATAACATCTAATTCTTCACCCGGATTACCCATTTTTGCAAAACGGGGTACCTGACGTGTAGAGGTGGAAAAATGAGTGTTACCCCATCCGCCTTTACCGCCTTTTGCTATTATGGTGGGCTCATCGGAAGAGATATCGGCTATAATTCTGCCCGACTCTAAATCTTTAATAAGTGTTCCTCGCGGTACCCTTATTATAAGATTCGGCGCACTCTTACCCGTGCAACGCGAACCCGAACCATTAGAACCGCTTTCGGCAATATATTTTCTTTTATATCTAAAGTCGGCAAGTGTCGACAAATTATCATCGGCAACAAAAACAATGTCGCCGCCTTTGCCTCCGTCACCACCGTCGGGGCCGCCCGACGCTATATATTTTTCTCTATGAAAGGTAACCGCGCCATTACCGCCGTTACCGGCTTTCAGATGAATTTTTGCTACATCAATAAACATTTTGCACCATGTCCTTAAAAAACAATATCCCCGGCACATACATGCCGGGGAATAATTTTGCTAATTACTCAGCAGCGTAAATGCTTACCTGCTTACGATCGCGGCCTAGTCTTTCAAACTTTACCTTGCCGTCGATAAGTGCAAACAATGTATCGTCAGAACCGCGTCCTACATTGTTGCCGGCATGAATATGTGTGCCTCTTTGGCGAACAAGTATGTTACCTGCCAAAACAAACTGACCATCAGCTCTCTTAACGCCTAAACGCTTAGACTCACTGTCACGGCCGTTTTTGGTAGAACCCATACCTTTTTTATGAGCAAACAACTGAATGTTAATCTTTAACATTACCTACACCTCCGTAATAATCTGTATATTGTTCTTGTACTGTTTTTGCAGCTGTTCGATATGAAGTTTAAAGCCTTTAAGTGTTACTTGACACTCTTCCACCCTGTTTTGCACCGTAATGTTTAGCAATGCATCTTTCTCTTCAATGCCGAGAGATGCGCCAACAATTTCGGTAAGTGTGTTAACGGCCATATATGCCGCCGACGACACTGCAGAGCAAACAAGCTTGCCTTCAAAATCGTTGTGTGAGTGAGAACTGTGCCCACTCATTGAAAACCCTGTTATGTTACCTGAGTTTTCAAAAAACCTTACCAAAGTCATAAATTAAACGATTTCGTTAATCTGTACTTTGGTGTAGGGCTGTCTGTGGCCCATCTTACGTGAGCTGCCCTTCTTAGGCTTGTAAGTGAAAATGGTTATCTTCTTAGACTTACCATTCTTAAGAACAACACCCTTAACAGCGGCGTCTTTAACATAGGGCTTGCCTACCTTTAAAGTTCCTCTGTCGTTGCTCACAGCTATAACCTTGTCGAAAACAACCTCTGCGTTTTCTTCAATGTTAAGCTTCTCTACGAAAATAACATCACCGCTCTGAACACGGTACTGCTTTCCGCCTGTTTCTATGATTGCGTACATTTTCCGGCACCTGCCTTATAAATCAATCTCGCTACTATGAGGCGTGCGTTTTTGCGCAACTTAAAATTAGCCCCTAATATGCGGCTTTACAATTTTATCACTTATTATGTCAAAAGTCAAGCATTATTTTGTCAATGTTCCGCCATCGGTTTTTAGCAGTATAAAAATCTGTTCTTCTATGAGTGTTGCCGAGTTTATATATACCAAAACGTCGTCGTTATTTAGCCCTTTGCAGTTAAATTCAAAACAATGAACCTCGCCTTTTGAAGCAGTTGGAATAAGTGCATATTTGACCGATAAAACCGACAAATTATCACTCAGCACCTCCATTGCCTGCTCTGCAGTATATTTTGGGGTTAAAATATTGCGAGATTTGTGATTATTTATATATCCGCGCGCATCTAAGAAAACCACATTGCCAGAGGTTAAATCTATGCCCACCTTAATAAGATCGGTATAGCAGGTTGTAGCTCCGTTTAAATATGCAAAGTTTATTACACAAACGCCCTCATTTACAAAATAATAGTTACTTTGCATATTTTTGTACCCTATTTTTTCTAAAAAATCTCCAGCCTTTTCTTTGGCTTGTTCGTAACTAAAATTGGTATCTCCTTGAGGCAAAACTCTGCGCATATAAACAACATATCCGCCTTTTTTTGTTACCGCAATAAAGTTGCCGCTTTCTTCGTTAAATCCAAATGTTTCCATTTGTCCGTTTTCGTCGTTACCGTCTAGCAAGTTGCTAACTTCTATTCCTATAGCTTTAGCGGCAATTTCTTTTGCATATTCTTTTTCAATTTCCTCGCCTTGTTCTAAAAGTTCTGATTTTTTATTAGCTATATGGTCAGAAAAAGGGCCGTCATAAATAAGGGTTGGATAATCTGTAAGCGAATTCTCTACCTGCTGTATGTCTTCATAAAACAAATTTTCGTCACTTTGAGTTTCTAACTGATTATCCCATGCATTGTTGGCTGAATACATAGTGTAAATATCGTCTATGCCACTATGAATTTTACCCGCCGTTTGAGAAAGCTTAAGCAAATTTTCTCGTTCATCTTGCTTTATTTGTTCGCCGGAGACCGCCTTTTTTGATAAATGCAGCGAGTACTCGCCGACCTGAGATAAAAATTTATTTATTGCACCAAGCTCACTCGAATTTGCCGGCAGACTTGCTATGGCCGACTTTGCCGCCGCCGCTTTTGTAGAAAGCAAAACCGTTAGGTCGGTAAGGTGCCTTGTTCCAGACGAATAAACGCTTTTTTTTAGCGCATCTTCTATATTACCTATGTTAACACTTAAGGTTTCAAGTGCCAAGTCATAGGTATATTTTATTTGTTGTTTATACCCGTCTGCTTCATGCTTAACACTAAAATATGTGCCAACACAAATTATGATAAGTGCCACATAAAAGCTTGTTATTCTTACTATAGTTCGTTTTTTCATAAAATATCACCGCCTTTATTTTTCCAACTTCTTGCAGTAATATTCCGCTCTCAAAATTTGCAAAGAAAAATATTGTATTAAATAAAATTATATAGTATAATGATTTTGAATGTAATCTTATGAGAGTGTGAAATCTTTGGAAAATATTATATATCTAGACAATTCGGCAACAACAATGCCGTGTGATAAAGCAATAGAAAACATAACCAATGCCCTAAAAAGCAACTGGGGAAATCCTTCGTCGTTGCACACTTTGGGTATGTATGCCGAAAACGAAATGAATAGTTCAAGAAAAAGTATAGCAAAGCTAATATCGGCAGACCCCAATGAAATATTTTTTACATCGGGTGCTACTGAGGCTAACAATATAAGTATTTTGTGCTCTGCAAAAAAGCTTAAAAAGCAAGGCAAACGCATTGTAACGAGCGCCATTGAACATCACTCGGTGCTAGATACGGTAAAAAGCCTAGAAGATGACGGCTTTGAAGTAGTGTATTTAAATCCCGACAGTTTTGGCAATATATCTGAAGAAAGTCTAAAACAGGCCATAACGCCCGACACTATTTTGGTAAGCTTAATGCTTGTTAATAACGAGGTCGGCTCAATACTTCCAGTAAGCAAAGCAAAGGCCATAATGAAAACCGTATGCCCAAGGGCAATACTACATTGCGATGCCGTACAGGCCATTGGCAAAATGCCCGTAAGTGTTAAAGCACTGGGTGTAGACCTATTGACAGCCAGCGCACATAAAATACATGGACCCAAAGGCGTAGGTTTTTTATATAAATCAAAAAATCTTCATCTGCCACCTTTAATGTACGGCGGCGGTCAAGAAAAGGCCATGCGCCCAGGCACAGAATCGGTGCCGCTTATTGCGGGCTTTAAAGGCGCAGTAGAAAGCATTGGTAGCATAAACTCTAATTTAGAATATATAACAAAGCTACACGCCTTTGCTGTAGAAAAGCTTAGTGAGATAAACTGTGTAACCATAAACTCTCCGAGCGACTGTCTGCCTTATATTCTTAATATTTCTGTAAACGGGTTTAGGTCTGAAACACTTTTACATTTTTTAGAAAGCAAAAATATTTTTGTTTCAAGCGGTAGTGCTTGTGCAAAAGGCAAAGGCAGTTATGTTCTCATTAGTATGGGCAAAGGGGCCGACTGTGTAGACAGTGCTCTTAGAATAAGCTTTTGTAAAAGTAACACAGAAAACGACATTCTACTGCTTTGCGATGCATTAAAAGAGGCTATTGCAAAGCTTAAAAAACGATAAAGTAAGGAAACAATAATGAACAAAGAAATAATACTTATAAAAAACGGTGAACTCGCTTTAAAAGGTCTTAACCGTTCAACCTTTGAAGAGGTTATGATAAAAAACATTAAACGCCATTTAAAGCCGCTCGGCAATTTTTCTGTAAAACGCGCTCAATCCACCATAGCCATTGAGCCTTTAGATGACGGTTTTGATATGAATATAGCGCTGGAAAAAATGCAGTATATTTTTGGAATTGCCGCATTTAGCAAAGCATTAGTTTGTGAAAAAAATATAGATGACATTATAGCACGCGGCCCAGATTATTTGGCCGATACACTCGCCAATATTAAAACCTTTAAGGTTGAAGCAAAGCGTTCCGATAAAAGCTTTCCACTAACCTCGCCCGAGATTTCTAAGATAATGGGCGGCGAGCTTTTAAAGAAATATCCGCATTTATCGGTAGACGTACACAACCCTGAATGTGTTGTAACTGTTGAAATACGCGATTTTGCTGCATATGTAAGAGCCGGTCAAATACGCGGTGCAGGCGGTTTGCCGGTTGGCACTGCAGGGAAAGCCGCAATTTTAATATCGGGCGGAATTGACTCCCCCGTTGCTGCCTATATGATGGCAAAACGCGGCATTGCTTTATCGGCTATACATTTTGCAAGTCCGCCATATACAAGCCCACGCGCCGAGCAAAAGGTACGTGAATTACTAGAAAAAGTAGCGGCATACAGCGGTCCTATTCGTTTAGGTATTGTACCGTTTACCGAAATTCAAGAGCAGATTGCAAAAAACTGCCCCGAAGAATTTTTCACACTTATAATGCGCAGAATGATGATGCGAATTTCGTGTGCCTTGGCCGATAAAAGCGGTTGCCTTGCTCTTATTACCGGCGAAAGCTTAGGTCAGGTAGCCAGTCAAACACTTCCGGCTCTTGCTGTTACCGACGATGTTTGCACAATACCTGTTTTAAGACCTGCTATAGGTATGGATAAAGAAGAAATAATCAAGATATCTAAGAAAATAGACGCCTTTAATATTTCAATTCAGCCATACGAAGACTGCTGCACTGTATTTACACCAAAGCATCCAAAAACCCGTCCTACCATTTTACAGTGTGAGCAGGCAGAGCAAGCTCTTGATATAGATGCACTTGTACTTAAGGCTGTGGAAAATACCGAATTTTCTTACGTTGAGTAATTTAAAATCTCATTACAAATTGGAGAAAAGTTATGAATTGTGAAATTATAACAATTGGCGATGAATATTTATACGGAAAAGCTGATTCAAGCGCAATTTTTCGTATTTATGAACATATAAGCGGTATGGGCTTTGACGTTGAGTCTCAAACAGTCATTGCATCTGATATGATTCAATTTCCAGCTCTTTTTAACACCGCCATGCGCCGAAGCGATCTTATTATTGTTATTGGTGGCTTTTCTAATCCGTACACACTATCATCTCGCCAAACCATTGCAAAAGCGCTTAATATTAAGATGGTTAATAACATAAAAATTGAGCGCCGTATAAAAGAGCTCTGCGAACTTTTAGGTGAACGTTTTTCGAACATTTATGCATCACTTTCGCAATTTCCTAAAAACTCAATAATTTTTCCAAATGATACAGGTGTTGCATATGGTAGCTGTATAGATGTTGTTGACCATAAAATACTTATTTTACCGAGCAATTCTGAAGAGCTTGATAATATGTTTACAAAGTATGTGATCCCACATCTTGAACCGCTCAGAAACACAGTTTACTGCGAGCGTAAGATTTGTCTTTTTGGAATAAGTGAATCTACAGTTTCAAAAAAACTTAAAGTTAACTTTGAAACACATAACTCTCGCATAACAACCGTACAAAAGGGTGGTTGCACAATTATAACTCTGCGTGTGCGCGGCAAAGACAGTTCTTCTGCAGATGCCACTGCACAAAAGCTTGTAACAAAAATTAAAAATATGTTTTTCGATTATGTTTGCAGTACCAGCAAAGAAGATCTTGCAAGCATTGTTGTAAGCCGCCTCATAAAAGAAAACAAAAAAATTGCTACCGCTGAGTCTTGTACAGCAGGTATGCTTTCTCAGATGATAACCGATGTTTCGGGTTCAAGCAAAATATTTGAATTTGGTATATCGGCCTATTCAAACCGCATTAAGACCGATGCTTTAGGCGTTCCTGAAACTGTAATAGAGCGCCACGGTGCCATAAGCGAACAAACTGCTATTTTAATGGCCAAAAACGTTAGAGAAATGAGTGGTGCCGACATAGGCATAGGTATAACCGGTGTGGCAGGTCCTGATAAAAGCGAAAACAAGGACGTGGGCACTATTTATGTGGCTATGGCCGACAAATCTCACGGTTGGGTGCGTCTTTTAAAGCCCTCGGGCATTACCGATCGTGATCAGTTAAGGCTTTTAAGCTGTAATACTGCGCTAGATCTTATTCGTCGTTATTTGTCCGCATCAAAATACGGCGTTTTAAAAGACGGCTTTGATATACACAACCTATCTCGCATAAATGTAATATACCAAAACCCGTCTATCAACCGCAAAAGCCAATATGGTCCTACTTTTATGACCAACCCATCTGGCGTTTTATCTGATGAAGAAATTATGCAGTTATTAACAAATCACATTTATACCGATGTTGATGATGATAATGATAATACCGCACAATTAAATATAAAAACCGAAAATGACTTTTTATTTGAAGAAAACGAAATTGAAAATGCACAAGACGACACACCCACTTTGGAACCCATTTTCGATATAAAAGAATTTGTTGTTGAGCACGACAATGAAAATGAAGACAACACTAATGACGTTGTCCTTTCTGAACAATTGTCGGCTGATTTAGAAACAACTCCGCAAATCTCGCACGAAGAAACACCTAAAGAACACCCTAAGAAAAACAGCCAATTAAGAAAAATTGCAACTTATATTGTATCGCTCATATTGCCAAGTAAAAACGACAATATAAAGAAGTTTGCACTTAAAATTTTATCAATTGTGCTTGCCATAATTTTTGTTGTTGTAGGCTGCATTGTTATTGGTAATGCTTCCGTCAACTCGAAAAACCGCAAAATTTTAACCGATATCCGCAAAGAATGGGACTTAGTTGCCATGAAGACAGGTAAAACCAACCTGATTTTCGACTCGTTTGACTTTTTAAGAAATATAAATAACGATACTATAGGTTGGCTTAAAATAAACAATACCCAAATTAATCACCCTGTTGTATTGCCTGAGAACAACGAGTTCTATTTAAACCATAACATCTATAAGAATAAGAGTAAATACGGTACCATTTTTGCCGATTCTGATGTTATTATAGAACCAACTCGCATAAGTCAAAACATAACCCTTTATGGTGGGACCTTTGCAGACGGTTCTATGTTTAGCGAGCTTAAAAATTATAGGAAACTTGAGTATTACAAAAGCCATCCTACCGTTTCGTTAAAAACTCTCTACAGAGATAACGTTTATAAAATTTTCTCGGTATTTATTATAAACACCGACCCCAAAGACGATAACTCGTATGCCTTTAATTTTGCAAAGTCATCGTTTTCCGATAAAACCGACTTTTTAGCCTTTGCGGCCGAGGCGAAGTTAAGAAGCATTATAAACACTCCGGTCGATGTTATAGAACAAGACGAATTATTAACACTTTGTGTTCCAACAGACGAATTTAACGGCGCAAGACTTATTATTATGGCGCGCAGAGCCAGAAATAACGAAAATTACGCCGTAGACACACGACTTGCCGATGTTAATGCTGACCCCATCTACCCTGCCGCATGGTATAAAGCAAAAGGACTGAATATGCCCAACACCACATCGTTAATTAATAGTGCTAAAGAGTCATTAAGCTCTACCGACACATTAACTAGCGATATCACTTCTTCAGACACCGATACATCTTCAGAGCAGTCAAGCTCTTCTTTGGCACAAAGCAGTAGCAGACCTACGGTTAATCAAAATACCACCTCCATACAAAACACCGCTACCTCGTCTAATACATCTGTTACTACATCTTCTACCGAAACCTCATCAGATGTTATAAGTGAAAACGATGTAACAACATCTGATAATGTTCAAAACTCAGACAGTAGCACTACGCAAGAGTCTTCTGAACCCGACACACCTACTACAAGCGAACCTGAAGTTTCGAGTGAGCCTGAAATACCAAGCGAATCCGAAACATCAAGCGAGCCCGAAAGTTCAGATTCACAACAAACCGAATAGGTTGTAAACTTTAAAATATAAAGGAGATTTTTATGGCAGTAGATTTAAAGCTCGACATTCTTTATTACAATACTCCTACCGATTTTGAAATGGAGTTTAGCCTTAGCAGTCGCTGTGTAATGAGAATGCTCACAAGCAAATCGGAAACCGCAAAAGATTACCTAAGCCAATTATCGCGTGCAGTATCAAGAAGCCGCGTAATAATCTGTGTGGGTGATATATATAATTCTAACTCGGTTATAAGCATTACATCTCAAGCTGTTGGCCGAAGTTTGTGCTCATACGACTTTGCCGCTTACAATGTAACCGATGAAGCAAGCAAAAATATTCTTCTGCCCGACGGTGCACTGCCACTAGTAACCGAAGACGGCACACTAGGCGGCTGCCTTATTGAAAGCGGTCCGCAAATTATAATATTCTTAAGCGATCAAAAGCCATTGCGCAAACGCATATTAAAAGAGCTTGTTTTTGAATATATAACTGCTTTATCAGGCATAAATACTAGCAACTCAGAGACCGAAAAGACCGATTTACAAGAACAAATCGTCACAGAAGAAAGTGTACATTTAGAACAAGAAGCAGAATCTGAACAACCTGAAGAAGCTGCAGAAACTATCGAAGAAAATCCAACCGAAGAACCGACCCAAGACGAGCCTACTAAAGAAGAAATCGAAGACAATAACGACCATATTGCTTTTACTGAAATTCATGAAGATTCGGACCAAGATTTTGAAGATTCAGACGATTACGATTACACGCAAAAAAAATCTAAATTCTTAGGTTTAAAAGTTACCATAGGCATTTTATGCACTATACTTGCGGTAATTGTAGGCGTACTTGTATACTACTATATTAAATAAGGTGACAATGTTATGGCAGATACCGTTACAAACTTTTTAAAAGAATTTTTAAGCGATGAGCTTGTAGTTTTTGTTGTATCGCTACTCCCCATTTTAGAACTCCGCGGCGGTTTAGTTGCGGCAGCAATTTTAGGAGTTGAGTGGTACAAGGCATTACCTATTTGTGTTTTAGGCAATATGCTTCCTATTCCTGTAGTTTTGCTTTTTATAAGACAAATTTTAAACTGGATGAAAAAAATACCAATATTTAAAAAATTGGTTGCAAAAATAGAAAGCAAGGCACAAAAGAACACCGAAAAGGTGTTAAAGTATAAAAAGTGGGGCCTATTTTTATTTGTTGCAATTCCGCTTCCCGGAACGGGCGCTTGGACAGGAGCTTTGGTTGCAAACTTTTTAGATATGCGCTTTAAATCGGCATTCCCACTAATTTTTGCAGGTGTACTTACCGCCGGACTTATTATGCTTATTATATCTTACGGACCGGGGCTTATTGCCAATATGTTTTAAAACAAAAAACGGCTTGAAATGAACATTCATTTCAAGCCGTTTTTTTATGTCTTTTTATATCTAATACAATAATTGTTGCACACACAATTATTAATGCCGAAAATATAAATATTGCACAGTTTCTAAAAAACTCTTCTGGTAACACCAAAATTATTGGGTCGGTGTAAATATTAAAGCTCCAATTTGTTTTTCCGGCAAAGAATATTTTATGAAAAATTTTAAATGCCGCATTAAAGTTTATTGATACCAACATTGCTATAGTAGCAAAAAACACTAAAATAAATACGGCTGCGAAAAACAAAGGCGAATATCCAAACGGTTTATATAGGCTCATGTTTTTGCGTTTTAATGCTATAAAAAGCAAAACAAGAAAAATCGCCGTTATTAAAAACACTAAAATATCTAATATAAAAAGTTTTCTAACATCTAAAAAATGCGCGGCGCCATCGGGTGTGAATTCGAATTCGCCCAAAGAAAACTCGTTTGTTAATCCCATACAGTAATTTAACATTTTATTATATGCATCTACTATTTGCGCATAAGCTTTTCCGCTTATTTGTTCTAAAGAAAGCGGTTTTATGTGCGCATAGTAAAAAGGACGAATAAGTATTGGCAATGCAATACTGCCGCTTATAATACACAGTGCCGACGCAACTGCCGTAATAAAAGAAAGTGTTTTTTTGCTATTCATTTTATTTCTTCACTTTAAAGTTTATTTTATAAGCATATAAAAAGTCGCCCACAAAAATACGTATTGCGCCCTTAAACGATTTATAATAACGCTTATACGAGCCTAAATATTTAATAAGCGAAAACCAAATTAAAATGTTTTTGCTTTCTAAAAATTTTAGTCGCTTTTTTTCACAGGCTATTTGTTTTTTAAAGGCTTTTTCTTCATAATCGGTTAGCCTATTTAAACTTAGTAAATATTCGTGTGCGGTTATTGATTCTATAAGACCGCTTTTTCTTACGTCGGTATTACCTATTAAGGTTTTGCGGTCTAAAACAGACAGTGATGTGTTGTTGTGGTGATATCTATACTTGCAAAGCTTGGTGTTCAAAATACAGCTTTTTGAAAATATTGCGGCAAGCATATTTATATACCAGTCGTGCGAAAGCATACTCTTTAAATCTATGGGCTTTAAATATTGCTTTATATTACTTCTAAAGCACATAGAAAAACCTCTTATATACGAGCAACCTATAAGTGAATCTACACTCACCTGCTCTATAGAGCCATCAAACTTACTGCCTAAATAGGTGATTTTTGAGTTCTCAATTTCTTTTCCAAACTCATCTATAACCGAGTAGCGCGATGCCAAAGAATAAATGTCGGGGTTTTCATTCATTACCTTTAGCATGGTACTTACCTTTTCTTGTTCCCAAACATCGTCTTGGTCGCTTAAGAAAATAATATCACCTTTTGCCATTTTAATTCCGTTATAAAAATTAAGGCAGTAGCCCATATTTTCTTTGTTTTCTACAAGATACCAATTACTGAGTTTATTGTTGGTTATAAATGAACGAATAATATCGGGTGTGGCATCTTTTGAACAGTCATCGCAAATAATAACCTCATCAGGACGAACGCTCTGATTTAGTATAGACTCTAACTGCTCAGTTATAAATTTTTCACCGTTATAGCTAGATAGCACAACCGATATCACATTTTTCACCTTACTTTAAAAAGTATTTTGCTAAACCAATAAATAATATTCACACTTTTTGTTTTGGCAATAGAAACTACCGCATTCTCCATAATGCTTATTCCCTTTGCCTCGTTTATTATTTTTAAAAATACAGGATCTTTAATTTCGGCCTTTATAATAGCTTTTATCTGCGATTTGCTTAAATTACTGCCCTTAAAATTAAAATTTATAAACGAAGAAAAAAGATACTTAATATAAAAGTAATTACAATAAGCATACGCTTGCTTATTGTTAAACATTAAACTTAAATCAATTAAGTCTAATGCACGGCTTTTTAGCGTTACAAGTTTTTCGGGATTAAAACGCCTTGTTATACTGCCCTGTCTTTGAACATAGTAATAAAGGCAGTCGCTTATAACCTTAATATTGGGGTTGCACTTTAAAAGTCCAATGTTAAACGCGGTATCCTCGTAAAGCTCGCCCTCTTTAAAAAGAATATTGTTTTCTTTTAAAAATTCAAGCCTTATAAGCTTGTTCCAAGCGGGGTCAAAAATATGCTTTGCTTTAAGTTCAGCAAAAGCGTCACCTATATTATCTATATTATAGTTACCGCTTTTAGCATAATTTTCCTTTAACTTTGTACCGTAATCTAAAAAATATCCGCAAACTACGATGTCGGTATTTTCATTAGTCTCGCTAACTAAACACTCTATTGCATTTGGCGGTAAATAGTCATCTGAATCCACAAAATACACATATTCGCCATCGGCCACCGCAAGACCTGCATTACGAGCACTTGACAAACCGCCATTTTCTTTGTGAATAACCTTTATCCTAATATCTTTAGCATACTCCTCGCATACTAAAGCGCTGCCATCGGTTGAGCCATCGTCAACCAAAATAACCGAAATATCCCCAAAGGTTTGATTTAGCACGCTGTCTACACAGCGTGCTAAATATTCTTTGGTATTGTATACGGGAATTATTACACTTACCCTTGCCATATTAATATTTAAACTTTCCTTCGGCTACATTCTTAAGATGCTCGCCATAAGGAGATTTGCCGTATTTAGCAGCTGATTCAAGCAATTTTTCCTTGCTTATCCAACCGTTTATATATGCAATTTCTTCAACTGCAGAAATCTTAATGCCCTGGCGGTTTTCTATAACCTTTACAAATTCACCGGCCTCAGATAATGCGTCCATTGTGCCGGTATCAAGCCAAGCATAGCCACGACCCAAGGTTACAACATTTAAAGAGCCATCCTCTAAATAAAGCTTGTTTAAATCGGTAATTTCAAGTTCTCCACGCTTAGACGGTTTTACCTTTTTAACCAACTCGCAAACGCGGTTGTCATAAAAATACAAACCTGTTACACAGTAGTTGGATTTTGGGTTTTGCGGTTTTTCTTCTATAGATACCGCCTTGCCGTTTTCGTCAAACTCAACTATACCGAAACGCTCGGGATCGTCTACATAATAGCCAAAAACAGTAGCACCGTGCTGGCGCTCTGCGGCCTCTCTTAAATGCTTCTTTAAGCCATTGCCATAGAAAATATTATCACCAAGTACCATTGCGCAGCAATCGCCGTTTATAAACTCTTCACCTATAATAAAAGCTTGAGCCAGTCCATCGGGAGATGGCTGTACAGCATAAGACAAGTTTATTCCGTAATCAGATCCGTCGCCAAGCAAACGCTCAAAATTAGGAAGATCTTGCGGTGTAGATATTATAAGAATATCTCTAATGCCTGCAAGCATAAGGGTGGATAACGGATAATAAATCATCGGTTTATCATATACCGGTAAAAGTTGCTTAGATGTAACCATTGTTAAGGGATAAAGACGTGTGCCCGAACCGCCTGCTAAAATAATACCTTTCATTTTAAAACCCTCTCTTAATTAGTTTTCTATAATTTCAATGCCTTCAATTAAAACATCATCTATTGGCATATCGTTAGCGCCAACTTTTACATTTGCTATTTTATCAACTATATCCATACCGTCATAAACCTGTCCGAAAACGGTATGACGAAAATCTAACCAAGGTGTGCCGCCAAGTTCTTTATAGTCTTCAATTATATCTTGTGGAAAGCCACGGTCAACTAATTGCTCCATTTGCTCTAGCATCTGCTCAGGACAAGTGTTGGCCTGTACAATAAAGAACTGACTTCCGTTTGTGTTTGGACCCGAGTTTGCCATAGATAAAGCACCGCGAAGGTTGTGTAAATCTACACTAAATTCATCTTGGAATGATCCACCCCAAATGCTTTCTCCACCCATGCCATTACCTAAAGGGTCACCGCCTTGAATCATAAAATCTTTTATAACACGATGGAACTTTATACCGTTATAATAGCCGTTTTTTGCATGAGTAATAAAGTTTTCACAGGTTTTAGGTGCTTGTTCTGGGAAAAGCTTAATTTTTATTGTTCCTTGATTTGTATTTAATATAGCTGTTATATCGCCCGCTTTTACGGGTGCTGTTTGTAAGCTTGCCATTTTTATTCTCCTTAAATAAAAATTTATATATTACATATTAACATTTTTTATCGTCAATTACAATAGTATTTTTTGTTGAAACTTGTTTGTACTTATATTATACTTAAGTAAATACCTTATTGGAGTGTTTTTATGCTTGAAAGAAAGGGACAAACAAACGTTAACTCCGTACACGCTATAGGTAATGGCAAAATATTGGTTTACGAGAAAGGTCCGCAAATTTTTCAAATATTATCTTACCCGCTTTCTGCAAACTCGTTTGGTGAGCTTACAGTAGAAAATATAGACTGCTGTGTATCAAAAAGAATAGACGGTACCGATATTTTCAAGCACAAAATCGGTGATGATACCCTTATGTGCGACCTTGCTGACTCTGATACCGACTGCTTTGTGCGCCAAATCAAAACCGATGTACCTATAACCTTAAAACTAAATATAGATCACTCATATTTAGCCGAGTTTTCTGATTTGGGTGTGGAATATAAAAAGCAAAAGGGTAACGTAATGTTCTTTTGCTATAACTCTCCATCTGCCGAACTTAGCCGTAGCTTTGGTACAAGCGGTAATATAACGGTTAACAAAATAAATGACTACGAATGGGAATTTGTTTGCCAAAAGGGTATATCTTACATTTATCTCTCAAACACACTTAAAAGCATAGAAAATCAAAAGCAAATTGATTTTGATGCTTCTTATAAAAGAACCGCTAAATTTTGGCAAGAGTATTTAAAAAGTTTAAAAAACATACCCGAAGCCGTAAGGCCTCTTTGCGAATCGGTAGCCGTTATGATAAAGGCTCAGCAGTCCTCAGACGGCGGCGTTTTGGCCGGATATCCCTATCATTTGGCATATATCCGCGACCAATACGGCACCGCCAGAGGTTTATTAAAACTGGGCCTTACCAACTCGGTAAAAGATATTTTAAAGTATTATCTTGAAGTTTTTAACGAGCATGGCGCATTGCATAACGCCCAAAGTCTTGGTGTGCACGACGTATTCCATATTCACGAAAACGACGCGGCTGAAATTACCGGTTATGTTGCTCTTATGCCGTTTGAGTTGTTTGAAGCAGACCGAGATGCTGATTTTTTAAATCAAATGCTTCCTCTTGTGCGTTGGGCAATAGATTCACAAATAACTCTGCTTAAAAATAATATGATGCCATTTAATGGCGACGAAACTTACATTGCGGGTCACTTTTTGCCACGCTCGTGTATGTACGACGGCAGTATGGAAGCCACTATGCTTTTAGCCGAAGACATAAAGCGTTACCAAAAATATACAAATTCGTTTGAGTATAATCATGTTTTAGAGGGTATTGAAAAGACGTTTTGTAGCAATTTTATAAAAGACGGTAATTTAATAACCAACAACCTAGCCCGTGAAGATTACTCCGCTTACCCTGCTAAGCGTTTTGGCGTGTGTGAGGGGTGTGAGGGTTATTTTGGCTGGATAAACAAAACCAAAACCCATCGTTATATATGTAAAAATTGTGAGGCAAACGGCAATATTCCGCCAAAGAGAGAAGAAAAAAACTTTTCACTTGCCTCTTCACTTTTAACCTCGGTTTACGTTGGCTCTAATCTTTTACCAAACGATATTTTATATGCCAAATTAGACGAACTAGTAGAGCAATATCACAAAACGAGCGTACTGCCGTCGGGTTGTGCAAACGGTGAATGTGTTGGCTATGACTACGGCTTTTTGCTATATGCTGCAACAGTTTTAAAGCACCCGAGCGCCCACGAATTTTATCAGTCTACCCTAAATTCTGCTGACGAAATAGGCACTTGGGCCGAATATTATAAAAACGGTGTTCCCTACAATACTCGTTGCAGACCGTGGGAAAGCGCAATAAATATAGAAGCCATTTTAAAATATTTAGAAACCTTTTAAGATAACGCTTTGACAGTTGCCAAAGCGTTTTCTTTTATTGCAACACAATATGTATTTTTTTCTTGTAATTATTGAGTATATATGGTAGAATAAACTAAATATTTATATTTTATTTAAGGTGGTATAAAAATGAAGTGTCCTTTTTGTTCTCATGAAGAAAGCAAGGTTATAGACTCCAGACCTACCGACGAGGGCGAGCGTATTCGTCGCAGACGTGAATGTTTAGAATGTTCTAAGCGCTTTACTACTTACGAAATGATAGAAAGTCTGCCCATAATTGTTATAAAGAAAGACAAATCGCGCGAAACCTTCAACCGTGAAAAATTACTTAAAGGTATGCTTACCGCATGCGAAAAACGTGCAGTATCTATTGCTGATTTAGAACGTGCTATTGATGAAATCGAAGCAGTAATTCAAAACTCACTAGACCGTGAGGTTACATCCGACAAAATCGGTGAGCTTGTTATGGAAAAGCTAAAAGAACTAGACGAAGTAGCCTATGTTCGCTTTGCATCGGTTTACCGTCAGTTTAAAGATATTAATACATTTATGTCTGAACTTGCAAAACTACTCGAGAAAAAATAATTTTTGGTGACTAATAAATGGACTCTAATAAACTAATGGCAGATTTATTACTGCCTCATATTACAAAAACCCCTGAATATTATGAAGAGCTTTACCCCGAGCGTAATTTAGCAGAGGGTGCGCGTGTTGTTCGTATTGCACCAAGTCCCACAGGCTATTTGCATTTGGGCACATTGTTTATGGCTCTTGTAAACCGCATTACTGCCGACTCTACAAACGGTATATTCTTTACCCGTATTGAAGATACCGACAAAAAGAGAGAAATAGAGGGCGGTATAACCGACATTATAAGTGGCCTTATAAACTTCTCAATAAATATTGACGAGGGCTTTACCTCGCCTGACGGCGCACAGTCGGGTAATTACGGCTCGTACAAGCAGAGTGAACGTGCCGAAATTTACCAATGCTTTGCAAAGCAATTAATTTTGCAAGGTCTTGCCTACCCCTGCTTTTGCACTCCAGAGCAGTTAGAAGCAACCCGTACAGAGCAAGAGGCTTTAAAGGTTCGTACAGGCTACCACGGCAAATGGGCAAAGCACCGAAACATTACTGTAGACGAGGCAAAAACTTTGATAGATCAAGGTATGCCTTGGGTATTGCGTTTAAAATCTCCGGGTAGCGAAGAAAACCGTATTGTATTTGAAGACGGCATTAAGGGTAAAATAGAAATGCCCGAAAATGACGAAGACTTTGTACTATTAAAGTCAGACGGTATACCCACCTACCATTTTGCCCACGCAGTTGACGACCACCTTATGCGTACAACCCATGTAATACGTGGCGACGAATGGATATCGTCGGTACCAAAGCATATTCAGTTATTTAAACTACTTGGCTTTAAGGTGCCAAAGTTTGCCCACGTTGCTCCTATTATGAAGTTAGATAACGGCGCAAAGCGCAAAATATCTAAGCGCAAAGACCCCGAAGCCGCTGTTCATTATTTCTTAGAGCAAGGTTATGACAGCAACTGTGTTATTGAGTATTTAATGACCGTTGCATCGTCTGATTTTGAAGACTGGCGCAGAGCTAACCCCGATGCCGACCGCAAGAGTTTTAAGTTTAACCTTAAAAAGATGAGTGTTTCGGGCGCTTTGTACGATGAAAACAAGCTTTTAGACGTAAGTAAAAATTTAGTATCTAAAATGCCGAGCGATGTGGTTTTAGAAAAGTTGCTTAATTGGTCAAAACAGTTTGATACTGAGTTTTATAAGTTACTAAGCCGCGATACAAATTATGCAAAGGCTGTATTCTCTATAGACCGCGACGTACCAAAGCCGCGTAAAGACATTGCTAAGTGGAGTGATGCTAAGGCTTACTCTTCTTACTTCTTTGATGAATTATTTGTACCCGACTACACATTGCCAGAAAATATCTTAGCAGATGATGCTAAGGCGTTCTTAAAGGCATACTGTGAAGTTTACGATGAAAGCGCAACCAAAGAAGAGTGGTTTGAGGCTATAAAACAGCTTTGCCCTGCACTAAACTTTGCAGCAAACACTAAAGACTATAAGCAAAATCCCGAAAATTACAAGGGTCATGCAGGTCACCTTAGCACAGTGCTAAGAATTGCTGTAACGGGCAGACAAAACACACCCGACTTATGTTCTATAATGCAACTACTTGGCAAGTCTAAATGCATAGACAGAATAAATAATTTTATAAACAACATTTAAGAGGTTTTAAATAATGGAAAATGAAAATTTAGAAAAAGTAACGGCTGCTTCTAATTTTATTCACGATTTTATTGATGAAGATTTAGAAAAAGGTGTTTATAACAAGGTGCAAACCCGTTTCCCGCCCGAGCCAAACGGATATTTGCATATTGGTCACGCTAAGGCTATTTGCATAGACTTTGGAACTGCCGAAAAATACAAGGGTACTTGCAACTTGCGTTTAGACGATACCAACCCCACTAAAGAAGATGTAGAATATGTAGATGCCATTATGGAAGACATTAAGTGGCTTGGCTTTGAGTGGGATAACGTTTATTATGCATCTGATTATTTTGATTATATCTACGAATGTGCTATTACACTTATAAAGAAAGGTTTGGCTTATGTTTGTGAGCTTACTCCCGAACAAATGAAGGAGTACCGCGGAACTTTGACCGAACCTGGAAAGATGAGCCCTTACCGCAACCGTTCTGTTGAAGAAAACCTAGATCTATTCACCCGTATGACCAATGGCGAATTTGAAAACGGTGCTATGGTGCTAAGGGCTAAAATAGATATGGCATCTTCTAATATGAATATGCGTGACCCAATAATTTACCGTATTATGAAGGTATCTCACCACCGCACAGGCGATAAATGGTGTGTATATCCTATGTACGACTTTGCACATCCGCTTTCTGATGCTAAAGAGGGCGTTACACATTCACTTTGCTCGTTAGAGTTTGAAAATCACCGTCCGCTTTACAACTGGTTCTTAGAGGCTCTAGAAATTAAAATGCCGCCGCGCCAGATTGAGTTTGCGCGTATGAACGTTAACTACACACTTACCTCTAAGCGCAAGTGTTTAAAGCTTGTTAATGATAATTTTGTTACCGGTTGGGATGATCCTAGAATGGCAACCATTTGCGGTATGCGCCGCAGAGGATATCCGGCAAGTGCAATAAGAGAATTTGTAGAAAAAATAGGCGTTTCTAAGGCATTTAGCGTTATAGACTATGCACTGCTAGAGGCATGTGTAAGAGATGACCTTAACACAAACGCCGAGCGCACAATGGCCGTACTTCGTCCTTTAAAGGTTGTTATAGATAACTTCCCCGAAGACGAAGAACAGGTAATTGAGGTGGATATTAACCCCAACAAGCCCGAACTTGGCAAGAAAAAGGTTGTATTCACTAAAGAAATTTACATTGAACAAGACGACTTTATGTTAAACCCGCCCGGAAAATATTTTAGACTTTGTCCCGAAAAGGAAGTAAGACTAAAGGGCGCATACTTTGTAAAATATGCTTCTCACGTTGCCGATGAAAACGGCAATATAGTAGAAGTTCATTGCACCTACGACCCCGAATCGTTTGGCGGTGAGACTGCCGACGGCAGAAAGGTTAAAGGAACACTGCACTGGGTATCGGCAAAACACTGCATTAACGCTAAAGTTCGCCTTTACGACAGACTGTTTAATGTAGAAAATCCGTCTGACGAAGAAGGAGTTTCGTCGTTTGCCGATAATCTTAACCCCGAATCTCTAATAACATTAGAAGACTGCAAGTTAGGTTTAGATTTAAAAGATTGCAAGGTTGGCGACACATTCCAGTTTATGCGCCAAGGATATTTCTGTGTAGACAAAGACTCTACACCCGAAAATCTTATAATTAATCGCACTGTAGCTTTAAAAGACTCGTTTGCAAAAAAGGGTTAATGTATTATGAAGGTATTAGATGTTTTTGAGTTTTTAAACTTACAGTTCCCCACCGCTTTAGCCGAGGGCTTTGATAACGTAGGTTTACTGGTTGGCGATTCTAAAGCAGAGGTTACAGGCATTTTAGTTTGCCTTGACTGTACCCATACCGCTATTGACAAAGCTATAGCGCAGGGTGCTAATTTAATAGTTACCCACCACCCTATAATCTTTAACCCCTTAAAGAATGTCCGCGAAAATTCTTTAGTATTTAAGCTTATAAGTAATGGTATAGCGGTAATAAGTATGCACACCAATTTAGATGTGGCTGAAAACGGCGTAAACGACTGTTTATGTAGTGCCTTAGGGTTTAAAAATACCGCTCCGCTTGTTTGCTCAGACGGTTACACAATTAAGCTTGCCGCAATAGATGAGTGCACAACAGAAAAACTCGCTAAAACGGTTAAAGAAAAACTTGGCTACCCTATAAGGTATACCGATGCTGGCAAAACAATAAAAACCGTAGCGGTATGCTCAGGCAGTGGCGGTTCGTTCTTGTTTGACGCCGCAAATGCGGCCGATGCATTTATAACGGCCGATTTAAAGCATAACATTTTTTATGATGCCGAAAATCTTGGTATAAGCATTATAGATGCAGGTCATTACGCTACCGAAGACGTTGTGGTAGAGCCACTGAGTGATTTATTAAAAGAAAAATTTGCAGATTTAAAAATCTGCACCTGCCACTACACACCGATTAAATTTTTATAACTCAAAAGGACTCAACTTTTTCGTTGAGTCCTTTTCTTATTCTACCACATAAGAATAATAGTCGTTATCTAGCACCATAGCCGATACTTTAAATTTATTGTTTACTTGTTTTATTTTGTTTGCAATGTATTCTTGCTGAGCCTCTGGTGTTTCAAATTCTTTTCCGCTAAAGGCCGTAAACTCTTTTAATTCGGCATTGTACATTCCACGTTCACTTATCCAGCTTTTATTTAAGAATACTACCAGTTGGTCAGAATTTGACATTATATCTCGGCCCATTAGTAAACGCGAATCAAACTCTATACCTAAAAGATTATATACTGTAGGAAGTAAGTCTAAACCGCTACAGTATTTATCAACCGTTACAGACTCACTCATAGAGGGTGAATATATAATTGCGGCGCTTTTATAAAGCTCAAAATTGGTTTCTATTTCGTGTTCTAAAATTTCGTTAAAATACTTATATTTATCGTCACTATCATTTACTTCAAGTCCGTACGGATAATGGTCGGGCGCCATAACTATTAAGGTTTTATTTGCAACGTCGGCTTGCTCTAAGCGGTTAAGTAACTGCTCTAAAGCTTTGTCTAACTCAATATTGCAAGCATAGTAACCCTTTATTAAGTCAGAACACTCAAGATGTTCTACTTTTCCCCAGTTTTTAGCGGCCATAGAATTATCGTTACGACCATACTCCATATGTCCGCTAACAGTCATATAATAAGCATGGAACGGCTTATCAGAACTTAAATACATATCGGTTGTGGCCTCTATTAACTCTAGGTCAGATTCAGGCCATTGCTTTTTTATGCTGCTTTCAAGACCATTGCCATATCCTAAATATGTATATCCCATATTAGGATGTGATTTGTCGCGGTGATAAAACGTGTAGGTATGGTTGTGGTAAGCAAAGGTATTTTCTACACCCATAGACCTAAATTTATTACCAAGGCAAAATGGCATATAGTTTTCGGCCGAGCGGTAAAAGCTCCAAACGCCAGACTTTGGTATTAAGCTTGTGCAGTTAACATACTCACCGTCCGACGTACTTACTCCCCAAATAGGTGTGTAAAAATTATTTAATTTAAACCCTGAGTTTGCCATTTTATATAAGGTTGGAGTAAGTTCTTTATCTATTGCATATGGTGAAAAGCCCTCGGCAGTTATATAAATTAAATTATAATCTTTAAACATGCCCGTATATTCGTTGGTGTACGAGGGTGCTTGCGAGCTAAAATATTCGTGCAGAGTTTTTATATTAGAATTGCTTTCAGATTCAATTAGAGAATTAAAATCTATATCCATAACCCAAGGGGTATATTCTTTGGGCTCATTGACAGTTTGGTCTGAATTTAAGCTAATATTAGACGAACTTGACGGTATTGTTTCTGGCTCGGTTATTTCGAGCTTTGTGTTTTGTTCTACACCAAAAATGTTGTATGTAATATCCATTATCTCGGTTTGTAAAAGGCCAAATTTTTCCACAGTCACATTGGGGTCAAAAACGCCAGTGTAGGCATTTGCAAAATCGGGCACAAGAAAAATACCACATATACCAATTACATAAATGCAAACACAAAGAAAGGGACTAAGCGTTTTGTATAAAACATCTTTTTTGCTAAAATCTACCGAATGCTTTGCAAGTGTAAATGTAAAGATAACCGGAACACTAAGCAATAATATTGCAGGCAAACCGCTTAAAACCGCCTTTAAAGTAGACCTTAACATACCGTCGCCCATAATTTGCTCAGTGCCACCTACGGTAAGAGAATAAATAATTAAGTATTTACCGAAAAATTGGTGGTAAACTGTTTGCACCGAACTTATTAAAAACACTAATATTAAAATTATTTTTGTTATTAAAAGATTTATTTTTTCATTAAAAAACGCTATAAAAAAACTGGTAAGAGCCGCAGCTGCAGCAGAGAAAATGACTATATTAACAAGTCCAAAATCAAAAAAGCGCACACAAGTAAATATACGCACTATGCACTCGCTGTAAATGTAGCTTATAAGTAAAAAGAAAAATGGGTGCATTTTATTTGCACTCATAAAAGCTTTTATACCTTTACCTACTTGTCGCAAAAAAGTCACTCCTAAAAATAATCTTATTAAAGTATACTAAAATACGACATTTTTTGCAACTTAAAATAAATTTTAGTTTATATAAAAATCTAAAATTCTAAGTCCGTTTTCGGTTATTTCAATTGGCTTTGCATTGGTTTTTCCAAACGATGTATACTGCATTCTTTGCCATGTTAGGCATACTAAAAATAAAAACATAAAAATTACCGCAAAAATAGCAGATGACACAAAAAACGATCGAAAAAAATAATACAAATTTCTTTTTTTATTCTTCATACTTTTCCTTTACTGTAACGACTGTAATACCTTTAAAAGCGCATTTGCCGCAAGGGTGGCCGAGTACTCGGCTTGTTCGAGTGTATTAACATCGGTGCCGATTTCAAGCAACATTGAGCCTGTTGTAAGGTGCTGATTATATTTTTTAGAGGCAAAATGCATAGCTCTGGCTAATCCGGGGTACATATTTTCCATTGTTTGCTGATATTTTATTGCAAGTCTAAAATTTTCGCGCCAATTATCAAACCCGCTAACCGACCCCGTATTAGAGCCCATAACAAGCATTACTTGTGCGGCATTTTTGCCGTTAATATTAACTATAGGTCTGACTCTGTCGGTCGAGTTTTGCGAAACAGAATCACGGTGAATATCTATAACAACCTTTATTGTAGGGTATTTTTTTAGAGTCTCGGTTATTGTTTTCTCTGCTCTGGAATAAGAACCACTGTACGATGTATGATCGTGAAGAGTGGTATTATGAATAACACCTATTCCACCCTTATTTAAAACATCTTTCATAATTTCACCCAGCCGCACAACATTTTTAGAGCAATCGGTAGTGTTAAAAACATCTTGCTCTGTATAATAATCACGTTCACCGCTCATAAAGCCCTCGGTAGCGTGGGTGTGCACTATAAGCACCTGTGCTACTGTGCTTTTTCGAAGTTTAATTTTCGAGCCTGCTTTTAATTCTTTATTTAAATCTATATTAAGACCGGTAGAGTTTTTTATATAAATATTATCTAATTTCAGTCCCGCATTATACGGTGTTAAAAATTTGGTATAAACCTTACCTATAGCATCGCTTGGGGTTAAAACTGCAACGCTTGTAGGTGGCTGAGTAATTTGCGAGTTTGATGATACTATATCGCTTGAGGTTAAATTCTCATTTTCAATATCAAACGGTAAAAAATTTATACTATTGTCATATTTTGTGTTAGATGTAAAGATGGTGCTATTATTTTTAGCTTGATCTATTTTCATAAAAAAGCCCATACCGCCCACAGCAGCCAAGACCGAGAGTACCGATACAAAACCAATTAAAAATATAGCTCCAGCTCGTTTCATAATATCACCCATATATTTATATGAGCTTATATTTATAAAAAGAATTCAAAGCAAATATGTTATAGTGTCGGCACTTAAAGCGGGTTGCAAAGCACAATTTATAGATAAGCTCAAATACTCGCTTGCTCTATCAATTAAAAGATCAACTTCTTTTGGCGTAACTATCATTTGTTCGTATTCAGCCTTACTCTTAGCATCTTGAATACCAAATACATCTAAGGCTATGGTATTAGCATCTACAACCGTAGGAATACCTATAGATATAACCGGCACACCCAGTGTTTTTTGACTTATTTCTTTTCGGCTATTACCTACCCCCGAGCCCGGTGATATTCCGCTGTTAGAAATTTGAATTGTGCGTCCGAGCCGTAATATACTGCGCGATGCTAATGCATCTATTACTATAACGGCCGACGGCTTAATTTGTTTTACGGCAGACAAAACTTGCTCCGCAGTTTCTATACCTGTTTTGCCAAGCACACCCGGAGAAATCACAGCAACGCTTCTGACTCTTTCTAAACCTACGCTTTTTTTAATGTCGTTTGGAATATGTCTGGTAGCTAAAATTTGTGATGCCGTTTTAGGTCCTAATGCATCGGGCGTAATATCGGTATTACCAAGTCCGACAACAAGTATAGTACCGTTTGGAAGCAGTCTTTGAAGTTCGTCCTTTACCGCTTCAATATCATCGGCAGTTACCCTCGCGCTATTTGTAAATTCGGGCACTTCAAAGGTAATATAATCTCCTTCGGGCTTGCCTATTGAATTTTCGGCCTCTTTGCCCTTAACCTTTATTACGGTAACTAAAACATCGCCTTTTTTATAATTTTTGCTTTCTATGCCGTCTAATGATTCTGCATCTTTTATGGCCTCTAGTGCTAAGTCGGTACGTCCTTGCATATTAACCCCCAAAAAAGTTACTGATTTTATTATGTACCTTTAAAATATTTTGTATACCAAAAGAAAATTATTTGCTTAAATTTAAAAAAACTATTGCTTTTTTCTTATAAAGGTGGTAGAATACTGTTACTTAAGGTTTAATTTAGGAGGTGTAACTATGCCCAATATCAAATCCGCAAAGAAAAGAGTTTTAGTAAGCGAGGCAAATTATCAGCGCAATAAGGCTTGCCGTTCTGCACTTAGAACCGCTATAAAGAAGGCTGAAGTTGCTATAGATAACAACTCTGCTGATGTTGCTGAGAGCGTAAAGGTTGCCGTTAAGAAGATTGACTCTGCTGTTAATAAGGGTATTCTTCATAAAAATACTGCCGCTAGAAAGAAGTCGGCTTTAGTAACCCGCTACAACAAGACCCAGGCATAATATCTTAAGGTAAAAACAAACGACCCGAAAGTTAAACTTTCGGGTCGTTTTCTTATACTATGTATAAATTAGTTCTCGGAAATTGCTTCAACAGGACAACCTGCTGCACAGCTACCACAATCTACGCAAGTATCAGCGTCGATTACGTATTTGCCGTCACCTTCCGAAATAGCTTCTACGGGGCAAGCGCCTGCGCATGCGCCGCAGCTAATGCATTCGTCAGAAATTACATATGCCATTTAAATACACCTCCCTAGTTGTATTTATTTTAACACATACATTAAAAAAATCAAGTGTTATTTATATCTCGTCGGGAATATCTTCGTCTGTTTGCTGAGGTTTCTTACCCTTTTTGTGACTAAGCACTGTTACATCATCGCGATGTACCTTTATAGGCGGAGCTTCAGAATCGTCTAACTTTACAAAGAGTGCGCCTGTTATAACGTTTACCGACACAACACTGCCCGTAGACGAGCCTACTTTTACCACCGAGCCTACCGACGGAGTGAGCTTTATTAAATAATCGTAAGCGTCTTGCTCGTACTTTAAGCAACACATAAGTCTGCCGCAAGTACCCGAAATTTTACTTGGATTTAATGATAAGCCTTGTGATTTTGCCATTTTAATTGACACAGGCTGAAAATCATCTAAAAACTTTGCGCAGCAAAATGGTCTGCCGCAAATTCCAAGACCGCCAAGCATTTTTGCTTCGTCTCTAACGCCGATTTGTCTTAGCTCTATTCTTGTGTGGAAATTTTGAGCCAAATCTTTAACAAGCTCTCTAAAGTCTACCCTACCGTCAGATGTAAAGTAGAACACTATTTTTGTAGCGTCAAAAGAATATTCTACATCTACAAGCTTCATATCTAAAGAGCGCTCTAATATTTTTTTCTCACAAAAACTGAAGGCAACTTGTGCTTTTGATTTGTTATCTTCTATTTTCTTTAAATCCTTACTATCGGCAGCACGAAGCACCTTTTTTAAGGGGCTTACTATTTTTTCTTCTTCTACCGAATGATTGCCCAAAGACACTTCACCGCATTCTATTCCCTGCGATGTTTCTACAATTACCTTGTCTTTAGGGTTATACTGTACGTCACCCGGATCAAAATAATAGGCTCTGCCGTCTGATTTAAATTTAACATCGACTACTACTTTCATAGTTCCTCCGTAATTTAAAAATTCATCTTTCTAAGCTGTTTATATTAGCGCAAACATTTGCAAATAAAAGCGGTAAGCTTATGTTATATGGCAAAGATTCACTTGCTTTGTTTAAAATTTTATAGACCTCAAACAGTCGTTTTGTGCTTCTTTGCTCTAGAGTATCTATTTTTATTTGCTCGGCAATTTTTGCCTTTAACTTTACAAAAAAGTCCTCTGTAGCCGCCCTATCTTTATCGAGCTTTTGCATAGATAAAAGCATTGCATATTGGTCGTAATTTAAAAGAGCGGTAAAAAAGTTCTCTGCCGCGCTATAGCTTAAAACCTTTTCGGTCTTGTTTAAAAGGCCCAGTGCTTTACCTATGTTGCAGTTGGTTTTGTCTAGTGCCTCTTCGATTTTTGCATCATCGGCATTAATTAGACTTTTTATATAGTTTTTTGCCTCTAAAAATGACGGTGTTTGCATTGTAAAGGTTATGCACCTAGAGCGCACGGTTGCAAGCAACGATGCCGAATATTCAGTAATTAATATAAACACCGTGTTACCCGGCGGCTCTTCTAAAACCTTTAAAAGCGCATTTGCTGAGTTAGCATTCATGGTATCGGCCTTGTTTATAATAAACACCTTGCGTCGCGCTAATTGAGGCACTACATAAGCTTCACTTCTAGCCGCGCGAATCTGAGCAATTTCTATATTTTTCTTCTTCGGCTCAGGCTCAATTATGCGTATATCGGGGTGTGAGTGGACATCTGCCAAATGGCAACCGTTACATATGTTACAGGGCACATTATTGCTATCACAAACACAGCATTTAGCAATATAATGGGCAAGGGTTTTCTTACCCATACCTTCTTCGCCCTCTATAATAATAGCGTGAGGTATATGCGAAGTGTTAAAGGCATTTTCTAAAACGCTTTTTATGTTTTTGTTGCCAACAAGGTTAAATTCCACAGAGCACACCTCCCCATACAAATTTTATTTTAAATTAAAGCACGAAGCCAATTTTCTTCATAGCCTTAGATAATGTGCGGTTAGCGTAATACTCTGCTTTTTCGGCACCTGCTTTATAAATATCTTCAAGCTGCTTTTTATCGGCTATAAAGGTTTGATAATTTTCTCTAACCGGTCTTAAGGCCTCTACAACTGACTCACCAACAGCGGTCTTAAAGTCGCCGTAACCCTTGCCGTAAAATTCGTTCTCTATCTGTTCGGCAGTTTTGCCTGTAATGCAAGAATAAATACCAATAAGGTTGTTTATTCCTAACTTTTCTTCACCAATGCATACCTTAGCCTCAGAGTCGGTTACGGCACGTTTGAACTTGCGCATAATGTCATCGGGTGTGTCGAGTATGGCTACCCAAGAATTTAGATTTTCATCTGATTTTGACATTTTCTTGGTTGGGTCTTGAAGTGACATTATTTTTGCGCCGGTTTTGGCAATATACGGGTCGGGAATTTTAAACACATCACCGTAGATTGAGTTAAAACGACCTGCAATATCACGTGCAATTTCTAAATGTTGCTTTTGGTCGGCACCAACAGGTACTAAATCGGGCTGATAAAGCAAAATATCAGCCGCCATAAGTACGGGGTATGAGAAAAGGCCAACGTTTACATTGTCGGCATGTTTTGCAGATTTATCTTTAAACTGTGTCATACGCGAAAGCTCACCAAACTGTGTGTAACAGCTTAAGAGCCACGAAAGCTGAGAGTGAGCCGCCACGTGCGACTGAACAAACATAACCGAAGTTTCGGGGTTAATGCCAAGCGCCAACAAAAGCGCACAGGTAGAATATATTTGCTGACGAAGCTTACTGGGTTCTTGTCTTACGGTAATTGCATGTAAATCTGCCACTGCATAAAGACAGTCGAACTCGTCTTGCATATTAACCCAGTTTTTAAGTGCGCCCAAATAGTTACCAAGGGTTAACATTCCACTTGGTTGTATTGCGCTTAAAACTCTTTTTTTGTTTTGTGCTGTATTTTCCATAAAAATGTTCCTTAAACTATTTTTTAAATGTGGCCAAAGCATTTAACGCTTGCTTTAATGCTGCAAAACCGCGCTTTAGTTCATCATCGGTAGGGGTTGAGTAATTAATTCTAAAACTGTTACACGGAATATTTGCATCGGTTAAAAATGCAGTTCCGGGTACTACCGCTACCATATATTCAAGCGCTTTTTTTACAAAAGCTGTCATATCTATATAATCAGGCAATGTGCACCACATAAACAGTCCACCGTCGGGTTTTGTGTATGTAACGGTATCGCTTAAATACTCCTCTGCCAAATCTAGTGCAAGTTTTGCCTTTTTAGTATAAATATCTCTTAAATTGTTTAGATGTCCCTCAAAATTATGCTCGGTTATAAATTTGTATGAAATATGCTGAGCAAGAATATTAGAGTGAACATCTTGTGTTTGCTTTAGAGCTGTAAACTTAGCAATAATTTGCTTGTTAGCAATAGCGTAGCCAATTCTTAATCCCGGAGATAACACCTTAGAAAATGAACCCGCATATATTACTCTGTTTTCGGTATCAATGCTTTTTATTGTGGCGGGTGGAGGATTTTTAAAATATAAATCGCCATATGGGTTATCTTCTATAATAAGCACGTTATATTTGCAAGCAAGATTATATATCTGCTTTCTTTTTTCAGCAGAAGTGGTAATGCCGGTAGGATTTTGGAAATTGGGTATAATATAAATAAGCTTTACATTATTACGAGTAGACAACTCTTTTTCTAAAGCCTCAATATCCATACCGTCTTGCTGCATAGGTACACCTACAAGCTCGGCCCCCGAAAGTTTTAGGGCATTTATAGAGCCAACAAAACTCGGGCTCTCGCAAATAATAGCATCACCCTTTTGGCAAAACGATAAAGCGGCAAGGCTCATTACTTGTTGTGCACCGCAGGTTATAAGCACCTCGTCATCATCTGTGCCGGTTTGGTACTTATTTGCCATATAATCTTTTATATAATTTCTAAGAGGCATATAACCCTCGGTTACCGAATACTGTAGCATACCTATTGGGTCGGTTTTTAAAAGTTCTTCGGTAATACCGCTTATTATTTTAGTTGGAAACGCCTGAGGAGCGGGATTACCGGCCGAGAACGGTATAATACCAGGCGCACTGCTTAGCTTTAATATCTCTCTTATAGCCGACGGTTTTAAGACATCGGCATTATCTGAAAACTTGTATTCCATATCAAAACCTCCATACATAGTTTATTTTATCATAACTAATCTACTTAAGCAAGTTATTTTTCGTTAAATGGAGTGGAATATATATGAAAAAAAACGTAATTTTTAAGAGTATATTTTTTCTTGTTTGTTGTCTTAGCGTTTTTATAATTTTTGGCAGCGTAGCATTCAATTTAGATGTACGTCCAACCAAGAGTATTCCTAAAGATAATATTCCAAAAGAAACCGTTTCAAAATCAAATGAATATATAGAGCCTCTTGGTATACTTATAGTTGACGATAGTTTAAACAGTGCAGTAGTTGCTTTTTTAGATTTTAATGCACAAACAACACAAATTGTTTTACTGCCACAAAAAAACAATTTATCTAATATAGCTTATACCATAAACCGAAAAATTAAGATTAACAAACACGCTTTAAAAGAAATTATAGACTTTGTAGGTGGCATAACCATAAAAAGCAACGAAAGCAAACTGCGCTACACCGGTACACAGGTTTGCGATATAATTTACAATAACACCGATTACAATTTAAACGAAATTATTTTACAAATTTTTTATGCAATTAGCTTTAAGGCCGATAAAGAGTTTTTTCTTTTTTTAATAAACAATACCGCCAGTGACCTAAGCTATATAGACTTTTATAAGTGCCGCAATGTTTTATCGTCCACCCTTTTAAACAGCATAGTGACCGAACAGGAATAATTGGCACTTGTGAAAATTTAAAACTTTTTATATAATGATAGCAGAATACATTGGGGGTGGTAGTATAAAAAAAGTTCTTTGTTTAATTTTGGCCTTTATTTTAATCTGCTTTTGTGCGGGCTGTACCACCACAATTATTACAACAATAGAAGAATATGAAAATTTTTTTGGCGGCTCTAATAAAAAAGATGAGTCCGAAAACATACTGCCATCGGTTACCATAACCCCAAAAACTCACCAACCGGTTGCCACAACAAGACCCAGAAGCTCCTCACACTGTTTTGATGCACTAGATAAAAAGCAGCAGCAAGTTTATGAAACTATATCGGCTGCTGCTCAAAACGTTATACCCGGCAATATATTACTACAAGGCTCACCCACAAAAGAAGATGTTTATATAGCCTTTTGGGCGGTAGTAAGAGATCATCCTGAATACTTTTGGCTAGCCGACCAAATTGGCTATGTTAAATTAGACGGCAAGATTTATTTTTATTTGGTTTATTGTATGGATACCGATAAAATAAGTCTTAACAAAACTGCTTTTAATACAAAGCTTAACGATATTAAAGATTCTATTCGAGGCCAAACCGATTACCAAATAGTTTTAAGCATACATGATTTTTTGTGCGAGTCGGTAGATTATAATTATAAGCAAAAAGAATACTCAATTTACAACGCTTGGGGAGTTTTAATGAACGGTACCGCCGTTTGCCAAGGCTATGCCGAAACCTTTATGCTTTTGTGCAACCGCTACGGTATAGAATGTGTGCTGATTTCTGGCAAAGACTCCAGCGGCGAGCCGCATATGTGGAATCAAGTAAAAATGGGCGGCAAATGGTATAACATAGACGTTACCTTTGATGATGCCAATAACCAAAATTTTCATGCATATTTCGGGTTAACCAATTCTGATATAAAAAACGACCACTCATTCTCACCCTTGCTTAACCGCGAGCATATAGAAGATTACACAAATAATTATTTTAACTTTAGTGTGTTTGACTGTTACTCTTATGATTTAAACTATTTTAACAAAAGCAACCAAGTTTTAAGTGAAGATGTTACCCAAAGCCAAAAAAAAATCATTTCTTCTGTAGTAAACAGCGTTGCAAGCTCTAACTATACGGTAGATTTTAGGTTTGATTATTCTGCTACAAAAACCGCCGAATTTATGGAAGAAAAATACCATATAAACAAATGTATATCAGAAATTAACCGCCACCTAAAAGCACAAAAGATAAAAGCAATAAAACTCAAGAGCTATTATTTTGTGGGCGAAAGTGTACGTATGGTTTTTGAGAAAAAATAAAAATTAGGATAAATTTATGAAAATTAAAACTAAAATTAAATCTTATGAGGATGTTTTAAAAATAAAGAAAGCGCCACACAAAAAACCGTTAAAACCAAACATTATTTTGGCTTTTATAATTAGATTTTTGGCTTTTTTTGATCTTTTAAAGGTAGGCTTTACATACGAAAAAATAGGCATGGAAAAGCTTAATAAAAAAGAGCCTGCCTTAATTTTAATGAATCACTCAAGCTTTATAGATTTAAAAATTGCATCTGCATTGCTATTTCCTAAACGTTATAATATTGTTATGACGTCGGACGGATTTGTGGGCAAAAATCTTTTAATGCGTCTTATTGGTTGTATACCCACACAAAAATTCGTAAGTGACAGTGTTCTTGTGCGCGACATTTTGCACTGTGTTAAAAAGTCTAAAACCAGTATTTTAATGTACCCAGAGGCCAGTTACTCTTTTGACGGCACCGCCACTACCCTACCGTCAAGTTTGGGCAAGCTAATAAAAAATCTTGGCATTCCGGTTGTTATGATAAAGACCTTTGGTGCTTTTAGCTACGATCCACTTTATAATAATTTGCAAACCAGAAAAACAAAAATCTCGGCCAAAATGGAATATATACTATCGGCACAAGACACCAAAACGTTTTCTGCCGATAAAATAAATGAAATTATAAACGGACATTTTTCTTTTGATAATTTTCTATGGCAACAACAAAACAAGGTTAAAATAATCGAGCCGTTTAGAGCAGATTGTTTAAACAGAGTGCTATATAAATGTCCTAACTGTTTGGCTGAGGGCAAAACCATTGGCAAAGGAATACACCTTACCTGTAAAAACTGCGGCAAAATGTACGAGCTTGATAAGTATGGTTTTATGAAAGCAATAAACTCTAATACCGAATTTTCGCATATACCCGATTGGTTTAAATGGCAAAGAGAGTGTGTAAAAAAAGAAATAGAAAATGGCGAGTATTTGCTTGATACCGAAGTAGATATACTAATGATGGTTAATACCAAGTGTGTTTACAACATAGGTAGCGGCAGACTTATACATAATAAAGACGGTTTTATATTAACGGGTAAAAACAACTCGTTAAATTACCGCCAAGCAGCCGAATCATCGTACAGTTTATATGCCGATTACTACTGGTACGAACTGGGTGACATTATTTGTATAGGAAACTCTAACGCATTATATTACTGTTTCCCAAAGTGTGATTACGATATAGTTGCCAAAACCCGCCTTGCAACCGAAGAAATTTATAAGTTAAGTAAAAAGAAAACTCTCACTGTGTAGTGAGAGTTTTCTTTTTTTATTTTTATTCTGTTCTAAGTGCTACTACAGGGTCTTTTTTAGCGGCACTGCGCGACGGAATTATACCCGAAATAAGTGTTAAACCAACGCTTATTGCAACAAGTGTTATTGCTACAGGTATGGGTAGATGTGCGCTTAAATTACTAATACCTGTAAGCGCATGCAATATTGCATTTATAGGTATACATAAAAGATAAGTTATCAAAACACCAAGTAGTCCTGATGCAAAGCCAATAATGACTGTTTCGGCATTAAACATAGACGATACATTTTTCTTTGAGGCGCCTATGGCCCTTAAAATGCCTATTTCTTTTGTGCGTTCTTGTACGGAAATAAGTGTTATAACACCAATCATAATAGACGAAACTATTAACGATACCGCCACAAATGCAATTAAAACATAGGTTATGGCATTTATAATTGTTGTTATAGACGACATCATAAGTCCAACATAGTCGGTATAGTTAATTTGCTTTAACTCGTCTACAGAATCATTATAATCTTTAATTGCTTGCTCAATAACATCTTTATTCTCAAAGGTCGATGCAAACAGATTAATGCTTGAGGGCTCATCTAAATCTACAAAGCCCAGTTCGCCTAAATTGCCTTTATAGGTGGAAGCAGAAAATTCTAATGCTTCATCATAAAACTTAACAATTTGCTCGGTTGTATAATTAGGCATTTCAGAATCCAGCATACCTGCTACAACGGCAGGCTCAAGAGAAGAAAACTGATTTTTTACACCAATTGCATACTGCTCTTTCATTTGGGTAACTACCATTTCGGTGTACATATTAGTTATTTCTTCATCGGTCATAGCAGAAAGATAATCTGCTACTTGATCTTCACTCATACCCATTTGGGTAGAAAGTGCTATAATCATATTCTTCTCAATGTCTTTTCTGGTAACGTAAAACAGAGTGTTCTCTATGGTAAGATTTATTTCTTCCTCCGACGGAATACTCATAATTTTTATATAAGTTTCGGCCTTTGTGTTGGTATCTAATTTACCAATGTATGTTTTAAAAGCTTCTACTTTTTGCTCGTCGGTCAAATTTCCTGTGCTCTCTTTAAAGGGAAGCCCTGTAAAGATATCTACCGATTCGTTTTCCATTTGTGCCTTAACAGCATCGGAATTTTCGGCCTTGTTAATTATATACTCTGTAAGCTTATTTGTGTAACCTATAGATCCTGTTAACATTGATGATACTGCATCTTCACTAGGACGTATAATACCCGAAACCTTAAGTGTTTCGGCATTATCATACAAATATTTAAGTCCTGCGCTGGTATCACGTAAATCGGTATATTTACCGGTTAAAGTATCTAAAGTATAGCAGTCGGAGCCTAAAATAACCCTAAACTCCATATTGCAAATTTCTTCATATGTCCACTTTTTAGCGTCTAGATGCACCTCGGTTTTGTTAAGTGCAGCATCAGCAACGGCATCTATATCATCTTTAGATTTTAAACCTAACGCATAAAGCGTCATATCGTCAATTTCGTTGTTTTTATCTACAACTAATACTATTTCGTTATACTGTGTAGGCCAAGAGCCGTAAAGCATATCGTACTGTTTTTTAAGTAGCGGATTAATTAATTCCCCGTTATTGCCCGAAAGCATTTCTTGCCAAAGTATTGCAGATGAACCCATTGGCGACATACTCATCATAGATTGTGATGTCATGCCATACGACTCACCCATACCAAACATGCCCGAAAGATCCATACCAAAATACTCAATTAATAAATCTTGCAAGAGCTCGCTTGTATCGGAGCGAATAATAGTGCCGTCAACATTTTCGGTATAAACCAAAAGATCTGTATTATATGTGTACTGCACGCCGTTTAAAGCACTTACTAAGTCGTTGTCTTGGTCTTGCTTTGCCATTTGGTCCTCTAGGTATTGTTTAAACGCCCTAAGGTCGTTTTCGGTAGACTCTGCGGTGTTTAACGAATTTACTAAATCGTAAAATAAGGTTTTTTGATATACCGCGTCGTTTTCGTGCTGACCGGCCGACTGTGCCTTGCCTATAAAGGTTTCAAGCAATGTGCTCATATCCATATAGGTAGCTTCTAGTGTTAACGGATAAGAAGACAGAGTATCTTCTTGCACGGTATCTATATAATTTGTCATACCTTGAGATACCGCAAAAATAAGGGCAATACCAATAATACCAATACTTCCTGCAAACGATGTAAGTGCGGTACGCGCTTTTTTAGATATTAAATTTTTAAGAGAAAGACCAAAAGATGTTGCAAAGGAAAGCGAAGATTTTTTATTATTATTTTTTTCTTCCTGAGCTTTTTCATCTTGTGCAATTTGTGCCTTTCTTTCCCTTGGCTTTATAGGACGCGAATCATCAGTTAACTTACCATCTAACAGCTTAATTATGCGTGTAGAATACTCTTTGGCAAGCTCTGCATTATGTGTAACCATAATTACAAGGCGGTCTTTGGAAATTTCTTTTAAAATGTCCATAACCTGAACGCTGGTTTCAGAATCTAAAGCACCTGTGGGCTCATCGGCCAAAATAATATCGGGGTCGTTAACAATAGCTCTTGCTATGGCTACTCTTTGCATTTGTCCGCCTGAAAGTTGGCTTGGTTTTTTGTTTATTTGGTCACCCAAACCTACCTTTTCTAAAGCCTTAATAGCTTTTTCACGGCGCTCATTCTTTGAAACGCCCGACAAAGACAAAGCAAGCTCTACATTTTGTAAAACACTTTGGTGCGGAATAAGGTTGTAACTTTGAAAAACAAAGCCAATAGAATGGTTGCGGTAGGTATCCCAATCTCTGTCATTAAAATCTTTAGTGGACTTTGAATTTATACAAAGATCGCCGCTTGAATATTGGTCTAGACCGCCAATTATATTAAGCAATGTTGTTTTACCGCAGCCAGACGGACCCAAAATAGAAACAAACTCGTTGTTTCTAAATTCAATGCTAACGCCCTTTAATGCGTGTACAGTATTCTCGCCCGATAAATAATCTTTGGTTATATCGATTAGCTTTAACATTATATATTCCTTTCTTAATAAAATTTACCAAATAAATATATACCACAAATATGAACTGAGTATAAACATTTTAAAAATAACTAAAATTTATGCGCCCTTAATAAATACAGTCTCATTTGTAATAGGAATAGTTACCTTACCGCCCGATGCAGTATTGCCGTTTTCATCGTTTCCACATGCAGAGCAACCTGAGCGATGTATTGAAAATTTAGTAAAGGTTTTATAGTTAAAATATGTATTTTCGCTCACTACAGCCAAAAACAACGCTATTATTTTGGTCGCTTTTTCCACATGTTTGCCCTCCCAAATTTTAAGTACATATAAATATAATATTATATGTATAGTGATTTGTAAATAAAAAACTGTTCTAGGTAAACGCCATAGAACAGTTGAAATTTTTATTATTCGCAAAAATCTATACACGAGCGTGTTTTGGTATATGGCCTGACAAATGTGTCGGCAACCTTTATGTGCTCGGGATGTGTAGCGTAGTTTTTAAGAGAAAGTTCATCTTCAAAAACCGAGTATAAGCAGACATCAGCATTAGAGCTTGCAAGCGGATTTGTATAAACCTTAATTTCGGTTAGTCCGGGTATAACACCTATTAGACCCTCTAGACCATTCTTTATTCCTTGCTTTACATCTGGGTTATTAAACTCTTCTTTTAACTGCCATAAAATAATATGTTTTACCATAGTAATCACCATTCCTTTACCGATTATTTTATACTACTTTATTAAATTTGTAAACAGATTAAATTTAAATATCATTTGTTCTTGTAAAATTTAAAATTTAATGGTAAAATATTAGCAATTATATTGTAAGGAGAAAAAACATTGTCCTTTAAAAACGAAAATATACGAAATTTTTGCATTGTAGCTCATATAGATCACGGTAAATCTACCCTTGCCGACAGGCTTTTAGAGCTTACTCAGTCGGTAGCCGAACGCGATATGGAAGAACAGCTGCTCGATAGTATGGACCTAGAGCGTGAGCGCGGAATTACCATAAAAGCACACGCCGTTACTCTATATTATACCGCAGACGACGGTGAGACATACGAGCTTAATTTAATAGATACCCCCGGACACGTTGACTTTAATTACGAGGTTTCGCGCTCGCTTTCCGCTTGCGAGGGTGCTATTTTGGTGGTTGATGCTTCTCAAGGCATAGAGGCCCAAACCCTTGCAAACACCTACCTAGCGGTTGACCACGGGTTAGAAATTTTACCCGTAATAAATAAAATAGACCTCCCCTCTGCCGAGCCCGACAGAGTTAAGGCTGAAATTGAAGACGTTATAGGTATACCGGCCGACACAGCTCCCTTAATATCGGCCAAAAACGGCATAAATATTCACGAAGTACTTCAGCACATTATTACCGATATTCCAGCTCCCAAGGGTGATTCTTCAAAGCCTTTAAGCGCACTTATCTTTGACTCTTACTACGACCCCTACAAAGGTGTTATAGTATATTTTAGGGTTGTAGACGGCGTATTAAAATCGGGTGATAAAATTAAAATGATGGCTACCGGTGCCACCTTTGATACGGTAGAAATAGGTAGAAAAATGGCTACATCTATGCACCCGTGTGACGAACTGCATGCGGGCGAAGTTGGTTATTTAGCTGCATCTATAAAAACCGTATCTGACGCTAGAGTCGGTGATACCATTACTCTTGCAGATTCTCCCACACCCGAAGCTCTTGCGGGCTACCGCAAGGTAAACCCGGTTGTTTTCTGCGGTATATACCCTGCCGACGGCGCAAGGTATTCAGACCTTAGAGAAGCTTTAGAAAAATTGCAGCTTAACGATGCATCTTTACTTTTTGAAGCCGAAACATCAACTGCTTTAGGCTTTGGCTTTAGATGCGGATTTTTAGGACTTTTACACATGGAAATTATACAAGAGCGCCTAGAGCGCGAGTATAATTTAGACCTTGTAACTACCGCACCTAGCGTTATATATAAGTTTGAGCTTACCGATGGCAGTGTTATAGAGGTAGACAACCCCACAAACTACCCCGATCCTGCTACCATTGCTGCAGCTATGGAACCCGTTGCAGACGTGCATATATACTCTCCATCTAGCTTTGTGGGCACAATTATGGAGCTGTGCCAAGAGCGCCGTGGTGACTACAAAGATATGAAATATATGGGCGACAGAGTAGATATTCACTACATTATGCCTATGGGTGAGATTGTATACGACTTTTTTGATGCTTTAAAGTCGCGCACAAAGGGTTATGCAAGTTATGACTATGAAATTAAAGATTTTGTAGCATCTAAGCTTGTAAAACTTGACGTTTTACTTGCGGGTGATGTAGTAGACGCGTTATCGTTTATTGTTCATTCTGACAATGCTTATACCCGCGCTCGAAGAATTGCCGAAAAGCTTAAAGATTATATTCCGCGCCAGTTATTTGAAGTTCCAATTCAGGTAGCGGTTGGTGGAAAAATAATTGCACGTGAAACCGTAAAAGCACTTAGAAAAGACGTTTTGGCCAAGTGCTACGGCGGTGATATTACCAGAAAGAAAAAGCTGCTTGAAAAGCAAAAAGAAGGTAAAAAGCGTATGCGCCAGTTAGGCTCGGTAGAGGTACCGCAAGAGGCCTTTATGGCAGTATTAAAACTAGACGAATAAACACAAAAACCGCAAGAAATTTCTTGCGGTTTTATTTTTATAGCTTTGCCAACAAGTTTTCAGATATTGCATCTAATTTATCGTAATCCATAGCTAAAATATAATATTTTTCTATTTCATCATGCACTTTTTTTGCGCTATATATAACCTGCGTTGCGTGATTAATAAGCATATCGGCAGATTTTTTTGCAAAGTTAAGCTTTGCCCTTTGTGTTTTTAGTTTTTCTTTTTCTAAAAACCGCTCGGAATGAATAATTCTTGAGTTGGTATTAAGCTTATAAAAACGGTTTTTAACACAAAACGCTAAGGACAATTCGGGTATAAACACGGCGTCTAAGCACGATTCTATAAAAGGGTTTTTACAACAAATAACCTCGTATCCGGACTTTAGGGCAAAAGCGCTAATTCGCTGCAAAATAATGCTCGACGTGGCAAAATATTCATCGGCTATTGGTATTATTTTTTCGTAAAAATTTAAAGTATTACTAAGGCAGACTATCTTGCCGCAAGATGCAGATAACAAATATCTATACCAAATTTTGCCCTGTGCATTTTTCTTTTTTGCAATATATTTTTTTGCCAGATTTTCAGCATACTTTTCGCACTTGTTTGTGTTTGTAGCGCTAAGTACTGCTATGTATGCGTTATTAAGTAGCCTTCCCGCAGCTGACATATAACGTGCAGCAAATGAGTGAAGCATTGAATTCTTCTTGCACAGCTCTATAATTGCTTTCTCATTACCTAAAAAGCCATCATTTTTAAAAGCTTCTCCAAGGTTTACTATTACTTCACTCACCCCTGGGTATTTTGGCTCTACAACGTGTGGGGCGGTACCGTCTAATATTATTAACTTTTTATCTTGTACAATTATAGCATCTAGGCTGTTATAATCAGCACTGCAAGGGCAAACTGTAACTTTCTCGCCCTTGTTTTTTAATTTTTCGGCCGCTTTTTTTAGCAGAGTAGATTTTCCCGTACCCGCTCCGCCTTTTAAAATGTAAACGCGCCAGCCGTGTTCGTTATCAAAATTATTTGTAAATTCGCCGCAAAAACCATTTATAGTATTTGCGCCCAAAAAATATTGCTCGTAAACTTTAGTATAAAACAAAAATATCACCCTCCTTTTGCATATTATTCTTTTATTAAAGGGTTTGACACTTTTGGGTTGATTTTTGAGCCAAAATATGATATATTCGCTTTGGAGTGAGCTAAACGGATGCGGACACTTTTGTGTCTGAGGAAAGTCCGAGCTTCACAGGGCAGGATAACGGCTAACGGCCGCCGAGGGTGACCTTAGGGAAAGTGCAACAGAGATATACCGCCGGTTTTACCGGTAAGGGTGGAAAGGCGAGGTAAGAGCTCACCAGCTATGTGGAGACACATAGGCTCTGCAAACCCTATCCGAAGCAACACTAACCAAGGCTATACATTTGCCCGATGTGCCTTAAAAAGTGGCTGGAGCGTAAGAGCAATTTTGCGCCAAGATAGATATCCGTTCACGACAGAACTCGGCTTATCGGCTCAGTCCTTAAACTAAAAAAACACAAGCTAAGATATAATATCTTAGCTTGTGTTTTTTGTTTAATTTTATATAAGATACAGTCCCGAGTCAAGCAGTACAAACTCATACCCGTTAGATACAATATATTCGTGTACATGCTCATCAAACTCTAAATAATCACTTATTGCGTATGATGATAAATCAACCCTTAAAAGCTTTTTTGTCTTGCTGCTGCAAACTATCATTTCATTGTTATCTATATAAAGTCCTTTTGGGTTTTCAAGGGGCGATGATACACCGCCGAGCCTTAATTCTTCACGCATTGTGGTAATATTATAACGGATAATAGCATTCTCGTTAGCATACGAAACCCATAGATTTTTACGTCTTAATGCCGCCGAGGTTATTGGGCAATTTTTATACTTAAAGGCGCCGGTCCAGGTTACCTTTGCATCGGAATCAAATATTTTTGCATTGCCGTTTCTTTCAAAAACAAGTGTACTACCATTTGAGAGTTCAACCACTCTGCAAGTAATGTAATTTTGAATTTGCTCTTCGAAAGCCTTATAGTTAATGCCAAACTTTTCTACCAAGAAATATCCCTTTTGCACATTGCTTATGGCTCCAGTTTCGAAAACAATTTTCTTAAATGCCACGGTGGCTTTATTTTCAGATATCTCGCTATAATAAGCAATTAAAAGTCCGTCTGCCGTGGGCAAAACCTGTAAAATATTTGAACCAAAAACCTTATCCATTATATTTCCCCATTTATTGTTTTATATCTAATAGTTTTTGCGCTGCAAGTAAAACGCCTATCTCGGCGCTGTCAAAATTAATGCCGCCCTGCATATATACACAGTAGGGTTCTCTTAAAGGCGCGTCGGCGCTAAGCTCTATTGATGCACCGCCGGTAAATGCACCCGCCGCCATTATTACCTTACTGTCGTAACCGGGCATATCCCAAGGCTCTGGCACAACAAAAGAGTCTACAGGTGAGCCGCTTTGAAGACCTTGACAAAAAGCAATAAGCTCATCTTCGCCGCCAAGTTTTATTATTTGAACTATATCTGAGCGTTTATCATAAGGTTTTGGACTAACCTCATAACCCATAAGAGAAAATAGTTCTGCCGCAAAAACTGCGGTTTTTAAGGCCTCGCCTGTTACGTGAGGCGCACTGAAAAGTCCTAAATATAGCTCACGGTTAAGGCCCAACGTAGCACCTAGCTCTTTGCCAAGACCAGGAGCGGTTAGTCTAAATGAGCATTGCTCTACAAGGTCGTGCTTACCGGCAATGTAACCGCCTGTTCTTGCAATTCCGCCGCCCGCGTTTTTAATTAATGATCCTGCAATGAGGTCGGCCCCTACATTTGTGGGCTCTAGCGCTTCAGTGAATTCACCATAGCAGTTATCAACCATAACTATGGTGTTTTTATTTATGCTTTTAACAAGGCTACAAAGCTCACCTATTTTTTCTACGCTAAGAGTAGGTCTTGTGTCGTACCCGCGTGAGCGTTGTATGTAAGCCATTTTGTAAGTTTCGCTCTTTAATTTTTGCTCTATAGCTATTAAATCGGGTTCACCGTCTTTTAGATCGACTTGGTCGTAAATTACCCCAAAATCGGCAAGTGAGCCAGAAGTTTTCTCCCCTAACCCTATAACGCCATGCAAGGTATCATACGGGGTACCCGTTAGCACGAGCATTTTATCTCCGGGGCGCAAAACGCCAAAAAGTGCAACTGTTAGGGTGTGTGTGCCTGATACAAAATTGTGTCTTATAAGTGCGTCTTCACAACCAAAATAATCGGCTACAATGCTATCGAGCGTATCTCGGCCGGCGTCTCCATAGCCATAGCCCGTAGATGTACCAAGGCTAACCTCGCTAACTCTGTTTTTTATAAATGCAGAAAGCATTTTTTGTTGGTTGTGTTTTATTATATTGCTAATTTTATCGAACTGTTCTTTTGTATTGCAAAGAGCAGTTTCTCGTAAATTTAAAAGATTCTGACTAAGGTAGAAAAGGTTTTTCATTATTTATCTCCTACACTAAACTCGGTTGCTTGTCCGATCACATTAAAATCTAATTTTTCGTAAAAGGGTATATTTTTATCTTGGCAAAAAAGATATATCTTGTGTTTTTTAAGCGTAAATATAAGTGCTTCTACCGCTTTAGTACCAAAGCGCATATTGCGATATCGTTTATCGGTTGCAACGGCGCCTATATATATAGAATTTTCCCCTACCGCAAAGGCGGCCGCCATAGCTTTGCCATTACTAATTGCAAACGAAAGACCTCTTCTTTGCTTAAACGAAAAATCTGAAACAAAATTATCTCGACATGGCAGTATTAATTCACCCTCAGAAAACTCTAAAAGGTCACCATAAACCGCCGAAGCAAAGGTTTCTTCACTAAAACCATCGAAGTTTTTACCCTCTTTAGTGCGCTCCATTATATAAAAGGTTTCACCCTTAATATTTAATTTTTGAGCCAAGGTGCTGCTGCACAAAATGCCGCTTGGATTTAAAACAGCAATAAACTCTTTTAACTCTGTGATGTCGTTATTTTTTTCAGATATACACATAAAGCCATCGATTAACGATATTACTGCGGTTATGTTGCCATTATCATCTTGTGCTTTGAAAAACTGTGCAAAATTATAGTTTGAATAGGCTTTATAATCACACTCAATTTTTGTTGCAAAAACATCTACACCAAAAAACTCACTTGGAAAAATATCGAGTTTAACTATCACTTTATTTCACCCGACGCAATGCCGCTTAACATGTATTTCGCAAGTTTTAAGGTATTATCAATATCGTTTTTATTACAAACACAAAGAGATGAGTGAATATATCTGCAAGGTACCGATAAAGCAACAGTCCTTACTCCGCCACGTGTTAGGTGTACCGCCCCCGAATTATTACCACCCGCAACGGCCGCCTTTGGCTGAGCCGTAATGCCTAAATTTAAAGCGGCATTGTAGTACGCTTTATCGTAAACTGTGCTTTTATCCATAAACGAGACCGCGGCGCCACAACCTAGTTTGCACACCTGTTTTTCGTCGGGTACATCTTTTATATCTTGAGCAGTGGTAGCCTCTAATACTATGGCAGAGTCGGGATTAACGGTATAGGTTGCAACCCTTGCACCGCGAAGTCCTACTTCTTCTTGCACAGAAAATACGGCATAAAAATCGTACTCACTATAATTTTCTAATAAATTTATTAAAATAGCGCAACCAATACGGTCATCTAGTGCCTTTGCCGCTATATTGTCGCCCATACACAAAAAGGAGTTTTCAAAAACGGCGGTGTCACCTATTTTTACATATTCTAAGGCTTGTTCTTTGCTTGTAGCTCCAATATCTATATATAAATCGTCTACCTTTGGAAGATTCTTTTTATCGGCATCTGAACAAAGATGTACGGGCTTTGAGCCAATAACACCAGTAATATTGTTTATTTTAACTCTGCGCGATAGCATTACAGAAGTATCAACTGAGCCAACTGTAGAAAATTTTAAAAAACCATTACTGTCTATGGCGGTTATAATAAAGCCTACTTCATCCATATGAGCATCGAGCATAACCTTTTTAACGGATGTCTTTTTGCCCTTTTTAAAACAAATAATATTGCCTAAAGGATCTACTGTGACAGAACATTTATTGCTAATTTTATTTAATATATACTCTCTTACACTTTCTTCTCTGCCCGATGTGCCTTGCAGATATGTTAACTCTTTTATAGTGTTTAACAATTAAAGGCACCCCCTGCCATTACATATTCATAAAGCAGTTTTGCAGTATTTTCAATATCTAAAATATCAACAATTTCAACATTTGTGTGCATATTACGAATAGGAATAGATAAAAGTGATGTAGGTATTCCGCCCTTTGTAATTGATATAGCATCGGCATTGGTAGATGTTGCCGACCCCATGACTTCTTTTTGGTAAGGAATATTTTTACTCTCAGCCACCTCTAAAAGTTTATTGGTAACACCACTTTCCAAAAATGGTGATATGCCAACCATTGCACCGCTACCCATTTGACCGCCGTGAGCAGAGGATACATCAGGTGCGGTGGCAAAGGTAACATCTACAGCTATGGCTTCGGTTGTATTGTCTGCCAATGAATAAGCGCTTGTTTTTACCTTGCGGCAACCAAGTTCTTCTTCTGTTGAGAAAAGCAAGGTAACGCTACGGTTAAGTTCCTTGCCCTTTAACATATCTGCCAATAAAAGCAGTGCCGTGACACCTGCACGGTTGTCTAAAAACGGAGATGTTACTCTATTAGACAAAAGTTCGGCAGGTGCGGTATTATACACGGCATAATCACCAGCGCTTATATAGTCTTTTGCTTTTGCACCAAGACCCGTATCTAACGTTAATTCTGTTATATCTGATACTGCGATATCTTCTTTTTTTAGATGTGGCGGAACGCTGGCAAAAATAGCGTTTACACACTCTTTACCCAAAATTTTAACGCTTTTAGCAGGTAGAGTTTTGGCATCTATTCCACCTACATTTGCAACCTTTACAAAGCCGTTACTATCTACACTAGTAACAACCATGCCTATTTGGTCTATGTGGGCATCGAGCAAAATTTCACCTTGTGTTTTGCCCTTAAAGGTGGCGGCTACACAATTAGAATCTAATATTTTTGTATCTGCTATACCGCTTAAAGTGTCTATAATATATTCAGTACACTCATGCTTACTTCCAATTTGGGTAAGCGAGCATAGGTCGAATAATACCTTTTTTGTATCCATTAAAGTTTATTCACCAAGTCTTTATAATAATTTCCTCTTGCCATAAAGTTGGGGAATGCGTCAAAGCTTGCACAAGCAGGAGATAACGATACAATATCGCCCTCCACGGCTTTTTTGCTTGCAACGGCAACTCCCTCGGCTAAATCGGCAACCCTTACAATTTCTGGAACGCCACTATAATTTTCGTCTGCCTTTATAGCATTTTCTATTTTTTCGGCTGTTGGGCCCGACAAACAAATAAGCTTTACTTTATCTATAATATACGGCACCATAGGTTCAAACGGAATGTGCTTATCGTATCCGCCGGCAAGTAAGATAATGGGTTTATCGAAGGCCTTTAATCCTGCTATTGTACGTGTTGGACTAGAGGCAATAGAATCGTTATAATATTTGACCCCATTTACCTCTCTTACAAATTCAATGCGGTGTTCTACACCCTTAAACTCTTTGGCAACGGCCTTTATGGTATCTACACCAACATAGCCCCAAACTGCCGAAATTGCGGCAAGGTAGTTAGCAACGTTGTGATCACCTAAAATGGTAATTTCTTTGCGGTGCATAATTGGAACGTCAATACCTCTGTAAGCCATGTGGATATTGCCGTTTTCATCTAGCCAAGCGCCGTTTTTAATTGGACCCTCCATGCTAAAGAGAAGTGACTGACCTCTAACATAGCCCTTGAACGAATTAGTAATATCGTTATCGTCATTTAAAACGGTGCGCGAAAATGCATTTTGATGCAAAATTATGTTCTTCTTTGCCTCTACATATTCGTCCATATCTTTATGCACATCTAAGTGGTTGGGAGCCACATTTGTAACTACCGCAACATCGGGACTTTTACGCATAGATATAAGTTGGAATGAAGATAACTCTACAACAACAAAATCATCGGGTGATATGTTTTCAATCTCAGGGAGTAGCGGTTTGCCTATGTTACCGCCAACGTGTACCTTTTTGCCCTCTTTTTCTAACATTTTGGCAATAAGGGTGGTTGTTGTAGTTTTTCCGTCAGAGCCTGTTACAGCAAAAATGGTTGCGGGGCATAAATCAAAAAATACCTCCATTTCGCTTGTAACGGCTATTCCCTTTTTACGAGCGGCCGACAATTCTGGTAAATTAAAACTCATACCGGGAGTACGGAAGATAATATCTACCTCTAAATCTTTTAGGTAATCTTCACCAAGTTTTAAAATAGCACCAGCTTTTATTAAGGTGTCGGCTATATCGCCTATTTGCTCTTTGGTACGTCTGTCACAAGCGTAAACCTTTGCGCCTCTTTCTAAGAAGCTTAAAATTAGAGGGGTATTGCTTACTCCTATACCGCACATTGCGATTTTTTTAGAAGAAATATGCTCTAAAAATTGCTTAAAATCCATTTCATCACCCAAAACAAAATTATATATAATATATTATACTTAAATGCAATACAAATATCAACACAAAACTCTATTTTTTACTTGAACTCCAGCCTATATTTTCCCGGAGAAATACCAACGGTTTTTTTGAAGGTTTTTATAAAGTTGGCATAATCGTTAAATCCGCACATATATGCTGTATCGGTCACGCTTGTACCGTCGGCCAAAAGCTTTTTAGCCTCGGTTATGCGCTTGCTTATTATGTACTTCGTAACGGTGGTTGAGCAGTATTTATTAAATATTCTGCAAAGCTGATTTACCGATATAAAAGCACTTTTTGCTATGTCTTCTAACTTTAGCTCTTTTGAGTAATTATTGTTTATATAATCAATTACCAAATGTATTGTTTTGTGCGAAACATCCTCGGTATTTTGTTTGCTAGAAAGCGCAAAAAGTCGGTTTGTTTCCAGCAAAATTTCGGTTACTCTTAACTTTTTATACGTTTGGTCGCCATAAACCTCTTTATTTTTTAAAGACTCAAAAAGGTCTACTAATTTTTGCAGCTGATTGGTGTTTAAAGTTATTTTATTAACACGGTTAGCCGCATAAAAACATTCCGACAAATTTGCATCAGAACCCGACAAATCGTATAAAAATGCGGGGTGAATATGCATTATATATCTTTTAAACTTATCGCTTTTATCGGGCGCAACCTTGTGGGCCTCAAACTGATTTATTACAAAAAGGTCGCCGTCAGATATTTCGTAAAGCTTGTCATCTATTAAAAAAGAATTTCCGCCCTCTAAGCATAAAAAAAGCTCACAACATTCGTGCACATGCACGTTTTGATTGTGATTTTTTGTTTCGGAATAAAACACTCCGTAGCTTTTATTTTCCAATGCGTTTTTTTCTGCCAAAGCGCAGGACTCAAAAAATACTTCCATATTTACACCTCTTTAACACAAAAATAACATAAAATGGTGAAAAAAGCAATAAAATAATTATAATTTGCAATAAAATTGCAAAAAAATATGTTATAATTAAAGTAACTTAAAATAAGGGGTGATTATTTGCTAACCTTAAAAATACTCTCGTCCGACGGCACCTTAAAAGCCGAATATAAGGGTGAGAGCATAAATGTAGAATATAACGGCGCATTAAACGCTGGCGATAAAATTAAGGTTTTGCTTGACGGCGGATTTTTCGTCGCTGCCAAGCTAGATACAACTTTAAAGACAAGCATTATTTGGGCCAAAAATAAAAGCTTCGAATTTATAATTCCTACCAAAGAACAAATTGCCGCTTGTTATGACCCGCTTGCCTTTAGCGGCCAAAAACATATAATAAGCGTTAGAGAGCCTAGTGATGAGGAAATTTACGGTTATCGTAATATAGCCTTAAACTCGCACGACCGCCATACTAATGTTAAGTTTTATCCGCATGCAAGTGCTAACTTTGTAACACGAGAAGAACCTTGCTTTTATGAGCGCAACGCTATAGACGGTATTATAAACAACCAAGGTCACGGAGCATATCCGTATCATTCTTGGGCGGGCGGTGCAAGAGACGATTTAGAATTTTTGTTAGACTTTGGTAGAGATGTAGAAATTGACAAACTTGTATTTTACCTTAGAGCCGATTTTGCGCACGACACCATAACCGACATACCGCACGACTCTTATTGGAAAAACATAGATATTGAGTTTTCTGACGGTGAAGTAATAAAGGGTGAATTTACCCTAGATAACACCGATTTAAACCCACAAAATTCTATAGGACAAGAAATAACTTTTGCTAAAAAAACGACTAGTTTTATTCGTTTATTTAATTTTAAACAAGTTTCCGAAGTTCTATCATTCGCAGCTTTGTCGCAAATAGAGGTCTTTGGCAACATAATTAAGGAGGATTTATCTAAAATGGACGTAAGACAGGCATCAAACGCAAAGGACGTAAAACACTACACAACCGAAAGGCTCAGAGAAGAGTTTCATATTGCAAATCTCTTTACTAAAGACAACATAAGAATGGTTTACAGCCATATAGACAGAATTATAACTGCAGGACTTATGCCCGTAAGACAGGTATTAAAATTAGAGGCCGGCAAAGAGCTTGCTGCAGATTATTTCTTACAAAGAAGAGAAATGGGTTGCATTAATGTAGGCGGCAAAGGCATTATTACAGTTGACGGCGTAGAATACATAATGAATGAGCGCGACGGTATTTACATTGGTATGGGCAATAAAGACATTACCTTTAAGAGTTTAGACGAAGCAAATCCCGCTAAATTCTATGTAAGCTCCTGCCCCGCTCACACATCGTATCCCATTGTTAAAATAGATATTACCAAAGCCAAAAAGGTTCCTTGCGGCAGTGTAGAAGAATGCAATAAGCGTGTTATTAATCAGTATATTCACCCTGAAGTTATTAAAAGTTGCCAGTTGGCAATGGGTCTTACCGAGCTAGCACCCGGCTCTAACTGGAACACCATGCCTTGCCACACTCACGACAGACGTATGGAGGTTTATATGTATTTAGATATGGATGAAAACGACGTTGTATTTCATATGATGGGTGAACCTACCGAAACCCGCCACATTATTATGCACAACGAAGAAGCCGTTATTTCTCCCTCTTGGTCTATACACTCGGGTGTTGGCACTAAGGCTTATTCATTTATTTGGGCAATGTGCGGTGAAAACCAAGAGTTTACCGATATGGACTTTATTGAAACAAAAGATCTTTTATAAGGAGTATATATTATGAACGATATGTTTAATCTAAGCGGAAAAGTAGCATTAGTTACAGGTGCGTCTTACGGCATAGGTTTTGCCATTGCAAAGGGTTTAGCCGAAGCTGGCGCAACCATAGTTTTTAACGATATAAATCAAGATTTAGTTAACAAAGGTCTTGAAAATTACAAAGCCGAGGGCATAACCGCACATGGATATGTTTGCGATGTTACCGATGAAGATGCCGTTAATGCATTTATTGCTACAGTTGAAAAAGAAATAGGCATTGTAGATATTTTGGTAAACAATGCGGGCATTATTAAGCGTATTCCAATGTGTGAAATGAGCGCTAAAGATTTTAGACAGGTTATAGATGTTGACCTAAATGCTCCGTTTATAGTATCTAAAGCCGTTATTCCTTCTATGATAAAAAAAGGTCACGGTAAAATTATAAACATCTGCTCTATGATGAGTGAATTAGGCCGCGAAACAGTGTCGGCCTATGCAGCAGCTAAGGGCGGACTAAAAATGCTAACCAAAAATATTGCATCTGAATACGGTGAATATAACATTCAGTGCAACGGTATTGGTCCGGGCTACATTGCAACACCCCAAACCGCTCCTTTAAGAGAACCGCAAGCAGATGGCTCCCGTCATCCGTTTGACTCCTTTATTATTGCAAAAACCCCTGCAGCCCGTTGGGGTGAGGCAGAAGATTTAGCGGGTCCTGCAGTATTTTTAGCATCTGACGCTTCAAATTTCGTAAACGGTCACGTTCTTTATGTTGACGGTGGAATTTTAGCATATATAGGTAAACAGCCTAAATAAGAGGTATAAAAATGAGCTATCAGAGTATTATTGAGCAAAACCGCGAGTGGATAGACGCTACCTTTGAAAAGTTAGACAAAAAACTATCTAGAACATCGGTAAAAAGCCGCGATAAAATTCCTTACACCACTAAAAACGGCGAGCATGACTCAAGAACTATAGGCCCAGATATTGCTTGGTGGACCAACGGTTTTTGGGGTGGACTTATGTGGCTTATGTACGAGGCTACAAAGAAAGATTGCTACCGCATAACCGCTGAAAACGCCGAAAAAATTATGGACGGCGCATTTAACTACATAGACGAAATTCACCATGACGTTGGTTTTACCTGGCACATAATGTCGGGTGCATCTTATGCTCTTACGGGAAACAGAAAATCGCGCGATCGCGATTTATTTACCGCTATGACACTTATGAGCCGTTACAATATAGACGGTGAATACATAGTAGCATGGCCGGGTAAAGATAAGCGCGGTTGGTCTATTATAGACTGTCTTATGAACATACCTCAGTTATACTGGGCAAGCCGAGAAATCGGTGACGACCGATTTAAAAAGGTGGCAATGAAGCATGCCGATATGGCTATGCGTGACCACGTACGTGATGACGGCAGCGTTGTTCATATTGTAGAACACTATTTAGACAAGGTTGGTGTTGTTAAAACCCACGGTGGTCAAGGCTATGGTGAAGGCTCTTGTTGGTCACGTGGCGCTTCGTGGGCGGTTTACGGTTTTATTTTATCTTACATTCACACAGGCCAAAAAAGATATTTAGACACCGCCAAAAAGACTGCCAAATATTTTATTGAAAACATCAAAAATACTAATTGGCTACCCGTAATAGACTTTAAGGCTCCCCCCACCCCCGTTGGTTACGATTCTACTGCCGGTGCGGTTACCGCTTGCGGACTTATAGAAATTGCAAAGCATGTAGGCGAGGATGAAAAGGACTATTACCTATCGGCCGCAGTAAATATGCTAAAGGCAATGGAAAGTGCTTGGTGTGACTGGAGTGATACCGAAGACTCCATTTTACAAAACGGTACCGAACGCTACTGGAACGAAAGAAAAGATGGCACATTGGGCGACCCAATGCCTATTATTTACGGTGACTTTTTCTTTGCAGAGGCAATCTTAAAGCTTAAAGGCTCAGATTTTCTTATTTGGTAAGGAAGTGTATTTATGATAAACGCATGGTATAAACAACAGGTAAAAAACGGTGTGGAGTTTTCTAACAGTTTTTTGCCCAAAATTTCCGACCGTGAAGTTTGGGATAAGGTCGATAGCTCTATAAAACAAATTATTATTGCCCGTGCCGAAGAAAAAATGGGTTACGAGTGGCCTTCAATTTTTGCTACAGATTTTATGGCATTTAGACGTACCTTTGACCGTAAAGCATACGAAAACAAATGTCGTCCGCGCAGAGCGGCGCTATGCGATTTTGTACTTGCCGAGTGCTTTGAAAACAAGGGCAGATTTTACGATGATATTGTAAATTTAATTTGGCTTATATGTGAAGAAAGCTATTGGGGTGTCAGCGCACATAGGTACGATGAATCATTAAAGCTACCCGATGCTACCGACCACTACATAGACCTCTTTGCCGCCGAAACGGCCGCTGCAATAAGTTCAATTAAATATATTCTTTACGATTATTTCAAAATTGAGTATCCTGAACTTTTAAAGCGTATAGACAAAGAGTTAGACGACAGAATTTTCACTCCCTACCTTTCTCATACCGATTATTGGTGGATGTCATTTTACCATGACAACATAATTAACAACTGGAACGCTTGGATAAACTCGAGCGTTTTAACCTGCTTTTTACTTGCCGACAATAGCGCTCAAAGAAACCAAGGCATACACAAATGTTGCGCTTCAATAAGCAACTTTGTAAACTCTTACCCCAAAGACGGCGGATGCAACGAAGGTCCGTGCTACTGGGGTGCCGCAGGCGGCTCTCTGTTTTTATTCCTTTATTTACTGCAATTATCTGCAAACAAGAAAAATGAACTTTTCGACACTCAAATAATTAAAAACATAGGCTCTTACATTCGCAAGGTTTATATCGGTGGTCCATACTTTGTGAACTTTGCCGACGGCGATACAAAAGCTAATCCTTCTTGGCTTTCGTACAAATTTGGTTTATGTACCAACGATTTATCCCTCGCCGCTCTCGGCGCAAAATTCTGTGACCGTTTTCATGAACCTTGGGTAACTACAAACTTTTTAAAATTCATTTTTGGCGTTTTAGATTATACCGAGGCAAAGCAGTTTAGTAAAAAAGCCGAGTTTAACACATTTGAGGCTTTAAACGATACTCAGGTTGCCGTTTTAAGAGAAACTACCGACACAAACAAAGGTTTATTCTTAGCTGCAAAGGGCGGTAACAACGGCGAAAGCCACAATCACAACGATGTTGGAAACTTTATTGTTTATTTAGATGCTGAACCCGTTATTATAGATACGGGTTGGCTCGATTATACAGCCAAGACCTTTTCAAGTGAACGCTACACAATTTGGGTTAACCGTTCCGACTGGCACAATCTACCCGTAGTAAACGGTGCAGTTGAGTTAGACGGCCACACCAAAAAGGCTGGCAAATTCTCTGCTATAAACGACGGTGATACATATAAAGTAAATATTGAATTTGCCGATGTTTATGAACAAAAAGCAAATCTTAACTCGCTAGAGCGTAACATTGAGTTTGACAAAGCAAACGGCACTATTACCGTTACAGACTTCTTTAATTTTAAATCAGATAATAACTTAATTTGCGAAGGTTTAATGTTTGCAAACAAGCCCGAAATCAACGGCAACACGCTTAGCGTAAAGACCGCATCTGGTAAAACAGTAAATATTGAGTTTTCTAAAGAGTTTACCGCTGCATGTGAGGAAAAGGCGCAAGACGACTCGCGTCTTAATTTAAACTGGGGTGGCAAAGTTTACAAGGTAAGCTTTAGCGCAAATGTTTTGAAAACTGCAGAATTTAAAATTAAAATTACAAAGTAATAAATAAAAATAAGCCGCAGTCACACACTTGACTGCGGCTTTATTTTTTTGTACTATAAATTTATAAATTAAAAAATTTCTAAAATTTTGCAACCAAATTCTACCTTTAAAAGTATTATATATGAAATGTTCGAACATTTAAGGAGGTGCTATGTATGGGTGATGGCCAAAAATACATAAAGCCTAGTGATGAAGAAATTTTTGATAAATACGCCGATACTGTGTATAGGCTTGCCTTTTCGCGCGTAAAATCTAAGCACGATGCCGACGATATTTTGGGTGAAGTGTTTTTGCGATATGTAAAAGCAAATCCAAAATTTTCATGTGAGGAGCATATAAAATTTTGGCTTATAAGAGCTACTATCAACTGTTCAACAAGCTTTTTTACATCAAGTTGGTTTAAGAAAATCGTTCCGCTGGACGATACACTATATACCACTTTAAAAGAAAACAGTGAAGTGTACTATGCCGTTATGGCGCTACCCATTAAATACCGCACCGTAATACATCTTTACTATTACGAAGAATATTCCGTAAAAGAAATTGCCGATATTTTAGAAGTTTCCGAGTCGGCAGTAAAATCTAGACTTGCCCGTGCAAGAGAGCAACTAAAAACTAAACTTGAAGGAGTGACGTTTGATGTTTAAAGATAAATATACAAAAGATAACGAGCAAATCTCGGCAGACCAGCCGCTTAAAGCATACATTAAAAACAAAATGGCTCGCGAAGCCCAAAAGCAAAAGCAAACTACTAAAAAATTTTTAAAAAGCACCGTTGCACTTGCGCTTTGCGCCTGCCTTTGCTTTGGCGCAGTGTTTACTCATAACAAGCTTGTAGACCTTGGTTTAATAGATTCTCTTGTTCCCACCGAGGAAGTTTCTATTCCAAGCGGCAAGGCAGTAGAGCCCATTAGCTACGGCGACGTTTTCTTACTTGCCAATAAGCAGTACAAAAATGACAATCGAAAGTACACAAATACTTGGGGTGATGTAACCTTAGATTATGCAGAGGAAGAAATCACTGAAGATATGGAAATGCCCGAAGGCAATATGGCCGCTCCCGACGCTGCATTGGGTACCGATGACGGTGGTCAAAAATATGAAACATACACAAATTCTATAACAAGCAATAGCGGTAATGTTGTTTCAAAGCCTTCTGCCGTGGTTAGTAAAAAACCAATGTCGGCTTTGTCTGCTACCCAAAGCACTGCCGAACGGGTTGAAGATGTATCTTCTAATATATCACAAGAAGTTTCATCGTCCTATTCACCCACCACAAGCGAGTCTAGTAATACTGTGAGCAATCAAGACGTAACAAGCGAATCTACGTTTGGCGAGCCTACATCGAGTGAATCGGTATCAAGCGAGCCTATAACATCTACCCCAAACACAAGCAGCAAACCCACACCGTCTGATGAAACCGAAGACGATACCGACGATTATTCCGGCACCAACAACCAGGTCGCAGGTGTTGACGAAGGCGACATTATAAAGACCGATGGAAAATATATTTATACACTCTCTCTTAAAAACTGCACCTTCAGCATAATTAAAGCAAACAAAGGTAAAATGAACGTTTTATCTACCACAACGGTAGAGGGAGCCGATTTTTATGCAGGCAACGGCGCCGAAATGTATATTTTAGGTGATAAGGTTGCCATTGTGAACACTGTTTATAAAAGCATAGACACTAAATTAAAGTATTCACATACCGAGCTTTCAAGGGTTGATATATTCGACTGCTCAAACAAAGAAAATCCCATAAGAGAGAAAACCTTTGAGCAAGACGGTGCCGTGCATTCCTCCCGCCTTATAGATAACAAATTATATCTTATAAGCCGTTGCGCAAGGTTATATGCAAAGCCGGATGAAGAAAAACCCCAGACCTATATTCCCTGCACCTACGAAGGTGATACCTCCAATTTAGTAGAAGAAGATAATTTATATCTTTCGGCCGACTACACATCGTATGGCTTCGTGGTAATTTCGAGTTACGATATAAATGAAGCATCAAAGCTAGACACCTTGGCCGTTATGGGTAGCTGCCAGAATATGTATATGAGCACATCGTCACTTTACATTTGTGCCGTAAAGAGTGATGCAACCTCTAATTTCACTCTTTTAAGCCGATTTGGTATAAATGACGGCAAGGTAGAACTTAAAAGTCTTGGCTCGGTTTTAGGCGCAACCCTTAACCAATTTTCATTAGATGAATACAGTGGCAATTTACGACTTGTTACAACAGTAAATATTCATAACGAAATCAAAAAGGAAGTCGACCGCTACACAGCATCGGGCAGTGTTGTTAAAGACACCGTAACATATTACGAAACCGATACCGTAAACGCTTTATATGTGCTAAACTCTGACCTTGAAATTATAGGCAAAATAGAGGGTATCGCCGAGGGTGAGCGCATATATTCGGCAAGGTTTATGGGAAACACCGCCTACTTTGTAACCTTCAGACAAACCGATCCGCTATTCTCGGTAGATTTATCGGACCCAGAAAATCCGAGACTTCTAGGTGAACTTAAAATACCGGGCTTCTCTGAATATCTGCACCCCTACGGTTCTAACTTGTTATTCGGTTTTGGCCAAGACGCCGATGAAAAAACCGGCAGAACCTTAGGACTTAAGCTTTCTATGTTTAACATAAGCGACCCCGCAAACGTAACAGAGCAAACCACCTTAAAACTTAAGGATAAATACTCGGTTGCCGAGCACAACCATAAGGCATTTTTAATATCGTACGATAAAAACCTTATTGCCTTCCCGGGTCAGAATTCATTTTTAGTTTATAGCTACTCGGCACGCGACGGCTTTACCAAAAAAGCCGAGGTTGCCTTTAGCGGCTGGGACCAGAATTCCAGAATGGTTTATATAGGCAATTACCTATACATCTTCACCGATTTTTCTACCATAACAAGCTTAAATCTTACAGACTTTACCCAGATAGATAAAGTTACATTTTAACACTTAAACTAAAAGCCTTACAGTCGTTTGACTGTAAGGCTTTTTATTAGTTTATATCTTTAAAAAGTTGGTTCATTGTATCGGGGTCGATCTTTTCTACCGTTCTGTCATACGTTATAAGACCATTTATTTCGTCTTCAACATCGGTAAGTTGGGTGTAAACTGCGGCGCAAAGACCTTTTTCTATTAATGGTAACACTTGTGTTTTATATAAATTTGCTACCGCATTAGAATAACTTTCTTTATCTTTAAAAGACCTATACCCATATTCTTTTTTGGGCGAATACGGGGTATTTACAAGCAGTGAATACCCACCAAATTCCGATAAAAATAAAGGTTTATCAGAAGCCTTTATTTTTATTTCTTTAAAATAAACATGTTCACTTTCAAAATCGGTATCTTTAGCTTTAAACCAACCCGATGCAGAATCTATAAAACGGGTGGAATCTTGTGCTTTTAAAAGCTCGTACATTTTGCTACTGCAAAACTGCCCCCAACCCTCATTAAAAATTGTCCATTCGCAAATTGACGGGAAATTTTTAAGGTCGCGTACCGTACTAATTAAGCTTTCAACAAATGCATTTCTCGAATTTTTATTTTTGTGCAAAAATTTATCGTTAAGCCTTTTTAAACCAATAGTGGGAAAAGCAGTATCGCGGATGAACGAATAGCCGGAATTATTAACCATATCCTGAAAAACTGCCATACCTAATGTATCACAATAATAGTAGAAAATATCGGGCTCTATTTTAATATGCTTTCTTAGCATATTAAAGCCACACCTTTTTGCAAAGAGAATGTCGTTTTTGTACTCTTGGGGTGAACTTGGAGTAAAAATACCGTCGGCAAAATAGCCTTGGTCTAAAAGTCCGTTAAAAAAGTACGGCTTGCCGTTTAAAAGTAGTCTAGGGTAGCCGTCAATATTTTTTATCTCTAAATCACGAAGGGCAAAGTAGCTTTCTACAGTGTCTTCCCCACAAACAATTTTTACATTGTAAATATGCGGTGTTTCGGGTGTCCAGTACTGTGGATTTTCAATTTTTACACTTGCTTTGCCGTTTACTATATGTGCCACGGGCTCTTGACTTGGCATTATGTAAACTAATCCGTTCTGAGCACCATCAATTAAAAAGTCAACTTCATTAGCTTTTGTGGCAATGTTTATATGTTTTATGTAAACCTGTGGCACGCTCTCTAACCATACGCTTTGCCAAATACCCGAAACTGCAGTATACCACATTCCGCCACGCTTTTTGCGTTGTTTTCCGTAAGGCAAAATACCATCTAGTGTATCGGTAACCTTAACCACAAGTGTGTTGGTGTCTTGTAAAAACTGTGTTACATCAAAACTAAAACGGTTATATCCGCCTATATTTTCGCCTATTTTTTGATTATTTAAATAAACGGTAGTATGGTTGTCTACAGCGCCAAAATTTAATATTACTCTATTGTTTACAAAACCTTTTGGAAGTGTAAAACTTTTGCGATAAAACAAGGTGTCCCCTATTTTTACTTGTGCGGCGCAGTCTGCTAATTCGCTTTGTGGTACAAACGGTACATTTATTGTGTTTGAAAACTTATTAGGTATATTATTTGAATCACAAATTTCAAACTCCCACTCGCCGTTAAGAGAAAGAAAAGAATCTCTTTTAAGTTGCGGACGCGGATAAAAATTTAACCAACCGTTAGGCTTTTTCATAAATAACGTATGCTCCTAAACCTATAAACTGTACGTTTTTTAATATACTACTTGTAATTTCAAATAACTTAGCTGTATGCGATATTTCGGGATCGATATTTATTATGTAATTTGCGGTTACTATGGCCAAAACCACGCTAACAAAAATTAATGATAAAATTAAAACCGACTTCTTTGGTTTCTTTTTAGAACTCAAATATGAACAAAGCACAAAAAACATAATTTGCGCAGCTACCTGGCAAATACCAATAAGCCACGACCAGCTTATTGCTACCGACGACATGCTCACAAAAGGTGCCGCAACGCTAAGCGCTGTAAAAATGCCAACCTGCCAAAGAATAATTTTGTTAAATAATTTTTCATGCTTTTTATTTAAAAAGAGCCTAGATGCAAAAAACAAAATACTTCCCAAACATATGCTACCGGGTATAACAAACAGTATCGATGCAATCGCACCCAAATTCTTTGCAAACAAATTGTTTAATATAAGGCTTAAAAACGCTATTGTGCTGTATGCAAAACCAATACCAGATACTATCTTTTTAGTCATTAAATTCACTTTCCTTCGGAACAATATCTATAACCTCAACGGCACCTGTACGTTGGTAAAGTGACGGAGTTACCCTTATAGTATATCCCTCACCAAAACTGCACTGCCACTCGGCCGTATGGCGCTGAGGCAATCCGCAAGCGGCAAGAAGCATCATAATAGTAGCGCCGTGCATTAAAACTGCAGCTTCAGTTTTTTCTTTTTGCATCATAACCCTTACGACCTTATTAAGTCCTAAACAAAGGCGCTTTACAAGATCCTCGTTGCTCTCACCGTCGGGTGCCGGAGCCTTGCCCGATGCCCAAGCTAAAAAGTCGGGTCTGCCGTCAAGTTCCTTCGGTGTTTTGCCTTCAAAAGCACCAAAATCGCACTCTTTAAGGTCGTCTATGGTTATAATATCTTTATTAGGATACAAAATTTTTGCCGACTCTACACAGCGCTTTAGGGGGCTAGAAAAAATTAGGTCAGCTTTTGGATAATTATAATCTCGACGCATATCTTTAAGCTTTGCCGCTCCCTCTTTAAGTAGACCAATATCGGTTTTGCAGCCTATATAAGCTCCGGTTAGGTTAGACTCGGTCATTCCATGGCGTATTAGGTGTATGGTGTAAGTTATCATAAATCTCTCTCCAATAAAGATAAAACTTGCGCTATTATGCTATTAGATACCAAAAAGCCCTTGGTTGTTAATTTAAAATCTTGCTCGGTCAAAATACCGAGCTTTTCTTCTTGTAGCTTATCAAATAGATTTAAAGCGGGCGCAATATCTATATTATACTTTGTTTTTAAATCGTTAAAATTTATGCCGTTATTGGTTCTAAGCTTTAACATTATATATTCATCTGCCCCACCGCCCTCACCGTCGGGCATGTAGGTAGGATTATTTAAAAATGCCTTTAAGTTAGGCTCGCACCAAAAGCGTTTGCCGTTATAAAAGCTATGTGCCGATGGACCAATACCTATATAGTCCTCTAAATTCCAATACCGTAAATTATGCTTGCTCTTATACCCTGTTTTTGCAAAGTTAGATACCTCATAATGCTCAAAACCCGCATTGGTTAAAAACCGAGAAGCATGCAAATAAAGGTCAGCACAGATGTTATCGTCTGTTTTATAGCCTGTTTTTGCAAGAGGGGTATTTTCTTCAACCTTAAGTATATATGCCGAAATATGATTGGGCGCTAAACCGGTTAAAATTTTGAGCGTGGTATTTAAGCTTTGCTTGGTTTGGTACGGTATACCAAGCATTAAATCGAGCGAAATATTGTTAATCCCCGCTTTTTTTGCATCATCAACCGCTTTTATTACATGTGCATTTTCATGGCGGCGGTTTAGAGCCTTTAACTCTTTATCTATTGCCGTCTGCACTCCTAATGATATGCGGTTAACACCGCTCTCTTTTGCAGATAAAAATGTATCGTAAAGATTATCGGCAGGGTTAGCCTCTAGCGTTATTTCGGGGTTTTGTAAATTAAAAGCGGCCTTTACGGCTAGACATAAACGGCTAAGATTACTTGGACCTAGTAAACTTGGAGTTCCGCCGCCCAAATAAACAGTATCTACCGCACGTTTTTCATTCTTACCGAAAAAGCCGATCTGCTCTATTAAAGCATCACAATATTCATTCATCGGCAGATTTTTTTCTGCCGATGAATAAAAATTACAATAACTGCATTTTCCCGCACAAAACGGGACATGTATATAAATACCTACAGTATTACTCAACTATTGTACCCATTACTAAGCCCTGCATACCTGCCGCATTAGATTCGTCAGTATCAATATGCATAGCAAGTGCGTAAGAATTGCTTACTCTTACAATAACATCACCAAATATAAGGCTACGACCCTCTGTAGGAATCTGAACTTTAACTATCTGGCAGTCTTTAACGCCAAACTGCTCTGCATCTTCGGGAGTCATATGTATATGACGCTTCGCAGAAATTACGCCTTCGCTGAGTTCTACCTCGCCGCAAGGACCAACCAATTTACAGCTACCGCTTCCCTTAATGTCACCAGACTCTCTGCAAGGTGCATTAACGCCAATAGAACGGGCATCGGTTAAAGAAATTTCTACCTGTGTATCTTTACGGCAGGGGCCTAATATAGAAACATTTGCAAGCTCTTTTTTAGCGCCTACAACTGTAACTCTTTCTTCACAAGCGAACTGACCGGGCTGAGAAAGGTCCTTTTTAGGTGTTAACTCGTAACCCTTGCCAAAAAGAACGTCTAAATCTTCTCTGCTTACATGCACGTGGCGTGCCGAAACTTCTACGATAAATTTGTTTTCCATTTTTTTATCCCCTTTTTATTTTATATATTAATTTTAACATAAATTAACAGTATTTCAAGTGTTATTTGCAGTTTCTATAATGAATGTAGTTAGTCGAAACGCTTTAAAAGCGTTTCGAAAAGCCACTTTTTAAGTGGCTTTAGCAAAATCAAAGTTTTTGTGGCGAAACAGGATTGTTTTGCTTAACCTTTTCCATTATAATCTCGCGAATTCTTAATGCGCCATTGCCGTTTTTAGAAGAAAACGGAACAACTTCGGTATTTTCGTAATACCCACCCAGTTCTTCTTTTATGCTTTCGAGTCTTGCCTTGGTTTCAGACACATTTAATTTGTCGCTCTTGGTTAAAACCACCACGTAGGGTATGTTATGGTACGACAAAAACTCTAACATAGACATATCAAAATCGGTAGGTGCATGACGCATATCTATAAGCTGAAAAACCACCTTAATATTTCGACCCGAATTAAAATAACCTTCCATTAATTCTGACCAACGTGTTTTTTCGGCAAAAGGCACCTTTGCATATCCGTAACCGGGTAAATCTACAAGACGACACTCTTTTAAATTATAAAAGTTAATTGTCACCGTTTTTCCGGGCTCTGAGCTTACCCTTGCCAAAGATTTTCTGCCCGTTACCTTATTTATTAAAGAAGATTTACCAACATTACTTCTGCCCGAAAAACAAATTTCGGGTAAATCGGACTCTGTTAGTTGTTCTGCCGTGCCAAAGGCTTTTTCAAAATATACTAAATTATAATTCATAAATTACTCCTTAGCAATTTGCCGTAGGGCGAGTATTCGATGGTGTATCGGTTATATATAGTTCTCTGTTTTTGTTCTTAACATCAAAATCTATAAGTGTATGCTTTAGAACATCGTCCATAGTAGACACTAAAATAATGTTAAGAGACTGCCTTACTTCATCATCGATTTCTTCTAAGTCACCCTTATTCATTGAAGGCACCAAAACAGTTTTTATGCCTGCTTTGTAAGCGGCAACCGTTTTTTCTTTTAGTCCGCCTATTGGATACACCTTGCCCTTAATGCTAACCTCGCCAGTTAAAGCTACATTACAGCGCACCTTAGCGCCCGTTAGCGCACTAATTATAGCGGTTGTAATAGTAACACCGGCCGATGGGCCGTCTTTTTTTATAGCCGATTCTGTAGCATGAATGTGAAGGTCGGTGTCTTTATAAAACATTGGGTCTATGCCATAACGCTCGGCCTGACTTCTAACATAGCTTACAGCAGAATATGCCGATTCCTTCATAACATCGCCCAAAGAACCAGTAAGCTCTATTTTTCCGGTACCCTTTAAGGCCGATACCTCTAGTTGCATTATTTTTCCGCCGGCACCAGTCCAAGCAAGGCCATTAATAACACCAACTTGATTCTCGGTTGAATAAATATCGCCAATAAAACGACGGTTGCCTAAAAACTCGGTAATGTTTGCATTTTTAACAGTAATTTTACCTTTGGCTATGCCGTTTTGAATTTTATAGGTCACCTTACGGCAAAGCGAGGCAATTTCGCGCTCAAGTTGGCGCACACCAGCTTCCCTTGTATAATCGTTTATAAGGCCTAAGATAGCATCGGTTGTTATGCAAATTTCTTTAGTGGTTAAATTGTGTGCTTTAAGTTGTTTGGGTATAAGATGCTTTTTAGCAATGCTAAGTTTTTCGTTCATGGTGTAGCTAGAAAGCTCTATAATTTCAAGTCGGTCATACAAAGCATCGGGAATTTGTGAAACATCGTTAGCGGTTGCTATAAACACTGCCTTAGATAAATCATAAGGAATATCTAAAAAGTGATCGCAAAAAGCATTGTTCTGCTCTTTATCTAAAACCTCTAAAAGTGCTGCAGAGGGGTCCCCTTTATAATCACTGCCAAGTTTGTCAAGCTCATCTAACAATATAAGCGGATTAGAACTGCCGGCATTAGATATAGCCGATATTATTCTACCAGGCATTGCGCCAATGTAGGTTTTGCGGTGACCTCTAATTTCACTCTCATCATGAACACCGCCAAGAGCAATTCTAGAGTATCTGCGTCCCATACATTCGGCAATGGTTTTGCCTATGTGGGTTTTACCTACTCCCGGAGGGCCCGCAAGACAAATAATTTGGCCCGAAATGTTTGGGTTTGCTTTATATACCGCTAACATTTCGATTATGCGCTCTTTTACCTTTTTAAGACCGTAAAAATCGCGTTCAAGTATTTTTTCTGCCTTTTTTAAATTTATATTAGTGTCGGTTACGCTGTCCCAAGGCAGTTTTATACAGGTATCTAAATAGGTTCTAACCACCGTTGCCTCGTGCGAGCCTTGCGGCATTTTAACAAGCTTTGAAACTTCGGCATTTAACTTTTCTTTTACCGAGTCTTTTGCGTTTAGCGAATTTATTTTTGCTCGGTAATCATCAACTTCACTCTCTATAGAATCGTCACCGTAAAGCTCGTTGCTTACGGCCTTTAACTGCTCGCGCAAATAATATTCTTTTTGATTTTCATCTATTTGGCATTTTACCTGTTCGCTTATTTTTTTGTCAATTTTTGCAATTTTAGTTTCTCTCTCAAGTAGTTGCAAGAACAATTTTGCTCTTTTAATAATGCTAAGTTGTTCTAATATAAACTGTTTATCGTCAAACGGAACGGGAAAATTAGCCGTAACAACATCGCATATTGTGCTTAAATCGTTTGAAGATATAACTAAATCGTAAATATCAGGCGGAAATTTGTTAGAGATAGCTTCAAACTCTTCGAACTTTTGCTTAATTTTACGAAGCAGAGTCTGAACATAAACCGGTTTAGATTTAACCGGCTCTATAACACATTTTTCAATTATTCCAGAATAATAGTCGTTAGAATTTTCAAGCCTTACAAGTTTTGCTCTGTATTCGCCGCGGGCAAGCACCTTTACTATACCGTCGGGCATTCTTAATACCTGTGTTATGCGTGCAACACAGCCGTAATCGTATAAATCGCTAATTTCAGGATGCTCTATTAAAATATCTTTTTGTGCTACTAAAAAGATTGACTGCTTATTTTTTAAAGCGCGCTCTACCGCGGCTATGCTTTTTTCACGGCCGACCTCAAAATGAATAAGCGCCTTTGGAAACATTACTACTCCTCTTAATGCTAAAAGCGGTAATGTTAACATTTGATTTTGCTCTTTTAACATATATGTACCTTGCCTTATATTTTTGTGTGTTCATATAAACGGCACAGCAAAAAGCTGTGCCGAAGTTATTATTCGTACTTTATTTTTTTAACCTTAAAATTGTTAACTGCGTAATCATTAATTTGAGTATCTAAAGAACTATAAAGTTCTGCCAAATATTTTTCATAATCTTCATCGTAAAGCATATACAAAACTGTGCTGTAAAGATTTTTTTCATAATACTCGTCAGAGGTAATATCGCCCCTTACAATGAGCCTTAAAACATCATCATCGGCATCTTCTATAACCTTGGTTTCGCCTACGCTCATTTTTTTGATATCATTAAAGTTTTGGTCTGCATAGCTTGTTTCATCAGAGCCAACTAAAGATGCATGAAGGTCCTTTGGAGCCTCCTTGTCGGTTTCTTCATGCTTGTGATCTTTAAGCTCATAATGCTCTACATAAATCGCTTCAAAGCTCTCGCCATTTTTAATGCGCTCGGCATAAGCATCGAGTTTTGCCTTTTGCTCGGCAATTTCTGAGCTAGATAAATCGGCAATATTAGTTTCTAAAATGTTTGCAATTTCAAAATTTTCATACATGGTGTCGATTACGGTTTGCTTGTCTGCTGCCTTTTCACCGTTCTCACCAAAAACATGCTCAAACACCTTAAAGCCTAAACGGTTGTTAAGATTATAATCTAAATACGTATTGTAACCAACGCCGTTTTTCTCGTAAATTTCACCGTATCCGCTCGAATACCAATCGTTATAAATGGTTGTGCTAACGCTGTTGGCCTCTTCATCGGTTAAGGTGATTTTTAACTCTTCGGCCTTTAACTGTACCATAGCATAACGTTTGCAGTGCTCTATTGCACGATTCTTTACCCACTCGTTATAAGATACGCCATCGATTTTTTGAGCATAGTAATTAACCTTAGAGAGATCGGTTGCGCCCTGGCTTGTTAGGTTTGATTCAACCTTAGATTTTGCTTCGGTGTCGGCATATATGAGCATATTTGCATAAGCACCCGATTTTATATTAACACCGCCAACCGTTACGGCAATTTCGTCCTTTGCATGACAAGCGCAAAGGGCAAATATTAAAAATACACAAAGTACTGAAAGTAAAATTCTTTTAAACATCTTTATCCTCCGAAAAAAGAAATTCGCACATTAATTATATAATAATTAACACTAAAAGTCTAGTATTAATTGCTCTGATTTTCTTCATTAAGAAGCTCTACGGTTTGCTTTAAAACCGCAAGGTTGCTTTCACCCTTTTTAAGCTTTACAGAAAATGATGGTTTTGCACCTGCACTTATATAAAAACGCCCTTTAAAGATATCGGATAATACCGATAATCTTTGCATCTGAATATTGTTTATATAGCAAGTTATTAAATCATCACGCTGCACTATTTCGCATATGCCGAATTTTATGGCAAGATTTCTTATATATGCAATATCTACAAGACCCATAACCGATTTTGGAGGTTCACCAAAACGGTCTAAGAGCTCGTCGGTAACGTCTAAAACGTCGGCTCTGCTATTTATGGTGGCAATACGCTTATACATCTCAATTCTGTTGGCGGCCGAGGGCATATATTTTTCGGGTATGTGCGCCGAAACATATATATCTACCGTACATTCGTTTTCTTCTACGGGAGCTATACCGTTTTCTTCGTTTACAGCATCGTTTAACATTTTAAGGTACATATCGTATCCGACGGCCTCTAGGTGACCGTGTTGCTCACCGCCGAGTATTGAACCTGCACCACGAATTTCTAAATCGCGCAAAGCTATTTTAAAGCCGGCTCCAAACTCGGTAAATTCACGCATGGCATCTAGTCGTTTTGCGGCAATTTCGCTAATTTGTCTGCCTGCTCTAAAGCAAAAATATGCATATGCTCTACGCGGAGAGCGCCCAACTCTTCCCCTTAACTGATGCAGTTGCGACAACCCCATACGGTCGGCATCTTCTATAATAAGGGTGTTGGCATTAGAAATATCTACACCCGTTTCTATAATGGATGTGCAAACAAGAATATCTATTTCGTGTTCAACAAGTTGCTTCCACACACTAGATAATGCCTCTTCACCCATTCGGCCGTGTGCTGTTGCCACTTTAAAATTGGGAAATGCATTTTGGAGTTTTAAGGCAGTACGGTCAATAGTGTCAATTCTGTTGTGCAAATAATACACCTGGCCCGAACGGCGAAGTTCTCTATTTATAGCGTCGAAAATTACCGCATCGTTATGCTCTATTACATAGCTTGTAACGGGGTAGCGGTCAAGCGGCGCTTCGTCTATACAAGACATATCTCTAAGCCCCGACATTGCCATATTTAATGTTCTTGGAATTGGTGTTGCAGATAAAGTCAAAACATCTACATTAGGATATAACTCTTTTAATCGCTCTTTTTGTGCAACTCCAAAACGCTGTTCTTCGTCTACAATTACAAGTCCTAAATCTTTAAACTTAACATCTTTAGAAATTAAACGGTGGGTGCCGATTACCATATCTACCGCACCACTTTGAATTCCCTTTATAGCTCTGTTTTGTGTTTTAGCATCTACAAAGCGTGATAGCATAGCAATATTAAGAGCAAAGTTAGAAAAGCGCCTTAGTGCAGTATTGTAATGCTGCCAAGCAAGAATTGTAGTGGGCACTAAAATAGCGCACTGCTTACCCTCGCTCATACATTTAAAGGCGGCCCTTAATGCAACCTCGGTTTTGCCAAAGCCAACATCTCCGCAAAGCAATCTGTCCATAGGAACTGCACGTTCCATATCACGCTTAATTTCATTAATGCATTTAAGTTGATCTTCGGTTTCATCAAACTCAAAACGGCACTCAAAATCGCGTTGAAGATCGGTATCCTCGCCAAAAGCATAACCCTTGGCGCTCATACGTTTTGCATAAAGCGCAGTTAATTGCTTTGCCATATTTTTAACGGCAGCACGCACCCTTTTGCGTGTATTTTGCCACTCTGTTCCCGACAATTTATGCAACTTTACAGTTCCGTCTTCTTTAGAGCCAATATACTTAGAAACTAAATCAAGCTGGGTTACCGGAACATACAAAACATCGGTACCGGCGTACTTAATTTTTATATAATCTTTGGTTATTTTATTGGCTGTAATGGTTTCTATACCGGCAAATACGCCTATACCGTGAGAAGTATGAACGACATAATCGCCTTTTTCAATTTCAGAAAGCGAGGTTATTTTCTTAGAAGAATCATTGTTAACCGATTTTCTTTTTTTACTGGCAATAAAACGGCTTGCGGGAATAAATAGAATACTGTTTTCTATTTCAAACCCGGCAGACAGTGCGCCAACAGTTACAACTACACCTTTGGGCAGACCGCTTATTTTTTCTAAAAACATAGTCTCTATGCCCTTGGCAGTTAAATCGTCGGCAATGTTTTTGCCGCTTTTTTCATTTGTAGCAGCTATAACTACCGACAAATTGGCACCTAGGGCATTTTTAATATCTTCACACAAATATTCAATACTGCCGTTCCAAATTGCATTACGTTTAAAGGTAAATGATAAGTTTTGCTTTAGAGCAATATTAAACGAACGGCGTGTAAAGTTTTCTAATAAAACACTTTCTTTTTGCAGTATTTTGGTTATCTCGGTTTCGTCTAAATAAAGATTACCTGTTTGTGCAAAAATATGACCCTGCTCTAACAAAGTCTTAGAATCTAAAATATAATTTTCGTGTCTTGCTTTTAGAGCCAGCTGCACTTCGGCGGCATCGCTTAAAACCACAAGATAATCAGATGTGTAGTCGAAAAGTGTATACGGTTTTTGATAGATTAAATTTATATAACGGTCTAGGTTTACACTCTCACCGTATTTTATTCGCTCGAGGTCAGTTTCGACCTGTTTTAGTTGTGCATCGGTTAGCTTATTAGATTTTAAACTAATAAGCATTTTTTCTATATCTTTAGGGCTTGCCGTGATTTCTTGTGCAGGTGTAACCTTAATACTATCTACCTGTTCTATACGACGCTGATTTGTTACATCAAATGTAGAAATAGAGTCTATTTCATCGCCCCAAAATTCTATTCTGTGAGGTTTAACATCAGACGGGCAGAAAATATCTATTATGCCGCCGCGTTTAGAAAATTGACCCTTGCCCTCTACCTGCTCGCATCTGTAGTAGCCTGCAGATAAAAGGTTTTCAATTAAATCGGCGTCGTTTACTGTTTCTCCGGTCTTTAGTGTAAAGGTGTTTTGCTCTAAAATATTAGATGGCAAAGTATACTGTGCGGCAGCCTCTATGCTAGACACTACTACACTACACTCGCCATTCAAAATTCCGAAAAGAGTATAAAGACGTTTATGCTCATAATCTTTAGAACTGCCGAATGCATTATTAAGTAAAAAGTCACGCGATTCAAAGGAATTAACACAAACCCCTAAATTTTTAAGGTCTTCTATAAGCTTTGCCGCCGAAGGTTCATCGGGGGTTATAAGCAAAATTTTCTTGTCGGTGTGTTCACTTAACGCCGAAACAATAATAGCCTTATGAACATCGCAAAGGCCTGTTGCAAGGCATGGCAATAAACCCCCTTTAATACTTTCTAAGAGGGTTTTGTAACTGTTATTCTTTTGTAAAACATGGTTTAAAAACTTTAAATCAGCCATTATACATATTCATTGCCTTTTCGGTTTGACCCTTAATAATAAGCTCTGCCGCAGCTACAACGCGGTCTAAAGGTTGGTCTAAATTTTTAAGGTCTTCTTCTTTAAAATTAGAAAGAACATGGTTTTTTAAATCGGCATTTTCGTGAGGTTTATCACCAACGCCTATTTTAATGCGCGGAAAATTCTCGCTAGAAAGTGCCGCAATAATACTTTTTATGCCGTTATGTCCGCCCGCAGAACCCTTACGACGAATTCTTAAGACTCCTACGGGAAAAGAAATATCATCGAACACAACAAGAACATCTTCGGGATTTATTTTATAAAATTTGGTAAGCTTTCCTACGGCGTCACCCGAATTATTCATATAGGTTTGCGGTTTTACTATTAGTATTCTTTCACCATTTAGTGTGTAATCGGCTACAAGTGCATTAAATTTAGATTTAAAATTATTTATATTGTGAGTTTTACAAAATCTATCAATTGCCATAAAGCCTGCATTGTGACGCGTTTTTTCATAGTTTAAACCCGGATTTCCAAGGCCTACAAGCATTGCGGAATATGTAGATGTATTCTTTTTAAATGCACAGAACATAAATTTTACCCCTTAAAGCACTATTAGCTTTTTATCACTTTGTGTAATGTTAATACAGCCGTTATCTGTTACAACAACCATATCTTCTATTCTAACGCCAAAATTATTTTCTAAATAAATGCCTGGTTCTACAGTTAATACCATACCACTTTTGAGTTTAGTTGTATCTCTTAAATTAAAGCAAGGGCTTTCGTGAATTTCGATACCTACGCTGTGGCCAAGTCCATGACCAAAACAGTTTTTGTAACCCGCATTATAAATTATATCGCGTGCAATTTTATCTATACTTTTACAAACCTTACCGCTCTTTATTGCATTTAATGCGGCCTGTTGGGCCTGTAAAACAGTATTATACACTTCTTTCTGCTCATCGCTTACATGCCCTACTGCTACGGTGCGGGTCATATCAGACCTATATCCGTTTACCACAGCACCAAAATCTAATGTTACAAAATCACCCGACTCTATCTTTTTGTCGGTTGGTACAGCATGTGGCTGTGAGGAATTTTTACCAGATGCCACTATAAAATCAAACGATACGCCATCTGAGCCTAGTCTTCTTAAATAAAACTCCATATTAAGCATTATTTCTTTTTCACTAATACCGGGTTTTATATAGTTTAAGATGTAGCTAAAGGTTTTATCGGTTATTTTTTGAGCCGCCTTTATATTTGAAATTTCTTCTTCTGTTTTTACGGCGCGCATTTTTAGTATTTTGTTTTTTAGGTTGTCATCTAGCAGAACATTTATATTTTTTAGAGATTTGCAAAGTAGTGAATATTCATCTAAACTGACTGTGTCAGTTTCTAAAAATAACTCGTTAACGCCGTTTTGCTCTAAAAACTCTAAAAGCTCAGATGAGAAGTTTTTAGATAACACAACATCTAAACCGCTAACGGTTGCTGTTGCCATTTCAAAATACCTAAAATCTATAAAAAAAGCTGCTTTAGTTTTTGTAATTACTATATTGCCCGCGCTGGATTTGAAATTTGTAAGATAAAAACGGTTGGCATCGTTTTTAATGAGCATTGCCTGATTTTTCTTCAGCCTTTGCATTATTTGCTTTATTTTACTGTTCAAAACATTACTCCTAAAGATTTTTTAAAACCATACACAAATATTCATAGGTGGATTTAGCCGATGCAATGTCTAACCTCTCGTTAGGCGTGTGAACATCGTATATATTAGGACCTATAGATACAGCGTCAAGCCCGTCTATTTTCTCACTCAACAGTCCACACTCTAAGCCCGCATGAATTATATCAACCTTCATTTTTTGGCCATACATTTTTTCGTAAGTGTTACAAAGAGTATCTCTAAGTGGCGAATTTTCCTTATACTCCCATGCAGGATAACCGCCGCCAAACTCTATTTTTCCACCATTTTGGGTTACAAGAGCTGTAATTCGATTTTGCAAATCATAAAGTTCATTTTTCTTAGCGCTTCTTAAAGAAAACGTAATTGAGAGTGCGTTTTCATCTGTTCTTATAACGCCCATATTTAAAGAGGTTTGAACAAGTCCCTCTACATTAGTGCTGTATTTTATTACACCGTTTGGAGCATTGAAAAGTAATTCTGCGATTTTTTTAGAGTCTGCATAAGTAGCGGCCATATTAGTCGCATCAATTTGCTCAACTGTAATTATCGGTGTTTCGGCATTAGTTTTTATATTTAATTTTTCTATCTGCTGGCTTGGATTGTTTTTACAAGATATTACTGCAACACAGTTGCGAGCAATGGCATTGTCTTTATCACCACCGCAAATACTAACCAGGTTAAATTCCTCGGTTAAAGAATTTAAAATCTGGCCCATTAACTTGTTAGCGTTTAGTCGGTTTTTATCTATATCAATACCAGAATGACCGCCCAAAAGTCCACCAACTGTTATTTTGTAACAAGGGTTATTAATTTTGGTAGTTTTAAGTTCAAAATGCGCTTTACCGGTTATTCCGCCCGCACAGCCTGCAGTTAAAACACCCTGCTCTTCGGAATCTATATTTATTAAACTGCGAGCGCACAAAACACCCACATCTAAAGCTAATGCGCCGTACATGCCGGTTTCTTCATCGGTGGTAAAAACCGCTTCTATTGGCGGATGCTCTAGCGAGTTATCCTCTAAAATGCTAAGCACCATAGCAACTGCTATGCCATTATCGGCGCCAAGTGTGGTAGAGTCAGCAAAAAGAAATTCACCGTCAGTAAGCACACAAATAGGATCGGTTAAAAAATCTATATTGCTTGTGTTTTCTTTTTCGCAAACCATATCTAAATGACCTTGCAAAATAACCGCCTTGTGATTCTCGTAACCTTTACTGGCTTTTTTCTTTATTACAACGTTAAACGAATTGTCGGTGTAATACTCGAGTGAATGTTTCTTTGCAAACTGCACACAATATTCACTTATTTTTTGCATATTACCCGAACCGTGCGGAATTTTAGCAAGCTCGGTAAAATAATAAAATATTCTTTCTTGTTTTAAATTTTCTAACTTTTGCATGTGTTTTCCTTTTATTTAGTAAAAATATTCTTAAAATCTCCTGATGAAGCGAGTGATACATAGTCATCATCGCAAACAATAACATGATCCAACAGCCGTACGTTTATGTTGCTAAGTAATTGCTTAATCTGTATAGTAGCGTTTAAATCTTCTTTTGACGGCAACGCTAATCCGCTTGGGTGATTATGCGCCATAACAACACCGCTTGCTCCCGTGCGCAACACAACATCTAACACATTACGCGGACTTATATCTACACAATGAATATCACCCTCACCAATAACATCGAAGCCTATTATCTTGCCTGCGGCATTTAAACTTAAAAGCGTAACCACCTCGCCTTTATTGCCCAAATACTGCTTGAAGATATACTCTCCAATTTCTTCTCTTTTATTGAATTTTTTGCCCACATCAGCCTTTTTGGCAGTGTAATATCTAAAAACGGGAATTATCATTTTAAGCCATGTTACAGTTGCTTCATTTACACCGTCAACAGCATATAAATCGCGCTCCGGCGCTTCTAAAACAGCAGGAAACGAGCCAAATTTGTTTATAAGGGTGTGTGCTAGCTCGTTAGTATCTCTTCTGGGCACACAATGGAACAATATATACTCTAATACCTTATGCTCAGGTGTCGAAGGAGTGATACCGGTTTTAATAATTTCTTTACGAAATCTTTCCCTATGTCCGTCGTGCGGATTTTTTGGATTAACTGTAGCCATTTACTTTGTCATCCTTATTAAATGTGTAATAATATTATTATACACTCAATATATTTATCTTTCAAGACATTAAAATACTATGTATTACAAAAAATTTGCCAAATCGTTTTTATTGTGGTATACTTTAGTAACCAACTTTAAGGGGTTAATACAATGTCTAATTTTGATTCTTTAATTTTAAAGGCAAAAGAAATGTCACAGCTTTCTAACGTTAAGGTCGGTGCCGCTTTGCTTTGCAAAGATTTCAGCATATACAGCGCCGCCGAATACAAGTTTAGCCAAACCCAACATTTACCGGCAGAACTTATGGCTTTATCTAAGGCTTTAGAAGAAAAAAAGAGCAAATTTACAGCCCTTGCTATTTTTGGTAAAGACAATATATCAACCGAAGTAAAACAAATATTCTTAAAGCTTGGTGATATGTGGGTAATATTTGCCGACCGTGATAACAATAAAAGTACCACACTTTCTAAAATGTAAATATTAATAGGACTGTTTGTTTATGAATTTATCTGATATTTCAACTGTAAAAAGTATTTTATCTAAAAACGGATTTACATTTAAAAAAAGCCTAGGGCAAAACTTTTTAATTAATCCAACCGTTTGTCCTAAAATGGCAGAGAATTCTGCCGACGATAATACAGGTGTGTTAGAAATAGGCCCAGGTATTGGTGTGTTAACAAGCTCCCTTGCACAAATTGCAAAAAAAGTTGTTGCAATAGAGCTTGACGAACGTTTGCGCCCCGTTTTAAAACAAACCCTTGCAGAATTTAAAAACACTAAGGTAATCTTTGGCGATGCAATGAAGCTTGATTTAAGGCAAATTATTGCAAGTGAGTTTGCAGACTGCGATAATGTTGTAGTCTGTGCAAATCTGCCGTACTACATAACATCACCCATTATAATGATGTTGCTTGAAAGCAAGCTTCCTATAAAATCTATTACCGTTATGGTACAAAAAGAAGCCGCTGAGCGTTTAACTGCAAAACCGGGCGAAAAAGAATGTGGCGCAATATCGGCAGCGGTAAGTTACTACTCCGACCCCGAACTTCTATTCTTGGTTGATAGAGATTCATTTTTACCCGCACCCAATGTAGATAGCGCAGTTATAAAACTCAATATTTTAGATAAGCCTAAAGTAGAAGTTAAAGACGAAGAAAACTTCTTTAAATTCGTAAAAGCTTGCTTTGCACAACGCCGAAAAACACTCACAAACTCGGTTTCATCAACACTTGGCATACCAAAAGACAATATAACAAAAGCATTAGAGCAGTGCGGTTTACTAACAACAATCCGCGCAGAACAAATGTCAATTGAAGTCTTGGCAAGGCTTTCAGATATACTAATGTGAATTAAAATAAAAAGCAATAAAAAATGAACACTCCGTTTGGAGTGTGCATTTTAAATTTTATGTTTTAAGCCGGAACATACTCACCTAAAGAAACGAGTGTTTCTTTAACTATCTTAGCAGATTTTGAGTGTAGATGTGTATCTACATATGTGCCTTCATAGTAGTAGATTGTTGCAGATGTATCGTAGGTTAAACCACCGTTTAA
>JAZQEI010000004.1:0-73612 GCA_045538935.1 Acutalibacteraceae bacterium
CAAGATTAGATATCCCATAGCATAAGCTAGTAAGGTCCCCGGAAGACTACCGGGTTGATAGGCTGCGTGTGTAAGTGTGGTGACATATTTAGCTTGGCAGTACTAATAGACCGAGGGCTTGACCTATTATTTCGTTCCTCACTCATCGCTAACTTTGTTCAGTTTTTAGGGTGTGATTGAAAAATGCACCATTAGCTCAGTTGGTAGAGCACCTGACTCTTAATCAGGGTGTCCCGGGTTCGAGTCCCTGATGGTGCACCACGGTTAATGATAGCTCAACCAGAGCTTCAGATATAGGAAATGGCCCGTTGGTCAAGTGGCCTAAGACTCCGGCCTCTCACGCCGGCAACACGAGTTCGAATCTCGTACGGGTCACCACTTCCCTTATTATGCATATTTTAACATAAAACAGTGTATACTGTTTTATATAGCGGTGCTTAAAGGCACAGCAAGTAGTTGGTGTTGATTGCGGTGAGGGTCCACCTGTTCCCATCCCGAACACAGAAGTTAAGCTCACTAGCGCTGAAAATACTTGGCGGGCAGCTGCCTGGGAAGATAGGAAGGCGCCAACACAAAGTCCTATGGCCCGATTTGTAATATATTACAAGTCGGCCTTAGGTTTTAAACCGAATGCCTCAATAGCTCAGTCGGTAGAGCACGCGGCTGTTAACCGCGGTGTCACAGGTTCGAGCCCTGTTTGAGGCGCCAAAAAACTCTCGTTCAATAGAACGAGAGTTTTTTTATCCATTGCGAAAGCAATGGCATATCATCAACACGGCGTTGCCGTGTTGTATCTCATCAGTCCGTTAGGACTGTATATCATCACGCTTTAGCGTGTATCAAAAACCCTTTCGCAATGATGATATACAACTTCTTGCGAAGTTGATGATATGCAATTCCTGCGGAATTGATGATATACAACGGCAAGCCGTTGATTTTATTCCGCTTTTATGCTATAATACCACCAAGGCGGTGATGATATGAAAAAAATTAGCCAAGGCAAATTTGAAATTTGTGCTACAAAGACAGATGCAATAGATAAATTTATGCAAATGCAGGGTCTTTGCAGGGAAGAAATTAACGGCTACCAACGAATTGAATTTTATTGTACTAGAAAAGGCAAAATCACTGTTACTAATCCGCCGTCAAGACATATCGAACGTACATACTCTACATCTCTTTACGGAGAGGTTATCGAACAAGATGGAAAAACCTATGTTTCATATTATACTGTTTATAGTCATTATAATAATATTTTAAAGATAATTAGCCTTGTACTGTTAACCGTAATGTCTGTATTTGCCATTCTTTTTGCTATTGCTGATTCTAGTCAAAAAGTGCCTTATATTATTTTTGTTTTGTGTTGTGCTTTTTCTATTTTTCAACTAATCAATACCTTAAAAGAAAAAAAGAATGCTCCGAGAGACTCTGAAATAATGGTAAGAGAACTCAAAAATAGAGTCGATGCGGTAAATTTATGGGACAAATAAATAAGAGGTGCTTTTGTGGAAATACTGTTTGAGAATAAGTATGTTAAAAATCGTGAATGGGCAAAAGATGTATTTGGGTATATAAATTTTCGTCGTCCTTTAATTATTGTTTTTGATATTTATTTCTTTTTGTGTATTATATTAGGTATTGTTGATATAATCGTTGATAAGAATATTAATGTATATTTGTTTATACTACCGATTGTTTGGATGTTTTTGCAGGTGTTTATATATATCAAGAATGTTAATATTACGCTGAAACGTGATTTGGAAATGCATGGAAAACCTGTTGAAATTACAGTAACTATTACTGATGAGAATATTACAACGGTGCAGTCAACGGGTTCTGAAATTCATTTAAATTATGCAGATGTAAAAAAAGCATTTCAAACGAAGAAATACATATATTTGCAAACAAAAGCCAGTTTGCTTTGTTCTTTTAAAAAAGCCGGTTTTTCTATTGGTAATGAAGAAGATTTTTTGAAGTTTTTGAGGAATAAAGGCATAAAAATAAAGTGAATATGTAAAATCCTCGGTTTTCAGGTATATTTTATTTGTGTCACTAAGTTCAAAACACCCAAAAAGAAAAAGCACACCACACGGTGTGCTTTTTCTTTTTGTGTTTGTGTCCGCAAGGACACAACATCGTTTTGCAACGCAGTTGCAAACATCATTTTTCGCAGAGCGAAAACATCGTTCCGCTTGGCGGACACAAAACGATGTTGCCTTCGGCAAACAGTGTTATGCTTCGCACAAACGATGTGGGCTAACGCCCAACGATGTTGCACTTCGTGCAAGCGCCCTTGCACCTCCACCACTTTTATGCTATACTTAACCCAAGGCGGTGAAGATATGAAGAGATTTGCAATTTTGTTCTTGTGTTTAATACTGATTTTTGGACTTTCCGCTTGTAACCTAAATAAAAATACAAGTTTAAATGTAAATCACGAGGTGAACGATATGTCTTTATTAGAGTATTTACAGAATAATATTTCAACTTATAATTCATTAGACGAAATCATAAATGTATTTGAAGAAATGTGCAAGACCCCCATTGAAGAAGACCTTTTATTAAACGAGTATGGTGTTTATGATTTTACGGGGCAAGATATGTTTTACTATGATTTAGTGAGACAATATCCGGATGGAGAAGATGAATATTATCAGCTACGAGTAAGTATAATGTTCTCTCCTGATGAAGAAAATCGCTATCTTGAAGATACTTTATGGAGTGATGATACCGACGAAAACTTCTTTGATTATATACGCAAGTCGGAAGGATATCATTATGCAAAAAATCACAAGTTGAAGTCCATTGATATAAGAATAGACCAAACTTAATATTGAAATTCAAAAATTTTCAGTTTTCAGGCACATTTCATTCGTGTCATTAAGTTCAAACTATCCAAACAAAAAAGACTACCAGATGGTAGTCTTTTTTGTTTCGTTCTTTAAATAAAGCTTGTACTGTCATTCCGCGGTCAGTAGTCTTGTGCTTACCGACTGAGCGAGCAAAGGAGGAGCGCAGAGGCGCCGCGGTCGAAAGTTGCCCACGCTCCAAGTGGATAGCAACTCACATACACCGCAAGAGTTGACTGTACAGATTAATGTTAAGATAAAGGTTCTGCAGACTGATAAATCAATATACAAAAAAAGCCGTGATATTCACGGCTTTTTTAAATATTTTCTTCATCTATATACTGCATAATATCTTGAACATTACATTTTAAAATTTTACAAAACATTTCAATTGTGTGCGTGCTTACGCTTTCATTTCTTTTTAATCGGGTTATTTGTGCGGGGCTGATATTATGTTTTTTGATAAGTGTGTATTGTGTAATACCTTTTTCTTTCATCGTCTGCCATAATTTATCATAGGAAATCATATTTTTATTCCTCCCTATTGACATATTAACCGAATATGGTATATAATAATATTAACCAATATCGGTTAATAAAAAGAGGAAAAATTAGTTTTAGGTCAATTTTTCGTTTTAAATTTTGTAAAAACTAATTCTTGTATTATAATTTTGTATTGACACAGTACAAATATTATAATATCTTAAATATAAGAGGTGAAGAAAATGAAAAAAATTTTATGCTTGACAATTTCACTAATTTTAATCATTTGCGGTTTCTCTGCTTGCAGGGCTAATATACAGCAGCCTGTTTTAGATGACAATGAAAGTTCGCAAATTACAGGTACAAACAATGTTGTTTCGGCAGAGAACAAGACTGAAAATTCTTTTTCAGACTCTACTTCAGCTAAAGATAACAATAATGATTCAAACACATTCTCATCAAATAACTATTCTAACAACAATAATAAAACATCTTCAAACAGCCCGGTAATACAAAATAACACTTCTAACAACAATAATAAAACATCTTCAAATGTAACAACAAACCAAACAAACAAAAATAACTCTTCAAAAGTCAACACCACAACAACTTCTAATGTTACAACAAACAATAACCAAACTCACGAAAACATAGATAACGGTGTTTTGAAAAAGGCAACAGCCCAAGAGATGAATGTGCCCGAAAATATGAAATTAATAGGCACAAATGACGCCACAGAAGAAAATAATTCAGACAAAATAAAGGCTACAGTTGCTGCATATAAACTTGACGGTGATGTTATAAATTGGAAGACAGAGAATGATCTTCTTTATGTTATAACATCGGGAAATAACCGCTTAGTTGTTATAAATTCAAAAGATATGACACCTATTGATAACGTTCCGCTTGCAGGCAAACCGGCAGAAATTAATCTTATTGGTAATGAAATTTATATTTCGTTGCCAGATTTATGCAGAATTGATGTTTTCTCAAAATCAAACTATACCAAAACAAATTCACTGTATTTTGACCATGAAGTTTCGTCTTTTTGTATAGACGGCGATTATATTTATTATTCTGAGCACGACCAACATTGTAACGTATTTAAAAAAAATATGGTAACAAATGCTTTGGCACAAATTGGTGGTTTTTTTTACTTCCCAAAATTGTATTTGAACAAGCAGGACAACATTTTATATATTGGCGAAACCAACTGTACAGGGTGTACTCTGTATTATTATGATGCAACAACTTTAACACTTAAGAGCAAGTTTAATAAAAACGATTATGGAATGTTGAATCATACCAGAGAAATTTTCCATGTAGGAAATGAAATCTTTTGGGGCAATTATCGTTTTTCAGATACAAATGCAAAACAAATAATCGGCAGATACGGTGAGGCTGATTACGGAAGCGTTAATTTTGCATCAAGCGAAATAGTGTCAACATTTGAGGGCCTTTTCCTTACCGATACTTATGAGTGTATTATCGATTATTTGGATTCTGGATTTAAATATGAATATATTCTTGTAACAGAATCTTATAATATTTTCTTTAGAGCTAGAAGTGTTGACAAAGATATAATTATTGGTATTAATTTTAGTATGCAATAATTGTAAATAGACATAAAGCACCATCTGTTAAGATGGTGCTTTAAATTTTGGTATTGAATTTTTATTGTTTGTGGAATTTGGATATGATATAATATACTAAAATCTTTGATTATTTGAAAATTGTTTTAATGAATTTTAAGGAGAATAAAATGAAATATTTAATTGTTGTAGATATGCAGGTGGATTTTATAAATGGTGCCCTTGGTAGCCAAGATGCTATGGCAATAGTACCGAATGTTGTAAACAAGGTAAAGAATTTTGACGGGAAAATCATTTTTACTCGCGATACTCATTTTGATAATTATATGCAATCACAAGAAGGAACCAAACTACCTATACCTCATTGCATTAAGGGTACTGACGGTTGGCAGATTTGTAGAGAATTGCAGCCTTATGCTAAAACAATAGTTGATAAAATAACCTTTGGTAGTGTAGATTTACCGCAAATTATTAAAAACTATTCAGAGCCGATTGATGAAATAGAGCTTTGTGGGCTTTGTACCGATATTTGTGTTATATCTAATGCAATGATTTTAAAAGCCACGTTCCCTGAGGTTAAAATTACGGTTGATGCCTCTTGCTGTGCGGGTGTTAGCAAAGATAGCCATAATACTGCTTTAAATGCTATGAGAGCAGTACAAATTGATATTAAAGAGTAGTTATAATAAAAACTTTTTATTTTACTGTTGATGACAACATCAGTGGCTTGAATGCATAAGCGCCTTAATAAATAGTTTGATTAAAAGTAAAGAAAATAAGCCGTGACTTTCACGGCTTATTTTTGTGTATTTGGGTTATTTGTTCTGTCTAATAAAAAATCCACAGAAACTTTATAATAATCGGCTAGTTTAATTAAAACCTCTGCCGTAAGAGAAATAACACCAGTTTCATATTGCGAATAGGTATTTTGCGATACGTTTAGGTATGCGGCTAGCTCTTTTTGTTTTATATCCCTATCTTCTCTAATGCCTCGAAGATTTTTAAATTGCATAAAAATCACCCTATAATATTATGCGATATCTGTAATAAAGATATTGACTTTTATCTGTAATACAGATATAATATGTTTGAATAATGCGAATATTCGTAAAAAGGGGATAAAATTATGTTTTGTAAAAATTGTGGTAAAGAAGTCGCTGAAAACGAAAAACGTTGCGCTAATTGTGGAGCTAAAATGCCAAAACCTAAAAAGCTTGTATGTAAAAAATGGTGGTTCTGGGTATTAATGGGTTTAGCAACTTTAATGACTATAGGAATAATAAGTCCGCCTGATACTGACTTTGAAACAACAAGTAGCACACAACAAATAACACAGTCACAAGGTGATACACAATCTGAGGCAAACACAACTCAATACGAAAAAATAGACCTAAAAACTATGTTAGATGAGTTAGATGAGAATGCTTTAAAGGCAGAAAAAACCTATCAAAACAAATATGTTGAGGTTGCTGGCGAGATAGTGACTTTTGATAGTGATGGATCATATATTAGCATAGAACCGGTTAATGCTGACGATTGGAACTTTGATACTGTTATGTGTAAAATTAAAGATGATGCACAGCGAGATTTTCTTTTAGAAAAATCAAAGGGTGATAAAGTAACTGTAAAAGGGCAAATAGTGTCGGTTGGCGAACTTCTTGGATACACCATAAAAATACACGAAATACATTAAAAAACGAACAGTAAAAAGATGCACGAAAACCGTGCATCTTTTGCTTTTGCTTGTAATTAATATGGATATCTTGCGGTTTTTATTTGTATGTGCTATACTTTCTCGTAAGGTGGTGGTTTTATGAGACGAAAAGTTATTTTGATTTCAATTGATGGAATGCGTCCTGACGGACTAAAGGCATGCGGCAACCGTTATGTTAATGAACTCGAAAAAATATGCAGTTATACATATAATGCTAGCTCTATGAATCCTACTGTAACATTACCGTGCCATTTTTCCATGACTCATTCTGTGACTCCGCAACGACATGGTATACTAACAAACACATATGTTCCGCAAGTTAGACCTGTAGATGGTATTTTCGAAAAAATTAATGCTGCAGGCGGTATTTGCGCTATGTTTTATGGTTGGGAGCCGTTAAGGGATATTGTATCTGCAGGCGCTCTAAAATTTTCAACTTACGTTAATGCTTATATGCAAGAAAGCGGTGATACCGTTTTAACCGATGAGGCCGACAAACTGATTAGAAAGCATAAACCCGATTTTGTTTTTCTGTATATGGTTGAGACCGATGAAAAAGGCGGCCATGACAACGGATGGATGAGTGATGAGTATTTGAAAAGGATTTATACGGCCATTGATAATACAAAGAGAATGATAGAAAAGTTTTCGAATGAATACTCGGTTATTATTATGGCAGATCACGGCGGACATGATCGTATGCACGGAACACAATTGCCTGAGGATACTACAATTCCGTTGTTCTTCCTTGGCCCTGAGTTTAAGCCTGGGAACAATATAAAGGACGCTTCACTTTTAGATATTGCTCCTACAATTGCAGATATTATGGGTGTTTCTAAAGATGCGAATTGGGAAGGCAAGTCTTTATTGGACAATACTTTTTAATGGCGATTAAGCTTGAAAAATAAAATAAATTTTTCTTTAAAAGATTTCGGCAATTTTAATCTCGTTGTTGTGGGCGGAGGTTTCACTCGATGAGAAAAAATCCATACAAAAAACAGACCCTGTATCAGTAAAATTAAAGTTGTAACAGTTTCGACACAAATGTTTACTTTTTTTGCAGTTTGAGTATAACGCTTATATAAAACCTGCCTAATTTGGAAATGTTTTTACGAGAAAATTGTTCGGCACTGTTCTTTTTGTATATTGCGCTTTACTATTACTTGTTTTTATTATTCAAAAAAAGAGTAAAGGAAAAAAGCACAACCGAACAAGAACAGCGCAGCTTTCAAAATGTTTAAATAATTTAAAGTTAAAAACGAGTCGATTATTCGGCTCGTTTTTTGTTAAATACTCTTGAAAATAAAAACTTAAGGATGTATTATGTTATATGTTGTAAAAAGGAGGTATTTAAATGGCTGTTGTAAGGTTTATAAAAAAGAATACCGTTTTATGTATTGCAGCATTAGCGGCTATTATAACCTGCTTTTTTGTTCCGCCCGATAAAGAATATTTTTCTTACCTAGATTACAAAACACTAGCATGCCTATTTTTAACACTCGCTGTTATTTGCGCACTTAGAAATATTAAGTTTTTTACTATTGTAGCGCGAAAACTAGTGCTTTTATCGGGAAATTTAAGGAGCCTGTTTTTGATTTTAATATTTATAACCTTTATAGGCTCTATGATAATTGCAAACGATATGGCGCTTATAACCTTTTTGCCTTTGGGATATTTTGCGTTAACTACAGTAAAAGAAGAAAGATATATGGCATATCTTTTTATATTACAAAATATTTCTGCAAATTTAGGAGGTATGCTAACCCCGTTTGGTAATCCGCAAAATTTATATTTATATTCGTTTTTTAATATACCAACAGGCGAATTTTGCTCAATTATGCTGCCGCCGTTTTTGCTGGCAGTAGCTATGCTTATATTGTTTTGCTTTTTTGTAAAACCAAGAAAATTTACTATAGACACATCTTTCCCGGAAAAATTAAATATTAAAAAAACTTTGCTTTATATTGCTTTATTTTTACTTTCAATTTTAATAGTATTTCGTATAGTACCGTTTGTTTTAGGATTAATTATTGTACCTCTTGTGTTGTTTTTTGTAGATAAAGAATCATTACTTATGGTAGATTATGCATTGCTTGGTACATTCTTTTTCTTCTTTATTTTCGCGGGAAATCTTGCCAGAATAGATGTAGTAAATAAGGTTTTATACGAGCTTTTGCAAAAAGACACCTTGCTTGTATCAACTCTTTCTTGTCAGGCAATAAGCAATGTGCCTACCGCAATTTTGCTTTCTCGTTTTACTACCGATTATAAATCGTTGCTTTTGGGAGTTAACATAGGTGGAACGGGCACACTTATAGCATCTTTGGCAAGTCTTATTACCTTTAGTGAATTCAAAATTTTGTATCCTGGGCATAATAAGAAGTATTTTTGGATGTTTACCATTATAAACCTTATATTCCTTGTTGTTATGGTGGTATGCTCAAAACAGTTCTTTGTGTGATAGAATAGGAGTTTTTATGAAGATATTAGCCAACATTATAGGAATATTAGCGGTTGTGCTGTTTGTGCTAAGCTATCAACAAAAAACGCGCCGATATATTGTAATAACGAACATTTTATCGCGCGTGTTTTATGTTACGCAGTATATGTTGCTCTTTGCTTTTAGTGGCGCTGCTATGGATTTAACTGGATTGCTTGTGTCATTACTGGCTCACAAAAAAGATAAAAATTTTATATCAAAACACATAAAGCTGTGGGTTGTAGCATCGCTTTTATTTATTGTGGCGGTTGGACTTTTGTTTTATAAAGATATTTTTAGCATTTTGCCCATTATCGCCGTAATTTTCGAGGTAGGCGCCTTGTGGCTAACTAAAGAAAAACATATTAGAATAGTATCGTTGTTATCCACACCGTTTTGGCTTGTATATAATATTTTGTGCGGTGCATACGGCTCGGCGGTGGGAAGTGTACTTGCAATGGTATCTATTGTTTCGGCTTTTATCCGTTATGATATAAGAAGGGAAATAAAAGATGAAAAAATTTAAAGGAATTTTATTTTGCACCGACCTAGACGGAACGCTTTATAAAACCGATAAAACTATATCTGACGAAAACAAACAGGCTATAGAATATTTTAAAGAAAACGGCGGCTATTTTACATTTATTACCGGAAGACCGCCTGTTATTTCGGCCGATGTTTACAACTTTATAAAACCCAACGCACCAATTGGCTGTAACAACGGTGGTGCGGTGTATGATTTTGAGAATAAAAAATATATTTGGGCCAAAGAACTAGAGCCAAACGTCAGAATTCTTATAGATTTTATAGAAGAAAATATGACAAATATGGGCATACAAATAAACACGTATGACGATATATTCTTTCACACCGATAACTCGGCTATGGAACGGTTTAGAAGGCTTACAAATACAGAGCGTATAATAAAAAGATATAATCAAATATCCGAGCCCGTTTTAAAGGTGATTTTTGCAAGTGAAGATGAGGCGCAAATTGAAAAACTGACCAAGCTTCTTGCATCTCACCCGTTAGCAGATAATTTTGATTTTATAAGAAGCGAACGCATTTTATACGAAATTTTACCCAAAGGTATACACAAAGGCGTTGCACTTAAAAAAATAGCCGAGAGCCTAGGTGTTAAAAAGACCGTTGCGGTTGGCGATTACGATAACGATATCGGTATGCTAAATGCGGCAGATATATCTTTTGCTGTAGAAAATGCGTCTTTAAGCGCCAAAGCGGCGGCAAATTATATAACCGTTTCTAACAATGACCACGCCATAGCCGCAATTATAAATAAGCTCAATAAAATCTTGTAATATTTTGTAAAATTTTGAAGAAATTACTATTGAAAACCATATAAAGTGGTTGTATAATAATGTCAGTACAATATTTGGGGTGTTCTTATGCTTAAAAAAATATCGGCCATTATACTGGCTTTATGCTTAATTGTGTGTGTGGGCTGCTCAGAAAAAACCGACGAAGAAATTATATCCTCAAGCGAAATAGAGGTTCCTGTTTCGTCTGAGCCTGAGCGTTTTGTAAATCCGCTAACAGGCGTTAAAGAATTAGAAAACGAGGGCGATACTTTAAATCGACCGGTAGCTATAATGATAAACAATATGTCTAATGCTCAAAGCGTTCAAGCAGGCGTTTGCAAGGCCGACATCGTTTATGAAACCGAAATTGAAGGCGGTATTACCAGACTTTTAGGCGTATTTCAAGATTTAGAAAGCGTAGGTCAAATTGGTACTGTGCGTTCGGCTCGTTACGCTTATATAGATTTAGCAATGGGTCATAATGCAATTTATATTCACCACGGTCAAGATCCAACATATGCAAAGCCCCACCTTGCCGATGTAGACAGCATTGCGATACACGAAAATCTTTATGGTGATCGCATATCTAACGGTTTAAAACATGAGCATACTCTTTATACATATGGCGATGTGCTTTGGAAGGGCATAGGCACTAAGTTTAAAACCCAAAATAAGAGTGCAAAAAACTGGCAAAGCTTTGCCGCTGAAGATGAAACCATAACACTTACAGGCGGAACGGCCAATACGGTTTTAGTTCCATTCTCTGGTGATTACAAAACTAAGTTTGTTTACGATGCCGATAAAAAGGTCTACACCCGTTATTTTAAAGATACCTTAAGAAAAGATTACATAACCGGTGAGACCACGCAGGTTAAAAACGTATTTGTACTTTTAACAAGCATTACCGATTATCCCGACGGTCAGCACAGAAAAATAGATTTATCTAGCGGTGAGGGCTACTACATAACCAACGGTGCCTATACACCTATAAAATGGAAGAAGGGCGCCTCAACAAGTTCATTTAAGTTTACTAATGTTGATGGCACCGAACTTACGGTTAGCGCAGGCAATAGCTGGGTATGCTTAGCCTCTAAAAAATACGCTAATCCTAAATTTGAGTAATATATTATTTTTAAGCGCACTAAAACACTATGTTTTGGTGCGCTTTTTGTTAATTTGGTTGACCCGATCAATAATATATGCTAAAATTAAGAAAATTGTTTTTGGGGTGTTCGCTATGGCAAAGAGAATTTTATTTCAGGGTGATTCTATAACCGACGTTGGCAGAGTTGATGATACCAGATTTAGCCTTGGCAGTGGATATCCTTTGCTTGTAAAATCAAGTTTGGGTTATGATTATCCTAATAGTTACGAGTTTTTTAACCGCGGTATAAGCGGCAACAGAATAGTAGACTTGTATGCCAGAATAAAGGCTGATTTTATAAATATAAAGCCGGATTATGCAAGTATATATATTGGCGTCAATGATGCATGGCACGAAATCGCATGGCAAAACGGCGTAGACACAAAGAAGTTTAAAACTTTATATAAAATGATGTTAGATGAGATTTTAACTGCATGTCCTAATATTAAGCTTATATTAATTGCTCCCTTTGTTTTAGAGGGAAGTGCAACCTGCAACACCGAAGAAATTCCAAACAGATTAGAACGGTTTAAACTAGACGTAGCCGAAAAAGCACAGGTTGTAAAAGAGTTATCACAAGAATATAATTTTTCCCTTATTGAGCTTCAGCCTGCCTTTAATAAGGCTTTAGAACAAGCTCCGGCAGAGTATTGGACGGGCGACGGTGTTCACCCAACCCCTAACGGTCACGAACTAATTAAAAGACTTTGGTTAGAAGTTTTTGAAAATATAAAATAAAGTGGTGTTATTATGGAAAGAGAACGTTTATCAAGCCGTTTAGGCTTTATTTTGCTTAGCGCCGGTTGCGCTATTGGTGTAGGTAATGTGTGGAAATTTCCTTGGATGGCAGGGCAGTACGGCGGTGGCGCCTTTGTGCTTATTTATCTTTTATTCTTGGTAATTTTAGGCCTTCCTGTTATGGTAATTGAGTTTTCTTTGGGTAGGGCGAGTCAAAGCAGCCCCGTAGGACTTTACCAAAAACTAGAAAAACCAGGCCAAAAATGGCATATCCATGGATATGCTGCTTTGGTTGCAAATTTCTTGCTTATGATGTTTTATACATCTGTTACCGGATGGATACTTTATTATTTTGTAAGCTTTTTGTCCGGCAAAATGACAGGTATTTCCGATGCGGCATCTAGTAATATGTTCCCCAATATGCTATCTAATCCGGCTGTAATGGTAGGCTTTATGGCAATAGTGGTTGTAATGGGCTTTTTAATACTCTCGTTTGGACTGCAAAAGGGTGTTGAAAAAGTAACAAAGTATATGATGATAGCATTGCTTTTGTTAATGGTTGTTCTTGCAATAAACAGCTTTACTCTCTCGGGCGCAAAAGAGGGTTTAACCTTTTATTTAAAGCCCGACCTTTCAAAAATAAATGGAAATGTTATTGTTGGCGCTATGACACAAGCCTTCTTTACCCTAAGTCTTGGTATAGGCTCTATGGCGATTTTCGGCAGCTATATTGGTAAAGAACGTTCGTTAATGGGTGAATCAATAAACATACTTGTTTTAGATACGTTTGTTGCCGTGGTTGCGGGTCTTATAATTTTCCCCGCCTGCTTTACCTTTGATGTTGAGCCGGGAGCAGGACCCAGTTTACTCTTTGTAGCAATGGCAAAGGTGTTTAACAATATGAATGGCGGCAGAATTTGGGGCTCGTTGTTCTTTATGTTTATGGTGTTTGCGGCAATGTCTACCATTATTGCTGTGTTCGAAAACATTTTAGCTTGTGTTCGCGAAATTACGGGTTGGAACAGAGCTAAAGCCTGTGCAATTTGCGGTGTAGCAGTACTTGTACTATCGGTACCGTGTGCTTTGGGCTTTAATTTGTGGTCGGGCTTTGTGCCGTTTAATACAGGCTCGTCTGTTTTAGATTTAGAAGACTTTATCGTGAGCTATTGTCTATTACCGCTTGGTGCTCTTTGCTACGTTTTATTTTGTGTTAGCAAAAAGGGTTGGGGCTTTGACAATTTCCTTAACGAAGCCAATGCAGGTAAGGGTTTAAAACTAAAGAAGTGGATGCGCCCGTATATGACCTACGTTTTACCCGCAATTATAATCCTTGTATTTGCTATTGGTATATTAACCTTCCCCTTTGCTGATAACTTTACCATTTTAGACTGGATAAAGGGAATGTTAAAATAATTATTACAACAAAAACGGCGGGCTACCCGCCGTTTTTTATTGACCTTTTTAACATATAATGGTATAATACTTTAGTTTTAAAGGGGAATAGAATATGAAGGACTTTTATCTTAAACCTAAACTGTTTTCGGCACTTAAAGGTTATACAAAAAACAGGGCTATAAACGATATTATTGCAGGTGTAATAGTTGCTATAATTGCTCTGCCGCTTTCTATTGCATTAGCCTTAGCTTCAGGTGTAGAGCCCGCTCAGGGTGTATATACTGCTATTGCTGCAGGCTTTGTGGTATCGCTGCTTGGCGGCAGCAGAGTACAAATAGCAGGGCCTACCGCCGCATTTGCAACCATAGTGGCCGGTGTCGTTGCCACAAGCGGTTTGGACGGATTATTTATTGCTACCGTTATAGCCGGATTTTTGCTTATACTTATGGGTGTGTTTAAACTTGGCACATTTATAAAATATATGCCGCATACCATTACCGTAGGCTTTACGGGCGGCATAGCTGTAACTATATTTTTAGGGCAGATAAAGGACTTTTTAGGCATTACATATTCACAAGGCGTAAGACCTATTGAAACACTTGAAAAGGTAGAGGCAAATATACACCATATTTCTTCTTTTAGCCCCATAGCCTTTTTAATAGGCTTACTTAGCCTTGCGATTTTAATTTTTTATCCTAAAATTGAAAAACGTTTACCTCCGTCATTACTCGCGGTTATAGTGGGCGCTCTTCTGGTTAACCTTATACCCGCTATAAATGAAAATGTTTACACAATAGGTGACCTTTATAATATTCCGCAAGGGTTACCCAAAATGGATTTTGCAAGTTTTGATTTTTCTGCCGAGAAAATTATTTCGGTATTGCCCAACGCATTTACAATTGCTATACTAGCTGCAATAGAGTCGCTTTTGTCTTGCGTAGTTGCCGACAGTATGGTAAACTCAAAACATAACCCCAACAGTGAGCTCGTAGCACAGGGTATGGGAAATATAGCATCTGTTTTCTTTGGAGGTATTCCCGCAACTGGTGCTATAGCCAGAACATCGGCAAATGCCAAAAATGGCGGCACTACTCCGGTAGCAGGTATGGTGCATGCAGTTGTGCTTTTATTGGTTGTTTTATTCTTAATGCCTTACGCAGCCCTCATACCAATGCCCACCATAGCAGCAATATTGTTTATGGTAGCATACAATATGAGTGAAAAAGAAAAGTTTATTAAGATTTTTAAAACAAAACAAATACCCGATATACTTGTTTTATTAACCACGTTTTTACTCACTGTTATTTTTGACTTGGTTGTAGCAATAGCGGTAGGTGTGGTAATGCATATTTTGTTCGTACTCATTAAAAAAGTAAGGGGTCGCAAAAATGACCGAAGCTAAAAAAGAGTTTTTAAGATCTGTAAAATTTGTACTGTTTTCTATAAGCGCAGGAGCCATACAGATATTGAGCTTTACCGTTTTAGAAGAGGTACTGCATATAACACACTGGGTATCGTATTTGGTTTCACTTATACTTTCGGTTTTATGGAACTTTACGCTTAACCGCAAATTTACGTTTTATTCGGCAAGCAATGTGCCCATAGCAATGCTAAAGGTTGCCGGTTTTTATCTAGTGTTTACGCCGTTATCTACTTGGTGGACAGCGGTACTAACCGGCGATAAAGTAGGCCTTAATGAGTACATAGTTTTAATAGGTACAATGCTTATTAACTTTGTTAGCGAGTATTTGTTCCAACGCTTTGTTGTTTTTAAAAATTCCATTGATACCGCAAAAAAATAATTCAAGGTGATTTTTTAATGATTTGTAATACTATTTTAGACGCAATGGGCAACACCCCCATAATAAGACTAAACAATATGGTCGGTGAAAACGATGCCGAGATTTTAGTTAAGTTTGAGGGCTTAAATGTAGGCGGCTCAATAAAAACACGTACGGCATTTAATATGATACAAAAAGCTGAGGCGCAAGGACTTATAAATAAAGATACCATTATTGTAGAGCCAACAAGCGGCAACCAAGGAATTGGCCTTGCTCTTGTGGGCGCAGTAAAGGGAATAAAGGTCAAAATAATTATGCCCGACTCTGTCAGCGAAGAGCGCAGAAAGCTTGTAGAGCATTACGGCGCAGAGGTAATCTTGGTACACGATGCCGGCAATATAGGCCTTTGTATAGAACAGTGTTTAGAGCTTGCATTAAAAATGAAAAGCGAAAATCCAAACGTGTTTGTGCCTCAACAGTTTGAAAATCCCGCAAATCCTGAAATTCAGCGTATTGGTACTGCTGCCGAAATATTAGAGCAGGTAGGACACAAAATTCACGGTTTTTGTTCGGGTATTGGAACAGGCGGTACAATAACAGGCATTGGTGAAGTGTTAAAACAAGCTAATCCTAATATGACTATTTGGGCGGTAGAGCCCGAAAACGCCGCTATTTTGTCGGGTGGCTCAATAGGCACTCATGTTCAAATGGGTATAGGTGACGGAGTAATACCTGTAATACTTAATCAAGAAATTTTTGATGATGTTTGCATAATAAAAGATGAAGAAGCTTTACAAGCCGCCAAAGATTTAGCTCTAAAAGAAGGCATTATGTGTGGCATAAGTAGCGGCACCAATGTTGCAGCGGCTTTACGTCTTGCTAAAAAACTCGGTAAAGGTAAAACTGTAGTAACCGTTCTGCCCGACACAGCCGAGCGCTATTTCTCAACCCCACTTTTTGAATAAATAAAAAACGCACAAATCATTACGATTTGTGCGTTTTTTGTCTGATAGAAAGCTGAATATTTTAAAAAAGAGCAATAACGTGCAACTTTTGGATAATACAGTATATAGCAACTAATTCTTAAATATGTTTAAATATAATTGAAAAAATGTTTTTGTTGTGTTAAACTGTACTTACCATAGTTTTTTGGTTTAAGGGGTGAGCTCAACTGAATACAAAAGTAAATGAACCCGTAAATTTCCCGTTTATTGTTTCGCGTGATGTAACATCTGGCGTTGATAATGTAGAAACAGTTCGCAAGGCCTTGCACGAAGCAATAGAAATTAAATATTTTTACGAGGGCACAGCAACTCTTTTAATTGGTACCAATACCGTGTCGGTAAAGGCCGGAGATATAGTTGTTATTAACCCGTATGAGTTTCACGCTACGGTAGACTGCGGTGAAAAAAAGGGTAAATACCATTTATTTATGGTGCCTTTAGACTTTTTTTCTAACAATCAAAAAAGCGACCTTAATCTACGCTCTCTCTTGCTTGTAGAAAAGAACTTTTTTAAGACTCTTATAAAAGATGAAAGAATGTCTAAAATTTTGCTCCGTATAGTGCAAGAAAATGCCGAAAAGCAACCCTTTGCCGAAATGGCAATAAAGGGGCTTTTGATGGAGTTTTTCTGTTTAATGTTCAGAAATTATACTCTAAACAAAGAAGAATCAGATTTTTTACAAAAAGAAACCTTGCGGTCATACAAACTTATAGAACCGGCTCTCAGACATATACGTGATAATTTCGCAGAACCCTTTACGGTCGATATGCTCGCAAATTTTTGCGGACTAAGTAAGCATTATTTTTGTAGAGTTTTCAAAAATGTTACGGGCAAAACGGCTATGGAATATTTAAGGGACTACAGAATAAAGGTTTCAGACGCAATGCTCACCAATACTGACAAAAGCATAAATCAAATTTCTGAGCAGTGCGGTTTTGAAAGTGTAAATTATTACTGCCGTTGTTATAAGGCTCATTACGGCTTTTCGCCAAGTAAACGCAGAGCAAAAGGAGATGCTCCATTTGAATCGTTACCTTGATATTTTACAAAAACAAAACACTAAGGTGTTAATCACGGGTGATAGCCTTTCGTATAACCGCTATTCCTACTATGAAGAGCCGCATATGAATGCGTATGAGTGCGGTGTTTCAATGCCTAGCTGGTCTTTTAGGGTTAGAGATAAAATTTATGAACTTGATTCTCAGCTTATATACGGCAGCAATATTTTGTTTAACCAGTGCGGTGCGGTGGGTGTAGATGACCCTGATGCCGACAAATTTGCCGCCGCATTTGATGGCAAGTGCTATACCGTAGTTGCAAAAGATGAAGTATCGTTTAATGTTAATATAAAGTCGAGCACATTGGCTTTTTATTTTCAGACTCGCCCCACCAATTATTGCACCTTTGATCTTTACATAGACGGTGAGCTTGCACACTCCAACATAAATACTAAGGGCGATGCCGAGTTCTTTAAAGGATATGCTATTTTACCGGTTAAAGCTCAGTGCAATGAAAATTTTAAAGAGCATAAAATAGAGTTTCGCAATATAAAGGGCGAGAATCCTAAAATCACCATAGGTGCGGTTGGCTCAAAATATATCGATATAAATCTTACCGGAAAGGGAAGCCAGACCACAAGATTTTTTATTGATAATTTTGATGAGCGTATTGGTCGTTTTGCACCAGATTTACTAATAATCATACTTTCTGCAAATGACCGAGCTTACGTAGCGCCCGAGGTTATGCGAAAAGATTTATTAGAGCTTTTCGCCCGCATTTTCAAGGTGAATAAAGACTGCAAAATACTGTTTTTACTGCCGCCATATTCGCATTTTGGCTCCAAGCCCCATATGGATTCGGGCATATATTCGTCTATAGACACCGCCAACGTTTATAACACGGTTATTCGTGACGTAATAGCAAATTTAGGCAATGCTTGGTATAAGCATCCCGATTTAGACGGCACTATAAATTACGATATTGATATTTTGGCGGTTTGCGATTTATTTGATACTGAGAATCCGTCAGAATGGCGAGCTGATAATATTCATTTAAACCAAAACGGAAACAACATACTGTTTAAAGCAGTATGCGACAAATTAGGAATTTAAGGTGATTTTTATGCAAAAAGCAAAAAGAATTGACGTACACGTTCACGCAACGCTTTTCCCCGACCTTGTACCCGATTGCAAATGGGGCGGCAGAGTTTTAACCGCCGAGGATCATATGGAGTATTGGGATAAAATAGACATTGACTATGGTGTTTTACTACCTATAGTTGCTCCCGAGGGACAGCTGCATCCGATGTCTTGCGAATCTGCAAAAATTATTGTCGATAAATATCCCGATAAGTTCGCTTGGTTTTGTAACATAGACCCACGCTTTATGAATAATGCCGAAACATCTGATTTTAAGGTAATGCTTCAGCATTATAAAAACTTAGGTGCAAAAGGTGTTGGCGAAATTACATCTAATATGCATGTAGACGACCCCAGAGTACAAAAGCTTTTTGCCGCTTGTGCCGAGTTAGATATGCCCGTAACTATTCACGTTGGCTTTCAAGAAGGCGGCTGCTACGGCATTATTGACGATTTACATCTTCCGAAAATTGAAAAGCTGTTACAAGATTATCCGAATTTAAAGCTTATAGGTCACTCGCAGCCATTCTGGATGGAAATGGGCACCGATGTAACCGAGGAAAACCGCAATAATCATTGCCCAACAACCAAGGTAGAAGAGGGCAGAATAGCAGAACTTATGCGTAAATACCCCAATTTATATGGAGATTTATCGGCAGGTAGCGGATCTAATGCTTTAATGCGCGATGAAGAATATGCTATAAAATTTGTTGAAGAATTTGCCGACAGACTTATGTACGGCTGTGATATCTGCGCAAAGGCAAACGATTTGCATTATAAATTTGATGCCTGGCTTAACCGTATGGTTGACGAGGGCAAAATCAGCATAGAAAACTACAATAAGATAGTTAGAGAAAATGCTATTCGCATTCTTAAACTTGATATTTAAATTTGCTTTCAATTTTTCCATACTTTTTTACAAGGAAACAACCCTAAGTTTTACGCTTAGGGTTGTTTCCTATTTTAATAGGAGTTGTTAAAAAGTTGACAATAAATTGACTATAAAATTCATTATTTTGTCAAAAAAGAGCAACCCAGTGCAATTTTTAATCAATGTAGTGCATTGATTTATGACACATTATATAGGATAATTGTATTAACAAATATTAAGGGGGTATTTTATGGAAAACATAAAGAAAATAGATATCCACGCACACGGTACAGCGTTTCCTGAATATTTGCCCAGTAAAGAATGGGTTGGCAGATTTTGCTCTGGCGAAGAGACCATTGCCTTTTACGATAAGCTTAACATCGAAAAGGGTGTTTTGCTTCCGGTTTCATCCCCCGAAGCCTTTGTGTCACCCATGACTAGTGAAAATTGCAAATATATAACTACGCAGTATCCGGACCGTTTCTTGTGGTTTTGTAACGTAGACCCAAGAGCCTTAACCAACGAATCTACGGCAGATTTAAAGCAACTGCTTGTTCACTACAAAAAACTAGGCGCCTTAGGTGTGGGTGAGGTAACGGCACAAATTTATGCCGATGACCCAAAGCTCGATAATCTTTTTGGTTGTTGCGAAGAATTAGATATGCCGGTGCTTATACATATTGCCCCAAAATTTGGCGGCGGCTACGGCATTGTAGATGATTTAGGACTGCCGCGAATTGAAAAAATGCTTAAAAAGCATCCTAACCTAAAGCTTATAGGTCACTCACAACCGTTTTGGGCAGAAATTTCGGCCGACTTAACAGAAGAGCAGCGTAACGATTTCCCCAAAGGCAAGGTTACTGAGGGCAGAGTAGTAGAACTTATGCGCAAATACCCAAACCTTTACTGCGACCTTTCTGCAGGTAGCGGCGCAAATGCTATGATGCGTGACGAAGAATTCGCAATGAAGTTTTTTAATGAATTCCAAGACCGCATCCTTTACGGCTGTGATATTTGCGACGTTTCAAACACACACCCGTTTATGTTTAACGACTGGTTAAACAAAATGGTTGAGGAAGAAAAGCTCCCCGTAGACATCTACCGCAAGATAGTAAGAGAAAACGCTATAAGGCTTTTAAAGCTGGAGGAAAATTAAATGAACGTATTTATTTTAGCCGACCTGGAGGGTGTATCTCTTGCGGACCACATTAGCATGATGCGACCAGAGCCCAAAGATAATCACCCCGGTTACGACTTTGCGTGCGAGCGTTTAGCAGTAGATCTTAACACCGCAGTAGATGCCGCCTTTGCGGGCGGTGCCGATACCGTAACTGTAATAGACGGTCATTTCAGAGGCGAAAATTTAGACCCCAATAAGCTCGATAAAAGAGCGGTTAAGTTAAACATTGAAGAATTCAGACCAATGGGTTGGGGTCGGTTCGATGCTCTTGTTTTGTTAGGTGCACACGCTATGGCCGGTACCGAGAACGCATTTTTGGATCACACCCAGAATTCTATTACCTGGTATGAATACAAGGTTAACGGAAAATGTTACGGTGAGATTGGTCAGGATGCTATAATGGCGGGCGCGTTTGACGTTCCGCTTGTGGCGGTTACGGGCGACGAGGCCGCTTGCGCAGAGGCCAAAACCTTAGTGCCAAACGTTTACTGCGCTGCAGTTAAAAAGGCAAAGGGCAGAAACAATGCTGAGTGTTTAGATCACGATACCGCACAAAAGTTAATTTTCGAGGCCGTAAAGAACGGTGTTGAAAACGCAAAGAACTTTGCGCCCTACAAAGAAACCTTCCCCGCAAAAATTTCGGTTACATACACTCGTAACGATTATGCTGATGCCGCAATGGAAAATCGTCCCAATTGCACAAGGCATGGCAGAACTGTTGAAAAAACAGAAGAAAAATTAGAATGCTTCCCGCAACTTCATTTGTGGTAAAACAATACATTTCAATTATTTAAAGGAGAAATTATTATGGAAAAATTAGCAATCTTTGGCGGAGAAAAAACAAAAACTACACCCTACGGCACAGGCAAACGTTTTGGCAAAGAAGAGCTTGCAAATTTAGAGGAAGCTTTAAACCAAAACACATTATTTTACTGGTTTGGCAATATGACTAAGCGCTTTACAAAGAAATTTGCCGATATGTACGGAGCAGATTACTGCGTTGCAACTTCTTCGGGTACTGCATCTATTCACGTAGCATTAGGCGCTATTGGTGTTGGCCCTGGCGATGAGGTTATTACATCTCCTATAACCGATATGGGAAGCTTAATCGGTATTCTTTATCAGAACGCAATTCCTGTATTTGCAGACTTAGACCCAAACACCTACAATATGGATGCAAAATCTATTGAAGCAAAAATCACTCCCAGAACAAAGGCAATAGTGGTTGTTCATTTATCTGGTAACCCTGCCGAGATGGACGAAATTTGCCGTATTGCTAAAAAGCATAACGTATATGTTATTGAGGACTGCGCACAGTCTTATTGCTGTAAGTACCAAGGCAAATATGCTGGTACTTGGGGTGATATCGGTTGCTTTAGCCTTAACGACTTTAAGCATATTTCTGCAGGCGACGGCGGTATGATTATTACCAACAACCAAGACCTTTATCACAGAGCATTAATGTTTGCCGATAAAAACTTTAACCGCCTAGGTACCGAGGTTGTTAAAAACGTACCTTATCTTGCACCTAACTACCGTATGAACGAGCTTACCGCTGCAGTGGCTATTGCTCAACTAGACAGAGTAGAAGAAATCTGCGCAAAGCGTAAAGCATACGGCGATAAATTACATGAAGCACTTCACGGCATCCCCGGAATTATTCCGCAGAAGATTTATGACTGTGCAGAGTGCTCTTACTGGTTCTATATGTTCACAGTAGATGAAAATGAGCTTGGCACAACACGTAAAGAGTTTGTTGAGGCTCTAGTAGCCGAAGGCATTATTGCATTTAACGGCTACATTCCGTCTTGCGTATATCAGTACGATATGTTCAAAAATAAAACCATTTATCCCGGTACTACACAGTATCCGCTCGATGGCGTACACGGCGAGGCAATCCAGTACAAAGACGGTGACTGCCCGAATGCAGAGCATATTATTGATACCTGCGTAAAACTCACAGTAAATGAGTTCTATACCGAGCAAGATTTAGAAGAAACAATCGCAGCTATCAAAAAGGTTGCAACATACTTTAATGCCAATAAAAAATAATTTTTAATTGAGAAATAAAAGGAAAATTATTATGGAAAAATTAGCATTACTCGGCGGTACACCCGTCATAGATGATAGTTTAACAAAAGAAAAATACGATCATCTATTTAAATGGCCAATTATGGGTAAAGAAGAAGAGGAAGTTGCCTTAGATGTTGTTAGAAACAACAGATTTTCTGCTACCGACATTACCGAAAAGTTCCAAGAAGAATATGCCGCTTGGATCGGCTCTAAGTATGCTATAGCATATTGCAACGGCACAGCATCTCTTTCGGCCGCAATGTTTGCAATAGGTCTTTCTCAGGGTGATGAAATTATCTGTCCTACAAAAACCTATTGGGGCAGCGTTTCGCAGGCAATAAACTTCGGCGCATCGGCAGTTTTCTGTAACATCAACGAAAATCTTTCCTTAGACCCTACCGACCTTGAACGTTGCATCACACCCAAAACCAAGGCAATAATGGTTGTTCACTATCTTGCATACCCTGCCGATATGGATGCCATAATGGCCATTGCTAAAAAGCACAATTTAAAGGTTATAGAAGACGTTTCTCACGCTCAGGGCGGTATGTATAAGGGCAAGCGTCTGGGTACCTTTGGTGACGTTGGCGCAATGAGTCTTATGAGCGGTAAGTCTTTTGCTGCAGGTGAGCTTGGTATTTTAGTTACCGATGATCGCCATGTTTACGAGCGTGCAATGGCGTTTGGTCATTACGAGCGTAACAACGAAAATTACATAAAGGAAAGCGATGAGCTTAAAGGCTATTATCATATAGCACTTGGCGGCATTAAGGGCAGAGCAAATCAGCTTTGCTCGGGTATAGCCAGAGTTCAGCTTAAATATTACGATCAGCGTTGTGCAGAGATTAGAAAGGCTATGAACTACTTCTGGGATTTAGTAGAAGATCTTCCCGGTATTCGTCCTATACGAGTTGATGAATCTACAGGCTCTAATATGGCAGGCTTTTATTCTCCACACGGAATTTACAAGTCCGAGGAGCTTCATGGTTTGTCGGTTAAAAAGTTCTGCGAGGCATTAAGAGCCGAGGGTTATAAACTAAGCTGGGAAGGTGCAAACTTCTGCTTGCATACACATAAGTTCTTTAAAACCTTTGACCTTACCGGTAGCGGCAAGCCCACAAGAATCGCTTATAATGACCGCGATGTAAGAGAAGATGACGACAAGTGCAAACCGAGTGAAAGCATTTCTTGCTTCTCTGTACCTTGGTTTATACATTACGATAAAGAATGGATCGAAAAATATGCGTCTATCTTCCGTAAGGTTATACTAAATCACGAGCAACTATTAGAGTTCGATACCGACAAATCTCAAGGCGGTAGATGGTATGGCACAACAAACGTCTAATGTTAAATTTTAAGGAGTTAATATGGCTAATAAACTAAATTTTGGTATTTTAGGCTGTGGAATGATAGCTAATTTCCACGCTAAAGCAATACAGTCGTTAGATAATGCTGTTCTTTACGGCGTTGCTGATAACGATTTTAACAGAGCCCAAGGTTTTGCCGAAAACTATTCTATTAAGGCATATAAAACTTATGAAGATATGCTTTCTGACAGTGAGATAGATGCTGTTTGCGTTTGTACTCCAAGCTTTTTCCATGCCGAGAATGCAATAGATGCATTAAGGGCTAATAAGCATGTAGTGCTAGAAAAACCAATGGCTATAACTGTAGAAGATGCCGAGCGCATAATAGCAGAGTGCAAAACAAGCGGCAAACTTTTAACCGTTATTTGCCAGCTTCGCTTCTCAAGCGATATGCAAAAATTAAAGCAGTTAATAGCCGAAGATGCTTTTGGTAAAATTGCTTTTTGCGACCTTTATATGAAGTACTGGCGTGACCCATCTTATTATGCAAACGGCGGTTGGAAGGGCACTAAGAAGTTTGATGGCGGCGGCGCTTTAATGAATCAAGGTATTCACGGCGTAGATGCTTTGTTGTATCTTGCTGGCGATGCTAAACTTTTAAAAGCCAAAACAAAAACACATCTTCATAATATTGAGGTTGAAGATTTAGCGGTTGCTATGTTAGAGTTTGAAAACGGCGCGTTAGGTGTTATAGAGGCATCTACCTGCGTAAACCCTGGTTTTGACCGTAAAATAGAAATTTTAGGCTCAAACGGTTGCGCAATATTAAAAGAAGATAAATTTGAAAAGCTTGTAGTAAGAGGCGAAACTATTATAGAAAACGGTAGTCAGAATGCTGTCGGTACGGCGTCAGACCCGTCGGCTATGAGCCACAAGCTACACGCTATGCAAATAAACAACCTAATAAATGCAGCTATGGGTAAGGAAGCTTTACTTATTGACTGCAATGAGGGACTAAGAGCAGTTAAGCTTATTGAAGAAATTTATAAGGAGATATAATAAAATGAAACAGTTTAGAGTAGGTATTGTTGGTACTGAAAATAGCCATGCACACGGCTTTACAACCGCCTTTAATAAGGCAGACGAAAATGGTAATTTTAAATATCCCGACTGTCGTATTACACTTGTTTACGGTCACTACCCCGAGGAAAACGAGCGCTTAGTTAAGGAATTCGGTGCTGACAAGGTGGCAGAAAACCTAGAAGAAATGGTAGCTAATGTTGATGCAGTTATCGTTTGTGCAAGAGACGGTAAATTCCATTACGAATTTGCAAAACCGTTTATTGAAGCAGGCATACCTGCATTTATCGATAAGCCTTTTACTACCGACCCCGAAGAAGCGGTTGCTCTTATAAATCTTGCAAAAGAAAATAACGTTCCTCTTTGCGGTGGCTCTATGCTTAAATTTGCCGACAATATTATGGAGGCAAAGGCAGCACGTTTAAATGGCGAGAGAGAAACATTGGGCGGCTCGGTTTGCGCTCCTGTTATATTAAACAGTGAGTACAGCGGATTTTTCTTTTATGCATCACACCTTGCAGAAATGACATTAGAGTCGTTTGGTTATAATCCCATAAGCGTTACCGCAAAATTAAGCAAGGGTGGAGTATGCGCTACTGTAAATTATGAAAACTTTAGCGTATCTAACCACTTTACTGAAAACGGTTGGAATTATGCCATCAGCACATATACCACTAAAGAAATTGTTGCAGCTCCTATGACATTAGACAATGCAGGCGCCAGAGAAATTGATGAATTTGTACAGATGCTTCGCACAGGTAAAATGGGCAACACCTACGAAGAGTTAGCGTTCCCCGTATTTTATCTTAATGCCATAAAGAAGGCATACGAAACAGGCGAAGAAGTAAAAATTGAAGCTAAATTTTAAGGAGATTTTATGAAGACATTAACTAAAGACAAGTTAGTTGTTAATATTTACGATACAAGATCCGAAATGGGTGCCGCCGCAGGTACTAAGGCTGCTGAGCTTATAAAGAAATACCTTTTGGCGAAGGAAGAGGTAAATGTAATATTTGCCGCCGCACCTTCTCAAAACGAAACACTAGATACTCTTGTAAAGGCTGAGGGTATTGACTGGAGCAGAGTAAATGCGTTCCATATGGACGAATATATAGGCCTTAGCAAAGATGCTCCACAAGGCTTCGGCAACTTTTTAAGGGAGCATATATTTAAATTTTTACCCTTTAAGAGTGTAAATTATATCGACTGCGAGGCAAAGGATATCGATGCCGAGTGCGCACGTTATTCTGCACTTTTAAAGGCAAATCCTGTGGATATAGTTTTACTCGGCATTGGTGAAAACGGTCACATTGCCTTTAACGACCCCCATGTTGCCGACTTTAATGATAATGCTATGGTAAAGGCCGTAAAATTAGATGATGTATGCCGTCAACAACAGGTTAACGACGGCTGCTTTAAGACTTTAAGCGATGTTCCCGAGTATGCTTTAACCCTAACAATTCCTACATTAGTAAGTGCCAAGCATATGGTATGTACAGTACCTGCAGCTACAAAGGCTTGGGCTGTAGCAGCTACCGTAAATGAGGAAATTTCTGAAAAGGTTCCGGCAACCATTATGCGCAAGCACGAAAGCGCTATTATGTATTGCGATAAAGACAGTGGGAGAGATTTACTGTGATACTTAAAATTACAGGCGGACGTCTTATTACAAACGACGGTATCATAGAGGGTAAAGACATTTACACCGAAAACGGCATTATAACCCATATTACCGCAGAACAACTTCCGTATGATGAGGTTATTAACGCCAACGGTAATTTTGTGTCGCCCGGTTTTATAGATTTACACGTTCACGGTGCGGTAGACTGTGATTTTTCTGATCAGAGCGAAACATCTGTAATAAATGCCGTAAATTATCATTTAAAGCACGGTACAACTACTATTTATCCTACCATTACCTCTGTTCCGGTTAGTGTTATGGATAATAGCTTAAAGGCAATAAAATCCGTAATGCAAAGCGGTAATACACCTTGCAATATTGCTGGCGCACATCTAGAGGGGCCGTACTTTTCTCCTATGCAGTGCGGTGCGCAGAATCCCGAAATTATAACACCTCCAAAAAAGCAAGATTATGAGCTTCTTTTAAACAAGTACGACGGTGTTATAAAACGTTGGAGCTTTGCGCCTGAGCTAGATGGCACCGATGATTTTATGGATGCTTTAAATGAGGCTGGGGTAGTATCGTCTGTTGGACATACCGATGCACTTTACTCAGATGTACAAAGGGTATATAATAAGGGCTGTAAACTTATAACCCACTTTTATTCTTGCACCTCTACAATAACTCGCGATAAAGGTTTTAGACGTCTTGGCGTTGTAGAGAGCGGATATTTGTTTGATGATATATCGGTAGAGGTAATTGCCGACGGATGTCATATTCCAAAGGAGCTCTTTGGCCTTATATATAAGATTAAGGGCGATGATAACATCTGTCTTGTTACCGATGCTATACAACTTGCGGGTAGCAAGTGCGAGGTAGGCAGTGTTGGCGGTGTGCCTTGTAAGGTTAAAGACGGTGTCGCAAGGCTTATGGATGAAAGCGCCTTTGCAGGTAGCATTGCTACTACTGATAGATTAGTGCGCTTTTGTGTAAACGATGTAAAGCTACCAATACATAAGGCGGTTAAAATGATAACCAGTAACCCTGCACGTGTAATGGGCCTTAAAAACAAAGGTCAGTTACAGGTTGGGCACGATGCCGACATAGTTATTTTTGATAACGATATAAATATTAAAAATGTAATCGTAATGGGAAAAGAAGTGAACATATAATGAATATAGCATTTGCAGGTTTAAAGCACTCGCATATTTTTGTTTTGTATAATTTAGCACAGCAAAATAATAAGTTTAATGTTGTGGGTGCATTTGAAGATGGTGCTGAATATGTGCAGTTAGCCAATAAAAACGGAGTAGAGTGTAACTACAAAACCTTTGACGAGTTATTAAATGACAAAAATGTTGATGTAGTAGCTTTAGGCGGCTATTTTGGCGAGCGCGGACAAATGGCAATAAAGGCATTAAAGGCAGGTAAGCACGTAATAGCCGACAAGCCTCTTTGTACATCTTTAAAAGAGCTTAAACAAATTGAAAAATTGGCACAAAAAAGCGGCAAAAAGGTAAGCTGTATGTTTACCATGCGCTTTGACGAGCCTAAAGTGTTAGCTGCCAAAAAACTTTATGAGAGCGGCGCATTAGGTCAGATTAATAACGTGATTTTCTCAGGCCATCATCCTTTGCAGTATGGCAGACGACCAATGTGGTATTTTGAAAAGGGTAAACATGGCGGTGTTATTAACGATATTGCTATTCACGCTATAGATATTTTATCTTTTGCATTTGGTTTAGAGATTGAAACCCTAAATGCTGCAAGGTGTTGGAACGCATACGCGAGCGAGCAAAAGTGCTTTAAAGATAGCGGCCAAATTATGCTTACGGCTTCTAACGGAGCAGGTATAATGGGTGATGTTTCTTATGCCATACCCGATGGTGTAGAGTTTAAATATCCTAATTACTGGCGTTTCCAAATTTTTGGAACAAAGGGCGTTTTAGATTTCTCTTTAGGCGGTTCAGATGCAGTATATTACCTTAAAGATGACCCCACACCGCACAAGCTAGAAGAGTGTGACACCAATAATTATCTTGATGATTTTTATAATCTTGTAAACGGTGAAGAAAATGTTGTTTTAACTCCAGAAGAGGTATTTGCCGCAACAAAAACCACTTTAGAAATTCAGCGTTTAAGCAAATAATTATAATAAAAACAACCACTTTTGTGGTTGTTTTTTTATTTTTAATATTGTAAAATGGAAAAAAGAAAAATTAAGGGGTGTTTATATGTTGCATTTAATACCTAAGGTAAAAACTCTAAAAATATTTGATGGTTTTTTATCAAAAAATACCGTTTGCATTAATACTGATTTTGAGGATGAGCGTCTTTTTATTGCTGCAAAAAATTTGCCTCAAAATGTTGACGGCATAAAATTAGAATTTAATATTCAAAGTAATGATAGTGAAATTTATGAAATCGAAATAAAGCAAGATTTAATTTCGGTTAATGCAAATTCTATAGTCGCTGCATTTTATGCTATTCAAACACTTCGACAAATTTTTACGCATAAAAATATTCCTTGCCTTTATATAAAAGACTGGCCCGATTTAAAGTATCGCGGCTTTTATCACGATGCGACAAGGGGTAGAATTTTAACCGTAGACGCCGCCAAAAAGCTAATAGATACAATGGCTTATTATAAGCTTAATTCCTTGCAGCTTTACGTAGAGCATACCTATGAGTTTAAAGAGCTCAAAGAGCTTAATAAAACTACAGGTTGTTTAACGAGCGAAGAATTGCACCAAATAGATTTATATGCAAAGCAAAACTTTATTGATTTTATTCCGTCGCTCTCAACCTTTGGACATATGTATGAAATTTTAGAGCAAGAACCCTTTAAAAATTTAAGGGTTTTAAAAGAAAACTTTAAAAATTATCTGTTTGCCCGTATGATGCATCATACAATAAACCCAGAAGAAAAAGAGAGCATTGAGCTTGTTAAAAGTTTAATAGATCAGTACGTGCCTTGCTTTTCTTCGGAATACTTTAACATTTGCTGTGACGAAACCTTTGACCTCAAAAATTACAAGGGTCAAAGCGATTCTAAAACGCTTTATATAGAGTTTGTAAAGCAAATTATTGCTCACGTAAAAGCAAAAGGCAAAAAGGTTATGATGTGGGCCGATATTTTGCTTGAATACCCCGAGCTTATTGAGCAAATAGATGATGACATTTATTTTTTAAACTGGGAGTACGAGCCTGAGCCTAACGAGCAAAAAATTATAAAATTTAAAAATTTAGGACGCACTCAAATTGTTTGCCCTGGCACTTGGTCTTGGTACCGTTTCTGTGAAAGGGTAGAGTGGGAAGAGCAAAACATTGCTAATATGGCAAATTATGCTTATGAACACGGTGCTTTTGGTATGCTTAATACCAACTGGGGCGATTTTGGTCACCCGGCCCCTATAGAGCTTGCTCTTTACGGTATGGTTCTCGGCGCCGCAAAATCTTGGGAGCATAAAACAAACCTTGACGATGATTATTTTGCCGATGTTGATTATCTGCTTTATAAGCAAGACGGTGCAGTAGCTATTTTAAAACAGCTCAGTCTTTACCATTCAAAACTCGAGTGGCGCGATTTTGTTGCAGTTAAGGTTGCTTTTGAATACGGTGACAAACCTGAAATTAAACTTTCAGAGCAAACCGTAAAAGAAATTCAGCGTGAGTATAAAGAAATAATGTTAAAAATAAACGCTGAGCCTCAAAACGAATTTTTATCGGCTTTTGGCTTAGCTGCCAAAGCAGTTTTGGTAATTGCAGAAATCACAGCTAAAATTGCAGGCTACAATATAGAGCGCATTACCAACACAAAAGAGTTTTTAGGTGAGTATTCAAAACAGTGGATTTCACAGAGCAAAGAAAAAGAGTTGTTCTTAGTAACCGACGTTTTCGAAACTCTAGAGGCAAAATCAAAGGAGATATAAATGTTCAGCGTAATTTTCGATATGGACGGAACTCTTTTAGACACCCAGCGCATTTTTATTGATGCTTGGAACTGTGCAGGTGATATGCAGGGAATAAAAAATCTGGGCGCACATATTCCAAACGTTTGCGGAATGGGTGAGCCTGCCTGGACTGCATATTTGGTAGAAAATTTTAAAAGTCTTGATATTTTAAAGTTTAAAACCGATGCTCACGCTTATATTGTAGACCATTTGGAAGTGAAATTCAAAAAAGGCGCAAAAGAGTTGCTTGAGTTTTTAAAACAAAACGGTATAAAAACGGCCATTGCCTCGGGCTCGGCAACGCCGGTTGTTAAGCATCACTTAGGGGTTGTGGGAGCTAATGATTACTTTTTATCCGTTCTTGGCGGAGAGACCGTTACAAACGGTAAGCCCGCACCCGATATTTTTCTTTTGGCTGCTGAGAAAATAGGCGCTAATCCTAAAGACTGCTTTGTAATAGAAGATTCTGAAAACGGAATTGTGGCAGGGTACAGGGCAGGAATGAACTGTATAGGTGTTCCTGATATTGTGCAGTTTAAAGATGAAATAAAAGACAAATGCTATGCATATGTAGACTCGCTTTTAGATGTAATAGATATTTTTAAAAATTTAATTTAATAAAAAAACAACCGCCAAGGCTTCATGCCTTGGCGGTTTTAATTTAACATTATTTATTTTACTTGTTTTTTGTTATTGCTTTAATAACAAGCAGAACGCCTATCATAAGGGCAATAGCGAGGGGAAGTAAAACGTATGCGCTCTGAACAAATGCTGCAATTACATATACTACAAACGATGTTGCAGCAACTGTTATAGCATAAGGTAACTGAGTCGATACGTGGTTAACGTGGTTAGACTGGCTACCTGCAGAAGACATAATTGTTGTGTCAGAAATAGGCGAGCAGTGGTCGCCGCAAACAGCACCTGCAAGGCAAGCCGAAACGCCTATTATTAAAAGCTCGCTTGACGGATCGAAGATAGCGGTAACAATTGGAATAAGAATACCGAATGTGCCCCAAGATGTGCCTGTAGAAAAAGCAAGCACACAAGCAACTAAGAATATAATTGCCGGTAAGAAGTTTGCAAGACCCGCAGCGGCAGAGTCCATAAGAGCCTCAACAAATTCTGCAGCACCAAGTAAACCGGTCATGTTCTTAAGTGCAGTTGCAAAGGTTAAAATTAAAATTGCGGGCACCATTGCAATAAAGCCCTTGGGAATGCATTCCATAGCCTCTTTAAATGTAACAACTCTTCTTATAATAAGGTAAACCATTGTAACAATTAAAGCTACTAAAGCGCCCCACGGAAGACCTACTGTTGCGTCGGTATTGCCGAATGCAGTAACAAAGTCGTCACCTGCAAAGAATCCGCCAACATAAAGTAAACCTATAACCGATAAAACAACTAATACAATAACGGGTAAGATAAGATCAATAACTCTGCCTCTTGGGTTAGCATCATCGCTGTCTACAGAGTCAGCAAACTCTTCGCCGCCACTTGTAAACAAATCACCGTTGGCGGCATTTAGTTCGTGTAATTTCATTGGACCGTAATCGAACTTCATTAAAGTTAAGGCTATTACAAATACTATCATAAGTAATGAATAGAAGTTGTAGGGAATAGCCTTTATAAATAACTCAATACCCGAAAAACCGGTACCCTCAGTAAATTCTGAAACAGCAGCAGCCCAAGAAGAAACGGGGGCTATCATACAAATAGGGGCGGCGGTTGCGTCAATAATAAAAGCGAATTTTGCACGTGAGATTTTGTGGCTATCGGTAACAGGGCGCATAACGCTACCAACGGTTAAGCAGTTAAAGTAGTCGTCAATAAAGATTAAAACGCCAAGTGCAAAGGTAGCTAAAGCTGCGCCAACCCTTGTCTTAATATGTACCTTTGCCCAACGTCCGAACGCTGCCGAGCCGCCCGCCTTGTTTATAAGAGCAACAACTGAGCCTAAAATAACAAGGAAAATAAAGATACCGGCTGTACCAGATACGGCCGAGATTAAACCTTCATTAACTACGTTATCTAACGCTTTAACGGGGTTAAAGTCTGCCGAGAGCAAGCCGCCCAAAACAATACCTATAAACAAAGAAGAATAAACTTCTTTAGTTATAAGTGCAAGGACGATAGCAACAATAGGCGGAACGAGTGCCCAATATGTTGCAAAAAATTTTGAGACTTCTTCTACAGCTTCGCCGTCTGTTGCAAATGCGGCTAAAGGCATTACGCATACCAAAGCCAGAACAAAGGCCGCAATTAGCAGATTTTTTTTGCTAAAAATTTTCATGTTTTTCCTCCTTAAAGAAAAATAAAACAAAAGGCACAAGAACCAAAGAAGCCCCTATGCCAAAACGGCAGAAAACGAGCCGCAAAAAGTTTTACATTTCTTTTTTTTACAAGGTCAATGTTACCATAGTAGACATATAGTGTCAACAATTTTTTACATAATATGTTAGTTTTAACCAAATAGATTTAAAGCGTTTTTGTAAGCAATTTTTTCAAAATCGTTTTGGCTTAAACCTAAAGAGTTTAGCATTCTAAGTTCCATATCGGCGGTGTGCCACGGGCAGTCGGTACCGAATAGTATTTTATCACACCCATGCTTTTCAATTATTTTTTCTAAATAATACTTTGGCATTGATGCATAAGAAAATGCCGTATCAAAATAAATATCGGTACCACATAGCTTTTCTAACACTTCTTCACTGCAGTTTAGCCCGCCCATATGAGCGGCAACAACCGGAGAATCAAACCAAGAAAAAGCTTTTAACATGCTGTCGGGCATTGCTTTGTATGGCGGAGCAAATCCGTAATCCAGCCCGGCGTGAAAAACGGTAATAAGACCAAGAGAAGATATTTTTTTATATATTGGTTTTAACTTTTCGTCATCTACAAAAAAGCCTTGGTAGTCGGGGTGTAATTTTACGCCCATAAGGCCTAGTTCTTTTATGCGCTCAAGTTCTTCTAAGGCGTTTTCGGCAAATGGGAAAACAGAGCCAAATGCAATTATTTTAGGATCTTTGTTTATTTGGGCCGCAAAATCGTTTACGCTTTGCATTTGATGTGCATTTGTAGCAATACTAAGCACAACAGATTTGTCTACATTTGTATTGTGCATAACCTGCTTCAAACTGTTAAGAGTGCCATCAGTATGGTTCTTTAGCCCGCCGGATACATGGGTTAATTTATCTATTGCTCCTTTTGCGATTTTATCCGGAAAACAATGAGTATGAAAATCTATAAGCATATAAAACACTAGCCTTTCTAACAATTATTATAAACCTAAATAGTAACTTTTACAAATAAAATCTTTATTTTATGGTTGACAACCCTTGTATTTAAGATATAAAATCGTACAAAAGGAGGAATAAAAGTGTACACCAAACATACCTTTAAGTCCGATAAGTTTTTTAATTTCAACTACGTTCAGTATTTGCCTAAAGATTATGATCCTAATAAAAAATATCCGCTAGTATTCTTTTTGCACGGTGCGGGGGAACGCGGTGACGATTTAGATGTTGCGATGCGTAATGGATATATGAAACATGTGCGTGAGAGCGGAAAAGAATATCCGTTTATATTTATTGGTCCGCAATGCCCATTTGAAAAATATTGGGGCTGTTATACAGAATCGCTTTTGGGCTTTTTAGATTACATAATGCAAACTTTACCCATAGATGAGGACAGAGTTTATCTTACAGGTCTTAGCATGGGCGGTACGGGAACATTTATGCTTGCAATGGCGGCACCCGACCGTTTTGCAGCCTTAGCTCCTGTTTGCGGCACAGGTATTTATTGGCACGCTTGTGTTATAAGACATATACCTATATATATTTACCATGGTGACTGCGACGACATTGTACCGCTTTATGAATCTACAAATATGTTAAGAGCCCTTAACAGTGGCGGTGGTACCGCTAAAATAAAGGTTTTACATGGCGAAGGCCACGGGGCTTGGGAAGCGGCGTATTCAGATGATGAACTTTTAGAGTGGATGTTAAGCCAAAGAAGAAAGTAAAAAACAAAAGGACTTGAGAGGTGTTTCTCTCAAGTCCTAAAAAAGTTTTGTGGTAATTATTTTACTATGCCACAGTAGTTTAGTACTGTTAAAACAATACCTGCAGTAACATAAAGCTCAACTACAGTGCCTGTTACATAGGTAACAAGACCAACAAGTGGTAATCTTCCCAAAATGGCAAGCAATACACCAATAATTGCTGCCGCAACAACATAAATTACGATGTTTATTACTAAAGCTTTAACATCTGGCTTTTCTTTAAAAGAAAAAGGGAATATTTTTTTTAATGTATCCAATATAAAAACTCCTTTATATGTTTTTTTATATTTTAACATAAAACTACAAAAAATGCAAGTTTGTTAAGTCTATACTTTGTAGGAGGTGCCATTATGCCCAAAAGTTATACATCTGTAAATGAATATAATTTTAAAAAATACGGCTGTAAGGTATATAAACTTAGTATAAATGCAGGTTTTTCTTGTCCTAATCGTGATGGCACTTGCGGAAAAGACGGTTGTATTTTTTGTTCCGAGAGTGGCTCTGGCGAGTTCGCTGTAAGCGGTTCTGATATTTTAAATCAGCTTGAAAATGCCAAAAAAAGAGTAGAAAGCAAAATCAAAAGCGGCAAATATATAGCATACTTTCAAGCTTACACAAACACCTATGCGCCAATAGAGGTGTTAAAAGAAAAATATTTAAAGGCAATAGAGCCAGATTATATAGTTGGCATTAGCATTGCAACTCGTCCCGACTGTTTGGGTTACGACGTAATAAATTTGCTTAATCAAATAAACAAAATTAAGCCCGTAACGGTAGAGCTGGGGTTTCAAACTTCTAACGAGCAAACTGCGGTTTATTTAAGACGCGGTTATAAAAACGATGTTTACAAAAAAGCGGTAGAAAATTTACGGGCCAAAAATATAGAGGTTGTAACCCATATAATATTAGGCTTACCCGGTGAAAATGAACAAGATATGCTAAACACAACGCGCTTTGTTGTAGACTCTGGCAGTAATGGTGTTAAGTTTCATATGCTTTATGTATTGCGGGGTACCGATTTAGCAACCGAATACGAGCAGGGCAAATTTAAGTGCTTAGAGTTAGAGGAATATGCTAATATTTTAAAGCAATGTATTAACATTTTGCCCCAAAATGTAGTTGTACACCGAATAACAGGTGACGGTAAAAAGGCCGATTTAATAGCTCCAAAATGGTCAGAAAACAAAAAGAAAGTACTAAATTTTTTAAATAACGCTTTAAATCGTTGAATTATGCTTGATTTATGGTAATATTTAGTGTAAAATATTTTTAATAGTTTGTTGAAATTTAAGGAGATGAAAATTTTGATTATTAATGATTGGATAATATTAATAGCGATGGCACTTTATATGATTATGATGGTTGCTATTGGTGCTAGTATGTCTAAGAAAAACAAAACCTCAAGTGACTTTTATCTTGGTGGCAGAAAATTAGGCCCTTTAGTAACCGCTATGAGTGCCGAAGCATCTGACATGAGCGGTTGGTTGCTTATGGGTCTGCCCGCAGTTGCGTTAATGGGCGGTTTGGCAGAGGCGAGCTGGACAGCTATTGGTCTTGCTATTGGTACCTATATTAACTGGCTTATAGTAGCAAAAAGACTTAGAGTATATAGCCATAAAATAGATGCCTTTACCTTGCCCGACTTCTTTACTCGCCGTTTTGGTGATAAGAGCCGTTTGCTTACAATAATTGCTGCTTTAATTATAGTGGTATTCTTTGTGCCCTATACAGCATCGGGATTTGCTGCATGCGGTAAACTCTTTGCGGGCTTCTTTGGTATGGATTATGTTTTAGCCATGGTGCTAAGTGCCGCAGTTATTATTATTTATTGCACACTCGGCGGCTTTTTGGCTGCTTCTACCACCGACTTTATTCAAAGTATAGTTATGACAATTGCTTTATTTGTAGTTATTGGCTTTACAGAGGGCCTTGCAGGTGGTTTTGGTACCGTAATTCAAAATGTTGCCGGCCTTAATGGCTACCTAGATTTATTCAAGGGCTTCTCGGTTGAAACTGCAACCACAGGCTCTTACGGTGCATTGCCCGTAGCATCTACTTTAGCTTGGGGCCTTGGATACTTTGGTATGCCTCATATTCTTTTAAGATTTATGGCTATTGAAGATGAAAATAAATTAAAACTTTCCCGTAGAGTTGCAAGCGTTTGGGTTGTAATTTCTATGGGCGTTGCAGTGCTTATTGGTGTTATTGGTTACACGCTTATGAAGAATGGTGTTTTACCGCAATATGCAAATGCTTCTGCTGCCGAAACAATTATAGTAGATATTGCCAAGGTTATGAGCCGTTACGGTTTTGTTCCTGCATTTGTTGGCGGTATAATTTTGGCTGGTATTTTGGCATCTACAATGTCCACAGCCGATTCTCAGTTACTTGCTGCAGCGTCTAGCATTTCACAGAACTTAGCACAAGAAGCATTTGGAATTAAGCTTACACAAAAGAAATCCATGTGGCTTGCAAGAATATCGGTTATAGTAATTTCTATTATTGCCATATTCTTGGCGCTTGATGAAAAGAGTTCGGTATTTAAAATAGTATCGTTTGCTTGGGCTGGCTTTGGTGCCGCATTTGGCCCGGTTATGCTTTGCGCATTGTTCTGGAAGCGCACAACTGCCGCAGGTGCAATATCTGGTATGATATCGGGCGGCGTTATGATATTCTTCTGGAAGTTTGTTGTAAGAGATATTTTCGCAGGTACTGTATTAGATATCTACGAACTTTTACCCGCATTTATAATAGCTCTAATTGTAATAGTCGTTGTAAGCTTGCTTACCAAAAAGCCAAACGATGAAATTGTTGCAACCTTTGACGAGGTAGACGCTCTTATAAAGCAAAAGTAAGGCAAATAAAATTATAAAAAGAGATGTGAATTTCACATCTCTTTTTTCTTTACAAATAAGGGTATTTGTGTTAAAATAAAGCTTAAATAAAAGCGACGATTTTATTTATCTTCAATAAAAATGATGACTTCTTCAACCTTACAGTGTAAAATTGTGCAAAGGTCATTAAGGGTAACCGTGCTAATAGGACGGTTGTGCTTTAACCTGTCAATTAAGCTTCTGCTTATGCCGTAATTTGTTATTAATTTGTAAGTGGAAATATTTTTTTCTTTTAAAGTTTTATATAAAGGCTCATAAGAAATCATCAAATCACCTCTCATACAGTATCATAATTTATGCTCGTTTCCTTGACAATGCTCTACAAAACGAGTATAATTATAAACAAAATAAGAAAGGCGGCGGTTTTTTGAAGAGATTTATTGCATTGAGTTTAGTATTCTTAATTTTTGTGTGTTGCTTTTCCGGTTGCAAACAACAAGTTATTACAATAGAGGAAGAAATAGAGGTGTCGGGTAGTGATGTAACCGATGTATCGGATAACGAGACTGAAACCGAGGAACAATCGTCGTCTGATAACAAACCTACGGGCAATTCGGGGGGAAGTGGCGGTAATAAAACACCCACCACAAGTAACGGTTCACCCTCACAAAGCACAAATAACGGTGGCGGTGGTAATGCCCCTACCGATTCAAACGAATCTTCTGAACCAACATACAGTGTAAATATAGGCACACAGTCTGATATAGATTTTAAAGGCGCCACCGTTACGATTGCTTCTTACAGTCAAACTCTAGAGCCTAAAAAGACATCTAAAACCTACGATCTTGAAACCGAGCTTATAAGGCAAATAGAGGAAAAATACAACTGTAAAATCGAATATCGTTGCATAGCCGATTCTGTGGTGTATTATAGTAGTTTTTGTATTCAAGCAATGGCCGGCACCAAATTTGCCGATATTGCAAAACTTCCGGGTGAGCAATCTTTTCCGAATGCTGCGCTAGAGGGTTATGTGCGTTGCTTAGACGGCAAGTTCGACTGGAATAGCGATATGTTTGTAAAAAAGCTAAACAACGAAGTGTTGACACTAAAGAATAAACACTATTATTTAGCATTAAAAGACAATGCATTATCGCTTACGGGTAACGGAATTGCCTTTAGGAAGAGCCTTTTTTTAAAGTTTAACATTGCTGATCCGTATTATCATGTGCTTGTGGATAATTGGACTTGGGATACATTCTTAGAAACCTGTAAACAAATGACCCGTAAAGTCGGCTATGACCAATACTACGGTATGCCAACTGCATCGATTATGTTTTCGTCTAATAATGTTAAAACCGCATATCGCGAGGCCGAAGGTAAGTACCGTTTTAACCTTAATAGCCCCGATGCTATAGAGTGTATTGAGTTTGGCAAAAAACTTTACGATTTGGGTTATGTTCCCGAATGGAATGGTTCGAGCCTTTGGGATGCAGAGAGGGTAGCGATGACTCCGGCATCGTGGTATCTTCTTGACGGTGATGAGGATGTTGGATTTGTGTATTATCCAAAAGGTCCTAAGGCTAACGATTATGCGTATAATAGCGCAAACATGCCGCTTGTGGTAGTACCAAGCGGTGTAAAAGATTCTGAGTTTGACGGTGTTTGCGAAATTATTAAAGATTTCTTTGGCGCTTATAACTGGAAGCCAACAGTAAAAGAACAACTTAAACAATATACTGACGATGAAAAAGCGTTAGATATTTTAACCGACACTGCCCAGCGTGCAATGAACGCAAACTATTGGGACACATATTATGCGTTCATTTCACATGAAATACTGTGGACTGATTATGGTATTTCTACCGGTACCGAGCCTAAGGCTTTTATGGATTCGGTAAAGGACAGAGCCCAAGAAGAGATTGATGATACGTGGGAAAAATATTCTCAGTTACCATAAAAAACAAAAGAGATGTGAAACTTTAAGTTTCACATCTCTTCTTTTTTTGTATTATTTTTTGAATATATACACCCGCAGTAGTTTTGGCGGTATAGTGAATACTCGTTTGAAAGTTCAATACTGCGCTTGTAGCCGTTTTTCTTTTTAAAGTCTGAAAATAAATATTCTACGCCGTATTCTTTGCCAACCTCGGCGCCTATTGTATTTAATTTTTCGGCATTTTTAAGTGGGCTGATAGATAGTGTTGTGCAAAAATAATCAAACCCTAATTCTTTTGCCTTTTTGGCGGCATATTCCAGTCTTAGCCTGTAGCATTTTTCGCACCGCGCGCCGCCCTCTTTTTCACGCTCTAAGCCCTTTGCAACTTCAAAAAACTCACGCGGTTCATATTCACCCTCTAAAAACTCAACTTGATTCTCAAGAGGCATTTCGCTTATAAGCCGTTTTTGCTCTTTTACCCTTAAAGAATATTCTTCGCGTTCGGTAATGTTGGGGTTATAGTAAAAAACAGTTATTTTAAAATAGCGGCTTAAGTATTCTAACACATAGCTAGAGCAAGGTGCGCAACAGCTATGCAGCAGTAGGGTAGGGATACGACCGTTAAGTGTGCTGATAGTTTTATCAAGTCGTAACTGATAATTCTCCATAATTCACCTATAATTATTATTTTAAAACCCGTATTGCAAGGCAAATACGGGTTTTGTAATTATTCTTCGGTTTGTTCTTCGGCAACCTCTATTTTTTCAGAACGCACTCTTTCTATTCTGCGTTCTTCAACCTCTTCAACAATAAAACGGTAGCCTTCGTACTCAACGCTTACATATTCGTCTTCAGAAGGGATTTTGCCTATTTGCTGCATTATAAATCCGCCTATGGTGTCGTAATCGCCCTCGGGGAATTTAATGCCTAAGGTCTCTTCAATTTCTTCAATATCGGCAATACCGTCGAACGAACAGGTAGTATCGTCTAACTCTAAAATTTCTTCTTCTTCGTTATCGTACTCGTCTTGCATGTTACCAACTATGCTCTCTAGCAAGTCTTCCATAGTAACCAGACCTGCAATGCCGCCGTATTCGTCGCAAACGAAAACCATTTGTAAGTGCTTTTCGCTCATTTCGTTAAACAGCTCGCCGCACTTTTTAGATTCGGGAACAAACTCAGCTTCACGCATTAATGTAGAAAGCTTGGCAGTTTTTGGTATTGTTTTACCAACATAACCTAGCAAGTCTTTTACGTAAAGTATGCCTTTTATGTTGTCTAACTCTTCGTCATAAACCGGTATTCTCGAATAACCGTATTCAATAGCCAGTTTTATTACGGTGTCTATGTTTTCGTGTATTTCTACTGCTTCAATGTCGGTGCGGTGGGTCATAACGTCAGAAGCGGTTATATCGTCAAACTCGAAAATGTTGTTTATCATTTCCTTTTGACTTTCTTCTATAACGCCTTTTTCTTCACCTGCATCTACCATCATTAAAATTTCTTCTTCGGTTACAACCTCTTCGTTAGCGTTGGGATCTAAGCCGAACATTCTAACAACAAGGTTTGTTGTAACGCTTAAAATTTTAATGAAGGGTTTCATAATAGACCGTATAAATAGCAACGTATCTACAACAGCAAAGGCAATTTTTTCGCTCTTTTGCATGCCTATACGTTTGGGGGCTAATTCGCCCAAAACAAGCGAGAAGAACGAGATGATGATTGTAACTAGTACAGTTGACAGGCCTTTCACAAAACCGATCGGTAAATTTATGCTAACAGTTTTAATTATAAAATCAGCAAGTGGACCTGAAAAGTTTTCGGCAGCAGAGGCCGATGTTAAAAAGCCTGCTAACGTAACACCGATTTGTATGGTCGATAAAAACTGAGAAGGAAACTCGGTAAGTTTTAAAACCTTAGTAGCTTTTTTGTCGCCATCTTCGGCATCGCGTCTTAGCTTTGTGTCGTTGAGCGAGATGATTGCAATCTCACTCATAGCAAAAAATGCGTTTACTAAAATAAGTACTAATAGTAGCCCAAGTTTAAAAACTATGTTCGCGGGCCCGGGGTCGTCTAACATTTGTTATACACCTATCCTTAAAAAATATTTATTGGTATAATCCAACATTTTATATAATATATGCAAAATATACATTTGTCAATGGTTTAATAAACTTTAAATTTGTAAAATTAATTGAATTTTGTTAGAACTATCACAAATTGCTCAAAAAATAAAATTTTCCTATTTACATAAGACTTAAAAAGTGTTATTATATCTTATGTATGCAAGTACCTTAGTAAATAATACTAAGCTAAAGATGTATAATTTTTAAGGAGGAAATATATCCATGGCAAGAAAAATGAAAACTATGGACGGTAACAACGCTGCGGCCCACGTGTCTTATGCGTTTACAGAAGTTGCCGGTATTTACCCGATAACTCCGTCCAGCCCTATGGCAGACTATGTAGATCAGTGGTCGGCAAACGGTCTTAAGAACATTTTTGGCACAACCGTAAATGTTGTTGAGATGCAGTCTGAAGCGGGTGCTTCGGGTACCGTTCACGGTTCACTCGCAGCAGGTGCATTAACCACCACATATACAGCTTCTCAGGGCTTATTACTTATGATTCCGAATATGTACAAAATAGCAGGTGAATTACTACCTTGCGTTTTCCACGTTTCGGCACGTTGCGTAGCATCGCACGCACTTAACATTTTTGGCGATCATTCCGACGTTTATGCCTGCCGTCAGACAGGTTTCGCAATGCTCGCAGAAACTAACACACAAGAAGTTATGGATATCGGCGCAGTTGCTCACTTAGCATCTATTAAGAGCCGTGTTCCGTTTTTAAACTTCTTCGACGGTTTCCGTACATCTCATGAACTTCAAAAAATTGAGGTTTGGGACTTCGAAGACTTAAAAGAAATGTGCGATATGGACGCAGTTGATGCATTCCGTAAGCGTGCATTAAACCCCGAGCGCCCAGTAATGCGCGGTTCTCACGAGAACGGCGATATCTTCTTCCAACACAGAGAGGCTTGCAACCAGTATTACGATGCAGTTCCCGCTATTGTTGAAGAATATATGGACAAGGTTAATGCTAAACTTGGCACTAACTATGGCTTGTTCAACTACTACGGCGCACCCGATGCTGAAAAGATTATAATCGCTATGGGCTCTATCTGCGACGTTGCAGAAGAAGTTATAGATTATATGACAGCTGCAGGCGAGAAGGTAGGTTTAGTAAAGGTTCGTCTTTATCGTCCTTTCTCTGCTAAGCATTTAGCAGCAGCTATTCCTGAGACCGTTAAGAAGATTGCTGTTTTAGACAGAACTAAGGAGCCCGGTGCATTAGGCGAGCCCTTATACTTAGACGTTGTTGCAGCACTTAACGCCGAGGGCAGAAACATTAAGGTTATTGGCGGTCGTTACGGCTTAGGTTCTAAAGATACTCCTCCTTCAAGCATTTTTGCAGTATACGAAGAGCTTGCTAAAGATGCTCCGAAAGCACAGTTCACCATCGGTATTAACGATGACGTAACACACCTTTCGTTAGAAGAGAAGCCCGCACCCAACACCGCAGCAGAAGGCACAATTGAATGCAAGTTCTGGGGTCTTGGCGGCGACGGTACAGTTGGTGCAAATAAGAACTCTATTAAGATCATTGGTGACCACACCGATAAGTTTGTTCAGGCTTACTTCCAGTATGACTCTAAGAAGACCGGCGGTATTACTGTATCGCACCTTCGTTTTGGCGACAAGCCCATTAAGAGTCCTTACTACATTAATAAAGCTGACTTCGTTGCTTGCCACAACCCCTCTTATGTAATTAAGGGTTACAAGATGGTTAACGACGTTAAGCCCGGCGGTGTATTCTTAATTAACTGCCAGTGGACTGCAGAAGAGTTAAATGCTCATATGCCTGCAGAAGCTAAGCAGTATATTGCTAAGAATAACATTCAGCTTTACACAGTTAACGCTATTGACCTTGCTGCACAAATTGGTATGGGCAAGCGTACAAACACAATTTTACAGGCTGCATTCTTTGCACTTGCAAAGGTTATGCCTATTGAACAAGCTGTTCAGTACATGAAGGACGCTGCAACAAGATCTTACCTCAAAAAAGGTCAAGACGTTGTTGATATGAACCACAAGGCTATTGATGCAGGTGTTAGCGCATTCGTTAAGATTGACGCACCTGCTGACTGGGCAAACGCTACCGACAATGCTGCTGCTGAGGTTGAAAATGGTCCTGCAAAGCTTGTTAAGATGGTAGACAACATTATGAAGCCCGTTGCTAAGATGGACGGTGACTCTTTACCGGTTTCTGTATTCGTTGACCATGCAGACGGTACATTCGAGCAAGGCGCTTCTGCATATGAAAAGCGCGGCGTTGCAGTATTAGTTCCTGAATGGAATCCTGATACTTGCGCTAAGTGTAACAAGTGCTCGTTTGTATGTCCTCATGCTACAATTCGTCCTTTCGCTATGGATGAAAATGAAGTAGCTAACGCTCCTGCAAACTTAAAGAAGGCTCCGAAGCCTATTGTTAAAACAGAATACACCTATACTCTTGCAGTATCTCCTATGGACTGTATGGGTTGCGGCGTTTGTATTGGAGAATGTCCGACTAACTCGCTTAAGATGGTATCTCGCGAGTCTCAGGAAGACCAACAGGCAGTGTTCGATTACTGCGTAGCAAACGTAACCGAAAAGGCAGAAACTACAGCTGTAATGAACGTAATCTCCAGCCAGTACAAAAAGCCATTACTCGAGTTCTCGGGCTCTTGCGCAGGTTGTGCAGAAACAGCTTATGCTCGCTTAGTAACTCAGTTATTCGGCGACCGTATGTATATCTCTAACGCAACAGGTTGTTCGTCCATTTGGGGCGGTCCTGCTGCTACATCGCCTTACACAACAAATGCTGAAGGCCATGGTCCTGCTTGGGCTAACTCGCTATTCGAAGATAACGCTGAGCATGGTCTTGGTATGTACTTAGGCCAAAAGGCTATAAGAGACAGACTTATTGCACAAGTTAAGGAGATGGCAGAGTCTGATAAGGCTTCTGATTCCTTTAAGGCAGCAGCTGAGAAGTATTTAGCAACCGTTAACGACGGTAACGCAAATGCTGAGGCTACAAAGGCTCTTATTCCTGAACTTGAAAAGGCAGCAGCTGAGGGTTGTCCTGTAGCTCCCGCTGTTTTAGCTGATAAAGAATACTTATCTAAGAAGTCTGTTTGGATCTTCGGTGGTGACGGTTGGGCATACGACATCGGCTTCGGCGGTGTTGACCATGTTCTTGCCAGTGGCAACGATGTAAACATTATGGTATTCGATACCGAAGTTTACTCTAACACAGGCGGTCAGGCATCTAAGGCTTCTCAAATTGGTCAGGTTGCTCAGTTCGCAGCAGCTGGTAAGGCTATTGCTAAGAAGTCTTTAGCAGAAATCGCTATGTCTTACGGTTACATCTATGTAGCACAAATTGCTATGGGTGCTGATATGAACCAGACCTTAAAGGCTATTGCAGAAGCAGAAGCATATCCGGGTCCGTCGCTCATTATTGGTTACGCACCTTGCGAGATGCACTCTATTAAGGGCGGTATGGTTAACTGTCAGAAAGAAATGAAGAAGGCCGTTGCTTGCGGTTACTGGAATATGTTCCGCTTTAATCCTGCACTTAAAGAGCAGGGCAAGAACCCCTTCTCGCTCGACAGCAAGCCTGCATCTGCTGATTATAAGGAGTTCATCCTTGGCGAAGCAAGATATGCATCTTTAACACGTGCATTCCCCGAAAGAGCAGAAGAGCTCTTTGACAAGGCTGCAGCAAACGCAACCGAGCAGAGAAAGCATCTTGAAAAGCTTGTTGAGCTTTACGGCAAACAAGACTAATTTCAAAGTTAGCTAAATAAACAAAATAAAAACGGAGTGTCGAAAGACACTCCGTTTTTGCGTTATAAATCTATAACATAATTACTAAAAATAACCATTGTTAATTAGCGGTGTATATAAAAGTTATTTAAACTTATTGAAAAAAACAAAAAAGTATACTACAATAAATTAAAAAAGAAAAATTATAGAGTTAAACCGAGAACACAGGGGACGGTTCTGTGTGTTCCGGAACTTGGGATATATCGGAGAACACAGAGGACGGTTCTGTGTGTTCTGCCAGCATATTAATAAAAATCAATGAGGAGTGACCATGATGAATTCAAAAATTGAGAAATTACTTTTTGGAGTACTTTGGTATATTAATTTAATAGGCCTTAGATTATTAATACCGATACAAAAGATTGATTATAAAATTACAGCGCAGTTTCTTATAATAAGTTTTGCGCTTACATCGCTTATGTTTTTTATATATTCAAAGATACGAAACAATAAAATCATGAAAACAGTAACGATATATAATAAAAACAATGAGTTTGATGTATGTCTTTCTTACTTAGATAAAAAAATTACAAAATACAAAAAATTGGATTGGCTACAATATGAAAGAATTTTAGTAATGGCTATGAAAGGTGATGTTTTAGGATTCAAGGCGGCTACAGAACAATTAAAAATAAGACCTCACAAAGCCGACGGCCGTTTAGAAATTATACAGAAATTTGATTTTTTGTATCAGATATTATTTGATAATTCAACCGAACAAATTACCTATAACAAAACAAATTTAGTTATAGATAATTTGATAAATTTACTTATCAATAAAAACGATATGGAATCGGATGAGGTTATTTCTGCGGCATTATTGATTTATAGTTCCGAACAATTGCTTTACAAAAGTATTGCGGCGACAATTTTATCTAAAGAGTATTTAGAGAAAGATATCAATACATCTAATTTGTATTTAAGTAAAGCTAAAGAGTTGGCACCATCTCAAGATATAATTCATTGGGTTAATAACCAGTAACTGTAACATAAGACAGTAAGGCAGGGGACGGTTCTCTGTCTCATAAGGCAGGGGACGGTTCTGTGTGTTCTGAACAAAACAAAAAGCTTATCGGCTAACACCGATAAGCTTTTTTTATTTTTGCGATAGTACCGTTATTCCCATACTGTCTACTAAAACCTTATTATCGTTTGGCTCATTGCCCATAAGGGTGGTAGGGATGGTGAATGAATTTGGTAAGGGAAGCGTTACCGCAAAATCGTTGCGGTTTACGGCAATAAATACTGTGTTGGTTTCGTTTTGCCTTATAAAGTTTACAACACCAAAGTCACTTGGTAGCGGTATAAATTTACCACCGTTAAAGGCAGAGTTAGAAGTTCTTATTTTACCGAGTTCTTTATAAAACTCTAAAAGCTCGGTGTTTTCATTGCCCCAAGGGTAAGTAGCGCGGCAGAACGGGTCGGCGCCGCCAGTAACGCCGGCTTCATCACCGTAAAATAGTGACGGCACACCGGGTATGGTGTACTGTAAAGTGGCGGCAAGCTTAAGGCGTTTTACACCTAAAGCGTATTGCTCGGCGGTTAAATTAAAGTCGGCTTGCTCGGCTCTTGCTTTGGGGATATAATCTGCACCAAGCACGGTTAAAATACGCGCGGTATCGTGGGTGCCTATGTGATTCATAAGCATATTTACGCTATGCGGTGGGTAATTTTCTAAAATATCGAGTACCAAATCTATAAAATCGCGCGAGTTACCGCCCTTAACAAAGTTTATTATGCCGTTTGCAAAGGGGTAATTCATAACAGAATCTAACTGTTTGCCGAGTAAAAATCTGCGGCGGTATGAATAACTTATTTTGTTTGTGGCGTCCTCCCAAACCTCACCAAGCAAATATGCGTTGGGTTTTTCGGTTTTTATGGCGGTTTTAATTTTATCTAAAAATTCATCGGGTAGTTCATCGGCAACGTCAAGCCGCCAACCGTCTGCGCCAAGGCGAAGCCACTTTTTTAAAATGCCGTTTTCACCGGTTATATATTCGGTGAATTTTTCATCGTTTTCTATAACCTCGGGCAAAGTGGGTACACCCCACCAACTGTGGTAGTCGTTTGGCCAGTTGTTAAATTTATACCAACTGTAAAACTCAGAGTCTTTAGAGTTATATGCGCCGTTTCCACTATAGCGCGAATATTTGTTAAAGTAAATACTGTCATCACCCGTATGCGAGAAAACGCCGTCTAAAACAATATGCATACCACGTTTTTTAGCGGCTTTACATAAATTAACAAAATCTTGCTCTGTACCGAGTAAAGAATCTATTTTTGTATAGTCGGCGGTGTTGTAGCGGTGGTTAGAGTGAGCCTCGAATATTGGGTTTAGGTAAATGCAGTTTACACCCAAACTTTTTATATAATCGAGTTTTTGCTCTATACCTTTTAAATCGCCACCGTAGTAGTCGTTACAAAGCGAACATACCCCATTATTTTGGCGGTGTTCGGGGATTTTTGACCAGTCCTCACACAAATATCGGTCGGTTGGTACACCCTTTTTCTCACTACCTGAGTTAAAAAAGCGGTCGGGGAAAATTTGGTATATTATGCCGCCACCTAGCCACTCTGGCTGGTCAGCAGTTTCTTCATATACAGTTATTTGCCATGCGCCGCCATCAGAAGATACATAACCTAAAGAATGGTCAAATTTTGTTACAAAAAACTCACCGTGCTGTGAAGTATACCTAAATTTATACCAATAAAGCCCTACATCAAGAGAAATTTCGCAAGAATAAAACCTATAATCCTCCAGCCATTCACCCGGCTCTAATTTAATTTCTTTTACAGAATGGTCAATATCTGACTCTAAAATTAAAAACGCATCAAAGCATAAAGCATCTTTATGCAACAATAGCCGTAGCCGCAGATTTTCACCTGCAGCGACGGCTGTTTGTTTTGATTTATATAAAGAATTTTTAGAATCAAACGGGAAGTATTGCATATACTGTCAACCTTATTCTACCTTGGTAATACCCCAAATGTTGTTTGCATAATCGGAAATAGATCTGTCTGCCGCAAATATGCCAGACTCGGCAATGTTTACGAGTGACATTTTATTCCAAGCGGTTTTGTCTGCATACAATGCATCGGCCTTTTTGTGAGCCGAGCAGTAATCGGCATAATCTGCAAGAGCCATATAATAGTCGGTGTTGCGCAAAATATTTGCAATATCTGCAAATGATTTACCGCCAAAGCCCTTGGTTAAAAAGTCGAGAACCTTTTTAAGATCTGCATTATTCTCAATATAGTGCGACGGATTATAGCCGCGTTTACGAAGCGCCATAACCTCGTTTGTTTGCATACCAAAAATAATGATGTTTTCATCGCCTACGGCCTTATGAATTTCTACATTAGCACCGTCTTCGGTACCAAGGGTTATTGCGCCGTTCATCATAAGTTTCATATTGCCGGTACCACTGGCCTCGGTAGAGGCAAGGGATATTTGCTCGCTTATATTAGCGGCAGGTATCATAAGTTCGGCAAGGGTTACGCGGTAATCTTCTAAGAATAATACCTTTAATTTGCCCTTTGTAAGCGGGTTAGAATCTATTTCTTTTGCAAGGGCGCTAATCATTTCAATTATCTGCTTTGCAAGAATATAACCCGGAGCTGCCTTTGCACCGAAAATATAGGTTTTAGGTGTAAATGGCGCGTTAGGATTTTCTAGAATATACAAATAATCGGATATAATATGAAGCGCGTTAAGGTGCTGACGCTTATATTCGTGTAAGCGTTTTACTTGCATATCGAAAATAGATTCGGGGTCTAATTCAATACCGCTTGTTGCCTTTAAATAGTTTGACAAACGCACCTTGTTGTTATACTTGATTTGTCCCAAACGATCTAAAACAGTGGCATCGTCTTTGTAATTATTAAGCTTTGCAAGGTTTGATGCATCCATTATAAACTCATCGCCAATAAGTTCACATAAAAAGCTTGATAATTCGGGGTTGGCCTGATTAAGCCAACGGCGGTGTGCAATGCCGTTTGTAACGTTGGTGAATTTGTTGGGCTCTAACTTATAATAATCGTTAAAGAGTGAGTCTGTTAAAATTTTGCTGTGTAATTTAGATACACCGTTTACTGTGTGGCAAGTAGCAACGCAAAGGTTTGCCATTCTTACAACGCCGTTTTGAATAATAGCGGTGCGCTCTACTAAGTTGCGGTCACCGGTTTGCTCAAATACTTGGTTTCTGTAACGGCGGTCAATTTCGCAAACTATCTGATAAATTCTGGGTAGTCTGTCTTTAAATAAGCCTATTGGCCAGCATTCTAAAGCCTCCATCATAACGGTATGGTTGGTGTATGCTGTGGTGCGGCTTACAATATCAAATGCCTTTTCCCAAGAATATCCGCATTCGTCAAGCAAGTGGCGCATAAGCTCGGGGATAGATAGGGCAGGGTGTGTATCGTTAATATGAATTGCTACCTTTTCGGGTAGATTATCTAGCGTGTTATACTGTCTTAAATGACGTGCCAAAATGTCTTGAATAGAGGCGGATACCAAGAAATACTGTTGACGAAGTCTTAAGGATTTACCCTCCATATGATTATCCTCGGGGTATAAAACCTTACTTATAGACTCGCACATGGCCTTTTGTTCCATTGCTTTTACATAGTCGCCCTGATTAAATGCTGACATATTAATGTCGCTAGATTCAGCACTCCAAAGACGCAAAGCGTTAACCGTTTTACCGTCTTTACCTGCAACCATAAGGTCGTATGGCATAGCGTGAACAGTTGTGTAGTCGGTATGCTCTATGTGGTGGAAGTTGCCGTCCCAAGATTCTTTTATTTGGCCATCGAACTTAACATCAACTGCAGAGGCCGGGCGCGGAACAAGCCACACGCTGCCACCCGGTAGCCAAAAGTCAGGCATTTCGGTCTGCCAACCGTCAACAATCTTTTGACGGAATATACCAAACTCGTATTTAATGCAGTAGCCCATTGCGGGGTACGAACCGGTAGATAGTCCGTCTAAAAAACAGGCTGCTAAACGACCCAAACCGCCGTTGCCGAGGCCTGCATCGGGTTCGCACTCATATAAATTATCTAGCTTTACGTCGAATTTCTTTAAAGCCTTGGCCATTGCTTTATCAAGATCTAAATTAAAAAGGTTGTTCTTTAAAGAGCGACCCATTAAAAATTCCATACTCAAATAGTATATGGTCTTTTTTTCTTGCTCGCTTGTTGCTTTTCTAAACTTGGTGCGGCGTTCAGACATAATGTCGTTAATAACCAGCACACATGCTTTGTAAAAAAGCTCATCAGATGCATGCTCGGGCAGAACACCAAAGTTGTGCGAGAGCTTTTTTTCTATCATAGATGACAAAACTGCGGGAGTATAGTTTTGAGCCATAAAATAATCTCCTTAAAATAAGAATATTTACCAAATTATTATTTACATATATATAATACCTTATTCTTGTAATTATTTCAAGTACTACTTTAACTTAAATTTGTGCAAATATTTGTATAAAACATACAAATGTAGTTTACATAATCTTACGAAAGTTAATAAAATTTATCAAAACACACAAAATAACGCGAGGTTTAGTATATAGATGAATAAAAAAATTGCGCCGTTTATACGGCGCAACAATTTAAAACTAACAAAAAATTATTCTTCAGGCTCGCATTCGCATTCAATATAACCATCAACCGGCTTTTCTTTGTTTAAAACACGGTCAATAATAACTGCAACGCCTGCTGCAATAGAAACAGCTGCAACAATACCGGTTATAATCCATAAAACATGCTTTGCTTTCATAATCTAACCACCTTGTAAAAATTTTCACATACAAATTATACTATAAAAACCACCGTTTGTCAACGGGATAGATTTTTCTTACAAAAAATTAAAATAATAGTGGTGATATTAAATATTATGTGATATAATTATATAAATATAAAAATTTTCTGGAGAAAACCATGTCAGCTACACTTCATAATCTTTTAGAGGGTGTTGACGGTCTGCTGTTAAAAGATACCCGTTTTAACACGACCCTTGTAACCTTTAACTTTTATTTGCCAATAAAAAAAGAAACCTTGGCCGAGAATGCATTATTACCATTTGTTTTGTCATCTTGTTGTGATGAATATAAAACCTCGGTGCTTTTAAACCGTCGTTTGTGCGAACTTTATGGTGCAAGATTGTCGGCTTCGGTAGGCAAGGCGTTAGATTTTTTGCATATACGTTTTGCAATAAGCAGCATTAATGACGAGTTCGCTCCAAATAACGAGAGTGTTGTTTTAAAATCGGCAGAGCTTTTGGCATCTTTGATTTTTGCACCAAGCCTTTGTAACGGAGAATTTTTGCAAAAAGACCTAGATCGTGAAAAGCGCAAGTGTAAAGAGCGTATACTGTCTGAAATTAACGATAAGCGCTTATACGCCCGCCGCCGTTTAATAGCCGAAATGTACAAAGGCCACCCTTATGGTCTTAGCAAATACGGCGAATTAGATGATGTAGAAAAAATAACCATCGCATCGCTTACAGCTGCGTGGGAGAGAATGCTTCGAGAATCGTATGTGCGCATTATAGTATCTTCTAAAGATGACTGTGATGAAATTTTTGCAAGAGCAAAAGCGGCTTTTTCTGCCATAGAGCGCAAGAATATTCCGGACATAAACCAGAAAATAGAGTTTGAACCAAAGAAAAACGTAGTTATAACCGAACAAATGGATATTGTTCAGGGCAAAATTGCAATGGGCTTTACGTCTAGCCTAAAGGGTGACGCTAAAACGGCTTTTCCGCTAAATGTTATGTGTGATTTGCTTGGCGGCGGAACATACTCTAAGTGCTTTAAAAATGTTAGAGAAAATTTAAGCCTTTGCTACTACTGTTCTGCTACTGCGGCAAGGCATATTGGTTTTATGCTTGTAGAAAGCGGTGTAGAGGCTAATAAAAAAGAACTTTTAAAGCAACAGGTATTAAAAGAGCTTAAAGCTATGCAAAACGGTGAGTTTTCTGATGAAGATATTTTATCGTCTAAGCTTAGCCTAACAAGTGCATTAAAATCGTACTCCGACAGTCAGTCGGCTTTAGACGGTTGGTATGCGGCAAGACTTTTAAAGGATGATTTTATCTCGCCAGATGATTTAGCCGTAATTATAAACGGCATAACCCGTGAGCAAATAATAAATGCGGCAAAGGCGGTAACTTTAAGCACGGTTTACGAGCTAATGCCTCAAGGTGACGCCATATGAAAAAAGAAATCTTTAAAAGTGAGCTTTTAAAAGAGCAATACACAAAGGTAACTTGTGATAACGGACTTGAAATTTATATATGCGAAAAGAAACAACTTTCGTCTACCTATGCGGTTTTTGGCGCAAAGTACGGCTCTATAGATACTGCATATATAAAGCAAAACGGTGTTAGATGTGACTTACCCGAGGGTGTGGCACACTTTTTAGAGCATAAACTATTTGAAAGCGAACAGTTAGATGCTTTTGAGCAGTTTGCAAAAACCGGTGCATATTCTAACGCGTATACCTCGTTCGATAAAACATGTTATTTGTTTTCATGCAGTGACCTTTTCGAAGAAAACTTAGACATATTACTCGGTTTTGTAACAAACCCGTATTTTACAGAGCAAACTGTTTTAAAAGAACAGGGAATAATTGGTCAAGAAATTGATATGTATAAAGACAGCGCCGGTTGGTGTGTAATGTTTAATATGCTAAGGGCAATGTACTCAAACCACCCTGTGCGTATAGATATTGCGGGTACAAAGGAGTCTATTGCAAAAATAAGTAAAGATATTTTGTACGACTGCTATAATACTTTTTACCACCCGTCTAATATGTTTTTGTGTGTTGTGGGCAATGTAGATACACAAAAAATTATAAATACAGTAAACTCAAAAATAACCGAAAAGCCGCAAATTTTAAAAGAACGAATTACTGTTTTAGAGCCTAACGAATGTAATGAAAATTATGTTGAGCAAACGGGCCAGGTGGCAATGCCAGTGTTTTGCTACGGATTTAAAGAAATCAATACAAATCTTACCATACATGATAAAATCTGCAGTTCGGTTTTGCTTGATGTAATTGCATCAGATATATCTCCGCTGTTTGAAAATCTTACCGAGCAAGGACTTATTAATGATGAGTTTTCGAGCGAGCATTTTTGTGGCAGAGGTTATGCGGTATCTATGTTTGAGGGTGAATCCTCTGACCCTAAAGCAGTAGTTAAAAGCATAAATGATGAAATAAATCGTTTAAAAGAGCAAGGTATAGACGAAAACTTGGTAACCAGCGTAATCAATGGAATGTATGGCAGCATAATACGTCGCTTTAACTCTGCTGAGAGCATAGCAACTTTACTTGTAGATGCTGCGGTAGATAATGAGCCGTTATTTGAAGAGTTAGAGGTTTTAAAAACTATAACTACAAGTGATATTGAACGGAAACTTGAGAATTTAAATTTAGAAAACGCCGTTTTATCGGTAATATATCCAAAGGAGAAACAGAATGTATAACGTAACTATTTTTGGTATTAACATTACCCTTAATCCCGTTGCCTTTACTATTCCTATTGGTTCGGGTTGGCAGGTTTATTGGTATGGCATAATAATTGCCACAGGTTTTTTACTTGCGGTAATTTATGGTATGAAAACTGCCGAGCGCTATTCTCTTAACAAAGATAAAATAATGGACGGCGTGCTTATTGTTGCACCGGTTGCAATATTGTGCGCAAGAATATACTATATAATATTTGATGGTGAAAAGTTAGAGTCGTTTGGCGACTTTTTCGGATTTACATCTAAAGGCTTTTCCGGACTTGCAATATACGGCGCAGTAATAGGCGCTTTTGTGTCGGCTGTATTGGTTTGCAAGTTGTTTAAAATGAATATTTTAGATGTATTAGATATTACTTCGGTCGGTTTTTTAATCGGACAAGCCGTTGGCCGTTGGGGTAATTTTGTCAACCAAGAAGCATTTGGTACACATACGGGCAGTAAGTTTTGGGGTATGCAAAGTGAGCGTACCATTGCCGAGGTCGGACAAGGTTTAGTACACCCGTGCTTTTTGTATGAATCGGTTTGGTGTATAATTGGTTTCTTTTTACTAAACCACTTTAGCAAAAAGCGTCAGTTTAAGGGCCAAATTATTTTAATGTACTGTGCTTGGTATGGCTTTGGCAGAGCGATAATAGAGCTTTTACGTACCGATTCTTTAATGATAGGCCCCGTTAGAGTTTCATTCCTTGTGTCTTTAATTATTTGCATAGGCTCTGTAATAGCGCTTGGTTTTATGCTTAAAAAAACAAACACAAAAACAGAAAAAGAACAAGAATATGTTCCTATTTTTGCCGATGCTATGGAAGAAGAAACTACGTCAGCAACCGATGAAGAATTAGGAGAGCAAAACGATGGCACAGATAATTGATGGAAAAAACATATCTTCTCTAGTAAAAGAAGATGTTAAAAAAGAAATTGAATGCTTAAAGCAACAAAACATAGATGTTTGTCTTGCGGTTATTATTGTTGGTGACGACCCTGCAAGCAAGGTGTATGTCGGCAACAAGAAAAAGGCGTGCGAGGCAACAGGTATAAAGTCGCTTGAATATGCTTTACCAGAACAAACTAGTGAAGACGAGCTTATTGCTTTAATAGAAAAATTAAATAATGATGCCACTGTTAACGGCATACTTTGTCAGTTGCCGCTGCCAAAGCACATTAACGAAAAGCGCATAATAAATGCTATTTCGGCAAAAAAAGATGTAGATGCATTTCATCCTGAGAATGTTGGCCACATAATGATTGGTGATTACACCTTTTTACCCTGCACACCTGCAGGTGTTATGGAGATGTTAGAGCGCACCAATATAGACGTACAAGGCAAGCACTGTGTAATAGTAGGTAGGTCTAATATAGTAGGCAAGCCTGCTGCTGCACTAATGCTAAACAAAAGTGCGACCGTTACGGTTTGCCACTCTAAAACGGTTAATTTAAAAGAGATATGCCTTACTGCCGATATTCTAGTTGCTGCGGTTGGCCGTGCCAACTTTATTAAAGCCGATATGGTAAAAGATGGCGCTATAGTTATAGATGTTGGTATAAACCGCAACGAGCAGGGCAAACTTTGCGGCGATGTTGATTTTGAAAATGTAAGCGAAAAAGCATCGTTTATAACCCCTGTTCCCGGCGGCGTAGGTCCTATGACAATAGCCATGCTAATGAAAAATACTCTTACTGCGGCTAAGCAGCAAAATAATTTAATTTAGGTGAACATTTTGAAACTAAAAAAACTTTTAGTAAGCCTTTTAATTATAATTTTAATAAGTGTTAATGCATCGGCTTTAAGTATAGAAGAACATTCTTTAGAGTTTGATGTATCGGAAGAATATACCATGTTAACAGCAAACAATCTAAAGAAAAATGAAGACTTTATAAAAAGTTTGGGACATTCTGTTTCATCTATGCAAACGTTTTTTAAAGATAATTCGGTTTTGATTTTTGCGGCTAATTCTGATAATTCAAAGCAAATAAAGCTTACTTATAATAAGACCGATTTCTCAACTCAAATCGGCTCTCTCAAAAATCTTAACGATAACGATTTTTATGGTGTTTTTGAGCAAATATTAGGCAAAGACGCTAAAGGACAACTCTATATTACTAACAATATGAAGATGTACTGTGTTGCATCTAAGAGTTCTGATAGCGGCGGAAATTATTGCACTATTCAGTTCTTTACCATAATAAACGGCAACATATATAATTTATCGTATTCCGAGTCGTCGGCAGATGTATACGCCGTTTACGATAATGCTCAGGACATTGTACTTAACCTAAACATAACCGATAAAGCGTTGTCTGTTACCGCAGAAGATGTAGATAACGATGTTATTATGGCTTTGGTTGGCATACTTATTTTGGCAGCTTTGGCTATTGCGGTTTATGTAATAGTAACCTTTGTTAAAGATATTAAGAACAAGCAAACAACCGATGAGGATGACTCGGTTATACGCCGTAGAAGGTTTTAGACCTTTATTGGGGGAATTTTATGAAAAAGCGAATAGCCCTTGCAGTTTTAATTGCAGCAACGGTATTTATGGTTTTGTTTTCGGTATTGTGCTATCCGGGTAAGTACTACATAAACGCTCCAGCGGGGGATATCTTATACGAGTTTGGCACGGATGATATTGTCGATAGTAGAGATTGCGCAATCGAAGATAATCAAATAATAACCGACTATTCTGCCGACCCGTATATTCAGTTTAGCGGTTTTTCTACAACGGCAGAGTGCATTGTTATAAATATGGAGTGGCTAGACAACGGCTCCGATATGCTACTATATTTTTATAATGATGTTGATTTAAAAGAAGAGGAATATGTTTTTGTACACCCCAATGCCATAATAGACGGCAATGTATTTGTTAAAATTCCCGAAAATACCGAGTACAAAAGTATTAGACTTAAATCTAAGAGTTCTTACGTTTTAAACACGGTACAGTTTTATGAGAACTGTGAAACGGTTAGAGTAGATACCCCTATATCTGCTAAAAGGTATGTTTTTACCGCTCTTGCTACAATTATTACAGCGGTAGGCGTATATTTTTGCGACACTAAATTTTTATTTAGTCAAAAAATTTATAACTACACAAAACCTCGCATAAAAAAATATGCGACATTTTCTCTTGGTATAATTTTATCAATTATTTTAAGTTTGGCGGCAGAGTTTGTTATTTTTAGGTTTTTTGAGCCAAACCCTGCCTTAGCTTTTTTTCATTACGGACGCTTTGCGTTTATATTTGGTGCGGTTTCTGTGATATTCTCATTTTTGTTTTTCTTTAGAGCTAACGGCACCGAGATTATAAAAAGTCCCGAAAAAATCCTTTTTTGCATAATAATGCTTGTTGGCACGGCGCTTATTATAGGCTCGCCCGTAGGCCAGTGCAGTTGGGATGTTTGCCGTCATTATGAGTGGGCGCATAATGCTTCATTTTATGGCACCGCATATACTACCAGAGCCGACAAATTAATTTACGATATGAATTGGGTCGCATGGCCTAATTATAATAGGGTAATTAATGCCGAGCATATCGCCCAGCTTAACGAATTTGGAAGTATGTATTTGGGCACAGCGTCTGCATCCACCAAATTACCGCATATATTAAGCGGTGTGTTTATAGCGGTTGGCAGATTATTTGGAGCTACATTTTTTCAGCAGTTTTTACTTGGCGAGTTTGCTGTTTTGCTTACATATGCCTCTGTTTGTTATTTTGCAGCAAGAAAACTAAAAAGCGGTAAAATGATATTATCGGTAATAGCATTATTGCCTACAAATTTATTTATGGTATCAAACTATTCCTACGACGGTTGGGTAACCTCGTTTATAATGCTTGGTACCGCATATTTTGCGGCGCAGATGCAAGACAAAGAAAAAGGTTTTTCTTTTACCGACACACTAATCATGTGCCTTGCATTTGTACTTGCCTGTTTACCTAAATTGGTTTACTTTACGGTTTTACTTATACCGCTTGTATTAAGAAAATCTACCTTTACAAAAAAAGATTATAAAATATATTATTCTACCTGCATTAGCAGTATGCTGTTGCTTTGTGTATTGCTTGCAATAAGGTCGGTTTGGTCTATAAGCTCTGGCGGCGATACTCGCGGCGGCGAAGTAAATTCACAGGAGCAATTTAATTTTATTTTAAATAACATATTTGATTATGCAAAAATACTCTTTAGTTTCCTTTTAGAGTATTTATCGCCCTTTAAAGCCTACAAGTACATAACCAATTTTGTGCACGTAGGTTGGGGTGTGTTTGCGCCGCTGTATATAACCCTTTTAGCAGTTACCCCATTTACCGATAAATGCGAACATGACTTGTTTAAAGGACAAAATAAAACAAGAATATTGTCGGTAGCGTTTTTTGTTTTAACTTGTATGCTTATGGCAACGGCATTTTATATTTCGTTTACCGAGCCGGGAAGCAAAATGATATTAGGCTGCCAGCCCAGGTATATAATTGCACTTTTACTGCCGCTTTTGCTGTTTATAGGCAACCCCGGAATATTAAAGCTTGCAAACAAAAAATGGTACAATGCAACGATTATGTCGTTGCTAGGCTTCGGCTCACTGTCTAATTTATTTGTTTTAACAGTTTCAAACTATTATTAAGTGCTAGAAATTGCAGTAGTTTTAAGTAACATTTTAAAATAATACTAAATACAAAAAGAATGTCACTCATTTTAAAAGAGCGACGTTCTTTTTTGCATTATATTCGCCTGTGCTACATATATAATAATAAAGATTTAAAAAGGATAGGTGATTCAAATTGAAAACATTTTGCCCTGAAGGGTGGTTAAATAATAAAAAAGAAAATAAGCGTTTAATGCTTACTCCAAGTGATTTAACCGAAGCTCATATAAATGGAGAAATATTAGAGTCTGTTGCCGTAATGTGCGATGCTGAGCATAATTTAGTGGTTAATTTAGGCTGTATGAAGGGCATTATTCCAAGAGAAGAGGGTGCTATAGGTATACAAAGCGGCAAAACCAGAGATATAGCACTTATATCTAGGGTGGGTAAACCCGTAAGCTTTATGGTTACCGATTTAAAGTTTGATGAAGATGGAAACCCATATGGTGTTCTCTCGCGCCGCAAGGCTCAACAAAAATGTATAGAACAATATATTTGCGAGTTATCTGTTGGCGATGTTATAAATGCAAAGGTAACACATTTAGAAAGCTTTGGCGCTTTTTGCGATATCGGTTGCGGTATAATTGCGTTACTTCCTATAGATTCAATTTCTGTTTCGCGCATTGCACACCCTAAGGATCGCTTTTTACCGGGTGATGATATTAAGGTTATAATAAAAAGCATTGCCGACGACGGTAGAATAACTTTATCCTCTAAAGAACTGCTTGGCACGTGGGAAGAAAATGCCAATAAATTTAAAACGGGTCAGACTGTGTCGGGTATTGTCCGTTCGGTAGAAGACTATGGAATTTTTGTAGAGCTTACTCCAAATCTTGCGGGCCTTGCCGAAGCAAAATCTGGGGTAGAAGTAGGTCAAGTGGCCAGTGTGTACATAAAAAGTATTATCCCCGAAAAAATGAAAATAAAGCTAATTGTTATAGATAGTTTTTTTGATACATCTGGCCCAAAACAATTAGAGTATTTACACACAAGCGAACATATAGACTATTGGCAATATTCACCTAGTGTAAGTCCAAGAAAAATAATAAGTGAGTTTAAAAATTTTTAAAACGAATTAGCAAAGTCCGTTTTTTTGGACACACAATATGTTAAATTTAAAACGTCAAGAGGAGATAAAAAACAATTTTTGACAAAAATTTTAAAAAAACCTTGACAAATAAAACGCTCTAATATATAATAAAAACAGAAAAAGAACAAATGTTCGTTTTGGAGGAAATCAAAATGAGTTTATCTTATACACTATCTACTATTATAGAAATAGCCGTTGGTGGCTTTATAATTTGGGGCTTTTTTAACGAGGGCAAAATAGCGGCCTTTGAACAAAAGTTATTTAAGAAAATCAAAGCACGTTTTGCAAGACCCAAAGTATCTGTTGTAAGAGTAGAGGCTAAAAGCACTCGCCACTGTGCATAGTTTTTGTTTTTTTATCCATTCTTTTCGTTTCCTTTCATTTACCACCATATTAAGTAAGCACCGCTGCAGAAAAAACTGTGGCGGTGCTTACTTATATGTATTTTAAACTTATTGACTAAAAATCTCTTTTAAGGTATACTTAAAAGGTAAATATTTATAGTTTTACAGAGGTGCATTTATGGCTAACAAATTGGTCAGTGTTTGTATTAACGCATACAATGCGGAAAAGTTTATTTTAAAAACTGTAGAATCTGTTTTAAACCAAACATATAAAAATTTGCAGGTAATTATTGTTGATGACTGTTCTACAGATAACACCTACGACCTTGTTAAATCAATAAGCGATGATCGCGTTGAGATATATAAGACGGCACTTAACGGGCATATGTCGTTTGCATGCAATGAGGCGTTAAGGCACGTTAAGGGCGATTATGTTGCGCATCTTGATGCCGATGATTTATGGGTGGAAAACAAGATAGAAAAGCAGGTTGCTTTTTTAGAACAAAATCCCGAGTATGCTGCTTGCTTTACCTATGCCGAGATAATAGATGAAAACGGCGATGTTTGTGATGAAAGTTACGACGATTTTAGGAAATTATTTGTCTTTGAAAATCGTTCGCGCGCACAAATGTATAGGTTTTTATTTGATAATTCTAATAAACTTTGCCATTGTAGTGCTTTGGTAAAAACCGACATTGTTAAAAAAGTAGGCGCCTATGACAACACAATACTATATCTTCAAGATTATGATTATTGGATGAGATTACTCACTATTTCATCAATATATATACTTCCTGAACGTCTTACTTTAGTTAGGCGCCATAGCACTAACAATAGCAATATGAACGATGAAAAGTGGAGTGCGTACCGGAACGAATCAATAAGAATTATTTATAAGTCAATAAATCTTTGTCCCGACGATTTGTTCCTCGAAGCTTTTGCTGATAAGCTTAAAATACAAGGTCTGCATACCAATGAGGAAGTCGAGTTAGAAAAGGCGTTGCTATTACTTGAAGGGTCACCTGTTTTTAAAGAAAATCCCGTTTTGGGCTTGTATAAATTCGCAGAACTTTTTAAAGAAGAAGATTATATAAAACTGGCAGAACAAAAGTTTGGATTTTCAACTAGAGATTTATATAAAATTCAGCAAAGTAAGTGCTATATCGATATTGGCGAGTATAAGCATTTGGTAGGTACTGTTAATAATTTAGATTCACAACTTAATATAGAAAAGAATCTCAATAAACAAACAACCGAAGAACTAGAACGCTGTAAAAAATATATAAATGATTTAGAGGTGGTTAGAGATTCTAGCAATTCGCATATTAGTAATCTTGAAAACTATATAAAACAGCTTGAAGGTTACGTGCGCGAGTTAGAAAACCGCGTCAATCTTCTTAATGACAATATAAATGAGATCACAAATAGCTTTTTTTGGAAAATTACCAAACCTTTTAGAAAAATCAAATCTTTATTTAACAAATAAAAACAAGCCTCAAACTGTTACGTTTGAGGCTTGTTTTTTATATCCAATATCGGTTTAACAAAACTACAGCAATATATATAAACACCGTTAAATGATAACCGCACAAATATGTTACGTGGTTAATGCCTTGAATACTCTTTGATATTTTCGGGAAGTACCATGGCACAAGAAGTAGGGGTAAGATGGGAAGAAAGTATCTGCCTTGTATTCCGCCAATTAGAGGGATGTCTATTATATATTTTGAAATATCGGCAACAGAAATTATCTCGGAGTCTATGCCGTTAGCCGCAAGGGTCCATGTAAACATAGAAAGAATAGTAATAATCGACATACCAAAGAATACAATAACCATTATTACAATATCAAACTTATTAAAAGGATTTTTTTCTAATGGTTTGTGTCCTTTATTGTGAAAATCAAAAAGGCTGAAGAATAGCAAGTTTGCAATAACAAAAACAGAAAAAATTAATGCTACGGGTGTATCAAACCAACCGAGATCGCCTGTGATTTGTATCAGCCAACCAGAAGAATATTGTATGATAGTATTTAAAATTAATTTGCTTGATGCCTTTATGTTTAGGAATGTAGCAATTAGTATTTTTCCGTAACTGATTTTTGGTAAAACTTTTATTCCAAATATAATAGCGGCAATTACACACAACAGCGCAGCCGACAAAAATAGCCACTTGTGTTTTTTAATGAAATCTCCGGTAAGTCTAAACAAATAAAAGTTAAAGTCGATTTTTGATATGGGAATAGTTAATATTAAAACTACTACTAACGCATATGGTATTTTTGTTACGGCAATAACAAAAACTAACGATAACATTATTGCTAAATCTAAAAGGGTGAATTTGTCTTTGCTGAATTTAACGTATAATACATAAGCGAAAAACAAAAAATATGTCGAAAGCAAGAACGAATCGTATGATAACGACGGAAACTCTTGCAGACAGATAGGTAAAAGTAAAATTGCCGTCATTAATTCTTTTTTTATTGGTATTATTTTAATAGTCCAATACCCAAAGATTGCATATGATAACACGGCAAAAATTTCTGATACACTTAGTACCGCCCAAAGCGGAAGCCTCAAAAGCGAGGTTAAAACAACACCAATAGCTTGCGGTAAATGTCTTAAAACCAAAACAGATGGCAAAGTAAACCGACTTGGCAATTGCGATATGGTATTCATATTAAAATATGTTAATAAGTTTACTTTTTGATCAAAGTTTCTTGTTATGCGTGCGGTATCGGCAAAATCGCCTATAGCATTTATATCAATATCCCAGTTTAATTCTTCGTAAATTAACAAAAGGTGCGTTAATTCGTCGGGAACCTGATATATTGGCATTAAAAAAGCAAAAATAAAACCAGAAATAATAGCGGTGAAAAAGAAGACTTTTTCACAATTGAATTTATTTTTGAAAAGTTTTTGGTCGCATCTGCTTTTAATAATAAAATATACTATAAGCCAAATACCAACAGATACAAGAGTACCTGTAATTATATCTAAAACAAGCTGCTTTTTTAATGCGAGAATATCGGCTGTATCGTTTATCTTTATTGAAGAAATACTAACTATTTCAGGGTTTACTATTTGTGAACCGCCGTATGCATCGTATCTTGAATAAATTTCGATTTCTTCGGCCGAAGAAACACCAATTTTATGCAGTGATGTATATCCGCGTATGCCGGTGTTAGATATACCAAACGATTCGGTTTTGTTGTTTTCTAAAATACGTAACGAAATGTCGCCTGTGCTTGTTTTTTGGTCATCGAATTGAATGGATATAGAAACAATTTTTTTCGGTATGTTTTCCAAAAACAACGAATAATCATGAGATACGGCCCCTACACCGTTGGGCTCACTAACAACAATATTCTGATTAGATTTTATATATTCGCTGTCAAAAGTTTTTGATTCGCTTTGTGAGAACAAAAGGGAAGTGGTTTTTCCAAAAGAAAACAAATCGAAATTTCCCATTGACACATAAGTAACCAGTATATAAAGTGTTACGATAAAAGCTAGAGTTAATGCTAGTATCTTTTTTATATTAGCTTTTTGCACCTTTTACACCTCGTTTGTAATCAATATAGCCTCTAAACATTGCCCAAAGCTTTTTAAGTTTTTGCTTTTCACAAATTAAAATTCCTTTTACTTCGTTTTTGGTGCATCTTCTTTCGGCATAGCAATAATCGGGATGTCTGTCTTCGTACATATCGCAAAAATAATGTCTGTTTCTTACAATATAATAACGTCTCATGGGACTGTGATTTGATCCACAGTATGTTTTTCCGCGGAATTTTTTAAATACAACATCGCCTAAATTGTGTTTGAGCTCTACCTGTGGTAAACGCCATATATCATATCCGTGGTCACGAAGATTAAGACAATAATCAAAATCTACCGCATCTATAAACATCCAATCCTTAAAACCGCCTATTTGTGAATATGCTTTAAGGTTTATTATGTTTCCGGATGTCATTACAACAGCAGGGCTGTCTATTTGTTCTAATTTTTCGTCTTGGTTGGTGATCATTCTGTGAAAAGGCGTAATAAGGCCGATTTTTTCATAAGGATACTGACAATTCTCGGTTTGTTTGCACTGAACAAGAAAATCTTTCATTTTTTCTACGCCGTCGTCGCTAAAGGAACTATCTTGATCCATAGTGAGCAACCAATCGTAACCGTCATCTATTGCATGCTTAGCGCCTCTGTTTAGGGCATAAGCTATTCCTAGGTTTTTGTTGTTGGGTAAATAAACAATTTTTTCGTTATTAAGCTTTTCACTGTGGTTAACGCAAGAATTGTCAACCGCATAAACCACATCGACATAATCAATATACGACTTAATATTTTCAAAAATTTTGTCGTCTGGATTATATAGTACTACGACGGCTGCTAATTTCATATTTTTCCCCTTTTATCGTCCTAAAATTCTTTTTATTAATCTAAAAGTACTTTTTAACGGGCGCGATATAATTTTTGGTACCCTAATTTTGTTTACAATGCGCCATTTAGCCGAACTTAGAATCTCATTAAGCATGTTTTGGGCATCGCTATTGTTAACTATAAATGAGCCGGAAAGGTCGCTTTCTTGCTTTATAATATATCGCAAGGCCTCGTAATCGACCGTTTTAGATTGGCTCAAGTTGTAAATTGTTTTGTATTCTTGTGACATTTCTAAAACAGATTTAAAATTATAATCCTTAACGCAAGCAACGGCTCTGTTATAATCCTCGGTATTATTTTTGATTTTTACTAACAGTTTGCTTATATCGTTTTCGTTAGAGCCTTTTGGCAAAATCCAACCAAGATTATATTTTTTAACCCGTTCTGCTCCCGCGCCTAAATCAAGCGAAATTACCGGTATACCTGCAGATACAGCCTCATTGGTGGTGTAAGAATATGTTTCGGGCCAAATTTGCAAGAAACAAATAACATTGATTTTATTTTCCCAGAGTAGTTTACTTAAATTATCTCTTTCATAGGGGCCGTGGAAAATATAGTTAGAAGTATTTTGCTCTAAATCCGGATATTCGCTTTTACCGAACACATGAAATTCAATATCTTTGTCAATATTGCTTTTTACAAGCTTTCTAATTATCTCTCCGCCTTTGTGAAGGCATATAACACCAATAAATGCTACCCTTAGCTTATCGTCTACCGAGTAAGATAGGTCGGTTTTGTTGTTGTTAACTCCATGTTCTATAGCGGTAATATCAATATCGCTATATACTGCTTGTAGTCTTTCTTTTGTATCTTCGGACGGAACAATAACGGTATCAATTTGTTTTAAAAAGTTATGCCAGTCAGCTTGCCATTCTTTTACTATATTATTAGATGCACGGTTGGTAGAAATAAGACATTTTTCACAGTCCTTAGATTCTAGGTCGCCGCAATATTTTTTGTTGCAATAAAGCATTGTTATTGACGGACACAAAGAATAATAATCGTGAAGCGTAATAATAGAGTTAATGTTATATTTTTGGGTAACAAAGGCAATGTCAAAATAATGTCCAATCATATGGTGAATATGCACCGAGTCAATGGCATATGCGCGAACAATATAATCTAACATTTGGCCATATTCTTTGTTAAAACGGTTGTATCTTGAAGTCTGCTGTATTTTAAACGGCATAGTAGTTCTTAAAACTTCATCACCGAAATGCGATTCTAAAATATAACCGCTAGCGGTGGGGAACAAAACGTGAAAATTCATCTCGTTAATAAGAGACGACATAATATCCCTAACATGTACAGTGGTTCCGCCTAGAGTATTATCCCACTCGTGAATAATAAGAAGAACGTTTTTCTTATTTCTTAACTTTAGGTTGTATTTTATGTTTTTACAAATATGTCCTAGCGGATAAGAACGGCACCAAGCGTCTACATTGTAGCAATAAGACGGATATTTTTCTTTAAGTATTGCAAGGTGCTTTTCAATAACCTTTTCTCGCTCAGATGAGAAAGACTGACTTTCTAAATGATAAACAATTACATCGTCACACAAAAGGTTTTTATAGCCGTAATCTATACACCTATAAGAGAAATCATTTTCTTCGCCATAGCCTCTGCCAAAGCTTTTTTCATCAAAGAAACCTAGCTTAGAAAGCACCTCGCGGCGAATATACATACAAAAGCCGTGGGCGGTGGGAAGCTCAGGGTATTCGCGGTATGCGCATTTTGTTAGCATATCGTTATACTCGTCTATTGTTATATCTGTAGGAACTTCGTTTCGCATTAGTCCCTGCGGTACCGAAGCTAAAGTAGCATTGTTAGATAAAGCGGTAACTGTGCCAACTTTGGGCTCGGAGTACGCACAGTTTCTCATTTTGTTAAGCCAATCTTTGCCTACAATGGTGTCGCTGTTTAAAAGCAGCACATCGTTATCAGATAATTTCATGCCCACATTAACCGTGCCAACAAAACCTTTATTAACTTCATTCTCAACAACAATAATATTAAGTGAAGGGTTTTGAAGTTTTATTTGGTTTATATGTTCACTGATTCTGTTGTCTGGACTGCAGTCGTTTATTAAAATAAGCCTGTCCTGTTTTAAATTCGTGTTAGCAATAACCGAGTTTATACAGTTTACAGTAGCATCGTATGCATTATATATAGGGATAATAACGTCACAAAAAATATTCATACTACACCAACTTAAAATATATAATCATAATTAATTATAACATACAGCAATTGCTATGTAAACTGTTTTTTGTTATTAGATGTTGCATTATTGTTGAGTAAAATTTTCTTTTACGTTATACTGCAAATATGACCACTGACAATACTGGGTAGGGCAATATTATGAATAAAGATATAAAAAGTACATAGATGAACACTTTCCAAAAATCGTAAGATTTAATCCTACCGGCGAGGCTAATCCGCATATTTGGCTGCCTATGCAGTACATAGTCTACAAGGGCCTTATTAATTATGGATACCACAAAGATGCCAAACACCCATTACGACGCTCTTAAAATGCTTGGATAGATCTTTGGTGTGTATGTTTGCTTTTGTAATGAATTAGGTGCTTAAACAAAAAAGGTTCGATAGAAAAGCTCTATCGAACCTTTTTTGTTATTTTGGTTTATTTCTTTTTCTATATTGCAAAGGAGCAATACCGTATTCCTTTTTAAATAGCATAGAAAACTGCGCAGAGGTTGAAAAACCGCAACGGTATGAAATTTCGGTGCAACCGAGTGAACTTGCGAGCAGTAGCTCTTTAGCTGCTTCTAATCGTTTTTTTAGCACAAACCTTTGTGGTGAATCACCGGTTATGCTTTTAAACTTGTGCTGAAAATAATCGTAACTATAGCTTAACTGTTTTGCAAGGTCTTTAAAAACTAATTTGCTTCTAAAGTTTTCAGATAAGTAGTTAATTGTATAGTCAAAGTTTTTTGGCACCGACACGTTGGTCATTTGGTTTCTTACGATTTGAATATACAGTTCGTTTAGCTTTGCGGTAATAACCTCGTTATATCCGTAAGACTGCTTATTGGTTTCATCCAAAATTGCGGTTGCAATTTTTAAAATTTCACCCGATTTATCTACTGCCATATCTGCAGAAAGCATTTTATCGCAAAAAAAGCCTAGGCATAGAACTTCACCGTCACATTCATGAATTTCGCTGTGTGCGGTAAATGGTGATATTATACTGTAATGATCTTTTTCGAAATGATATTCATTTTCACCAATTCGTGCAGTACCGCTACCCTCTATGTAATATACAAATTCATAAAACCTGTGTATGTGGTCGTAAATAATATTTGTTTCGTTAGTTGGCGATTTCCACGCTAATTCTAATCGTAAAATTGCCATAGCATATTCCACCGACCTTTCTTTGTAAACAAATTATAGCATATTATTTTGCTCTTTCAATACCAAAAAGCCAATTAGTATAAAAAAATGACCAAATTATTATATAATATGTTTAAAGCAGACTATTATAATACAGTTAGAAAAATTTTGTATTTTTGCCTAAAATAAGTAAATTTTGGGTCTTTCAATGCAAAAAACTTAGTTATTTAATACATAAATTTTCAAATAAATTGAGAATTTTGCATTGAGTACGGAATATTAAGGAGGAACGATTTTATGAAAAAACGCTTACTGTCAGTTTTCCTTGTTGTATGTTTGATTTTAACGTCTGTTTATACGGGCGTTATAACTGCATTTGCAACCACAGGGGAAATAGAAAAATTTTACAGCCCCACAATTGAAACTAATACGGGCGATATGAACATTATCCCGTATAACAACTCGGGCTTTACCGTTGATTTAGCGGCAGCGTTTTGCGCTAACCAAATGCTTATAGATATGAATCACGACGGTATACTCGACCTTGTTATAGGTACAGGTTCGTCGTCTTACGATGGTCACTATGTTTTTTACGGCAAAGGGGGCAACCAAGACCCAAATAGTGAAAACTATATGGTGTTTGAGGCCGCACAGAAAATAAGTGATCAAAATCTTGCTTTTGGTTATCCGTCTTATATATATGATGAGAACGGTAATATTACAGATACCTGGCTTGTTGGCGGTTGGGGAGAAGCCTATACCGATTTTGACAGTTCGGACCCTTATGCTAACAAGATTCAGCTTGGTATGGGTAATTACATAATGAACGTAGACGGCTATGACTGGACAGGTAGGGAATACTGCCGTCAGTACCTTTATGCCGACTATGACGGCGACGGCGTTAATGATATGCTTCTAGGCCTTGGCGCCCTTGAAAGAAGTTTTAAAATAAATCAGTATGATGAAAACGGCGTGTGGGATAACGGTGTTCCGCAGCTTCACGGTTGGGTCTTCTATGCTAAAAATAACGGCACAAACGAAAAGCCCGCTTTTGCCGAAACCCAAGTTGTTCGTTCGTACGATAGCTTAGAGGCATACAATAACGGTGACGAGGGCAAAGCCATTGACGTATTTGGTATTGTAAGCCCTAATTTTGCCGATTTTGATAACGACGGCGACTGGGATTTAATCTGCGGAAGCTTTACCAGTGAAGTTACATATTATCAGAATGTCGGCACAAGACAAAACCCCGTATATCTTCACGGCGTAGATGTTATGGGTGTTGACAAAGACGGCAACGTTATACCATTTGATTACAAGGGTCAGCAAACCCGTATTATAAATTATGATTTTAATAAAGACGGCACAAACGATATAATCATTTCCGAAGAAGACGGAAGAATCTCGCTTTATGTATGGGTTGGAATGTCTCAAGACGGCACAACTCCGTTATTCCGTAATGACGGTCCTTTCCAGACCCCCGCTGAAACTTCTTCTGTTACTGCAGGCTTCGGTAGCGGTATGGCAAGTATTGACTGGGATAATGACGGTGACGAAGATATTATTCAAGGTGACTCTTACGGTCGTGTTTGGCTTATTAAAAACGTAACATTAGAAAAATATTTAGAAAAACACGGTTTAACAGAGGTAGATGCTACCACTATAGATTTATCTAATCCGTCATGGGTAAAGCCTGTTTTAATGAAAAATTCTGACGGTGAAATTATAAGACCGTTGCCCGTCGGTCCGTTCCAAGGTCCTATGGAATGTAACTACGGTTATGTTTCTGTTGATGTTGCCGACTGGGATGGCGACGGCAATTTAGACCTAATGCTTAACGATGCCGAAGGTAGAGTAACCTGGTATAACGGCTTTGGTGACGGCTCTGATACAGTAGGTGAGTGTCACGATGTTGAGGTTGAGTGGACTAACGGTGTAAAATATCCGGTTGATAACTGGTTTGCACCGTCGGGTAACGAGCTCATTGTTTACTGGCGTATGTCACCTGTTATGATAGATTTAAACGAAGACGGTCTTATGGACCTTGTAACAGGCGACCACGAAGCATATTTGGCATATTATGAGCGCTATGAAGAAGATGGCGTTTTAAAGCTAAAAGAAGGCAATCGCGAAATCTTCGGCAATATATCTATTACCGCATCAGATTATGCTAATCGCGGCAGAAAGAACTATTGCTTTACCGACTGGGACAACGATGGCGATTTAGACTTTATGATGTACGGCGGCGCAAACGTTTGCTATTATAAAAACGTTGCTACCGAAGAAGGTACTTTCAAGTTTAAAAAGGCGGGCACCCCCCACAACCGCAAAATTATTGCCCACGTAGTTGGCCCTGCAGTTTGCGACTGGAACCAAGACGGCATAGACGATTTAATTATGTGTGACGAGTCGGGTCATATCTTCTACCTTAAAAACAACTGCAATTGGGTTGATGAGAGCGGATACAAGAATACCGATACCAATCAAAACCTTGTAGCAGCTTGGGATTTTGAGGGCGAAGGCGATGATGTTTATGCCGACAAAGCCCCCGCAGGCTCTGTGGCAGATACACTAAACACTGCTAATTCTGAAAATGTAACTATACAAAATGGTATTGCATCAATTACCAATATCGGTGCACTTTATGCCAATGCATCGGCAGATATAAACCAGACCGGCGAAATGACCATATTTATGCGTGCCAAGTTTAATTCTCTTGGCGGCGTTACTTGCCTTGTAGATAAAGAGGGCGTATTTGAAAATTATTACTGGGCAGGACAACTAACCTCTGAATACGTAACAAGCGATAATGTAAACAGTGTTTACGATACCGCCTATACCCCTGAAAACGGAATTTGGCGTGATATTGCTTTAGTAGTAAAACGCAATTCTCACGGTAAACTCGATGTTAAGGCTTATGCCGCTGCGTCGAGCGACATACAGGGTGGTAGCGACTTTAAGGTTCTCTACGACGAGCACACTGATTTTGATGCGCTAAACCTTAACAACAACGCTCTTTACATAGGTACACGCTCACAGCTTTACACTTCTCCTGCAACAAGAGAGTTTGAGTTTGTTCAGGTTTACAGTACTGCATTATCGGCAGAGCAACTTGCTGATTTAAGTGCAAAGGAAAGATTGAGCGATGCTATTGCCGATGCTGAGCTTATCACAGACAGCAGTATTTATACCAATGATTCATATGCAGCATTCTCTGCAGCTCTAACATATGCAAATGAGGTTTTGCAGTCAAATAAATCCGATGCACTGGATTTTGCAACTGCACAGCATAATCTTACTGTAGCATACAATAAGCTCTTAACCGTAGAAGATTATAATAACGGCATAAAGCATTATTATCAGGTTGCTGACGGTAATTCTACACATCAAAACAATTCTTTCTGGCCTGCTAATACAAATATAGCGGTTAACATTACTGTTACTAACGATAAATCACCAAGCAATATTGCGGTTAAGCACTCTACCTACGGTAACGCTACTTGGAACGGTTTTTACGGTTGGCAGATAAACCTTAACAATTCTGATTTTGGCGATGTAGATGCTGTAAGCGGTATTAATGCTTATGCTATATGGCTCGATTATTCCGAGTTTGGCGGAGCAGATACATGGACAGCATATCTCTCAGACGCTGAGGGCAATATGCTAACCGAAACTATCAAATGGCAACAATATATGGGCTCTTTAAACAGCACCGTTACCCTGGTTAATACTAAGACCGGTGAGGTTACCGAAAGCGCTATTGTTAAGCGCGACAGAGGCGGATATGAAATTCCCGCAGGCTTTGTTGGCTACGTTATATTCAAGTGTGATGGTGCCGATGCTGCTACAACAAACTGGTTAGATATTGCAAGCATATGTATTGTTCGCCATTACTCAGGCAGCACTTCTCCCGCAGAGAATGCAAGTAAAAACTATTACTACGGAGATGTTTATGCTGTAAGAAATATTGAGGCATTTAAGGCCGATATTTTATCGGGCGCACTCGGTAAACTTGTAGGCACCGACAGAAACGGTGTGAACTTTAATGTTTCCGACAATACAGTTATTACTTACGCTAAGGTTGAAGATGCAAACTCCTACACAGTAAATCTTTACAATACAGAAGATTTAACCCTTGCTGCTTCGGTAACCACAACCGAACTTTCTGCAGATTTTGGCGTAATGGAAGGCGAGTATATCGCACAGGTTATTGCATCAAAGGGACCAAATGTTATAGCAATATCGCTTTGCAGAGTAAATGACGGCACTTGTGACCACAATTATGTTGAGACCGATTTTGTAGAAGGCACTTGCGAAACCAATGGCCTTAAAACCGAAACCTGCACGGGTTGCGGTCACGAGATTTATACCGAATATCCTGCAGGTCACAGTTATGAAAGCGTTGTAACTGAGCCCACTGCCGAAAATAAAGGCTATACAACACACACCTGTTCAAAGTGCGGTAAGGTTGTTGTAGATACATATGTTGCGGCATTAAAGCCTTATTATCAGGTTGCCGATGCCAATTCTACCCATACAAAGCCTACAGGTGCCTTTGCAAGTAACACAAGCAACGACAACCTTGTAGAAACAAACCGCAATTCGCCCACCAATAAGGCGGTTAAACACGGAACCTTCGGTAATGCCGCTTGGAACGGATATTATGCCTGGCAGATAAACCTTGATAATATGGGTTATGAGAGTGCCGACATAGTAAACGGTGTAACATCATACGCCGTGTGGTTCGATTATTCGCAGTTTGGCGCAGCAGACACCTGGGGCGCATTTATTTCAGATGCAAACGGCAATGTTTTATCTGATGCTATGCTGTGGGATGCTTGGCTCGGCAAAGTGGTAAAATCCAATATAACCTTGGTTAACACCAAAACAGGCGAAATCAGTGAACTTTCTCCCATAGAGGCTTACGGCGATAGTCGCGGCGGATTTATGATACCTGCGGGCTTTGTAGGCTATGTTGTGTTCACTTGCGATGGTTCGAATGCTACAAATGTAAACTTTGCAAATGCAAAGAATATAACCATTGTTCGCCATTACAATGCCGCACCTTCACCCGCTGAAAATGCGGGTAAAAGGTATTATTACGGTAACGTTTATGCTGTAAGAGATTTAGATGCCTTTAAGACAGATGTGTTATCTGGTGCACTAGGTAAACTTGTAGGTCAAAATACTAACTGTGTAAACTTTGACAATTCGAGCGGAAAAGTTGTAACGTTTGCTAAGGTAGAGGGTGCAACATCTTACACCATAAACCTTTACAGTAATAATTCCGCGTTAAAGCTAATGTATAGCATTACGACTAGTGAGCTTTATGCCGATTTTGGTAATATAAAAGGTAATTACATAGCACAGGTTATTGCTACGGATGAAAGTGGTGTCTTAGCCGTTTCGACAGTTAAATATGACGATGGCAAAACAACCCATATTTACGATAACGGTGTAGTAACTGCACCCGGCTGTACAAATGCTGGTTATACAACTTACACTTGCTCAGTTTGTGGCGACACATACACAGCAGATGCAACCGAAGCATTAGGCCACTCTTATGTAGACGAAGTAATTGCAGCAACACCCGAAGCACAGGGCTATACAAAGCACACTTGCTCAGTTTGCGGCGATACATATAATGATACATTTGTTGACTATGTACCCGAAGGCCCAGTAGAAACACCTGTAGAGAGCTTTACTTACACAGAGACCGATACAGAGGTAACA
>JAZQEI010000005.1:0-111739 GCA_045538935.1 Acutalibacteraceae bacterium
GATAAAAAGGTATGACAAAAGCCGAATGAGTTTGAACGCTCATTCGGCTTTTTCTGTGACAGTTTGAATATTTAGTTTTTGCTACTCAGATCAATGGATTTCTGACGCATATTTAGAATGTTATTCTGCTCCTTTCTAAAACCGCCCCAAAACCCGTTTTTGACACAAATGCGTTCAGTGGGGCAAATCAGCGAAAACCCTAGTGTTTATGCGGCTTTTTCAACTTTTGTCCTATTATAACACATTTCTCTATTCTACGAACTTTTCCTCTTGTGGTGCCCGACTCTGCGCTCACTTGAAGCGTGGCGCAATCGTCGACCGCGGCGCTTCCTTACGCTCGCTGTATCACCAACAGGGTGCGCTCGCGACGTCGCCTGTTTCTTTCATATATAAATCTCCTCTTTTTTCAATTTTAATGTGATATTGATATCACACTTTTTGTAGAAATTATGAGTAGAATTTCCAATTGTTTTTAAATTTTCAAATCGATATATGAAAAGGGCGATGACAAAATTAGTCATCGCCCTTTAGGGTTAATCTCTATTTATCTTTTGCTTGCCATTCTTTTCTTTCTGTCAACTACGGTCAGTGTAATTACTGCGCCGCCGCTGATGAAAAGAAGGACAATCCAGAGGAACATATTACTGTTATCTCCGGTTGCAGGAGAATTAGCCTTTGCGTGGACATTGAAAGTACCATCGGTGCTACCGTCAGTGTAGACAACGGTAATGGTGTGTTCACCAACAGCGAGAGTATCCAAATAGGATGTCTTCAGAGTGATGATGGTGCTGCCGGCCTTGGCCTCGTAGTTAGCTTTGTCAACATCCTTACCATCAACCTTGATGCCAACGAACTTGCTAAACAAACCGTTGACAACGAAGGTGATGTTATGGTCGCTGTCCTCTGTCCAAGAGTTGCCGTCGCCCTCTATGATGTCGTAAGCCACGAGTGCTGCCGCCAGCTTATCCAGAGTTGCCTTGGTAGCTTCATCCACAAGGGACTTCTCGTAGTCGGTGAGGGCATTGTAGGCATCGTAAGCCGCCTTTACGACAGACTCATTGTCCTTTGTAATGGTGTCCGGAAGTTTGCCAATCTGTTCCTCGACTTTCTCTACATTGCCGATGACTTCAAGAGCGGTGACAATGTCATCAATAGCATCTTGGATAGCCTTTTTATCGTCCTCGGTGTAAGAGTCGTCCTTTAGTTCCTCTTCGAGTTTTGCCTTATTGTCTTCAAGGTTGGTTTTATCATTCGGTTTCACTTCATCGGGCTTTATAACAGAAATTTCTGTGTAAATGGTGTTGATAACGGTATTCTCAGTAATATTCTTTCCGTCATTATCCCACTTGCCAACAAAGCCTTCCTTTACGGGAACGGCAGGGAGTGTAGCATCTTTTCCGTGCTCTACGGCTTCTGTTGAAACGACCTGACCGTCAACATTATAGGTTACAGTGTGTATTAATGTAATATATTCGGCACGGATTTTTTGAATAAACTGCTCGTTGAATTCCGAATAGAATCCAACAGGAGTTTTATCGCCTTGCGCTTTAATACCACCGGCCTTTATTTTAAGTACAGCAAAAACATTTTCATCTGTAGAGGCAAGCACTTCGTTGCCAATCTGTAACGCTTTTTTTGTAAATTCTGCCACTTTATTCTCCGAAATGGCCTTCACAACCGCCTTGAGATTTTTAATTTCTTCTGTATCAACACTACCCGATTCAGGAACATAAGAATTAATAGCTTCTTCTGTGTCAATGCCATACTCAGCGGCAAGTGCTATGATTTCTTTTACATATTTATTCTGATAGGCTAAGCGGGTTTCGTGATCCATATAATAAACACCCGCTTCATATACTACGGCTGCCATAGTTTTGATTACATCCCGAAGCTCATCAGGATTATCAGAGGAAACAATTGTTTCAATAATTTCATCGGAAAGCATATGTGCTTTTGAGGGGTTCAAATCGTATGGCGCATAGTAGATTGCGCTTCCGTGAGAGCCCACGGTATTGTCAAACTTTCCTCCGATAATAGAACCCTTAACTTCCAACCGACCGGGTTCATTTTCTTCAACAAGTATTGTGCCGCCTTCATCCACCGGGTATGCGGAAAAATTCAAATTCACGTATGCACCACATCCTGCAAAACTTTCCCTTGCATTAGAATCTCCGCCAATGGCATCTCCTCCGACAGTCACGTCTGCGGTACTATTCATATAGATGCCGTCTCCGGTATATCCGACAAGGGTATATTCATTGCCGTCGGCGTCTGTGGCCTTATCGGGAATCACCTCGGGATTTGCAATCAGATTACCGCCGACGGTATCGCCTGTTACACTAACCTTAGCATAATCAGTTGCATCAATTCCTGAGCCCGCATATCCGTACGTTCCATAGCCGTTACCGCCATGGGCATTGCCGTACACATAAACTATCGCATTTTTATCTGCTTCCACACCGTCGCCGCCATCTGAATAGCCTTGCGGATCATTTATATTGCCGGAGGAAAGATTACCGTCAGCGTCAGGTTCCTTGCCACTGCCGCCGTAGACGTCTCCGTACACAATGGCTTTTGTATTATCGGATGCATCTACACCATCTGCTCCGTTGCCGCCATGGGAATCTCCATACACGGTAACTTCCGCGTAATCATCCATATCCAGAGCGTCGCTTTCATCAGATTTAACATTACCGTTTACGGTAACCTTTGTTTTATCGTTCGCATCAATTCCGTCATGCTGTTTACCGTGAATGTTGCCGCTAACCGTTATCGTAACCTCATCTTCGGTAGTCAAAGCAGACTCATTTTCACCTTCAAGGTCTGCGTCGATTACAACATTTCCTGAACCGCCGATAATTATGTCTGTCAGTATATAGCCGTTTCCCTCAACTTTATAGGACTGTCCTGAAGCGGTCGTTAATTTGTCGCCGTTTTCATTAACAATATTTCCCGTTATTATAATACGGACTTGTGCAGCGGTATCTTCGAATGCCTGTTGTAATTCAGCAAAGCTATTCACGTCTTCATATGTTGCGGCTTCACTGTATTCTGCCATTGCTGTAATTGGAATCAAACCTATTGTTATAATAATGCTAAGCACTATCGCAGTTATCTTTTTTGAAATATTGAAATTTTTCATATTGAATCCTCCAATGTTTGTGTTTTTTGTTTTCTTTGCTGTTCTCGTTCGTGGACAGCTTTTTCCATATTGTCCAAGGCCTCGTTGTTTGTTCTGTTTACAAAGGCGATAAAGGCTTCGACTACCCGCTTGCTGATGCCTCGGTAATCCAAATGCATCACCTTGTCAATTTCCCGTTTTCGCGTTTCCTCATCCACTTGGTAAATATACAGCACCTTATCCAGTGCGCCGGAGATTTTATCCTTCAGCGGAACGTCGGCATTGCTTGCGGCAAGAGTACTGTATTGCAGTCCCATTACCATCAGCTCGGCCTGCTCGAAGTCCCTGTCTGTCCAGCCTTCACATTCTTTTGCGAAGATTGTTTTGGCCCGTTCGACATGATTGCATCTCAGGTAGTTTCGGCACATCTCGCTTTCAAACACAGCGGAGAAGAAATCCCTCGCCACCTCGCTTTGCTCACAGCCCGTGGCAACCGTCATCATCTCCATGCAAATCGAGCCGATCGAGCCGAAGCCCTGTTCCGTACTGTCCTCAAACATTCGCCATTGGAACTCGCAGAGCATTTCCACAATGGTGCACAGCAGATGCTCCTTTGACGGAAAGTAGTGGGTGATGTTCCCCGTACTCATATTCATTTTTTTTGCTATCATTTGGGGAGAAGTGTTGGAATAACCTACGCTAAAGATAAACTCTGTAGCTATTTTGATAATCTCAAACTTTCTCGTTGTTTGTGGTCTGGACATTTTCTGCCTCCTTTTTACAAGGCCAAAAGCTAAGTTTTACTCTAGTGTTTGTTGCACTAGTGCAATTATAACAGATAAAAACAAATAATGCAATACTTTTTTGAAAATAATTGCATTTGTGCAATAAAATTTACGCAAAAAAGCCGAACGGGCTTTCAAAGACCCATCCGGCTTTGTGACAGTTTGAATATTTAGTTTTAACTGCTCAGAGTATGTATTTCTGACGCATATTAGATATGTTCTGCTCCTTTCTAAAACCGCCGAGAACCCGATTTTGACCGGATTTTGTGCAAATTGAGTTGGACAAAATCAGCGAAAACCCTAGTGTTTATGCGGGTTTCAGGCGGTTTGCCCTATTATAACGCATTCCTCGATTCTACGAACTTTTCCTCTTGTGGTGCCCGACTCTGCGATCCCTTAGAGCGTGGCGCAATCGTCGACCGCGCTCTTGCTTTTGCTTGCTGTACCGCTTAGTGTGAGCGTTCGCGATGTTACCTGTTGCTTGACTAAAGTTTGCCGATATGTTAAAATGAACATGAGTTGGTATGATTAATTTTAAGAGACATAAGTATACGAAAGGATTAATTAATATGCAAAAAAAGAAAAAGGTTGGAATATTAACTTTTTCATATTCAAGCAATGGTGGCTCTGTAATGCAAGCAATGGCACTTCAAAAAACCATTTCTTCTTTAGATGGTTTTGAGGCCTCTATAATCAATTATACAAAAAACCATTATGGCAAACCAATAATAGGCGAAAATGTTTTTTATAAGCCAATTAGTGCCTGGACACCTAAAAAGATTATAAGATGGACCACCGGAATAATATCACATCCTTTTAAAATGCGAAAATTTGAAAAGTTCTTTAATAAATATTACAATAATTTTGCCAAACGTTCTTATTCAAGAGAAGAGTTAGTGTCTTTAAATGATGTATACGATAAATTTGTAGTTGGTAGCGACCAGGTTTGGAACTTTGGAAGTTCCCAAGTAGATGATACATATTTTTTAGACTTTGTAACAGACAACTCAAAAAAGATATCATACGCTGCAAGTTTCGGACAAAAAAACGTACCTCAAGAAAAGCGTGAAAATGTAGGCAAATTAATATCAGATTTTGCATCTATATCTGTACGCGAGCCTAATGGTGTAAATATTGTATCTGAACTAACCTCAAGAAAAGCAACTTGGGTGTTAGATCCTTCGCTTCTTTTATCTAAAGAAGAATATCATAAATTAAGTACTCCGCCAAAGAAAAAAGGATATGTGTACCTGTATTTAAAACAAGATTCGAAAAGACTTGAAGAATTTGCCAAAAAGCTAGCCCAGGCCTACGGTTTAAAAGTTATAAAAGTATTAAACAGTTGGCTTTGTGGAAAAACTGGCCAACCGCGACTACCCGTTGGACCTCACGAATGGTTAGGATATATAGAAAATGCCGATTTTGTTGTAACTAACAGTTTTCACGGCATTTGTTTTTCGACTATATTTGAAAAAGAATTTTATGTTGACTTTTTAGAAAAAACTCCCACCGCAACTAATTCGAGATTAGAAGGTATGCTGCAGCAATTCAATCTATCAAACAGATGTATTGATGAAGTTAAAGATATAAATTGTTTGACCCGCATTGACTATAATGATGTAAACACGTTTAAGCAAAAAAGGATAAACGAGTCTTTGAATTACCTCAAAGAAGCTCTTGAAGGGAGCAATTTTTCTTAAATGAATATATACTTAAATAATGATAAAAGTAATTGTTGTGGTTGTGGTGCGTGTGTAAATGTGTGTCCGCGCAATGCAATCTCTATGCATTCAGACGAATATGGATTCGCATATCCGCATATAGACCAAGCGACCTGTGTCGAATGCAATCTTTGTGTCAAAGCTTGTGAAAAAGTGAACAAAAACGAAAGTGGCATGCCTCTTAAGGCGTTTGCTGCTTCTCATAAAAACAAACAGATTGCGCACAAAAGTAGTTCTGGCGGTGTATTCTCAGCACTTGCACAACATTTCTTAGACAATGGTGGTGCGGTATGCGGTTGTATATTTGATGACAAACTGAATGCTATCCACATATGCACAGAAAAAGAAAGTGATTTTTTAAGAATTAGAAAATCAAAATATCTTCAAAGCGATGTTGGTCTAATATATCGTGATGTTAAAAAACGCTTAAGTCAGGGGCAACTTGTACTATTTACAGGAACACCTTGCCAAGTTGCCGCACTATATGCTGTTGTTGGCAAGGGTTACGATAATTTAACAACTATGGATTTAATATGCCATGGTGTGCCTAGCCAACTTTTATTTAACCAATTTATAAAGTATCTCGAAAAACGTTACAAAACCACAATCGTTAGTTTTGATTTCAGAAGCAAAAAATACGGATGGCCGCGATTTACAATGGAATTTACAGATTCCCGCCAACGCACCTTTAACATAGGTAAAGCTCAAGAATTTTATATGCCGTCTTTTACAGGCGGAAACATAATAAGAGAAAGCTGCCTTTCATGTAAATATGCTTGTGCTAACCGTATAGGCGATATTACAATCGGTGATTTATGGGGATACGAAAAACTTAATCTCAACTTAAATACCACAAAAGGCACATCTGTATTTACTATAAATACTCCAAACGCTGAAAAATGGCTTGAACTACTTACAGATAAACTGTATTGCGAAGAAATCGACTATAATCTTGCCGTAAAGGGAAATCACTGCTTACACTCCCCTACTCCCAAAGGAGCAAAACGTGAACTTTATATGGAGTCTATTAAAAATGGTAAAATAGAAGAACTGGCATTGAGATATATTAAAAGCAAAAGAAAATCTATTATTAGAGAAAAACTAAAATTACTTGTTCCGGCTACCGTTTTTAATTTCTTTAGAAAAATTAAATACAGATAAACATTTTAATCATACATAGTTTTATAAAAGCGAGGTGAATTTCACCTCGCTTTTGGTATGTATATTATTATTTTAAATTTTCAATACAATTATATTTATTGCCGTAATCGTCTATTGATTTTATAAACTCGGAAAAATCGCTAGTGTAGTGTCTGGTTCTGTATCTGTTTATTAAATTGCTTTGGATCTCCATTTTACCGCCCTTATACACAACAACGGTATCATCAATGCCCGCAATCTGATAGTATGGTGCAGAACCGAAATAATCGGTATATAACACAAATTCAACTATGTAATCAATATCTTTAAATTCTTCTGTGTTGTTATCTTTAATATTAATTACCCTTGTGTTTTTAATTTCAAAATACCCGTCGGTATCAACTTTTGAATTATTATATACGTCTTCCCAATGATTTTTTAGTTTTATCACCGCTGTCGAAATTCTGTCGTTTTCACTAGCACCGCAAGCAGATAGGCAAAAAGCAAGCGTTAATACCAATAAAAAAGTTAATCCTCTTTTGATATATACCATATTATCCGATATTTTACCATGTAATAGCTTTTCAGAAAACACAAATACCACCTCTAACATATTATAACATATTTTAATAAGTAATCAAGTCTTCGCTCTGCTTGGTAAAAGTGTTATTATGTTTATACTAGCAAGAAAAACACTCAGCGGGATTTACTTTTTTAATTAAATATGCTACAATAATCCAAACAATTCTAAACAAGAGGAAAATATATGCAAACCCTAGCCTTTATATTAAGCACACTTGGCACTGTGTGCATTTGTATTCCGCCGCTTTTAAAGGGCAAAAATATGAAGCTAATTTTACTGCTTGTATTTTTAACAAATGCACTTATTGCAACAAGCTATTTGTTAACCGGTGCATATAACGGTGCAATAACCTGCTGTGTAGGTGCGGTACAGTGCATTGTGAATTTCTTTTTTGAGCGTAAAGCTAAGCCTATACCTATTTGGCTTATTGTTACGTATGCTGTAACATTTGTGGCGGCAAACCTTATTGTATTTTCAAATATTTTTGACGTAATAGCAATTCTTGCGGCACTTATGTTTGTAATGGGCATAAGTGTTAAAAGCGGCAAAAAATATCGCTTGTGGACCTTTATAAACACTTTTCTTTGGATAATATACGATTTTCTTACCCATTCTTACGGTCCTCTTAGTACACACGCAATTCAGCTTTCGACCATTATTTTGGGTATTATAATGCACGACAGAAAAAATAAAATATTAAAATAAGTAAAACAGCGAGGTAAAAATACCTCGCTGTACTTTTTATTCACCTTTAATAATTTTAATTAAGAATTTTCCTATGTCTGTATTATCTACTGTTTTGCCGCTAAAATATTCGGAACCATAACCAACAGCAAACACACGTACGTCTGTTGCGGTGTGCTCGGTAACGGTAAGCAAATCGCTTAGCTTCTCGTTTTCGTTTTCAGGCAGTCTCACTCCCCCGTTTTCGTGGTCAGAGGTTATAATAAGAAGCGTATCGGGATTCTCACTCATAAACTTTAATACCGCCGCTACTGTGCGGTCAAGTGTTACCACACTGTTAAGCTTGCCGTTTATGTTGTTTTTGTGACCGTATTTATCGGTACCAGAGCTTTCTATCATAAGGAAAAATCCGTTATCATTCTGTAATCGTTTTAATGCCACCTCGGCACATTGAGCAAGGTTATAAGATGCAACTGTAGAAAATCCGTTTAAAAAACCAAAAAATGGTTTTTCACAGTTTGCATCGGTATCTAAAACTTCTTTAAAGCGTTTAAAGTCCTTAGCTACAAGGTATTCGTTCTCGAATATTGTGCGAGCCTCACCCTCTAAAAGTGACGACACGCTTATGTAATCTTTGCACATAAGTACATCGGGCTTAAACTGTACCATTGAATTTGCAAGTTCTTTTGTGTTAGAGCGCGAAATATTATGTACTACAAAGCCACAAGGTGTTGCGCCAGATAAATCTTCATCGGTAATAATGCCAACCTTTTTGCCCACCTCACGAGCTGTTTCAGCCAAAGTTTTAAGATCGTTACCGTCTACATCTTTACCAATATAATCGTTATTTGTTTTTACGCCGGTAGACAAAGCCGTTGCGCTTGCCGCAGAGTCGGTAATAGCATTATCGGCCGAGTGGGTGGTTGCAAGACCGTGGTTTTTAATTTGATTTAGTACTAAACCAAAATCATAAACGCCGTTAACGTGCTCTTCAGCTAAGGTAATATCGTTAGGACCCATACCGTCACCAATAATTACAATAACATTTTTAGGTGCAGTAAACTCGCCATTTACTATTTTTTGAACCTGTTTTTTAGTTATACTAATTTCGCCGTCGGTATACCAACCGTTATAGTTAACATCTTGCTTTGGTGCACCGCAAGCACATAGGCTAAAGACTAAAAATAATGATAAAATAACTGATAAAAACTTTTTCATGTTTTATACTCCTAAAATTGTTGTATTATAATTTTATTCTAATAACCATAAATTGTCAAGAAATGCCTAGTTATAATATTAGTTACACATAAGAAAAGATTGTATAAACTCGCCATAGAGTAGATTGACAAAATTTTGACAATCTGTTATACTTAAACTCAAGGCAATTAGCCGAATTTTATTTTGTAAAAGGAGTAATTAAGTATGGCAACATCAAAAGTGGCTTATCTTGTTAAGCCGAAAATTGTAGACGGTGTTGAAGGTGAAGCTATTGTAGAGCTACGTGACATCGAAATTCCTACCCCGGGCCCGGGTGAAATTCTTGTTAAGGTTGAAGGTTGTGGCATTTGCGGAACCGACGTTCACGAATACCGTTACAACCCATTTGGTTACAAAGAAATCGTTCTTGGCCATGAAGGCACAGGCGAAGTTGTAGCTATTGGTGAGGGCGTTACTGTTGATACTAAAGGTGATCCCATTAAAGTTGGCGACAAGGTTGTTACCTCTGTTTTGCTTTGTGGCGAGTGTGACTATTGCCGTCGTTACCCTGAGCTTCCTAACCTTTGTGCCGGCCTTGGCGTTTATGGTCTTATTGAAGACGATAACGATCATCACAACAACGGTTGGTTTGCAGAACATATTTTAGTTCGTAAGAATTCTTCTATCTTTGTTGTTAACGGTATGAGCGTTGACGAAAGAATGCTTATTGAGCCCGCTTGCGTTTGCGTTCATGCATGGAACCGCGCAAAGTCAACAAACATAATTAACTTTGGTTCTACCGTATTAGTACAGGGTTGCGGACCTATTGGCTTAATGCAGATTGCTGTTTTAAAGGCAGCAGGCGTTGTAAACATTATAGCAGTTGACGGTGTTGATACACGTTTAGAACTTGCTAAAGAGATGGGCGCTACTGCAGTTATTAACTTTAGAGAGCTTAAGACCATTGAAGAAAGAGTTGCTAAGGTTCAAGAATTAACACACGGCTTTGGTGCAGATTTCGTATTCCAATGCACAGGCGTTCCTCAAGCAGCAGCTGATGCTTACAAGTATGTTCGTCGCGGCGGCGGTTACTGTGAGATGGGCTTCTTTGTAAACGCAGGTGAATGCACAATGAACCCCCACTTTGACCTTTGTAATAAAGAAATAACATTGGTTGGTTCTTGGGTATACAGCGCAAACGAATACATCGAAACTCTTGGCTTTATAAAGAAGGCAAGTGAGATGTCTATTCCGATTGAAAAGCTTGTTACACACCACTATCCGTTAGAGCAGTATGTTGACGCTATGGAAAAGAATATTTCTCTTACAGGCGTTAAGATTGCTATTGTAATGGAATAATTTAAAATCAATTTTAAATACCAAAAACAGCGAGGTAAATTTACCTCGCTGTTTTTTTATATGTTATAGTTATTTGACTTATTATATTTACTTTACCTTGACACACAAACAGTAAAATGTTATGATTTATGTAAATATATACAATATTTTAAAGGAATTGTTGGTATGAATATAGTATATCCTTCTTTGAATGGCAAAAAATTGTTGTTACTTGGTGGCGGAGCACAAATGGTAAACGTTACCAAACTTGCGCAACAAATGGGTTGTGAGGTTCATATTGTAGATTATTATGATACCCTTCGCTCTCCGGCAAAACTAATAGCAAACGCATATTCTGACATTAGTATTTTTGATACCGATGCGGTGGTTAATTACATAAAAAAGCACAATATAGACGGTGCTTTGGCCGGCTTTACAGATTCGTATTTATTCCAATATAAAAATATTTGTGAAGCGGCCGGTCTTCCCTACTATGGTTCAAATACGGCTTTTGGTGTTGCAACTGACAAAATGTTGTTTAAGCAAGCTTGCATTAAAAGCGGTGTTGGAGTAATTCCTGGTACTAATGCGTACGATTTTGATACCATTTTAGAGTTTTCTTATAAAAACGGTTATCCGCTTATTTTAAAACCCACCGATAACAGTGGTTCTAGGGGTGTTATTAAGTGTGAGAGTGCCGATGAACTAAAAAAATGCTACGAATATGCGCTATCGTATTCTAAATCGAAAAATGTTATTGTAGAAAAATTCATGGAATGTGCGTCGGTAGTATGCTCATATCAGCTATGCGGTGAAGATGCACAACTTTCGGCTTTTTGTGATCGTTATGTTTATACTGCTACAGAAAGCGGCTCAGCTTGCACATCACAAGCTAGATATCCATCCTCCTATTTAGATCGCTTTATTGCAGAAGAAGATGCAAATATTAAGCGTATGTTCCGCGAAAACGAATTTAAAGACGGAATGGTTGGAATAATGGGTTATGTTGACGATAACGGATTTTACTGGTGCGAGATGACCTACCGTCCCAGTGGCGGACACCACTACACTCTTATTGCCGACCAAAGTGAAATAAACGGACTTGCACTACTTATTGAGTTTGCTGTAACCGGCAAAATAAGCAGTTATGATAAATCTAAAGAAAATCCGCATTTTAAAGAATGTTGCGGCATGGTTCATATTGCAGGTATATCTGAACGTACTATTGCAAAAATTGATGGTATTGATGAAGTATTGGCTTTACCTAATGTTTTAGAAGTCGCACAAGGTCTTCTTGAAGGACAAACAATAGGCAAAGAAGGTACCACGGCTCAAAATTTACTTTCCGTTTGGATTAAGGCTAAAGACTGGACTCAATTTGAAAAAACAATCAAACAAATTGAATTAATTTATAAAGTATATGATGCCGACGGAAATTCTTTAGTTAAACTAAGTTAAATATCAATTAGTTATAAAAAGTAAAAAGCAGATGCTGTAGCATCTGCTTTTTGTTTTATAAATATAATTATTTGTTCTCTTGGCCATTATCGGTACTAACACTTTTAATGCTAAGTCCCTCAAGTTTGCCTATATACATAGCAATTAAACCAAACACAAGTGCAATTGATCCAACAATTATAACCCACGGATAATATTTATCGTAAAGGAAAACTGATATTTTTTCGGCCAAATCACCACCGACTATTAAAGCAAAAATAAACGGAAATAGCGGCAACAGTCCTCCAAAAAAGGAAGCCATCATAAGCGTACCATATATCTTACTAAGTACATTAAAAATCTTTTTACGCATATTTAACTCCCCCTAACCTACTAATCCCCATATGGGTAGTACCTCTAATAATACTAATACCGATAGCAGATAATGCGCAACTATCCAAATCGCACAATTTATAAGTGTTGGCTTTAGTTGTGACTGAGCAATACCCATTCCGGTATAAACACATGCGCAATATGGTGGAGTAACCCCATGCATTGCACCGCAAATGCATGGCAACATACCCGCAACCAACATTGGATTACATCCTGCAGTAGCCATTATGGTTATTATTATGCCGCCAAAAATTTTAACCTGTGATGAACCTGGCAAAAACATTCCAAGAATTGCACATAAAAGAGGAATTAAAAAGCAAAGTGCAACTCGGCTCATATTTAGTTCAGCAAAATAAGCACCTATTGCCTTTTCAACATTTAAACTTTCTAAAACATTGCTTACAAAATATGCAAATAAAACCAAAGCCGCAGTGGGCACAACCTTAAGCATTCCACCAACAATAGAATTATAAATGTTTTTTAGAGATATTTTAGATTTTGTTTTATTATTTGACAAAATCCAACCGCAAACAACTATTAAAGCCGGAATAATTAACAAAAGACTATTATTGAACGATTTTGCACCGGCTCCTAAACGTGCCTCAAAAAAGTTGGCAAACTTGCTTGTAAGTATAAACGGAACAAAAACAATAATGGGTAAAAATACCGCTTTCCAACCATGCTTTACAGATTCTCTAAAACTCGGTATATCTTCCTTTTGCATTGGCTCTACCTTGTAATATCTACACATCAAATAGAGTGTAACAATGCGTTGGAAAATGAACCAAATTGCTATTCCCCATAAAAGCACCCAATACTGTGGTAACGTATATGTATTAGGATAAAGACCGTCTAAAACTGCAAAAGCAATACCAATCATACCGGCAGGCGGTATCATATTGCCCATAGTGCTTGCGTGGGCCTCTACATTAGCTGCCAAATGACGTGGAAAGCCCGAACGAATCATAGCAGGAATTGTGAAAACACCTGTAGTGGCTACATTTCCGGGGCCAGAACCAGAAAGCGAGCCCATATATGTACTGCCTATAACAGCAACAAAACCTGCTCCGCCCCTAAATCTGCCGAAGATAGAAAGTATTATAGCTATACAGTCATCAATAATAGATGTTTTAGATAATAATTCTGCAGAAAGAATAAATGCATAAATAACATATAGTGTGGGTTCTTTTAGTGCATCAATTATATAACTACCCACATTTGACCATGTACGAGTAATAATAAGCAGCACAATAAAAGAAACCAACATGCATTCGTACAGTGGACGTTTAAAAACAGAAAAGCATAAAATCATAACCGCAAAAATCGCAAATAAGTACAAGATTTCTATTGGCATAAGCACACCTCTTTCGTTTTTGTTATAATAACTATTACCTTAAGTTATAATACACCACGCTTGACAGAATGTCAACAATTTTTATTTTTATTCTTGATTTTTTTAAAATTAAGGTATATCCTATATATGTAACGCACAATAACCCTTAAGGAGCGATAACTTTTGAATGCTAAGCAACTGCAATATGTTATGGAATTAGCTAAAACCTGCAATTTTTCAAAGGCTTCGGAGAATTTAAATATTAGCCAGCCGGCTCTTAGCAAACAAATAATGCAGTTAGAAAAAGAACTTGCCGTTAAACTATTTGAACGTAACTGTATTCCACTGAGGCTCACGCCTGCAGGTGAATATTTTATTAACGAAGCAAAAGATATAATAGATAGAGAAGAACAATTAAAACGTTCTATGGAGCATTTTAGCACGGGCAAAAAAGGTCGATTGACAATTGGCGCTTCGCCGTTTAGAGCTTTATATTTAATGCCTCCGCTAATAAAAAAAATCAAAGAAAAATATTCTGAAATTCAAATTAAACTTTGTGACGAAAATAGCAATAAATTAAGAGAATACGTCGCTAACGGCAAGCTGGATTTTGCCATTGTAAATTTACCTATAGACGACGGTCTATTTGAATATACACCAATAGAATCAGATGTTTTAGTTTTAGCCGTGCCAAATAAAATGCTTAGCCTACTACCAAATAATGCGAAAGAAAACGAAGGCCATATTAGTTTTAAAGACTGCTCGGATTTGCCATTTGTTATTGTAGAATCTGGAAAGGAAATGCGCGCATTATTCGACCATCTTTGCGCTACAACGAATTTACATCCTAATATTACAATGGAAGTTATAGGTATAACAACTGCGTGGTCAATGACACAAGAAGGCATAGGCGCCACTATTGTTCCCTTACAGTTTGCTAATAAAAACAAATTTAATAATGATAAAATCACTTTGCTTAAGATAATAGATAATACATACAGTAGACAACCCGTAATAATTACTAAACGCGGCAAGCCTATTTGCGAATATGCAAAATATGCTATAGAACTATTAAGCAAATGATTATACTATAAAACACAAAACAGCGAGGTAAATTTACCTCGCTGTTTTTTATTGCATTTAATATTAAGTGTTCTTCATTATAACCGAGCCTATACATTCACTTACGTGCTCGCAAGCATCGGCACAAGACTCAAAGCAGTCATAAATTTTATGGTAAAAAACAACCGTAAGAGTATCTTTTGCATTGGCTGTTAGCTCACGCATGGAAGAAAGATAAAGTCTATCGCACTCTTCTTCAACGTCGTTGAGTGCAATAATAAGTTCATGAATTTTCTTAGAACGCTTAAAGTTTTCAAATTCGCTCATAAGCTCGCATAAAAGTTCGCACGATTTAACAAGTTTCTTTGCAAACTCTATAGCAGGGGCATCTACAGTTTGAATGTTGTAAATATAGAATTTTTGCAAAACCTCTTCTATGGTGTCGGTAACTTGGTCTAAGTTATGGCTTACTAAATCTAAATCTTCACGGTCAACCGGTGTTACAAATGCCTTAGCAAGAGCCGCATTCATTTCGTGTTTTTTTATGTCGGCGCTGTGCTCTATCTCGTGCATTGTTTTTAGCATTTCTTCTATATTGTTAGCGTCGTAATTTTCTAAGCACTCTACTAAATATGTAGCTGCTTTTTTAGAAAGAGCGGTACTCTCTGCAAAATTTTCAAAATAAAATTTATCACTTTTAGCCATTTTAATTTTCCTTTCTATTAGTTAAAGATTAACAAGAATAATTTTGTTACTAAATATGCCAAAATTCCGCATCCCGGGAATGTTAATACCCAAGTAAGCACCATTTCTTTAACTACACCAAAGTTAATAGCCGAAACTCTTTTAACCGCACCTACACCCATAATTGCTGTAGTTTTTACGTGTGTAGTAGAAACCGGAAGTCCGAAAACCGAACAGAAAACAAGTGCTAAAGACGATGCAATATCAGCCGAGAAGCCTTGGTATTTTTCGAGTTTTACCATATCCATACCAACAGATTTAATTATCTTCTTGCCGCCCATAGCGGTGCCAAGTCCCATAATAACCGAACACAAAATCATAAGCCAGGTAGGAATTTCAAAGGTAGAACCCGAAGATCCGCCTTGCAGCGTGAATACACACAGCAAAATAATACCCATGAATTTTTGGCCGTCCTGTGCACCGTGCATAAATGCCATTGAAGCGGCACCTACAATTTGCGCACCTCTAAAGAAAGGCTCAGTTTTGGGGCGATTTGCCTTAAAGAAAATAAGTGTTACTATTTTACATATTACTAAGGCAAGTCCAAAGCCTAAAGTAACCGAAATTACAATACCGTAAATAACCTTTAACCACTGCGACCAAACAATTGCGTTCATGCCGCAAAGAGCCATTGCACCACCTGTTAAACCGGCTATAAGAGCGTGGCTTTCACTGGTGGGAATACCAAATACCCAAGCCAAAGTTGCCCAAATAACAATAGCAAGCATTGCAGCGCACAAAACAATAATTACTGTGCGACCATCATTTTCGCCAAAGTTAACCATGCTTGTAATAGTTACTGCGACCTCGTTACTAATTTTGGTCATTACAAAAACGCCAAGAAAGTTAAAAACCGCAGCCATAAGTATGGCAGCCCTTGGAGGCATACACCTTGTTACAACACATGTAGCAATAGCATTAGGTGCATCGGTCCAGCCGTTTACTAAAATAACGCCAAGTGTTAACACCACTGCCACAAACAACAACGGATTAGCCGTCATCTGATACCAAAAGTCTAAAATTGAATTCATAAATAGCCCCCTTTTTTAGCCGCTTGAATAGTACAAACGGGGTCAATTATATTTTATGAATTTTAAGTAATGCTGTCAAGAATTTTTTGGGTTTTTTGACAGATTTTTTATATACTTATTGAATACAAAATTTTATAAAATTAAAGGTCACAACCTCCGGCTAAGCCGGAGGCTTGAACAAGCCCTATAAGGGCATTTTACAGGCCACACCCCTAAAGGGGCTCCGAAAGGTTCTGCCAACCGCCTTACTTCTTCGGGCAACCCCTAAAGGGGTGTTTTATTTAGCCTACTTTGTCTTGCTACCCGTAAACGGGTCTATGTATTCTTGAATACTCATCTGGTCTGCCATTTCATCTTCTTGCAATTGGTTTCTTATGTATTCCGCTATTTGTTTTTTATTGCGTCCTACGGTATCCACATAGTATCCTCTTGCCCAAAAATGTCGATTTCCATATTTATACTTCAAGTTTGCGTGTCTGTCGAAAATCATCAGACTACTCCTGCCCTTTAGAAATCCCATTATTTGTGCAACACTATATTTAGGCGGTATTTCAATGAGCATATGTATATGGTCAGGACAAGCTTCTGCTTCTATTATATTTACACACTTTTGTTCGCATAATTTTCTCAAGATTTTTCCTATATCTGTTTTTATCTCTTTGTATATTGATTATCTGCGATATTTCGGTGCAAATACAATATGGTATTGACATCTCCACTTAGTATGTTCTAAACTATTTATGTCCTTCTCTTTCATGGCTAGGACCTCCTTGGTATATTTTGTTGGGTTGGCGAACCTCAACTTCAATATACCAAGGAGTTTTTATTATGTCCATAGCTAAAGCTTTTTTGCCCACTGGCAGAGCCAGTGGTTATCCTACGAATATAAAAAGCACCGCCAAAACGGTGTTTTTAGTCTACTTAACTGTATCTACATATTTTCGGGCAAGTACGGTAATTTCTGAATAGTTTTCTTGCTCTATGCACTTTTTAGGGGTAATGTTAGAGCCAAGGCCAAATCCGCTAATACCAACAGCCAAATAATCGGCCATATTGTTAAGGTTAACGCCACCCACTGCAAGCATTTTTATATGAGAAAGCGGTGCTTTAATTGCCTTAACATACTCAGGACCCATATTGGTTATTGGGAATAATTTAATCATATCGGCACCGGCATTATGGGCTGTTTGAATTTCGGTAGGCGTTAATGCGCCCGGTAATGACACCATTTTAAGCTTACGAGTCTTTTTTATAACATCTGTATTAACATCGGGTGAGATTATAAACTGTCCGCCTGCTTTTTTTGTAAGTTCAACCTGCTTTGTGGTTAAAACTGTACCTGCACCTATGAACATTTTGCCTTTAAAATGCTCACTTAATAACTTTATGCTCTGTGCAGTTTGTTCATCACTTACTGTGCCGTTTGCAGAATATGTAACTTCTAAAAGTCTAATTCCGCCATCATACATAGCCTGAGCTACCTTGATAAGCTTATTAGAATCAATACCTCTTAAAATAGCAATTATTTTGTTGTCTAAAATTTGCTGAATAACCTGTTCTCTCATTTTTACTCCTTTGATTAAAACTATAGACCGTACCTTTCACCTTTATCGCAAAGCAAAAGTGCGCCGTTATCTATAACAATATTTGCACCCGTAATAGATGCGGCAGAATCTGATGCTAAGAATACAACAGTATCGGCAACCTCTTCTACCGTTGCCCATTTTTTGAGCGGTACTTTGTAATAGGTAGACTCTTTATTGTCTAAACGCTCGGCTCCTGTATCTACCCAACCTGGTGATACTATATTGGCTCTTATATGGTATTTTGCCATTTCTATGGCAATATGCTCTACCATTTTGTTTAAGGCGGCCTTCATTGTGCCGTAAACACTAACATCAGCAAAATGTGCCGAGGAATGATTAGACGATATTGCAACAATGCTTCCCTTTTTATTATGCTTTACCATTTGTTTGCAAGCGTTTTGCATACAAAAATAAGACGCCTTAACATCAACCTTATAAATTTTTTCAAACAACTCTTCCGTTGTTTCTAAAAACGGCGCTTTGTCGGTAATGCCTGCGTTGTTTACAAATAAATCTAATGGACCTAAGTTTTCTTCTACAATATCAAACATTTTAGCAACTGAAGAAATATCGGACAAATCGGCCTTAACCGAAATTGCTTTTTTGCCAAGGGCTATAATTTGCTCACAAACAGCATCTGCACCGGCAGAGCTCGAATTATAGTGTACCGCAACATCATAACCGCTTTTAGCAAGTTTTAATGCTATTCCCTTTCCTATGCCTGTTCCGGCTCCAGTAACTAGCGCTATCATTATACTATCACCTTTTTAATGTATTTTCAATATCGACTTTAAATGGCTTGCGACCCATAGTGCCCACACCTAATGCAAAGCATCTTCCTGCAAGTTCGCCCTCATCATCGTGCTTGGCTGATGTTACAAAAAGTACATCTAAATTATTTCCTACAAACGCAGGGCAAGAAATATATTTTGCGGGAAAATCTATTTTTTGTGTAAGTTTTGAAGTTTTAGTGTCTACCTTTACAACACAAGAGCCACCCCAAATAGCTATCCATAAATTTTCATCATTATCTATGCAAAGTCCGTCAGGATTACCGACAAAATCCTCTATGTCATTAAAATCTATAACTGTTTTTATGTATTCAAACCCAGGGTAAGAATAGGCCATAATTTTTCTTGTAGGAGTATCGCAATAATATAGCACTTTGCCGTCTGCACTAAAATCTAGGCCGTTAGAAATGCTAATATTATCTATTTTAAGGTTAAGTTTTCCGTTTTCTAAACAGTATAGTCCTCCGTTAAAATTGCGTTCAATGTTGCCTACTAAAAATTTTCCGTCGGGTGTTGCCTTGCCGTCGTTAAAGCGTGTACCCTTACCGATTGGAAAGTCACAAATTTTTTCCCAATCACAATTAAACACTCCACTTGTGGCGGCATATAAATAGTTACCGTCAGAACACTTGGCCATACAACCAGTTTGTTCAGGTAAATCTAACACATCAAACTGTTCGGTTTCTAGATTAAGAGTTATTAAGTTTTTACCTAAAATATCAAGATATTTTACCTTTTGCTCGTCTTCGTCCCACATGGGTCCTTCGCCCAGTAAGACATCGGGTTTTCCTAAAACTTTAAACTGTATTTCCATAAATTAAGCCTTTTTCCAACCGTAAATTTCGGCTAATTCATTATAATAATCATAGAACATTTTATCGTAAATATCATCACTTACGAATGATGGTTTACGGCAATAATCGCTTTTTATAATGCCACGAAGCATAAGAATTTTCTTTTCAAAATAAATAATTTGCTCTACGTTTTGTCTTATATGATTTAAAATTGGCAAAAGTGCAGAGTGTACCTTAATAGCTCTTTGGCGGTTGCCCGAAAAATAGCTGTTATAAATATCTAAGTATACATCAAACATAGAACAGCCCGGCATAGCACCAATAGCACCTCTGTCAAAGCCCTCTATAAGCTGATAACCTGCATTACCTATAAATATGCAAAGCTTTTCGTTTTGGCTATGCATTTTTGTAAGATATGCGCCAACGGGCTTACACTCTATCTTATAATACTCAATATTAGGGCACTCAGCACTTAAATTTATAAAAGTTTCGGGGCTAATTGCCACACCGGTTTGCTCTGGTGCATACTGAGGCATTACGGGTATTTTTACCGAATTTGCAACCGATTTTATGTGCTCATAAATAGCTGCCACACCGGGTTTTAAGAAAAAAGGCGGCAAAAGCATAAGGCAGTCTGCGCCAAGTTCTTCAAAATGTTTTGCTTGCAAGCAAGCAACTTCAGTAGCGTGCTCAGTTACCGATATAACCGCCTTACCACCGTATTTATGACAGGTTTCTACAGCTAAAACTGCTAGTTGTTCTTTCTCATCTGCCGAAAGCTTATAGTACTCACCAGCTATTCCAAAAAGAGTAGCACCTTCGCAACCGCCCGTTATAAGTGTTTTTATTATATTTTTAAAACCCTCATAATCTACCGAGCCGTCTGATTCAAACGGAGTGGCAATAATAGGATACATTCCCTTTAGCATTATTCATTCTCCTCACTGCAATACTGCATATATTTAAGGTCGCAACCCTCGTCTGCTTGGGTTACATTGTCTATAAAGTTTCTAACAAATCCACGCTTAATGTCAGGATGAGTTTTAGGTTTAAATTCCTTTAAGCGTTCAGCAATTTGCTCATCGGTAAGTTCTACTTCGATTAAATTGTTTTCAACATCTAAATGGATAATATCTCCATCTCTAACTGCCGCAAGCGGTCCACCTACTGCACTTTCAGGCGCAACGTGAAGTACTTGTGTACCAAAGCAACCGCCCGACATTCTGGCATCGGTAATTCTTACAAAGTCTTTAATGCCTTTTCTGTTAAGCTTTGGCGGTAAAGGCATATGATTTCCATTTTCCGGCATACCGGGTGCACCTACGGGGCCAAATCCACGGAGCACTATTACCATGTCTTCGGTTACATCACTGTTTTCATCTAGCAGATATTTCTGACATTCTTCTAAAGATTCAAATACCTTAGCAGGACCTTTGTGTTTTAGAAGATGTTTGCTTGCAGCACTACGTTTTATAACCGCGCCTTTGGGAGCTAAGTTACCGTAAAGCACTGCAATTCCCCCCTGCTCTTCTAAGGGATTACTGAGTGGTCTTATAATGTCGGTATCGTAAGGTAAATCTGCAACTTTTAAATTTTCACCTACTGTTTTTCCAGTAACGGTCAAACAGTCAGTATTAAGACTACCCTCTAAGACCTTCATTAACGACTCAACGCCGCCCGCATCGTGAAAGCCTGTACCAACGGTAGAAACACCGTGAGGCTTAACATTTACAAGCACAGGGGTTTCTTTGCTTATTCTCTCAAAATCCTCAAGTTTTAAATCTATACCTGCGCGCTTTGCAATAGCGGTTAGATGAATTATAAGATTAGTAGATCCACCTGCGGCCATTAGTACCCTAATAGCATTCTCTAGTGATTTTTCGTTAAAGATATCTAAAAACTTAACATCGTCATTAACAAGCTTTACAATTTGGCGGCCTGTTTCTTCACAAGAGCGAAGTTTTTCTGCCGAAACACCAAGGCTAGATGCAGAGCCCGGTAAAGCCAGACCTAAAGCCTCTACAACGGTTTGGCAAGTGTTTGCAGTACCCATTATCGGACAAGCACCCGCACTGCCGTAAAGACAACCCTCGTGCTTTATCATTTCTTCTAAAGAAATTTCACCCGACGTATAACGGTTATAAAGATAAAAGCTATCGGTTCCGCAAGCTAGGGTTTGTCCTTTATAACTACCGGGAAGCATTGCACCACCCGGAAGATAAATAGTTGGCTTATTGGCCGAGGCTGCCGCCATTAAATGAGCGGGGATATTTTTATCGCAACCGCCAATGAGTACAATACCATCAAACGGATGACGTGCAATAAGCTCCTCGGTGGTTATTGATAATAAATTACGGTATATAAGGCTTGACAGATCAAAAAACACTTCGCAAATTGATAGTGTGTTTACTTCCATAGGAAAACCGCCTGCTGCCCAAACACCGCGCTTTATGGCTTCTGAGAGCTGACGAAAATGCACATGACCGGGATTAGTTTCGGCCCAAGTATTAATAATGCCTATAAAGGGCTTTTCTATGTCGGCATCGGTATAGCCCATAGACTTGATAAGTGCATTTCTTATAAGGCCAGTTCTATCTCCGCGTTTTTTCCATTTTTCAGAATAGTTATGTTCCATAATTCTCCTCCTATACCGAGTAAGCAGTATATACTTATTTTACTCTAACTTTTTAACTACTTAAATAAATATTATTAATAAATATATGGACTTTTTTAACTTTTAGTGCTAAAATATACTTGGTGATGATTATGAAGGACTCTACAATATTCGAAAGATTTTCGGAAGTCCATTTAAAAAATGATATTGGTCTTTACTATTGTGGTAAGCGCATAGGCACTAAAAACCACGTATACGGGCCCGAAATTAGAAATCATTTTTTGTTTGTGCTTGTAAACAAGGGCGATGCCACGCTTTTTTTAGACCAAGATAAAAGATTTGGCGAACACGATTTGCTTATAATGTATCCAAACGAAAAAATACATTATAAAGCACTTAGCGACTGGAGTATTAGCTGGGTAGGTTTGTATGGTAAGACTATTACTGAATTTGTAAATTTACTAGATGTTTCACCCGAAAATCCAATAATACATATTTCTCTTTACAACGAGATTAAGGCAGTTTTTGATAATATTTACGATGCTTGTAAGGATAATTCACCTGCATCAAATTTGCAGGTGACCTCGCTTATATACGAATTTTTATCGGTGCTTATGCAAAACTCTAAATTTAATCCTAAGACCGATGTAATAAAAAGCGCTTTAAAAATTATAGATTATAACTTTTGCAGTGATATTTCTATTGAGCAAATAGCCAAACACTCGTCATTCCACCCTGCATATTTTTCAAGAATCTTTACCGAAACGGTCGGAATGTCTCCAAAGCAATATATTTTGCAAAAACGTATTAACCGCGCAAAAGAGCTTTTATCGGTTACAGATGCATCAATTTTAGAAATTTCAAACTCGGTAGGCTATGAGGACCAGTTTTATTTTTCAAGAATTTTTAAAAAGCATACCGGTCTTTCCCCGGCACAGTACCGAAAACTTAATAAAGAATCTTAGCCAAATCACTTAAACCCGAACCAGCCTAAAAATGCGGTTTTAAGGCGTCTTTTGGCTCTTTGTCGCTCATAAGCGACGGCTTTATGGGCTTCGCATCACCAAAATACACTCATAAAACCGCGTCTTTTAGGTCGCAGAATTTTGTGATTTATGGATTTTGCGGTGTGCGAGGCAAAAACGCAGTGAATCCTAACGGATTCACGAGTATTTTAACGAAGTCAGAGCGTAAAATCCATATCCCAAAATCTGATTCGGGTTTAAGTGCTTTGGCTTAAGCAGAGCAAACAAGCTCTGCTTTTTTAAATTGTAGTAAATAAAATATCTTTGGGCGCAATTTTTGTACCTAAATAATCTTGCGATTTGTCGGCAAAATTTGCAACAACCCTGTATTTGTTGCCAAATACTGTGGTTTGCAATGAATAATCATCACTCAAAACCTTATATTCGGTTATAGGCAAGCAAGCCGTTTTGCTATGCACGGACGATATTTTTTTATAGCTTTTAACAATTATTGGTTTTAGTAATTCAAAATCCTTTACGGAAAATGAGTAAATTGGCGGACATCCAAAAAGACAAGCAAAAAGAATTTTGTCATCTATCTGCTCTATGCTGTCATCGGTAGAATCTCCCCAATAAGAATATGTAATTAAACACTCGTGGTAAGCTAGCTGCCAAAGCGGCACTCTAAGCGACGGATTTAACATCTGTTTTTTAACAAAATCTTGCTCTTCACAGTTATACATGTTTGCATGTCTGCGACCAGAATTTATAATTCTAAATGGTGCCGGCGAATGCATACCCTCAGAGTAAACAAGGCTATCTATAAGGTCGTCAAAACCGTCTTCTGTACCGGCAATAAGGCCCATATCTGTCAAATTGTTAAATGCGGCATTTTTTACAGCAATACACTCTTTCATTGTAACAGGATGATTTTTATCATAACAATCAGCAAGCGAGGTACCGTATACGTCTATAAATCTGCCCTTATAATATGGGTACTCTTTAAGAATTTCGGCAACTTCCAATTTCATTCTGTCTCTTGCAACGGCAGGACAAAGTTGGTTTTGATTGTACATTTTACCGTCAAAACCTTTAAGAGCCCAAGCGTTAACTGGGTTACCGCCTTTATCGCGGCGTACACCTTGCGGATAATCTTTCATACGCCTTGCTGTATAATCACAGTTTCTGGCACGGTTGCTTGGCACTGTTTCTAAAAGTTCGGGATTTAAAACATCATTATAGTTGTCGTACTGGGTGGCTATATAACCAAAATTTTTATAAATCGGTTCAACATATTTACTGTCTTTTTCAAAGAATATGCCTATCATAGCTTTGTCAATTCCGCTATTTTTTAGCTCACCGCAAACACGAAGCAACTCTTCTCCAGTTGCCGGATTAACAGTAGTATTATGCACAGAGTACATTACTTCGTCATAATTATCGTTCCATATCCAAAAAATACCGCCACCTATTAGGTTTTCTATGTTGGGGTTATTATGTATTTTTTGTTCTAATGTAACAGCATTAGGATTTTTTAGTTTACGGTAAGCTTTGGTGGCACAAATTAAATCATCGAACACACCGTAATAAACATTTACCAGTTCTTTGTTTGTTATTGCAAGATTAAATAATCCTTCTTTTTTTGTAAGCGAATAAAAAGAATTTGCGCCGTCTGTAATGGCAATAAGCAAAAATTTACCTTCGCGCTCTATAATAAACATACCCATGGTGGCTTCGCGATTGCAAAGCGGACTGGTAAGATTATTAAAATCAAGGTCGGCCTTTTCGTACTCGGCATCGGCGCTAATGGCAACGCCCTCGTCTATAGGTAATAAAAGTCTATCACCTTTTAAAAGACTTGGAATAGGTACTACACCCTTAATATTAAGCTCATAAAGCCCGTTATTAATTTCAAATTTATTACATTCGAGCGTAAACGAAACACCATCTTTAGATATACAAAAAGACATAAAAATACCTACCCTTTTACTTTGTAAATTAATTATACAACAAAACCGATCATTTAAAAATGACACTATTTAATTTTTAAATGGACTTTTTGAAATAAACATTGAATTTGCTTACTGTAATTGCTACAATAACTATATAAATTTTAGAGCGTGATGTTTTGAATATTAAAAACTTTATTATTTTTGGTGACAGTTGTTCAACATTTGAGGGATACATACCTGAGGGCTACGCCACTTATTATTATTCTGAGCCGCAAAAACCTACCGATGTTACTAAGGTTGAGCAAACTTGGTGGCACCAAATAGCAAAGAAGACTAATTCTAATTTAATATTAAACAACAGTTGGTCGGGCTCTACAATATGTTACACAGGCTATAATAACACAGACTGTTCTAAAACTAACTCGTTCATTTATAGGCTAAGGCAACTTAAAGACCAAGACTTTTTTGAAAAAAACACAATAGACACCGTTTTTGTTTTTGGCGCTACTAACGATAATTGGTGCGATGCAAATTTGGGTGAGCTTAAATTCTCTGACTGGAATGAAAACGACCTTTACAACGTATTGCCGGCTCTTAGCTACTTTTTTGACCTATTAAAACAATATTTACCAAAAACAGATATTGTTTGTATTGTAAATACAGAGCTTAAAGACGAAATAGTAACTGCTTTCGGTGAAATTTGCAAACGTCTAAATATAACAAATGTTGTGCTTAAAGATATAGATAAATCTAACGGTCACCCAACCATTAAGGGAATGGCTCAAATTTGCGAACAGGTTTTTCAAAAGTTATAAGAAAAACTGCAACACTTTAGAAAATGTTGCAGTTTTTAATTTTATAAACCTAAAAATTTGTCATTACTGTTTTCTAATTTTATGTTTTTATAAGAGTAATAAATATTAACATATTTAAGAGCGTTAAAACGTTTGCCTGCTCTTATTTGATAAACTTTTTTATCAAAATAAATATTAAGCTTATTACGGCCTAAAACCGACACTGCACTTGTGCTAGAAAACGGAATAATTTGCATATTGTCTAACCCTTCGTTAATAACAAATCTGTCACCATAAACAGATAGTGTGGTTAAACTTTTTAGCGGTACTTTCTTTTGATAAATTATAACTTCACTTACCTTTACCTTTTCGCTATAAATAGGTGTTTGTAAGTAGCCGGTTAAATCGGTATTAGCAACCACTTTACACTGATGCTCATACCAGTCGTTTACAAATTTAAACGGAAACTGAAAGCCTACTCCGCTTAAAGTTTTATCGTCATTATATGTTATTTTACGGTCACACTTTTTACACCTAGCTATATTGCCGTTGCTTTCAAACTCAGACAGTCCGCAATATGGGCAAACATAAATTGCGCGCTCTAAATACTCTGCTTTTTTGTTAGATTTATATGTAATATCGGCCACTGCTTCGTTTACATATAACCCCTCTTTTATTGCAGAGTAAAGTTCGTCATCATTCATATTTTTATATTCTTCGGGCTCAATAACCCTATACACATACGAATGCATTTTTCCGCGTCTTATTACATCGCTCCACCTTGGCTCTGCACCGTAGCCGCCCTCTATTCTGTAAAGGGCTATAGGTAAACCGAGCTTTTTGGCTAAAGGTACAATGGCAGGATTCATATATTCAGTCTTACCACTATAGGTTCTGTTACCCTCTGGAGCTATACAAATTGTACCGCCTTGCCTTGCTACCCTTAAACAGTTCATAACCGCCGTAACGTCGGTAGTTTGTTTTTTTATTGGTATTGGAGCTATTAAAAATTTTATAACCTTTGAAATAAATCCGTTAGAAAAAAGGTCCTCTGTGGCAAGATAATAAATAGGATGTTTAAATGATATACCTACAAAAAACTGATCAAACGGTGTTTGATGGTTTAGCAATATTAGATACGGTCTTTTGCCTTGCTCTTTAAATTTGTCTATTTTTATACCGTACCTTATTACACTATAGGGGTAAAGTATAACATAGAGTATATTTCTTACAATTTTGTGGCGATATTTTATCCACTTTTTTTGCTTTTTTTGTTTTGCCATTTAATTCTCCAAAATATTAATTTATTTACTTATGCTTTGTGCAAAACGGACAGTTTCCATTGCATCTTTTGCATAAAAATCTGCACCCATTTTATCGGCAAATTCCCTAGTTAGTACTGCACCGCCAACCACCGTTTTACACCAAGGTGCTTTTTGCTTTATAAGTTTTACGGTATTAGCCATAGCATCTACTGTGGTGGTCATAAGTGCGCTAAGGCCCACAATATTGGCCTTGTTTTCTACAATACATTTTAGCACTGTTTCTGGCGGAACATCTTTACCTAAATCAATTACATTAAAACCATAGTTTTCGAGCAATAATTTTACTATGTTTTTGCCAATATCGTGAATATCTCCCTTTACGGTAGCTATTACAAATGTTGGCATATCTTTATTGTTTTTGGTTGGTAAATTAGACTCTTTAATAACGCTAAAGGCCGATTTTGCCGCTTCGGCACTCATTAAAAGTTGAGGCAAGAAAACTGTTTTTTTCTCAAATCCCTCACCCACTATATTAAGAGCCGGAATAATTAAATTATTAATTATGTTTAGCGGTTGTTCGTCTTTTAAAAGCTCACGAGTAATTTTGGCCGCTTTTTCTTTAAAGCCTTTAACAATAGAATCGGTAAGTTCGTTTGTAGTCTGCACCGATAAAGTATCACTAGTAGCATTGGAAGAGACTACGGTTTGAAAATTGGCTGATTGCTCTATATATTCTGCACAGTTTTCATCCTGACCCTTCAACATTTTATATGTATAAAAGGTCTTTAAAATATCGGCAGAATACGGGTTAACTATAGCACAAGAAAGCCCATTTTCTAGGGCTAATGCAAAGAACAGACCATTAACAGCATCGCGATTAGGTAACCCAAACGACACATTAGAAACCCCGAGTGACGTATGGCAACCGAGCTCATTATTTATAATTTTAAGCGCATCAATTGTTACCTTTGCAGCATTTATATCGGCGCTAACGGTCATAGCAAGAGTATCGAAAATAATATCTTTTTTATCTATACCATACTCATTGGCCGTTTTTAAAATTCTCTTTGCAATTTCTACTCTTTCCTCTGCAGTAGCGGGAATTCCGTTTTCATCTAAAGTAAGAGCAACAACAACGCCACCATACTTTTTAACAAGTGGGAAAACGGATTTCATGCTCTCTGCCTTGCCGTTAACCGAGTTTATCATAGCCTTGCCGTTGTAACGCCTTAAAGCAGCTTCCATTGCCGAAATATTGGCAGTATCTATTTGCAACGGCAAATCGCACACGGCTTGTAACTCGCAAACACAGGTAGTGAGCATTTTTTCTTCATCAATATCGGGTAAACCTACGTTGACGTCTAAAATATGAACTCCCTTATTTTGTTGATTAGTGCCTTCTGAGAGAATATAATCTATGTCATTTTCATAAAGCGCTTGCTTAAAACGTTTTTTGCCGGTTGGATTAATGCGCTCGCCTATAAGTATAGGCGTATTGCAAAACTCTACTGCGTGTGTGTAAGAACTCACAAGAGTTTTTTCATTCTTTGTTATAGGTATTGGCTTTAACCCTTTAGTTTTTGCAACCAATTCTTTTATATACTCTGGTGTTGTGCCGCAGCAACCACCAACCGCTCTTACACCCTTTTTAACAAGCTCGGCAATTTTTATTGCAAAATCATCTGCCGATACATCGAACACCGTTTTGCCGTTTTTTATTTGCGGCAAACCGGCATTTGGTTTTAAAATTACCGGAATAGATGCGTTTTCTAAAAGTTGTTCTACTACGTTTTTAAGTTTATCTGGGCCAAACGAACAGTTTGCACCTAAAGCATCGGCACCCATGCCCTCTATTAAAGCTACCATTGCCTTTGGAGTAGCGCCTGTTACAAGTTTGCCGTCTTTACCATACGCATTAGAAACAATTATGGGTAAATTACAGCTTTCTTTAACAGCAAGAAGTGCAGCCTTGGTTTCGTAAGAATCATTCATTGTTTCTATAAAAACAAGATCTACACCATACTTTACGCCTAAGCAAACCGTCTTTTTAAATATATTTACAGCCTCTTCGAAATCCAAATTTCCAAGCGGTTTTAAAAGCTTGCCTAACGGGCCTATATCGAGAGCTATGTATTTGTTTTTATGATTACTACATTCTTCTCTTGCTGCTTTGGCATTTTCTATTGACGCTTTTATAATTTGTTCAAGCTGTGTATCATCAAACTTTAATGAGTTTGCACCAAATGTATTTGTGCAAACAACATTACTTCCCGCATTAAAATACTGAATGTGTATATCTTTTATTACATTGCTATGTGTAATATTCCAAACTTCCGGATGCTCGCCGGGTAATAGTCCCTTACTTTGCAAAAGAGTGCCCATTGAGCCGTCGAGGTACACAATATTATCTTTTAAAAAATCTTTAAAAGTCATATATTACTCCTTAAAATATCAGACAAATTGCTCTGTATTTTTTCGGCCACTATAGGTTTGTTCATAGAATACACATGAACATTTGTAATACCGTTGGCATATAAATCTATAATTTGGTCGGTAGCATAAGCTATACCTGCCTGTTGCATAGCCGCGGGATTTACCCCGAATTTGTCGACAATTGCTTTAAACCTTTGCGGCATAAACGAGCCCGAAAGTTTAATGGCGCGCTCTACTTGATTTGCATTTGTAATAGGCATAATGCCCGGTATAACCGGAACACTAATACCGGCCTCACGTATTTTGTAAAGGAAGTTGTAAAGAAGATTATTATCGAAAAACATTTGTGTGGTTAAAAAATCACAACCGGCATCTACCTTTTCTTTTAAACGCTTAATATCGTCTTTTTGTGTGGCACTTTCGGGGTGAATTTCTGGGTAGCATGCGGCGCCTATGCAAAAATTTGGGTTAGCCCGCTTTAATTGCTCTACAAGTTGGAAAGCGTAGTTATAATCCCATTTTGTGCGGTCGGAATTTTTTAAGGCTTCAGGAATATCACCACGCAGAGCCATAACATTTTCTATGCCGGCAGTTTTTATTTGCTCTATTTTTCTAGTTATGGTTTCTTTAGTAGAGCAAACACAGGTAAGGTGTGCTAAAGTTGGCACACCATAAAGATTTTTTATATTTTTAGCAATATCGAGAGTATATTCACTTGTACCCCCACCCGCTCCGTATGTAACGCTCATAAAGGCGGGCTTTAATTTTGCTATTTGCTCTGTAGCTGTCTTTACACTATCAAAACTGGTTTCGGTTTTTGGCGGAAACACCTCAAACGAAAGAGAAAAAGCATTTTGCTTAATGATATCAATAATCTTCATAATAAAACATTTTCTCCTATACAAATATATTACCTATCGTATTATACACCCAAAAGCATACTATTTACAAGTTTTTTTGCATTTTAAAAGCCACACTACGACAGTGTGGCTTTTAAATATAATTACACTTATATTAAATTTCTAAAATATGGCAGTTTTCGTCTGCTTTATGTAAGCCAAATTGTACGGTTTTTTCATCACAAAACGCGTTGTACTCGCCATAAAAACCGCGGAATGTAATATATCCGTTTTCATCGGTAGTAAGCTCCATATCTGTATGCCAAATTTCATTAAACAACTTATTTAACATTATGGCAGACTTTTTGGGTGTTAAGTCGTGGTGAAAAAGACCGCCACGGCAGTGGTTTTCGTTCCAGCCGTTACCGCTATCGTAAGTGTAGCCGTCAACAGTATTCCAGTAAACAACGGTATCGATTGCAGGGTGAGAGAACCAAACCGAATACATAAGCTTTAGTATATCGGCTTGAAGTTCTTCATCTTCGTCCGAGTCGCCCAAGGTTGCAAAAGTAACCTCGGTAATTTCAAGAGGCAAGTTAAACTCACTTAAAATATCAAGACCCTTAAAAACTGATAACGGATTAGTCATATACATATGTTCTTTTATTGAAGCATCATAACCCTCATCGGTTGTTTTATTAGCACCTACAAACATATGGTTTTGTATACCTATTTTATCGATTGTGGCTCCTTTTAAAAGCGCATTTTCTATGAGCATATAATACGGATGACGATAATCTTTATCAGAAATATCGCACAGCACACTTCCTTCGTTTATAACTAGTGTTTCATTAGGAAAATACTTGCGTGCAAGTTCAAAAGACCAATTTAGTATGTCCTTATTACGACTAATTGCGGATTCATTCCAAAAGCAAAGCAACTCATTTATAACCTCAAATTCTATAAGTTTGCCAGAGTAACGCTCGGAAATTTGCTTAAAGCGTTCTTCGTACTTGGCTTTGACACGATCTAAAGGTGATTTTTTAAGCCACTGAGGTATAAAATGCTCGTACACAAGACAGTGCAGTTTTGCATCAATACCGCTCTCATTACAATATTCTAAGCACAAATCGGGTGCGGGACGGCGGTAAACCTTAGAACTGTCTTTTTCATAACGCGGTTTGCCCTCCTCAGGCTCTAAGGTGTCCCAATAAAACGGTACTGTTGCAAGGTTAAAATACTCTTTAAACATACGGCGATATTCGTCGTTGTCGGCTTGGTCTTTAAACTCGTCAAGCAAGAATATATTTGCGCCATATTTAAAATCATGTGTTTTTTGAGTGAGCTTTACTTTTTTGTTTACTATGGGCTTACCATTTGAGTCGACAAATTTTATTTTACACTCACCCTTGCGGTTTTGCTCTATTCCCTGCTCTATACGGGCATCAATTTTTTCTTTGTTTTTATTATAGGCCGACATAAAAAACTCTCGCTTTTGCTCGGCTGAAAAAGATGAATTTAACATAATATTATCCCCTTATTTAACTCCAAATTCTGTCGTTAGAAAACTCTTTATCCCACTCACTAGTCGGTTCAAAATAACCCGGTATATCGGGGTTGATATGTTGTTTTATTAATTCTTCGTTAAGGTCATCAAAACCAAGACCTGGCTTTTCGGGTACCTTAATAAAGCCATTTTCAAACAACGGATTTTTTATACCGGTTACCATATCTGCCCACCAAGGAACGTCTACCGAATGAAATTCGAGCGCTAAAACGTTATGCATTGCCGCTGCCGTATGTACTGCAGCCAGACAAGCAACGGGACTTTCGGCCATATGTACTGCAGTTGCAACACCGTTTTCGTCGGCTATATCTGCTATCTTTTTAAGTTCTAGTGCGCCGCCACAGGTTAAAATATCGGGGTGAATAACCGATACACCGCCCGCCTTAATAAGTTTTTCAAAGCCTTCTTTAAGATAAATATCTTCACCCGTACAAATCGGAATAGTGGTACTGTTCTTAAGGCGAACATATTGGTCGGTATACATCCAAGGAACCATATCTTCTAACCAAGCAAGATTATACGGCTCCATTCTGCGAGCAAATCTAATGCAGTCTTCAACACAAACGTGACCAAAATGATCAATAGCAAGCGGTACGTCGTAGCCGATTACTTTTCTTACTTGTTTAACATAATCCTCTAAATAATCGAGTCCCTTTTCAGTCAGATGAATACCCGTATGCGGATGAGCTGTAGTAACTATTTGATAACTCTTCTGATGCTTTACCATATCTGACGTTACGCTGCCGCCCTGAACATTAAGTATATGAGATGCATATTTTTTCATATCGTCTATAAAGCCCAATGGAGCATTTATAGCACCGGGAACGTCTAACAAAAGGCCTATACCTAAATCCATCTTTAAAAAAGTAAAGCCCATTTCCATACGTTTTTTAAGGGCAAGTCCCATATCGTAACCCGTATGCTTACCATCTACATCTGTATCACAATAAACTCTTACTTCATCGCGGAATTTTCCACCTAACAATTGGTAAAGCGGCACCCCATATGCCTTGCCTGCAAGGTCCCAAAGAGCGATTTCTATACCGCTTACTCCGCCGCCTTGTCTGGACGGACCTCCAAACTGCTTTATTTTGCGGAAAATTTTATCGACATTACATGGGTTTTCGCCAAGTATTCGGCTTTTTAGCATAAGCGCATAGGTTTTAGAAGAAGCATCTCGTACCTCACCAAAGCCCGATATACCTTGATTTGTATCTATGCGCAGTATTGTGCAACGCTTTGGCGCGTCGACAATATCGACAAAGCGCATATCGGTGATTTTAAGCTGACTTGGATTAGAACAATAATTCATATAATTCCACCTTTTTGTTGACATTACGCATAATGTGTTTTATCATAATTATATTACTACAAATTTACAAAAAATCACCAATTATATTACTATTTTTACAAACTATATTACGATTTGGAGAAAGTTATGTCTAACACTATAGGTGAACTTTTTTTAGAAAATGATAAATCGCTTTTAAAAATGTGGAGCATTTTTGTAGACTTAAAGAGTCGACCTTTTCAGAGACATTCTCACACAAGATTTGAAATTACGGTGGTAAACAGTGGTTCTGGCGAATACACCACCGAAAAAGGAGTTTACCCTATGTTGCCGGGAGATGTATTTGTTTTTTCATCAAACGAGGTGCACTGCATTACAAAAACCGGTAAAGAGGGCTTAAATATTACAAATTTGCATTTTGAGCCAAGATATTTAAACGACGATTTATCGGCAAGCTACATAAACTTTTGCTTTTTTCACTCTACAGATTTTTGCAACCGAATACCGAGCGAAAACGCAGGTGTTTTAAGATATCACCACGACCTAATAAAAAGTGAACTTTTAAAAAAAGACAATCAATATCCGCTTGCAATAAAATCACATCTATTGCTTTTACTAATCACCCTTTTGAGAGAACACAACTACCGCACAGACGTTGACCTAGATAAATCTGAAACCGCATTAAATATTTTACAGATATACGATTATGTAGACAAACACTTATCTGAACCACTAACCCTCAAAAAAATAGCAAGCATAGCAAATTTAAGTCCGAATTACCTATGCTATATATTCAAAAAACTAAACGGTATATCACTTTGGGACTATATTACTGCAAAACGCATAGAAAAGGCCGTTTATTTAATACGTTCTAAAGAAAACAATTTAACCATGCTTGATATTGCGCTTGAATGCGGATTTAACAATACTGTTAATTTTAATAAAGCTTTTAAAAAGCACAAAGGCATTGCACCAAGCAAACTTAAAAGCGCATCATATCTTTTGCCACACTAATTTTTGTTGTAATTTCTTTTATTTCATGATATTATCTAAACAAAGGTGGGACTATATGAAAACCAAACGCTTATCTCTTTCTACCGCGCAAATTATTATGCTAAGCTTTTTGTGCGCAATACTTTTGGGTAGTATTTTACTGTCTTTACCAATAAGCAGCGCCTCGGGAAAATCGGTAGGTTATATAGACGCTTTATTTACTGCAACTACAGCAACCTGCGTTACAGGTCTTGTAACTTTGCCTACGGTTACCACATGGAGTGTTTTCGGTCAAGTAGTAATTCTTTTTTTAATTCAAATTGGCGGCCTTGGAATTATTACAATAACGTCTTGGCTTATGGCCATTTTAAATAGACGAATATCGTTAACCGACCGTTTGCTTATTCAAGACGCATTTAATTTAAACTCATTATCCGGACTGGTTAAATTTATAAAAAAGGTAGTACTTGGAACATTTATTGTTGAAGGTATAGGTGCACTTTTGTATATGAGTGTATTTATCCCACAGTTTGGCATTAAAGGAATATGGATAAGTATATTTAATGCTATATCGGCATTTTGTAATGCAGGAATAGATATTATATCGGAAAACAGTCTTGCGGATTATGCAACAAATCCCGTTATAAACATTGTAACTTGCTTACTCATAATTTTAGGCGGTATAGGTTTTATTGTGTGGTGGGATATTACAAGAATTATAAAAAACAGACGCCGTCTTGGAATTAAATGTTTTAAGTTTCTTAATCTTCACACAAAAATTGCATTGTCGGCAACATTTGTTTTAATAGTTTTAGGTGCTTTGTTTATATTTATTTTTGAATATAATAATCCGAAAACCATGCAAGAAATGACACTTTTTCAAAAAATACAAGCCTCTTTTTTTCAGTCGGTAACCACCCGAACAGCAGGCTTTTTCACTATACCTCAACAAGATTTTACAAATGCATCAAGTTTTCTATCAATATTTTTAATGTTTATAGGCGGCTCCCCCGCAGGCACTGCCGGTGGTATTAAAACCGTAACCCTTGTGGTTCTTATTTTGAGCGCAATTGCAACCGTAAAAAACAAAAACGAAGCAACACTTTTCAACCGTAGTATTGATCACAAAGCAATACAAAAAGCAGTTGCGGTAACCTCTATATCGTTTACAATATTTTTTATCTCAACCATTGTTCTTTTGGCAATTACCGATGCGAGCGTATTAGATGTAATATATGAAACCGCAAGTGCAACAGCTACGGTAGGTTTAACCCGAAATCTCACACCCTCTCTTAATACTCTTGGAAAACTTATTATAACAGCAACCATGTATTTGGGTAGAGTTGGGCCAATTTCGCTATTTATAGCATTTAGCTTAAAAAAAGAAAGCCAAAATACAGTTAAAACTCCAACAGAACAAATAAGCGTTGGATAACCTAACTAAAAAAGGAGAAGTTTTATGAGTATAAATAAAAGCTATGCTGTCTTTGGACTTGGCAGATACGGAACAGCCGTTGCTAAGGAGCTTGTAAACAGCGGTGCAGAGGTACTTGCAATAGACAATGATCAGACAATTGTAAACGATGCGGCAGATTTTTTACCACTTTGCCGATGCGCCGACGTCACCGACCCTGCCGTTATAAAGCAACTTGGCATTTCTAATATTGATACCGTAATAATTGCAATGGCAAGCAGTTTGGAAGCAAGCGTTATGGCAACCGCACTTTGTAAAGAAGTGGGTGTAAAAAAAGTTATTGCAAAATGTTCTAACGAAATGCACAAGAAAATTTTACAAAAGGTTGGCGCTGACAAGGTAGTATTCCCCGAATTAGAGTCTGGAATAAGACTTGCAAAAAATCTATTGAGCTCAGGTTTTATTGATGTAGTTGAACTAACAAAAGATGTATCGATGGTTGAAATCGATGTTAAAAAAGAATGGTTAGATAAAACACTTATTGAACTCAACCTAAGAAAAAAATACGGTTTAAATGTAATTGCTATAAAGAACGACCAAGAAGTTATAGTAAATATAAACCCCGAAATGCAGCTTACTGCCTCTATGAAGTTGATTGTAATTGCAAACACAGATAAATTAAACAAGCTTATTTAAAGCCAAAACCTCTTTGCATTGCAAAGAGGTTTTTAATTATCTATTTTCCAAAAAAAGCACTTTTCAAATGGCGGAAAATCGTTTAGCACTCCATATTCAGGATCTAAAAATTTACCGTTAAAATGCAGTGACCAATGCCAACAAAACGGAGTTTTTAAACTTAAAAGGGCAATTTGTGGCAGTTGCTCTTTTTTTGTTGCCGTTTGCTTTATATTAGATATTTTAACACCGTTTTTCTCTAATGCAAAAAACATTTCTTTTAGGGTTAGCTCGTTATACTTATTTAACTGCTCACAAATTTGTTGCGGTGTGCACCCTAAAAGCATGGCAAGTACAGTTTGACCGCAACTAAGTGAAGTTGGTTCGTAAAAATGAGTTATATTATTTGCTAACGGCATACTTTAACCCTTACCAAGTTCTTTGTTGCGCTTAAAAGCGGCGCTAATACATTCAATTACAGTTTTCTCAAAGTTCTTGCTTTCAAGCACCTTTACGCCCTCTATTGTGCTTCCGCCCGGAGAGCAAACCTTTTGCTTTAAAATATCGGGATCTTCATTTGTAGTTAGTACCATTTGAGCCGCACCGAGCATAGTATTGGCGGCATATGTTATAGCCTGATTTCTTTCTAAGCCTATCTGCTCGCCCGCCTTTGCAATGGCATCTATAAACATATACATATATGCAGGACCGCAACCCGACACAGAACAACCTGCATCTATAAGGTCCTCGTTAATTAAATCTAACATACCTGCATAATGCATATCTTCTACAAAGCTTTCAAGATCTTTATTTTCTACCAAACTGTTTGTGCAATATAAAACTGTTCCCTTGCCTACACTTACGGGGGTGTTTGGCATTATTCGTATAACAGGTATATTGCCACCAGCCATTTGCTCTATTGTGCTTGTGGTAAGGCCTGCCGCCATAGAAATAAGCAAAGGTTTTTTTGCTTGTAATACTGTTGTCAAATCACTAAGTAGTTGTGACATCATCTGCGGTTTTACGCCCAAAAAAATACGCTCACAGTTTTCTATTACATCAGAATTTTCACCATATTTTAAATTAAGCTCATTAGCTATGCTTTTAGCTTTATCATTTGAGATATCAGATATTAAAATATCATTAGTGGTGCGGCTGAGTGCCCTTATAAGAGCCGAGCCCATATTACCGCAACCTATAAAACCGTATTTCATAAAATTCACCTATCTAATATGGCCATTGCCATAAACTACGTATTTATATGTGTTAAGTTCTTTAAGTCCCATAGGGCCTCTTGCATGAAGCTTTTGGGTAGATATACCCATCTCACAACCCAAGCCAAACTCGCCGCCATCGGTAAAGCGTGTTGAGGAATTAACATAAACGGCCGCACTATCAACAAGGCTTGTGAATTTTTGAGCAGCCTCGTTGTTACTTGTTACTATTGCTTCGCTATGGCCGGTAGAGTGTTTAGATATATGATCTATAGCCTCCATAACACCGTCTACGCACTTAACACCTAAAATATAATCTAAAAATTCGGTATCAAAATCGTTCTCCGACGCCTTTGTGCCACTTATAAATTCAGCAGCAAAGGGGTCAACTCTTAGTTGGACGGGTATAAGTCCGTTTTCTTTACGATTATCGACCAAAATGTTTTTTACATAAGGCAAAAATTCTTTAGCAATTGATTTATCAACAAGTAATACCTCTGCCGCATTGCAAACACTGGGTCGGCTTGTTTTGGCGTTTTCTATTATTTTAAGCGCCATATTAAAATCGGCAGTTTGTTCTACATAAATGTGGCAAATACCTGTTCCTGTCGCAATACAAGGCACCGTTGCGTTCTGAACACAAGCATTTATTAAACCTGCGCCACCACGCGGGATAAGAATGTCTACATACGAGTTTGCCTTCATTAGAGCATTAGCGCTGTCTCTTGAAGTATCTTGCACCAAGTTTATAGCATCCTCGCAAATACCAACGCTTTTTAAACCCTCGCGCAATGCGTCTACTATTTGTTTGGCCGAACCAAATGCCTCTTTACCAGAGCGCAATATACAAACATTACCGCTTTTTAGCGAGAGTGCAGCGGCATCGCTTGTAACGTTTGGGCGGCTTTCGTAAATGATCGCAACAACGCCAATAGGTACCGACACCTTGGTGATTTTAAGTCCATCGGCTCTTACAGTTTCTTCTAACACTCTGCCAACGGGGTCGTCAAGTAAGGCAACATCTAATATTCCCTGTGCCATAGCGTCTATTCTGCCTTCGGTTAGCATAAGGCGGTCTATCATAACATCGGACACTGTGCCGCGCGCCTTTTGAACATCTTGCCTATTAGCACTTATTATTTTTTGTTTGTTATCGCAAAGGGCCTTTGCCATTGCTTTTAGAGCATTGTTCTTTTGCTCTGTAGATAACGCCGCTATCTGCGGTTTTGCCGCCTTTGCGGCTTGTAGCATATGTATCATAATTCATCCGCCTTTGCAATAAATCGTGTTCCTATTAATTTGTTATCTAAAATATCGTAAATATTTAGAGGATTTTCGCCATTGGTAATTACCATATCGCATCCGCTATCCATACAAATTTTTGCGGCTTTTAGCTTGGTTATCATACCGCCGGTACCGAGTTTTGTACCGTTAGTACCTGCAAGAGCCGAAATTTTATCATCAATAGCAGTTACTGTATGTATAAGTGTTGCATCTATTTCTTTATGCGGATCGGCAGTATAAAGGCCGTCAATATCAGACATAACAATAAGCAAATCGGCACCTACACTTTTTGCAACAATGGCTGCAAGAGTATCGTTATCGCCTATAACGATTTCTTCGGTAGCAACAGTATCGTTCTCATTTATAATCGGTATTGCGTCAAGCTCAATAAGACGGTTTATAGTATTAGAGAAGTTTGTATGTCTAACCTCATTTTCAATATCGGCACCGGTTATAAGAAGTTGACCTACTGTGTGATTATACTCTGAAAAGAGCTTATCATAAGTATACATAAGCTCACATTGGCCAACCGCTGCAGATGCTTGCTTTGTGGGGATATCGTCGGGGCGGCCCGGAAGCCCGAGTTTTCCAATTCCCATGCCTATAGCGCCAGAGGACACAAGTATAACCTGATGCCCTGCATTTTTAACATCGCTTATAACTTTGCAGATTTCTTCTACCCTACGTATATTAAGATGCCCTGTTTGGTGAGCAAGGGTACTTGTACCTATTTTAATTACTATTCTCATATATAACTCCTCTTTTTTAAGTCTTAGAAAGCTTCATAACGAGGCTATGTGGTAATAATTTTGCTAAAATTCTATAAAACTTGTAAAACAGTTTTGGTGTATGAATAGCTTTACCATTTTCGGCTTGCTTTAAAGAATCGGCTGCTACTTTTTTAGGGTCGCAATACGGCAAAATATCAAAGGTTTTAGAGTTACCTGTAATGTTTGCAACACTTAAAAATTCGGTATTCATAGGTCCCGGACAGGTAGCCAAAACATTTATACCTCTTTTTTTAACCTCTTGCCTTAATGACTTTGAAAAGCTTAAAACATAAGCTTTGGTTGAACTGTAAACGGTCATTCTTGGGTTTGGCGCAAACGATGCTATAGAGCATACATTTACCATAAAAGAACCCTTTTTCATATATTTAAGGCAAATGGTAGCAACGGCGGTCATTGCAGCGCAGTTAAGCGATACCATATCGGTTTGGTCTTTTACACTAAGCTCCTCAACATTACCGAGTTTACCAAAGCCTGCATTATTTATTAAAATTTTAATTTCTGCATTTTCTTCTTCTAGTTTTTCTTTTAAAATATCAAAGCTTTGTTCGTCTGTTAAATCGAGCGGTAAAATACGGCAAGGCTTGTCTGTGCTTAAAGCTAACTGCTCTAATCTGTCTTTGCGTCTTGCAATTAGCCAAATGCAGTCTATGTCGCTACGTTCTTTTAAGTTGTAAAAATATTCTTTTCCGAGCCCTGCAGATGCGCCCGTTAAAATAGCAATTTTCATAATACCACCAAAAAAAATATATTCTATTTTATTATACTCATTTTTTTAAAAAAGTCTAGTAAATAAAATAACCGCTTCACTTAGAGTGAAGCGGCCGAAACTATTTTAAATTAGTCTCTATCTCTTTGGCACAGGCATATTTTTAGTATTATATAAATAAGCAAGAGTACCGCTAAAATTACAGCAGCTACTATTACGGCAGCTATGTTGGCTACAAAGGTTTCAGCTAAGAATGCGCCAACAATAATACCAATAACACCGGTTAAAAGAGCGGTTAGAATAACCGCGATTATACCTGTACAAGTACGAAAAGAACAACTACATAATCTGCTCATTATTTTACATCCCCTGCGTTAAAAGTAAAGGCAAAGACAACCAAAGCCTCTGCCTACTTTAATTATATGTAAAATAATAAACTTGTGTTACCCTATACTGTTTAAGAATTCTTTTGTTCTGTCAAACTTTGGATTTTCGAAAATATCCTTAGGTGTACCCTCTTCAAGTATAATGCCGTCAGACATAAATATAATTTTATCGGATACATCACGAGCAAAACTCATCTCGTGAGTAACTATAATCATTGTCATACCCGTATCTACCGCAAGATTTCTTATAACATTTAAAACCTCGCCAGACATTTCGGGGTCAAGTGCAGATGTAGGTTCATCAAAGCATAAAATTTCGGGAGAAAGAGCTAGTGCTCTTGCTATAGCTACGCGCTGTTGCTGACCTCCCGATAACTCGCATGGGTAAGACTTCAGTTTATCTTTAAGACCCACCTTTGTGAGTATATCTATTGCTTTTTGGTCAGCGGCTTTTAACAGATTATCTCTATACACTGCAAGTTGATGTTTAGTTTTTATGTTGTTTTGCTCACATATTTGCGCTTTATTTTGCTTTATATCTTCTTTTATTTGAAGTTTTAACGCAAGTGTTACGTTCTCAAGCGCATTATACTGTGGGAACAAATTAAAGGACTGAAAAACCATACCAAACTTAAGGCGTTTTTTTCTTATTTCATCGTCCTTGTAATTGGTTGCTTGCTTTGCATCAAACAAAAGCTCATTGTTTACATAGTATTCACCCTGTTCGGGAGTTTCTAAAAAGTTTACGCAACGTAAAAGTGTGGTTTTACCACTACCGGATGAACCGATTATAGATAACACCTCACCTTTATTAAGCGAAAAATCTATACCCTTTAAGACCTCGGTTTTACCGAATTTTTTATATACGTTTTTTACTTCTAATAATGCCATAATCTAACTCCTAAAATATGCGAGTTTCTTCTCAACCTTACCGAAAATAATTGTGAGAAGTCCGACAAATATAAGATAAAATACGCCGGTATAGAATAACGGCCATATAAGAGCCTGTGTTGCGGCAAGTTCTTTTGCCTGCTTTATAATTTCGGGAAGCATAATACAGTTTGCAAGTGCTGTATCTTTAATAAGGGTTATAATTTCGTTAGACATAGGCGGTACTATTCTTTTTACCACCTGTTTTAAAACAATTTTTCTAAAAACCTGAGATTTAGTAAGTCCCAAAACATAACCAGCTTCATACTGACCCTTTGATATACTTTCAATACCACCGCGGTAAATTTCGCTAAAATAACAAGCGTAATTTATGGCAAAGGCTATTAAAACCGCAACCAAGCCACCCGCATTGGTTAATAGCATTTGTGTCAGTCCACCATCGTGTGGGATAGTGAAATTTCTAATTATGTATCGGTCAATTTGGCTAAATATAGGATTTCCAAATAAAAGGCCCGGCACGTAATATATTATAAATATTTGTAGCATAAGCGGTATACCGCGAACTATCCATACAAATGTTTTTGCCACTGCTTTTAAAGGCGCAAACTTGCTCATAGAACAAAATGCTATGGGTAAACCTAGCGGTATTCCTAAAATAAGGGTAACGGCAAAAATTATTAAAGATATAACAAAGCCGTTAGCCAAAAAGGCAGTTATTTCAATAAAAGACATAAATTTTTCCTTTAATAAAAATACTTTATTAGACAAATTTGGCTGACGAGGCTTACGCCCCGTCAGCTAAACATGGTTTGTATAATTTTTTAGTTAATTATCTCTCGTTGTTAAAGGTCTTTAATGTAGTATTCTCTACACCGTATTTAACAGCGATTTCGTTTATTTTGCCGCTAGCAAGAAGTTTTTCAAGCTCGCCGTTAACCTTAGCTGTAAGCTCGCTACCCTTCTTAAAGCCGATAGCATAATACTCAACATCGCTTGTTAATGCCTCAACAACCTTAAGATTTGCATAGTCGCCCTTGCCTACATAACTTTCTGCAAGCTGTGCATCTAAAACTGCAAAGTCAGCGGTACCTGCATTTACTTCAAGTAATGTGTCGGTCTGCTTAATAGCGCTCTTATAAGTTACGCCTTCAAAGCTCTTTGCATAAGATTCACCAGCACTGCCAGCTTCTGCAAGACCAATTTTGCCATTTAAATCTGCAGCAGCAGCAATTGTAGAATCTGCCTTAACAACTACAACCTGACGGTTTTCCATATAGTTGTAAGAGAAGTCTACCTTTTCAGAACGAGCAATGCCGTCGTCATCTTTACTGTTGCAAGTAAAGCCGTTCCATATGCAGTCGATTACACCAGAGTTTAAATCTGTGTACTTGTTTTCCCACTGAATTTCTTTGAAAGAAACGTCATAACCTAAATTTCCGAAAACTGCTTCTGCAAGTTCGGTATCAAAGCCTACAAGCTTGCCGCTTTCATCAAGATAGTTCATGGGTTTGTAAATTGTGTAACCTACAACGATGGTTTCTTTTTCTGTGTTATTGCAGCCTGCAAAGCAGCAACACACAAACATAAGTGCTAAAATAAGTGCTAAAAACTTTTTCATAATAATTCTCCTTTGAGTGTTTGGTTTTTCACTGTATTAGCATATTAACACTTTACTACGGAAAAGTCAAGTCTTTTTTTGAAAAAATTTTTATTTTTTTAAAATAGGTATTTATTTGTTATCTACCGCTTCTAAAATACCCTTTAAATAACCTATTGCAAACAATCTGCCAATGGCACCGTAACCCGTAGTGTCACTATCACCCGCCATGGCAGGAACGTGGTCTACACGGACCGGAACATTTATGCCTAAATCGTTATAGTACTTCATTATTTTTGCCATTTGGATTTCACCGTTGTCGTGGAATGTTTCGTTAAAGTTTAATTTATTTCCCCTAGCATTTCTAAAATGCACAAAGAATATTTTATCTTTAAGCTCTTTTATAACATATTCCAGGTTTTCACCCATCATAAGATATGTAGCCTGGCACATTGTAACACCCAAATTATCGGATTTATACATATTAACAGCCTTTTTTATATTTTCAAAACTGGTCATTATGCGTGATACATTACCTAGGCTTTCTAGCGGTGGGTCATCAGGATGAAGGGCCATTTTGATATTATACTTATCGGCCTCAGGCATTATGGCTTTTATAAAATATTCATAATTTTCCCATAATTTCTCTTTAGATATAGCTGCATTTGTGGGCTGAAAATCGTTAATATTAAAGCCCGTAACCAAGGCACCGCCACGTTCTTTAATGGTGCTTGAGGTTCTTAACCAACCGATATGTGCCATAAAGTTGAAGCAAATTGTACGAATATCAAGCTTATCCATAATAGGCAACATCTTAATTGCTTTTTCTATGCACTCATCTCTTTTTTCGTCACCAATCTTTATGTGGTCGTGCAAAGCATTAGGCATTGGCTCTATAATAATAGGCTTTATGCCAAAATCGGTAAAGTTCTTATGTACCGTTTGCCAATGAGAGAGATTGGTAATATCAAAATCGTCGGTTTCGGGAAGACGGATAACGCCATGCTCTACACCGCACTGCTTAGCAACATCCCACTCTAAAGTTTTTTCGCTTCTGAAATAATCGGCAAGAATCATTTTATGCCCATTCCTCCGTCAACATAAATATTTTGTCCTGTTATGTACGACGCACTGTCACTACACAAGAAGCTTACAATTCCTGCACAATCTTCTGGCACGCCACAACGGTTCATGGGTATTTTAGCCATTACCTGTTTTGCATACTCTTCATCTGACAAAGCAGCAGTATTTCGGTCGGTAACAATAACACCTGGTGCCACGCTATTAACTGTAACACCGGTATTTGCTACCTGAAGGCTTAATGATTGAGCCATAAGGGTTAGTGCTGCCTTGGTAGATGAATAAACGAGCATATCTGGATGCGGTTTTCTTTCTTGTACAGAGCCTATAGTAATTACTCTACCCCAGCCGTTTTCAACCATTTTGGGCATAAACTTTTGTATAAGCAAAAGTGATGAACGCCAGTTGCAGTTTATTTGGGTATCAAACTCTTCCATTGTTATTTTATCCCAAGAATTTCTGTACTGAATAGATGCGTTAAGTACTAATACATCTATACAGTCTATAGATTTTGCGATATCTTCTGCGCAAGAAACCGATGTTAAATCGCACTGAACTAACTCGCACTCACCGCCGCTAAGCTCTATAACATCCTTTACCTGCTGTGCCTTTGTACTATCGGACACATAATTTATGTATACCTTAAAACCGTCTTTTGCAAGAGAAATAGCAATTGCTCTGCCTATACCACGGCTTGCCCCTGTAACTAATGCTTTTTTCATAGTTGTTCTCCTTAAAGTGCAGTTTGGGTATCGTTGGGATCGCCTTCACGTGCGAGTCGGTATTCTTCAGACCAATCAAGACTGCGGTATTCCTCGCCTCTGGGGTCGGTCTTTATGAATTCCATAAGCATATCAAGCATCTCTTCGGTCCAGGTGTTACGGTCGATTTGTGCTGTTGTGAATTTGTTTTGAGTAATCATTTCAAAGCCAAAAATATCCTTAACCTGTGTTTTAGATGCACCGTCAACAACCTCGGCAACAAGATGAGAAGGAATAAATAAAACTCCGCCGCCTGCACCAAAAACAATATCACCGGGTAAAACTATAGCATTACCTATACGGGTAGGAGTATTAAAGCCGGTCATAATAAAATCTCTAATAGGTGTGGGGTCTATGCCGCGGAAGTATACTTGTACATCCTCAACCTTTTTCATTTGTTCAACGTCACGAACGCCGCCCCAAATAACACCGCCGCCTGTTTTGGTTTTAGCTTTAATTGCAGTGGTTAGATTTCCGCCTAAAAAGGTTCCCTTATAAATTTTATCGTACATATCGGCAACAACTACGTCACCCTCTACCAATGAATCTATAACCCACTGATTGTAGTTGCCCTTTCTGCCCTCTTTCATACCTATATCAAACATTGTTTCGTGTAAATCGGGTCGAGTAGGTGCAAAGGTTGCTGTAACAGCACGGCCTATAAGTTTTCTGCCGTCATCATGCAGAGTTCTTAAACGTCCCTCAAACTGACTCTCATAACCCTTAACAAATATGGGCTTCCAAACTTCTTCTAAGGTAAGATTTCTTAATGCTTTTAAATACTTGTCGGCAACCTTAGGTCTACCATCTGGGAAACGTTCACCTTTCCATTGTGGTGTTAGAGCAATGATGTCTTCTTTTACGTTAAAATTCATAGTTATTTCTCCTTTTTGAAACTTTAATAGAAACGTTTCTATTATTTTTATAAAATTATCCGATTAAATAAATCGGATATATTTTTTATTTACAAACGCCTTACAGAACTTGCCTCTATAATTTCACCCTTAAAGGTCTCGACTGTGGGCTCAGCATTTTTTTGTATACACTCTATTGTGTGCTTTGCGGCACTCTCTCCCAAAGTTTCAAACGGAAACTGCACGGTTGTTAGAGGTACACTTAAATATTTTGAATAGTACTCTGTGTTTGCCGCCACAATTGATAACTCGTTTGGCACCGAAATGTTAGCATTAATAGCCATATCTAAAACCATTTTTGCGGTATCAGACTTGTTTGCAACAATAGCAGTATAATCTTTAAGTACACTACCGGTTAGCTTATTTATATCTATAACCGATATTCCAAGCTTATCTTCCTGCATACGTTGTTCATAACCCGAACACCTTTGCACAAGTTCGTTTGCGCCAGTGTATATCTCAGGTGAAATATATGCTATTTTTGAATGATTATTTTTTATTAAATAATCTGTTGCAATATATGTGGTAGAGGAATAATTGAAGTTAAAATAACTTACGTTTTTAAATTCACTAATACCGTTAATTACACTAAAAGGCACATTTGCCTCTATAAGCTTTTTTATATGTATATTTTCGTCAAAAGCTTTTTCAGACAAAGCCGGTGCAATTAAAAGCACACCGTCTATACGATGATTTTCGTAGTACGAAATATATGAAAAAGAATCAATATTAGGACAAATTGTAACCGAAAAACCGTATTTGCTGGCACAAGCTACAACACCCTTTAAAATATGTGCAAAAACGCGATTATCCATATCCCAACAATTTGCTATTCCAAGAGAAAACGAACGACCGGTGCGCATACCCTTTGCAATAGCATTAGGAGTGTAATTAAGTTTTTTTGCGGCATCTTTTACCTTTTTTACGGTTTTTTCGGAGTATTTTTTTGCATCAGAGCCGTTTAATATATACGATACTGCCGAAATGCTTACCCCCGCTAAAGCCGCTACGTCTTTTATGGTTGCGTTTTTCATAAACACCTCGAAAAAGTAGAAATGTTTCTACAATTATGTTAACACATAAAAATCAATATGTCAATAAAACGCTGAGTGTGGACAAGAAAGTTTTTCTTTAAAAAGCAACCTTTTGGCGCAATAATGTGTCAAAAGGTTGCTTTTTAAAGTGCTTTGCAGTTTCGTAAAGGAACAAAATTCTTTGTGTTGAAGCCAAAAATGCAGCAAGGCTGACGCCTTGCGAGGCTTTTGGCGAGTACAGAGAGGATTTTTTCTTGAGAAACAAATACTTTCTTATCAACACCCAGCGAATAAGCACCCAATATTTTGGGTGCTTAAAATTTTAAACAACTAGAACAATCCTATAATTTTTCCATTATCGTCTACATCAATTTTTTCTGCAGCGGGCACCTTAGGAAGACCGGGCATAGTCATAATATCACCGGTTAAAACAACTATAAAGCCTGCGCCTGCCGAAACCTTAACATTTCTAACAGTTACAGTAAAGCCACTGGGTGCGCCTAGTAATGCTGGATTATCAGAAAAGCTGTACTGTGTTTTTGCAATACAAACCGGCACATTATTAAATCCTAAAGCATTTAATTGCTCTATCTGCTTTTTAGCCGCGGGCGTAAATGTAACACCGTCACCACCATATACCTTTTTAACTACATTTTCTATTTTTTGCTCAATAGAATCGGTATCGGCATAACTAAATGTAAAATTGCCCTTTTCTTCTTCGCAAAGACGTACAACCTCTTTTGCTAGTTCTTCGCCACCCTTTCCACCTTCGGCCCAAACAGTCGAAAGAACTGTATTAACGCCCAGCTCTTTACATTTAGCTATAATAAAGTCTATTTCTTTATCGGTATCGGTTGGGAAACGGTTAACTGCTACAACACAAGGAAGTTTATAAACGTTTTTTATGTTTGCAACATGGCGGAGAAGATTGGGTATTCCCTTTTCTAGTGTTTCGATGTTTTCTTCATTAAGTTCGGTCTTTAAACTGCCGCCGTGCATTTTAAGAGCTCTAACAGTTGCTACTACAACAACTGCATCGGGAGTAAGGCCTGCCACACGGCATTTAATATCTAAAAATTTTTCTGCGCCTAAATCTGCACCAAAGCCCGCCTCGGTAACGGTGTAATCGCCCATTTTAAGAGCCATTTTAGTAGCCATAACCGAGTTACAACCGTGTGCAATATTAGCAAACGGACCACCGTGAACGAAGGCCGGTGTACCCTCTAAGGTTTGCACCAAATTGGGCTTTAACGCATCTTTTAAAAGTGCAGTCATAGCACCGTGGGCCTTAAGCTCACCGCAAGTAACGGGTTTATCGTCGTAAGTATAACCAACTATAATTTTAGATAGTCTTTCCTTTAGGTTGGTAATAGATGTAGCAAGACACAAAACTGCCATAATCTCGCTTGCAACGGTAATATCAAAACCGTCTTCACGCGGAACACCGTTAACCTTGCCGCCAAGGCCGTTAACAATGTTGCGAAGTTGGCGGTCGTTCATATCTACACAGCGTTTCCATGTGATTTTACGAACATCAATATTAAGAGCATTACCTTGCTGAATATGGTTATCGAGCATTGCGGCAAGTAAGTTATTAGCAGCACCTATTGCATGGAAGTCACCTGTGAAATGTAGGTTTATATCTTCCATAGGCACAACCTGAGCATAGCCGCCACCTGCAGCACCGCCCTTAACACCAAAAACGGGACCTAAAGAGGGTTCTCTAAGGGCTACAGTAACGTCCTTGCCTATTCTTCTAAGGCCGTCTGCCAAACCAATTGTGGTGGTTGTTTTACCCTCACCCGCGGGGGTAGGAGTAATTGCGGTAACCAAAATAAGCTTTCCATTTTCGCGTTTTGAGTCGTTTAAGAGCGATAAATCAATCTTTGCCTTATAATTTCCATATTGCTCTACGTATTTTTGATCTACATGAGCACGCTCGGCAATTTTAGTAATATGCTCTAATTTGCATTCTTGTGCAATTTCAATATCGGTTTTATACGACATAAAAACACCCCTTAGTTATATATTGGGAATTTTTCGCAAAGAGCCTGAACCTCTGACGACACTCTTTCTTTATTACCCTCGAAATCTTCGATGATATCACTTATCCAACCGGCAATGAGTTTCATCTCATTCTCTTTAAAGCCACGTGCGGTAACAGCAGGTGTACCAATACGTACACCACTTGTAACAAACGGGCTTTGAGGGTCGTTAGGAATAGTGTTTTTGTTTGCAGTAATATGAACTTCATCTAATCTGTGTTCTAACTCTTTACCTGTAATTCCCTTGTCGGTAAGGTTTAAGAGCATTAGGTGATTATCGGTACCGCCAGATACAATTTTTATACCTCTTTTAATAAGCTCGTCACAAAGAACCTTGGCATTTTTTGCAATTTGCTTTTGATATTCTTTAAATTCATCACTCAATGCCTCGCCTAAAGCTACTGCCTTAGCAGCAATTATATGCATAAGCGGACCGCCCTGAGTACCCGGAAAAACAGCTTTGTCAATTTGCTTTGCAAACTGCTCTTTGCAAAGAATCATACCGCCTCTTGGGCCACGAAGTGTCTTATGGGTTGTAGTGGTAACAATGTCAGCATACGGCACAGGTGATGGATGTACACCTGCGGCAACCAAACCTGCAATATGAGCCATATCTACCATAAGGTAAGCGCCTACTTCATCGGCAATTTCGCGGCAACGCGCAAAATCTATAACTCTAGAATATGCGCTTGCACCTACAACAATAAGTTTAGGCTTGCACTCTTTTGCAAGACGTAGCATTGCATCGTAATCAATAGTTTCGGTAACGTCGTTAACACCATAAGGTACTATATTAAAATATTTACCTGAAATATTTACGGGCGAGCCGTGCGATAAGTGACCGCCTTGCTGTAAGTTCATACCCATTACGGTATCGCCAGGGTTTAATAGAGCAAAGAAAACCGCAAGATTTGCGTTTGCACCCGAATGTGGCTGAACATTAGCATGCTCTGCACCAAACAACTTTTTGGCACGTTCTCTTGCTATATCTTCTACAACGTCTACACAGTAGCAACCGCCATAATAACGTTTGCCGGGGTAGCCTTCGGCATATTTGTTTGTAAGAACCGAGCCTGCGGCAAGTAATACCGCCTTAGACACAATATTTTCAGATGCTATAAGCTCAATATTGTGTTGTTGGCGCTCAAGTTCACTCTTACAAGCAGAGGCGACCTCTGAATCAAAATCTTTTAATTCTTCAAAAAAGTTCATTTTAATTCTCCTTAAAATATTTAACTGCAGCCTTGAACATATTTATATCATACTCGCCCGGTACGTTTTTGTAAAGACCCTTTCCAATACGTTCACTATGGCCCATTTTGCCGAACACTCTGCCATCGGGCGAAGTAATACCCTCAATAGCGCATACAGAGTTGTTGGGATTAAATCGGACATCGGCAGTAGCATTACCATTTAGATCTACGTACTGTGTTGCAATTTGTCCGTTTTCAGCAAGTTTATTAACTAATTCATCACTTGCTAAAAATCTGCCCTCACCGTGAGAAATCGGAACGCAGTAAACATCACCGACATTTGTAAGACTAAGCCATGGTGACTTGTTAGATGCTATACGAGTTCTTACAATTCTAGACTGGTGACGTGCAATTGTGTTAAATGTAAGTGTTGGGCAGTTTTCATCGGTATCTATAATTTTACCGTAAGGCACAAGACCAAGTTTTATTAAAGCTTGGAAGCCGTTACAAATACCGCACATAAGTCCATCACGGTTATCTAACAGTTCGGTTACACCTTGTTTAATTTCGGCATTTCTAAAGAATGCAGTAATAAACTTACCGCTGCCATCGGGCTCGTCGCCACCGGAGAATCCACCCGGAATAAATATTGCCTGTGACTCTTTAATAAGCGAAGCAAAATTTGCAACGCTACGCTTTATGCCATCGCTAGACAGATTATTTATAACCATAATTTCAGGCTCTGCCCCTGCATCGCGTACTGCCTTTGCAGAGTCAAACTCGCAGTTAGTACCTGGGAATACGGGAATAAGAATTCTAGGTCTTGCTACCTTTATTGCAGGTGCAGCTGTATTTTTTGCACCTGTATAATTAATGTTCTTAATATTGTTATTTGTTTGCTCTATGTTGCAAGAATATACACTTTCAAGCTTATCTTCGTAAATGTTTAAAATACTATTTGCATTTACGCTCTCATTAGCAAACTTAAACTCATCATTATTAGTAATTACACCTATTTGTTTTCCGATAACAGTATCATCTGCTATTTCTAAAAGGAAAGATGCGTAATTATAACCGAAAATATCATTAAGTGTTAGGTTATTATTAAACTCAAAGCCAAAACCATTACCAAATGCCATTTTCATAATGGCCTCTGCAACACCGCCATAGCCTAATGTATAGCAAGAAACAGCCTTTTTGCTCTTTAAAAGCTCGGCTACAGTACTAAATACGCTAAGCAACGAATCGGTTTTAGGTAGACCGTTTTCATCAAATTCAGGACTTACAAGTACTACCCTATTGCCTGCAGTTTTAAACTCATTTGTTACAATACGGTCGGTTTTTGTGGTAGTTACTGCAAAGGAAACAAGTGTTGGCGGAACGTCGATATCTTCGAATGTGCCGCTCATAGAGTCTTTACCGCCAATTGAGCCAATTTGAAGTTCCATTTGAGCCTTAAATGCACCTAGCAATGCGGCTAGGGGTTTGCCCCAACGCTTTGCATCTTTACCGGGGCGTTCAAAGTATTCTTGGAATGTTAAATATACATCGTTAAAGTCGGCACCGGTTGCAATAAGCTTACATACACTTTCAATTACCGCTAAATATGCACCGTGATATGGGCTTTTTTCTGTAATAAATGGGTTATAACCCCAAGACATTAAAGAGCAAGTGTTAGTATGCTTTTTCTCAACAGACACCTTTTGTACCATGCTCTGAATAGGTGTTAACTGATTTTTACCGCCAAAGGGCATAAGCACTGTACCCGCACCTATTGTTGAGTCGAAACGCTCTGATAAACCGCGCTTAGAACATACATTAAGATCAGCAGCCAACGCCTTTAAATTATCGGCAAATGTGCCCGAAATTTGCTTTTCAAAATTCTTTGGTGCTCTGGGTGCAATGTCAATATGCTTTGGCGCACCGTTGGAATTTAAAAATTCGCGGCTAATATCTACTATTTTTTGACCGTTCCAATTCATTACAAGGCGCGGATTTGCCTTAACCTCGGCAACAACAACTGCCTGAAGATTTTCACGATTGGCAAGTTCTATAAAACGGTCTACATTGTGCTTTTCAATTACAACCGCCATTCTTTCTTGCGATTCACTTATGGCAAGTTCGGTTCCATCTAGACCCTCATACTTCTTTGGAACTTTATTAAGGTCAATTTGTAAACCATCGGCAAGTTCGCCAATAGCAACCGAAACACCGCCTGCGCCAAAGTCGTTGCAGCGCTTTATCATAAGGCAGGCTTCTTTATTTCTAAAGAGTCTTTGAAGTTTTCTTTCTTCGGGCGCGTTACCCTTTTGAACTTGGGCTCCGCATGTTTCTACCGAGTGTGAGTCATGCGATTTAGATGAACCCGTAGCACCACCTATACCGTCACGGCCGGTGCTACCACCAAGCAAAACAACTACATCGCCATCTTCGGGAACTTCGCGGCGTACATTTTCTTTAGGAGCCGCAGCAATAACAGCGCCAATCTCCATACGCTTTGCGGCATATCCGGGGTGATAAAGCTCGTCTACTATACCGGTTGCAAGACCAATCTGGTTGCCATAAGAAGAATATCCTGCGGCAGCAGTAGTAACTATTTTACGCTGAGGCAATTTGCCCTTTATAGTCTCGCTAATGGGCTTTAGCGGATCTGCCGCACCGGTTACACGCATTGCGCCGTATACATAAGATCTACCAGACAACGGGTCACGTATGGCACCGCCAATACATGTTGCGGCGCCGCCAAAGGGCTCAATTTCGGTAGGATGGTTGTGAGTTTCGTTTTTAAAGAGTAAAAGCCATTCTTCGTCGGTACCGTCAACATCTACGGTTATTTTAACTGTACAAGCATTAATTTCTTCAGACTCATCTAGTCTTGGCAATTTGCCCTGACGCTTTAATGCCTTTACTGCAACCGTTGCAAGATCCATAAGACAAACTGGCTTTTTAACACCGAGTGTATTTCTTAACTCAATATACTCGTTATATGTGTCTTGTAAAAGTTTATCTTCAAATTTTACGTTGTCAATAACAGTTAAGAATGTGGTATGACGGCAATGGTCAGACCAGTATGTATCTATCATTCTAATTTCTGTAATGGTTGGGTCACGATGCTCAGACTTAAAATAGTCTTGGCAAAATGCTATATCATCAGCATCCATTGCGAGAGAATAATCGTTTACAAACTTCTCTAGACCGCTTCTGTCAAGATTTATAAAGCCGTTTAACGTATCAACAGTTGTAGGAATATTAAACTTGGTTTTTAAAGTATCAAATGTATCAAGAGTAGCCTCTCTAGACTCTACGGGGTTAATTACGTATTTCTTTATTTTATCTAATTCTTCGTTGGTTATATCGCCGTAAATTGCATAAATTTTTGCGGTGCGAATCTCGGGACGTTCACCCTGAGAGATTATTTGAATACACTGTGCTGCTGAGTCTGCACGTTGGTCAAACTGACCCGGCAAAAACTCAACCGCAAAAATTTTAGCATCTGTTATTTGCAATGTATCGGTCACGATATCTAACTGCGGCTCTGAAAATACAGTTTTTTTTGCATAATCAAAAAGCTCATCGGTAATATTTTCTGCATCGTAACGGTTTAAAATACGAACATCACTAACGTTCTTAATATTAAGTAAAGATGTAATATCACTTTTTAAGGATGCCGCTTCATTGGCAAGTTCTTTTTTCTTTTCTACATATACGCGGTATACCATTATTTTTCCTCCAAAGCTTTTAATGCCTTAGCGCCTATATCGCTACGGTAAAATGCATTTTCAAAACTTATTTTTTTGGTTTTTTCATAAGCAGAATCTATAGCGCCTTTTAAGGTATCACAAACACCTACAACGCCAAGCACCCTGCCGCCGTTTGTTAAAAGTGTGCCGTCTTGCGTCTTTGCTCCAGCAACATAAACACTATCTAACAAATCGGTTGGAATGTTTATTTCTTTACCCTTTTCGTATTTTACTGGGTAACCTTGTGATGCCATAACAACACAGCAAGCATTTTTATTTGCAAATTTAACATCGCAATCTGCCAACGTACCGTTCGTTACCGCTTGCATAATAGTTAATAAGTCGCTCTCGAGTAAAGGTAAAACAACCTGTGTTTCGGGGTCTCCAAAACGGCAGTTATATTCTATTACCTTAGGGCCATTCTGGGTTAACATAAGTCCAAAGTAAAGGCAACCCTTAAAAGTTCTACCTTCCATATTCATTGCATTAATTGTTGGAATAAAAATCTTATCCATACAAATATCTGCAATTTCTTTTGTGTAGTAAGGGTTTGGCGCAATAGTACCCATGCCGCCTGTGTTAAGACCGGTATCATTATCACCCGCGCGTTTATGGTCCATAGAAGAAACCATAGGAACAACTGTTTTGCCGTCGGTAAATGCTAAAACCGATACCTCTGGACCTGTTAAAAATTCTTCTATAACAATATTATCGCCGCTTTTACCAAAGGCTTTATCGAGCATCATGCTCTTTACGGCATCTTCGGCTTCTTTTAGAGTGTTTGCTATTATAACACCCTTACCAAGAGCCAAACCATCGGCCTTAATAACGGTTGGAATAGGTGCAGTTTTAAGATATTCGAGCGCTAAATTTATATCGCTGAATACTTCATATTTTGCTGTGGGTATAGAATATTTTTTCATAAGATTTTTAGAAAAAACCTTACTGCCCTCTATTATTGCAGCCTTAGCTTCTGGTCCAAAACACTGTATACCCTTTGCATTTAAGGCATCTACCGCACCGAGTACAAGTGGGTCATCGGGAGCAACTACGGCATAATCTATTTTTGTATTTACGGCAAACTCTACGATTTTTTCAATATCAGTAGCCGCAATATTTATACACTCGGCATCCATTGCTATGCCACCGTTACCGGGCAAAGCATAAATTTGGGTTACCTTTTGGTTTTCTTTAAGTTTTTTTATGATGGCATGCTCTCTGCCGCCGCCACCTACAACCATTATTTTCATTTTTTACTCCAAATTGTTATTAGTGATGGAAAAGACGCATGCCTGTAAATGCCATGGCCATACCGTACTTGTCGGCACACTCAATTACAAGATCATCTCTTATAGAACCGCCGGGCTCTGCAATGTATTTTACGCCGCTCTTTTTAGCACGTTCGATATTATCGCTAAACGGGAAGAATGCATCAGAACCTAATGCTACACCATCTATAGTGGCTAAATATTCCTTTATCTCTTCTTCGGTTAAAGGCTCGGGTTGTGATGTAAAGTACTTTTGCCAGTTGCCGTCTGCGCAAACATCTTCTTCGTTTTTATTTATGTAGCCATCTATAACGTTGTCGCGGTCAGGTCTGCCAAGAGTATCTTTAAACGGTAAATTCAACACCTTTTCGTGCTGACGCAAAAACCAAGTATCTGCCTTACCGCCTGCAAGACGTGTGCAGTGAATTCTTGACTGTTGACCTGCGCCAACGCCAATAGCTTGGCCGTCATATGCAAAACAAACCGAATTTGACTGTGTGTATTTTAAAGTAATAAGCGAAATTATTAAATCGCGAACAGCACTTTCGGGTAACTCTTTATTATTGGTTACTATGTTACTTAAAAGTTCGCGGTTGATTTTAAAGTTATTTCTTCCCTGCTCAAAGGTTATGCCATAAACCTGCTTATGTTCAATTTCGGCAGGAACAAAGTTGGGGTCAATTTTAACTATATTATAACTGCCCTTTCTTTTGCTCTTTAATATTTCTAAGGCCTTAGGCTCGTAGCCTGGGGCTATAACACCGTCAGATACCTCACGCTTTATCATAAGAGCAGTGGTAACATCGCAAACATCAGACAATGCAACCCAGTCACCAAAAGAGCACATTCTGTCGGTTCCTCTGGCTCTTGCATACGCGCATGCTAAAGGAGAATCGTCAAGTCCTTCAATATCGTCTACAAAGCAAGCCTTTTTTAAGTTATCAGAAAGTTTTAAACCTACCGCTGCAGATGTTGGGCTAACATGCTTAAACGATGCTACTGCGGGCATATTTAAAGCCTCTTTTAACTCTTTAACAAGCTGCCAAGAGTTAAAAGCATCTAAAAAGTTTATAAAACCGGGTCTGCCGTTTAAAATCTCAATTGGCAAATCGCTATTATCGTGCATAAAAATTTTTGCAGGCTTTTGGTTGGGGTTACAGCCGTATTTAAGTTCAAACTCTTTCATTAGTTTTCTCCTTAGTTGTTCTTGTTTATAATAATTTCTTCTGCTTTTCCTGTTTTAAGACATACTGCTCTTACAAAAAGTGATACTTTATTATCTTGGTTTAAGTTTGTCCAAACAAGGTCTGCAAGTTCTTGTGCGGTTTGGGGAAGTTCAACTTCCTCGGGCTCGCCGTAAAACGACGGAATAGGATTACCGTCGCACTTATATGTATGAATAAAATGGCCTATACCATTTTCGGATACGTAGTTATAAAAATAACGACTGCAAGCATTTTCTCTGCCATTTGCAGATTTTAAAATAGACATTTTATACGAAAAATCAGCATTTGCAAAATCGTAATTTAAAATACCCGAAATACGCGGTGTAAAGTTAGGTGCATCGGGCTCAAACTCACGGGTTTCACATGCCTTTTCAAAGCCAAATTCATGATCCACACTATTTATGTAGTCAAATATAGTGTTGGTTTGGTCACCATTGGTAATAATGTCTATATTACCATCATTTGCGGTTAAATAGGGGTTATAAATAATTAGGCTTGGGTCAGAAAGCTTGCTTTCATCAAAAGCTTTTGTACGCATGCCGCCCTCAAAACGCTCAAAAACACGGTTGCGTGAATTTTCACTTCTGCCCATTATAAAATAGGCTATCATAGCTTTTTGACCATCTTTAGATTTGCCTATAACTATACCTCTACCGGGGTATGTATTGTTTGATAAAAGAGTTTCTAAACTAAATAAAGCCATTTTTTTCACCTTTTATTTTTACTTATAATATCGGCCGATACCGTTTCTACGGCCTTGGGTAAAATTTGCCATTCTGCAAGGCGCATTACACGTTTTTGCAAAGTTTCGGGTGTATCGTTACTAAGTATATTGACCGCTTTTTGCATAATAATTTCGCCGCCATCGGGTATTTCGTTAACAAAATGCACCGTGGCGCCCGTTACCTTAACTCCCTTTTCTAATGCCGCTTCGTGCACTTTTAAGCCGTAAAAGCCCTCGCCGCAAAATGACGGAATTAAGGACGGATGAACATTTATTATGCGTTTTGGGTAACGCTTTGTAAAGTTCTCACTAAGTATTACCATAAAGCCGGCCAAAACAATAATATCAATATTCTCTTTCTCTAACAAATCAATAACATTTTGTTCGAACTGCTCTTTGCTGCCCGAGTCTTTTTTAGTTATAACAGCGGTTTTTATCTTGGCCTCTTTTGCCCTTGTTAAAGCGTAAGCATCTGGTTTATTAGAAATAACAAGTTCTATTTTTCCGCTTGTTAAAATGCCTTTTTTCTCGGCATTTATTAAGGCCTGCAAATTTGTTCCGCCACCCGATACCAAAACTGCTATTTTGGCAACACTCATAAAATCACCCGTTCGTCAGACTCTATAATCTCACCGATAACATATGCATCTTCACCGCAGTCGGTAAGAATTTTAAGTGCAGTATCTACATCGTCTTTACTTACAACAATGCTCATGCCAACACCCATATTAAAGGTGTTAAACATATCGCGCTCGGTTATATTGCCTGTCTTTGCAATAAGTTTAAATATAGGTAATACCTTAACTGCATTTTTATCAATTTTAGCACTAAGGCCTTCGGGGATACTTCTGGGAATATTTTCGTAAAATCCGCCGCCTGTAATATGCGAGATACCCTTAACATTTACACTTTTTAAAAGTTCTAAAACCGGTTTTACATAAATTTTAGTGGGGGTAAGTAGTGTTTCACCTATAGATTTACCGCCAAGTTCTTCTACGGGTGACTTAATATCGGCATTTTCAATATCAAACACCTTGCGTACCAAAGAAAAACCGTTAGAATGAACACCGCTAGACGCAAGTGCTATTATAACGTCGCCGGCTTTCATGGTTTTATTATCAATAATTTTTGCTTTATCTACAACACCCGTGCAATAGCCCGCGAGGTCATACTCATCTTCGGGGTAAAAACCGGGCATTTCGGCAGTTTCGCCGCCAATAAGTGCCGCACCCGATTGCACACAACCTTCACTTACACCCTTAACAATATCGGCTATACGTTCTGGTACGTTTTTGCCACATGCTATATAGTCTAAGAAAAACAGCGGCTTTGCGCCTGCACAGATAATATCGTTAACGCACATTGCAACACAGTCTATTCCTACTGTATCGTGCTTGTCCATTAAAAATGCAAGTTTTAACTTTGTACCAACACCATCGGTACCGCTAACCAAAACAGGCTTTATTATGCCTGTAAGATCTAATTCAAAAAGGCCGCCAAAACCGCCTACATCAGAACATACACCCTCAGTAACAGTTCGTTTTATATGTTGTTTCATAAGTTCTACTGCTTTGTAGCCTGCGGTAATATCAACACCGGCGGCCGCATAAGCATCGGATTTTGAAATTGTGCTCATAGTCATTCCTCCCCGTTCCAACAATAAGTGCATAAATCGCATGGATTTAAGCCTATAGACTCTATTATTCCGTCAAGCGACTGAAATTCTAGCGATGCAAAATTAAACTTTTCACAAATCGCTTTTCTTAGTTTCTTACCGCGTTCGGTTGAAGAGTCGCTATATTCTTTTATGTAATTAAATCCGTCTTCACCCTCGAGTTCTAAAATAACTCTACGCGCTATAAGCTCTAAATCATTAGTATTTCGTGAAAAAATAAGATACTTACAAGCATACATAATGGGCGGACAAGCCGAACGCATATGCACCTGCTGAGCTCCGTTTTCGTATAAAAAATCTACAGTTTCTTTAAGCTGTGTTCCACGAACAATAGAATCATCTACAAAAAGGAGTTTTTTATCTTTAATAAGCTCGTGAATAGGTATTTGCTTCATTTTAGCAACACGGCTACGTTCGCTTTGCTTTGTAGGTGTAAAGCTACGCGCCCAAGTAGGTGTGTATTTTATAAAAGCTCTAGCAAATGGCTTTCCGCTCTCATTAGCATAACCAATGGCATGCGGTGTACCTGAATCGGGAACGCCGCCAACATAGTCAATATTTTCTGCTATACCGGCTTTTTTATCGTTCTTAGCCATTATTTGACCGTTTTTATAGCGCATAAGTTCTACATTTTTGCCCTCATATGTAGAGGTTGGGTACCCGTAATAGCTCCAAAGGAAAGAACAAATACGTTTCTTTTTACCAGGCAAAGCAAGTTGAGTCATACTGTTTTCCGAAATTTCTACAATTTCACCGGGACCTAGTTCCTTTACGGTTTGGTAGTCTAGCTTTAAGTATGCAAATGACTCTGATGCGGCACAGTAGCCATAATCAGACTTACCAATACTAATAGGTATTCTGCCAAGCTTATCACGCGCAGCTATGATATTACCATTATCCTTTAAAATAAGGATATTTGCCGTACCGTCAATTAAATCTTGAGCATACTGTATTCCCTTAGTAAAATCTTCTTTTTCGCTTATAAGCGCAGCTACTAACTCGGTAGAGTTGATTTTACCGCCAGTCATGGCGTTAAAATGTCCACCGTTCACATTTAGATATTTATCAATAAGCTCTTTTGCGTTATTAACAATACCTATAACGCATATAGCATAGGTACCAAGTTGTGAGTTTATTATAAGTGGCTGTGGGTCATAGTCACTTATACAACCCATTGCCGATGTACCCTGCATTTCGTCAAACACATCGTCAAACTTGGTTCTAAACGGAGAGTTTTCTATGTTGTGAATCTCACGTTGAATACCAATATTTTTATCGTATACCGCCATACCCGCACGGCGTGTACCTAAATGCGAATGGTAGTCTGTGCCAAAAAACACATCCGATACTGCATCGTTACGGCTTGCTACACCGAAAAAACCGCCCATTTATTTCTTCCTTTCGATTATGGGTTTGAAAATTTTAAGCAAAGAAAAGCTTAGAAAGAGTCATAGGATCTATATACTCGCCGTTTTTGTAAACGCGCATATTACCCGATGCAATTTCGTCAATAAGCATTACATCACCGTTAGCATCGTAGCCGAATTCAAACTTAATGTCGTAAAGATCTAAGCCCTTTTCTTTTAAATCATCGGCAACAATTTTGGTGATTTGTTGTGTCATAAGTTTTATATCGTCATACTGCTTAGCAGTCATAACCTTTAAGTCTACAAGACCGTCTTTGGTTACAAGCGGATCACCTTTTTCATCGTTTTTAAAGGTAGTTTCTACATATGCGGGAAGGTCTGCACCCTCCTCAATATAATCACTGTAACGACGCAAAAAACTACCGACTGCTTTATAACGGCAGATAACCTCTAAGCCCTTACCAAAAACCTTGGCAGGCAGTACTTCCATGGTTGTGTTTTCTAAATCTGCACTTACATAATGAGTTTTAATACCTGCGGCATTAACCTTTTCAAAAAAGTAAATAGACATTCTAAGGTTAACATCGCCAACACCGTCTATAGTAAGACCAACTGAATTTTCGCCCGGATCAAATACACCGTCTTTACCGGTGCAGTCGTCTTTAAATTTTAATAGGCAGTTGCCGTTAGCGAGTGCATAAACATCCTTTGTTTTGCCTTTGTAAACTAATTTCTTTTCCATTTTTTATTCCTCCAAAACTTTATTAAAACTCTGCAGAGATTTTTTTATCTTTTTCTAAAACTGTTTCTAAATCGGCTTTGCGTTTTTCTACTAATTTTTGTGCAAGCACATCGTCAGATAACGCTAAAATTTGTGCTGCAAGCAATGCTGCATTTGCACCGCCGTTTATAGCAACGGTTGCAACCGGAATACCGGTGGGCATTTGCACGGTAGAAAGCAAAGCATCTAAACCGTCTAAGTTAGAAGATTTACAAGGTATGCCTATTACCGGCAAGGTTGTATTTGCAGCTATAGCACCTGCAAGATGAGCTGCCATACCCGCAGCCGCGATTAAAACACCAAACCCGTTATTTTTAGCGTTTTGCGCAAAATCACGAGCTTGCTCGGGTGTTCTGTGAGCTGAATAAACATGCACCTCAAATGGTATTTCTAACATATTTAAAGCATCGGTTGCTTTTTTAATTATAGGTAGGTCGCTATCGCTTCCCATAATAATTCCAACTTTTTTCATAAGTTACCTCCAGAAAAAACACATAAAAAACACAAAAAGGCACACTTAACCCCAACGAGTTAAATGTGCCCAGACGGTCGGCTAAAATGCAAAGGTAAAATCCTTTTTTCTCTTTGTTCCTCTGTGGTGCTCCACAAAATTCCGTCAGTTACAAAGAGCTTTAATTTACGTAAAGATTATACCACAACCAAAAATGAGTGTCAAGGCACATAACATTAATTTTACTTAATTGCCGCGCTTGTTTCTTTTTGAATAACGTCGTGTGCGCCGCCCTCAACAATACTTGTTGCCGAAACAAGAGTAAGCTTTGCTTTTTGCTGAAGCTCTTGGATACTGAGCGCACCGCAGTTACACATTGTAGACTTTACCTTGCTAAGAGATAAGGCTACATTATCTTTAAGTGTGCCTGCATACGGAACGTAAGAATCTACACCCTCTTCAAATGATAATTTCTTATCTCCGCCAAGGTCATAACGTTGCCAGTTTCTTGCACGGTTAGAGCCCTCGCCCCAGTACTCTTTATAATATGTACCGCCAATGTTAACCTTGTTTGTTGGGCTTTCGTCAAAACGCGCAAAATAACGGCCAAGCATAATAAAGTCGGCACCCATAGCAAGTGCTAAGGTCATATGATGGTCATAAACAATACCGCCGTCGGAGCATACAGGAACATAAATTCCGGTTTCTTTAAAATACTCATCTCTAGCACGACAAACCTCTATTAAAGCGGTTGCTTGACCACGGCCGATACCTTTGGTTTCACGGGTTATACAAATAGAGCCACCGCCGATACCAACCTTTACAAAATCGGCGCCATTTTCGGCTAAAAATCTAAAGCCGTCAGCATCTACTACGTTACCTGCGCCCACCTTAACAGTATCGCCATACTTTGCGCGTATCCAATTAATTGTAAGCTTTTGCCACTCAGAAAAGCCCTCTGAAGAGTCGATACACAATACATCAGCACCTGCATCTACTAAGGCAGGAACGCGCTCGGCATAGTCGCGAGTATTTATGCCTGCACCTACAACATAACGTTTATTAGCGTCTAAAAGCTCGTTGGGGTTTTGCTTGTGGTTATCGTAGTCCTTACGGAAAACAAAATAACAAAGTTTACCGTCATCATCTATTATGGGTAATGAATTTAGTTTGTTATCCCAAATAATATCATTAGCTTCCTTTAGGGTTGTTCCCTCTTTAGCAGTAATTAACTTTTCAAACGGTGTCATAAACTCGCAAACCTTGGTAGAAGGATCCATACGGCTTACTCTATAATCTCTGCCGGTAACTATACCTACAAGCTTGCCATCAGCTGTGCCATCACTTGTAACTGCTACAGTTGAGTGACCTGTTTTTTCTTTTAATGCAACAACATCTGCAAGGGTACTTTCGGGAGAAATATTAGAGTCACTCTTAACAAAGCCCGCCTTGTAATTCTTTGCACGACGAACCATTGCAGCTTCGTCTTCTATAGACTGCGAGCCATAAATAAACGATACACCGCCCTCGGTTGCAAGAGCCACTGCTAAGCGATCCCCCGATACCGACTGCATTATTGCGGAAACTAAAGGAATATTCATCTGTATAGCTGGTTCTTCACCCTTTTTGAACTTTACAAGCGGCGTTTTTAAAGATACGTTTGCGGGTACGCATTCGTCTGATGAATATCCGGGGATTAAAAGATATTCGTTAAAGGTGTGTGAGGGTTCGTTGATAAATATTGCCATTATAGTTCCTCCTTTAAATTACTTTCGGTATCGCAATATATACATCTGCATACTTTTTTGGTTTGGTCAACCTTAAAAATATGCTCTATTTCCTGCTCGGTCCTAGTTACACATTTGGGATTCTGGCAGAAAATTTTGTTTTTAATTAACTGTGAAGTTTCATTCTTTTCTTTTGTATTTTTACTTTGTAAAAGCTTTAAAATAAGCGCCATTCGCATATATTTGCCGTTTAGCGCTTGTTCAAAATAGCAAGCGCGTTTATCTTCATCTACTGCAACACTTATTTCATTAACACGTGGCAGCGGATGCAAAATACACATATCTTCTTTTGCACCCTTGAGCTTTTCGGGAGTTAAAACATAACTGTCCTTTAAACGCTCATAAACAGTCTCATCGTCAAAACGTTCTCTTTGAATACGTGTCATATACAAAATATCAAGGCTTGGCATTGCTTCGGTTAAAGATACTGTTTCGGTATACTGCATATTAGACATATTTTCGGTCTTTATGTAATCGGGTAATTTTAATTCTTCGGGTGAGATTAAAACCACCTTAACATTGTTATACCTCGATAATGCCGCAATAGCCGAATGTACCGTTCTGCCGTATTTTAAATCGCCGCAAAAGCCTATTGTTAAATTATCAAACCCACCCTTATGCCTATAAATAGTAAGTAAATCGGCAAGGGTTTGTGTTGGATGACAATGTCCACCGTCACCCGCATTTATAACCGGAACTGTTGCCGCGTTAGATGCAACTAATGCTGCGCCCTCTTTAAAATGGCGCATTGCAATAATGTCGGCATAACAGCTTACTACCTTTGCGGTATCGGCTATGCTCTCACCTTTAGCGGCAGATGAACTGTCTGCATCTGAAAAGCCCAAAACATTTCCGCCAAGTTCTAGCATTGCGGCCTCAAAACTGAGTCTGGTTCTTGTGGACGGCTCAAAAAACAAGGTTGCAAGTGTTTTGCCCTTACATTTATTTGAGTAACGCTTAGGGTGCTTAGAAATGTCGCAAGCAGTTTTTATTAAACAATCAAGCTCTGCTGTGGAAAAGTCGGTAACATCTATCAGACTTCTCATTCTATTCACCTTTTGCGCCATTTATTTTAAGATAATTTTCTATTCTTTCAACATTTTCCTTATTTTTAGGATCTTGTTTTAAATACTCAATAATATCGTAAACATCTACAATTGAATATACCGGGAAACCAAATTCCTCGCCTACTTCTGCCATAGCGCTTTTTTCGGTCTTGCCCTTTTCTTTACGGTCTACCATAACAAATGTTGCGGCAACCTTTGTGCCCTTTAAGGAAGATAAAATTTCCATACTTTCTCTAATAGCGGTACCGGCCGTAATAACATCTTCTACTATTACGATTTCTTCGGCCTCTTGAGGCTTGTAACCGACAAATACACCACCTTCGCCGTGGTCTTTTTCTTCTTTACGGTTAAAGAAGAACGGAACATCTAGGCCCTCTTTAGAAAGTGCTACAGCTACAGAAACTGCAATGGGAATACCCTTATAAGCCGGGCCGTAAAGAACTGTTTTTTTGTTACCTATTTTTTCAAAATATGCTTTAGCGTAAAACTCACCGAGTTTACTAATTTGCTCGCCTGTTTTTATGTCACCGGCATTTATGAAATAAGGTATTTTCCTTCCTGACTTAGCGGTAAAATCGCCAAACTTTAATACGCCTGCATCTTCTAAAAACTTAATAAATTCTAACTTGTAAGCCTGCATTTTCGTTCTCCTTAAATTTATTTATTATCCTACAAATTCTTCAACACAACGGTTATAAGCCGCTACAACATCGTCGGCTGCAGTAATTGGACGGCCAACCACTATATAATCGGAGCCAATTTTTTTAGCCTGTGCCGGTGTCATAACTCGTTTTTGGTCCCCTATATCGCCATCGGCAAAGCGAACACCGGGTGTTACGGTTAAAAAGTTTGCGCCACAATTTTCGTGCACCTTACCTGCCTCTAATGGAGAGCAAACCACACCGTCGAGCCCTGCCTCTTTAGCATTTTTAGCGTAATGCATTACAACCTTATCGATAGGCTCTTTTATGAGCAAATCGTTTTCCATGCTCTCTTGGTCGGTAGATGTAAGCTGTGTTACGGCAATTAAAAGCGGACGACTGCCGTCTGGACGTGTTAAGCCCTCTAATGCGGCTTTCATCATATTAATTGTGCCCGCTGCATGTAAGTTGCACATATCAACATCTAAATTAGACAACACAGCCATAGACTTTTTAACGGTATTTGGAATATCGTGAAGTTTTAAATCTAAAAATATTTTGTGACCGCGTTCTTTTATTTTTTTAACTATAGACGGACCCTCGGCATAAAAAAGCTCCATACCGATTTTTACAAAAGGCTTTTTGTCGGTGAATTTATCCAAAAATTCAAACACCTTTTCACCGCTTGAAAAATCGCAAGCAATTATAACATCCTTGCCCATTATTTTGCTCCTCCTATAATATCTGAAATATTTTTAATATTGTATTTATCTAAAACATTCGGTAAATCGGTAATTATATCACGGCAAGCATACGGATTCACAAGATTTGCCGCTCCCACCTGTACAGCAGTAGCACCGGCAAGCATCATTTCAACAACATCTTCGGCTGTTGACACACCGCCCATACCTACTACCGGAATATTAACGGCATTTGCTACTTGGTACACCATTCTTACTGCTACCGGAAAAATTGCGCTACCCGAAAAACCTCCCATTTTATTTGCAATAACGGGCTTTTTGGTTTTTAGGTCTATTCGCATACCGAGTAATGTGTTTATTAAACTTATGCCGTCTGCCCCTGCATCTTCACAAGCCTTAGCTATAGACACAATATCGGTGACATTTGGTGAAAGCTTTATAATAATAGGTTTGGTAGTTACCGCCTTTACCGCCTTTGTAACCTCGGCTGCTGCTTTAGGATCGGTACCAAAGCTCATACCGCCACCGTGAACATTAGGGCAACTGATATTTACCTCTATCCATCCAACTTGGTCACATTTGTCTATAAGTTCACAAGTTTTAGAATATTCTTCTATAGAAAATCCACTTACATTGGCCATAACCTTTTTGTTAAAGCATTGACTTAACTTTGGCAATTCTTCGCTTATAACCTTTTCTACACCGGGGTTTTGAAGACCTACGGCATTTATCATACCGGCGGTACATTCAGCAATACGTGGTGTAGGGTTACCAAAACGCGCATTTAAGGTAGTACCCTTAAAAGAAAAAGTGCCAAGAATGTTTATATCGTAAATATTGGCAAACTCGTAGCCAAAGCCAAAGGTGCCGCTTGCAGGAATAACGGGGTTATCGAGTGTTATTCCACAAAGTGAAACACTTAGTCTTCCCATATTATGTCCTCCTTTAAAAGCACAGGGCCTTCTTTGCATATGCGTTTGTTGCCTGTGATTGTTTTGCAAGAGCAACCCATACAAGCACCAAAGCCACAGCCCATACGCTCTTCAAAGCTTAACTGACCGCTAGTTTTAGATGATTTATATATTGCTCTTAACATAGGCTCTGGACCACAGGTGTAAAAGTAAGAATAATCTATGCTATTTAGAGCGTCGGTTACAAAGCCTTTTGTGCCATAACTGCCATCGACAGTTGTTACATAAACCCTTGCACCTAAAGCCTTAAACTCTTGCTCGTAAAAGATTTCATCCTTGGTGTTAAAGCCTAAAATTACACTAACATCTTTGCCCTGACTTATTAGTTCTTTGCAAAGCATATATAGTGGCGGAACGCCCACACCGCCACCAAGCAATACAGGATTATTGCCCGATACAGCGGTATTGTATCCGTTGCCAAGACCCGTTAAGACATCTAGCGTACCCTCGGTAAGCTTTGACATTTGCTCGGTACCCTTACCTACAACCTTGTAAATAATAGTTATTCTATTTTCTACACAGTCGCAAACAGAAATTGGGCGGCGAAGATATAAGCCGTCTAATTTAATGTTTATAAACTGGCCGGGAGCTGTGATATTAGGCTCATCGCAAGACAAAACCATTTTGTAAACATTACTTGTGAGTTTAATGTTTTCTAAAATTTCGCACAAACATTGTTTCATGATTTTTTCCTTTAAGCATCAATAGTTGAAATCGTTAGGGTTGTTTCTTCCAAAACATCTAATAAAACCCTTACAGTATCGAGAGCGGTGAATAAGGTTACATTATGCTCTGTTGCAAGGCGGCGAATTGTTTTACCGTCTGTTTGTGATGTTGTGTTGGTATCGCCCGTATTTATAACATAAGCTATATGACCTTGACGGATAGCCTCGGGAATTTCGTCTGAGCCATCTCCTATTTTCTTAAGCACATGAGTACGAATACCGTTTTCTTTTAAAAACTGAGCCGTGCCCTCTGTTGCTTGAACATTAAAGCCAAGATTATAAAAACGTCTGATTAGTGGAAGTGCTTCTTCTTTGTCATCGTCTGATATAGTAGCAAATACCGTACCGTAGTTTTGAACCTTCATGCCTGAGGCTTGAAGTGCTTTATAAAGTGCGCGGTTTAGCTTGTCATCATAACCAATAGCTTCACCGGTAGACTTCATTTCGGGAGAAAGATATGCATCTAATCCGCGAATTTTATTGAACGAGAACACGGGCACCTTAACATACCAACGGTTTTTCTCGGTTGGATAAATATCGAATATTCCTTGCTCTTTTAGCGATTTGCCCATTATTACCTCGGTTGCAATATCTGCAAGACTGTAACCTGTAGCTTTAGATAAAAACGGTACTGTACGGGAAGAACGTGGGTTTACCTCAATAATAAATACATTGTCTTCTTTATCTACAATAAATTGAATATTGTAAAGACCAACTATACCAATGCCAAGACCCAATTGCTTTGCGTACTGTAAAATTGTTCCTTTAACCTTATCGGAAATACTAAAGGTCGGGTAAACACTTATAGAGTCACCAGAGTGAATACCTGTGCGTTCAATAAGCTCCATAATACCGGGCACAAATACGTCACGGCCGTCGCAGATAGCATCAACCTCAACCTCTTTACCCTGAATATATTTATCAACCAAAACAGGCTTATCTTCATCAATTTCAACCGCAGTTTTAAGATAATGACGCAGTTGTTCTTCGTTGTGAACAATTTGCATTGCTCTACCGCCCAAAACAAAGCTTGGACGAACAAGCACTGGGTAACCAATTTCTGTTGCAGCATCAATACCGTCTTCTATTTTGGTTACCGCTCTACCCTTTGGTTGAGGAATATTAAGGCTGTGTAAAACCTTCTCAAAGCTATCGCGGTTTTCGGCACGTTCAATAGCATCGCAGTCGGTACCTATTATTTTTACACCACGCTTCATTAACGGCTCGGCAAGATTAATTGCGGTTTGTCCACCCAAAGATGCTATAACACCCTCAGGTTTTTCGAACTCAATAATATTCATAACATCTTCTGCGGTTAGCGGCTCAAAATAAAGCTTGTCTGCAGTTGTATAGTCGGTAGAAACAGTTTCGGGGTTGTTATTTATAATAATTGCCTCGTAGCCTGAATTTTTAATTGTGGTTACGGCATGAACTGTAGAATAATCGAACTCAACACCCTGACCTATTCTTATTGGACCCGCGCCTAAAACAACAAGCTTTTTCTTGTTGGTTAAAACAGATTGATTTTCTCCGCTATATGAAGAATAAAAATACGGAATATATGCATTTGTATGGCAGGTATCAACCATACGGAAAACGGGATAGAGTTTATTTTCTTTTCTAAAATTATAAACATCAAGCTCTGTGCATTCCCAAAGTCTTGCAACATATTTATCCGAAAATCCCATCTTTTTAGCATCGGTTAGAATATTAAGATTTTGCGGATTTTCTTTAAGACTTCTTTCCATATCAATAATGCGCTTTATAGCCTCTAGGAAAAATGCGGTGATTTTTGTAATTTCATGAATTTTCTCAACAGTTATACCGCGATATAACAACTCTGCAATGGCAAAGAGATTATCATCTCTAAACTGACCTATATAATCACATAGTTCGTCATCACTCATATTATCGAACTTGTGGTGATAAAGGTGATTAATACCAATTTCGAGAGAACGTGTACCCTTAAGCAGACTTTCTTCTAAGGTAGAGCCTATTCCCATAACCTCACCGGTTGCCTTCATTTGTGTGCCTAAAATATTTGAGGCTGTGGTGAATTTATCAAACGGGAAACGTGGTAATTTTGTTATAACGTAATCGAGCTTAGGCTCAAATGCGGCAGTTGTATTGGCAATTGAAATTTCTTCAAGCGACATACCTACTGCAATTTTTGCGGTTACTCTGGCTATTGGGTAGCCACTAGCCTTAGAGGCAAGTGCAGAAGAACGTGAAACTCTTGGGTTAACCTCTATAAGATAGTACTCGCTTGAATTTGGGTTAAGTGCAAACTGAACATTACATCCACCCTCAATTTTAAGTTCTTTAATGAGTTTAATTGCGCTAGCGTTTAGCATTTTAAGGTCATGATCATTAAGCGTCATAATAGGCGCTACAACAATAGAGTCACCTGTATGAACACCAACGGGATCTATATTTTCCATACCGCAGATGGTTATGGCATTATCGTTAGAGTCGCGCATAACCTCAAACTCTATTTCCTTATAGCCCTTTACGCTCTTTTCAATAAGCACCTGATGCACCGGAGAAAGCTTAAATGCATTAAGTCCTATTTCTATAAGCTCGGCTTCATCATTAGCAAAACCGCCTCCGGTACCGCCTAATGTAAATGCGGGACGTAAAACTACGGGGTAGCCAATACGTTTTGCTGCCTCTTTAGCTTCATCTATACTGTAGGTAATTTCTGACGGAATTGTAGGCTCGCCAATAGACTGACAAAGCTCTTTAAACATTTCGCGGTCTTCGGCACGCTCTATACTTTCACTGCTTGTGCCCAAAAGCTCAACACCGCACTCTTTTAAAACACCCTTTTTTTCTAACTGCATTGCAAGGTTAAGACCTGTTTGTCCGCCAATACCGGGAACAATTGCATCAGGGCGCTCATAACGAAGTATTTTTGCCATATATTCTAGTGTTAATGGCTCCATATAAACCTTATCGGCTATAGTTGTATCGGTCATAATAGTAGCTGGGTTAGAATTGCAAAGTACTACCTCGTAGCCCTCTTCTTTTAAAGCAAGACAAGCCTGTGTGCCCGCATAGTCAAACTCTGCAGCCTGACCTATAACAATAGGACCTGAGCCTATAATTAAAATCTTTTTTATATCAGTTCTCTTTGCCATTTTACTTCCTCCTATATTTCGTAAACCGTATTATCATTACAAACAGTAAGAATACATTTTCCGTAAAGGGTCATATCTTCAAACGGAGTTGCTTTACCCTTAGATAAAAACTCGTCTGGGTTCACCTTAAACTTATGGTTTAAATCCCACACAGTATAATCGTTACCAAGCGGTATATTAAAGCGCTTTCTGGGGTTTGTTGACATAAGTTCTATAAGTTTTTCTAAAGTTATTATGTTGGTTTTTACAAGGTGGGTATACATAACTGCAAAGGCAGTTTCCAGCCCCACTATACCAAACGCGCTTTTCTCTAATCCCTTTGATTTTTCATCATAAGAATGAGGCGCATGGTCGGTTGCGATCATATCTATAGTGCCGTCCTTTATGCCCTTAATAAGCGCTAATCGGTCACTCTCGTCTCTAAGCGGTGGATTCATTTTAAATCGCCCATGCTCTTGTAAATCGGCATCAGACAACACAAGATAATGCGGTGCGGTTTCACAGGTTACATTTACACCTCTAGCCTTTGCCTTGCGTATAAGTTCTACGCTTTCTTTAGTAGATATGTGGCATACATGATATGCACAACCTACCCTCTCAGCAAGAGATAAATCGCGTTCTATTTGGGCATATTCACTTTCTGAGCAAATACCTTTGTGTGAATGCTCTAACGAATATTTGCCTTTGTGTATGTAGCCACCGTTTAAAAGTGAGTTAACCTCGCAATGAGCAACTATTATTTTGCCCAGTTTTTTTGCCGTTTGCATAGCGGTGAGCATAAGTTCGTCGCTCTGTACTCCCTTGCCATCGTCAGAAAAGGCTACTGCATCATTCGCCATACCTTGCATATCTGCAAGCTGCTCGCCAAGCTGTGCTACCGTAATTGCACCGTATGGGTAAATGTTTATAAGTGAATCTTTTTTTATAATTTTGGTTTGCTGTGATAAATGCTCACAAGAGTCAGGTACAGGGTTTAAATTTGGCATTGTGCACACTGCGGTGTATCCACCGTGTGCCGCCGCCTTGCTTCCCGTAAAAATCGTTTCTTTATATGCAAAACCCGGCTCACGAAAATGCACATGCACATCGCAAAAGCCGGGAAAAACAATATAATCATTATTAGCAAATTTAGGTGACAATTCGTCAATAAGGCACTTTGAGATAGAGTCACTAAAACCAACAGTTTTTATTTTTGGCGAAGTTTGTGAGCTCATAGTCTTTAAGTCCTTTCTATATAACAAAAAATCTTGCCGCGCTCGGCAAGATAATATGTAAGAAGATACAAACCGCCCATTGACCGTTTGTAAGTTTCAAATCTTGCCGACCTCTCAGGATCGTCTATTAAAGATTCTTTTATTTATGTTGTAAAAATTATAGCATTATGTGCGTATTTTGTCAACCAACTCTGACAAAAAAATAGGTCGTTTTTTCGATTTTTATCTTTTGCACAATTAGCACAAATTCGCAAAAAAATTTTTATGCATAAATACAAAAGCATTTTTCTTAATACATTCTTTTACCTTGACTTGATTTATTATAGAATTTATAATACTTAAAGAAACTTATCGGGAGTATGTTATGAAAAAAACCATAATTGCCGCATTACTAATTTTTGTTATAACCATTTGTTCTGGCTCAGCATTACTAAATGCCAATTTGTCTAATATACCAAAATTATATATTACAAACGATTTTTCTAAAATGAAAGATAAATCTGACATAAGAAAAGTTGAAATAAAATATAAAGATAAACAAAACTCTTTTTCTTGTTATGCAACCATAAAACTGCAAGGTGCCTCTACGCTATATCTACCTAAAAGGAACTATACCATTAAATTTTACCAAGATGCAGATTGCACAAACAAAACAAACATGGATATAGGCTTTGGGCTTCAAAACGAATATTGTCTTAAAGCTAATTGGTGCGACAGCACACATTCACGCAATATAGTTACTGCCCGCCTTGCCGCACAGGCAAATAAAAAATATGGCGTTTTAGAGTCTGCACCCAACAACGGTGTTATAGACGGTTTTCCAATAGAAGTATACGACAATAATAAATTTTTAGGAATATATACCTTTAATATTCCAAAAGATGCTTGGTTACTTTCTATGGATAAAGACAATGTAAACCACATTCTTGTATCGGGCGAAGCTTGGAATGATGCTACGATGTTCAAAGCCATGCCGGATTTTGAGTCTTGGGAACTTGAAACCGGTGAAGAAAATAAAGAAACTTTAAATAAGTTAAACAGAGTATTTGACTTTGTCATTAATAGTACCGACCAAGAATTTACCCAAAATTTTAATAATTATATAGATTTAGACTCTGTGCTTAATTACTACATATTTGTAGATATTGCTTGCCTTAGAGATAACCAAGCCAAAAATATGTTGCTTTCTACCTACGACGGCAACAAGTGGTACACCACCCTTTACGATTTAGAGGGAAGTTGGGGTGTTCATTATAGTGGTGATAAGTTATTTAACTATACCGAAGTTCTCCCGCACGTTGTTACAAAAAACAATCTGTTTGCAAGAATAGAAACATGCTTTGCAAAAGAACTTAAAGAACGTTATTTTGAACTTAGAAAAGAAATATTAACAAAAGAAAATATTTTGTCAGAGTTTAATGCATTCCAAAGCACTATTCCTAACAGTTCATTTAAAAAAGAGCGTGCCAAATGGGGTGAGCTTCCCGGTTATGATATAAACCAAATAGAAGAATATTTAGACTATATTATTCCTGTGTTAGATGAAAAATACGCAAATTTTTAATATTAACTGTTACACTAAATCAAAAATACGAAAGGACCGTTTTTATGAAAATCACCGTTGTTGGCAGTAGTCACGGTATCCCCGAGCCCAATCGCAAGTGCACCTGTTTTATGGCAGAAATAGGCGAAAAGATATATTTTGTAGATATGGGCACATCGGGTATGTATCCGCTTATTGACCGAGGTCTTAATCCCAATAACGTGCAGGCCGTTTTCATTACACATAAGCACGGCGATCATACCGACGGACTTATTCATTTTGTTGATTTACTTACTTGGTACTATACGTCTGCCAACCCCCAAATATTTCTTCCAAATCTCAATATTGCCGAGGCCATTGACACTTGGCTTTACGCAACACTTGCAGCACCAAAACGCGAAATCAATTACAAAAAAATCGAGTCGGGTGAAATTTTTAATGATAGCGTTTTGAAAGTTACCGCTATTGATACTATGCATTGCCCGAATTCGCATGCCTTTCTTTTAGAGTCAGAAGGTAAAAGGGTGTTATTCTGCGGAGATCTTAAAAAACCCGAAATCGATTTTCCGAATATACATGAACCCATTGACCTTATTTTCTGTGAAGGCGCACATTTCCCGGTCACTGATTATATACCCATTTTGGAAAATATTGATGTTAAAAGAGTTGTGATTAATCATTATTCTCCTCTCTTTACAAAAAGCGCCATAGAACTTAAAAACGCTCTTAAAAAAAGAAATTTACCTGTTACTCTTGCCACAGATAATATGGTATTTACACTTTAATACTTAAAATTACAGCCACATATAAAAAACAGACACGAAATAAAATTCGTGTCTGTTTTTGTGTTTTAAGTACTTTATTAACCGAAATATCTATTTAAAAGTCCCTCGAATGCCTTGCCGTGGCGAGCCTCGTCTTGAAACTATGCCCGAAAACCGCTTGAAATCAAGGGATTTTAGTTAAATATTTTTGAAATCACACTTTTGTCACACTATCCTTGAGTTCCGTTTGAATTGGTTTCATCAGGTCCTTTGATAGTATTTATTCGTACAAGATATGAAACATATGTACAAATTGCCACCCAACCGAAAAGTGCAAGGGTAATCTTAATAATTATATCAGCATCTCCATTTGGTATGGCGGCCATTAAAAAAGGTCCAGTATAACAAATAGCAATAACAAGTGAATTGTAAATGATAAATAAGAATTTCCACTTTTCTTCATAAATAAGTTTGCTATATTTAAAACAATAAATAGGTATCAATAATACTATCCATATTATTAAAGCAATAAATGCATAAGCAAGACCTGCGTAATCGCCAGATGGCAAAACCATTCCAAGCACGATTGCTAAAATTATGTAGGTCAGAAAAAAACATATTGAAAAAACAAATGGGTAAGTATACTTTTTTGCTTTCTTCACAAAATCACCTCAAAACAAAAGATGTGCTACCGTTATGATAGCATATCTTTTTATATTTTGCAATAATAAGCCTCCCTTGTGTAAAGGGTGACTCCCTACGGTGTAGGGAGATGTCCAAAGGACAGAGGGTACGGGCTCCCGTCAGGAGGTGGCAAAACCGTAGGTTTTGGCGGAGGGATTGTAAATCATAATCAAAACAATCCCCCAGTCATTTTTTCAAAATGACAGCCCCCTTTACACAAGGGGGCCATTAGTTGTTTCTTATTTAAAATAACGGTTAAGAAGTCCTTCAAATGCCTTGCCGTGGCGGGCTTCATCGCGTGCCATTTCATGAACTGTATCGTGGATAGCATCTAGGCCAAGTTCCTTAGCAAGCTTAGCAAGTTCTGTCTTACCTGCAGTTGCGCCATTTTCAGCATCAACGCGAAGCTCTAGGTTTTTCTTTGTAGAATCTGTTACAACTTCACCTAAAAGTTCTGCAAACTTAGAAGCATGTTCTGCCTCTTCGTATGCTGCCTTTTCCCAATAAAGACCAATTTCGGGATAGCCTTCTCTGTGGGCTACTCTTGCCATTGCAAGATACATACCTACCTCACAGCACTCACCCTCAAAGTTAGCGCGAAGACCTTCAATAATTCTTGGGTCAACATCTTTAGCAATACCTACAATATGTTCAGCAGCCCAGGTCTTTTCACCCTCTTGAAGCTTAAATTTAGAGCCATCTACCTTACATTGTGGGCAAACAAAACCCTCGGGCATATCACCTTCGTGAACATAACCGCATACAGGACATACATACTTTTTCATTTTCTTTTCCTCCAAAATAATAAAAATTTTATTTTTTACAATTTTTACAACAACCAAATAATACTAGTTGCTGACCGCTCACCATACAATCTAGCTGATCTTCGGCAAAAGCATTGATCTTATTTGTTGATATAAATACATCTATTACGCTATGGCAATTATTACAGTAAAAATGTGCGTGATCTGTAATTCTTGCGTCATAATGCACAGTGCCGTCACCGGTTGTAATGGCAATTATATCTCCATTCTTTTGCAAATCAGACAAATTGCGGTAAACAGTACCAAGACTGATATTTGGAATTTGCTTGCGGGCATTTTCATATATCCACGCAGCAGTCGGATGTGATGTTGTTGACCTTAATAAATTTAGCACAACATCTCTTCTTGTTGAATGGCGTTCTATAAAAATTCCCCCTTTGTTTTTTTCTTAACAGTAATGATTACTGTTATTATTATAATCATTGTTTTATATTTTGTCAAGCGTTTTTTCAAAAATTTTCAAAGATTTTTTTGTTGACAAATTATCATAATTGTTTCATAATACTATATGTTAATAAAATATCGAATTATAACTTCTTAAGAGGTACATATATGAACGGTAAAGTTATTTCTAACTCTTGCATTAGACGTTTACCGCGTTACTATCGTTTTTTGGGTGAATTAAAGGCGAAAGGCGTTTTAAGAATATCGTCTGGCGAGTTTGCTAAAAAGACCGGCCTTACCGCCAGTCAAATAAGGCAAGACCTTAACTGCTTTGGCGACTTTGGTCAACAAGGTTACGGTTATAACATTGAACTTTTACATGGCGAAATCGGCAAAATTTTAGGTCTTAACATGCCTAAAAAGGCCATTTTAATTGGTGTTGGTAATTTGGGCAAGGCGGTAGCTCAGCACATAAACTTTGAAAGCATGGGTTACCAGCTTGTTGGCATATTCGATAAAAAAGAAGCCCTTGCAGGTCAAATTATAAGAGGCTTGCCGGTGCGCAACATAAGCGGTCTTGACGAATTCTGTCGAGAAACCAACCCATCTGTTGCCATACTATGTATTCCAAAAGATGCAGCTGCCGTTACGGTAAACCAGTTAACCGATTTGTCTGTAAAAGCATTTTGGAATTTTAGCCATTATGACATTAAGGTAAACAATCCCGATGTTATAGTAGAGAATATGCATTTTGGCGATTCACTTATGACATTATCGTACAGACTAAACAATCAAAACTAATAATTGAATATTTGTTACACATAATAACTGCGGTGATTAAATGCTTGAAACTGTTTTAAGAACTGCAGTTATTTATTTTTTTGTGATTTTTGCTATACGTCTTATGGGCAAGCGTCAAATAAGCGATATGCAACCCAATGAGCTTGTTATTACAATTTTACTTTCCGAAATTGCAGCCATTCCGCTACAAGATATATCTCAACCTTTTACCAATGGTGTGCTTGCAATTTTTATTCTTGCAGTATTAGAAGTAATAATGTCGGTATTAGCTCTTAAAAGCCGCAAGATACGCACGATGCTCAGCGGAAAACCAATTATAATTATAAACAACTCAGTTATTGATCAGGCCGCTCTAAAAAAAGTACGTATGAGTGTACACGATTTAACCGAGTTGCTTCGTGGCAAAGATGTGTTCGATATTTCTCAGGTAGCCTATGCTATTTTAGAGGTTAACGGTGAGCTTAACGTTCTTTTAAAACAAGAATATGAAAAGGTAACATTAAAAGATTTAAACATAAAAGCCAAAAAGTCTGCCCTACCCCTAACGGTAGTTTGCGATGGTGCAATATGCAAAGACTCTATAAACAGTTTGAATATAGCTGAGGAAGATATATTAAAAATTCTACATTCTAAGCACAAAAATATAGATGATGTGTTTTTAATGAGCCTCGATTCCCTTGGCAATTCCACTATCATAGACAAAGAGGCCGTCAAATGAAAAGACTTATTACCGCACTAATATTGCTTGTAATTATAATTGTAATTCTTATTATTGGGAACATTTGTGTAAACGCCTGTGTTGAAAAGTCAACAAAAATTTTAGACCAAAGCTACCAAAATTTTGAAAATCAAAATTTCGACTCAGCACTAATTTATGCAACCGAGCTTGAAGAATTATGGGATAATGAGCAAACTAAGCTTTCTATATTTGTAAACAACGCCATTTTAGAAGATATAAAGGTTTGTATTGCAAAAATCAAATCATGCGCAAAATACCGCAACAACGATTTTTACTCAGAGTGTGATACTCTTTATGTTTTACTGAAAAACATGCAAGATGAAGAGAAATTCCCGTTTTTAGGAGTATTCTAATGATATATATTTTTTTAGTTAAGTTTTGTAAAAAAGTATTATAATCATTATATATTTAAATATTTGAGTCGCGATTTACAAAATGTGAAAATATTTTAAAGGACTCTATATAAAGCGAGTTTGAAAAAAGGTGGCAAAGAATAAAAATTCTTCGTCACCTTTATTATATTATTCCCAAAAACCCAAACTTCCCTTTGGTTTGCTAAAGACCGTTAGGTTCTTACCTTCAAACAACTCTTTTGCATTTTTAACAAAATCGGCACAGGTTAAATCGCGGTCGCGGATTATTGTTTTAGGGCTCTTAAAGCCTATCTCGTAAAGCCAGGCACCCTTATAACCTACATCTTTTAATGTTTTTAAAAGTGACTGCCAGTCTATTTTACCTTCACCCGGTAACCAATGGCGTTCATTTATAAAATCATAATCAGACACGTGAGTGGTAATTATTCTGCTTCCCATGTTTTTTATAAACTGCACAATATCTTCACCTAATAGGTGATTTGTATCAAAACAAACACCTATGCTGCTATCTACCGAAATTAAATCTAAAAGCTCGCAAGATTTATTACCCAGACAGCTTCTCGGTAAATCCTCTACCGCAAGCACTCCCCCGTTTTGCTTTGCAATTTGCGAGAGTGTGAAAATACTTTCCTTAGAATACTCTATCCTTTTTTTACGCTCGTTATATTCTATAGGTTCGCCGCTCGGATGCAAAACAAACTTTGTTATACCCATTTGTGCCGCTTGGTTTATATATTTTTCATACCTTTTTACATTCTGTTTTCTTTGCTCAGAATCGGTTGCGGTAATATTAAACAAATCAAAGGTCCAAAACGGCAAATGATACGACCATAAATTAACACCATATTCATTTGCAAGTTTTTTTATGTAAGTTGCGTCTAACCCATCTAAAACATCGTAATCTGCCGATATTTCCATTGCTTTAATGCCTGCATTAGTGTAATTTTTAAAAAGCTCTTCATTTATTGTTTTTCCGCATGTAGATAATCCAATAGTGTACATAAAAAACACTCCAATTTTTTAGCCGCCTTTTTTAAGGCGGCTAATTTTAGTCTTTAAATGTTATAAAAGAATAGCTTTTTAATATTTCAAAATATTTAACCAGTCTTTCATATAGTGGGTGTGCCTTTTCACCGAATTGTTCATCTACCGCCTTACCTATAAGGGTTATATCTTTTTGACCGTCTATTTGTTGCCAAACAAAACTGCCAAATTCATCTAAATGAATATAACTTACCTTAGGCTTTTTTAAAATCTTTTGGGCAATTCGATTAAACGCGCCCTTGTTTTCAATTTCTAAGGTTACCTTGCCATCATTAGCAATACTAAAACCAATATTGGCATTTTGTACAGGCACCTTGTCTAAATAATTTTCTGTTTTTTTATTCTTCTTCATTTATCTTATTGCGCTTTTTAAAGAGCGAGAACTTTAGAACAGTTAAAATAATAATTGCAAACAACACAATGCCGCCAATGTCAGATACATAAGACGGAATATTAAGTTTTGCAGACAAGTCAAATATTTTATCTGCACCGAATACTGCGAGAAGTGCTAGTACAATACCTACTAAGCCTTCACCTGCTATCATACCCGAACAGAAAAGTATACCATCGTTTACAATGGCTTTCTTTTCTTGTTCATTTCTTCTTAGCTTGTCAAGTGCAAGTCTTATAAGACCACCCACCATAATACAAGCATTAAGCTGAACTGGTAAATAAACACCTATAGCAAACGGTAGAACGGGTATGCCAACAAGTTCTACAACTATAGCAATGAATACGCCTATAAATACGAGGCCCCAAGGCAAATTGCCACCCATAACGCCCTCTATAATAAGCTTCATAAGGGTTGCCTGCGGGGCTGCAAGTTGGTCAGAGCCAAAGCCCCAAGCTTCATCAAGCAAGAAGAGTGTACCGCCTATAGCCAAGGCCGCCGCAACAACGCCTATAATCTCACCTATCTGTTGCTTTTTGGGTGTAGCGCCTAAAATATAACCTGTTTTAAGGTCTTGTGATGTATCGCCCGCAATGGCAGATACTATACAAATTACCGAGCCAATAGCAATAGCACTGCTCATTCCCGCAATGCCAGATGCACCTGTAACCTTTAAAATTACAGTAGCAATTAAAAGTGTTGCTATTGCCATGCCTGAAACGGGGTTATTAGAGCTACCAACAAGGCCAACCATTCTAGAAGAAACGGTTGCAAAGAAGAAACCAAATATAACTATTATTGCCGCACCAAGAAGGCTAACCGGAATAGCAGGAACCAGCCATACTACAAAGGTTAAAACAACTATTGCAGCAATAACTATTTTCATATTCATTTCTTTTTCGGTGCGCTCAGTACCGGCAACACCTGCACCCGACATACTCTTTAGTGCGCCGCTAAAGGTTTTAATAATAAGCGGAATAGATTTTATAAGGCTTATTATACCGCCTGCAGCCAAAGCACCCGCACCAATGTAGCGAATATAAGAACTCCAAATGGCACTAGCACCGCCTGCTTCATACATAGCGCCTATTGCCTCGGTACCGGGGTATAACACAATATCTGCACCGAACATAACTATAAGAGGAATTATAACAAGCCAACTTAAAACGCCGCCCGCAAACATAAATGACGAAATTCTTGCACCACAAATATAACCAACGCTCATAACGGCAGGGTAAATTTGCGTGCCTATTTGGCCTGCAAAGCCTTTAACGCTTACCGAAATTTCGCCGGATACTGCCTTTAAGCCATCAATAATAAACTTAAATAATGCCGCAAAGCCCATACCTGCAAAAACGGTAGATGCATTTGCGCCACCCTTTTCACCTGCAAGTAAAACTTCTGCACAAGCAGTGCCCTCTGGATATGGTAATGTGCCATGCTCTTTTACTATAAGTGCGTTGCGAAGCGGTACCATAAAGAACACGCCAAGCAAACCGCCTATTAAAGCAATAAGAGTAATTTCTATAATACTGGGCTTGTCCATCTTACCCTCTGATGCCCATAAGAAAAGAGCCGGAATGGTAAATATAGCACCAGCTGCAAGTGATTCACCTGCAGAGCCTATGGTCTGAACAATATTGCTCTCTAAAATAGAATTTCTGCGCAATAAAATGCGTATAACACCCATTGCAATAACTGCAGCGGGTATAGATGCGGAAACAGTCATGCCAACCCTAAGGCCTAAATATGCGTTTGCCGCGCCGAATACAACCGACAAAATAACACCCATAATAATTGATGTAACAGTAATTTCAGGAGTTATTTTTTGTGCGGGGATATACGGCTTAAAATCTGTTTTATTATCCATAATATCTCCTTTTTCTATACTGAAATTCTCAGTAATTAGTTTTCAGGTTATTTTACCATATTATGTACAAAAAATCAACAAATATATAAAAAGCACAAGCATTTAATAGCTTGTGCTTTTTATGTTATTATATTAGTTTTTCAAGTAAATCGCCTATGACCTGCGCCATAGATACAAAACCTAAATCATTAGGATGAATATCGTCTACAGTACCCTCGTTTTTAGCGTATTGCATAAGAGTGGGACCGTCTATAAAATATACGTTTTTATCACCGCTATCTAAAGCATTTTGGTATGTTGTCTTTATAACCTGTATGCGTGCTTTATGCTCATCGTTTAAGCGGTAACGCGGGCGCGAAAGCATAACTATGGGCAAATCAGGATTTTTAGCTCTTATGGTTTTGAACATTTTTTCATGGGTGCTCTTTAAATACTCGACCGTTGGGGCGTTATGGTCGTAATCGTAAACGAATACCGACATATCTAGGTTACTTATGTATTCGGCAATTGCATCTTCGCCTCTTGCACTGCCCGAAAAGCCTAAATTAATGTGGTCAACGTTAAGTCTTCTTGTAATAATATTAGAATACGCTCTGCCCGGACGCGATGCACATCCGCCTTGAGTAATTGATGAGCCATAGTAAACAATGGGTTTTATATCTTTGTAGGGTGTGGGCTCTTGTAATTCGGCATTCTCACTAAGCCCTACATAAAACTCGCTTACATCACTGTAAAGCGGAAAGTTTATTGTGTACTCATACATACCTACATCTTCTAAATCAATAACACTCTCATATCCGTCGGTAAAATCGTAAGGCGGCATAAATGTTTTTAAATATTCGTCACCGTCTTTATTTCGGTATAAATCAAACCCCGACGAACCCGAAAGCGCAAATTGCGGCATTCTGCCTATAGCGGGCATTTTTGCATAAATGGCAATATACGGACTATTGGTTTTAAAACGTACTCTAACCCCCGCCATAGAGGTGTGATGACCTAAAACACCTTCATTAGTAGCCTTTGCTACCGATTCGAGAATTCTTCTGAATTTACCGTCTTCATAAAAAGCGCCGTAAAACCTAAAAGGTTTAGCTAATACGCTATAAAACTTTATGTCAGCTTTTTGTATTTTAGTAGGTACTTTAAAATTAACGTCAATTTCATCGTATTTTTTCATAAGATACACTCCCTACAATTTTTCGTGTTTAGTATATCATATACATCTATTCAATACAATACCAAAAGCAAAAAACGCTCCTTTAAATTAAAGAAGCGTTTTTGTTCTATTAGTTGATTTTGGGTAAGCTTGCAGCTGCAACCGACTGACCAACACGACGTGAATTTTCATCGGGAATATGAAGCTTAATTTGCTTTGCAAGCTCGGGGAATTCGGTATCTAAAACCTCTTGTGCGCGCTCAAGCAAAATAACGCCACCTTCACCCGAAGTAACGCGACCCATAATAAGCACATGCTTAATCTCGTAAAATTCGGAATAGTAAGCTATAGCATAGCCGAAATATGCGCCTATAGTATCGTAAATAGCGGCAGCGCGCTCGTCACCGTCTTTCATAAGGCCTTGAACAACCTTTAGCTTTTCTGCGGGAGAAAGGCTTTCGTCAAGTTCAATTCCAGCGGCTGGAGCTAACTTAATTACAGCATCTTGCGAGAAATACTTAACACCGCAGCCATAGTCACCCGACCACTCATCTACCATTGCTTCTTCGCAAAAATCTACCGGAACAAAAGCAAGTTCGTTAAGCCAACCGGTAATATTACCTTGAGGATCAACATATCCACCCGCCTCGCTTGTGCCCATGGCAATGCCTAAAACCGAGTTATCGTTTAAATCCATAGCACCTGCAAGCGCAGTTACGTCACCGTCATTTGCAACTTCAATAGGAATATTTTCTCCAATTTCTTTTGCAACATCAAGGTACATGTTTTTAACCTTTTTATCAAAATCTTCATCGCTTACCTTTAAGAATAACGATGCAACCATTATTCTGTTATCTACATAAACACCTGCACTAGATACACCAATAGCATCTACACGCGGCATGTGCGATGCAGCAGTTTTCATAGCCTGTTTTATACCCTCGTAATGATAATCGGGGTCGGAATTGGTTTTTGGGAACCAAACAACTTCTTCAGAATAAACGCTTTCTCCGTTTATAACAGCGCTTACCTTTCTGTCACTTCCGCCCGCATCGAAACCAATGCGGCAACCGTCTAGATGACGGCCAATAGGAGCAGCAGCTGATTTATCTTGAGGAGCATTTTCTAAAGAGCAAATCTCTACCTTAAACTCTTGCTCGTATACGCGCTCCATAAACTTAACGTCAAAATCACGCAAACCGCCATAGGTATATGCTTCTTTAATTTTGTTACCAACAACATCGCTTCCGGCAATTATAATTTTATAGCCGCCAGCAACCCACAAAAGTGACTTTGCAATACGCTCTACAAAACGGAAATTTTCTTCATCATGACCTGTGTTGTCTTTAAAAATACGTGTTTTGTAGGTGGTTGTGTAACCCTTGTTTCTTTCAATGGCTATTACAATATCTTGGCCATCTAATTTAGTGTCCTCGCGCATTTGTTTGCAAACGAGTGCTAGGGGCTCAAATTTAGGATCTAATTTTGCATTTACCTTAAGCTTCATATTTAATTCCTCCGCCAATTATAGTTTTTACTACTTCAAAATTACAGTCAGTTATAATAATATCAGCATCTTTGCCTACTTCTAATGAGCCCTTGCGGTCTGCAACACCAATTGTTGTTGCAGGGTTTAAAGATGCGCAGTTTACGCACTCGTAAAGCGGCATGTTAGAATATTTATAAGCATTCCAAACACCGTGGTTTAAGTGTAATACACTGCCCGCAACGGTGCCATCTTCTAAGCGGCAAACAATATCGTTATAAATAATTTTTGCGCCACCAAGGGTATATTCTCCATAAGGCAAACCTCCTGCAGGTAAGCAGTCGGTAATAAAGCAAAGCTTTCTGCCCTTTAATTTCCAAAGCATATTGTAAAGAGAAGCATCAACATGGAATGCATCAACAATAACCTCGGTACTAACATCGCAGTTTAAAGCTGCACCTACCACGCCGGGTGCTCTGTGAGCTAGCGGAGTCATAGCATTAAACAGATGTGTCGCATGCTTAACACCGGCATTTACACTGTTAACAGCTGTATCATAATCTGAAGAGGTATGTCCCATAGAGATAACAACATCGGTATCGCGCGAAATCTCGCGAATTGCGGCAAAATCGTTATCATCGGTCTCGGGAGCAAGTGTTATAATTTTAATAATATCGCTATATTCTTTAACAAACTTAGCATCGGGTTTTAATATGTATTTTGCATCTTGTGCTCCCTTTTTCTTCTCGCTTATAAAGGGGCCTTCGGCATGACAACCTAAAATTTGGCTACCGTCCCATGTTTTGCTTTCTTGCTTTAATGCACGGCAAACTTCTAAAGCTTTTTTTATTACCTTCATATCTACCGTCATAGTAGTTGGAAGATATGCTGTAACGCCGTTTTGAAGTAAGCCTTTTGATATTGTTCTTATGCTTTCTTCTTCACCATCACAAACGTCTTTGCCTAAATATCCGTGAATGTGAATATCTATAAGTCCGGGTGCAACATAACCGCCATTAGCATCAATAATCTGAGCATCTGCGGGGATGTTCTGGGCGGGAACAACGCCCTCAATAACATCTGAATAAAGTAAAGCGCAATTTTCAACAATTTTGTCTTTCAAAATAATTTTTCCGTTAACGATTGCCTTCATACCATACCTCCAGAATAAAAATATAAAATCTTCTTATTTATTATATCATATAACAAAACAAAGTGTATACCAATTTAGACAAATTTTCTTTGAATTTAGACATATTTTAATAATTTATTGAACAGCATTAATATAAAAAACCGCACAAAATAATGTGCGGCTATAAATTAATCGAATTTTACAGTTTTAGCAAATTTACGAATGTCATCAGACATATCATCGTATTTTTCGCTAAGAATTACAAAGCTGATCATCCAAAAACTATCATCTGACTTGTAAAATTTTACTACGTTAGTGTATTCTTTAGAATCCTCAGTAGCAATATATTGCATTGTTGGAATACCGTCTATTTCGGAAATCTCGGTAGGATTGTTACTTAACATTAATCCTCTAAAATACTCCGCAAACTCTAAAACGGTAAGTTTTTGTAAATCGGTTTCGTCGTGTTCAACCTTTGTTCCAAATATAGAAAGTTCGGTATTGCCAACCACAAATTCGTAATCTTCGCTAATAAAATCCATGCGCAAATACTTGGTAGTAAGTTCTATAGAAACGTCGTCAAACTCAAAGGTCTTCGGCTCTTCTTTCTCACCCATTTCGGCAACATCACTTAAAAATGTACAGCCGCAAAGCGATAATAATAAACAAAAAGTCAATAACATTGATAATATTTTTTTCATATCATCATCTCCTTGGGTTGATTATAGCATAAAAGCGATGGAGGCGCAATAATTATTCATTATTCATTTGAAAATCCGTTCCCTGTTAATGAATAATGAATGATGAAAAATGAATAGTGAATAATACAAACAAAAATCCGCCCACTTTCGTGAACGGATTTTCGTTTTGTCATTCGTGTCCGAAAAAGAACTGGGTGAAAACCGAGGATTTCTTTATGTTATTTATTCTTCTTCTATGTCCTTAATACTCTTATTGTTAATAGTTTTCCACTCTGTTCTTCCGTTTGCATTTCTTCCCATCACAACTGCCGCAGCAAGTGAAGGGCTAGTGAATACATAATCAGAAACAAACGAAAATTCTTGATCAACAATCTCTTTATCAAGCAACTTTTTTCTCAAAGCAATTAAGTTTGCAGACATACTTGGAGCTGTATCCCTTGCAATTTTAGAACCTTTCGCTACTAGGAATCCATCAGCCACGAGTAATCCTTTTGCATCTGCTCCCCGAGCAGCTTTAATAAAGAAAACATTTTGTTTTTCTTCGTTATTATCTATAACCGAAACATCAATTTTATCAAAAACTTTATATCCTAATGTATTAACAAGGAGTTTAGCATTTTCAATAAATTCTTCCAGCATAGATTCATCAAATTCTGAAATTGAAGAACATGTCGGAACAGTATTGTTAATTATTGTTGCGCGTTTTGCATCATTAGCTAAATTATAAAATTTATTTTCAAGAAATTTAACATGTGCCTTATTCAAAATGTTATCTTTTGAAATAACAACAACACAATCATTCCAATAATTATGATCTTTAAGATGTTGTTTTAACCTAACAAGCATTTTTTCGGCTTCTCCAACATAAACAGTATCATTATTTTCTTCATCTTTACCGAAAAGAAAATAAACACCTGTAAAATCAGAATCTGCACGGTTTGCAAATTCATTTAAATCATTTCTCGAAACCTTATAAACACGACCATTCCAATTTGACAACTCACACATAATTCTGCCATTTGGATTCCCTCCAAAAATACACATTTGGATTGTTTTATTAAAGTTCATAAAATTACCTCTTTTTTCTATAACAACAAAATTAAAATTTGATATACCCATTTAAAAATTCTTCCGTTTTTTGAATTATGGAAAATTCAAATGGAGTTGATTCTATTAAATACCCATCCAAATAATTTGGAGTCAAACTCTGGCACTCACCATCAATAAGCACTCGCCATTCGTTTTGATTTTTGTAAGACAAACTTTTAACAAAATATCTGTCAAGAGGGCTGCCTGTAATTCTGTATTCATGCGTATCCGAAAAATTTGTCAAATCCCTATATAGAATCATTCCAGAATCGTAACCAATATTCTGTCCGTTACAATCGACTGCGGTCTTAATCTTTTCCAATAACTCGTAAGAACGAAAAAGCAATACATAATCACCAAAATTAGCCATAGATTGCTTATACGCATCATTAAAACACCAAATATTATCATCTACTTCAGTTAAAATATTTTTTGTAACTGTTGAAGCACAGAACATCATTAAATTTTCGTCATCCAAAACAGATTGTGTTACAAAATCCGGTCTAGGAATGGTATCAAACAGTCTTTCACCGCAAGCACCATAGATCTCAATTTCGTTTGGATCCAACGGAATCCGGCCCTCCATTGAGTCCCCACGATAATCAGTTCCATCATCTCTATATTTTTGTATGGAATTAAAAAATATTTTTCCTTTTTGTAATTGTCTAATATGTTCTTCTTTACCAAACTTTGCAATTAGGAAATTACTACCCATTAGAAACACACACCTCTTGGGTGTATTATAGCATAAATTTGCGCGGAGCGCAACATCGTTGGGCATTAGCCCCCACCGTTTGTGCAAAGCACAACACTATTTGCCGTAAGGCAACCTCATTTTGTGTTCGCTTTCATGGAATGATGTTGACCTGCGGTCAAATGATGTTGCGAGTAAACTCGCAAACGATGTGGTGTCCTTACGGACACAAACACAAAAAGAAACACTTCCCAAAAGGAAGTGTTTCTTTTTGGAGGCACCACCCGGATTTGAACCGGGGCATAAAGGTTTTGCAGACCTCTGCCTTACCACTTGGCTATGGTGCCTTATTTAGTTTAATAAAGGACGCTTAAAGTTTTTTAAGCGTCCTTTTTTTGTGGAGCGGATTACGAGGCTCGAACTCGCTACCTCCACCTTGGCAAGGTGGCGCTCTACCAGATGAGCTAAATCCGCATAAAATTGGTGCCTCCGATCGGAATCGAACCAATGACACGGGGATTTTCAGTCCCCTGCTCTACCGACTGAGCTACAGAGGCATTTGGCGACCTGGATGGGGCTCGAACCCACGACCTCTAGCGTGACAGGCTAGCGTTCTAACCAGCTGAACTACCAGGCCAGAAATGGTGGGAACAACAGGGCTCGAACCTGTGACCCTCTGCTTGTAAGGCAGATGCTCTCCCAGCTGAGCTATGCTCCCACCTACTACGCCCTGGCGGAATTTGCTCTGCAAACTACCGCGGCAAGAAGTATAATACCACAACCAATAGCGTTTGTCAATAAAAAAATTAAAAATTTTAAAAAAATATTTTTATATTAATTTTCTAATCTCTTTTGGGGTAAAATTATATACCTTATCGCAAAAATGGCACTTAATTTCGGTATCTTTATTTTCATCAGCCATGCTTTGTAAATCTTCTTTGCCAATGCTTATTAATGCTTTTTCTACACGCTCGCGCGAGCAGTTACATCTATAATAAACATCATGCTCGTAAAGTACCTCTACCTCAAAGTTTTTAAGAACTTCTTTTACAATATCTAACGGTGTTTTACCTTCGGTTAGCATTTGGGTTACCGATTTAATATCTTTTATGCCGTTTTCTAATTTTTCAATTGTTTCTTCACTGGCAGCGGGCAAAAGCTGAACTATATATCCACCGGCAGATTTTACGGTTAAATCGGGGTTAACAAGCACACCCAAAGCACAAACTGTAGGAATTTGCTCACTTATGGCATAATATGCCGTAACATCTTCGGCTATCTCACCCGACACAAGTGGTACCGAGCCCGAATATGGCTCTTTTAATCCTAAGTCTTTTAAAACATATAAAAAGCCATCTTTGCCTACTGCACCGCCAACATCTAATTTTCCCTTACTGTTTAGCGGTAATTCAACTACGGGGTTAGAAACATAGCCTCTAACATCGCCGTTAAAGTCTGACACTGCAATTAAAGAACCTGCTGGACCATTACCGGCAAGCTTTAGGGTTATACTATCATCCTTACCCTTTAGCATATTACCCATCATACTTGTTGCAGTTAGTAATCGGCCAAGGGCGGCGGTTACTACTGCAGAGGTGGTATGAATTTGTTCGGCCGTTGCCACAATATCGGTAGAATCAAGCGCTGTAGCCATTACCTGACCGTCACTTGTTATACATCTAATAAGTTTTCCCATACTATATCCTTTTTGCTATATAAATATTTCTCTCACTATTGCTCTTTGGAGCATTAAATGATAAATCGCCTAAAACATCTAAAACCTTAAATCCGGCTTTTTTTAAAATATCCATAAGTTCTAAATGAGTATATGCACGCTCGCTAAAGTTATCCGAAAAACGCTTATAGCTTCCGTTTTGGTTTACGAAAAAATCTAAATAAATATCTACTGTTTTTTTATCTTTACACAAGTAGTTTTGCCAAGTGCAAAAAACGTTATCCTCTTCTATAACAAATGTATTATTACCCAAGACATTTTTATGCTTATAAGGTGTGTTAACATCAAATATAAAAAGCCTATCTTTTTCTAAGAAAAGAGCAATATTTTTAAGGCATTTTTTGAGTTCGTTTTTACTTGTTATATGATTTATACTGTCTAAACAACAAATAGCACCGTCTACTGTGCCGTATAAATCAAGCTCGGTTCCGCTTTGATTTAAAAACATAACCGTCAAATTCTCGGCATCGGCCTTTTCTCTGGCAATACTTAACATGCTTTCCGATATATCGGCACCAATTACTTCTATTCCCTGTTTTGCAAACTCTAAAGAAAACCCACCCGTTCCGCAAGCAAAGTCTAGCATAAGGGTAGGTAATCGGTCGTACCGCAAAAAAAGTTCTTTTAAATACTCAGCCCTTTTTTTATAATCGGCATCTTGCATTAACGAGTCATAAACTAAGGCAAAATCGTTATATCCACTCATTTATCTATGCGTTTAAAAATCATCTCATAAGCGTCGTTACCGTAGCTTAAAGAGCGGTTAACACGGCTTATTGTGGCAGTAGAAGCACCTGTTTGTTTTACAATATCGCTATACACACACTTTTCACTTAGCATTTTTGCAACGGTAAAGCGCTGAACTATAGACTGAATTTCTTTTATGGTGCAAACATCTTCAAAAAACTTGTAACACTCTTCTTCTGTTTCAAGGGCTAGTACTGCTTTAAAAAAATAATCGGTATCGGCATTTTTAACTTTAAACATAACCAATCTCCTAAGAATTTATTGTATTAACATTTTAACACAATACCACTTTAAAGTCAAACAAAACCGACAATAATTTAAGTTATTGTCGGTTTTGGTTTTATTCTTCCATAATTTTTACAAAAGCCGGACCGTCTAACTTTTCGTTAAGATAAAGTTGTTCGGCAACCTTATGGAGTTTTGCAATATTTGTATTTAATATTTCTTTTGCGCGATTGTACTGTGTCATAACAATGTTTTCAATTTCTTTGTCAATTAAACCTGCTATTTCTTGAGAATAGTTAGGTGTTGATGAGAAATCACGGCCGAGGAAAACTTCGTCGTTAGAGTTACCATATGTTACAAGTCCTAATTTTTCACTCATACCAAACTTGGTAACCATTTTTCTTGCAAGCTCGGTTGCACGCTGAATATCGTTAGAGGCGCCGGTGCAAATGTCGTCTAAAGTTATTTGCTCTGCAGCACGACCACCAAGTAAAGAACAGATATCTTCTAACATTTGGTTACGGCTAACATGACCCTTTTCTTCGGTAGGCAAATACATTGTATAACCTGCTGCCATACCGCGCGGAATAATAGATATTTGATGCACAGGGTCTTGTGTTGGTAAAAAGTACGATACAACTGCATGACCCGCCTCGTGATACGAGGTGATTTTCTTATCTTTATCTTTAATAACATGAGAGCGTTTTTCACTACCCATTACTACCTTAATTGTAGCCTCTTCAATTTGCTCTTGGGTAACTGCCTTTAAGCCTTTACGAGCAGCAAGCAGTGCTGCTTCATTTAAAAGATTTTCAAGGTCGGCTCCTGTAAAGCCAATTGTAGAGTGTGCAATAGCCTTAAGATCTACATCGGGACCAAGCGGCTTAGAACGAGAATGAACTTTTAATATTTCTTCTCTACCCTTAGCATCAGGATAATTTACCATAATTTGACGGTCAAATCTGCCCGGACGAAGAAGTGCTTTATCTAATATATCGGGGCGGTTGGTTGCTGCCATAACAATAACGCCCTCGTTAGTGCCAAAGCCGTCCATTTCAACAAGCAACTGGTTTAGAGTTTGCTCTCTTTCGTCGTGGCCGCCGCCCAAACCTGCGCCACGTTGACGGCCTACGGCATCGATTTCGTCTATAAATATAATTGATGGTGATGCTTTTTTAGCTTCATCAAACAAATCACGCACACGTGATGCACCAACACCTACAAACATTTCTACAAAGTCAGAACCCGACATTGAGAAAAACGGAACACCTGCCTCACCTGCTACAGCACGAGCAAGTAAAGTTTTACCTGTTCCCGGAGGGCCTACAAGTAAAACACCCTTAGGTATTCTGGCGCCAAGGTCATTAAAGCGTGACGGTGCTTTTAAAAACTCTACTATTTCTTCAAGTTCTTGCTTTTCTTCGTCAGCACCTGCAACATCGGCAAAGGTGGTTTTGCGCTTATCGTTCGGTTTCTTTATTTTAGCTTTACCAAAGCCCATAGTTTTATCGGCGCCCATAGAGGTGTTCATCTTTTTCATAAAGAAGAACCATATAAATATTAAAGCACCTATCATTAAAACTGTAGGCAAAATGCTAACCAACCACGACGCCTCGTTACCACGTTTATAGTCTTGCTTTATAACCATATCGGTTCCGGCATTTTCAGCATTTATTTTCATAACGGTTTCGTTAACGTCGTTATAGAAAATAGTTGGGTCGGCAACAGTATAGCTGCGCTTTTCACCGGTAGCTCTAATAACATAATCTAACTCACCGCTGTAAAGATTTAAGCGATACTCAGATATTTCGTTATTAAGCACCATCTCAACAATTTCATAATATTTGGTTGTTTTTCTTGACTGTCCGCTCACCGATGCAAAAGCAATAGCCACTATTAAAACAAGCGGTATTGCTATGAACAGCAAGGTGTTTTTTAAGTTTTTACCCAATTTATTAGCACTCCTAACTAAAAATCAATAATTAATGATTAAATTATTCATAAACAGATTCCAATAATACCCCAACGTAGGGCAGGTTTCTGTAATATTCGTCGTAATCGAGTCCGTAACCAATAACAAACTCGTCAGGTATAACTGCTCCAACATAATCGGCCGTAATGTCTGCTGTGCGACGGTCGGGTTTATCAAGCAAGGTGCAAATTTTTACGCTTGCAGGTTTACGAGCTTCAAGCATATTTTTTAAATAGCTTAATGTATTGCCGGAGTCAAGTATGTCTTCTACAATTAAAAGGTCATAGCCCGAAAGATCTATATCTAAATCTTTAATAATTTTTACAGCGCCGCTGCTTTTTGTACCACTGCCGTAAGACGACACCGCCATAAAGTCTATTTTGCAAGGAATGGCAATATTACGCATAAGGTCTGCCATAAACACAACCGAACCCTTTAAAACACCAACGATCATTAGGTTTTTACCCTTATAATCGTTAGAAATTTGCTCGCCCAATTTTTTGACAATTTCACTTAGTTGCTCTTTGGTGAGCAAAACTTTTTTTATATCAGAGTCGTTCATAATTAACATCCCCAAAAAAATTATTTTAAAACTTTATCAAACCTATTTTCTGCGAGTTTTTATCGATTTTAACCCGCTCGGCTACACCTACACCCATAATCCAAATAATTCCTTTTTCGTCGGCAATTATTGGTAGATTTTTTCTCTGTGCAACCGGTATTTTGCATTCGTTATATAACTTTTTTAATGTTTTTTGGGGTCTGCCCGCAAGTTTTATAACATCGCCTTCTATGCGCGTTCTAATTACAGGCTTGCCCACAATTTTATCATAATCAAATGCATTTTTTAATAACAAACTGTTAATTTTTTGTGTTTTTTCTAAATCTTTTAGCAAAAATTCTTCAATTTGCACATTGTACTCGGTATTATCTGCATCTTCGGCACCTAAATAAAGGCGACCGTTTTGCATACTGCAATAAATATCTTTTTTAATAGAAAATTTTGGGAAATCATTTTCTAATAAAAGACAAATTTTATTTACAAGTACAGCCGAAACCGAGCAACCTTTGGTTTCTAAAAATTTAGCAATAACTCGACTTTTAACCGAATAATCAACATCATTTAAAGTTTTTGCATCAAGAGTTTCACCATCGTAAAGCTCCGCAAAAGTTAAGTCGGCCTGTTTTTGCAAATACACACTGTCATGCCTTAAAGAATTAGCCGTGTTAATTGCATTAGATTCTACCGACTCGTTTATTTGCTTTAGAACACTTACAACCTTGTGTCTAATAATATTACGTGTGTAATCGTCGGTAAGATTTGTGCTATCGGTTACATAATCTAAACCGTTTTCCTTGCAGTAAAACTCAATGTCACTGCGGGTACAGTATATTAATGGACGAATAAAAATATCTCTCTTAGGCGGAATTCCGCAAAGTCCTTTTAATGCTGTGCCACGGGTTAAATTGTAAAGCATTGTTTCTAAATTATCGCTTGCGGTATGCGCGGTTGCAACAACACACTCATCGGTACAAATATCTTTAAAAAATTCGTACCTTTTATCTCTTGCAGCAAGTTCTATACTCTGCTTTGTAGCAGCGGCGTAAGAATTTATATCTTCGCGCCTTGTATAAAGCTTTATGTTAAGTTTTTTACAAAGCTCTTTGCAAAACAATTCATCTCTGTCTGATTCCTCACCACGTAAAGTATGGTTTAGATGTGCCGCCTCTACCTTGATTTCTAACTCGTTACAAATGTTTAACATTGAGTGCAACAATGCAACAGAATCGGCACCGCCCGATAATGCAACTATAATTCTTTTAACATTGCAAAGCAAAGAAAAATCGTTTATAGCGGTTTGTAGTTTTTTAATCATCTTAATGTATCCTGAGCAGCAAAGCGTGTAAACTGGCCATCCCAATAAAGATCTATGGTACCTGTTTCACCATGACGGTTTTTAGCAATAATACACTCTGCCTTGTTAGGATCTCCCCTATCTTCTGTGTCACCTTTTTCGGAGTCATAATAAACATCACGATAAAGGAATAAAACTATATCGGCATCTTGCTCGATAGAACCCGATTCTCTAAGGTCAGACAATGCGGGTCTGTGCGACTTGCCCTTGGTTTCGGTGCCACGCGATAGCTGCGCACAAACAATAATTGGAACATTTAGTTCCTTTGCCATTATTTTAAGGTTACGGGTAATATCGGAAACCTCTTGTACTCTATTTTCGGTTGCCTTTGCCGACTTCATAAGACCAAGGTAGTCTATAATAACCAAATTGGGTTTATTCTTCATACGCATTAGCTTTGCCTTCATCTCGGGCACAGTAATAGCCGAAGTTTCATCAAAATAAAGATTAGCCTCAGACAAATTTGCGCCGGCTTGTACTAAGCGTGTCCATTCATCACTTGTTAAATCACCCGTACGAAGCTTTTCACTTTTAATAGAAGCCTCATTAGAAAGCATACGTTGTGCTAATTGGTCGCGGGTCATTTCAAGTGAGAAAAAGCAAACGGTCTTTTTAGCATTTATTGCAACATTACGTGCAATATTAAGGGCAAATGATGTTTTACCCATACCTGGACGCGCACCTAAAATAATAAGGTCTGACTTGTTAAGACCGGTTATCTTTTTGTCTAGCGCTTGTATTCCGCTTGGTATGCCAATATAATCATCCTTAGTTTCGGGGTCGGTCATTTTGGTTAAGCGGTCATAGGTTTCGTTTTCAATAACCTCTTTAATATGAACTAAACCCGAAACATCACGACCATCGCGTATTTCGTAAATTTTTTGCTCTGCACTGTCTAAAAGTCGACCTGCATCTAAAACATTTTCGGTAGCATCTTTAATAATGCTTTGTGCCGCTAAAATAAGTGAACGAGAATAATAACGCTCACGCACAATACCAACATATGTAAGAATATTTGCCGAAGACGGTACCGTTTGAGCAAGCTGTGTAAGATAAGCCTTGCCGCCCGCTTCGTCATATACTCCCTCGTTTTTAAGACGCTCTAAAACCGAAACAAAATCTATAGTAAGATTAAGCTCGAACATCCCCGAGAGTATTTTGTATATTTCTTTATGTTGCGGAATATAGAAAAACTCAGGCTTCATTACAGCCGCAACTTGATTTATACATTTAGGGTCTATTAGTATAGCACCCAAAACCGACTGTTCGGCTTCTACCGAATATGGCAAGCGTTGCTCTAAGGTATCAAAAACTAACTTTTCGTCCTTCATTATTATCACCTTTACTCGGTAACACTAACCGTAAATTTAGCAGTTATTCCTTGGTAGAGTTTTACCTCTGCAGTATAATCGCCATAGCTTTTAATATCGGCAACGTTCATTTTTTTGCGGTCTATTTCTACACCGAATGCTTTTTTTAGCTCTTCAACTATCTCTTTAGAGGTAACCGAGCCAAAAAGCTTACCCGATGCACCAGCTTTAGCGTGTAAAGTAAGGGTTTTACCATTAATTTTTGCAGCAAGTTCACCAGCCGCTTTGCGATTTTCTGCCTCGTGATGTTCTTGTGCAGACTTGCGGTTTTTAAGCTCGTTAAGCGCCGAAGCATCAGCCTCAACTGCTAATTTTTTAGGGAATAAAAAGTTCTTTGCAAAACCGTCAGATACGTTGCAAAGTTCACCTTTTTTGCCGTGGCCTTTAACATCGGCCAATAATACTACCTTCATTTTTGTTCCTTCCTATCTGCTATGCTTATACTCATCTATAGCATTTTTCAATTTTTCTTTTGCCTGTTCAAACGATTCAGCCTCTATTTGCGATGCCGCCATAGTTCTGTGACCGCCGCCGCCCAAAATTTCCATAATAAGCTGAACGTTAATCTCACCTAAAGAACGTGCAGAGATGTTGTATTTATCTGCAGTTTTGCAAATAACAAACGATGCCTTAACTGAATCTATATTCAGCAGTTCATCTGCCGCTTGAGATGTAGCAATTCTGGTGTCGCCATCTTCTATTTCATTAATGGCTACGGCGCAGTCATCGAACAACTCTGCCGACGATGCAATTCTAACCCTATTTTTGTAAAGCGGCATGGTTCCACTAAACATCTTTTTAACCTTAACAGGATCAGCACCAGATTTTCTTAAAAAAGCCGCTGCCTCAAAGGTACGCACACCTGTATGAAGCACAAAGTTTTTGGTATCTAACATTATACCCGAAAGTAAAGCATCTGCTTCCAATTTACCAATATTTCCCGATGTTATATACTGCAATAATTCGGTAACCATCTCACATGCAGACGATGCGGCAGTTTCATGATAAAATACCGTTGCATTGTCTATATAATCTACCGATTTGCGATGGTGGTCTATTACCACAATATTTTTAGCCTTTTCTAAAACAGACTGACAGTCTACAAACATTGGTCTGTGAGTATCAACAATAATTACCAATGTCTTTTTTGTAACCAAGCTTTGAGCTTGTTCGTCGTTTAGAATACGGCATTCGGGATCGTTTTCTTCTATATGATCTAAAAGCGGTTTAGCCAAAGTTTCATTTTTATTTAGGGCAATTGCAACCGGACGGTCTAAGGTGTTTATTATACCGTAAAGAGCATAAGCCGCACCAAGACAGTCGAGATCTGAATATTTATGGCCCATTATTATAACGTTTTCACTACCGCTTACAAGCTCGCTTAATGCTGATGCAATAATACGCGTGCGCACTCTGGCTCGTTTTTCTGTAGCGGCATTAACACCGCCGTAAAAACGGTAATCGGCACCCTTTGGTTTTATAACAACCTGGTCACCACCGCGGCCTAAAGCCATATCTAGCGCTTGAACTGCTAAATCCTCGCAGCCTCTGGCAGAGCCCGCCTTATAACCTATACCAATAGAAAGTGTTACATTTATTTTTTCACCGAAGTTATGATTTCGAACTTCCTCGAGTATTTTAAATTTGGCTTCTTCAAATATTTTTAGGTTTTTTTCGTCGAACACAAGTAAAAAGCGATCATTAGAAAGTGTGGTTATTATACCCTTTGCATCAGCAAACCAGTGCTCAATAATGTTTTGTATTTTACCTGTAATTTTAATGCGCTCGCTGTCGCGCATGTTGTGTGTTACTTCGTCTAACGAGTCAACCGCAACTATAGCTACAACCGGACGGCTTAACTTATACTCGGTAGCGGTCTTTTTTAGATTAGTTTGATCTATAAAGTAATAAACCGTACCTTGATCTTGAATTGCAGAATGAACAAGGAATATTTTGTTGTTATATACAAGTTCACAGCTTTTTAGTTCTGCTAAGGTTTCTTGTGTGGCAGAATCAAAAATTTCATCTTGTAAAACACCAACTAAATTTTTGCCGCCTGCAACCGAAACCCTAAAGGGCGAATTACACCAAAGTATACGTCCGCCCGATACAACCATTATGGGAATATCGGTACTGGTGAATAAACCATTTGTATCATCGGCCGATATCGCGGCCGAAAATACAAGTTGCTTTACTCTGCGTTTTACAGAATTTCGTCCTATAAAAAACGTAATTAAAATTATTAGCAGTATGGCAGCAAATATCATGCTGATTATTGGCTTGTAAATAGCAAACAAAGCCGTTTGAATTATTAATACTAAGGCAATAATGGTCATAAAAATATCGGTTTTTGATATTTTTTTCACTTTTCTTCACCCTCTTTTAAACATCCATAATAACGGGTAACACCATAGGTCTTCTTCTGGTTTTTTCGAATACAAATTTAGATACCGAATCTTTTACCTTGTTTTTTATTGCGCCACGCTCATAAATGCCGTGCAAATAACAATATTCAAGTGCTCTTTCTGCGGCAACGGTAGCGCTTTCTATAAGCTCTTCGGATTCTTTTACATAAACGAATCCACGCGATATAATGTCGGGTCCCGACACAACCTCATTAGTTATGCTATCCATAGCAATGCCAACAACCAAAATTCCATCGTCGGCAAGATGCTTTCTGTCTCTTAAAACCACACTTCCTACATCGCCAACGCCAAGACCATCTACCATAACGCTTCCAGACGGAACTGTGTCGGTAATTTTAACGGAAGATTTATCGATGCTAATTACATCACCTATATTTGCGATTACTATATTTTTCTTTTTAACACCCATGGTTTCGGCCAGACCTGCATGCTTAATAAGATGCTTTTCTTCGCCGTGTACCGGAATAAAATAGCGTGGGTTTACAAGGCTTAAAATAAGCTTTAGTTCTTCTTGACAAGCGTGGCCCGAAACGTGAACATCGTACATCTTTTCGTATACAACATTTGCACCGCGTTTTATTAGCTCGTTTACTACCTTGCTTACAAGCTTTTCGTTACCGGGAATTGGCGTTGCCGAAATAATTATCATATCGTCCGGCAATATTTCTACATTACGGTGATCAGAAAATGCCATTCTGTGCAATGCCGATAACGGTTCACCTTGTGAGCCTGTTGTTATAACTACTATATTTTCTGGCTCATAACGTTTTATAGTTTCTATGTCTATAAGCACGCCGTCCGGCACCGATAAATACCCTAGTTCTTCAGCAACCGATACAACGTTTATCATGCTTCGGCCCGAAACTGCAACCTTACGTTTGCAGCGAACAGCCTCGTCAATAATTTGTTGAATTCTATGAATGTTAGATGAAAAGGTTGCAACAATAATTCTGTGGCCCTCAGCCTTTTTAAATAGTGTTGAGAACGACTCACCCACCTTGCGCTCAGAAGCAGTAAAGCCGGGACGTTCTGCATTAGTAGAATCTGAGAGTAGTGCCAAAACACCTTTTTTACCATATTCGGCAAAACGGGCAATATCTATTACATGGTCATCTATTGGAGTTGTATCAATTTTAAAGTCACCCGTTTGAATAACCGTGCCTGCGGGTGTTGTTATTGCAAAGCCTACAGCATCGGGAATAGAGTGATTTACGTGAATAAATTCAACCTTAAAGTTTCCAAGGTTAACAGTCTCCCCCGGTTTTACAGTATTAAGCTGTGCATCTGCAAGTAATCTATGTTCACGAAGCTTGCCCTCAACAAGACCCAAAGTTAGCTTTGTGCCATAAATGGGAATGTTAAAGTTTTTGAGCAAATACGGTATTCCGCCAATATGATCCTCATGGCCGTGGGTTAATATTAAGCCCTTAATACGATCTTTATTGCTTATTAGATACGAAAAATCAGGTATAACAATATCTATTCCGGGCATCTCTTCGTCCGGAAACGCCATACCGCAGTCTACAAGCAAAAGGTCGTTGCCGTACTCGTAAAGTGTAATATTTTTACCTATTTCTTGCAAACCGCCAAGTGGTATTATTCTAATTGGCAAGGTATTATGTGGATTTTTTGTTTTATTTTGTGTTCTTTTTTGGGGTTTTTTAGCTTGTGTTGCACCCGTATTTTTCTTTGCGTTTTTAGAACTATTTACTGTAGGTTTGCTACTTGGCTTTTTAGTTTTTGATTTTTGTTTTTTTGGCTGTTGTGATTCTTTTATATTTTGAGCCATTATTTTCCTCCGTTTAAAAGTTAACCTATTAAAAAGGTATGTATAAACACTGTTTAGGTGTGATAAATATTATTTTTAGGTACAGTATGCCAATATAAATATAATTAATATATATTTTACTCATATTCTATGCTGTTGTCAAGAATTACCGTATGTATATAACATAATATTGACATTTATGATTTAAATATATCAAAAAATATCGCTTATGGCGCATACCACAAGCGATATTTAAATTTATTTATTATCCAATTGTTAGCGGAATATGTGTCATAAATGCTCTTGTGCCGATTTGAGTGTTTTTGCTTTTTATATTAGCAACCTCTATTTTTTCGCAGCCCCAAAACGCTTCGTTACCTATAATTCGTACCGATGCAGGAATGTTAACCACCCTTAAAACCGCGCAATACTGAAATGCATTTTCTTTAATTTCAACAACTGAAGACGGTAAATCTAAGCTCACTAAACTTGTTGCAGTTGCAATTGCACCTTTAGGAATAACCTGTACTCCCTCTTTTATAGTTAAATTTTTAAGCTCTAAGCAGTTGGCAAATGCAAATTCACCCAACTCCCTTACACCTGCTCCTATGGTTACGGTACTTACCTTGCTACATTGGTCAAATGCGCTTCTACCTATATGGGTTACACTGTCGGGAATTATTATGCTTTGTATGGATTCGTCCATATAAAAAGCAAAGTCACCAATTTTTATAACGCCATCTCTGATGTTTAACTTTTTAAGATTTATACATTCAGCAAAGGCATATTCATCAATTAGTTTTACACCGCCATCAATTGTGAGCTGTGTTAAGCCTTCGCACTGATAAAAAGCATTTTTCCCTACCGTTTTAACCGATCCGGGAATTACAACATTATCGAGCATACTACAGCCAACAAAAGCCTTTTCACCTATATACTCTAGTTTGCTAGGCAAGCCTACATATTCTAATGCCGAACAATCAGAAAAAGCCGAATCACCTATTACAGTAATTGTATCGGACAAAAACGCACTTCTTAGTCCATCACAACCCCAAAAAGCACCTTGACCTATTTCGGTTACAGTATAAGAATCAATAGTAGACGGAACATCAATTTCGCCTAGCTTTACACAGTTATTTAAAACACCTACTATTTTAATAGTGCCGTCCGGCTTTTTCTCATACTCATAACCAAAAAGAGATAAATCGTTTACCTCAAGCTTTACGGTAGTACCTTTTTTAACATCGGTATACTTTTGTACCGACTGCGACAAAACCACACCATCGGCCATATCGGCATCGTAGCCCTTGGCAGATACAACCTTCATTCCTAAATTTTCAAGTTCTTCTGTTGCTTTTTGTAAGGTTTTGCCCTCAAAATTAGGCATATTAACCTTGCCACAACCAGAAAAAACAGGCACAATAAAAAGAACGCATAATATTAAACAGAATATTCTTTTCATATTTCCCCCTAAATTAAAAGAGTTATTTTAAATTATATCATACAGTTTTTTGTTTGGCAACAAAAAGTAATTTTCAAACACTTGACCTAGACATTTTTTGTGGATATAATTATATTGTTAAGACAATACTATTAAAAGGAGAAATGAATATGTCAAATGTATGGCACGATGTATCACCAAAAAGAATAAATCCCGATGACTTTTTAATGGTTGTTGAAATATCTAAAGGCAGTAAAAAGAAATATGAGTTAGATAAAGAAACAGGCTTTTTAATGCTCGATAGAATTCTTTATACCTCAACACACTACCCTGCAAACTACGGCTTTATTCCGCGTACATACGGAGATGATAACGACCCATTGGACGTATTGCTATTATGCTCAGAGCCACTTGAACCATTAACATTGGTAAGAGCTTACCCCATTGGCGTTATATCTATGTTAGACGGCGATAAAAGTGACGAAAAAATAATCGCTATCCCCTTTAACGACCCCACCTATAATCAATATACCGATATATCACAACTTCCAAAACATATTTTTGATGAGATGCGTCACTTCTTTACAGTTTATAAAAACTTAGAGAATAAAACCACCGCAGTAGAAGAAGTTAGCGGAAAAGAAGATGCTGTTAAAGTCGTGTCTGATGCTATTGATTCTTACATTGAAAATTTCTGTAAATAAAAGGAATTGTTAGTTTATGAAAATTTACAGTTCTATTACTGAACTCATAGGCAACACCCCACTTTTAAGGCTTGAAAATTTAGAAAGCAGCATAAAAGCTGAAGCCAAAATTTTTGCAAAGCTCGAAATGTTTAACCCTGCAGGCAGCGCTAAAGATAGGGTTGCCCTTGCTATGATTAAGCAAGCCGAAGAAAGCGGAAAATTAAAAAAGGGTGGCACAATTATAGAGCCAACCAGTGGTAATACCGGTATTGGTCTTGCTTTAGTGGCAGCAGCAAAAGGCTACAAGGTAATTTTAACCATGCCAAACACCATGAGCAAAGAGCGTATAGATTTGCTGAAAGCTTATGGAGCAGAGCTTGTTTTAACCGATGGTAAGCTTGGTATGAACGGCGCAGTTGAAAAGGCAAATGAATTATTAAAAGAAATTGACGGCAGTATTCTTGCGGGCCAGTTTGATAATGAAGAAAATCCACGCGCACATTTTAAAACTACAGGACCCGAAATTTATGATGCCTTAGACGGCCATATAGACATTTTTGTGGCAGGTGTTGGAACCGGCGGCACCATTACGGGCGTTGGCGAGTATTTAAAAAGCAAAAACAAAAACGCACAAATTGTAGCCGTAGAACCGGCAGATTCCCCTTTACTCTCAAAAGGAATCGCAGGACCTCACAAAATTCAAGGTATTGGTGCAAACTTTGTACCCACAGTGCTTAATACTAGTGTTATAGATAAAATAATTACTGTTACCACCGAACAAGCATTTGATTCTGCAAGACTCTTACTGAAAACTCAAGGCGTGCTTGCTGGAATTTCATCGGGTGCAACGCTATATGCGGCAAGCACCTTGGCAACCTTAAAAGAAAATACGGGTAAAACAATAGTTGCCCTTCTACCCGACACGGGCGAACATTATCTGTCTACCCCACTTTTTAACGTATAAATATTAAAAAGCATCTCAAACGAGATGCTTTTTGTTTTGATTATTCAAAGTTATAGTCACCGTAATCGAGAGTATGCGGAAAATGATTTTTTCTGCTATCCTCAGGCGGCAACTGCATATAATCACCGTAAAGGTTTCTTAATGCCTCATCGTAACCCGCAATAAGTTTGGTGGTAGTGCCCTCAAAATCGGCGTCTACAAGCGGCAAAATTTTATCGGACTCCAGCATATTTCTCCACGGGTCAGAATCAAGAACTATGGTAACATTCTTTGCATTTTCATCTTTGCAAAGTTGTTCTAAATTGCTGCACTTTTTAACTATCCATTTTTTAGAAACCAGTTTTAAAGCAATATGAGCTATGGCGCAAATGGAATAGATAATAGCTTTTTTAAAGCCCTTATAAGGTATATACGGGAACGGTAAAACCTTAAGCCAGTGTATTCGACCCCAAATATATCCTCGTTTTAACTGCGATGCGCGTTTTTTAGGATCATCAAAAGTCTTATCATACGGGTAAACCCCAAGGCCTATGCCGTATTTGTATTTACAATCCTTCATTTCCATAGGAATTGCAATTGTGTTTTTAGCATAAACACAAGTGTTCGGCGCAGGAAAATCTTTATTGGTGTTCCAGTTATCAAAACCGAACCTTTCGTCTAATTCTTCGGGTAAAATCTCTAAAAGTTTTTCGTAGTCCTCACGCAAAAGTCCAACGTCAATATCGTCATCCCACGGTATAAAGCCCTTGTGTCTTATAGCACCTATAGCTGTGCCGCCAATTAAAAACATATTGAGGTTGTGCTTGTCACAAATTCTTTGAAGTTCTTTTAATTCGTCGTGTAAAACCTTATGAATTTTATCAAGGTCTTTTTGTTCGTAGCATCTATCTTTAGCCATTAGTTTTCCTTCTCTCCTTTTGGAAACTCTAGTGCGAATGGAAAATGATTTTTACGCTTTTCTTCTGGTGGAAGCTGCATATAATCACCATATAAATCTTCAAGCGATTTTTCTAAGTTGTTCGGAAAACACATATCAATATCTTCAAACTGCAGTTTTTTAAGTGGGAATAATTGCTCTTTTTTAAAACAGTTTGAAAAACGGTCGGTATCGCAAAAATATGCATATACACCCGTGTCGGTACCGTTATATTTGCAGCTTGCTTGTTTTGCTTTTTTATATAAAAACTTATGCGAAATACAAAATACATTTAAAAATGCCCAGCAACAAGCAGTAACACAATGTACCGCTTTACCCATAAATCCGCTAAAGCCTAGTACCGGGAACGGAATATGCTTTAAGATTAGAAGTTTACTATAAAACCAAGCCCAAAAAGCTTGTTTTTTAAACTCTTTCTCATTAGAAGCGGCATTATCAAAGGCATAAACATCTAAGAATATTCCAAGCGGACAATCAATGCTTTTAAGGGGATATTCTATAAACTTTGTACCGTTTAAAATAATTCTGGTAGTCATTAACGGATATTTTGCAAACTCATCACCGTTAACAACTGTATATTTTTCTTTGTACTTAAGTTTAAAAACCTCTAAGGCCTTTTCGTAATCTGCACGTAGTAAACCAACATCAATATCATCATCCCACGGAATAAAGCCCTTGTGCCTTATAGCACCAAGGCCTGTTCCGGCAAGGCCAAAATAACTTAAATTATTTTCTTCGCAAACCTTTATAAAATCTTTTAAGATTGAAAGTTCGTAATACTGAACCTTTTTTAAGGTTTCATTATCATATTCTCTTGGCATTACTTCACCTCTTTTAAAGTTATTAATATTTTATACCAAAAGTCGAATAATGTCAACAAAACACTAAAAGTTGACAACCTTTAAAAATAAGCATATAATTGTTTTATACTAAAATATTCAAAGGTAAGGTACTCATTTTATGGCAGAACAAAAACGGCTGTCTTTAGCAAAAAATGCCGCTTACAATACAATAGGTTCTTTAGTTTATTGCTTTTGTCAATGGGCAATGACCATGGTTGCCACAAGAATTTCTAACTACGAAAATGTGGGCATACTGCAACTATCTATAAGTGTTACAAATATCTTTTATGCAATAGCACTCTACAGCGTAAGAACCTATCAGATATCTGACGTTAAAGATGAATTTTCGTCGGGTGAATATATTGCAGTACGATTTATAACAAGTATTGTATCAATTCTTCTTTGTTTAGGCTATTCAATAGCGTACGGGTACGATTTTAAAACCGTACTTTGTATTGCGGCATATATGCTGTTTAAATTAAACGAAGCACTGTCTGATATATACCACGGCATACAGCAAAAGAACTACAGAATGGATAAAATTTGTGTTTCTTATATAGTACGAGGTGTTGTATCGCTTTTGGTTTTCGGTGCTTGCCTTTATATTTTAGACGATATTCTTGTATCAATAGTGATTATGGCAGCAGTAAGCCTAATAATAGTGTTTATTTACGATGTTAAGTGCGCGGCTATGTTTGATTCGGTAAAACCAGTATTTAACAAACAAAAAATCTTAAAACTTCTTATAACCTGTATGCCGGCAGTTATATCTTCAGCAGGTTTCACTGCAATAACAACCATTCCACGCCAGTATTTAGAAGGCATGTTTTCTAAAACCTTGCTTGGTTATTATGCAAATGTTGCAACACCTGTAGTTGTTGTGCAACTGCTTGTAGTAAGCATTTTTAACCCACTTATTACCGACCTTGCGGTGCATTATAACAACGGCAATTTTAGAAAATTTTTGCAAATAATAGGCAAAACCGCAATATTTATATTTGCCTTTGCAGCCGCTGCATTTGTAGGAGCGTATTTGCTCGGCGAATGGGCCTTAGTGATTATATATGGCAAAGACATAGCCGAGTATTCATACCTACTCTACCCCGTAATAGGTTGCTCTATTATATATACCTTGTGTGCAATGTGCTCCAACACGCTTATAATTATGCGCAAATTAAAATCGCTTATGGTAATAACACTTTTATCACTTGGTTTTTCTGCCGCTTTTGGAAAACTGTTTATAGAAAAGTTTTATATGAATGGCGTAAGCTTTTGCATTATTAGCGCCTATGTTTTATACATTATTTTAAGCGCCGCCCTGCTTTTAAAGGGAGTCGTTGATAAGAAAAAAGAGCTTGTAAAATAAACTTAAAATTTTAAGAGCCGTAAGTCAAACGACTTGCGGCTCTTTTATTTATTACATAAGCAATAAATGTGCAATTGTAAAATACACCAGTAAAACCAAAACGTCTACAATAGTTGTTATAAACGGACTTGCCATAACCTCGGGCTCGAGTCTTAATTTTTTTGCAAGTATGGGCAAAGCACAGCCAACCATTTTAGAAAACAAGACCGAAACAAATATGGTAAGACAAACTACTGCAGCCTCTAAAAGAGTAATATCACTTTTTAAAACGCCAATATCGAATGCCCAAATTTTTATAAAGTTGGCAACCGACAGTGCCGCTCCCGCTAAAAGTGATACTCTGAATTCCTTAAAGACTATTTTTAAAATATCGGAAAACTTAATTTCACCAAGCGAAAGCCCACGAATTACGGTTACCGATGCCTGGCTTCCTGCATTACCAGCAGTATTCATAAGCATTGGAATAAACGCCGTTAGGGCCGTAAAGGTAACAAGAGCATCCTCAAATCTATTAATTATAAGTCCTGTAAAAGTGGCCGATATCATTAAAATTAACAGCCACGGAATACGAGATTTAAATATTTCTAAAACACCTGTTTTTAAATACGGCTTGTCGGTAGGAGTAATAGCCGCCATTCGTTCAATATCTTCGGTAATCTCTTCTTGTAAAACATCAATAGCGTCGTCAACGGTCACTATGCCAACAAGTCGTGATTCATTATCTACTATAGGCAGAGCTAAAATGTCGTATTTATCAAACATTTGCACAACGTCTGCTCTATCATCTAAAGTATTAGCAAAAAGCACGTTGGTTTGCATTATATCTTCTATACGGTTGTCATAATCAGATAACAACAATTCTCTAACCGTTACAACACCTATAAGCTTGCGTCTTGAGTCTGTAACATAACAAGTGTAAATTGTTTCTTTATCTATGCCGTTTTTACGAATTCGCGCAAAGGCTTGCTCTACCGTTAAATGCTTTTTTAAATCCACATACTCGGTAGTCATAATGCTACCTGCACTATCTTCCGGGTAGGCTAAAATTTGGTTTATTGACTTTCTGGTTTCGGCATCGGCAAGTTTTAAAATTCGTTTTACTACCGTTGCCGGCATTTCTTCTATAATATCAACGGTATCGTCAATAAAAATCTCGTCAAAAACGGCTTTCATTTCTTTATCGCTAAATGCCTCTAAAAGTTTTTGCTGAGTATCTGATTCCATTTCTATAAAGGTATCAGCCGCAAGCTCCTTTGGAAGCAGCCTAAATAAAATCAGAGTATCCTTTTTATCTAGCTCATCAAATACAATAGCTAAATCAGGAGGGTTAATTCTTGCTAGCACGTCTTTAAGTTCGGAAAACTTTTTATCGTTAAAAAGCTCTAATACACGTTTTTCCATTAACCCTGCCCCCATTTGTTTATAAAAATAAATGACCGTAAAATCATTGGTCAGATTACTACGGTCGTTGTAATTTTACTTTAAAACTTCAGTTTTGTCAATCATTTCTGATATTTACCAAATGCGCTATAGATGGAATAGATTTACCCTGCAAAGATGATGTTGGAGAAAGCAAAGCACCAGTTGCACAAAAGAGTATATTTTTATACTCGCCAAAGCTTAATTTATTTAGTATATGTGAGCATAAAACACTGGCCGAACAGCCACAACCCGATCCGCCCGAGTGAACGTCTTGAGTTTTGGTATCAAAAATCATAATACCGCAATCTTTGTGTACGGGTTTTAGATCTATGCCGTCAGAATTTGCCATTTTGCAAAGCAAATCACTACCTACAATACCCAAATCACCCGTAAATATAGCATCATAATCACTAGGAGATGTATTTGTATTAGTTAAATGACGTTTTATGGTATCGTATGCCGCAGGGGAAAATGTCAAGAGAACACCATAAAATTATTAAAAATTATTTTTCAATCGCTATAAAAGCCCCATTTATAGACCTAAAAGTAGACCTTATATTAATTATTTGCTATAATATTAAAAAAGTTCTTGACTATTAGAAACTAGACGATTATACTTTAATGATTTAACCTTGATGTTAAATGGGTTGGTATGGGCAAAGAAGGAGAAAAATTTATGTATCATTACATTGAGGACAAAGAATTTTTGGGAAAGATGAAAAATCTATGTTCGGACATTATGAATCAACTCAAACAGCAAATCAACAATGACTATGTTATGCAGGTCGATATCCACTTGGTTGGCAGTGGTGCGAAAAATCTCATTACCCAAAACGCAAATGAGCCTATAGATCTCGACTATAACTTGTGCATCCTTAAATGCCGTGGCATTAATATTAATGACGGTGAAACAATAAAGGAGTATATTCGTGAGCATTATAATATCGTATTAGATAGGAATGAATTAAATGACTGTTATGATTCGAAATCTGTTCTGACTTCCGGTGAAATATATTTCACCCAAGGTAATCCTACTAGATTCAGCATTGACCTCGCTATTACACACGAGGATAAATGTAATGTTTGGCATAGATTAATCCACGAAAAAACAGGGTTTACATATAATGATAAGTGGTTTTGGAATGAAACACCTCACTCGAAAGACTTAACGCTAAAGGTTAAAACACTTAAAAATAATGATTGTTGGCTTGAGGTAAGGAAAATTTATCTTGAAAAGAAAAATATGTACCTAAGAAGAAATGATCACAATCACCCATCCTTTATAGTATATATCGAAACCATTAACGAAGTATATGGTAAATATTTCAGATAGATAGAAAGCGTGTGCCTTATAACAGACACACGCTTTTATGTTAAGCAATAAAAGTAAAAACTCATCATAAATTTTGAAGAAATGGTTTCGTTCATTATTAGTGATCATTTTTGCTTTTTATTTATATCTTCCGCAAGTCTTTGAGGATTTTTCAAGGATTTATCAAGACTATGTTGCAATATTTGCGGGTCTTTAAATACAACGGGAGTATCTTTTGGAGTACTGTTAGTGGCTTTTTTACCATCTGCTACTGCCTTTAAAATATCTTTTTTCAAACTATCCGACATTTCCTACACCTCCTAACAATATAATTAGTGCAATTGTTGATAGACTTAATAAGAGAAATGAAATGATACTGTATTTTAAACCAATAGAAACTTTTTCTGCTTTTTGGGTATTAATATCTGCGTTACTTGTTAAAATGCTATTATAGTGATCAACTAAACCTTTTTTAACATCATTTTCAGAAAGTTTTAACAGGGTTTCATCATTCAAGTTGCTAAACTCAACTCTACAATAAGGTTGTGTTTTATAAGCATTATATAAATTGATAAAAGCAACTAACATTAGAATTAATGATGTTATCATTATGCATAAAACTACAGTAACACAAGCCACCCCAACCTTTCCAAATTCTGAATATGCGGTTATCAGTTTTGAAAATGGAATTATTGGTATATAAAGAGTGAATATTGCAATAATTACAGAAATAAAAGCATTTGCTTTGTTATCTAGTGTGTTTGAGCGCTCTCTTTCTTTAGCATATTCATCCATCGACACTTCCAACATTACACTTGCAGCTGGATAATTTAAATCGGTTTTAGTTTTTTCCTTAACCTTTGCTATGATTCTTCGTTTCAAAATATTTTCCTCCAAAACAATGAAATGGCATAAATTAACCTATAACTAATTTATATTATTATAGCGAACTACCGAAATAGTGTCAAGGTCATTAAAATGCGGCAGGGATTTCTCCCTGCCGTACTTTACGCCGTCTTTTTCTTTTTTGTAGGCTTTTCAGGTTCAATAAGATGCTTATTAAGTTCAATATACTCAACAACTTGCATATAAGCATCATAAAACTTGAATACTATCTCGATATCTCCGCCCTCGTGAACGAAAATCTCTTCTATAAGTTCGGTTACTATCGGTCTTGTTAAAGCCTCAATATTGCCGTACTTCTTAAAATGCGCTACAAAGTCGTTATCTTCGTTGATACCGTTTTTGAATTGCTCTGCCGATTTGGTAAGTCCGGCAATTTTTTCGTCAATAACTCTAAGCCTCTCATTAAGACGTTCCTTTAACATTTGATATTCATCCACTGTGATAACACCGCTTTTCCAGTCGGGATAAAGGTCAGTAAGCATCGTCACCAATTTTTCCCGTTCAGATACTTGCGTTTTTAGTGCCTTTTGAAGATGACTCGATTCACTTTTTCGTTTAGCATTATTATTAATCAGATCTAACATATCGCTCATCGTAACTGCAGTATTAATCATATTTTGAATGGATAAAAAAACCGCCTCTTCTAACTTTTCAATACGTATGGTGTGGTTTGTGCAGGCTGATTTTTTCATCTTTCGTGCTGTAACACAACGGTAATAATGATAAGTGGCATACGTGTGCTGATTGGTCTTTTTATTCATCACACGTTTACAATCTGCACACCGCACAATCCCCGAAAACAAATCAACGTTTTTCTTCTTCGGACTTTTTCGAATGTGCTTGTTAAACAGCGCTTGTGCATTGTCAAAGGTTTCATGGCTGATAATCGGCTCATGGGTCCCCTCAACAACAATCCACTCATCCTTTGGGATCGCACGACATTGCTTAATCTTATAACTATAGGTAGTATTCTTGCCCTGCACCATATCGCCGACATACATTCGGTTTTGAAGTATTCGCCGTACAGAACTATCGGGCCATAGACCGTCATTGCTTCTGCCTGACGGATGTTTGTAGTTTAACCCCTTTTGCTTTTTATACATTGACGGATTTGGTATACCCATTTCGTTCAGGTCTTTTGTAATGCCAATGATACTCTCGCCCGCAATAAAGCGTTCAAAAATCATTCGCACTATCGGTGCTGTTTCCTCGTCAATAATAAGGTGGTGTTTATCATCCGGATCTTTTAGGTACCCGTAGGTTGGAAAAGAACCGATGAACTTGCCTTGCTGACGTCTTAAATTCAGTGTACCTCGCACGTTAACAGACGTACTCGCCGCCTGAGATTCGTTTGTAACGTTTGTAATACTCAAAGTCAGCAAATTGCTAACCACATTGTTACCTGTGCTTAAATTGTCGTAATTGTTGTTTATCGCTACAAACCTAACACGCTGACGAACGAAAATATTATCGAGATAATTTCCTATCTCAATATAGTTTCGTCCAAAACGCGAAAGATCCTTTACAACGATACAGTTAATTTTGCCGGAATAAACGTCCTCCATCATTCTGATAAAATCAGGACGGTCAAAATTTGTACCGCTGTAACCGTCATCAGACTAAATCTCGACGAGTTCCATATCAGCACAGCGTTTTAGATATTCTTTTAAAATTTCTCGTTGCGACGCAATCGAGTTACTCTCCGTCTCGGTTCCGTCATCACGGGAAAGACGTAGATAAAGAGCAGTCTTCCAAACCTTATTTGGTACGGAGGACTGCTCTAAAATTTCTGCATATTTAGAATTTGCCATAAAGCTTTAGCCTCCATATTTTTTAATATGAAGGTATGGCCGTTTTTCTACACAACCGTAGTATACCATACCTTCGACTTTAAATCAACCCAAATTAGTTTGGTAATTTGCACCATTTGAAATTACTGCTCCCAGAGCATCGGTAAAACTTCGGTCTCCACCGAAAGATAACTTCACTCTCATATCGCCGACTTTGAAAAGATAAGGGTTCTTAATTTGCTCAAAATATTCATTCATCTTTTCGGGCACTGATTTACCCGAGTCTATCTTCACGTCACGCAAATCAACAAGGCTATCTTTA
>JAZQEI010000006.1:0-185356 GCA_045538935.1 Acutalibacteraceae bacterium
CAAGATTAGATATCCCATAGCATAAGCTAGTAAGGTCCCCGGAAGACTACCGGGTTGATAGGCTGCGTGTGTAAGTGTGGTGACATATTTAGCTTGGCAGTACTAATAGACCGAGGGCTTGACCTATTATTTCGTTCCTCATTCATCGCTAACTTTGTTCAGTTTTTAGGGTGTGATTAAAAAAATAAAATTTTAAGAGCTACAAAATGTAGCTCTTTTTTTATTCTCTTTTTGCTAAATCACCTTCATCCTTAGGTATACCTTGCGCTATGGCAGGAAATTCGTTACCAGCATCGGATGTAGGTTGTATATTGTAGGTTCCGTATTTATTTACCATCTCTATTGGTGTTATTGGTTGGTCAAAAATAGCATCGGATGGTGAAATTGGCTTTTTGTTATTGTTTTTATTCATAAAAATCACTCCTGTACTATTGTTTTACAAATAAAAGTAATTATTAGAGTAAAAAAATGTCTTGTTATGTATCAAAAACTGCTATTTTACTTGCTTTTTTTGTTATTAATTAGTATAATTAATGTGTATTTTTATATTTAATCTCCAAATAATAATAAAAAATTATGGGAGGTATAATATTGAATACAGATAATAAACATGATAAATTTTCAAACAATGAAAACAATAATGATGATGAGACTATAACTAATAGCCAAATTGAAAAAATTAAAGATGTTGGTTCTTTAGTTTCTTCAAATGGTAAACATTCTGTTTATTGTTTAACTATTGTTGGTGAAATAGAGGGGCATATAATATCGCCGGCACAAAATAAAACTACCAAATATGAGCATGTAATTCCTCAACTTGTAGTCATTGAAGAAGACCCAAATATAGATGGTTTAATTGTTGTTTTAAATACAGTTGGCGGTGATGTTGAAGCAGGTCTTGCAATTGCAGAGTTGATTGCAGGAATGAGTAAACCTACTGTATCTTTAGTGATAGGTGGCGGTCATTCGATAGGTGTGCCTTTGGCGGTTTGTGCTAATAAATCTTTTATTGTGCCATCAGCTACGATGACTATACATCCGGTTAGAATGACAGGACTTGTTCTTGGAGTTCCGCAAACTTTAAATTATTTTGAAAAAATGCAAGACAGAATAACCAATTTCGTTGTTTCTAATTCTAATATTTCAAAAGACCGCTTTACAGAGTTCATGATGAATACCGGTGAAATGGTGACAGATGTGGGTTCTGTTTTAAATGGACAAACTGCGGTGCAAGAAGGTTTAATAGATAACCTTGGATCTTTAAAAGATGCCTTAAAATGTTTATATGAAATGATAGAGCAAAACAAAAAATAAAGGCGATATTTCGCCTAATTACATAACTGAGGTGCTATTAATGGCAAAAAAAAGAGGAAGGCCGGCAAAATCTAAAACGGCTACAACTATTAGTAATGCAGAGCGCAAACAAATTAATAACGGCAAAAAGCAAATGATGTCTATTATAGTATTTGCCGTTGCTATATTTTTGTTCTTTGTTGTGATATTTAAAGGGCAAAGCGCGTGGCTTGCATTACATAACTTCTTTTTAGGAGTATTTGGCATATGCGCTTATGTATGGCCTTTGCTTTTGGCTACTATTGCTGTGCTTTATGCTATGGAGCGACTATACGGTTCGCTTTTTGCAAAAGTAATAGAAGTGTGCGTACTAATAATTTTAATTGGTTCTGCTATTGATATTTTCACTGTTGGCGATAAACTTGCTATTGGTGAGCATTTGTCAAATGCATATTCTGCCGGATATAAAGGCGGCGGATTTTTAGGTGCGCTTATTGGTGGACCATTGTCAGCTTGGTTTGGTAAGACAGGCGCAGCTATTACTGTATTTTTACTTATATTTGTTTTTTTAATGCTTATTACCGGAACTACTCTTATAACATTTTTAAAAGCCCTTTCTAAGCCTGTTAAAAAAATAGAAAAACATGCTGAAGATGCATTTAATGCTCGTTTAGAAAAACAGAATAATAGTGTTGAACAAGAAGGCGCATCGTCAACAGAACAAACACCTAATAAGCGTTTTGAGTGGGATTTTGATGTTGATGATATACCCGAAAAACGCGAAAGAAAAGTGCAAGACTTAAGTGAAGGCGGCAAAAAAGTAATAGATTCTTATTACGGTAATGAAAGTTCTGCACAAACGCTCAATAAATCAAAAAAACAGAAAACTACCGAACTGTCTTCTAATGATGTAGATGCTGCACTTAATGCCGCTAAGGCAGAAAATAATACTATTGATGTTGCAGATATTAAACAGAGTGAAGAGACAACTTCAAAATTAAATTCTTCTATCACTATTGCTGATAATGAATCATATTCTTTCCCGCCAATATCGTTATTAAAAGAGCCTGCGTATGAGCAGAGTGGTAATGTAAGCGCTGATTTAGATGCAACTGCTACACATTTGGTAGAAACTTTAAGAAGTTTTGGCGTAGAAACTAAAATCGTTGATATTAGTCGCGGACCTACAGTTACACGCTATGAGTTACAACCTTGTGCCGGTGTTAAAATTAGTAAAATCACTAACCTTGCAGATGATATTGCACTGAATCTTGCTACTGCGGGTGTAAGAATAGAAGCACCTATTCCAAATAAGGCTGCGGTTGGTATAGAGGTTCCAAATAAAGCAAATCGAATTGTTACAGCACGTGAAATTATTGAATCACCTACATTTATGTCGGCTAAAAGTCCTCTTACAGTTGCTTTAGGTAGAGATATAGGCGGTAATATTATAGTTACCGATATTTCTAAATTGCCTCACGGACTTATTGCGGGCGCAACTGGCTCAGGTAAATCGGTGTGCATTAACTCTATTATAATGAGCATTCTTTACAAGGCTAGTCCTGATGATGTTAAACTTCTTATGATAGACCCCAAAGTAGTAGAACTTGGTATTTATAACGGAATTCCGCATTTGCTTGTACCTGTAGTTACCGATCCTAGAAAAGCCTCTGGTGCGTTAGGCTGGGCAGTAACTGAAATGGAAAAGCGTTATAAGATGTTTGCAGAAAACGATGTTCGAAATTTAGATGGTTACAATAAACTTGCCGAATCTAAACCTGAAATGTCTAAAATGCCGCGTATAGTTATAATTATAGACGAGCTTGCCGATTTAATGATGACTGCATCTAACGAAGTAGAAGATGCAATTTGTCGTATTGCTCAAAAAGCCAGAGCTGCAGGTATGCACTTAATTGTTGCAACTCAGCGTCCGTCTGTAGATGTTGTAACAGGACTTATTAAGGCAAACATACCTTCTAGAATTGCTTTTGCTGTTTCTTCGCAAATGGATAGCCGAACAATTTTAGATGGTAGCGGTGCTGAAAAGTTACTTGGCCGTGGTGATATGCTCTTTAGTCCCGTTGGCTCTACAAAGCCTAACCGTATTCAAGGTTGCTTTGTAAGTGATGCTGAGGTTGAAAATGTGGTTGAATATGTTAAAGCAAACCATGTGGTGGAGTATGACGACAATGTTAAAGTAGAAATTGAACGTCAAGCTGCTATTGAGAAAAAGCAAAAGACAGGCTTACCGGAAGATGGACCAGATGAAGACCCAATGTTAACTCAGGCTATACAGGTGGTTGTGGATGCAGGTCAAGCATCTACATCTCTTTTACAGCGTAAATTAAAGCTTGGTTATGCAAGGGCTGCCCGAATTATCGACGAGATGGAAGAGCGTGGAGTAGTAGGCCCATATGAAGGCTCAAAACCGCGTAAGGTTCTTTTGTCGGCGGCACAACTTGCTTTAGGTGACGAAACCGAATCAACTAGTTATACAGATAGTAATGATGAAGAATAGTACTTTAGAAAATTATAAAAATTTAATAAAGGCACTAAAACTTGCAGGGATAATAGCTTTGGTTATTATCCTTGCTTTTTCTGCAATAATTACCCTTTTTCCAAATAGTTTTATTAGTTGGCCGCAGGTTATAGATAACTTGTTTAACAGTAAAACCAGTACTTACGATGATCAAATAGTTTTCCTTGATGTTGGTCAAGCAGATTGTACCGCTATTATGAGCAATGGAGAGGTTGCTTTGGTTGATTTAGGACACTCCGGTGGTGGCGGAAAAAACATTACACAGCACTTGAATAATCTTGCGATTAAAAATATAAAGTACATAATTTTTACTCATTACCATACTGACCATATTGGTTCGCTTGAAACCATAGCTGAAAAGTTTAATGTAGATACGGTGATTCTCAATAACTATTTTTCAATATCAAATACTGATGTAAAAGCCGTTGAAAAGCTCAATAAAACAATTGATAAATTTAAAATTAATAAAGAATATGTAAGTAATGATAAAACAATAAAATTAGGAAATTTTACTCTCACGCTTAATACTGCTGGTTTAATTCAAACTGATGAAAATGAGAATTCAACAGTTGTATCAGCAGAATGCAACGGTGTTAAAACTTTGCTATTGTCAGATTCAGGAAAAGAGATAATGGGCGTAATTTATGATGCTAATAAAAACTATAACATAGATACAACTTATGATATTTTGAAGGTGGCGCATCACGGAGCTGAAGATTCAACTAATTTAGATTTTCTAAAACTTGTTTTGCCAAAGCACGCTATTATTTCTTGCGGTAAAGATAATTTGTATGGGCATCCGCATGCAAGTGTGCTAAAAGATTTAGAAAATATTGGTGCAAAAGTTTTGCGCACAGATATTAATGGCAATATAACAGTCAAGATTACTGACAATAAAATATATGAAGTTAGGCCAACAAAACAATAATTATTGGTTAGTAATAAATTTGTTTAATAATAACTGGTATATTTATATAAAAAATCACTATTGACTGAGTAACTAATATATTGTATAATTGTATACAATCTTAAGAATAATACTCTAATTTAATGAGAGGAGTTATAAATAAATGCTAGAAACTTCTAAAAAAACAAATTTGCTTGAGCAAAAAAGTTATAAATATTCTCTACAAGATATTAAAGATCCAAATTTATATAGAGATATTTACAGTTACGAAGAAATTCCAAAGGTTGCCTTTAACCATCGTAGAGTTCCAATGGGTATGCCCGAAGAAATTTGGATAACAGATACATCGTTGCGTGATGGTCAACAGTCTGTTGAGCCATATACTGTAGATCAAATTGTTCAAATTTATAAATATCTTTCAAAGCTTGGCGGCCCCTATGGAATAATACGTCAAACAGAATTTTTTATTTATAGTAAAAAAGACCGTGATGCTTTAGAAAAATGTATGGCGCTTGGTCTTAAATTTCCGGAAATTACAACCTGGATACGTGCTAGTAAGGAAGACTTTAAACTTGTTCGAAATTTGGGCATTAGAGAAACAGGAATATTAGTTTCTTGTAGTGACTATCATATTTTCAAAAAGTTAAAACTTACACGTCAACAAGCTATGGATCGCTATTTAGAGGCAGTTGGCGAGGCATTCGAAGCAGGTGTTATGCCTCGTTGCCATTTAGAAGATATTACCAGAGCCGACTTTTATGGCTTCGTTGTACCGTTTGTTAATAAGCTAACCGAGATGTCTAAACAGGCCGGCATTCCAGTTAAAATTCGTGCATGCGACACTATGGGATACGGTGTTCCTTATAGCGAGGTTGCGCTTCCAAGAAGTGTACCGGGTATTATTTATGGTTTGCAACATTATTCCGATGTTCCTAGTGAGATGTTAGAGTGGCACGGACATAATGACTTTTATAAGGCTGTTACCAACGCTTCAACTGCTTGGTTATATGGCGCAAGTGCTGTTAACTGTTCGTTGCTTGGCATTGGTGAGAGAACAGGTAATATTCCACTTGAAGCCATGGTATTTGAATATGCATCACTTCGAGGCAGTTTAGATGGAATGGATACAACCGTTATAACCGAAATTGCTGAGTTCTTTAAAAAGGATATGGGTTATAAGATTCCGCCTATGACTCCGTTTGTTGGTCGTAACTTTAATGTTACACGTGCCGGTATTCATGCAGATGGCCTTTTGAAAGATGAAGAAATATATAATATTTTTGATACAAAAAAGATTCTTAACCGTTCTGCATCGGTTATGATAAGCAAAACATCTGGCCTTGCAGGTATTGCTTACTGGATAAATGAAAATTATAATTTAACCGGTAGCTCGGCTGTTGATAAGCGTAGTGAACTCGTTATAAAACTTAAAGAGTGGATAGACAAAGAGTATGAAGATGGCAGACAAACATCTTTATCTAATGGCGAGTTGGAAGCAAAAATTGCCGAATATTCAAATGGTAAATATGTAAAATAATTTGCTACACAGAAAGGAGTGTAGGTTTTTGAGTATACATAAACCCGTAACTCTGGTTAGCCAGATATACGAAAAACTAGAACACGATATATTATCGGGTAAATACAAGGCGGGAGATATTTTAGAAGAAAACATTTTATCTCGTGATTTATCCGTTAGTCCTATTCCAATAGAGGGCGCAATAGATATGCTTATTAAAGAGATGCTTGTTGCTGTAGCAGATGACGGAAGCAGAGTAGTTGTAGGTGTAACAAATAAAGATATTGCCGATATCTACTTTATCCGCATACTTTTAGAGGGTAAAGCGGCAGCACTCGCATGTGAAAATATTGATAACGATGGTATAGACGCTCTTAACCAAATATTTGAGCAATATAAAAATTGTTTATCTAATAATGATTTTAATGGAATGGTTGATGCAAGCGAAAGGTTTAATGAAAAACTTTACAGCTATTGCACAAGTAGTACGCTTGTAAATACATTAAATCCGCTTTCTAAAAGGGTACGTAAATATTGCAAAACACTAAAGCAAGGAGTTTCTAATTATTCAACTGCCGTAGTTGAGTATGAAAAAATAATTCTGGCGCTTAAGAATAATGACTCTAACGCAGTAGAACAAATTGTAGTAGAACACCTAAAGTCAGATAAAAACAGAATTTTAGGAGAGTAAAAAATGGGACTTACAATAGCACAAAAAATTTTAAAAGAGCATATTGTTAGCGGTGAACTTAAAACCGGTAGTGAGATTGCATTAAAAATTGACCAAACTTTAACCCAAGATGCCACCGGAACAATGGCATATTTAGAGTTTGAAACCATGGGCATTCCCAGAGTTAAAACAGAACTTAGTGTAGCTTATATAGATCATAACACGTTGCAGTCTGGTTTTGAAAATGCCGATGACCACAGATTTATACAGTCTATGGCTAACAAACATGGATTATATTTTTCTAAGGCGGGCAACGGAATTTGTCATCAAGTACATTTAGAGCGCTTTGGCAAACCCGGAAAAACATTAATCGGTTCCGACAGTCATACACCGACCGGTGGCGGTATTGGTATGCTGGCTTTTGGCGCAGGCGGCCTTGATGTTGCAGTTGCTATGGGTGGCGGTGCTTATTACATAACTTGTCCTAAAATGTATAAGGTTAATTTAACCGGTAAACTTAACGATTATGTAACCGCAAAGGACGTAAGTCTTGAAATTTTGCGCATACTGTCGGTTAAAGGTGGCGTTGGCGCAATAATAGAATGGGGCGGCGAGGGTATAAAAACCTTATCTGTTCCGGAGCGTGCGACAATTACCAATATGGGAACCGAGCTTGGTGCTACAACATCTATTTTCCCGTCTGATGAAACAACACGAAAATTCCTTGCAGCACAGGGAAGAGAGCAAGATTATGTAGAGCTTTCTAGTGATCCGGATGCCGAATATGACAAGATAATAGACATAAATCTTTCTGAGCTAAAGCCTTTAATTGCTTGCCCACATTCGCCAGATAACGTTGTTGAGGTTGCTAGCATTGCCGGTACAAAGGTTGACCAAGTATGCATTGGATCTTGCACAAATTCGTCCCTTGCCGACATGTTAAAGGTTGCCGCAATTTTAAAGGGCAAAACTGTTCATCCAAGTGTAGCATTATCAATTTCACCCGGTTCAAAACAAGTTTACGCAATGCTTGCAGAATGCGGTGCATTAAACGATATTATAGCTTCGGGCGCAAGAATATTAGAGTGTGCATGTGGCCCGTGTATTGGTATGGGCTTTTCTCCAAATTCTGCAGGTGTGAGTTTGAGAACGTTTAACCGAAATTTTGAGGGCAGAAGCGGTACTGCAGACGCCAAGGTTTATCTGGTTTCTCCCGAAACAGCAGCTGCTGCCGCTATTAGCGGTGTTATAACCGATCCCACTACATTACCTAAATGCAAGCCAATAAAGATGCCTAAGAAGTTCAAGATTGACGATAGCGCAATTATTCCGCCGGCAAGTATTGAAGAGGCAAAGAATTTGGAAATATTAAGGGGTCCGAACATTAAAAAATTCCCCGACAGTAAGCCTCAAGAAGACACTTTATCGGCAGAGCTTGTGCTTAAGGTTGGTGACAATATTACTACCGACCATATTATGCCGGCAGGTTCAAAAATATTGCCGTATCGTTCTAACATTCCTTTCCTTTCTCAGTTCTGCTTTAATGTTTGCGATAAAACATTTGCAGAGCGCGCCAAGGCAGCAGACCAAAGCATAATCGTTGGTGGCACAAACTATGGCCAAGGCTCATCGCGTGAACATGCCGCACTTGTTCCGCTATATTTGGGAGTAAGAGCAGTAATAACTAAAAGTTTTGCAAGAATACATATTGCAAATCTTATTAATGCCGGCATTATGCCGTTAACCTTCAAAAATCCTGACGATTATGAGCTTGTAAACCAAGGTGACGAATTATATCTTGATAACATTTATTCTGGTATGGATAGCGGAGAAATAATACTCACCAACAAAACAACAGGAGCACAAATTACGCTTTGTTGTTCATTTACAGAGCGTCAAAAGGCAATTCTAAAGGCAGGTAGCTTAATTAACTATACAAGGGACTGTGAATAATGGAACAATATATATCAGCGGCAACCGAGCAGTTTGAAAAAGTTTTAAGAGAACAAATTGCTAGAGTAGAAAAAATGCGTGGTAATACAAAAGTAAAAGATTTTGCAAATATGCAAAATATAACCATAGGCGTTTGCGGAGGCGATGGTATTGGCCCCATAATTGTAAATGAGGCAAAACGTGTTTTAGAGTTTTTGCTTAGTGACGAGATTAAATCGGGAAAAATAATCATTAAAGAAATAGAGGGTCTTACTATAGAAAATCGCTTGGCACAAAATGTTCCTGTGCCCGAAAGCACTTTAAAACAAATTAAAGAGTGCGATGTTTTCTTAAAAGGACCAACAACTACTCCTAAGGGCGGCACTATGGAAAGTGCAAACGTAGCATTAAGACGCGAACTAGATCTTTATGCAAATGTACGCCCTGTATCTGTACCGGAAGAGAATATTGACTGGATATTCTACCGCGAAAACACAGAGGGCGAGTATGTTTTAGGTAGTAAGGGCGTAGATATTCCAAACACTTTAAGTGTAGATTTTAAGGTTACTACCAACCCTGGTACCGAGCGTATTGCAAGAGCAGCTTTTGAATATGCTAAAAACAACGGCAAGACCAATGTTGCAATAGTAACTAAGGCCAATATTATGAAAAAGACTGACGGAAAATTTTCTGAAATTTGCCATAAAGTAGCCGAGAATTATCCAAACATTACCGCAGAAGATTGGTACATAGATATTATGACAGCCAATCTTGTTAATACAGCTATTCGCTCTAAATTCCAAGTTTTTGTTTTGCCTAATTTGTATGGCGATATTATTACCGATGAAGCTGCACAAATTCAAGGCGGAGTAGGTACTGCCGGCAGTGCTAATATTGGTGACGAGTATGCTATGTTCGAAGCTATTCACGGTTCTGCACCGCGTATGGTTGAAGAGGGAATTGCAGATTATGCTAATCCGTCAAGCATATTTAAGGCTTGTGAAATGATGCTTCGTCACATTGCTATGGGTAATATTGCCGATAAGCTTGCCAAGGCTTTGTCTATTTGTAACGAAACTGAACGTAAAGTAATTGTTACCGGTGATAAAAACGGAGCAGATTGCAAAACATTTACCAATTATGTTATTGAAACTTTAAAAAATCTTTAATAATAAAAAACAACCGCTTGAACTTCAAGCGGTTGTTTTTTTGTTTGTTATTTTTGGTTATACTTTCTAAGTATTGCATCAATGCGGTCTGCGGGGTCTAGTAGGCGGCTAATGGAGTTATCGTAGTTTAGTGTGTCAACGAGGTATGCGATGTATTTAGACATATTAACGTTGCAATACCATTCGCGCTCTAAAAGTTCAGGTGTGTTATAAATAAGGTTAGTTGTGTAAACCTTATCTATTATGCCGTCTGCATAATATTGATCAAATTTTTCAAGGCCCTCAACAAATAAACCAAAGGTAGAGAATATAAATATTCTTCTTGCACCCATTTCTTTAAGCTTTTTAGCTATGTCGAACATTGATTCACCCGAAGAAATCATATCGTCAACTAAAATAAGATCTTTACCGGTAACGTCTTGTCCTAAAAATTCGTGAGCTTCAATTGGGTTTTTGCCGTTAACGATTACTGAATAATTACGGCGCTTATAGAACATACCAAGAGGAAGGCCTAAAACTGAAGAATAGTAAATACATCTGCCCATACCGCCCTCGTCAGGAGAAACGATCATGGTGTTGTCTTTATCTAGTTTAATATCTGGAACGGTTTTAAGAAGTGCTTTTATCATTTGATAGGTGGCTTGTACATTATCAAAGCCGTCAAGAGGAATAGCATTTTGCACTCTTGGGTCATGGGCATCAAAGGTTATAATATTCTTAACACCCATATTAATAAGTTCTTGTAATGCCATAGCACAGTCAAGCGATTCTCTGGTAGATCTGCGGTGCTGACGTCCTTCATAAAGCATTGGCATAATAACTGTTATACGTCTTGCTTTGCCGCCTAACGCAGCAATAACTCTTTTTAAGTCTTGAAAATGATCATCAGGACTCATTGGAACAGTTTGTCCGTACATTTTATAGGTAACACCGTAGTTAAAGCAGTCGCAAATAATGTACACATCAAGTCCGCGTGCGGTGTGGTTAAAAACACCTTTTGCTTCGCCAGTACCAAAACGTGGACAGTTAGCTTTTACAACATAACTGTGTTCGTCTGGCATGCCACGCCACTGCATAAGATAATAGTCTACCTGAGATGAAATTCCCTCACAGCCGGCCATGCTTATAATAGCTAGGTCACCGTAGGGGGTGTGCTTGTTGGTTGCTGTTGACATACAAAACCCTCCACATATTAATTTTTCAAGAAAATTATAGCATAAAAATTTTTCAAACAAAAGAGTTATTTTACAAAAAAAAATAAAAATATTAAAAATGTACAAAAACCAACAAAAAAATGTAAAAAAATATGTAAAAAAATTTCTTGCATTATTAAATCATATGTGGTATAATCACAAGGCTAGTAATCTGGCAAATATTACACACATTCTGCTTTTTAGCCAGGTGCGTGAAAAACGTAGGGCTTAGCAGGGTGGAGGTTAAAACCTGGGAGGAAAAACAAATGGCAGTAGTATCAATGAAACAGTTGCTTGAAGCAGGTGTTCACTTTGGACATCAAACAAGACGCTGGAACCCCAAAATGGCTGAGTATATTTTTACTGAGCGTAACGGAATTTACATCATCGACCTTCAGAAAACAGTTAAGAAGTTAAACGAAGCATATTTATTTGCTCGTGACATCGCTGCAGAAGGCAAGGACATCCTTTTTGTCGGCACTAAAAAGCAGGCTCAGGATTCCGTTAAGGAAGAAGCAATCAACTGCTCTATGCCTTATGTAAATGCTCGTTGGCTTGGCGGTATGCTTACCAACTTTACAACAATTAAAAGAAGAATTAAAAGATTTGAACAGCTAAAGGCTATGGAAGCTGATGGCACATTTGATCTTTTACCTAAAAAGGAAGTTATTAAGCTTCGCTTAGAGATCGAGAAGCTTGACAAATTCCTTGGTGGCATTAAGGATATGAACGGTATCCCCGGTGCTTTATTTATCGTTGACCCAAGAAAAGAAAGAATTGCTGTTGCTGAAGCTAAGAAACTCGGTATTCCGATTATTGCTATAGTAGACACCAACTGCGATCCTGATGAAATTGATGCTGTTATCCCTGGTAACGACGATGCTATTCGTGCAGTAAAACTTATTGCTCAAACAATAGCAGCAGCTGTTATTGAGGGTAGACAGGGTGAGCAGGTTGCTCCTGCAGTTGAAGATGCTGACGAAGCTGATGCCGAAACTATGGCTGATGCAGAGGCAGAAGAAACAAAAGCAGAATAATTTGGAGGTAAGTTAATATGGCTTTTACAGCAAAAGACGTTCAAGCTTTGCGTGAAAAAACCGGTTGCGGTATGATGGATTGCAAGAAGGCTCTTGTTGAGTCTGACGGCAATATGGATGCAGCTGTAGATTATCTTAGAGAAAAAGGCCTTGCTTCTCAAGCAAAGAAAGCATCTCGTGTTGCAGCTGAAGGTGCAGTAGTTGTTTGTATTGATGGCAATGCCGGTGTTGTTATTGAGGTTAACTCTGAAACAGACTTTGTTGCAGGCAACGACGAGTTTAAAAACTTTGTTGAGCAGGTAGCAAAGATTGCAGTTAAAGAAAACCCTGCAGACGTTGACGCTCTTTTAGCATGCAAAGATGCTAACGGTGTAACTGTTGATGAATTAAAACAAGAAATTTTCTTAAAGTTCCGTGAGAACATTCAAATTCGTCGTTTTGTAAGAGAAGAGGGCACACTTGTTTCTTACATTCACGGCGCTGGCAAAATTGGTGTTATGGTTAAGTTCGATACCACCAATGCAGATAGTGATATTTTCAAGGAAGTTTCTAAAGATATTGCTATGCAAATTGCTGCAGCAAATCCGCTTTATCTTGACAGGGAAGCTGTTCCTGCTGAAGTTCTTGAAAAAGAAAAGGGTATTCTTATTTCTCAAATGAAGGAAGATCCCAAAATGGCTAATAAACCTGAGGCAGTTTTGGGTAAAATTGTTGAAGGTAAGATTGGCAAATACTATTCTGAAGTATGTCTTATGGACCAAGCCTTTGTTAAGGATGGCGATTTCACCGTTTCTAAGTACATTGCTGCTAAGGCAAAAGAAATGGGCGGCGACATTAAGGTTGTTTCCTTTGTTCGTTTTGAAAAAGGTGAAGGTATTCAAAAACGTGAAGACAACTTTGCAGATGAAGTTGCTAGCATGATAAAATAATTATTTAAACTGCTCTGATTTCAGAGCAGTTTTTTTATGCTTTTTTAATTGACTTTATTGGTGTTATATTGTAAAATGTATGTAATAAAAAATCTGCTCAGATTGGAGAAAAATAATGGATTCAAAATATAAAAGAGTTCTTATAAAACTTAGTGGAGAAGCCTTGGCAGGAGAAAAAGGATTTGGACTTGATTTCGACACGGTTTTACAGGTTTGTGAAAGCATTAAAAAATGTACTGAACTTGGAGTGCAAATTGGTATAGTTGTTGGCGGTGGTAATTTCTGGCGTGGCAGAAGTAGCGGTAAAATGGATCGCACACGTGCCGACCATATGGGAATGCTTGCAACCGTTATAAATGCTTTAGCTTTAGCAGATGGCTTAGAGCAGTTGGGTGTTACTGTTAGAGTAGAAACTGCTATTGAAATGAACAAAATAGCAGAACCTTATATAAGAAATCGCGCTGTTCGCCACTTAGAAAAAGACAGGGTAGTAGTTTTTGGTTGTGGAACAGGTAATCCGTTTTTCTCTACCGATACTGCGGCTGCACTTCGTGCTGCAGAAATTGATGCAGATATTATCTTTAAAGCTACAAATGTTGACGGTGTTTATGACAGCGATCCGAAAACTAATCCAAATGCTGTTAAGTATGATCAACTTTCCTTTATGGATGTTTTAAGTCAAGGTTTGCATGTTATGGATTCAACCGCGGCATCTCTTTGTATGGATAATCAAATTCCCATACTTGTATTCAATCTTCATAACCCTGATAATCTTGTAAAAGCATTAAAGGGTCAAACAATAGGCACAATAGTAAAGTAATTTTGAAAGGCTGGGCCAAACAATGAAAGAACTTATTAATAAAACACAAGAAAAAATGGATAAAACAATAAATGCTTTAAATCGCGATTTTGGTGCGGTTAGGGCAGGCAGAGCAAATGCCTCTATTCTCGATAGAATAACTGTAGATTATTATGGTGTTCCAACTCAAATTCAAGCAATGGCAGCTATTTCTTTGCCTGAGCCCAGAATGCTTCAAATTCAACCATGGGACGCAAGCACATTAAAGTCTATAGAAAAGGCAATTTTAACTTCTGATATTGGTATTAACCCTCAAAATGACGGTAAAGTTATTCGTCTTGCTTTCCCACCGTTAACAGAAGAGCGCAGAAGAGAACTTGTTAAAGATATTAAAAAAATGTCGGAAGATAGCAAGGTAGCAATTCGTTCATTGCGTCGTGATGCTATTGAAAAAGCAAAAGCTATGAAGAAAAACGGCGAAATAACTGAGGATGATCAAGCGGATTGCGAAAAGAAAATTCAGAATCTTACAGATAAATACTGCAAAGAGATCGATGATCTTGCTGCAGCAAAAGAAAAAGAAATTATGGAAATTTAATTTCTGCTTTTAATTACTTTATATTCGTCCCATCGGATAACTCCGATGGGATTTTGAAAAGTGTGGTAGATTTATGTTTTTTAAATCAAAATTAAAAACCAAACAACCTAATATTGAGCGCATATTGCCTAATCATATTGCTATAATTATGGACGGAAATGGCAGATGGGCAAAAAAGCGTTCTTTGCCGCGCACAGCAGGTCATGCTGCGGGTTCTAAAACTTTTAAAGACATTGCTAGATATTGCAATAAAATTGGTTTAAAGTTTTTAACTGTTTATGCCTTTTCCACTGAAAATTGGAAACGACCTAAAGATGAAGTTGATAATATAATGAATATACTTCGTGACTATTTAAAAGATACCGAAAACTTTAAAGGTGAAAATATTAAACTAAAATTCATTGGTAATATTGATGTTTTACCTACTGATATAAAAGAGCTTATTGTAAAAGCTGAGTCAGATTCTGAAAATGCAACCGGCTTACATCTAAATATTGCGCTAAATTATGGCGGACGTGATGAAATCATACATGCTGTTAGTAAAATAATTAACAGCGGAGTAAAAGCAGAAGATATAACCGAACAACTTATTAGCGATAATTTATATACGGCCGGTCAGCCCGACCCCGATTTTATTATTAGACCAAGCGGCGAATACCGTTTGTCTAATTATTTAATTTGGCAGTCTGCCTATGCGGAGTTTTGGTTTTCAGATATTCTTTGGCCTGACTTTAAACCGTCTGACCTAGAAAAGGCGCTTGATGAATATTCTAAGCGAAATCGTCGCTTTGGCGGAATTTAAGGAGTACTCAACATGAAAACTCGAATTATCTCTGGTACGGTTTTAGTTTTTATTGCAGCGGCCGTGCTTACTTTAAACAATTTTTTTCCTATAACCGCAGTTGTTGCAATTATGTTTTTATCTACTTGTGCAGTATATGAGGTTTTGCATAATACTGCATTAGTAACTAAAAAAACACTCGTTTTATTAGCTTGCCTTTTTGCAGCGGTTATGCCGCTTGTCTATAACTTTGGAATTATAAAAGTAGAAGTGGCAATACTTATATATATCGTTTTACTCGTTTTATTTGTACTAAAAGAACACAAGAACGTAAATGCTTATGCATTTTGTGCAACTGTTACATTTCCAATTATTTTAAGCTATGCTTTTTTTAGTTTAGTAAAAATAATAAATCATTCGTCAGGTTACGGTTTGTTTATGTTGTTACTTATTCTTAATTTCTCTTGCATTTCAGACTGCGGAGCATATTTTGTGGGTAGCGCAATTGGAAAACATAAACTGGCGCCCGTGCTTAGTCCTAAAAAGACTATAGAGGGTGCTATAGGCGGCATTTTATCGAGTGCAATAGTAAGCGTAATTATTGTGTTTGCTTTTAATAATTTAAGTACGCAGTCTGTCAGTATGTTAAAAATATTGCTTATAACTCCGGTATTTTCAGTGCTTGGCATGATAGGCGATATTTTTGCATCGTTTATAAAACGTTCGTGTAATATAAAAGACTATTCTAATCTAATTCCGGGTCATGGTGGCATAATGGACAGGTTCGACAGCATATTACTTATTGCACCTGTTTTTGCCCTAATATCTGAATATATTTTTTAAGGTGTAAAAAATGAGTAAAAACATAGTAATTTTAGGCTCAACAGGTTCAATAGGTACTCAAGCGTTAAAGGTTTGTAAAGCAAATGGGTACAATGTTATTGCTGTTGCTGCAAATAGTAGCGTTGATCTAATAGAGCAGCAAGCCAGAGAGTTTAATGTAAAGGTTGCGGTTCTTACTAATGAAACCGCCGCTAATGATTTAAAGGTCAGACTTGCTGATACTCCAGTTAAGGTATTAAGCGGTGTAGAAGGTCTTTGTTATGCAGCTTCAATGAATGATGCAGATATTGTATTAAACTCGGTAGTTGGTATAGCGGGCTTAAGACCTACTATGGCAGCATTAAGCGCCAAAAAGACGTTAGCGCTTGCTAATAAAGAAACCCTTGTTGCTGGCGGTGATATAGTAATGCGCACCGCAAAAGAAAACGGAGTAAAAATATTGCCGGTAGACAGCGAACATTCTGCAATATTCCAGTGTTTACAAGGAACACCGGAAGGCTCATTAAGCAAAATAATTTTAACTGCATCGGGCGGCCCGTTTTACGGAAAAACTGCAAGCGAACTTGTAGATATTACTCCGGAACAAGCATTAAAGCATCCTAATTGGAGTATGGGTGCCAAAATAACTATTGATTCCTCTACGCTTATGAACAAAGGTCTTGAAGTTATTGAAGCAGTGCATCTGTTTGGACTAAATGCAGAAAAAATCGAAGTATTAGTTCATCGCCAGAGTATTATACATTCAGCTATTGAACTTACCGATGGTGCGGTAATTGCACAGCTCGCCACTGCCGATATGGCAATACCTATTCAGTATGCTTTAACATATCCTGAGCGTTCAAAGTGCATGTTTGAAAAGTTATCACTTAGTGATGTTGGTACTTTAACTTTTGCAAAGCCAGATTTAGATACTTTTAAGTGTCTTGCTATTTGCATTAAGGCAATAAACGAAGGCGGACTCAAGCCTGCAGCGGCCAACGGTGCTAACGAAGAAGCTGTTAAACTTTTCTTAGACGGAAAAATAAAATATTTACAAATCCCCGAACTTATTCAAAAAGCAGTTGACTTACAACCCAAAGTGAATTCTTTTAGCCTTGAAGATGTGTTTGATGCTGATATTAAGGCAAGACAAATAGTTACAAACAGTGTTTTCGGATGGTGATATAATATAAACATATTTAATTCTATATGGCCTTATTTGGTTGCAGTTTTAATATTCGTGGTGTTAATAATTATACATGAACTTGGTCATTTTTTGGCCGCGAAAGCAACCGGAGTAAAAGTAAATGAGTTTTCTGTAGGCTTTGGCCCTAAGCTTATTAAAAAACAAATAGGCGAGACGGTGTATTCTGTTAATCTTATTCCTCTTGGCGGAGCATGTGTTATGGAGGGCGAGAGCGAAGATAGTTCTAATTCCAGAGCTTTTTGTAATAAAGGCCCATTTAAACGTTTTATAATTGTTGTGGCCGGTGCAGTTTTTAATCTTATATTAGGTTTAATAATTGTTGCACTGTCGTTGTCTTTTTCTGAAGCTTTTACATCTACTCAAATTGCTAAGTTTGAAGAAAATGCTATCTCTCAGCAAAGCGGATTGGCTGTAGGTGATAAAATATTAAAGGTCGATGGCAGAAGGATTTATTCAACCTACGATTTAAGTTATGCCTTTACCGGTGTTGAAGACGGGTCTGTAGACCTTGTTGTAAAGCGTAACGGGCAAAACACAGAACTTAAAAGTGTTAAATTTGCTACCGAAACTGTAGATGAAACAACATTCCTTTCGGTTGATTTCTGGGTAAAAGGCGAAGAAAAAACGTTTGTAAATTATTTGCGCTATACCGTTAATACATCTATTTCTTACGGTCGAGTGGTTTGGTTTTCATTAATAGATTTAATTGGCGGAAAATTTGGAATAAACGCTGTTTCTGGTCCAGTTGGAGTTACGGCGGCAATAGGAACAGTTGCAAAAAGCGGACTTGAAAATTTGTTGCCAATAATGGCTCTAATAACAATTAATTTAGGTATTTTTAATCTATTACCAATTCCGGCCTTAGACGGAGGAAGAATTTTATTCATTATTTTTGAAATAATTTTCCGAAAACCGGTTCCTCAAAAATATGAGGCTTGGGTTCATGGTATAGGATTCGTATTGTTAATTGCTTTTATGCTACTTGTAACTGCAAAGGATATTATATCTTTATTTTAAGGTGAGATTATGTTTTTAAGGAATCAAACAAAAAAAGTTTATTGCGGCAATGTTGCTATAGGTGGCGATGCACCAATTTCTATACAGTCAATGTTAAATTGTTCTGCTAATGATTTTGATGCCAATGTTGCACAAGCAAAGGCCTTGCAAGATGCCGGTTGTCAAATTATAAGAGTATCTGTTCCTAATAAAGAGACAGTTGCTCTTATTGAAAAATTAAAAGAAAATGTGTCGGTGCCAATTGTTGCCGATATACATTTTGATTATAAACTTGCTATTGAAAGTGTTGCTGCCGGTGTAGATAAGGTTAGAATTAATCCCGGAAATATTGGTGATGATAAAAATGTTAAAGCAGTTGCCGATATTTGTCGCACTCATAATGTTCCAATACGCGTTGGTGTAAATTCCGGTTCTGTAGAAAAAGAAATCCTTAAAAAGTACGGAGCACCAACGCCTGAGGCAATTGTTGAAAGTGGCCTATATCATATATCATTGTTGGAAAAATTTGATTTTGATAATATTGTATTATCATTAAAATCAAGCGATACAAAAACAATGTTTGACTCATATATGTTAGCCGCAGAAAAATGCAATTATCCGTTGCATTTAGGTGTAACCGAAGCGGGAACAGAGCGAATGGGTATTGTTCGTTCTTCGGCGGGTATAGGCGGATTGTTACTTTATGGAATAGGTAACACAATAAGAGTTTCATTAACAGACGATCCAGTAAAAGAGGTTAAGGCTGCTAAAGATATTCTTAAAGCAATTGGTATTAGAAAAAGCGGTATAAATTTTGTTTCATGTCCAACATGTGGCAGAACAAATATCGACTTAATTTCTATTGCCAAGAAAGCAGAGCAAGCGCTTTCTGACTGCCAAAAGGATATAACTGTTGCTATAATGGGCTGTGCTGTTAACGGTCCCGGAGAGGCCAGTCATGCCGATATTGGTATTGCTGGTGGTGATGGTTGCGGTCTTATATTTAAAAAAGGCAAAATACTTAGAAAAGTAAAAGAAGAAAATCTGTTAGATGAACTTATTAAAGAAATAGAATTAATGTAATAGAGGACAATAATGCAAGCAACAACCTTTTTAGCTTTGTTTGGCGAATATTTAACCGAAGAGCTTTTAAAAATTACAGATGCAGCTTTAATTATAAATTGCAAGCTTAATATAGAAGACAGAGAAATAGATATTATTGCCGAAAGTGAAAAATACATATCATCTGCTCAAATTGAAAAAATTTGCGCACAACTAAAAAGCTCTATGCGTATTAACGCTGTAGCTTTAAGTTTTACATACAAAAATGTATTATTAACCAAAGAAATTTGTTTAGATGTTTCCGAGGAAATAAAGTGCAAAAATGTTCAAATTAACGGATTTTTTAATAATGCCGATTTTTCTGTTAAAAGCAATAATACTATTACTATTGAACTAAAATACGGTGGATACGACGTTATCCAAAAAGCTAAATTTGAAGAACATTTTCTAAATATTATAAAAAATCGTTTTAATATTGATGCAAAACTAGAGTTTACAGGCGTATTGGAAAATACTGAGCCTGTTTTTGTAATGCCTACTGTTACAGTTGAGTACACACAAAAAAATGAAGTTAAACAGGTTGTAAAAGAAGATTTAAAACCAAATAAAACAAAAGAAGAAAAATTTGATAATACTGTTTTACCATCAGACGGATTACCGGTTTATTTAGATAGTGCAAAGCTGTTTTATGGTAAAAAAATAAACAAAAACATAAAGCCACTTATTGATATTATTCCACCAGAAAATCCAAACGAAAAAGTTACTATAGCCGCATGGGGCGAAGTTTTCGGATTGGACAAGCGTGAGATAAATACCAAACGTGGTAAGCGAATTATAGTTAAGTTTTCTTTCAGCGATTACACTAATTCGTTTATGGCCAATATGTTTGTTGAACCTAAAGTGGCAGAAACGCTAAATAACCTTAAAAACGGTGCAACAGTCCTTGTAAACGGTGATTATGCATACGATAATTGGTCGGGTGAATTTATTGTTAATGTAACTGCATTGGCAACACTTGAGCGCTATGAAGAAACCGATAATTATGAAGGAACAAAGCGTGTTGAACTTCATTGTCATACAAATATGTCAGCTAAAGACGCGGTGTCTTCTGCCAGTGATATTATTAATAAGGCATTCAAGTGGGGTCACAAAGCTATTGCAATTACCGACCATGGTGTTGTACAAGCATATCCAGAGGCTGCAGCGGCAGTTAAAAAGATTAGAAAAAGTGGTGGCGACTTTAAGGTAATATACGGAGTAGAGGGATACTTTGCCAATGATACTATGGGTGAAACTGATATTACCAAACTAAAAAGATATCATCAAATTATACTTGTTAAAGACCTTGTTGGACTTAAAAACCTATACAAGATTATTTCTAGTGCTCATTTAGATCACTTTTATAAAAGACCTTTATCTTATAAAAGTGCTATAGAGGCAAACCGTGAGGGACTTATAATTGGTTCGGCTTGTGAACAAGGCGAGTTATACCAAGCTATTATTGAGGGTAAATCTCATGATGAACTTTTAGAAATTGCAAGGTTTTACGATTATTTAGAAATTCAACCTCTTGGCAACAACGAGTTTATGATTCGTGAATCTAAAATGGTTAGAACCGACAAAAAAGGTCAGGTTAAAGATAATCCGCTAAAACATGTTACATCTTTCGAAGTAATAAAAGATTTTAATCGAAAGGTTGTTCAGATAGGTGATGAACTTGGAATTCCTGTAGTTGCTACAGGTGATGTTCATTTTCTATCTAAAGAAGATTCAATTATCCGTAAAATTTTAATGGCGGGGCAGGGGTTTGATGATTTTGACCATCAAGCACCACTTTATCTTAAATCTACTACACAAATGCTAGAAGATTTTAGCTATTTTGGTGAGCGTGCAAAAGAGTTTGTTATAGATAACCCAAATAAGATTGCCGATATGGTTAGTGCCGATGTTATACCCGTGCCTGATGGAAACTATCCGCCTGTTATTGAAGGATCCGACGACCTTTTGCGCAATATTTGTTGGGATAGGGCATATTCTATGTACGGATATAACGGAAAGTTGCCCGAAACCGTTGAAAAACGTTTAGAAAAAGAGCTTAATTCAATTATTCAAAACGGATTTTCAATTATGTATGTTACAGCACAAAAACTTGTTGCATATAGCGAAGAACACGGTTATTTAGTTGGCTCTCGTGGTAGCGTAGGTTCTTCATTTGCTGCTACAATGGCCGGTATTTCAGAGGTTAATCCGTTGCCGCCGCATTACTATTGTCCGTCTTGCAAGCACAGTGAGTTCTTTTTGAAGGGCGAGGTTGGTTCCGGATTTGACCTTGAGGAAAAAAACTGTCCCATATGCGGAACGCCATATAAACGCGACGGTCACGATATTCCGTTTGAAACATTCTTAGGGTTTAAGGGAGACAAGGTGCCCGATATCGACCTTAATTTCTCAGACGAATTTCAGTCAGAAGTTCAAAAATATACCGAAAGCCTTTTCGGTAGTGAAAACGTATTTAAGGCCGGAACAATTTCTACCGTTGCCGAAAAGACTGCCTATGGTTTTGCTAAGGCATATGCCGAGAAAAAAGGCATAGTTTTAAGCAGTGCCGAACTTAACCGTTTAGCTACATTGGTTGAAAAATCTAAAATCAAACAAACCACCGGTCAACATCCGGCTGGTATGATTGTTGTACCGCGCGATAAGCAGATTTACGATTTTTGTCCGGTACAACACCCCGCTGACGACGTTAATTCCGATATTGTAACAACTCACTTTGACTTTCATTCCATTCACGATACCATTCTAAAGCTTGATGAACTTGGTCACGTTGTACCAACTACATATAAGTATTTAGAAGAGTATACCGGTATACCGGTTAATGAAATATCTATGAGTGACAAAAATGTTTACAGCTTGTTTGTGTCTACCGATGCATTGGGTGTATCGGCTGATGATATATATTCAAAAACCGGTACTTTCTGCTTACCCGAATTTGGTACTGAGTTTGTTAGAGGAATGCTTATTGACTGTAAGCCTAAAAACTTCGCCGACCTTTTACAGATTTCGGGACTTTCTCATGGTACCGACGTTTATCTTGGTAATGCTAAAGATTTAATAGATCAAGGCAAGTGTACAATATCTGAGGTTATTGGTACTCGTGATAATATAATGGTGTATCTAATATATCAGGGTATGGACAGTAGTCGTGCATTTAAAATAACAGAAACTGTACGTAAGGGTATGATAGCCAGCGGAAAGATTTCTAAAGAAGACTGGGCTTCTATGGAAGAAGATATGCGCAAGGTGAATGTGCCCGAGTGGTATATAGATTCTTGCCGTAAAATTAAATATATGTTCCCTAAAGCTCACGCGGCTGCATATGTTATATCGGCGCTTAGACTCGCGTGGTATAAAATTTATAAGCCACTAGAGTTTTATTGCGCGTATTTTACTGCGCGTCCTGAAGATGTTGATGTTCCAACTATATTAAAGGGAAAAGAAGCCGTTCGCAATTATCTTAGGAATATTAAAGAAAAGGGCAAAGAGGCCACTAAAAAAGAACTCGATGTTTATAATAACATGCTTATATTTAACGAGCTTATGTCTAGAGGAATAGAAGTGCTTCCAATAGACTTAATGCATTCACACGCCGTTAAATATATTCCCGAAGACGGCAAAATCAGACTTCCGTTTGGTGCTTTATCCGGTGTTGGTGATAAAGCAGCATATGCGTTGTATGAGGCGGCTAGGGAAGGTAATTTTATTTCTAAGGACGAATTCCAGACACAAGCCGGCGTTTCTAAAACCATTATTGCAAATTTAGACGAAATTGGCGTTTTTGGCGATTTGCCAGATACAGCACAAATGTCATTGTTCTAAAAACTTATTTTTATATTGTTTTTACAATTTTTTACATATCTGTTGTGCAATTCATACAAAACACAGGCGCAACAGATATGTTTTTTTGCTCAAAAAGTTTATTTTTACTTTAAAAGGTTGCAATTTTGTAATAATTAGGTATAATAATGATGTATTAAAGTTACAAATATGTAACCTTTTAGAAAGGTATGAGTTTTATTATTACTTCATTTTTAAAAAGAGCAGAAGAAAAACTTAATATAAAAGAAAAATACAACAAAGCAAAATCAATGCTTGGCAATATGAACACCTACACAAAAATTATTATTGGTTGTATGGGTTTTGTATTATTCTTTTCTTTACTGATAGGTGCATTACCAATAAAAATTGTTTATAATGTTGTTTATAACGGCAATGTGATTGCGAGCGTAGAAGAAAAGGATGTATATTACAAGGCAGCTGAGCTTGCGGCATCAAAGGTTAATGCGGAAAATCCTGATGAATATATTTTAAATCCAAAATTCAAAAGAATTATAACCTTTGCCAATGAATTTGCGAATAGCGAAGATTTGTCTTATGTTATATTAGAAAATACTGATAATTTAATTGATGGTTATGCTCTTTGCGTTAATGGTGAAACTGTTGCGGTATCTAATGATGGCGATGGCTTAGATAAAATTTTATATGATGCAAAGCAGTCATACCTTACCGGCAACGGCGAAGAATCTGCTGAATTTGTTGATGATGTAACAGTTTTAAGCGGTTATTATGCAACAGATAATTTTTTAGATTCTACTGCTTTATGTGAATTGGTAAATGCGCTAGATGTTAAAACAGTAGTTACCATTACTATCGATAAATCTATTGGTTACAGTACGGTTAAACAAAAATCATCATCTGTTGCTGCAGGCAAGACTACTGTAAAACAACAAGGAGTAAATGGTGTAAAACGTACTGTTGAAACCATTGAATATTTAAACGGAGAAATCACTAATCGTAATGTTGTTTCTAATGAGGTTATATCGGAGCCTGTAGATAAAATTTTAGTTGTAGGTACTGGTGTTTCTTCATCGGCTAGCAACTACTCTACGTATGGATTTGTCAAACCTATAGATATGTCTAAGATTTATATTAGTTCTTATTGGGGTGATGGAAGAAATCATAAAGGCTTAGACCTTGCAGGCCCAAAAGGATTAAGTATTTATGCATCAAAATCGGGCGTGGTAAAAACCGTTAGACACACATCAGATTACGGTAAGTATATTGTTATTGATCATGGCGACGGCTTTGAAACGCTTTATTCGCATTGTTCTGAAATGATTGTTTCCGTAGGAGAAAAAGTTGTTGCCGGTCAGACAATTGCGTATGTTGGCAGAACCGGTAATGCATCGGGTAACCATTTGCATTTTGAAATTTGGAAGAACGGTCAAAGAGTAAATCCTGCGCCGTATTTAGGAATTAAATAATATATTTAAACCGACACCTAAAAAGTGTCGGTTTTTTGCTTTTTTATAGTCTTTTTACTTGACCAAAGTCGCGTAAATGTAGTATAATGTTCATATATGCAAATACTACATAAAGTGTTAACTTTATTAAAGGAGAATTTTAGTGTCTGCTAAGAAAATTCAAGAATATGGTAACGAAAGCATAAAAAAATTAGATGGTCCCGATAGGGTTCGTAAACGTCCTGCGGTTATTTTTGGATCCGACGGTTTAGATGGTTGCGAACATTCCGTTTTTGAAATTATTTCAAACTCTATTGACGAAGCTCGTGAAGGCTATGGTAAAAAAATAATAATAACAAAATATACAGATGGCTCTATTGAGGTGCAAGATTTTGGACGCGGTGCCCCCGTAGATTTTAATCCTAATGAAAATTGCTATAACTGGGAACTTTTATATTGCGAATTGTATGCGGGCGGTAAATATGACACTAATGATGGTGGCAATTATGAATATTCTGTTGGTTTAAATGGTCTAGGTCTTTGCTCTACGCAGTATTCGTCTGATTATATGGACGTAGAAATTAAGCGTGACGGCTATAAATATAATCTGCACTTTGAAAAAGGTGTTAATATTGGCGGACTAAAAAAAGAAGAATACACTGGCAGAGAAACAGGTACACTTACACGTTGGAAGCCCGACTTAGATGTTTTTACCGACATCAATATTCCGGATGAATATTTTAAAGATGTATTAAATAGACAGGCAATTGTTAATCCCGGATTATTGTTTATACTAAAAATTCAAAAAGGTTCCACTTTTGAAAAGTTTGAGTATATTTACAACAACGGTATTACAGAATATGTAACCGAATTCGTCGGTGAAGATGCACTTACATCGGTTCAGTTTTGGAACACAGAACGTGTCGGCAGAGATAGAGAAGATAAAAAAGATTACAAGGTTAAAATTAATGCTGCTTTAACATTTTCTAATAAGCGTCAGTTAAAAGAGTATTATCATAACTCAAGCTGGCTTGAACATGGTGGTGCGCCAGACAGAGCAGTTAGAAGTGCGTTTGTTGCACAAATTGATGCCTACATTAAGCAAAACAATAAATACAACAAAAATGAAAGTAAAATAACCATATCTGATATTGACGAATGTTTAGTTTTGGTTATATCATCATTTTCTACCCAGACTTCTTACGAAAACCAAACCAAAAAGGCCATAACAAATAAGTTTATTCAAGATGCTATGACGGAGTTTTTCCGTCAACAGCTTGAAATATACTTTATAGAAAATAAACCCGAAGCCGATAAAATTGTCGAGCAAGTACTTATTAATAAACGCAGTCGTGAACGTTCAGAAAAAGAACGTTATAACCTTAAAAAGACCTTACAGTCCAGTAACGACATGGCAAACAGAGTTCAAAAGTTTGTTGACTGTCGTAGCAGAGACGTATCTGTAAGAGAAGTCTTTATTGTTGAGGGTGATTCGGCACTTGGATCTTGTAAACTCGCCAGAGATTCTGAATTTCAGGCAATAATACCCGTAAGAGGTAAAATCTTAAACTGTCTTAAAGCCGAGTATGATAAAGTTTTCAAAAGCGAGATTATAACCGATTTAATTAAGGTTTTGGGTTGCGGCGTTGAGGTTAAATCAAAGGCTAGCAAAGATTTGTCTACCTTTAATATTGAAAACTTGCGTTGGAACAAGGTAATCATTTGTACTGATGCCGACGTTGACGGTTTTCAAATTAGAACACTTATTCTTACAATGATTTATCGCCTAATGCCAACTCTTATAAATTTAGGCAAGGTTTATATTGCCGAAACTCCGTTATACGAAATAACAAGCGGTGGCAAATCATATTTTGCCTATGACGAAAAAGAAAAGCAAGATATTCTAAATATGGTTGGCGATACTAAGTATACATTACAACGTTCAAAAGGTCTTGGCGAAAACCAACCCGATATGATGAATCTTACGACTATGAACCCCGCTACTCGTCGTCTTGTAAAGGTAATGCCTGACGACGCAGAGCGCACTGCTGAGATGTTTGATTTAATGCTTGGTAACAACCTTGCGGGAAGAAAAGATTTTATTGCCGAAAATGGTTACTTATACATTGATGAAGCAGATATTAGTTAATTTAAAATAATTTGAAGGGGAATAATAAATGGCTCCCAAAAAGAAAAGTGCAATAAGCACTCAAAAAAACCCTGCAGAAACAAATGCTTATATTGCGGGTGCAGGTTTAATTGTTGAACAACCAATTACCGAAACAATAGAAAGCAACTATATGCCCTATGCTATGAGCGTTATTGTTTCGCGTGCAATACCCGAAATAGATGGGTTTAAGCCTTCGCATCGTAAACTTTTATACACCATGTATAAAATGGGATTACTTACCGGCAATAGAATAAAGTCGGCTAATATTGTTGGTAGAACAATGCAGCTAAATCCACATGGCGATGCCGCAATTTATGATACTATGGTGCGTTTATCAGAAGGTTATGAAGCTTTACTGTACCCGTATGTAGATTCAAAGGGAAGCTTTGGTAAAGCTTACTCGCGTGATATGCATTGGGCAGCATCTAGGTATACTGAGGCAAAACTTTCAGAAATTGCAAGTGAACTTTTTATTGATATCGATAAAGATACAATAGATTTTGTCGACAACTACGACGCCACTATGAAAGAGCCCACGCTTTTTCCGGTAAGATTTCCGTCAATTTTAGTTAATTATAATAATGGTATTGCTGTTGGTATGACCAGCACCATATGTCCTTTTAACTTAGAAGAAGTTTGTCGCACTACTATCAATTATATTAAAGATAACGACGCAGACATAATGGAAACTCTTTTAGCACCGGACTTTCCAATAGGCGGACAGTTGCTTTATGATAGAGAAGAGATGCGCACCCTTTACGAAACAGGCAGAGGTAGTTTTAAGATTAGAGGCACTTATGAGTACGATAAATCTCAAAACTGTATTGATATCAAACAAATACCACCCTCAACCACAGCAGAGGCGATAATTGAAAAGGTTATTGAACTTGCAAAGGCTAAAAAAATAACTGAAATAAGTGATATTCGCGATGAAACCGACCTTAAAGGCCTTAAAATTACAATAGACCTTAAGCGTGGCACAGATCCCGACAAGCTTATGCAAAAGCTTTATCGTATGACTCCGCTGCAAGATACATTTTCATGTATATTTAATGTTCTTATTGCAAATTCACCGCGTGTTGTGGGCATTAAAGAGCTTCTTGGTGAATGGGTTGCATTTAGAGTTGAGTGTGTTAAAAGAAGAGTACATTTTACTCTTACAAAGGCAAAAGACAAGCTGCACCTTTTAAAAGGTTTGTCTAAGATTTTGCTTGATATTGATAAAGCTATAAAAATCGTTCGCGAAACCGCTGAAGAAAAGGAAGTTGTTCCCAATCTTATGATTGGTTTCGGAATAGACCAAATTCAAGCAGAATATGTAGCCGAAATTAAATTACGTCACTTAAACCGCGAGTATATTTTAAAAAGACTCGACGAAATTGAAAATCTAGAAAAAGAAATCGCGGAGCTCGAAAGTATTTTAGAGAGTCGTCGCAAGGTTTACAATATTATTATAAAAGAGCTTGAAGAAGTTATAAAGAAATATGCTAAACCGCGCAAAACACAAATTATAAATGCTAATGATGCAGTGCTTGAAGAGGCAGAGGAGCCTGTTGATACATCGCCCGTAACATTGTTCTTTACAAAAGATGGTTATTTTAAAAAGATAACTCCAAATTCTCTTAGAATGAGTGGCGAGCAAAAGCTAAAAGAGGGCGACGAAATTACACAGATTATTGAATCTGACAATGCTGCAGAACTTTTATTCTTCACAAATAAGTTCCAAGTTTATAAGTCGAAAGTTTCAGAGTTTTCTGACGGTAAAGCAAGCTTGCTAGGTGATTATATACCTGCAAAGTTAGAGTTTGAAGAGGGCGAAGTACCTGTTTTAATGGTTGAAACACACGACTATAGCGGATTTTGTGTATTTGTGTTCGATAACGGTAGAATTTCTAAGGTTCCGCTTTCATCATACGCTACAAAAACTAACCGCAAAAAGCTTATAAATGCATATTGTAATAAATATAATTTGCACAGCATAATTGCAATTAAAGAAGATTGTGAAATCGTTTTAACTTCAACTAATGGCAGAATACTACTTGTTCATACTGGCGCACTTGCCGCAAAAGCAACCAAAGATAATGGCGGCGTTGCTGTTATGACACAAAAGAAAGGTCAGCGCATTTATAGTACTGAACTTTATAAAGAGGGTATGTTCCAAAAACCGCATCGATATCGCACTCGTAATTTGCCCGCGGCAGGTAGTTTTAAGTCTGCAGATGAACAAGCAGAACAAATGAGCATTTAAAACAAAAGATGCAGAGCACTATGTATAGCACTCTGCAACATATTGTGTCAGCTTCAAATACAAACGCAAGCTTAAATTTTCTTATTGCTGACAGTAATAATATTTGCTATTATTTTAAAAATACACTAGGAATTATTTGACAAATAACATTTTATAAGCTACAATAACATATCGTTGTTCAGTAACATTTTACTGTTAAAATTTTGGAGGAATTAAAGTGGCAAAAGAACTTGCAAAAACTTACGATCCTAATGAAGTAGAAGGCAGAACTTATCAGTTTTGGCTAGATGGTGGTTTTTTCCATGCCGAAGCAGATCAAAAAAAGAAGCCTTTTACTATCGTTATACCACCACCAAACATTACCGGTCAGTTGCATATGGGACATGCTCTTGATAATACTCTGCAAGATATACTTATTCGTTTTAGAAGAATGCAGGGCAGAGCAGCACTCTGGATGCCCGGTACAGACCACGCATCTATTGCGACCGAAGCTAAAATTGTTGAGGCTATGCGCAAAGAGGGTATAACCAAGGAAGATATTGGTAGAGAAAAATTTTTAGAACGCGCTTGGGAATGGAAAAAAACTTACGGCGGCAGAATTATTTCTCAGCTTAAAAAACTTGGATCGTCTTGTGACTGGGAGCGTGAACGCTTTACTTTAGACGAAGGTTGTTCTAATGCAGTAAAAGAAGTATTTGTTCGCCTATATAATAAGGGATTAATTTACCGCGGCGAGAAAATAATTAACTGGTGTCCGCATTGCCTTACTGCTATATCTGATGCAGAGGTTGCTTATAGCGAAAAAGAAGGCGCATTCTGGCATTTAAGATATCCGCTAACAGATGGAAGCGGGTTTATTGAACTTGCAACCACCAGACCCGAAACTATGCTCGGTGATACTGCTGTTGCAGTTCATCCCGATGATGAAAGATATAAGGATTTAATCGGTAAAACTGTAACACTTCCACTTGTTAATAAAGAGATTCCTATTGTAGCTGATTCTTATGTTGAAATGGATTTCGGTACAGGTGTTGTAAAAATCACACCTGCACACGATCCTAACGACTTTGAAGTTGGTCTTCGTCATAATTTGCCTATAATTAATGTTATGACAGATGACGCAAAAATCAATGAAAATGGCGGCAAATATGCCGGTCTTGACCGTTATGAAGCAAGAAAAGCCATTGTTGCCGATTTAGAGCAAGGTGGTTTCCTTGTTAAAATTGAAAAAATGAACCATAATGTAGGTGCTTGTAGCCGTTGTGATACTATTGTTGAGCCTAGAATTTCTAAGCAATGGTTTGTAAAAATGGAACCCTTAGCAAAGCCGGCAATAGATGTTGTTAAAAACGGTGAAATTAAATTTGTTCCTGCCCGTTATGAGAAAACCTACTTTAACTGGATGGAAAATATTAAAGACTGGTGTATTTCTCGTCAGCTTTGGTGGGGACACAGAATACCTGCATTTTACTGTGCAGACTGCGGTGAAACAATAGTTTCCAAGACCGATGTTTGCAAATGTACAAAATGTGGCTCTCAAAACATTACACAAGATTCTGACACTCTTGATACTTGGTTCTCATCTGCACTTTGGCCATTCTCTACACTAGGTTGGCCAGAAGAAAACTTAGACCTTAAATATTTTTATCCTACAGATACTCTTGTTACCGGTTATGATATTATATTCTTCTGGGTTGCCCGTATGATATTCTCAGGACTTGAGTATACTGGAAAAGTACCGTTTAAAACAGTACTATTCCATGGTCTTGTGCGCGATGCCGAAGGCAGAAAAATGTCTAAGTCCTTAGGTAACGGTATTGATCCTCTTGAAGAAATTGAAAAATATGGTGCCGATGCATTAAGATTTACTCTTGCAACCGGTAATAGTCCAGGTAATGACATGCGTTATTCACCTGAGCGTGTTCAAGCAAGCCGTAACTTTGCAAACAAGATTTGGAATGCGGCAAGATTTTTGATTATGAATTTTTCTGAAAACGAACCCGCACCCCATATACCCGAAAACCTTGAACTAGAGGACAAATGGATACTTTCTAAGTACAATAATTTGGTTGCTGACGTAACCGATAACCTTGAGAAATACGAGTTAGGCCTTGCAGTATCTAAACTTTATGATTTTATTTGGGATGTATTCTGTGACTGGTATATAGAAATTGCAAAGGTTAGATTAGCATCTGATAATGAGCAGGCAAAAGCAACTGCTAAAGCAGTACTACTTTATGTATTCTCTAACGTATTGAAGCTTTTACATCCGTTTATGCCGTTTATAACCGAAGAAATTTGGTTAACATTACCGCACGATGGCAAGTCTATTATGGTATCTGAATGGCCTGAGTTTAAAGATGAATTAAAGTTTGAAGAACAAGAGGCTGACTTTGAAAAGCTTATGGAAGCAATTCGTGCTATTAGAAATTTAAGAGCACAGATGAACGTTCCGCCTTCAAGAAAAGCACAAGTTTACGTTCAAACTCCGTTTAGTAGTGTGTTTGAGTCCGGTGCAGATCTTATTTGCCGTTTAGCATATGCTTCTAAGGTTGTTGTTGAGCAAAATATTGTGCTTGATGGCGCAGCAAGAGTTGTTACCGATGCGGCAACAATATTTATGCCGATGAACGAACTTGTTGATTTTGATGCAGAGCTTGCAAGACTTCAAAAAGAACTTGAAGTTGCCCAAAAGGATAAAGATTTCTTTGAAAGTAAACTTAACAACCCGGGCTTTGTTGCTAAAGCACCCGAAAAGGTAGTTGCAGCACAAAGAGAAAGTTTGGAAAAAGTTCTTGAAAAAATTAAGCTTTTAACAACAAGCATTGATGAAATTAAATCTAAAATGTAATAAAAAACACACCAAGAAAAAACTTGGTGTGTTTTTTTATTAATGACCTTTATATGTACCTTTTGTATCAGAATATATGGTTTTAATATTTGTTTTAATTTTAGAGGTTTTAATTCTTTTCATTAATTCATAATAAAACAAATCTTCATCAAACGGTAATTCAATTTCCTTTTGCAACCAATCTGATAGATGTATTGCATTTGAAAGAGTAAGCCCATTTATGCCTTCTTCGCCGCCTGCAATTAACCTGCCACCGTTTAAAACAGCATCGGCAAAAGCATTCATAACATCTACATGTTGTGAATTTTTTTGATCAATTGCTACAGTGGTTTGAGTAATGTTTGGATGTCCCCATATTTCTTTATTTGCTTTTGTGAATTCGGGCTCGGCAACATCATACTCATACAGTTCTAATTTATCGTTTTCGGCAACAAGTTTGGCTTTGTCAAGTTGAATTTCAAATCTGTTGGTACCACACGCGTCACCTGTACATGCAATAAAAGTGCCTATTGCACCGTTTTTATATGTAACAACTGCAGTAACATCATCTTCAACCTCAATATTGTGCCATTTACCGTACAGAACCTTTGCTTGTACTTTTTCGGGCATACCGCATATCCATTGGAATAAATCAAGTTGATGCGGACACTGGTTTAAAAGCACACCGCCGCCTTCGCCAGCCCAAGTTGCACGCCAATTGCCAGAATCATAATATGCTTGCGGACGGTACCAGTTAGTTACAATCCAGTTTGTGCGACGTATTTGGCCGTATTTGCCGCTAGAAACTAGTTCGTGCATTTTTTTATAAATATTATTTGTGCGTTGATTAAACATCATGCCAAACACAACATCGCTTTTTTGTGCTTGCTCATTCATTTTTTTAACAAGCTTAGTATATACACCGGCAGGTTTTTCAACCATAACATTAAGATTATTTTTCATAGCCATTATTGCGAGAGAGGGGTGATCAAAATGTGGGGTGGAGATTAACACGCTGTCACATTCACCACTGTCAATAAGTTTTTCGGCAGTATCAAAAAATTTAATATTGTTTGGCAGATTTTCTTTACACCAAACTAATCTGTCGGGGTTGGTGTCAGCAATGGCTGTTATTTCAATTTTAGGACATTTTCCACTTTTAACATTGTCATAATGACCTGTGCCCATGTTGCCAAAGCCGATTATTCCGAGTTTGATTTTTCTCATAAAAATCACCTAAGTCCCAGAGATTTCAAATAATCATAACTTTGCTTTAAACACTTAAACGGGTCTGAGCCGTTGCAATTGTCTTGTTCAACGTAAATATACTTGGTATTAGCGTCGCTACAGGCCAGTAGAATGTTTTCAAAATTCATATTTCCTTGGCCTACTGGCATCATATTTTGATTATACGCCATATCTTTAAAGTGAACACATTCTGCTCTGTTTTTAAACTTTTTTATAAAAGTTGAAGGGTCACAGCCTGCGAATTGTAGCCAGTATGTATCAATAATAAAAGATAACTCATTGTCAGCGAAAAGGGAAGAAAGCTCTTCTAAATATGTAATGTTGCCGTGCTTTTTTAGTTCTGCACTGTGGTTGTGAAACATGAATTTTAAACCACTTTCACTAATTTGTTTTGCCGCAGTTTTATACTCGTTATAAAAATCCTGAGGAGTGAGTTCGTTAAAGTTATACCAACCAAGTCCAATGTTTTTGCAACCAAAAATTTTGTGAGCAACAATCTCTTCATTTGTATTTGATTTTATTTTTTCGCTTGAACGGTGAGTAACTGTACAAGTTAGATTGTTTTTTACAAGCTCTGCTTTTAGCCATTCGGGATCATAATCACAACTGCCTGAAACTTGAACTGTTTTATAGCCAATATCAGCTATTTTTTTAAGAGTTTCACTTAAATCATTAAGATTTTGAGTAAAATCTCTTACAGTATAGAGTTGTGCACCAAGTTGCATAAATAATCTCTCCTCCTTATATGAGCTTTTTAAGTGCTTTGGTCGCCGCATCAAATGCTTCGCGGTTGGTTTTATAAATATTAATGGTGTTTATATGGCTTTTGTTTTCACCCTCTAAATTATCAAGCCCGTCAAATATTTTTAAATGAGGCTCAAGGGTTAACACAGAACCTACATTTGAATACATAGATATCAGCTGTTTGATATTAGCAATGCCTTCACCGGCAGGAACTAAATTATCGTTTTTATCGATATCTTTTATATGCATATATTTTACATATGGCTTAAGCACTTCAAAAGCTTGTAATGTATCTACCGAGCACTGAACAAAATTGGCAGGATCAAACACCATTTTTATGTCGCTGAAGGTTTTATGAATTTCTAAGCAACGTTCTAAGGTATCACCATAAATATCTTTTTCGTTTTCGTGACAGAGGGTTACGTCATATTCCCTAGATATCTCTACAAAAGTATTAAGACGTTCAAATACAGTATCTTTATAAATATTAGGATCTTTGTTTTTTGGAATATAAAAACTAAACATTCTTATATTTTCTGTTTTGGTTTTTTCGGCCAGTTCTAATAATCTTTTAAACTTATTAAGATGTTCATTAAATGGATCAGTTATATTGATTTTACCTATTGGTGAACCAAATGACCAGATTTTAATACCATTTGCATTTAATTGATCGTTAATATTTATAAACTCAGACTCTGACAAATCTATAATATTTTTGCCATTAACACCGCGTATTTCTAACAATGGAATTTTATTTGCTTTTAATGCATCTATTTGTTCTTTTAATGTTGTACCTGCTTCGTCGGCAAATGCACAGAGGGTAAAACTCATTATTCTTCACTCCAAAGCTTTTTAAGGGTGTGAGCTACCATTTTGGGTTGGCGTTCTCTTGTAAATACACCCTTGCGGTTCAATATAATTCTAGAGGTCGTCTGTGCAGCTTTAAAGTCGGCAAAGCACCAAACGTGCGCGCCTATTACATAGTCTTTTTTGCGCATCATTTCATACTGACAACGAACGGTTTCACTTTGGTATTCTTCACTAAACATCTGTGGTGGATCACAGTGCATGCCCTCAATGGCATCGGTTCCAAATTCTGAAATAATCATAGGTTTTTTGAATTTATTGTAAAAGCGTTCAATACAAGCTTCAAAATCACCAATAGTTTCATACATTTGTCCGGGGGCAATATACCAACCATAATACTTATTAATACATACTACATCATAGTTTTCATACCCTAAGTTGTTTTCTGGTTCCAAGTGAGCAACGTAAGTTATTGGCCTTGTGTTGTCTAGTTTTCTTGCAGTTTTAGCCATTTCAGCAAAGAAGTTTTCGCCATCTTTGGTTTCAATGTTGGGCTCATTAGCTAAACTCCACATAACAACACAAGGGTGGTTTTTGTCACGCTCAAACAGTTCTTTAATTACCGATTTTGCCTTAATTAAAATATCTTCCTTATACATTCTTGTATTAAGTCCAACGAAAGGAGTTTCATCAATAACTAAAATACCGTGTCTGTCAGCATAGTCCATTATGTTTTCATCATAAGGATAGTGTGAAGTTCTAAACGAATTAGCACCTATCCATTTTAATAAATAAAAATCTTTAACGGTTACAGCATGTGAAAAACCTTTGCCTAAAATGAAGAAGTCCTCGTGTTTGCCAAAGCCTTTAAAGAAAACCTCTTTGCCATTTAATAAAAATTTACCGTTTTCTACTTTAACAGTTCTTATACCATAAGATTCAGTATAGGTATCTACCTCTAAATCTTCTTTAATTAGGGTAACTGTTAAATCATAAAGTTCGGGTTTGCCGATATCCCATAGACGAGGATTGTCTATCGTAACACTGCCGTTTACAGTATTAGAGTTAACGGGAAAGGTTATATCTTTGCCGTCGGTAGATACTATAATTTTATCGCTTAAAGTATTAGATAACATTATTTTAAAGTTAACAGTAGCTGTGTTATCTAAAACATCGGTGGTAATAACAATGTCTTCAATACGCTCTTTGGCAGTTGTGTACAAATAAACACTACGCTGTAAACCGCCGTAAGGGAAGAAGTCATATGTAACAGCAGGGTAGGAGTTGAAAAATCCAACTCTTCCTTCGCTTGCGCCAAGTGCAGCAGGAGGCAAAGACCACGGGTCAAGTGTGCTATCGGCTAAAACAACAATTTTATTGCTTTGTCCAAAGTTAATGTGAGAACTAATTTCACACTCAAAAGGCAATGCTGTGCCAACATGAGAGCCAACTTGGTTTCCGTTTACCCAAACAGTAGCTTTTCCTGCAACGTTACCAAAACGCAAATATATGGCTTTTTCAGATTGTTCGGCTGGAACGATAATGTTCTTTTCATACCAGCCTTTGCCGTGAAAATTAAACAGGTCGTTAAATTGCTCGTTCCAGCTTGCAGGAACGGCGATTTCGCGGATATCGTTACATTTAATACCATTGTACCATGCATTAGATATACCAATATCTTCTTTATCTGCAGCAAATTGCCAAAAACCATCGAGTGTTTTTACTTGCCGTAGTGCGTTGTCTTTTGGGAAGAGCATAACATTACCCTCACTTAACTTTATTTAAACTCCAGAGTAAGCTGAGAAACCGCCGTCAACCGGAACTGTTATGCCGGTTACAAAGCCAGATGCTTTTGAATCGGTAAGCCAAAGTAAAGTGCCTAATAATTCTTCAGGCTCGCCAAATCTATTCATAGGTGTTGCTCTTAAAATTTTCTCAGTTCTAGCGGTTGGGTTTCCGTTTTCGTCAAATAAAAGAGCGCGGTTTTGATTAGTTACAAAGAAACCGGGAGCAATAGCATTAACGCGAATATTCTGATTAGCAAAGTGAACAGCTAGCCACTGTGTAAAGTTGCCAACTGCCGATTTTGCAGCCGAGTATGCAGGAATTTTTGTTAACGGACGATATGCATTCATAGAGGAAACATTTAAAATAGAGCATCCTTCTTGACCAAGCATATCTTTAGCAAAAATTTGAGTAGGAAGCAGTGTGCCTAAAAGATTTAAGTCAAATACAAAGTTAAAGCCTGCCTTATCTAAATTAAAGAAGGTCATAATATCGTTATTGTCTTCATCACCAGGCTCATAAACCTCATGTGCAGTAGTACATTTTGGATTATTACCGCCGGCACCGTTAATTAGAATTGTACATGGACCAAGGTCTGCTAAAACCTTACTATGAACTTCTATAAGGTTATCTTTATCTAAAACGTTTGTTTTATATGCCTTGGCAATACCACCGTCGTTATTGATTTCTTCGGCAACTGCCTTTGCGGCATCTTCATTTAAATCTAATAAAGCAATTTTATAGCCTTGTTTAGATAAAGCTTTTGCAAAGCTAGAGCATAAAACTCCGCCTGCACCTGTAATTACAACGGTTTTATTCATTTTATTTTACCTCTTTATCTTTCTTTATTGCTTCTGCAAGTCCAGATATGTAAACTGCACCAAGTGCTCTGTCGTATAAACCATAGCCGTAACGGCCTTTTTCTCCCCAAATCATACGACCGTGGTCAGGACGAACATAGCCATCAAAACCATTATCAACCAAAGCCTTTACAATGCCGTAAATATCTAGCGAACCGCATTCTGTGGGGTGAGCTACCTCATGGAAATCGTTTTCACCATCAAATTTAATGTTGCGAATATGCATAAAGTGGATACGGTCATGATACTTGTTAATAAACTTAATAATATCGTTGTTTTGCGAAGCTCCGAGAGAACCGGTGCAAAGGGTAAGACCGTTGTTTTTGCTATCTACTAACGATAACATTCTATCTAAATTTTTTTCGTTAGTTATGATTCTAGGCAAGCCAAAGATGCTCCATGGTGGATCATCCGGATGTATTGCCATATTTACGCCACATTCTTCGGCAACCGGAATTACCTTTTCTAAAAATGCTTTTAGATTTTCAAATAGTTTTTCTTCATCAACATCTTTATATTGCTCTAACAGATTTTTAAGTTCTGCTTTGGTGTAGCTTTCATCCCAGCCTGGAAGTGATAATTCACTTGTTAAAGGATTCATAGAAAGCACAGTTTCATTTACATAAGCAAGCGAATTTGATCCATCATCGTTTTGATGCTCAAGTTCACTTCTAAGCCAGTCAAATACAGGCATAAAGTTATAACAAATGCATTTTACACCCGCTTTAGCAAGACGTCTTATATTTTCACAATAATTTTCTATAAGTGCAGGAGCCTTGTCGGTGCCAAGTTTTATATCTTCAGGAACCGGTACACTTTCTACTACTTCGAACTCGAGTCCTTTTTCGTTTGCGGCATTTTTTATTTTTTCTATACTTTCGTTACTCCAAACACCACCGGCAGGAACATCGTATACCGCAGAAACTATGCCTGTCATTGTGGGAATTTGTCTTATGTGGTCTAATGTTACGGGGTCATTTTCGCCATACCAGCGGAAAGTCATTTTCATAAAGAAAACCTCCTAAATTTTTTGACAAGTATATTATACAATAGCACATATATACAAATCAATAGCATTTTTGGGCAAAAAACATTGCAAATATGTTCATATTATGTTATCATAAATAAAAACTGATACTTTTTAATAAGAAATGATAAGATTATGTTAATAAAAAACGAATATTATGACGATCAAATAAAATATGTATATACATACTCAAGCACGCCTAATAATGATGTTTTTAGACTTCATACTCATACTGACTATGAAATTTATATATTTTTAAGTGGCAGAGGAAAATATACAGTAGAAGGTACAGAGTATAATTTGCGACCAGGTTATACGCTGATTTTTCGTAGCGGAGAAGCACATGTTGCACAAATTGATGGCGATACGGAATATGAACGTATTGCTATAAATTTTGGAACTAATTTTTTAAATGCTATTGATCCTAATAATAAACTGCTGCTGCCGTTTTTAGAAAGACCACTTGGCAGAATAAATTGCTACAACAATTTAAGTAGCATAAAGAGAATTATAGAATTATCACAAACAGAGTTTGAATCGGAATATCACAAAAGAATGTTCCTATATAATGCGATTTATGGTATTTTGTTAGAGATATATTTGAATTTTGGTGAACACAAAGAAAATATAACTGCCCAAGGAGAGTTAAAATCTATTGCGCAAATGATAGAATATGTTAACGTAAATTTATTTGATTCAATATCTTTAGATGTAATTGCAAATAAATTTTTTATTAGTAAATCTCAGCTTAATCGTTACTTTAAAAAGTATACAGGGTCTACCGCATGGGGATATATAACTGCAAAGCGATTACTTAATGCCAGAAAATTAATATTAGACGGAACATCTGCAAAAACGGCCGCATTAAGTAGCGGATTTGAAGATTATTCGTCTTTTTTTAGGGCATATAAAAAACGATTTGGCATATCTCCGTCAGAAGATAAAAAACATTAAAAAATTTTTTTAAAAAAGTGTTGACAAATAAAACTTGTTGTGGTATTATACTTAGGCGCTCTAAAAAGTGCACAGTTGGTGTTGATTGCGGTGAGGGTCCACCTGTTCCCATCCCGAACACAGAAGTTAAGCTCACTAGCGCTGAAAATACTTGGCGGGCAGCTGCCTGGGAAGATAGGAAGGCGCCAACACAAAGCCGTAGGTTTCTACGGCTTTTATTTTTTTGTTTACTACATATAAAAAATATCCCCGTCAAAACGACGGGGATATTTTTAAAAGCTAGAATTATCGTTTGTGCTTGAACTCGAAGTTGCATCTGGGCGGTAGCAAATATTTACTCTAATACCGCTTTCGGCAATAACACTCGATCCAACGGCTGGAATGGTTCCAATAACGGATCCGGGTGTAGCGCTTTCGTCATATGTGTCAACAAACTGGATTGTAGATGGTATAAATCCAGCTTCTAAAAGTTTAACATAAGCTTGATCTTTTGTCATTCCGGTAATTTTCGGAACAGTAGTATCTTTAGTGCCCATACTTAAAACAAATGTGATTTTGGTTTCTTTTTCAACCTGGGTATTGGCAGCAATGGATTGTGAACATACTATACCACGACCATACTTTGCATTTAGTTCCTTATCTGTTACATCAAATATAAATACAGTGTTATAGTCTGTGTTGTTTATTATTTCTGCATAAGATTTGCCTACGAAGTTTGGAACAATATACTTTTTGTTAGCAATGCTAACTGTATCTTCTTCATCACTAGAAGTCTCGCTTGCTATACTAAATACCGATTCGTTTGAAGAAACATCGTCGTTTGCGTTATTGTTACTGAATACAGTAAAGTGTAACAACAAATAAATTAATGCAAGCAGTACGATGGTGGCAACAGAAGCAAGTATTGCATATTTTTTGCTCGCTGAATTTTTCTTTTGTGTTTTAGCGCTCTTTGTACCGTCTGCAGTGTTTGGAGAAGAAATCTGAACTAAATCGCGCCTGAATTCGTCCATGGTGGTTGTTCTGTCATTTGGTAGAATTTGCAGAGCATTTGCAAGAGCTACTAACACATATTTTGGCAGAGTCTCGGCAATTTTTGCAGGTATTGTAAGACTATCTTCGGTTACACGGCTGGTAGCTTCGGGAGGACATATTCCCATAAGAACTCTAAACAAAGTTGCCGCAATAGAGTAAACGTCGGTTGCGGGACCGTCTTTTGCATTTTGACTAAAACCGTATTGTTCAATGGCAGAGTAACCGGAGTATAATTCACTTGAAAGGTCTCCGCCAGAAGTTCTAATGTCTTTAATACAAATTCCGGTTAGTCTGAGTTTTCCGTCTCTACCAACAACAATAGTTTCTGGAGAAATACCTCTATGAACTATGCCTAAATCATGAAGATCTTTAACAGTAGAAATAAGAGGAATAAATAAAGGTCTTGCTTGTTCCCATTTAAGCATTCCGCCATTTCTTATAAGAAAATCTTTTAAAGTTATTCCTGATACAGCTTTAACAACCCTATAAACTGTATTGTTTTCTTCTATATGTGCCACAACCGGTAAAATTGAAGGCAGTGAAGAAACAAGCTTTAGTTTTTCTGTAATCTCAGAAAACTCTAACAAATTTTGATTAAACGGATATTCATAACCTTCGGTTATTGTTATTGAGTTATCTACGTTACGATGTGATATTTCACGCGGGAAATATTCAATAATATCTACAATAGCGTTTTCTTCGTTATCCCAACCTATATAAGTTATAGATTCTGGATTTTCGCTACAAACCTTACCAACCAAAAAACGACCTCCCATAAGGGTGGTTTTAATGGGTAGGGTGCCAGCTTTATTTTGTGTGGCTGCATCAAAGCCACATATTGGGCAAACGGTTTCACCGCCGTTGTCATTCATACAACCCATACAAAGTCTGTCTGTATTAAGCATTAATATATGCTCCTTTCTAAATCAGAAATCTGCATTTTGCAGAATGGCTTAAAACAATAACACAAAAATAACTTTACAAGTAATTATATCACACTTGTCAACAACAGAATTGTAACCTTTAGTTTATACTGGTAAAATATTTTTATAAAATTTGCATACTTACGTTGAATATTATGCCAATTAATGTTATAATAACAGTAATATTTGTGTTTTTGAGGTGAAAATTTTGCAACAAAAAGGTAGCAGTTCAATATCCATAAATATAAAAAACGTAACATTGCTTATGATGTTCATAATAATATCTGCGTTTTTGTTAAGGTTAATCGTTGGTGTTTCGCATATAAACACCTACGATACTTTTTGGTACAAGCGTTGGGCTTTAGATTTACCCAATGGCCTTTTTAATGTATACGAAAGGGCAGAGAGCATATCGCTTGATTATCCTCCTGTATACCTTTTCTTTTTGTATTTAACCGGACTTGGATACAAGGTGCTTGGAGCAGATCCACATATTTATACCGAAATGTTTTTAATGAAGTTCTGGCCAATCGTTTTTGATGTTTTGTGTATTACTTTTTTATACTATATATTTAGCAAAACCGATACTAAAGCAGGAATTTTTGCCGCGACACTATGGGCGGTTAACCCTTCAGTTTTTTTTAATAGTACAATGTGGGGTCAAACAGACTCTGTTATGATGTTTTTATTGTTGGTTGTGTTTTACTTAACTTATAAAAATAAACCTATTGCTGCATGTATCGTTTTTGCAGTTGCCGGCATGACAAAATATCAGTGCTTATATTTCACCCCAATTTTATTATTGCAAATTTACAAAGATAATAATTTTAAAACATTTTTAAAATCAATCGGCGCAGCGGCATTGTTTGTTGCAATAGTTTTTTTACCGTTCATGATCGGCAGTAAAAACCCAATGTTGTTTTTTGATGTTTATTTAGGTGGAGCAGACAAATATCCATATTGCACACTTAATGCATTTAATGTGTACGGAATGTTTTGTTTAAATTGGGTTGAAGACACATTTGCAGGCTGCAATATTTTAAGTATGGTATTTACTGTGATGTCTTTAGCATTGGTGGTTTTCTTATATTTGTTTGGAAAAAGACATTGTGCTTTTGTTGGTGGGCTTTTATTTATGCAATGTATTTTTATGCTAACAACGCGCATGCACGAAAGATATCAAATAGTGGTTTTACCGTTTGCACTTGTGGCATATTTTCTTTATAAAATTAAAGATTTTCTATATTTGTTTGTATCGCTAAGCGCTATTACAGCTATAAACCAAGCAATAGTTTTAATGCGCGTTGCGAAAAGTGATTATTTTGATAGCGGATATGGAACTATTATGATGGTAGTTTCTATAATTAATTTCATTGTGTTCGCATATAGCGTGTATGTATGCTGTAAGTTTTTTCTTACAGACAATAATGACAAAAAGGAGGAGGTAAAAAATGACCTATTCGTACAAGAAGTTTAATTCTTTACGCCCACAAAAAGAAAAAACGCTTCAAACTTTTTTAATTGCTTTAGGTGTCGCATTTTTATTTTTTATTCCTTATATAATTTACGATAGCGGATATTTTTTGTTTTACGGTGATTATGATGTTCAACAAGTGCCGTTTTACAAAATGTGTCATGAAATGGTTAGAACTGGCAACATTTCGTGGAACTGGGGAACAGACCTCGGTGTGAATTTTATTGGCTCATACACCTTTTATTTGCTTGGCAGTCCTTTTTTTTGGATAACACTTTTGTTCCCAAATTGGATGGTTCCGCACTTAATGGGTCCGTTACTTATTTTAAAGTTTGCATGTAGTGCCCTTACTTCATATTGGTATATTCGCCGTTTTACAAAAACTCCTCATGCTGCACAGCTGGGCGCACTATTATATGCATTTTCGGGTTTTTCTGTATATAACATATTTTTTAATCATTTTCACGAAGCAATAGTATTTTTTCCGTTATTGTTATTATCGGTAGAGCTATTTATAACCGAAAATCGTCGCGGTTTCTTTGCGTTTATGGTTGCAATGTGCGCAATCGTTAACTATTTCTTCTTCTTCGGAATGGTTATTTTTGTTGTTATTTATTGGTTTGTACGTGTTATTTACGGTTGTTATAAGTTATCACTCGGTAGATTTTTTGCCTTTATCTTTGAAGCAGTAATAGGACTTGCTTTGTCGGTGTTTTTGTTGTATCCGAGCCTTTTGGCCATTATACAAAACTCCAGATTAGATGAAATTTCATTTGGTTGGAGTGCAATAATGTATGGAAAAGAGCAAATATATGCAAATATTATTCAGTGTTTCTTCTTTCCGCCTGATCTCCCGGCTCGTCCGGTATTTTTCCCCAATGCCGATGTTAAGTGGTCATCACTTGGTGGCTGGTTGCCCATATTTAGTATGGTTGGTGTGGGTACACTCTTCTCTAATAAAAAGAAAAATTGGCTTAAAACCACTATTGGAATTTTAATTTTTATGGCTCTGGTGCCAATTTTAAACAGTTCTTTCTATGCATTTAACAGTGCGTATTATGCCCGTTGGTATTATATGCCTATTTTAATGATGAGTCTTGCTACCGTTATGATGTGTGAAGATAGAAAGGTTGACTGGAAAAGTTCATATTCTTGGGTTCTTGGAATAACATTAGCGGTAACAGGTGTTATTGGTTTGTTCCCGCAAATTAAGAACGATAAAATGATTTTCGGAATATTCAGCAACAGTACCGATAAAACCTATATTGCAAGATTTTGGTATACCTGTGCAATTGCAATAATTGGTTTGTTAGTATTAAAGTTATTATTAAATTGCCTCAAGAAAAATCCTAAGATTTTTTATCGTAATGCAACCATTGCGGTATGTATTGCTTCGGTAATTTATGCATCGGTGTTTATCGGCATCGGAAAAAGTATATCTTATAATGCCAGAGAGGTTATGATTCCCGAACTTGTTGAAGGTGAAGTTGATCTGGAGAAAGGTGATTACAGAATAGATGTTTATGGCGGTATAGATAATACCGGTATGTATCTAGGATTAAATTCTATAAACGCCTTCCACTCGGTAGTGCCGGTATCGGTTACTGAGTTTTGGGAGTATGTTGGTGAAGAACGTGGTGTTGCGAGTCGTCCAACAGTAGATAGCTATGCTGCACGTTCACTATTATCGGTTAAATATTTGCTTAATCGTACCGGTGGTGACAACTTCCTTGAAGATGACACTAAAGACCCACAAATGCCCGGATTTGAGTATGTAAGTTCATCTGGTGGATATTATATTTATGAAAACAAAAATTATATACCGTACGGTTTTACCTACGATTATTATATTACTAAAGAACAATGTGACACATTCACGGCAGATGAACGCTCAAATGTTATGCTCAAGGCATTGGTTTTAGACAAAGAGCAAGAAGAAAAATATTCACATTTGTTTAAAAATGTTTCTGAAGATTTTAATGTTACCTATGATGGCGGTGAAACAAATCGCCTAATTATTCCTATGACAAAAGAGTCATATGCCGCCGATTGCGCAGACCGTGCAGCAAATTCTGCAGTTTATTTTAATACAGATAACAAAGGCTTTACTGCGGGTATAACTAATAATAGAGAAAACCTTGTTTTCTTCTCGGTGCCGTATGATGAGGGCTGGAGTGCTACAGTAAACGGCAATCCTGTAACAATTGAGAAGGTTAATATTGGCTTTATGGCTGTATTAGTACCGGCAGGAGACAATACTATTAGATTTGAGTATGAAACACCCGGTTTAAAAATGGGAGTAATTATAAGCGCAGCAGCACTCTTTGTTTTAATGGTTTATCTGTTTGTTTTCAAAATGATTAATAAGCGCAACCCGGGTTCTACCGAGTATCCGGAAGGTGATGCTTTATTACAAGAGTGGACAGAGTATGAAATAGAAGATGCAAGACTTAAACTCGAAATAGAAATGAACAACAGAACAGAGGAAATTGTAGATATTCCTAAACCTAAGCATATTTCTACTGAATTTGAGGGCGGTTTTGAAGTTAATTTAGATGTTGCCAATGATGAAAATAATGAGTCTTGACAATATTTTACCTTGGTGATATAATTTTTTTGCAGAATAAACTGCAAAAAAGGGGAGCTTGGTGTACCCGGGCTGAGAGGAAGCCGTTATGCTTCGACCCATAACCTGATGCGGATAATGCCGACGTAGGAAAATATTACGCCTTTAGTCTTATGCCGCAGTGTTTTTACTGCGGCATTTATTTTCCGCTCGAAACAAAAAGGAGTAGAGAAAATGAAAAAATTGAATCAAACAACAGAAAAATTAGTAGTAAGCGCAATGTTTATTGCACTATCAACTGTACTTAGTGTAATTCCTGCCATTCAACTTCCACTTGGAGGCAAGGCAACTATATTAAGTATGTTACCTGTAATGTTAATACCGCTTCGTTACGATTTTAAGTGGGGTGTGTTAACAAGCTTTGTTTATGCTGTCATTCAAATGGCACTAAGCTTTGCAAAGGTGCTAAGTTGGGGGCTAACGCCAATAGTTTTGATAGCAGCATTTTTGCTTGACTATATCTTTGCTTATTGGGTTTTATGCTTCGCAGGTGCATTTAAAAAATTTGGTTATAAAGGTCATGTTTTAGGTGTGTGTGTTGCACTTATTTTAAGATTTTTAATGCATTTTATTTCTGGTGTTGTTCTTTGGGGCGATATCGCTAGTGATGGTATAGGTGCGATTATATATTCTATCACTTATAATGGCTCATATATGCTTCCTGAGCTTATATTTACAATTATTGCAATAGTGATTCTTATTAAGACGAATGTTTATAAAAAAATAGTGGGATAATAATGCTTGATATTTTATATGAGGATAAATTTATTGTTTGTTGCGTAAAGCCGCAAGGTATAGTTTCGGAGTATGTACAGGGCAAGACTAACTGTATGCCCGAAATTGTAAAAAAACATACCGGCGCTTATAAAATTGATGTTTTACACAGATTAGATAAGTTAGTAGGCGGTGTTATGGTTTTTTCTAAAAACCGACAAGCAACTGCAGCACTATCAAAAATGATTTTAGCGCACAAGGTTACAAAACAGTATTTAGCTGTGGTTAGTGGTGAACCGGAAGAAAAAGAGGGTATTATGCAAGACATTCTCTTTAGAGATTCTAAACTAAACAAATCTTATGTGGTAAAATCTGAACGAAAGGGAACTAAATTTGCCGAGCTCGAATACAAGGTTTTAAATACCGTAAAAACTCAAACTGGCAAAATTTCTTTAGTTAAAATTGAACTTCACACGGGCAGAACACATCAAATAAGAGTTCAGTTTGCATCACGAAAAATGTCACTTTTGGGTGATGCGAAATACGGTAATGCTGAAAAATGCGATATAGCTTTATTCTCACATAAATTAGTATTTGAACATCCTATTATTAAAGACAAAAGGGTAGAGGTTGCCGCTTTGCCCACAAAAAAATATCCTTGGAATTTGTTTGATATAAATAGTATTTAAAAAACATTGTTTACATACAAAAATCCATATGGTATAATTTGCTTGCTACACACAGTTAATATTTTTAGTGAATATGTTTTTTATATTTACTAGCCATTAATATTAAAATCTTTGGTAGTGGCAATTAAGTTATGTTTTTTGGTGCACAGCTTAATTGCCGTGCACTTTTTATTTTAACAAAAACCAATTTATCAAATTCGTCAGGGGGCATATTATGAGTGAAAACAAGATATATAAATGTGATAACTGCGGTGCTGAATATACCGAATGGAAATCTTTTTGCAGAAAATGTTCGGCTTCTATGCCAAAAATAGAAATTGTAATTGACGAAAAACTTGAGGGTTACGATAAAACTGAGGTACTTAATTTTATTGACAACAACAGTAATCGTTACTATGAAATTTTTAAAGCCAACGAGGGTAATTTTAAGTTTAATCACATGAATTGGTCGGCATTTTTCTGGAGTTATTATTGGATGTTTTACAGAAAAATGTTTAAAAACGGTATAATAACATTTCTTTTAGGCATTGTTATATCTTGTTTAGCCGTAGTGTTGTCGCTTGCCTTAGCAATTCCGCAACTAAATGTTACTAGAGAAAAACTTGGCATTTATGGTGAGTATGTTACTATGGACAGGTCTGAAATTGATAGTTCATTGTTTGAGGACAGAACCTTAGATGTTGTGGAATATGAAACGGCAAAAATAATTTATGACAGACAGTATAATTTGTGTGTTATAGAAATGATTATAATTACTTCTGTTGCAGGACTTGGATATATGCTTTACATAGGCTTAAAGGCAGACGGTATATATAAAAGATATGTATTTAAACATATAAACAATCCTCAAAAGGGCTCAACTTCAGGGTGGGCTTTGGTGTTGTCAATTGTCATGAATATGGTTTTAACACGGCTTTTAACGCGTGTGTTTTTGTTGATATTGGCGGCCGTTGTAGTTGCTATTGCTGTTTAGTAACAAAAGAGTCTAAACTTTACGTTTAGACTCTTTTGCTTTTAATAATTGTTGTGTAAACAAAATGGTGCTCTGAATAAAATATAATGAAGTATTTTTTTGGAGTGAGTATTTTGATATATTTAGATAATGCCGCTACAACCGGCAAAAAACCACAGTCTGTAGTGTTGGCAACATATAACGCACTTAAAAATTTTAGCGCAAATCCCGGAAGAAGCGGTCATAATTTGTCTTTAAAAGCTGCAGAACAAGTATATAAATGCAGAGAGAAACTGGCTGAATTTTTTGGCGCTGAAAATTTAGAAAATGTAATTTTCACTCAAAACTGTACCATGAGTATAAATATGGTTTTAAAAGGTGTTTTGCAAAAAGGTGATCATATTATTGTATCTTCACTTGAGCATAATGCTCTCATGCGGCCTCTGAATATGTTGAAACATTACGAGTATATAGATTACGATATTGCCGAAGTGTTTTTTGATGATGCAGAGGCGACATATCGTTCTTTTGAAAGGCTTGTTAGGCCCAATACAAAAATGATTTTTTGCACACATGCATCAAATGTTTTAGGCATAATTTTACCAATAAAAAAGATTGGTTTACTGTGTAAGCAACGGAAAATTTTATTTGCAGTTGATGCTGCACAAACAGCAGGTGTTATACCAATTAATATGATTGAAAATAATATCAATTATTTATGTGTTGCTCCCCACAAAGGCCTTTATGCACCTATGGGTATAGGCGTTTTGATTTGCAATGGTAAAATCAATAAAACTATTATTGAGGGCGGTACAGGGACGGATTCTAATAATATGTTACAACCGGCCAACATGCCCGAACAACTAGAAAGTGGCACCTTAAATGTACCGGGAATATTTGGAGTTTTGGCCGGAGTTGATTTTGTTAAGAGGTACGACATCAAAAAATTATATCACCATGAAATGCGGCTAATTCAGTATGCATATGAAGAGTTATCTAACATTAAAGGTGTTGATTTATACGTTCCTTATCCCAGCATTAATCAATTTGCACCTGTTTTATCTTTTAATGTACGAGGAATAAGTAGTGATGTGGTGTCGGAGTTTTTAAATAAAAATAACATTGCAGTAAGAGCAGGATTACATTGTGCTCCAAGTGCTCACAATAGAATTGGAACATCGCAAACTGGAACGGTAAGAATATCTACTGCATACTTTAATACACATCAAGATATTAGCACGTTAATTAGGGCTGTATCTTTAATAAAAAAATCAAATAAAATACTAAAAACCTATTGAATGATTTTCTTAAATATGATAAAATATACATGTAATATTGTTTAATTGCGTTTTCGTATGGAAATTGACGTTTAAGAGGTGTATTATGAACGCGGTTTTTAGTGCTATATATACGTTTTGGAATCAAATTTGGTATGCATTATCAAATATTAGAATTTTCGATGTTATCGATATACTCGTTATTGCCTTTTTAATATACAAGGTTGTTGAGTTTTTTAGAGAATCTCGTTCCGGACAATTGGCAAAAGGTATAATTGTCATTTTGGCTTTGTACGGCTTGTCGGTATGGTTTGAAATGATAACTCTTAAATGGTTATTAACACGAGTTGTTTCTTATGGTATTATTGCGGTTGCTATAGTGTTCCAGCCTGAAATTAGACGTGCGCTTGAACGAATGGGCAGAAGTAGTATTAGCACATTAAATAAAAATCAAATTGGTGATACGTATGGTTATTTAGGCTCCAGCATTGACGCTATTTGTAAAGCAGCAGGTACTATGCAAGAAAGCAAAACCGGTGCGCTAATGGTTATAGAGCGCGAAACTCTTTTAGGCGAAATTATTGATACTGGCACAGTTATTGATGCAGAAGCCACAAATTCGCTTATATGTAATATATTTTTCCCAAAATCTCCTTTGCACGACGGTGCAATGATAATTCGTGACGGCAGAATATATGCCGCGGGTTGCATATTGCCGCTTACAAACAACGATTCTATTAATTCACAATTAGGAACACGTCATCGTGCCGCCATTGGAATGAGTGAAAATTCAGATGCTGTTATAATTGTTGTGTCTGAGGAAACCGGCACTATTTCTGTTGCGCATGACGGAAATTTAAAACGTGACTTTAATGCTGTAAAACTTAGAGCAGAGCTTGATAGCATTTTTGCATCGAACAAAAAATTGGCTTCAAGCAGCAAGCTCTCTGATATTGTATCAAAGATAGCCCAAAAACTAAAATTAAAGAAATAATCGAAAGGAATGCAAACAATATGAAGTTTTCGTTAAAAACACTGCTTTATAACAAAAAATTTATGTGTGCATTCTCGATTATAGCTGCTTTTTCGCTTTGGCTTATGATATCTATATATCAAAACCCTGTAAGAGAGCACACAATTAGCAATGTTACTGTCAATATTTCTACCGATAAAACCTTCGTTAGCGAAAGTGGTATGGATATTGTTAGTGGAGGTGTGGGTGAAAAGGTTAATGTAAAAGTTAGCGGTCCTAACTATATAGTAAGCTCCTTGTCTGCTTCTGATATTTTAGTTAGCGCATCGCTTTCGAACGTTACCGCAGCTGGCACATATGAATTACAATTAGTTGCCACACAAAATAGTTCAAAAGCTGGTTATACTTTTTTGAATATTAGTCCGTCTACAATTACAGCTACATTTGATTATATTGATACTAAAGAGTTTACTGTTACACCAATCGCAAAGGGAGCTGGTGCAGTTTCGGGCCTTGTGGTAGATACTCCGGTTGTTAGTGATAGTGAGAATGCTACAGTTACCATAAAAGGTGCACGTACCGATATGGCACTTATCGATAAAGTTGTTGCTGAAGCAGAGGTTAACAAGACCCTTTCCTCAACGGAGTCGTTTGAGGCAAAATTAAAACTAATTGACACTAATGGAAACGAGATTGATAAATCACCCTTTACTATTAGCGTCGATACCGTAAATATTTCTATACCAATATCGCAAAAGGCAGAGGTTCCTGTTTCGGTAGTATTTACAAATGCACCAACAGGTTATGAATCTTTCTTAAAATATTCGGTTGAGCACAATACGGTTACCGTTTTAGGTCCGCCAGACACTATAAAATCTTTGGATAAAATAGAACTTGATCCTATAAATTTCTTTAATATTTCAAAGTCTAATAACAGTTTTGATGTTGTGCCAAAGTTGCCTGATGGTGTTAAAATGGTAGATAACATAACCGATATAACAGTATCTATCAATACTTCATCATTATCGGAGCGTAATTTTACTGTTAGTGCGGTAGAGTATATAAATGTTGATTCATCACTTAGTGCAAGTAGCTCTCAAGCAATTAGAAATGTTAAAATTTGCGGTCCGTCAAAAGTAATAAAATCGCTTTCGGCAGACGATATTTATGCCGAGGTTGACTTGTCGGGAAAAGCTGCAGGTGAACATACTGTTGCAGCAAAGATACTTGCTCGCAATGGCGAGAGTATTTGGCAGTTGGGAGAGTATACTGCAATAATCACATTGTCTTAATTTGCATTAAAATCCCGACATACTAAAATGTATGTCGGGATTATGTATGTCAAAAACCGTTAAAACACATAAAATGTATTATAAATTCATTTGTTTTTAGGTTGGGTGTTGATGTACTGTGCAATGTTTTTTGTTTTTGATTTTTGTTATATTAGCATTGTTGGGTTTAACAGAAATTATACATAAGTTTTTATCTTTTTTAATTATGCCAAAATCTTATGTTGATTATTTAACGGTTTTTTTATACGGCGACTCTGCGTTTGATTATTTGCAATCAGCATTGTATAAGTTGAATTTAAATGGTTTCCATTCGTCTAAAAAAATCATTGCTATAGATTGCGGAATAAGTCCAGAGTGTTTACCAAGTGTATTAAATATTACGCAAAAAAACAATAACATTATTTTTTGTGCGCCAGATAATTTTAATTCTATTATACAAAAACTTAAGGAGAATTAGGTTGGATAATGTAAGTACAATTAACGAGACCATCAACGGTACCGTTGAACACATTACATATCATAATACCGAAAACGGATTTACTGTTTTAAAACTAAAAACAGATAATGACATACTGACCGTTGTTGGTACCATGCCGTTTATAAGAACCGGTGATGTTTTAAATGTCACCGGAAGTTTTTGTGTGCACGCTACTTTTGGCAGACAGTTTAAGGTTACAGATTACGAAAAAGAAATGCCGTCTAATTCAGCAGCTATTTTAAGATATTTGTCTTCTGGTGCGGTAAAGGGTATAGGCCCTATTACTGCCGGTAAACTTGTAGAACTGTTTGGCGAAGAAACTCTTAATGTTATTGAGAATGATTATATCCAGCTTACGCGCATAAAAGGAATTTCAAAAGAAAAAGCCGAGGCAATTAGAGATGAGTATATAAAGCAGTTTGGTATGCGCGATTTGTTAATGCTACTGTCTAGGTTTAAAATTTCTCCGGAGCAATCATTAAAGGTAAATAAAGCATTAGGTAAAAATTCAGAACAAATTATTAAAGATAATCCGTATGTTTTATGTGCAGATTCTGTTGGTTTTAATTTTGAAAAAGCTGAAGAAATTGCGGATTACTATAGTATTTCTAAAGACAGTACTAATAGAGTTGAGGCTGGTATTGTTTATGTTTTAAAGGCAAATCTATCTAACGGACATACGTGTTTACCTAAAGATAAACTCCTAGAAGTATCGGCACGTTTGCTAGAATCTAATACAAAGACTGTAGAAGACAGTTACTATGCTTTAGTAGATAGTTTTAATTTGTATGAGCAAGCTTTTAATGGTAATGTTTTTGTGTTTTTGCCCGAATATTACAATGCCGAGCGTTATATAGCAGCAAGATTATGTTCGGCAAGTCAAAATGTATCGCATTTAATGCCTTTATCTGATTTAGAGGTTGATTACGTGCAAAATAAACTTTCGGTTAAGTTTGAGCATAATCAACGTCGTGCTATTTTGAGTGCAGTAGAAAATGGAGCCTTGGTATTAACCGGAGGACCCGGCACAGGAAAAACAACCATTTTAAATGCAATTATAAAAATTTTAGAATCTCGTGGGCTTTCTATTGCTTTGGCTGCCCCAACTGGCAGAGCCGCTAAGCGTATGATGCAACTTACTGGTTATGAGGCTAAAACAATACATAGATTACTAGAGGCAACAAAATCTAACGACGAAAAAACGCATTTTGCCCGAAATGAATCTAATCAACTCTCATGTGACGTGCTTATTATTGATGAAATGTCAATGGTAGATACATTGTTGTTCGAAAGCATTTTAAGGGCATTGCCGCTAAGTGCCAGAATTATTTTGGTTGGCGATAGTGATCAGCTACCAAGCGTTGGTGCAGGTAATGTTTTGCTTGATATTATAGAGTCTAATGTATTACCATCAATTAAACTTCAGAAAGTCTTTAGGCAAGCAGAAGAAAGCTCAATTGTTGTAAACGCTCACCGTGTAATTAACAAAAAGCAAATCGATTTAACGACCAAACCAGATTCTGATTTTTTCTTTATAGAAAGAAAATCTTCTGACAACACATTAAAAACTACATTAGATTTATGCTTAGAGCGTTTGCCGAAAGCTTACGGATTTTCTCCGTTCGATGACATACAAGTGCTTTGTCCATCGAAAAAGGGTGAACTTGGCGGATTAAATTTAAATACTATTTTACAGCGCCAACTTAATCCCGGTGAACCCGAACAAGCTAAAGTTTATTCAAAAGGTACATATTTTACTGTTGGCGACAAGGTTATGCAGATTAAAAATAATTATGATATTGAGTGGACTTCCGGTACCGAAAGTGGATACGGAGTGTTTAATGGAGATATTGGTGTTATTGAAAGCATAAATGCCGCCTCTGAAACATTGGTTGTCTGTTTTGATGATAAAAAAGCTGAATATACTAAAGAAAATGTTCAAGAGCTAGAACTTGCGTATGCAATAACTGTACATAAAAGTCAGGGAAGTGAGTTTGACTGTGTTGTATTGCCTATATTAGATGTACCGTCAAAACTAAAGTACCGTAATTTAATCTATACAGCTATTACCAGAGCAAAAAAACTTTTAGTTATTGTTGGTCGTAGTGATTTACTTTTACAAATGATAGAAAATGACCGAAAAACCAAGAGATTTACTTTTTTAAAGGAGTTTATTAATTCTAACTGTGACAAGAAGTGATTTATTAAATACGGTAATTAATTGCTTTTATCCGCGCAGATGTGTTTTGTGCGATAAAATAATTGAACGAAATAGGTTTCTTTGTAGCGACTGTATGTATATTCCGCAAAACATAAATAATGATGCATGTATTAAATGTGGAGTTAGAAAAAATAAATGCAAGTGTAAATTGGTTCGATATCATTTTAAAGCAGTAGTTGCACCTTTTTGGTATGAAGGAAAAATTAGAGATTCTTTTTTGAATTTTAAGTTTCACGGTGCCACAGAATATGCAGATTATTTTGCTTATGAAATGTCAAAGGTCATAAAACAAACATATGGCAATGTTTCATTCGATATAATTGCATATGTACCTACTACAAAAAAACAAAAGAATAGCAGGGGATATAATCAGTGCGAATTATTAGCAAATAAAATTGCTAATATTATTTCTGTCAGAGTTGAACATAATGCACTTAAGAAGATAATTGATAACCAAACACAACATACATTATCTAGAGAAGAGCGTGTGCAAAATGTTAGAAATGTATATGCTTGTGAGTGCGATTTAAGTGGCAAGACTGTTCTACTAATAGATGATATTAAGTCGTCTGGTGCTACATTAAACGAGTGCGCAAAACAACTTTTACTTGCAGGCGCAGATAGCGTTTACTGTGCTGTTGCACTGTTAAATTCAAGCAAAACATATAAAGAACTTGAAAATCAACCAATAAAACAGTATACTTGAAATATAAATTAATTACGGAGTGATTTTTCTATGACAACCGACATTGGAATAGATTTGGGCTCATATAAAACTGTAATCTTTGCTCAAAATAAAACCATATTAGAACTACCTAGCGTTGTTACTGTTGATGCTGATACTTTTGAGCCGGTTTACTATGCAAATAAAGCACTTCAAACAATAGGACGCACACCCGATAGTTTAGAATGCGTTCGTCCTATTGAAAATGGACTTATTTCTGATATAGATATTGCAGAAAAAATGCTTAATAGATATATGCAAAAGGCATTTGGCACAAAGATAGTAAGACCAAGAATTATGGCGTGTGTGCCTACAGGTGTAACAGAAATTCAGTATCATAACCTAACCAGCGTTATAGAGAGAAGCGGCGGTAGAAATATTACTGTTGTAGAAAGCCCGTTACTTTCTGCCGTAAGCCTTGGAATTGATTTTTCTGTTCCGCACGGTACTATGATTGTTGATATTGGTGCGGGTACTACCGATATTGCTGTTATAACTATGGGTGGAATTGCTCAGTCACAATCGTTTAAAACGGGTTCGTTTGATTTTGATGATGTTATTGTTAAAAGTGTTAGACGTGAGTTTAACATTCTTATAGGCAGTCTTACAGCTGAAAAGATAAAAAAACAGGTTGGTACTGTTGTAAACCGTCCAGTTGAAATTGTTATGACTGCAAGGGGAAGAGATATTTTTAGTGGCTTGCCGCAAAGTTTTGAAATAACATCTAACGATGTTTTAAAAGCCGTTAGAGATACTGCTTTATCAATTTGTTCTGCAATAAAATCGGTAATCGAAACGACCGATCCCGACCTTGTTGCAGATGTTATGAGTGATGGCATTTACTTAACCGGTGGCGGTTCGCTAATTAACGGAATGGGTGAGTTTATTAGCGAATATATTGGTACTAAGGTTCATATGGTTAATGATCCAGCACACAGTGTTGTGAGAGGTGCTTCTATAGCACTTAAAAATCCTAAAGTATTTAAAGATGTAGATTTACAATATAGAGCCCTTAAGGATTTAATAATTGAATAATTAAAAATAAAAGCGCCCGATTTATTAAATCGGGCGCTTTAAAATTAATTTTTGGTTTAATTTTTTAAACTTTGAATTGGTGCCGGAATTTGTCCGCCCCGGCTAATCATTTTTAATGGCGAGTATTTGCTTACCTTCATTACCGGTCCGCTACCTAAAAGTCCGCCAAACTCAAGTTCGTCACCAACATCTTTGCCAATAGCGGGTATTACTCTAACTGCAGTTGTTTTTGAGTTTATCATACCTATAGCGGCTTCATCAGCAATTATTGCCGATATAACTTCAGCGGGTGTATCACCTGGAATATTTATCATGTCAAGACCAACTGAGCAAACTGCGGTCATAGCCTCTAATTTTTCTATAGACAAAGCACCGCATTTTGCCGCGGCAATCATGCCGGCGTCTTCTGTAACAGGAATAAAAGCACCAGAGAGTCCGCCAACCCTTGATGATGCCATAACGCCACCTTTTTTAACGGCATCGTTAAGCATTGCAAGTGCGGCTGTGGTTCCTGCAGCTCCGCAAGATTCTAAACCAATTTCTTCTAATATGTGTGCAACCGAGTCGCCAACTGCGGGGGTTGGTGCAAGCGATAAATCAACAATGCCGAATGGTACACAGAGTCTTTTAGATGCTTCCATGGCAACAAGTTGACCCATTCTAGTAATTTTAAATGCAGTTCTTTTAATTAAATCAGAAACTTCACTTAAATTAAGATTTTCGGATTTTGCAAGGGCTGCTCGTACAACTCCCGGACCCGACACACCGACATTAATAACACAGTCGGCTTCACCGACTCCGTGGAATGCACCTGCCATAAACGGATTATCTTCCGGAGCATTACAAAATACAACAAGTTTAGCGGCGCCTATACAGTTATTGTGAGCTGTGAGCTCGGCAGTTTTTTTAACTATATGACCCATTTTTGCAACTGCGTCCATATTTATACCGGCTTTAGTAGAGCCTATGTTTACAGAAGAGCAAACGTGGTCAGTTGTTGCTAATGCCTCTGGTATGCTCTCAATTAAAGCATAGTCACCAGCAGAAAAACCTTTTTGAACAAGTGCAGAGTAACCACCAATAAAGTTAACCCCAATTTCAAGCGCTGCTTTTTCTAAAGCTTTGGCAAATTTTATGGGGTTATTGGTTTTACAAGCGCCACAAAGCATTGCAATAGGTGTTACCGATACTCGCTTGTTTATAATCGGAATACCGTACATTTTTTCTATATCGTTGCAAACTGCAACAAGATCACCTGCATAACGAACTATTTTTTCGTATACCTTTTCGCAAGCTTTATCAATATCTGGGTCAATACAATCAAGCAGAGAGATACCCATTGTTACGGTACGGATATCCAAATGTTCTTGATGTATCATTGTTATAGTTTCTAAAATATCATGTGAGTTAAACATTAGATATAGCTAACCTTCCTTATATGTTGTGCATTGAGTTAAAGATATCCTCATGCATTGTATGTATAGACATATTCATTTCTTCGCCCAGTTTAGCCATGGCATCTGAAAAAATGCCAAAATCACAATTAAGACGAGCAATATCACACATCATAATCATGCAAAAAGTATCTTGTAAAATGGTTTGGGAAACTTCTATTATATTAACGCCAAATTCGGCACATTTTCCCGAAACTTTTGCTAAAATTCCAATATTGTCTTTACCAACAACCGTAACAACTGCTTTCAAAAAATCACATCCTTATTTAATTAATATGGATTTTATCACATTTTTTTAAAAAAGTAAATAAAAAGACTATATTTTTTTATCAAAATGTGTTATTATAACTTACAAGTGGAGGTATCTGATTATGAATGACAAAATTTTAAAGTTGCTTAGCGCAAACGCAAGATATAAACTAAATGATTTAGCCACAATTACTGGCCTTACTGAAGAACAGGTAACTGCCGAAATTAAAGAAATGGAGGACCAGGGTTTAATTCGCGGTTATAAAACTGTTATAGACTGGGAAAGTTTAGATAGCGCATATGTATCTGCGCTTATAGAATTAAAGGTTACACCCCAGGCAGATTGCGGATTTGAAGAAATTGCCAAAAGGGTAATGAAATATCCTGAAGTCGAAACCGTTTATTTAATGTCTGGTGGATATGATTTGTGTGTAATTGTAAAAGGTAAAACATTCCAGCAGGTTGCTATGTTTGTTGCAAGAGAACTTGCTACAATTGATTCGGTAATTTCAACTGCAACACATTTTGTTTTAAGAAGATACAAAGAACTTGATGTACAATTATGCCCCGATATTGAAGATGATAGGGGGACAGTATCGCTTTAATGGACTATTCAAAAATATTGAACAAGTCGGTATTAGATATTGCACCGTCGGGAATACGAAAATTCTTTGATATTGCTGAGAAAATGGAAAATGTAATTTCTCTTGGTGTTGGTGAGCCCGATTTTCCTACACCTTGGCATATTCGTAATGCTGGAATACGTTCTTTAGAATTAAGTAAAACCCGTTACACATCTAATTCCGGTTTATTAGAACTCAGAAAAGAAATTTCTAAATATGTAAATAGGAAGTACAGTGTTCAGTACTGTCCTGATAATGAAATTCTAATTAGTGTTGGTGGTAGTGAAGCTATAGATGCTTGTATACGCGCATTGGTATCTAACGGCGATGAAGTGATAATACCCGAGCCCAGTTTTGTTTGTTATAAGCCAATAACAATCATGGCTGGTGGAGTTCCTGTAATAGTAGATACCGATATTAAAGATAATTTTAAGCTTACTGCCGACAAGTTAAAGAAAGCAATTACTTCAAAAACTAAGGCTATTGTTTTGCCGTTTCCGTCTAACCCGACCGGTTCCATTTTGGAAAGGGAAGATCTTGAGCAAATTGCCGATGTTTTAAAGGGTACTGACATTATAGTTATTGCCGATGAAATATATGCCGAGCTTACATATGGTGGCAAAAAGCATACTTCAATAGCATCTATTGAATCTATGAAAGAACGCACGGTTTTAATTAACGGTTTTTCTAAATCGTATTCTATGACGGGTTGGCGTCTTGGCTTTGCTTGTGGTCCTAAGGAAATCATTAAGCAGATGACTAAAATTCATCAATTTGCCATTATGAGCTCGCCAACAACTTCTCAGTACGCTGCTATTGAAGCTATTAAGAATGGTGATAAGGATATTGCTGATATGTTAGAGCAATATGATGATCGTAGAAAAATTATAGTAAGTGGATTTAATAAAATTGGGCTTACTTGTCATGAGCCGTTTGGCGCTTTCTACGCTTTTCCTTCTATTAAGAAAAGCGGCTTAAGCTCAGAAGAATTTTGCGAAAAACTTCTAGTTTCAAAAAAGGTTGCTTTAGTACCTGGTACGGCTTTTGGCCAAAGTGGCGAAGGTTTTGTGCGCGCGTCATACTGTTATAGTGTGGAGCACATAAAAGAAGCGCTAAGCAGAATAGAAGAATTTATGAAAGAACTAGATTTATAATGGAACAAATTACACTTAAGGCATTCGCAAAAATCAATTTGTGCCTTGACATTACCGGTGTTCGATCTAATGGTTATCATCAAATTGATACCATTATGCAGTCGGTTGATTTATATGATACCATTAATGTAAAACTCAATAATACCGGAAAAATAAAAGTTGAATGTTCGATTTGCAGTATTTGCGACAACAGTAATATCGCTTTGCGTGCGGCTGAATTGTTTTTACAAGAGGCCGGTTTAGATTATGGTGTCGATATTTGTATCGAAAAGAACATACCACTTTGTGGCGGATTAGGCGGCGGTAGCGCCGATGCAGCTGCGGTTTTGAACGCACTTAATATTCTTTTAGATAAACCGTTTACTGTTAGTCAGTTATCTGCTATTGGTCTTACTCTTGGTGCAGATGTGCCGTTTTGTATAGTAGGTGGTACCAAACGTTGTAAAGGAATAGGCGAGATTGTAACTGATGCACCTGAGTTTAAAGATGGTTGTTTTGTGTTGCTAAACTGCGGTGAAAAAGAGTCAACAAAACAAATGTATAAAACCATCGACACAACTCCAAATTTAGTTAGACCGAATGTTGATTTACTTATTAATGCCCTAGAAAACAACAATCGTAACGTTTTGTTTGATAATTGCAAAAACGTATTCTCAAGTTGTTATAGTTTAGAAAACATACAGCGCGACGTATTAAACAGCGGCGCAGATGTATTTTGTCTTTCGGGTAGCGGTTCGTATGCATATGCATTACTAAAAAATAAAACTGATGCTCAACAATGTAAAGAAAATTTACAAAGCATTGGATATTCGGCTATAGTTTGTGAGCCAAAAAAATGTGGTTTTGAGGTTTTATAATTTAACTGAATATTTTTTTCGCTTTATGTCAAAATTATACTTGCTAAAAAGATATTTTTTTGAAAGGCGAAAAATATGAAGATGCTTAACTGTAAAAAAAACAGAGTTACTATAGCATTAGCGCTTGCACTAGTTGTTTCAATGTTACTTAGCTTTGCAAGATTTGATGCTCTATGTCAAGAATTACGTACTAATGTTTTAAGATTGCATATTATAGCAAACTCTGATGCTGACCATGATCAACAGCTGAAATTAAACGTTAGAGATGCAATATTAAAAGAATGTGAATATGTTTTTAAAGACAATACTTCACTAGAACAAGCAGTAAACACAGTACAAGAGAATTTAGATGTTTTTTCTTCGGTTGCAGAAAAAACAATCTTAAACAACGGATACAATTATGATGTTGATGTTCAGCTATGTGAGGATTTTTTTGATACAAGAGTATATGATGATTTTACTCTGCCTGCTGGAGTATATGAAGCACTTAAAATTAAAATAGGTAATGCACAAGGTAAAAATTGGTGGTGTGTTATGTTTCCGTCGGTTTGTGTTTATAGTGCATCTAATCGTGATGACTCAGACGCCAATAACAAATTGGAGTATTCCACGTCTAAGCAAAGCGCATATGTTGCAGAACATAGCGAGAAGTATGTAATTAAGTTTAAAATTGTAGAGATTTACGAGCGTGTAAAAAATTATTTTAATAAATAATAAAATTTTTCTTGCATTTTCAGTTTGGTTATGGTATTATCTTTTTGTTAATGAGATGGAAAGGGGTGTCAGTCGTGAAAGACGGTATTCATCCGGTTTATGAAAAAACTATTGTAAAATGTGCTTGTGGCGCAGAGTTTGAAACTCGCTCAACTAAAAAAGACATTCGTCTTGATATTTGCTCAAAATGTCATCCGTTCTTCACAGGAAGGCAAAAGTTAGTAGATACCGGCGGCCGTGTTGACAGATTTAAGAAGCGTTTCAACATGGAGCAAGGCAAATAAGTCAAAAGTATCCGCAATTGCCCATATTTGTGGCGGTTGCGGTTTTCTTTTTAAAGGCGGTGTAGAATTTTGCAAGAATACAGAACAATATTAGGTAACTTTGTGTCGGAATATACTGTTCAGCGTTCTAAATTTATAGCTTCTGTGGCTCACACAGAAAGTGAAGAGCAAGCAACCGAATTTATTAAACAAATTAAGTCTAAGTATTGGGATGCAAAGCATAATGTTTTTGCATACTCATTAAAAGATGCTAACTTAAAGCGGTTTTCTGATGACGGTGAACCTCAGGGCACTGCCGGCAAACCGGTGCTCGATGTGATTGTGGGCAATATGTTAGTAGATACCACAATAGTAGTTACACGTTATTTCGGTGGCATTTTGCTTGGTACCGGTGGTCTTGTAAGAGCGTATTCTAAGTCTGCAAAGGATGCTGTTTTAGGTGCACACACCGTTTTAATGAAACCTTGTCTTGTTTACGAGGTTATTTGCGCGTATGCAGATTACAACACACTTGAGTATTTGTTAAAGAATTTTGACGCTAAAATTATTGAAAACAATTTTGGTGCACAAATTGCTGTTAAGTTTTCTATTGAAAGCCAAAACGATGCTGGCTTTATTAAAAAATGCAATGAAAAGTTTGGAAATAATATAAAAATTGACCTTATAGGCGAAAATTATGCACCTTTTGAAATAAATTTGTAAAAATAAAAGGAAAATAAAGTTTTTTTTCGAATATTATATATGAAGTAGCTAAGAAAGGGTGTTGGTATGCAGACTATTAGGCAAATGTTAGAAGAAAGAGAAAAGATGTTTCTCTCTAGCAAAGCTGTACTTAGTGCAAATAGTTTAGGTCGCGAAATTGAAGAAGAACCGTGCGATATTAGACTTTGCTTTCAGCGTGATAGAGATAGAATTATACACTGTAAATCTTTTAGACGATTAAAGCATAAAACACAGGTTTTCCTTTCTCCTGAATCAGATCATTATCGCACCAGATTAACCCACACATTAGAGGTTGCGCAAATTGCGCGCACCATTTCTAGGGCGCTTTATTTAAATGAAGATTTAACTGAAGCTATTGCTTTGGGTCACGATTTAGGTCACACGCCTTTTGGTCACGCCGGCGAACGCGCCCTAAATACCTGCCTTAATGGTGGCTTTACTCATTACGAACAAAGCGTAAGAGTATGTAAAAAGTTAGAGAAGCAACCCCGTGGACTTAATTTAACTTATGAGGTTTTAGATGGTATTTTAAACCACACAAAAGGTGACTGGCCAAAAACTCTTGAGGGAAAGGTAGTCCGTTTTTCCGATAGAATAGCATACATTAATCACGATATTGACGATGCTATTCGTGGTAAGATAATTACCGTTAACGACATTCCCAAAGAAGTTATTGATTATCTTGGTGATACAACAACAAAAAGAATAAATAAACTTGTATTATCGGTTATAAATAGTTCTGATGACGATATAAAAATGGACGATGAAACATTCGGATATTACGATATGTTGCACAATTATTTATACGCAAATGTTTATTTAGGTTCAGATGCAAAAACCGAAGAACGCAAAGTTGATGGCTTTATTTGTGCTATTTTTGAGCATTTACTTAAAAATCCTGACCAAATACCTTATGAGTACCACACTATTATTGAGCAAGAAGGTATCGCAAGAGCTGCAGCAGATTATATAGCGGGCATGACCGATCATTATGCTATAAGTATGTTTTCAAATATTTACATTCCAAAGTCTTGGAATCATTAATTTTATGAAAGGAGAAAAACATGGCAATAGATGAAAGTATTTTAATGGAAATAAAATATAAAAACGACATAGAAACTGTTATTTCTCCTTATATAAATTTAAAACGTCGCGGTAAAAATTTAGTAGGACTATGTCCGTTCCATTCTGAAAAAACGCCCTCATTTACCGTCTATCCGGAAAGTGGCTCTTTTTACTGTTATGGTTGCGGAGTTGGCGGTGATGTTTTTACTTTTGTAAAACTAGCCGAAAATCTTGATTATATAGAGGCTGTAAAAAAACTTGCAGAATCTGCAGGGGTTAATATACCAGAGGACGGTTATGATAATTCGCTTGTAAAACTCAAAGCAATTATTTATGAGATTAATAGAGAATCGGCAAGATTTTTCCATAACTACATTTTTACTTCAAAAGGCAAATGGGCATTAGATTATTTAACAAATAGAGGTTTAAGTGTTTCTACCATAAAACATTTTGGCCTTGGTGCCGCACCGGATGGTTGGACGGAACTGTGCGACTATTTAAAAAGCAAGGGCTATAAAGAGTCTGATCTTCTTGCCGCAAATGTGGCCGGAAAATCTAGTAACGGCCGTATTTATGATAGATTCAGAAAGCGTGTAATGTTCCCAATTATTGATGTTAGGTCTAATGTTATTGCGTTTTCTGGTAGAGCCGCACCTGATGCCGATAAATCTACAGGTAAATATGTAAATACATCAGATACATTAGTTTACAAAAAAAGCCTTAATCTTTTTGGTATGAACTTTGCTAAGAATAGTTGTAGTGAAAGAATTATTCTTGTAGAAGGCAATATGGATGTAGTGTCGTTGCACCAAGCTGGATTTACTAATACTGTAGCCGCTTTGGGTACATCTTTTACCGAGCAACAAGCCAATATTTTAAGCCGATACACTAAAGAGATTGTGCTTATTCTTGACTCTGATGCTGCCGGACAGAAAGCGGTTAAAAGGGCACTCGAAACGGTGAAAAACATGGGGATATCCGTTAGAGTAGTTATTATCCCCGAAGGTAAAGATCCAGATGAGTTTATAAAAACAAACGGCCCTACTCGTTTTAAAGCTTTAATTGAAGGTGCCGTTAGTGACATTGAATATAAATTACTTATTGCTGCTGATGGATTAGATTTATCGTCTGATGATGGCAAGTTAAAGTATTTACAAAACGCAGCCGAAGTTTTGGCAGCTACATCAGATAGTATTACTAGAGATTTGTATACCGGCAAGTTGTCCGATAAATTTGGTGTATCAAAAACAGCAATTCAGACCAAAATAAAGCAAATACAGCAAGCTACGTATAAACAAAAGGTTAAAAAAGAAATTTCTGATGCAGTTACAGATAAATTTAATAGGAACGATGTGAACCCCGACAGATTTAAATTCAGGCTCGCTGCCAAAGCAGAAGATAAGATAATATCTATTTTATTTAAGCATCCTGATTTTTATAAAAACGTTTCCAACACTTTAAGTGAAGAGTCTTTTATTACAGAGTTTAATCGTAGAGTTGCTGGAGTTTTGTTTGGGGCCATAAAAAACGGCAAAGTGCCCGACATAATGATTTTTGATGAAAAGTTTACTCCGTCAGAAATTGGAAGTTTAGTTGCCTTAACTAATAATGAGGCTGTCGATGTTAATCCGAAGGCTGTTTTAATGGACAGCATAAGGGTTTTAGAACAAGAGAAAAATAGTAATATTATCCCCAGTACTGACGATATGTCGTTAGATGAGTGGGCAGAGCTTATGAAAAATATTGCTAATAATAAAAAGGGAGAATAAGAATATGGATGAAAATAAAAAGAAAAAGGATCTAATCGAAATGACCAACAATGTTAAAGATGATCCGTTTATGGAAGAAGACGACAATCAAGATAACTTAGATATTGAGCCAGATGCAGAAGATCTTGAGGCGTTATCGATGTTTGAAGATGAGCCTATTTTAGATCTTGATTATATCGATGAACCCACAGAAGAAGATTTAAAATTAGAAGAGCTTGATGTTAAGAAGATAGAGGATGAGTCTGCTTTTGATACTATGTCATTAGATGATCCGGTTAAGGTTTATCTAAGAGAGATCGGCCGTGTTCCGCTTTTATCTACTGATGATGAAATTGAACTTGCTATTAAAATAAAAGATGGCGATGCTATAGCAAAACAACGCCTTACCGAAGCAAACTTGCGCTTGGTTGTTAGTATTGCAAAAAAATATGTTGGTAGGGGAATGTATTTTCTTGATTTAATTCAAGAGGGCAACGTTGGCCTTATAAAGGCAGTTGATAAATTCGATTATACTAAGGGCTTTAAGTTTTCTACCTACGCAACATGGTGGATACGCCAGGCAATAACCAGAGCTATTGCCGACCAAGCAAGAACCATTCGTATTCCTGTTCATATGGTAGAAACCATTAACCGTTTAAAGAAAATTCAGAGTCAGCTTTTGCATGAAAACGGCTACGAGCCGAGTGAAGAGCTTATTGCTGAAAAAATGGCACTTCCTGTTGAAAGAGTCAGAGAAATTATGCGTGTAGCACAAGAACCTGTTTCAATGGAAACTCCTATTGGCCCAGAGGAAGATAGCCGTTTAATGGACTTTATTCGTGATGAAGATGCTTTGGCTCCAGACGAAGCTGCGCTTAAATCTATAACCAATGAAGATATTGATAGTGTTTTAAAGACTTTAACTGCTCGTGAGGAAGCGGTTATTAGACTTCGTTTTGGTTTACATGACGGTAGATGTCACACACTTGAAGAGGTTGGTAGCGAGTTTAATGTTACCCGTGAAAGAATCCGCCAAATAGAAGCAAAAGCTTTAAGAAAGTTAAGACATCCTGTTAGAAGCAATAAATTTAAAGACAGATAAGGAATAAATGATATGTTGTTAACATATAAAACTAAGGGAGTTTGCTCCAGAAGTATATCTATTGAAATTGACGATGCAAATGATATTATCAAAAACATAGAATTTTTAGGCGGTTGCAATGGAAACACCAAAGGCATAGCACAACTTTGTGTTGGAATGAATGTTATTGATGTTTGTAATAAATTAAAGGGCATTAAATGCGGCTTTAAAGATACATCTTGTCCCGATCAATTATCGTGTGCATTGCAAGAGTACTTATCTAATAAATAATAATATAAATGTATATCGTTAAGGAAGGGTGAACATAAGTGTACGATGATAATGATATGAAAATTTTTGTTTCTAATTCTTTGTCAGACAAGTCAGATAATACTAATATTGGTAATTCTAATATTAGCTCTGCTGATGTTAATAAGGGTAGACGTCTTGGCGTGGAAATTGCGCATAAATTTACCGATGCGGTTGAATCTTTTTCTGACGACATTGAGGGTGTAGATACCGCAATGTTATTACAACGTCAATTATTGTTATCGTTCACGGTTACAGTTACTTTAGAAGAATATTGTTGTGATGATATAATATCTGGTGTTGCTCAAAAAAGTTTTTTAGACTACTTAAAACAAAAATCGTCGACACTTTATAACAATTCTTCCGATACCGGCGCTTTTTCCTTCTATTACTTAGCTTTTCGTCGCGGTAATGATATAGAACGCAGAATAGGACAAACCTTTGCAATGCTTTGTTCGCACGATGGTGACCCTATTTACCAAGAGCTTGGTGAGGCGCTTTATTGTTGGTTTGCTTCTGCTGTCAGGGCAACAATCGATGATTATGGCTTTTTAAAATAGAACATATATTAAGTTTTCGGCATATATTACCTATAAGAAGGTGAATGTATGCCGATTATTTATTTAAGTCCGTCAACACAAGAATTTAATCCGTATGTTAATGGCGGTAACGAAGAATATTATATGAATTTAATTGCCGATGCAATGGTGCCATACCTTACATCAAGCGGAATTGAATATGTCAGAAACACTCCAGATATGACTGCGGCAAGCTCAATAGTTGCTTCTAATAGTGGCAATTACGATTTACATTTAGCGCTTCACTCGAATGCAGCGGGTGGTGGTAATTCGGGTAATGTTAGGGGTAGTGAGGTTTATTATTACCCTAATAGTCAAAACAGTCAGCGTGCGGCAGAAATCATAGCAAACAATTTAAAACTTATCTATCCACTGCCAAACAGAGTAATTACTGTGCCTACAACTACTTTGGGTGAGGTTGCCAGAACACGCGCGCCTGCTGTGCTTATTGAGTTTGCATATCACGATAATGCACAAGATGCCGATTGGATAAGAAACAATATTAATCAAATTGCTGAAAATGTCGTTCTCTCATTAACCGATTATTTTGGAATACCGTTTGTAATGCCGCAACCTATATTTTTTGCTACCGTTTCAACTAATAGTGGTGCACCGTTAAACATAAGAAGCGGACCCTCTACAGAAACGTTTATTAAAGGTCGGGTACCAAACGGTCAGCAGATTAAGGTTCTGGCTAATTTGCTTGATTGGTATTTAATAGAATATAATGACATTACCGGTTACGTTGCCAGTAGATATGTTGTTTAGAAAATACTGCAGTTTTGCAGTATTTTTTTCTTGTAAATCATAACCATTTATTGTATAATAAATTATGATTGGAGTTGGTATGCCTTGTTAAAGGTTTTAATTGATTTAATTAACGGTGAAGCTGGTCTGTTAGACGTTATTGTACAAGCAATATCGCTTGTTATATTAATCTTTTCAATTTTTCCGTTTCATAACTTTGTACAAAGCAAAGTTGCCGAAAAATTGGGTGATAGAACCTCTAAACATCAGGGCATGCAAACCCTTAATCCTTTTGCACATATAGACTATGCCGGCGCTCTTACTATGATCATTTTTGGCATAGGCTGGGGTAGACATTCTTACATTAACGCTCGTAATTTTAAAAAACCTAAAAGAGGCATTGCAATTGTTGCAGCAGCAGGCGTGCTTGCAAATCTTGTTTATGCATTAGTGTTTTTGCTAGTTGGCAACTTGCTTAGTGTTGTCATTTATTTAATATTCGGCCGTGTTGCTTTTATTAACGTTTTGCTCAGTATTTTTTATATGGCAGCTCAGGTTGCGGTCTCGTTAACTGTTTTTTATCTTTTGCCCATACCACCTCTTGATGGAGCAAAAATTTTAGCGTCTGTTTTACCAGACAAATACTATTATAAATATTTAAGTTTTGAACGTTATTTTTCATTAATTCTTATATTGCTAGTTGCTACAGATGCTCTTGATGCACCTATTTTACTTGTTAGCAATTATATTTATAGACTGCTTAGTTACGTAGCTTGGTTGCCATTCTTTTGGTTTTAATGAAATAATGGAGTAATTATGGATTCTTTACTTTATAAATTTGAAAATTGCGATTTTGAAGGTCCGCTTGATTTATTGCTGTCGTTAATATCTAAAAATAAGGTTGATATTTACGATATCCCGCTTTGTAGTATTATTGAGCAGTATTTGGACCAAATCGATATTATGAAACAACAGAATATGGATATTGCCAGTGAATTTTTAGAAATGGCGGCGCGTCTTATTTATATTAAAACCGTTAGCCTTTTGCCAAAGCACGAAGAAATTGAGGAGTTAAAGGAACAACTTCAAGGTGAACTGCTTGAATATCAGATTTGTCGTGATATGGCGGCAAAACTTGCACTTATGACCGACGGCTTTGACTGCTTTATTAAAAAGCCTGATGAAGTTGAGTTCGATAAAACTTACGAGCTAAAGCATGATCCTATTGTTATTTTTGATGCATATAATTCTGCGGTTGGTAGGGGAATGCGCAAGCTACCACCACCGGTTAGTGCTTTTACTAAAATTGTTGCCAAAAAGATTTTCTCGGTATCGTCAAAAATCGTTAATGTTATACGCCGATTAACAAAAAAACCTCAAAAATTAAAGAGCCTGTTTGAAGATTCAAAAAGTCGTTCTGAATTAGTTGCTACTTTTCTTGCAGTATTGGAACTTTGCAAATCAAACAGAGTTGTTATAAACGGTGACGGGTCTAATGCCGATATTTGTCTTGTTAATGACAGAAAGGAACAATAATGGATACAAAAAATATAGTGCCTGCTATTGAGGCGGTTTTGTTTTCGGGTGGTGAACCTGTTAGCATTGAGCGTTTATCACAAGTTTTCTCTATAACGCCCGAACAGGTTGAAGAATGTTTAGAAATTTTAACCGAAAAATTAAATAGTGCAGATAGTGGAATTTCCGTTTTAAAACTTGATAATTGCTATCAACTTGCAACCAAAAAAGAGTATGCACAGTATATTAAGGCGGCTTTTGATATGCGAAAGCGTACTCCGTTGTCACAAGCTGCGTTAGAGGTTTTGGCTGTAATAGCATACAATGAGCCTGTAACAAAATCTTTCATAGAGCAGGTAAGGGGAGTTGACTGTTCAGGTGTAGTTACTACACTGGTAGAAAAAGAACTTATTGAAGAATGTGGGCGATTAGAACTACCTGGCAGACCTTTATTGTATAGAACAACAAAGGTATTTTTAAGAAGTTTTTCTATTTCTTCTTTGGCCGATTTACCAAAGCTTCCTCGCCAAGAAGGTACACCGTTGCCGGAACTTGGTGAACAACTGGCAATTTCTGAAGAATAATTTTTTAATTTAAGGAAAATATAAGGCAAGAAAATTTAAATTTGAAAGGACTATTAAAAATGAGTGCACACAATATAAAAGAAGTTATGGATACCACAATGGACAAGCTTCGCGCTATGGTTGATGCTGATACTATAATTGGTAGCCCCATAACAGTAGGCGATATGACTATTATACCCGTTTCTAAAGTTTCTTTTGGAGTTGCTACCGGCGGATCTGATTTTCCATCTAAAACCCAACGCGAAATTTTTGGTGGCGGCGGCGGTGCCGGCGTTTCAATTAATCCTATCGCATTTATTGTTGTTAACAAGGGCGAAGTTAAGATGATGCAAATCTATAACGATGCCACTACTGTTGATAAAGCAATTAGTATGGCTCCTGAACTTTTTGATAAGGTTAGAGATTTGTTTAAAAAATAAGAGCATTTTTATACACATACACCTAGTATTATTTAATATATAAAAATTGTTTAGTAACGGGTGTGTTGTATGCTTAAAAAAATATTAATTCCGATAATTATAATTGTATCCGTATTTATTGTGTCGGTAAATGTTGTGTTTGTTAATGCTGCAGAAATTAACCTCAGCGCAAGGTCGGCAGTAGTTATAAATGCATCTACCGGCACTGTTTTGTTCGAGAAGAATGCTTACGAACAACTACCTATGGCAAGCACTACAAAAATAATGACAGCACTGCTACTTGCTGAGCAAGAAAATCTAGATACCTTAGTTGTTACAACAAAACAAATGGTTACTGTTGAGGGCTCTTCTATGGGGTTGCTTGCGGGCGATACTGTGAGTTATAAAGATTTATTGTACGGTATGCTGTTGGCATCGGGTAATGATGCCGCAAATACAACTGCAATTGCTTTATCGGGCAGTACCCAAGATTTTGCCGATTTAATGAATCGCAAGGCTCAGCAGTTGGGTCTTAATAACACACATTTTGTTACTCCATCAGGTTTAGACGCAGAAGGTCATTATTCTACAGCGTATGATATGGCTCAACTAGCGGCATATGCTTTAAAAAACGGAAAATTTAAATCTGCTGCATCAAGTAAAACTGCAACATTATATTACGGAAATCCACCATATAAAAGAAAATTGTCTAATCATAACAAACTTCTTAATATGTATGAGGGTGCAATAGGTGTAAAAACTGGGTATACCAAAAAGTCTGGCAGATGTTTGGTTTCTGCGGCCGAGCGCGATGGTACAACTGTTGTAGCAGTTACTCTTAATGCACCTGACGATTGGTCTGATCATAAAAGGCTGTTAGATTATGGATTTTTATGTACAAAAAACACAAATTTAACCGATTGCTTTACTAGTGCTAGCATTAACGTTGTGGGGTCAGATAAAGCTCACGTTGATTTAAGCGCTGGAGACTGTTTTGTTGGCCTAACAAAAGCCGAAATGAATAATATTACATATACGTTAGATATTCCTCGTTTTGTTTATGCTCCCGTTAAAGCTGGAGAAGAGGTTGGTACAATCAACTATTATTTAAATGATAAACTAGTAGGCACTGCACCACTTTCAATTAAACAAGATGCACCAGAATGTGAAATAAATGAAGCTTCGTTTTTAGAAAAGTTTTTAGCTAATCTTATAACGTTATTAAAGGATTTATGAACATGAAAGATAATAAAATTCGTCTTCAAAAGTTTTTGTCAGAGGCAGGAGTTGCCTCTCGTCGTAAGGCGGAAGAACTTATTGAACAAAAAAAGGTTAAGGTTAACGGTAGAATTGCTTCGATTGGCGATAAGGTTGATCCTATAAGAGATAAAGTTCAAGTAAGCGGCAAAACCGTTATCGCCGTTAAACAAAAAGTATATATAATGCTTCACAAACCAAGAGGCTTTATTACAACCATGAACGATGAACTTGATCGCAAGTGTGTTGCTATGCTTGTAAAAGATGTACCGCAACGTGTTTTTGCGGTTGGCAGATTAGACAAAGATTCTGAAGGTTTGCTTATAATGACAAATGATGGCGAATTCGCCAATAATTTAACACATCCGTCAAAGCACGTTAATAAGACATATCGTGTAACTGTTAAAGGTCTAGTTGATGATGAGATTTTGTTTAAATTATCGTCTGGAATCACTTTAGACTATGGCAAAAAAACTTTACCTTGCAGTGTGCATGTAATAGAACGTAAAGAAGATAGAACTATTTTACAGTTCGTAATTCAACAAGGTCTAAATCGCCAAATTCGCCGCATGTGTGATGCAGTTAATTTGCAGGTTATTCGCTTAAAGCGCACCGAAATTGCAGGTGTTAAACTCGGTATGTTACCGCAAGGTAAATGGCGCGATTTAAACGAACGTGAGATGAAATATCTTACCAACATAAGTAGCAATAAAGAGGGCGCAAGTGTATGATTGAAATAAAAACTGTACAGTCTTTTGATGAATTAAAAGAATTATATAAAAATAGAAATATTGATTTCTCTGATTTTTGTATGGCTGTTAGGGCAATGAATGGCAATGATGAGGTAGGTGTTTGTTTATTTTCGCTTACTCCCAAAGGAATTTATATAAAAGATATTGATCCCAAAGAAGATTTATCACTTGCTGACGGCGTTTTAAGAAGCGCTTTGCATGTTGCGGTTTTTCATAATGTTAATAATGCCTATTATGAAAGCACTGCACCAGAAGATCTGTTTAAAAAGCTTAAATTTGTTTTAAACGAAAAAGAAAAAACACTTAATATAAATAAGCTTTTTGAAAGCGGATGTTCTTGCCAAAATTAGTAAAAATATACTTGTAATTTGATTTATGAAATGATATAATGTAAAATGGTGTTAAATTAGCGAGTTTTTATATTCGCTGACCATTTTTGTATTTTGGAGGATATAAAATGAGTAATCTTGATGCAATGAATTTGCAAGAGGAAAGTAAAGCTTTAACTCGTCTTTTAAACTTATTTGACGACGGAAGTTTTACTCAAATAGAACGTTTACTTAAAAGCAATCAAACCGATTGCGAGGTTGTTGCCGGTTACGGTACAATTAACGGTTCTGTAGTTTATGCTTATTCGCAGAATCGCAATGCACAAAACGGTGCAATGGGTGCAGTACAAGCTGCAAAAATTAAGCGTATTTACGATTTGGCTGTTCAAAACGGTGCACCTATTGTTGCAATTTTTGATTCTTTTGGTGCACACATTGACGAAGGAATTGCTGCAATGGAGGCTTACGGCGAGCTAATTGGGGCTGCTGCAAATATTTCGGGCGTTGTTCCCCAAGTAGCACTTGTGCTCGGTAGCTGCATAGGTTCTTCCGCAGTACTTGCATCTCAGTCTGATATAGTTATAATGAGCAAAGAAGCTGAGCTATATGTAACATCTGGTAGCATACTTGGTGATAAAGAAAACATAATAGGTACAAGCTTTTTGGCAGCACAAAACGGAACTGCATCTATCGTTTGTGATGACGATGCTGATGCCTTAAATAAAGCACGAGATATTATTTCATATCTTCCTTCAAATAATTTATCTACTCCGTTATTTACAGAATATGCAACACCTACTATTAATAAGTTTGATGCTTTAGATGTTTTGGGTGTTATAAATTCTGTTTTTGATGCAAATAGCTTCACTCAAATTTTGTCAGAGTTTGGCAATACTTCAATAGTTGGTTTTGCGCGTCTTGGTGGTGCTTCGGTTGGTGTTGTAGCTACAAATACTGCCGATAGCGATGGTTACGTTAAAAAAGATGGTGCAAATAAGATTGCAAGATTTGTACGTTTGTGTGATGCATATTCTATTCCGATTATTTCTATTGTTGACTCAATTGGTTTCTTGGCAGATAAAGAAAGTGAAATTGACGGTTCGGTAAAAACGGTATCAATGTTAACACATGCCTTTAGCGAAGCTACTACTGCAAAAATTGCTGTTATTACCGGTAATGCAATTTCGTCTGCTTATATTGCTTTTGCTTCAAAAGCTGCGGGTAATGATTTTGTTTTTGCATGGGATACTGCTACCATTAGCGCTCTTGCTCCCATGACCGCTGTTCAGCTTTTATATAAAGACCGTTTGGCTGGTGGTGAAAGCAGAGAAGATTTAGAGAAAGAATACGCACAAAAAGAATCAGCAATTAATGCTGCCGAGTGCGGATTTATTGATGATGTAATTGCTCCTGTTGATACTGCCGCACGTCTTATGTCAGCAACATCTGTTCTGGATTCTAAGCGAGTATCTACTCTTAATAAAAAGCATTCTAATATTCAACTTTAATAGTTTGATCTTCAGAAAGGATAGATAATAATGAAACAATTAAAAATTACCGTTAACGGAAAAGTTTATGATGTACAAGTTGAAGAAACAAGTGTTGGCGCAACTCAAACTACAGTAGCTGCTCCCGCATTGGCTTCGGCTGCACCGGCAACACCTGCACCTACAGCAGCACCCGCTGCACCAGTAGCAGAAACTCCCGCGGCACCAGCAGCTCCAGTTGCGGCAGGCGAGGGCGCAGAAATTACTGCTCCGGTTCCTGGTTCGGTTGTTAAGGTTTTAGTTTCTGCAGGTCAGAGCGTTAAAAAAGGTGATGCACTTTTCATACTTGAGGCTATGAAGATGGAAAACGAAATTTTTGCTCCTAACGATGGCGTTGTTACTGCTGTAATGGTATCGGTTGGCGAAAATGTTGATTCCGGCAAAGCACTTTGCACTCTTAAATAATTTTAACTAGAAACGAGGTGTGCTTTAATTGGCACGTATAGGTATAACTGAAACTGTATTGCGTGACGCTCATCAGTCGTTAATCGCAACCAGAATGACATTAGACGATATGCTTCCAATGCTTGAAAAACTTGACAAGGTTGGTTTTCATTCATTAGAGTGTTGGGGCGGCGCTACATTTGACTCATGTTTAAGATTTTTAGATGAAGATCCGTGGGATAGACTAAGAACCATTAGAAAAATGTGTCCAAATACAAAGCTTCAGATGCTTTTTAGAGGACAAAATATGCTTGGTTATCGTCATTATTCAGACGATGTCGTTGAATATTTTGTTCAAAAGTCTGTTGCGAATGGTATCGATATTTTAAGAATTTTTGATGCGCTTAACGACATTAGAAATTTACAGACCGCAATTAATGCCGCTAAAAAAGAAGGCGCACATATGCAAGCAGCAATTTCTTATACAACAGGTCCTGTGTTTGATATTAAGTATTACACAGACTATGCTAAGCAGTTAGAAAATGCTGGTGCAGATTCTATTTGTATTAAAGATATGGCAGGTTTGCTTACTCCTTATGGTGTATATGATCTTGTTAAGGCCATTAAAGAAACAATTAAGGTTCCGGTTCAAGTTCATTCACACTACACTTCAGGACTTGGAAGTATGGTGCTTTTAAAAGCAATTGAAGCAGGCGCAGACGTTGTTGATACTGCAATGTCGCCCTTAGCGCTTGGCACATCTCATCCGGCTACGGAATCAATTGTAGCGGCATTACAGTCTACTGAGTTTGACACAGGTCTTGATTTGGAAGCACTTGATGATATAGCAAAGTATGTTTCTACTTTAAGAGAAAAATATATTGCAGATGGTCTTTTAAGTCCCAAAATGCTTGGTGTTGATGCAAAAGCATTAATTTATCAGGTTCCGGGTGGAATGCTTTCTAATTTGCTTTCTCAGTTAAAGCAGCAGGGTAAGGAAGATAAGTTGACCGAAGTTTTAAGTGAGGTTCCAAAGGTTAGAGCAGATTGTGGATATCCTCCACTAGTTACTCCATCATCACAAATTGTTGGTACACAGGCTGTACTTAATGTTATAAGCGGCGAACGCTATAAAATGGTTACTAAAGAGTTTAAAGGCATTGTAAAGGGTGAATACGGTAAAACTCCTGTTGCCATTGATCCTGACTTTAGAAAGAAAATTATTGGTGATGATGAGCCTATTGACTGTAGACCTGCAGATCTTATAGCTCCAGAGTTAGATGCTTTTAAAGAAAAGGTTAAGCAATATGCACAACAGGAAGAGGATGTATTATCTCTTGCACAGTTTGACCAAGTAGCTGTTAAGTTCTTCGAAAAGAGAAACAATAATATTTACAAGGTTGATTCTGAGCATAGCGATGCAAAAAATGCTATTCATCCTATTTAACAAAAAATCCTTGCATATTTTAGCTTTATGTGATATATTCTTATTGGTTTAAAAAATTATGGAGGTTGTCTAATGAGCGTTATAGAAGTTATTATCGGTATAGTTATTGCTTTGCTGTCCATTGTAATTATTTTAGCTGTTTTGTTGCAACAAGGTCGCCGTTCTGGTATTTCCGGTGCCATTTCTGGTGCGGCTGATACATTCTTTTCTAAAAATCAAGCAAAGACAGTCGATGCAAAAATAGCACGCGTAACTAAATATCTTGCAATTTTATTTGCTATATTAGCATTGGTTGCTAATTATATTGCATTAAAGTAAAAAAATTAAAGCACAGGCTTAAAGCCTGTGCTTTTTTTATGCCTTGTTTTCATATACTTTATTAAATGCTTAATAAAGGAGAAAATAATGCAAATATTAAAAATTGTTTTTATTGTTTTATGTGTGTTGTATTCGTTGTTTTATTTATATACAGCTTTTAAAATACAAAAGCCCATTAAAACAATATTGTTTTATGCATTTGTTGGTGTTATAACTCTGTTTATAATTAATCTAACTTCATCGTTTACAGGTGTATGTATAAATATTAATAAATACACTTTAATAGGCAGTTGCGCTACATCTTTGCCAGGCATAATAACCTTTTTGATTTTAAATCTTGTTTTTGTTATTTAATGCTTTATTTCGGTATTAAATTATGATAAAATATTATTGTAAGTAAAAATAAAGGAAGTTAATTATGCTTAAATTTGTTGTTGGTCGTGCCGCAAGCGGAAAAACAACTGAAATATTTAATGAGATTTCTGCTACCGTTAATAGCGGTGGTCGGGCTGTGTTAATAGTACCTGAACAGTTTTCGTTTGAGAGCGAAAGAAAACTACTTGAAGTATTAAAGGATTCTGATACATCAAAAGTTTCGGTACTAAGCTTTACGCGTTTAGCAGAGAATATTGCAAAAAGTTGCGGAGATATTGGCGGAACTGTTGTTACAGATTTTGATCGTATTGTTTTAATAGGCTCTGTTATGCTACAATTAAAGGACGAACTTTTTCTTTGGGGTAAATATGCATCTTCGTTTGATTTTATTAAATCAATTGCATCTACTATTTGTGAATTCAAAATGTCTAATATTACTCCTAACAATCTAAATGAGTGCCTTGAACTTGTTGAAGACGGATTATTAAAAAACAAGCTTCACGATTTATCCATTATTTTAAGTGGATACGATGCTTTGCTTGAAAACAGATTTATAGACCCACTTGATAATTTGACTCGTTTGTCTCGTCAGCTTGAATATGATGATTTTTTTGTTGGAAAAAACGTTTATTTTGATAATTTTAAAGGCTTTACGGGTCAACAATATTCTGTAATTAAAAGAATATTGCAAAAAGCAGAAAATGTAGTAGTTACACTGAATTCCGATGGTGAGTTTGACAATGATGTCGGTACATTTGCTACTGTAAATAAAATGTATCATAAATTATCATCTATAGCTAGAGAGCTTGGTGTTAAATGCGCTAATGAAAAAATACTCAAATCGTCATACTACAATTGTGAAGAATTGTCTGCTTTAGAGAAAAAACTTAGTATACACAACGACTTTAAATATAATAAAGACGTCGACAACTTAACCCTTTGTATTGCAGACACGCATTATGATGAGGTTGCTTTTGTTGCAGAGAAAATTCACAATTTGGTGCGCACAAAAGGGTATAGGTACAAGGATTTTGTTGTTATTGCAAGAGACGCTTCATTGTATCAAAATATGGCACAAATTGAGTTTGACAGAAACAATATTCCGTATTTTATGGACATGCGTGTACCGCTTAATTCTATGCCAATAGCTGTTTTTATTGATAATTTGATAAAAGCTAGCTGTGAAATTAGTTCGGAATATGTTTTTTCAATGTTAAAAACAGGGCTAACAACTATAAAAGATGATGATATATTTATGCTTGAAAACTATACGTATGTATGGAAAATTGATCATAATCGTTGGTTTGACAAGTGGGATATGGATCCAAACGGATTTGAAGTTTATGATGAGAAAAAAAGTGAGTCAATAAAACAAGAATTAGAAAAAATGAATTCGCTAAAAAATATAGCTCTTAAACCAATTTTACAGTTAAAAAACAATAGCGGCAAAACGGCAAAGGATATTTCTAAATGTATTTATAAGTGTTTAAAAGATTTTGAAGTTATAAATAATTTAAATAAATATACTAATAAATTGTTTGCAAACCATAAGGCAAATGAAGCTGATATACAAAAAAAGAGTTATACAGCTGTTTTAAATGTTCTAGATTCAATTGTTAACTGTGCCGGAACAGAAGAAATTACTTTACAAGATTTCTTAAAATTGTGGCGATTAGCATTATCGGCAGCAACTATAGGTAATATACCTCAAATGTTAGATGAAATAACCTTTGGTTCGGCCGATAGAATACGTCCATCACGTCCAAAGGTTGCATTTGTTATTGGTGTAAATAATGATGTTTTTCCTGCGCGTCCAAGTGCGTCGGGTTTATTTGCTATGCATGAAAGAAATCGTTTGTCAGAAAGTGGACTTCAAATAAACGATTTATCTATAGATTTTGCACTAGAAGAAAATTATTTGTTCTATACATCTGTTTGTTGTGCCAGCGACATGGTATTTATATCATGCAGCAGTAGTGATGAAAACTCTGTACAGCTTTTGCCGTCACCTATGTTCGAGAGCATACAAAAATCCTTTGAAAAATGTATAACGTTATCACGTAAATTCAACGATGAATCTATACCCGAAACAAAATCGTCGGGCTTTAATAAAATGCTTGCCATATCTAATAAAAACAGCAACCTTTATTTATCGTTAAATGAATATTATTCTAACGATGCTGATTATGCTCAAAAGCTTGCTAATATAAATGAAATCGAAAAGATAACCGATTATTCTCTTTCTCCGAAAACTGCCAAAGAACTTTTTGGCGAAAATATTTATTTATCTGCAAGTCGTTTCGATACATACCATAAGTGCAAATTTTCTCATTTTATTAAATATGGATTAAGGGCCAAAACCTTAAAACCGGCAGAACTAGATGTTTTAAAAAAGGGAACTATAGTACATTATGTTTTCGAATGCTTGTTTAAAGAATTTAAAGATAATATTGGCGGCATAAACAAAAAAATTGTTTATAGTAAAATTAATTCATATATAAACCAATATATTAATTCTATTGTTGGCGCTAACACAATAAAAGATGCCAAGTTTAAGTTTATGCTTAAAAAAATTACCGAAGTAACCAAAGAAGTAGCATACCATATTGTTGAAGAATTAAAGCAGAGCGATTTTAAACCGGCTGAATTTGAGTTAAAAATTGGCAAAGATGAAGACATTGATTCTAATATTATTCCGTTAGAAAATGGCAGCGTAAGTATTAATGGCTCTATTGATAGAGTAGATGTATATAATGGATATATTCGTATAATCGATTATAAAACAGGCAGACGTAAATTTAAACTTCCAGACATATACTTCGGACTTAATTTACAAATGCTTATATACCTTTATGCAATAATTAACAGTCAAAATAATGATTACGCCTCGCTTAAACCTGCTGGTATATTATATATGCCGTCTTACAGAGAGATCGGTGTAGATAATTCTATGGCTATGAACGGACTTATAGCATTTAATGATGATGTAGTTCGTGCTATGGAGAAAAATAATAACGGTGAATTTATACCTAAATTAAAGGTTACACAAAACGGTAGCCTTTATAAAACTTGCACTTCTTTTACAGATGAAGAGAATTTTAGTTTGATTTTTGATCATATCACTAAGCTCATAAAAGATATGGGTGAATCACTGCATAATGGTGAGATTAATGTGTCTCCTGTAGATACCGACGATGTTAATGCTTGTAAATACTGCGAATTTGCTAGTGTCTGCAGAAGTGAAAATATAGAGCATACTTTAGTTGACAAAATGAGTAATGAAGAGTTGCTGGAACGAATAAGGGGTGAGAAGAGTGAAGCATAATTTTACTGAACAACAAAGTGCTGCAATTAATCAAAAGGGTTCTATTTTGGTTTCGGCTGCGGCGGGTTCGGGTAAAACTGCTGTGTTGGTTGAACGTATAGTTAAACTTGTTTGCCAAGAAAAAGACCCTATAAGTATTGATAAACTGCTGGTTGTTACATTTACTAATGCTGCAGCAGAAGAATTGAAACTCAGAATTCAAAAAAGACTAAGTGAAGAGTCTGACAAGCAACCCCAAAACCGTTGGATAAAACGTCAGATTTTGATGTTGCCAAGTGCTAAAATTGGTACTATTGATTCTTTTTGTATAGATCTTGTTCGCGAAAATTTTGAAGCACTTGAAATTTCTCCGGACTTTAAAATTTTAGACAATTCATCCCTCTCGGCTATATACGCTACGGCCGCAGACAAACTTACAAAAAAATATTACGAACTTGGTGATAAAGATTTTTTATCGTTGCTTAATGCGCTTGGCGCAGATTATGGTGATGATAATCTTATAAATACCATACATAGTCTTTATTCTTATTCGTCAATTATGCCATTTCAAGACGATTGGCTTGACCACTGTACCGACAATTATGATTTTTCAACACAAGATCTTAATGATTCTTTTTGGGGCCAACAGGCATATAGTATTGCTCAAAGCATTATTAGCGATGCGCTAAATATTCTTTTGTCTGCAGAAGATATTTTGAGTCAAGATGAAGATGTTGTAAAAGCATATACCGATAATTTTCTAAGTTATAAAACAACTATTTTAAATCTAAAAAAATTAATTGATAAAAAAGAATGGAATAAAATCTATAATATAGTTTTAGAATTTAAGCCAGTAAATAAAAAATCTCTTAAAAACTCCCAAACCAACTGTGTTGCTCAGTGCATAAATTTTGCTACTGCATCTGCTCAAACTGCTATAAACAAGGTTGGCAAGATGTTTTACGACAAAAAGCAAACGGTTTTATCTCACTTAAAAACAAGTGGTGAATATGCTAAAAAATTGGTTGAGCTTACAAAAGAGTATGCTATAAATGTTGATACTCTTATGCGTGAGGAAAATGCCTATACATTTAGTAATATTGAATCTATGGCACTTAGTCTGCTTTGTGTAAAACAAAGTGAAAATATTATATTAACCGAGCATGCTAATGAACTCAATAAACGTTTTTATGAGGTTTTGGTAGATGAATATCAAGACGTTAACAACCTACAAGATATGCTGTTTTATGTATTATCTAACAAGGGTAAAAAATTGTTTGTTGTTGGTGATATTAAACAGAGCATTTATAGATTCAGAGGTGCTAATCCAAATAATTTCTTAGAAAAGAAGAGCAAATATACAGATTATATAAATGCTACGGAAAACGACTATAAGAAAATAATATTGTCTAATAACTTTAGAAGCCGTAAAGGAGTTTGTAGTTATATTAATTTTTTCTTCACTCAACTTATGAAAAAAGAAGAAACAGAAATTGATTATTCAGATGAAGAAAAATTGTACCCTTTAGCACAGTTTGACGAGAATGGTTTAAACGATGTAAGTGTGCATATGCTACAGTTTAATAATGATGAGTTTTCATCTATAACTGCTCAAGCCGAGCATATTGCAGAATACATAAAAAAAACTGTAAATTGCGATCCGTTTTTAAGAGGAAAAGCTGGCCTTAGAAAAGCGGAATATTCCGATTTTTGTATTTTGTTAAGAGCAACCAAAGAACGCCAAGAAATATTTGCTAATGCACTAAAAAGGCGATCAATACCAGTAAGTGTAAGTGTCGGCAACTTTACTGAATCATCTGAAGTTATAACATTTATGTCGTTATTAAGGGTTATAGATAACCCCACAAGAGACGTACCGCTGTTATCTGCTATGTTGTCGCCAATATTTAGGTTTACTGCAGAAAAAATTGCAAAAATACGTATTGAGTTTAAAAATAAAACTATATACGGTTCGGTATGCGCTGCCGCAAAGAATAATGATGAAATTTGCCAAAACTTTATTGAGCAGATTTCCGAGTTTCGTCGTCTTAGCGCAACCATGACAACCGAACAATTCATTTCTTATCTTTTAGATGTAACGGGATATATGAATTATATTTACTCTATGTCAGACCCGCAAATGAGAAGAAAAAATTGTTTAAAAATATTAAAACTCGCTAAAGAGTATGATAGTTTTGCTAAAACCGGGTTGACTGGCTTTATAAATATGTTCGATCGCATAGCAGCCGACGATAAACCATCACAAGATGCAAAAATTTCTGGCTCTGGCGTAAAAATTATGAGCATACATGGCTCAAAAGGTTTACAATTTCCAATATGCATAATTGCCGATATGGAAAAGACCTTTAATATTTCTGATACTACATCGTTATTTTGCAAGAGTGAGAATTTAGGTATTGCTGTCAAATTTATAGATTATGCTAAAAATATAAAAGTTGCACCGCTTTCGCATATAATAATTGGCGAAGAGATAAAATCATCACAAATCGCTGAAGAATTAAGATTGTTATATGTTGCTATGACTCGTGCAGAAGAAAGACTTGTTTTGCTAAGTGCATCAAATAAGCCAGATAAAAAAATAGTTGAAGCAGCTGCAATGCAATACATTCAGCAAAACTCCAAACAAAAAGATTTAAACTTGTCGGTGAAAACGGCCACTTCGTACAATGATTGGCTTATTAATACCTTAATATTACACCCTAGCGCTACTGATTTAAGAAGCAGAGCGCTAGGAATTAGCGTGTTGCCTATAAAAGAAGACGAAAAAATTGAAATTCAAAATTATTTAGTAGAAGACGATTTGGTTGAAGAAAACGTTGTAGAGCAAGTAGTTGTTAATCAAATTGACAACAAAATAGATCTTAATGAAATCTTTTCATATAAGTATCCTTTTGAGCAATTAAGGTATATTCAAGCCAAAACTTCGGTATCAAATTTAGTGCATAACGCTAATACATTATCTGATTTTAGTTTTAACGATAAACCCGGATTTTTATCGGATGATGGTTTATCTGCAACTGATAAAGGAACAATTTTACACAAATTTATGGAGCTGGCAAATTTTTCCGTTGCTGCTGTAGACTTAGAGTCGGAAATATACCGATTAGTTGATTATAAGTTCTTTACTCAAAGTCAGGCAGATGCGCTTGACAGAGAAAGAATTAAAGCATTTTTTAATTCTAAGTTGTATCAACGAATAGCAAATGCAAGTCACGTAAAGCACGAAATGCAATTTTTAACCGAGGTTTCAGTAAAAGACATCATAAGCGATATCTCTGAGAATTTACAAGATGAAAAAATAATTATTCAGGGTGCAGTTGATTTGGTGTTTGAAGAAGATGGTCAAATTGTTGTTGTTGATTTTAAAACCGATAGAATTAGCGATGAATACAAACTAAAAGAGTTGTATGCGCAACAATTAAACTACTATTCTTTTGCTTGCCAAAAGATTTTTAAAAAACCAATTAAACAAAAAATTATTTACTCGCTTAACCTAAATAAAGAAATCATTATATAAAAAATTAGGGCGGAATTTCCGCCCTAATTAAATTACTGGTGCAGTAATTATGGGTTGTAATTGTTTACCGTCTATTGCTAGCTTTAAAGTATTCGGTATTTTTGTGAAGTCTGCTATCATAGAATTTGGCTTTTTAATACTATCGTCTTGTCTAAAGGGAACAAAGAAGATGTTTTTATTATTTAGCAGATAACCAATATTTTTTGATGATGCACCTAATGCATCGTTGGTTGCTATAGCTATTATTAACGGTTTTTTATTTCTTAAATGTGCTTTTGCGGCCATTGTGACTGTTGTGTCTGTTATGCCAAGAGCGAGCTTTGCAGCCGTGTTAGACGTGCATGGAGCTATAATTAATACATCAAACATGTTTTTTGGCCCAATTGGCTCAGCATCTACAATAGTATGAATTATATCTTTACCGCAAATTTCTGATATTTTTTTGTTTATGTCATTAGCTTTGCCAAATCTAGTATCGGTTTTATATAAATTTTCAGACATTATTGGAAATACATCTGCGCCAAGTTCGTTCAATATTTTTAACTGACAAATTGAATCGGCAATTGTGCAAAATGAGCCGCACATTGCATAGCCTATTTTTAGCCCTTTCATAGTTTTTCACCTTGTATTCTTGTGTTTAAGTATTGTATAATAGTGTTCGCAATAAACTCTGCAGCGGTTTTCGGTGATGTTTTCGATGGCAGAGCTAATGCATGAATAGTTTTAATATTTCTTTTTTGTGCAGCTGTAAAATCGGTTCCTCCAGGAATAGATGCTAAGTCTATAATTAAAGAATTCTTGTTGCACATAGATATAATTTTATCGTTTAAAACCAGATGTGGTACAGTGTTGAAAATAAAATCGAATTTATGAATGTGTGCATAAATGTCTTCTGTTTGAATAGCAGTATTGCCACTTGCTTTAATATATGCTAAGTCGCTTTCTTTTCTGGCGCTTACATAAACTTTTGCTTTAAGAGCGCTAAGTCGGTCACTTAAAATTTTTCCTATACGGCCATTACCGATTACAAGACACTTAGAACCATAAATAGTTATTTCACTGTTTTCTAATGCACACAAAAGTGCGCCTTCTGCTGTTGGTATGGCATTTAGAATGTTTAGTGATTCAGATTTATAATAGTCAATATAATTCGCTATATTTAAAGAAATATTTCCACCTAAAACGGTGCAGTTCTTACATTTTTCTTCGAGTGCTACTAAGGTTAAAGACTGTTTGCTAAATGGCATATAAACAGTTAACTTGTCTTTTGAAACTGGTAATGGTAGAATTATTGTTTCAAAATCTGAAATTTTATCTATGCTAACACATTTGTGTTTTAAAACACCATATGTATCAAAACCGCATAAGTAAATATCATAACCGGTTGTCTTTAAATAGTCGGCTACGTATAGCTGCTTTTTGTCACCGCCAAGTATTAAAATTTTAATAAAGATCACCACACAAAAAAATCGTCAAAGAATATATCTGATACATTCTATGACGAAGTTTTTGATTTGGTTTATATTTATATGTGTTTTTTTGCAATTGCCATAAGTTTTTTTGGTGTATTTAGTGTTGGGTCTTCAATTACAAGGTCTAACAAAATATTAAGTATTTGCCCAATATTGCAGTTTTTGGCGCCACATTTAATAATATCTTCACCACTAATTTTTAATTGTTTAATTAAATATGGTTCGTTATTTGAAATAATTTGTTTTATATTATCAACGGATTCTGTTGTGTCCACGTCAAAAATAATTTGATAACTTTCCAATAAATCACATAACTCGTTTGGAGATATTTTCGAAAGTGTTTTTTTAATATCTGATTTAGATGAGAATGGAAGACAATTTATAACACTAAAGTAAGCGCAAACTGTTTGTTTTGTTTTGTTATCTGCCTTTAGGTTTTCGAATAAATCTTTTGGGTTAAGCTTGGTTGCCAAGCAGAAAAAACAAAACCTAATGTTTTTGTTTGAGTTTATTTTGCCTAACAATTTAAAAATATTTTCATCAATTGATTTTGGCTTTAAATATGTTGGAACATCTGACGACAAAAGGTCTATTATGATTTCCGGTTTTTTGCCACATACAGTTTTAGTAAGTTCTGTATATATTCGCTCACGGCTTATATTGTTTAGTAAGTATGATAATTTTATTGCGCTGTTCAAGGTATCTTGCTGCATACTAAAATCTAGGGCAGAACAAAATCTAAACGCTCTTAAAATTCTTAATGCGTCTTCGTTGAACCTAACATCTGGTTGGCCAACGCAACGTATTATTTTGTTTTTTAAATCATTAATGCCGTTAAATTTGTCTATTAGTCCTTCTTCTTTAGAATAGGCAAATGCATTTACGGTAAAATCTCTTCTAGATAAGTCTGAGTCGATGTTGCCAACAAAGCTAACGTTTTGAGGGTGTCTGCTATCGGAATACTCGCCATCATTTCTAAAGGTGGTAACTTCAATTGGAATATCATCTATTATAACAGTTACCGTTCCATGTTTTATTCCGGTTGGAATTACCTTATTAAAAAGATTTATAACCTGCTCCGGGGTTGCCGATGTTGCGATGTCGTAATCTTCGGGTTTATGTCCTAAAAGTGCATCTCTAACTGCACCACCTACGCAAAAGGCAGAAAATGAATGAGAATTTAGTTGTTTTAAGCACTTTTCTACGTGATTCGGTAAAAAAATTTTCATTTTTTGTCTCCAAATTACAATTTGTTGTTTATTTTTTAATAATTTAGCAATATAATAGAATCAAAGATAACCAAACGAGAGGAAAGTTTTGTTTTATGAAACAGCCCAAAGTTGAAGATAAAATTTTAGATAGCGTAAAGCGTATTCATATGATAGGCATCGGTGGTTCAGGCATGTGCCCAATTGCCGAAATACTTAGTTCTAAGGGATATATAATTTCCGGGTCTGATAACAACGAAAGTGATCCTTTAAAGCGCGTGATAAATATGGGCGCAAAGGTTTATATGGGTCATGATGCTAAGAATATTGAGGGTGCAGAACTCATTATTTATTCTGCAGCAATTTCTGCTGATAACCCAGAACTGTGTGCCGCAAGGGAACAGTGCATACCCACTATGGAACGTTCACATGTTTTGGGCGCATTAACCAGAAAGTATGATAACGTAATTGGTGTTTGCGGAACTCATGGAAAAACTACCGTTTCTTCTATGATAACACAAATTTTAATTTTAAACAACCTAAATCCTACTGCTGTTATAGGCGGTAGACTTCCTCTTATAAATTCAAACGGAATTTGCGGTACTAGTGAGCATATGGTTTGTGAGTCTTGTGAGTTTGTTGATACGTTTTTACAATTATCGCCAGACACGGCTGTTTTGCTTAATATAGATAACGATCATCTTGACTATTTTAAAACTATGGACAATTTAGTTGCATCGTTTAACAAGTTCTTAAAGATGGCAAAAAAAGTATTCGTTAATGGTGATGATGCTCTTGCATTAAAAGCAAGTGACGCAATATTAGCAGAGAAAATAACTTTTGGATTAAATTCTAACTGTAATTATACGGCACAAAATTTAAAATCCGGTAAGTTTGGTTATAGTTTTGATGCTTGCTTTGGTGGAGAAAAAATTATAACTATTGATCTTAAAATACCTGGAAAACATAATGTTTACAACGCTCTAGCTGCGTTTGCGGTTGCACATAATATGGGTGTGGCACCTATTGGTATAAAGGAAGCATTATTAGAATTTACCGGTGCTGGTAGACGTTTTGAATTTTTGGGCGATTTTTCTAACGGATTGGTTTTAGCAGACGATTATGCGCACCATCCAACCGAGATTAATGCTACTCTTACCGCCGCAAAAGATTTGCCGTACAAGCGTGTTACGGTTGTTTTTCAACCATTTACATTTTCACGCACAGCACTATTGTTTGACGATTTTGTGAACGCATTGTCTATAGCCGACAGGGTCGTTTTAACTCCTATTATGGGCTCTAGGGAAAAGAATGAGTATAACATTTCGTCTGAAATGATTGCGGAAAAACTTGAAAATGCTGTTTGTTTACAGACATTTACCGATGTGGCGGATTATATCGTAAAAACGGCTATTGACGGTGATTTAGTAATCACTATGGGTGGCGGCGATATCTATAAAGCTGCATACATTATCAGAGAAAGGTTAAAGGACTAAAATGGAAAGGAATATGTTAAAAAAATCCGGTGGAGTATTGGCTAGAGCTGTGTTGGCTAGCATTATGGCTTTGCTTGTTCATATATCGATTATTTTTTGTGGAAACTTTTTACTTACTAATGCTGAAGGTTATGATGTTTATGTTTTAAACGAAGAAACCAACAAGCAAGAATTATATTATACACATTATTTTGCAGATTCTGCAGAGGATACAAAGATTGCAGAACTAGAGGCTAATGAAATTCCATATTTAAAACAAGAAATTCGCAGTCAGCTTAACAAAGTTGAAAAGGGAATACTGGCAATTATCTCACAGATATTTTGCTTAGGTATAATAATTTCTTTTATATACGTTTACATATGGAAGATAGGTAATAATGATTTAAATTTGGTTAAATTTGATAGAATTAAATTTGATAAACTTAAAGGACTTAAAATAGGATTACTTGCTACTATACCGTTCGCCATTGTATACTTAATGTTGGTTTTGGGCGCAATTGGAATGTTGCCAGGTAAAGTGATTATATTTTATCGCGCGGTGTACGGCTTTGTTTTTCCGTTAACTTCTAAGATTATTGGCTCGTCGTTTTTGGCAGAGGAGTTGTCGGTTTTAAAGTTATTATTACTTGCATTAATGGTCTTTATTATTCCGTTAATTTGTCATTTTAGTTATTTAATTGGCTACAAAGATATTTCTATAAAAAACAAGATAGTTTATAAGGAAGGTTAATTATGGCACTTATACCGTCGTTTATAAAAGGTAAAGGTTATTACACCAAAGAAGGCCCTGGCGTTTCTAAAAATGGCCCACAAAAAAAGAAGTTTATACTTTTTTTTGAACAGTTTTTTGCTAATTTTGGTAAACTTATAATTTCGGGTTTATTTACAACTGCTTTTACACTTCCAATTGTTACTTTAGGATTAGGTAACGTAGGTATTACTAATATTTGCCGAAACATATATTGTGGCAGACATTCTTTTGGCGTTTCTGATTACATAGAAACCATAAAGAAAAACTGGAAACAAGCAATAGTTGTTGGTATTATAAATACAATAGTTATGACCTTGTTGTTATTTGATATATATTATTTTGGTTCTATTTTAAAAGATAATAAAGATACGTTCTCTAGCGTTGCTCTTGGTATGTGTATTTTTATATTTGCAACATTTGCTATGATGAAATATTATGTTTGGGTACTTATGATAACCTTTAAGTACACTATAAAAAATATTTACAAAAACAGTTTTAAATTTGTGTTTTTGAATTTCCCGCGTAGTTTGCTGGTTGGTATATTATCAATAATCGCTTATGCACTAGGATTTTTATTGTTCTGGTATGGTGGTGCGCTTGGACTTGCTTGTGTAGTTGCGTTGGCATTTACTATTTGGCCGCCATTTAAAGCCCTGCTTATACAATATTGTGTATTCGACAGCATTAAAAAAATAGTAATAGATCCATATTACAATGAGCATCCCGATGAAGACATAGAACTACGTAAATCAATGGGTTTTTTATCTGATGAAGATGACGAACCTATTTTTGAAGATGCTTAATAATTAATGAACATTTTTAAAATAAAGGCATAATATGTTAGCAGGGGGCAAAAACCTGCAAAATTTCGGCGATAGTCATGGCTGTCCACAGAGTACCGAATAAGTACCCCCATTATATAACAACACGCCCACATACGTGGGCGTGTTTGCGTTTTTAAACTAATTTTGTTTTTCTAACAAATAATACACCAAGAGTGTTTCTTCCGCAGTGACTAGAAATTGTGCAACTGGCGCGTGTAATGTGTAAATTTTTAAACGGTAAAGTGTTTTTAACGGCTTCCACAACGCCATTAACTATATCTTCGTCGCAGCCAGCATGTGTAACAAAAACATGGTCTAAAACAATGTCATCACCATCGGCAAGTTTATCTTTTACATACTCGTTTAATACTACTGAGTAGTTGCCGCGGTATTTTTTTGCAACACCCATTTTGGCATCTTTAACTTGAACGAGAGGCTTTAATTTTAATAGGTTTGCACCAAGGGCTGCAACAGCAGAACATCTGCCGCCTTTATGAAGATATTCTAAATTGTCTATAACAAATGAAGCATCAACATAGTCGGTAAGTTCACTACATGTGTTTGCAATTTCTTTAGCTGATTTACCTTGATCTCGAAGTTCTGCAGCTTTAAGTACTAAATGTCCACCGCCGGTAGATAGGTTTTTGGTATCTACAACATATACATCATCAAATTCACTTGCAGCAATATTTGCATTTTGGTAAGTAGCCGACATTCCAGAACTAATTACAAACATAACAACTGCATAGCCTTGGTCGGTATACTGTTTAAAGAAATCAGAGAACTCTGCAGCGTTAACGGCAGATGTTTTAGGTAATACTCCGGTTTTAGAGTGATATTCGTAAATATCATCAGGAGTAATGTCTACACCGTCGCTAAAAGTTTTCTCGCCAAGAGTTACGTTTAAAGGTAGAATTTTTATATCGTATTTAGCAATAAGTTCGTCACCTAAGTCTGTTGTACTATCACTTGCAATAATTATCTTTTTTTCAGACATTTGATTTCCTCCATAATTATTTTTAAATATTGTATCATAAATATATATTTTTATCAAGTTAAAAATGCTATTGCTTTTTTGTCACATAATATTGTATAATTGATCTATGAGTATATAATATGTTTATTTTAAGGAGATATTATATGAGAAAAAAAGATTTGATAGAGCAAAACAGTGTGCTTTTTGATAAACTACAAAAAAGCCTAGTTGTTAATAAAGATTTAAAGACTGAGTTACAAAATAAAGACGGTCTACTTAATGAAATGCAACAGCAGATTGATGAACTGGTTAAAAAAGTAGAAGCTTTGTCAAACAAAAACACTTTTAATATTAATTATGAAAATATAAATGAAATTACGCCTTCTCAAAACGATGAAGAAATTACAGAGAATTGTGAAGAGGTTGAGCCAATAAAATTTAGTGATGAAATTGAGTATGGATCCAAAATTATTGGTAAAATTGTTATAGAATCCGCTAAAGCTTCTGAAAAAGTCGCAGAAAATGCAGAACTTAAAAATTTAATTTTATTTAAAACCGAAAGTATTAAAGCAGAAATTTTAAATATATGCGATAGTGAAATATCATTTGAAGATAAAAAAAGCATGATAGATTTTCAGTTGCAAGAAGCAATCGATTATTATAGAAGTATAATTGCTCAATAGTTTTTACAGACTCAAATAATTTGAGTCTGTTTTTATTTTGTTTGTCGAATGCAAGTCTTTTTGTGCGAATTAAAAAATTTATTATAGGTTTATTATTTTGCCTTGTTGGAAATAATTTTAGTAAGGACAATAAAGGCGGTAATAAAATGTATAATAATAAGGTAATTATTTGCGGAGTTGACACATCAAAATTAACGGTTTTAAACGAAAGTGAAAAAGATCAGCTTTTAGTAAAAGCAAAAAATGGCGATAAAAAAGCTAGGGAAGATTTAATACATGGCAATTTGAGACTTGTTTTAAGCGTTGTACAACGTTTTTCTAATCGGGGTGAGACAATGGATGATTTGTTTCAGGTCGGATGTGTAGGCCTTATAAAAGCCATAGACAATTTTGATACTTCACACAATGTTAGATTTTCAACCTATGCTGTTCCGATGATTATAGGCGAAATACGAAGATATTTACGCGATAATAATTCTATTAGAGTTAGTAGATCAATAAAAGATACCGCATACAGAGCAATGCAGGTTAAAGAAAAGCTTATTTCTAAGAACAAATCAGAGCCAACAGTCGACGAAATTGCAAAAGAACTTGGAATTAAAAGAGAAGAGGTTGTAATCGCTTTGGAAAGTGTTGTAGAGCCTATGTCGTTATATGAACCCGTGTATTCCGATGGTGGTGATACTATTTATGTTTTAGACCAAGTAGGTGATAATAACGACGATAAAAATTGGTTAGATGAAATTCACTTTAAAGAAACTATAAAATCACTCACACCACGAGAAAAGAATATTTTATCTTTAAGGTTTATGCAGGGTAAAACTCAAATGGAAGTTTCGCGTGAGATTGGAATTTCTCAAGCACAAGTATCTCGTCTTGAAAAGGGTGCATTAGATAAAATTAAATCGTAGCGAAACTATTTTTTGCATATAATTAACCAGAAAGGGTTGATTATATGTGTTGTAGAATTACCGATTTAAGAAACAAACAAGTTATTTGCATTAAAGACGGTTGCTGTTTGGGATTTGTTTGCGATGTTCAAGTAGATACATGTTCTGGTAATGTCGTTTCGTTAATAGTACCAGGTAGACTTAAATGTTTCGGACTTTTTGGTAGAGAAGATGATATAATAGTTGAGTGGAAGGATATAGAGGTAATTGGTGACGATACGATTTTGGTAAACTGTACTTTAAATTTTGAAAAGTTTAGAAAACGAAAAATTTTCTTTAACAGATAAAAATTTGATTTAAAATTTCAAAACGCACTAAAATCCGTTTCATATGTTAAATGTTTCGCAAAATTTAATTTATTGCCTTTGTTATTTTTAAAAATTATGTGTATCATATAAAGGCAGGCGAAAGGAGCATTTATGAAAAAATATAAACGGATATTTGGTGCGTTTTATTTTGTTATATTTATTGTTATTACTTTTGTTCTTGCATTAATTGGTTACTACACAATTTCTTTAGATTCTAACTATAAAGTTATAGAAGGCAAGCCATTAGAGTTTTCTTCTAAAAAAATGGTGGTAGCAAATTTTAATACTACCAATTTTGCTTCAAAAAATGTCGACGAAAAAAGCAATTATTCGGTAGATTTAAAATTATTTGGGGTTTTTCCAATTAAAACAACTAATGTACAGGTTGTTAATAATAATTATGTTGAGGTGTTGGGTGTACCGTTCGGTATAAAAATATATACCGAAGGCGTTATGGTTGTTGGTATATCAGACATTCAAACAAACCAACAAAATGTTAATCCTGCAAAGGATGCTGGTATAGTAGTAGGAGATACAATAATTTCTATAAATTCGGTTAATGTTTATTCAAACACTCAAGTTATGAATATTATTGCAAATTCTAACGGAGAAACACTTGAATTTAAAATACTACGCGACGGAAAAACACTAAATGTAAAATTAAAACCGGTTTTATCTGCTCAAACCGGAACCTATAGGGCGGGTTTATGGGTTAGAGATAGTAGTGCGGGAATCGGCACATTAACCTTTTATTCGCCAAATGAACAGGTAATTTGCGGACTTGGACACGGAATATGTGATATTGATACGGGTGAGATGTTAAAACTTCATTCGGGCGAGATGGTTTCAGCAAAAATTATTTCTGTAAATAAAGGTAAGCGCGGTGCACCTGGCGAATTAATCGGCAAATTTAATCCTGCTATAATTTCAACGTTAAATGCAAATGAACAAAGTGGTGTATACGGAATATGCGATATATCTCTTAATGCCTGCAAAAATTTAATGCCATTGGCTTTAAAACAAGAAATTGTAAACGGCGACGCACAAATACTGACGACAGTTGACAGCAATGAGCCTAAGTTATATTCTTGTAAAATTAGTATAAATAATTCATCTGCTCATAGTGTTCAAAACTTAGTAGTAACTGTGACAGACGAAAGACTTTTAACAACTACAGGCGGAATTGTGCAGGGCATGTCGGGCAGTCCCATTTTGCAAAACGGCAAACTCATCGGCGCAGTTACCCACGTCCTCGTCGACGACCCAACAAAAGGCTACGGCATATTCGCAGAAAATATGTTAGAAACCGCGCAAGGTGTAGCTGATGAACAGATAAAAAAGGCGTCATAGTACCACAAACAGCAGACTTAATTGGTCTGCTGTTTGTTATTGAATATTATAAAAAATTTTGATATAATAATACAAAATTAGAATTAGAGGTTTATGTTATGAGCCTTAAGGTAGTAAGTTTTAATATTAGAAACTGTAATGATCCAAACGGGAATTCTGTTTGCGAGCGCGCTCCGCGCTTATATAAAGTTCTTGAGCCTATAAAACCGGATTTAATAGGATTTCAAGAATATAAACAGCATTGGAAAGAACATATAAACAAATATTTTTCGCACGAATATGATATGCTTATAAATTGGCGTTCATCTAACTATGATGAAGAATCTGTGCCCATACTTTGGCGTAAAGATAAGTTTGAAAAAACAAGTGATGGTTGTTTTTGGTTATCAGATACTCCTAACGTTGAGTCGAGAGGTTGGGATGAGATTTATAACTGCTACAGAATTTGTTCTTATGTTGTTTTAAAAGATAAAGTAACACAAAAAACTTTTACATTTTTAAACACACATTTTGGTTTTGGAGATAACGGACAAGTAGCAAGTTCTAACCTAATTGCAGATTTTAGCGCAAAACACAAAACCGATCCAATAATAATTACCGGCGATTTTAATATGACCCCCAATAGTCCAGGTTATAAAAAGATGGTAGAGTATTTTGTTGACGTAAATACCGCCACCGTTTGTAACAATATGTCTACTTATCATGGATATGAACCGCAAAAAAACACTGATTTGTTAATTGATTATTGTTTTATAAGCAAATCAGTTAAACCTATTACATATAGAGTTATTGATACTTTAATTGACGGGAAATTTCCGTCCGATCATTTTGGCATTTTGGCAGAAATTGAATTATAGTGTATAAAAAATGGGCAAAAAATTTGCTCATTTTTTTACTTTTAAATAAGAATTTTTAAAAATACCAAAAAATACCAAATTTATTGTTGCATTTAATTAACATATATGGTAAAATATACCATAACAATAAAGGAGGTAATTATTTTGGAGAAAAAATTAAAGGTTTTAATAGCTGACGACAAAGCGCAGTTTGGTAAAACGTGTGCAAATGCTCTTAAAAGCTATGGAATGGAGGTAGTTCTGTGCGAGAAAGACGGACAGGTAGTTATTAAAGAAATAACTGCTGTTAAGCCTGATGTAGTACTTGCAGATGTTTTTATGCCTAACATAGATATATTGGGCGTTTTGGCTTTTGTAAATACACTTGATAAAAACTCAAGACCTATGGTTATGGCAATGTCTGGTTTTGATAATCCAAGATTAGAAAAAGAAGCGTTAACGCAAGGCGCATCATATTACTTTTTAAAACCATTTGACATTAATACTTTGGCTGAGCGTATAATTAGATTATCAGGCTGGCGCAATGAAACTGCACCTGTTGTAAAAGATAATGTAGTAACTAATAACGATTTAGAATTAATGATAACCGAAATAATACATCAAATTGGTGTACCTGCACATATTAAGGGATATAATTATTTGCGCGAAGCCATTATGTTATCGGTAAAAGACTCTGAAAATATAAATGCAATAACAAAACTTTTATATCCAACGGTTGCTAAAAATAATGCAACCACATCTTCTAGAGTTGAACGTGCAATTCGTCATGCTATTGAGGTTGCATGGGATAGGGGAGATATTGACGTTTTAAATTCCTACTTTGGTTACACTATTCATAATGGCAGAGGTAAACCGACCAATTCAGAATTTATTGCTATGATAGCAGATAATTTGCGTTTAAGACTAAAAGTGAGCTAGCTAATATTAATAAAAAGAAACCGATTAATTTAGTCGGTTTCTTTTGTTATTATCATATCCTTTAATCTAAGCAAGGTTAAGCGATGGCGCATATAGGGTGAATACTTTACGCAGTCGTCGAATAACTTTTGTCTTTTACCAATATCTTCAACAGTTATTTTACAACCGGCTTTTTCCATAGCAGTTTTACATTCTTCATATGAAGGTACACTTTTAATTATAGAAATAATTTCGGGCCATTTGTCTTTTAAAACCTTAGGGTCAACGTTATCGGTAACAGTGTGGGGAAAGTTTAGATTTTTTACTTCGTCTGCCATATTGCCGTAGAAATCATAAATCTCGTTCCAACTAATGTTTTCGCGCTTTGTATCAATTTTGCTCAGAGATGCCAAATAATTGTAATATTCCAGCATTTTAAGTGTACATACCCCAACATCGTCACCGTGCAGATTTGGAATTATATTATCTCTAAGCTGCACACACTCTATTAAGTGCGAAATAATATGCTCGCTTCCGCTTGCCGGTCTTGAATTTTGCGAAAAGCTCATAGCAATACCTGTTTTTAATAGCGACTCAAATATTTTGCCAGCGGTAAATTCATCGTTCTTAGTGACTTTATCGGCTAAGAGCATAAGCTCATCAATGGCACTTCTGGTTAAGTTAGCAATGTTTTCGCAATAATATTCGTTGGTTAAAAGTGCAGAAATTTGCCAATCAATTAAACCAACATATTTTGCAACCATATCACCAAAACCTGCCGATTTTAAATTAGACGGTGCATTAGCTAAAATTTTTGTATCACCAATAATTACCTCAGGACTTTTAGCCGGATAACTCATTTTGAATCCGTTGTTTACAATTGGCGAGCTATATGATGCAAAACCGTCCATAGAAGGAGCTGTTGCAAATATGCAAAGCTTTTTATTTTGATTTGCTGCAGCAAGTCGGCAAGGATCATTTATTGAGCCTGTTCCAACCGAAAGAATAGATATATCTTTATTTTCTATAATGCTTTCAATTTCTTTTACATGTTCGGTTCTTGCAACACGAAGATAATCGTAAATTTTTAGTTGTACATTAAAGTCAATTAGGCTGTCCAAAATACCATCGGCTGCAGACAGCGTGTTTTTGTCGGAAACAAGTAAAATATTTTTAGAAAAATTGTTTTCTTTTAAAATTTTGCCAACTTTATGTACAAGTCCTGATTCTATTCTAATATCTTGAATTGTGGTTTGGTGTTTTTTACCACAAGGGCAAGCGGCCTTAAAAGACTCAATTATTTGCATAATATTCATAAAAATCTCCTAAACACTACAACACCGCAAAATATTTGCGGTGTTGTGTTAATCAATAATCTAATGTAGTTTAACTTCTTCCCACAATTTTTCGTAATAGCTGCGGGTTTCGCTGTCTAAATCGTGGAAATATTCGGTTTTTGGCATATTCTCGGCCTTGGGATATAAAATTTCGTTATCCTTATAGGTGTAGTTATCGTTTGTTACAACCGCAGTATTTGGTGATGCATAGCAAATATATTCTGCGTTTGCAAGGGCAATTTCAGGCTCTAAAAGGAAATTAATATACATTAAAGCTTGCTCATAATTTGCGGCCGATGATGGAATACAAATAGAATCAACGAAAATATTTGTGCCTTCTTTTGGATATACAAAAGCAAGATCGGGATTATTTTCATGCATAGATAAAAAGTCGCCTGCATAGTAGGGAGCAATAGATGCTTCGCCGGATTCCATTTTTGAAAATACTTGGTCCATTACATAACCCTGTAAAACTGATTTTTGCTCTTTTAGCTTTTCTGCAGCGTGATCCCATTCGGCTTTATTGGTTGTGTTAAGACTATAACCTAAATACTTCTGAGAAATTGCAAATGCATCACGTGGGTTATCAAATGTTAAAACCATATCTTTATAGCTTTCGTCCCACATAACACCCCAACTATCCGGAGTGGTAGTAATATCAGCCGTGTTGTATATTAGGCCAACCATACCTACGTTATATGGAACAGAGTATTCGTTGTTTGGGTCAAAGTACAGATTTTTATATTGATCATCAATATATTTATAGTTTTCAATCTTAGAAACGTCTATTTTTTGAAGTAAATTCTCGCCTTTTAAGCGTGCAATCATATAGTCTGATGGAATTATAATGTCGTATGATACACCGCCGCTCTTAATTTTAGAGTACATTGCTTCGTTGCTTTCGTAGTATGAGTAATTAACTTTTATACCGGTAAGCTTTTCAAAAGCAAGGTTAACATCCATACTGCCTTCGCTACCATCAGAAATATATTCGCCCCAGTTAAAAACATTTATGGTAGTACCTTCGTATTCGCGAGTGTAATCGCTTACATACTCAATGCTATCATAGTCATATGCAGGGGTACAACCACTAAAACAACAAGTCACACCTAAACACAAAAAAACAACTAAAATTACTGAAAGATATTTTTTCATTTGCTGGAACTCCTTTTTTCTGAACGCAATTGCGCAACGTTTGATAATATTAGCAAAATTAAAACAGAAACAAAAATTAGGGAAGACAGAGCATACATATCGGGAGTTACTCGTTTTTTAGTCATGGCAAAAATTCTAATGGGTAGTGTTTGGAACGATGAACCTGTTGTAAAATAACTAATTACAAAATCATCTAGCGACAATGTAAAAGCCATTACTAACGCCGATATAATACCCGAAGAAATAGAAGGCAGCACTACTTTGAAAAACGCTTTAGAAGGCGTACAACCTAAATCTAGCGCAGCCTCTGCTAAGTGTGAATCTGTTTGTCTTAATTTTGGTAATACCGATAAAATTACATACGGTAGGTTAAATGTTATATGGGCAATAAGTAGGGTAGTAAAGCCTAAGGTGTTTTTGAGCCCTAAAAAATGTCCGACAAATATAAACAATAGCATCATAGAGATACCTGTTACAATATCTGGGTTCATCATAGGAATGTTGGTTGTTCCCATAACAACCGATTTTGTCCATTTTTTTCTTAAGGCAAAAATTCCAACCGCGGCGGCTGTGCCTAAAATAGTTGATATTATAGACGATAGTACCGCCAATAAAAGAGTGTTTTTTAATGCGGTTATAGTGGCACTATCGTTAAACAACTCTGCATACCACTTTAATGAAAAGCCGCTCATAACTGATGTGCTATTTGATGCATTAAAAGAGAAAACTACCATAACAAGTAGTGGAGCATACAAAAAGAACATAATTAGGAAAGTATAAATACGAGATATCGACTTCATATAATCATACCTCCGTCATCGTCGGCAAAGCGATTCATTACAGAAATGCTTATTAAAATTAAAACCATTAAAACTAGTGATAGCGCAGCACCTAAATTATAGTTGTATGATATTTGGAACTGCATTTCTATAACATCGCCTATTAGCAACGATTTTCCGCCGCCCAGTTTTTGAGAAATATAGAATGTACTAACTGACGGCACAAAAACCATTGTTATACCAGATATAACACCGGGTAAACTTAACGGCATAATGACTTTTTTAAGCTTATTAAAAGAATTGCAACCTAAATCTGAAGCAGCTTCTAGTAGTGAATTATCTATTTTTGCCATAACGGTGTATATTGGTAATACCATATACGGAATATAATTATAAACCATACCTAAAATTACCGCACCAGGAGTGTTTATAAGCTGTAATGGCTCAAAACCTAAAGAAGTAATAATAGTATTTATTATACCCTTATTAGACAAAATTGTTATCCAAGAATAAGTTCTAATTAGAAAGTTCATCCACATTGGAAGCATTATTAAGAGCATAAAAATGCTTTGTGAGCGTTCTTTCATTTTAGACATAAAGTATGCTAAAGGATAAGAGAGCAACAAAGATATTATTGTTGCTATAACCGCATACAAAATTGAAATTAAAAATGTTTCACCGTAATTGCCCAAAGACAAAATGTTATCGAAGGTAAAAGCACCATTTTTATCGGTAAAAGCATAATAAGCAACCATTATTAGTGGAACAACAATAAAAATTGATGCCCAAACATAGTATGGTGCGGCTACAGCGCGGCTTGCAAAGGACCTTTTGTTCATTCCTTTACTACCTCCGAATCGTTTTCTTCGGGGTCTGCTAATTTGTCAATTTCATCGCTGTACGAACTGTAGTCTCCATAAAGACCCGAATACTCAGATTTTTTCATAATGTGAATTGCGTCGGGATCAATATTAAGGCCAACTTTGTCGTTAACATTGGCAGATTCTGTGGTTTGAATCATCCATTTAAAGCCGCCAATATCAACAATAATTTCGTAGTGGACACCCAAGAATTTAATTGATGTAACAACACCGTTTAACATTCCTTTGTCTGCTGCTACAATATCAACATCTTCTGGACGAACAACTACATCTACGTGTTCGTTCTTTTCAAAACCTTTATCTAAGCAAACAAATTCTCTGCCGGAAAATGATGCTTTGTAGTCATCAATCATAATACCGTCAAGAATGTTGGATTCACCAATAAAATCAGCTACAAAGGCGTTTTTTGGCTCATTATATATATCTTGCGGGGAGCCGATTTGTTGAATTTTTCCTGAGTCCATTACTACAACAGTATCCGACATAGTAAGAGCTTCTTCTTGGTCATGTGTAACAAAAATAAAAGTAATTCCAAGTTCTTGCTGCATTTTTTTAAGTTCGGTTTGCATATCTTTTCGTAACTTTAAATCTAATGCAGCTAACGGTTCATCTAAAAGTAAAACCTTAGGTTTGTTGACAACAGCGCGAGCAATTGCAACACGCTGCTGTTGACCGCCCGATAATGAATTTATATTTCGCTTTTCAAAACCAGATAAATTAACCAGTTTTATTATTTGAGTAACACGCTCTTTAATTTCATTCTCTTTTAGTTTTGCTATTCTTAAACCAAAAGCAATGTTGTCATATACATTCAAATGTGGAAACAGGGCATAACGCTGAAAAATGGTGTTAACCTGCCTTTTGTAAGGAGGTACACCATTAATTACCTTGTCTTCGAAAATAACTTCACCACTATCGGGCTCATTAAAGCCTGCAATAAGACGAAGAGTAGTAGTTTTACCGCAGCCGGAAGGACCCAACAAAGTGACAAATTCTTTGTCTTTAATGCTTAGGTTTATACCCTTTAACACTGGCTCCTCGCCGTCGAACGACACTACTACCTGTTTAAGTTCGATTATATTATTTTTTTCTGTCATTTAAGCATCCCCCTTTGCGGACACAAAGTGCCGCCAAAACTGTTAAGTTCTGCGCGATACCCGTAAATTTCAGTTCACCGCCCCCGCAAAGAGTTTTTATAGTCGGACATTAAAACGACTACAGCGGACACTCTAAATTTACTATAAGCACAGATGCATAAATATGTAAGATTAAATATAGTTGCAAATGCTCTAAATGTCAAGTGTTTTTTGTGTTTTTTTGTCTATTTTCTGCAAAATTTTATTTAAAAAATATTAGAACTCTGTTTTGCTCTGTTTTTCTTTGTTTTGCTCTGTTTTTCTCGCAAATCACTGCTCTTAAATTATCTAAGAAAATTTTGTAAATTTTGAGCAAATTTTCAATAAAAATAGTTGCCCAATTACATTATTTATGGTATACTATAATGAATTCTTGTTTGATTTTATATTAAGTAGGTGAGTTTGTGAGAGTTTTGGGTATAGATCCCGGCTATGCGATAGTAGGTTATGGTATTGTTGACTATGAATCAAACCATTTTACTGTTGTAAATTTTGGCGCAGTAACTACACCTGCAGGTATGGAGTTTAGCAGACGCTTACAAAATATTTATAATGATTTATCTGAACTAATTATTAAATATCGTCCAGATGCTTTATCGATAGAAAAACTCTTTTTTAATACAAACTCGACAACCGCTATTGATGTTGCACAGGCTAGAGGTGTTGTCTTGTTAGCTGCTGCAAACAATAATGTGCCAATATATGAGTATACGCCGCTACAAATTAAACAAGCTGTTACTGGGTATGGCAGAGCAGAAAAGACACAAGTTATGGAAATGGTACGGCAACTCCTTAATTTAAAATCGGTACCAAAACCTGACGATACTGCCGATGCTTTGGCTATTGCAATATGTCATGCACATACAGGTGGCTCTGTGTATTCAAAACTTTCACAATTGGTTAACGGAGGTAAATTATGATTGCATCTTTAAACGGTAAAATTACATATGCCGATGCAAAATCGGTTGTTATTGAGTGTTCAGGTGTTGGCTTAAGATGTTTTTGCAGTCTTAATACACTTGCCGGTCTTCCTAAGGTTGGTGATAACGCTTTCTTGTTTACTCATATGTCGGTTAAAGAAGATGCAATTGATTTGTACGGTTTTGCCTCTGCAGATGAGCTTGAGTTTTTCAAATTGTTAACAACGGTTAACGGCTTGGGTGCAAAAATAGCAATTTCAATTTTATCAGATTACACAACATCGCAAATTGCGTTATTTATTGCCGGTGGTGATGTTAAAGCGCTGACCAGAGCAACGGGTGTTGGCCCTAAGCTTGCACAGCGTATTGTTTTAGAGCTTAAAGATAAGATTGCATCGAATTCTTATTCTGCCGATTCAGACATTTCTGCTGCAGTTTCCGCAAGTTCAAACACAGCATCATCAGAGGCGGTAGCAGCTTTGGTTGCGTTAGGTTTTACACAGAGTGATGCATCTGTTGCAGTCGGTAAGACTGATACATCTCAGTCGGTTGACCAAATTATAAAACAAGCTTTAAAGTTATTATCAAGGTAGGTGTAATACGTGCAAGATTTAGATTTTGAAAATCGGATTGTAGCTCCTGAATATACAGAGTTTGACGAAGAAACAGATGTGTCATTAAGACCAAAGCGCCTTAGCGATTATGTTGGACAGAAAAAAGCAAAAGAAAATTTAGACATTTATATCAAAGCTGCTAAGCTTAGAAATGAATCTTTAGACCATGTTTTGCTTTATGGCCCTCCGGGACTTGGTAAGACAACCCTTTCAAATATTATTGCAAAAGAAATGGGAGTAAATATACGTGTAACATCTGGCCCCGCAATAGAAAAACAAGGCGATTTAGTTGCAATACTTACAAATCTATCTGAGGGGGACGTTTTATTTATAGATGAAATACACCGTCTTCCTAGAACGGTTGAAGAAATATTGTATCCGGCAATGGAAGATTTTTCGCTCGATATTATAATTGGCAAAGGTCCTGCTGCTAGATCTATAAGACTTGATATTCCACATTTTACGCTTGTTGGAGCAACCACACGTTCTGGTCAGTTAACCGCGCCGCTACGTGATAGATTTGGTGTATTACTGCGCTTAGAGCTTTATACACCCGAAGAACTTGCGCAAATAGTTACACGTTCTGCGGGAATTTTAGGTATAAACATTGACCCCGATGGAGCATTAGAAATCGCATCACGTTCACGCGGAACACCAAGAATTGCAAATAGACTTTTAAAAAGAGTGCGTGATATTGCTCAAATTGAGTACGACGGAAATATTACTGAATTAGTGGCACAAAAATCTCTTGAAAGATTTGAAATTGACGAATTAGGTCTAGATGAATTTGACAGACGGATGTTAAAAACAATTATTACTAATTATGGTGGTGGTCCTGTTGGACTTGATACTCTTGCTGCGGCGGTTGGTGAAGAAAGCATTACAATTGAAGATGTTTACGAGCCATATTTAATGCAAATTGGTTTTTTAACACGTACTAATAGAGGAAGATGTGTAACCCCGGCCGCGTATAGACATTTAGAAATAGATATACCGGGTCAACAAACACTTATTTAGACTTAGAAAGGTTTTTAAATGAGATATTCAACCGATTTTAAAGATTATGAACTCATAGATGCAGTTGCTGGAAAACGTCTTGAACGCTGGAAAGATATTATTCTTATACGTCCAGACCCACAAATTATTTGGGATGGCGAACATAATAGTCCTCTTTGGAACAACGCACACGCTGTATATCACCGTTCAAATAGTGGTGGTGGTTATTGGGAAACACTTAAAAAAGTTCCGGATGTTTGGAGTGTAGATTATAAAGATTTGACCTTTAATTTAAAACCTATGGGTTTTAAGCATACTGGTTTATTTCCTGAGCAAGCTGTAAACTGGGACCTTGCAACCAAAATAATTAAGCAGTCTGACCGACAACTTAAAGTGCTAAATCTTTTTGCATATACTGGTGGAGCAACGGTTGCTTGCCTTAAGGCAGGTGCTCATGTAACACATGTAGACGCTTCTAAGGGTATGGTTGCTTGGGCAAAAGAAAATGCAAATATTTCTAACGCTAATACAGATAACGTTAGATGGCTTGTTGATGATTGTTTAAAGTTTGTTTTAAGAGAAATTCGCCGAGGCAATAAATATGATGCGGTTATTATGGATCCACCATCTTATGGTAGAGGCCCAAATGGTGAAGTGTGGAAGCTAGAGCAGCAGCTCGGTGCTTTGCTTAGTGCTGTTGGTCAAATTTTAAGTGACGACGCAGCATTTTTCTTGCTTAATTCTTACACCGGCGGCCTATCGCATACAATTTTAAATTATATGGTAAAAACTTATATTTCAAAAGATTCTACCAGTATGGTTACTACCGATGAAATTGGTCTTAAAGTTAGCAAGAAAGACATAGTGCTTCCTTGCGGAAATACAACTATTTGGATAAATGAAAAATATGGACAACATTATTGAAATTAAAAATTTAAACTTTGAATATTCAGATGAAGAAAATTCAAATACCGTTATTAATAATTTAAACCTATCAATACCTAGAGGTTCTTTTACAGTTGTTTTAGGTCACAACGGCTCTGGTAAATCCACATTGGCTAAGTTATTAAACGGTATGCTAAAACCTATAAGCGGAAATGTTATTGTTGATGGAATTGATACAACAGACGAATCAAAAGAAATAGAAATTAAACGTAGAGTTGGTTTGGTTTTTCAAAATCCAGATAATCAAATTATTGCTTCGGTTGTAGAAGAAGATGTAGCGTTCGGTCCCGAAAATTTAGGACTTAATCCATCAATAATTCGAGAGCGTGTTGATAATGCACTAAGTTCGGTTGGTATGACAGAATATGCTAAACATGCTACACACAAACTTTCAGGCGGTCAAAAACAAAGGGTTGCAATAGCCGGAATAATTGCCATGGAGCCCGAATGTATCGTTTTAGATGAACCAACCGCAATGTTAGATCCTAAGGGTCGAGCAGAAGTTTTAGAAACGATTCGAGCTTTAAATAAAAACAAAAATATAACAGTTGTGCTTATAACTCATTATATGAATGAGGCCGAGGGTGCCGATAATGTTATTGTAATGAAAAATGGACGTGTTGCAATGCAAGGTACACCTAAAGAGATTTTTTCTAAATATTCTGCATTACACGAGTTTTCGCTTACAGTCCCTCAAACAACCGAGCTTTTATATGAGCTTAAGAATAACTCAATTTTAGTTGACGATACAGCTATAACTGTTGATGCATGTGCAGATGCACTTTATAAAGTACTGAAAAAATAATGGAAGGAAACTGGTATGTCCCACATTAAGGTTAACGGATTATCCTATACCTATTCTAACGATACCGCTTTTGCTAAAGCCGCGTTAAATAATGTTAGTTTTGAAATTAATAAAGGCGAAATTGTTGGTATAATTGGTCATACCGGCTCTGGTAAATCTACCCTTGTACAGCATTTAAACGGACTTATTAAGCCGCAACCTAATACTGTGTTTTTAAATGATGTTGACATTATTAGTGACCCTAAAGCCTTAAAGTCTGTACGCTTTAAAGTGGGTCTAGTATTTCAGTATCCGGAATATCAATTATTTGAAGAAACCGTTTTTAAAGATATAGCATATGGTCCTAAAAACATGAAACTTTCTGATGAAGAAATTAAGCTTCGCGTTTATGAGTCTGCAAAACTTGTTGGTATAGACGAGGATTTGCTTTATAAATCTCCTTTTGATTTATCTGGCGGTCAAAAGCGCAGAGTAGCAATTGCCGGTGTAATAGCTATGGCACCAGAGGTTATTATTTTTGACGAGCCTACTGCCGGATTAGACCCGGTCGGCAGAGAAACTATTTTTAAAATGATCTATGATTACCGTAATTTAACAAACGCTACAGTTATTATTATTTCGCACAGTATGGAAGATATGGCACAGTATGCCGAAAGAATTATGGTATTGAATAATGGCGAAATCGCTATGTTCGATAAAACTGATAAAGTGTTTTCAAATGTAGCCTTGTTAAAGCAAATTGGCCTTAATGTACCGCAAATAACCGAAGTGTTTTTAAGGTTAAAAGAGCTGGGTATAAATATTTCTAGTGAAATTTTTACTGTTAAACAAGCGGTGAGTGCCATAAAAGCATATATGAATGGCGGTGATTTGAATGATTAAAGATATCACCTTTGGTCAGTATTTGCCGGCTAATTCATTAATTCATTCGCTAGATGCCAGATTTAAAATTGTTTTAACCGTGCTAAGCATTGTTTTCATTTTTGTTTGCAATAATTTTTATTCATTATTACTGGTATCACTTTATATTGTGGCTTGTATATTAATTTCTAAGATTAAAATAAGTCATTATTTAAAGAGTTTAAAACCAATTATACCTATAATCATTTTTACTGCGTTGTTGAATATGATTTATACTTCTGGCGGTACAGAATATTTTAAATTGTGGATATTTACTATTTCGTCCGAAGGCATAAAACGCTCTGTTTTTATGAGTTTTAGGGTTGTTTTGCTTATACTCTCCAGCTCAGTTATGACCTATTCCACAACTCCCAACGATTTATCGGATGCATTAGAAAGTATATTTTCTCCATTAAAATATATTGGTCTTGGCAATGCAGTTCACACAATTTCTATGATGATGACTATTGCGTTAAGATTTATACCAACTCTTTTAGAAGAAACTGATAAAATTATGTCGGCACAAAAAGCTAGAGGCGCTGATTTTGAGTCTGGCAGATTAATAAGCAGATTAAAGGCACTTATTCCTATTTTAATCCCGTTGCTTATTTCTTCTCTAAGGCGTGCTACAGAACTTGCCGAGGCTATGGAGTGCAGATGTTATAATGGTGGAGAGGGCAGACAACGCATGAAAGCCTTTAAGTCCGGTATAAAAGATTACATGTTTACTTTATTTACTCTTTTGATTTGTGTAGGTATTATTCTTTTAAATATGTTGTGAGAAAAAATATGGGAAAGAAAAAAATTATTATTAGTTTTGTGGGCACAAATTATCATGGTTGGCAGGTTCAAAATAACGCATTAACTGTACAATATGTTTTGCAAAACGCTATTGAAAAGATGTTTAACCAGCGTCTTGATATTACTGGTTGTAGCCGAACCGATGCTGGCGTTCATGCTAATAATTTTTGTTGTCACTTTAAACCTAATACTAATATTCCAAATGAAGGTATAGTTAAGGGTTTAAATACACTGTTGCCAAATGATATATGTATTAAAAGTTGCGAAGATGTATCTGACGATTTTCATGCAAGGTATAGTGCAACAAAAAAACAATATGTTTATAAAATTCATAATAGCTCAATAAAAAATCCATTTTTAGATAATCTTGCTTTGCGTTATGAAAGAGAAATAGATATAAATGCCGTTAATGAATTTTGTAAAAACATTACTGGTACACACGATTTTTATGGTTTTTCATCATCTGGGCGCACAGTTACTGATACCGTACGTACAATTTACGATTGTAGTATTATAAAAGATGGCGATATGTGCCTTTTTACTGTTACTGGTAATGGTTTTTTATATAACATGGTACGAATTTTGGTTGGTACTGCTTTGTATGTATCAGAAGGCAAGATAGATCCTAAGAAAACAAAAGATATTATATTATCTAAAGACCGTTCTCTAGCCGGCCCAACAGTTAGTCCGTGCGGACTTTATTTAAATGAAATTTATTATGAATGAAGGTGAAGCATTTTGGGCGATTATAACAGAAAAAAGCCAAAAAAAATTAATGCTAGAGCTATAAAAAAACGTTCACATAAAAGTGGCGATTATGAAGAAATTAAAATGAGGCAAAAAAACTTTAATTCTAAAGAAACTAAAACATCGCCAAATGCTAAGTTAAAAGTTATTAATGGACGAAAGCGTCAAAAGTTTTTAAATAAAGTTAGTATTGTATTATTGGCAATAATTCTTGTCGGCGTAATTATGTTGTTATCGGCAATTTCTCCTACAGGACTTAAAGAATACATTAATAATTCGTTTGCACAAATGGCTAACGGAAAATTTCCTGCAGAAATTTCTGGTGGCAAGCTAATTGATTTTAAAAATAATGGCGATATTTTAACCGTTTTAACTGACACAAATTTTGAAATATATAATAAATCTGGAAAACAAATTTGCACTAATCAGCATGGTATGAGTATGCCGGCAATCAAAACATCACAAGCACGAACTATTTTATATGGTATTTCTGATACTACTTATAAAATTTTCAATTATTCTGATGTTGTTTATACCGGTAAAACAAATTATGAGATATTATGTGTAGATATTTCTCGTTGCGGCGTATACGCTGTAGCTACTAGGTCAGACAGTTTTGCATCTGAGGTTGTTGTTTATTCTAAGAAAAACGAACCTATTTTTACATGGAGTAGCGCTAAAGAACTTGTGAGTAACGTGGCGGTTTCTTCAAATGGCAAAAAATTTGTTGTATCAACTATTTATGCTGAAAATGGCACTCTAAATAATAATGTATATATCTTCAACTATAAATCTGCTACACCAATTTATTCTTTTAAATATGAACAACCTATTTTATCAATAAACACATCGTCGCCATACGGCTTTAATGTCGTTTGCAAAGACGCTGTTGATTATATTACTTGGAGTGGCAAACAAACACAAAATAAAACAGATTTACCAATTGATATTTTAAAACCTGTTTATGACGATTATATTGGTGTTTGTACAAGACGCGAAGGCGATAAATCTCAGAGTGATATTTTAGTTTTTACAAAGAACGGAAAACAAAAATCTAAAATCACAGTAAACGGCAACATACAAGACTTTATGATATACAACAAGCATATTTATTGCCTTGTACAAACCGAAGTTTTGGTTTATAATTTTGATGGCCAGTTGATTAAGTCGTCAACTTGCGGATTTGGTACAAGCGGCATTTTTGTTGTAGGTAATAATGATGTTGTTTTAATAACAGAAAGCAACTTAAAGTTGTGTTCTTTTTAAAAAATTTTAAAGGAGTTTTGTTTTATGGGTATTGTTTTAGATGTTATTGTTTTGGCTATAATAGTTATTACTGCTATTATTTCTGCTAAAAAGGGATTTGTAGCCACGGTTATAGAGTTTGTTGGTTTGCTTTTAGCGTTTTATTTAGCATTCACGCTCAGTACAACAGTTGCTAATTTTACATACGACAAATTTATTTCACCAACAATTAAAGAAACTGTTATTGAAGAAATTGGTGACAAAGTTGAAAGCACAGCCGATTCTGTTTGGGATTCATTGCCTGCGATAGTTGTAAGCGGCGCTAATACTCTTGGAATTGAAAGGGAAGAAATATTTGAAGGTGTAAATAATTCCACTTTATCTACAGCCGAAGAAATTGCTAATACCGTTAGTGATAAAATTGCAAAACCTGTTATTACACTGTTTATACGTTTTATATTAGCTTTTGTTTTATTTGTTGCCTGCATATTCTTGGTAAGAGTGCTTGCGAAAATTTTAAATAAGCTCTTCACATTTAGCTTAATTGGAAAATTAAATAGATTTCTCGGTGGTGTTTTAGGCGCCGGCAAAGGTGTTATATTTGCTTGTGTTGTTGTACTATTATTATCAACAATTGCTGCGGTTACCAAAAACGGATTTTTAATATTTACTACAGAAAATATCGAGAATTCTACTGTTTTTAAATTACTTGCTGGTTTTAACCCGTTTTATAATTAAAGGACTGATAATTAATGAACAAGTTTTTGACTATACCAAATATTATATCGTTAATAAGAATTATTTTAATTCCTATAATTGCAATAATGTACTTTAATTCTAATTTGCAACATCATTATGCATATACGTTGTTGCTATTACTTCTGTCGGGCATTAGCGATGTTGTAGATGGATATATTGCGAGACATTTTAATGCTGTTTCTGACGTTGGTAAGGTTTTAGATCCTATTGCCGATAAATTAACACAAGCTGTTATTTTGTTTTGTTTGTGTATTCGCAACCAGTATATATTGCCAATGTTTATCGTTTTGTTTGTTAAAGAATTTCTAACCTTGGTTGCAGCAGCATATTTGTTAAAACATGGTACAAAACCCATTTCTGCGAAATGGTGGGGTAAACTGTCTACCGTTATGATTTATTCAACAATATTTTATTCAATAGCCGCCGATTATTTCGAAGTGTTACCACAGTCAATTCTTCTGGTTTTAATGCTTGCATCAATAATATGTATGCTTATTTCGATGATCGGCTATATGAGATTATTTTTAAATCGTAACAAATAATTAAAAGCTATTCTCTAATATAAGGAGTTATTTAATGTTTAAATTATGTTCAAAGTGCAAAAAAAGGCCTGCTGTTGTCTTTTTGTCTGACCCAAGTAATCAGTCGGGTCAACCGCAAGGTCTTTGCATAAATTGTGCAAAAGAATTGGGTATTAAGCCAGTTGACGATATGCTCAAAAATATGAATTTATCAGAAGAAGATATTGAGCAGATGAATGAGCAGTTTATGGAGCTTATGGAAGTAAGCGAATCTGATGACGGTTTTGAGTTTGGCGGTGCACAAACATTTCCGTTTTTAAATAATATTTTTGGCTCTAATGATAAAAATGATGATAGTAACAACGAAAAGAGTTCTACTACCGAATCTGAAAAAGAGCCCAAAAAACAAAAGAAACAAAAAAGATTTATTGATCAATACTGTACAAATCTAACCGAAAAAGCTAAAAACGGCAAATTAGATACTATAATAGGTAGGGAAGACGAGCTTTACCGTACAATACAAATATTGTCGCGTAGAAGCAAAAATAACCCTTGCCTTATTGGTGAACCCGGTGTTGGTAAAACCGCAATTGCTGAAGGTTTAGCTTTAAAAATTTCGGTTGGTGATGTACCGTCTAGACTTAAAGACAAAGAAATTTATTTATTAGATTTAACTGGACTTGTGGCAGGAACACAGTTTAGAGGTCAATTTGAAAGTCGCGTAAAGGGTCTTGTCGATGAAATTAAAAACCAGGGCAACATAATTTTATTTGTTGACGAAATTCATAACCTTGTCGGTGCCGGTGATTCTGCCGAGGGCTCTATGAATGCCGGAAATATCTTAAAACCGGCTCTTTCGCGTGGCGAAATTCAAATGATAGGTGCTACAACTTTTAAAGAATATAGAAAATATATCGAAAAAGACGCAGCACTAGAACGTCGTTTTCAACCTGTTATTATTGAAGAGCCTTCAGTTGACGATACCATATTAATGTTGCTGGGTGTAAAAGGCTATTATGAGGGTTATCATTCTGTTACAGTTGACGATGCACTTATAAAAAATATTGTTTTACTATCTGAACGCTATGTTACCGATAGATTTTTACCCGACAAGGCAATTGATCTGTTAGACGAAGCTTGTGCTTGTGCATCGTTAAGAAATAAAGCGGTTGACGAGCTTTATGATGTTAATAAAAAAATTGCTAACTTATCTACAAAGCTCGAGTCGTTAGAGCAAGATTTAGATAATCCTAATTACGAAAAAATTGCATCTGCGAGGTCGGAGCTAGATAAATATAAAAAGCAGGCAGATTCTTTGTATGTACCGGCATCTAATGCTAAATTAACAGATGACGATGTTGCAAAAGTTATTGAGCTTTGGACTGGTATTCCGGCATCTAAAGTTAAAGAGAGTGATTTTAAACGCTTAAATAATTTAGAGAGTGAGATTCTTAAAAAAATCATTGGTCAAGATACGGCAGCACACGTGGTAACTTCGGCGGTCAAGCGTTCAAGAGTAAAAACATCGGCTAAGCGTAGACCGGCATCTTTTATATTTGTAGGACCTACCGGTGTCGGAAAAACAGAACTGGTTAAGGTATTATCTGAACAGTTATTTAACACGCCGGAAACATTAATTAGGCTAGATATGTCTGAGTTTATGGAAAAGCACTCGGTATCGCGTATTATTGGCGCCCCTCCGGGATATGTTGGTTATGATGAGGCAGGCCAGTTGACCGAAAAGGTGCGCAGAAAACCATATTCTGTAATTTTATTTGATGAAATTGAAAAAGCACATCCTGACGTGCTCAATATTTTGCTACAAATATTAGATGATGGCAGAATAACTGATGCTCAGGGAAGAATGGTTAATTTCGAAAATACCGTTATTGTTATGACTTCTAACGCCGGTAGTGACAGATCAGATAATTTACTTGGGTTTGGTAAAACCGAATCTGAAGCGTCTAAAGATAAAGCAATAAAAGCGCTTAGAGATTTCTTAAGACCCGAATTTATAGCTAGAGTAGACGAGATAGTAGTATTTTCACCACTTAGTGTTGATTCATTAGAAAAAATTTCTGCACTTATGTTAGATGAATTGAAAGAAGCCATGCTCGAGAAAAACATAAAGGTTTCGTATACTAATTCTATTTGCAAGCATATTGCTAAAGAGTGTGAGAATTCTAAGAATGGTGCAAGAGAATTACGTAATTTTATTCGCAGAAATATTGAAGAAGTCGTTGTTAATTTAATAATTGATAATTGCGATAAAGTTATTGAATTTATAACAATCGATTATGTAGGTGAGATTAAAATTTCATCAAATTTAGGTTAAAAAGGTATTGACTAACGGCAAGATATATGTTAAAATGTCTCTTGCCGTTAAATGCGGGTGTAGTTCAATGGCTAGAATTCCAGCCTTCCAAGCTGGCTGTGTGGGTTCGATTCCCATCACCCGCTCCAATTGCTCTGGCGGTCGTTTGGCGGCTAGAGCATTATATTTTTTGCGCTGATAGCTCAGCTGGATAGAGCATCTGCCTTCTAAGCAGAGGGTCGGGGGTTCGAGTCCCTTTCAGCGTGCCAATAAAAGCAGTAACAATTTTGGTTATTGCTTTTATTTTTTGTCTAATTTATCGAAATACGATAAAAAAATATTGACAAACGCAAATAATTGGGTTATTATACCATTGTAATATTACAAAATTCTTTTTAGGGAGGAATTTATATGTTCAAAATCCCCGTAAAATTATCAATTTGGCTTTCAGTCACCTTTACTGTAGCATTTATGTGTCTTATAATTTTTGGATCATGTATAATGCCTCAGTTTGTAAACGGATTAATACTTATGGAAGAGGCACATGGTTATTTTGGTGACATACATCCAAATGACGAAACTTTATTGCTTGCTTGCGCTTATTGTATTCTTGCTATAGCGGCGGTTGCTGATGTGCTTTTATTTATTTTATTGATACGAGTTGGAAAAGGTGAGGTATTCACACAAAAAAGTGTAGCAATAATACGTGCGGTGTCTTGGTGCTGTATGTTAGAATCTGTATTGTTTTTTGTTGTCGCTTTTTGCTTTGTTCTTTCGTTTATTGTGTCGATGGCAGCTTTGTTTTTAGCTATAGTCGTTAGAGTAGTTAAAAATGTTATAGAACAGGCTACAATAATAAAACAAGAAAACGACTTAACTGTATGAGGCAAAATTTATGATAATAATAAATTTAGATGTTATGATGGCAAAGCGAAAAATTTCTCTTAATGAACTTTCGCAAAAGGTTGGAATTACGCTTGCAAATTTATCAATTTTAAAAAACAACAAAGCAAAAGCAATTAGATTTTCAACATTAGATGCTATTTGCAAAGCGCTCGATTGTAAAGTGGAAGATATAATTGAATATACAAAGGATTAACTTTGGGGTGATATTATGGAAGATATGAGTAATGAAATTAAAACATTAGTTACTAATGATTTATGTGTAGAACATGAAGTTGACACCCAAGATACAAAACCGGAAGATAAAATTGATGCTTCTTTAGTTTGCAATTTTAGTATATCGGAATCAGTTTATGCCTGGATATGTTTGTTTTTAGGATATGCTTTTTGCAGAGCCATACCAATTTATGCAAATCCTCTAGGTGCCTTTATATTAATTGTCGGTATTTTTACTGTAGCAGCAATTATTATAAAATTAAATTCTGGACGTCTTTCTATTAACTCAATAATTATAGCTATGTCGGCAATTATAGTGAATTTATCGTTAATATTATCTGCTAATAAATCGATACATACTGTTTCATTTATATTTTTTATATTTGCTTTTACTTATTTTATATATTCGGCGTTTAATAACAATATTGACGGTAATTTTTCTAACCTAATGCTTATTGACGTATTTAAAAGTTCGTTTGTAATGCCATTCGCATCGTTTGGTAAGGTATTTGTTGCAATGTTTTCCAAAGGAAACAAAAATACGTATAAGTCATTTTTAAAAATAATTCTTGGATTGATTATAACAATAATTCCTACCATTGTTGTAACATCGCTTTTATCGTTTGATAAAGATTTTGCAAATATAATTGAAAACATTTTTTCTTTTGATTTATCTAACACATGGGGACATATAGGCAGCCTTATACTTGGAATACCGGTAAGTATGTACATTTTTGGACTATATGTGTCGTCTGCAAATAAAAAATGTGAGTCTATTAATAAGACAAGTTGTGAAAACTCTAATAAAAAAGCTAAGTTTTTGCCTTGCATTACTGCTTGTTCAGCGGTTGTGCCGATATTAGTTATTTATGTTATATATTTTGTTTCTCAGTTTAAATATTTCTGTTCGGCTTTTGCAAGCGTGTTGCCAGAAAACTTTAGCTATGCTGAGTATGCAAGAGCAGGTTTTTTCCAGTTACTAGCAGTAACCATAATAAACGCTCTTATAATATTGTCTTTGGTATTATTTTCAAAGCGTAATTCTAAGGTTGAAGAAATAGCATTAAAGGTAACAACCGTATTGTTTTGTATTGCAACATTAATCTTAGTTTGCTCTGCGCTTTCTAAAATGATTATGTATATTGATATATATGGCTTAACACCAAAACGAGTATATACATCTTGGTTTATGATTATGATATCGTTGGTTGTTGTTACGGTTATTGTTAAGCAGTTTGTACATAAATTTAAGGTTGTGCCCGTTGCAAGTATTATTTGTGTAATTATGGTTGCAGTGTTATCTTTGGTACGTGTAGATGCATTTATTGCAAAATATAATGTTGACCGATATATTAACAACACATTACCTAGTGTTGATATTGAGTTGTTAGATTCTCTTTCTGAAGATTCGATTGAGCATATGGTGAAGCTAAAAAAATATATTCAATCACAGCCAGATGGTGATTCTACAATTTTGTACAAGTCACTTGACGAAAAGCTTACACTAAAGGCAAAAGAATTTACCGCTAATAAAGAAAGCATATTTGAGTATTCGATACCTCGTTTTAAGGCTAAAAAGGCGTTAAAGAGTTCTGGATATTTTGAGTAAAACAAAAACTACCAAGTTTTTACTTGGTAGTTTTTTGTGCAAAGGCTACGAAAAAGATATTTTTCGAGGTTTGCTATAAGGATTCGAACTCAAACGGGTTTTAATTTAACTTCAATCTTTATTTTCAAAACTTTTCTTTGCATTATCAAGTGTTGCAATGATCAAAGCACCGCAAGCACCAAGAGTCGGGGACAATCCGTTTGGAAATCCAGCGACAAATTCAACAAACATCATAACAGTTCCAAGCGATCCGCCTATCAAGAAAAAATAATAGAAAAAGCACATTGTTTTAAAAGAGGCATTGATACTTACAACCCTATACATCAACCGAACAAAACCATATACAACAAACGGTATAATAAGAGAAAGAATGAGAACCATTACTTTATCTTCTCTGTTGCCAAAAATCAACGCCACAGTCCAAAGAGCAAGCAAAACAATGGCATAAACAATCAATATCAGATTTTTCTTTTGAATAATTTTGTTTATCATGCGGTCTCTCCTTAAAGTTTTTGAAAATTATTTATTGAGATTATTATAGCATAAAAATTCTTTGTTTGTAAATAGTGAAGTATCGGCTGCGCCGAAGAGATGTAGTGCTATCGCACAGTGATGTATTGCTCCTTCGTCGCAAAGTGATGTGATGTGTTCCGCCTCCTCACGCGCGAAGCGCAACATCATTGATGCGAAGCATCACATCATTTGCAACTTGTTGCAACATCATTTGAGGCAGCGCCTCAACCTCGTTCAGTTGTGCCGAAAATGAATAACGATGTTCTCTCTTTGCTCGAAATGATGTTGACCTTCGGTCAAATGATGTTGTGCCTGTCGGCACAAATGAAAAAATCCAACTCTTACGAGTTGGATTTTTTGGCAGGGGTGGCAGGATTCGAACCTACGAATGCAGCAGTCAAAGTGCTGTGTCTTACCGCTTGACGACACCCCTATAGTTATTTAATTGATAAGTGGGGTGGATAATCGGATTCGAACCGACGGCCTCCAGAGCCACAATCTGGCGCTCTAACCAACTGAGCTATATCCACCACAGAACAAGAAATATTATATCATAGTATAGCGTTTTGTCAATAGAAAATTTAAAATTAAAGCTCAAAATCTTTTGAAGACCAATTTTCACTATCTGGCATTTTTTGCGGCTCACGTTTAAGTGGGTCGTATTTATATTTTCTGCAAGAATCATTTACTGATACTACGCCTTTGTGTTTGCAAAGTATATTAGTGTCTGTATAACTTTTAGAATTAATGCAATATTTGCAAGCGTGTGATAATTTTTTATTAAATGCTTTTTTAGCCAAACTAAACCCACCTATGTTTTTTTGAATTATAACATATCTTTCAAATTTTTTCTACCACTTTTTACAGAAAACAACAAACAAATAGACATAAGAATCAATGCAAGTGAACTTAATATAGATACAGAAGATATTTTATAGCTAAAGCTTACGCCATTTGATATTGTTTGTATGCTCTGAGGAAAAACTGTAAGTATAAGTTTTAAAACCAAACACGAAAGCAAACCGTGTGTTATTCGTGCCATCAAATAATAAACATATTTAGGCTTTTTTTGATTGATTAGTGAATACGTCTGCATATGTATACATATACCACCAAAACTTATTAAAAAGCAAATTATATAAATGTTTTTATGAGCGCTAAAAACTCCGTTTGTTACCTCTAATAATAAAGTTATAATGCTAAAAATATAATATTTGGAATATTTTTTTTTAAAAACATTAATTATTGCCGAGAATAATACAACATATGTGCATATTTTAAACATACTTATAGAACTTTGATATGTAGCATCAACAAATGTATCTGAAAAATTTTTAGTTAAAATTTGATTATTATCACAAGATATGTTTTCGCTTCTTTTGAGTAACATTGAACTAATTATAAATGAGGCAACAATTTGTGAAAATAGAATAAATAGTCCTACTGTTTTTGAATTAAAAATTCCTTCTCCAATAGCAACAATTATAAACGATGGGCCTGCTCCAAAACAAAATAAATAAAATTTGTTCGCACGTTTTTCAGAAATGATTTTGTTTTCAACAGAGTGATTTACTAAAGTTGTACCTATTGGGTATCCACCTAAAAGTGACAAAATAAAAATGCAAAACTCATTTGAGTTCATTTTAAATAATATTTTAGTTAGCTTATTAATTGGTTTATTTAATTCAAAAATTAAACCGCTATTTATTAAAAAAGTACTTAAAACTGCAAATGGAAAAAGTGATGGTATAATTACATTGCCACACATAATTAAGCCATTAATTACTCCTTGTTTTATATCATCAGAATATATAATTAAAATCGTCATAGCAAGTATAACAATTAGGAAAATAATTATTTTTTTAAATTTTTTCACAAAAATACACCTTCTTTAACTATAGTATGTATACAATTATTTTGGGCATTAAAGACCTAATTGAGCCATAAATTTATAGCGTGGAGGTGCATTTTGTGTTAAAGCGTCAAAAAACAAACATAAGAAAATTAGTAAAAAAATCAACAAATAAATTTGAATTTCCTGCAAACACATTAGGAAAAGGTGCGCATATAGAATTATTTTCAAATAAAAGTGCTCTTATTGATGGTTGTGCAGGTGTTATTGAATATACATCAGAATTCATAAAAATAAACATTGGCAAGGGCACAATGTCTTTTACCGGTAATAATATGCAGATTGTTTATTTTGATGTTGAACAGCTATCAATTGATGGTGAAATTTTAAATATAGAATTTTGCATTTAGAATGGATTTGTGGTTTTATGTTTATAATTAATTTTATTCGTTTTTTGTTTGGTTATCTGGTTGTGTCGTTTAGTGGTGAGTTTGCAGAACGCTTATTAAACATTTGTGCTAAGAACAGATTATCCATTTGGAATATAAAGCAAAATGATGGCGTAATTTGTGTAAGTATTGGTATTAAATCATTTGAAAAATTGCGCACTTTAAAAAGAAAATGCAATGTTAAAGTTAAGGTTATTAAAAAATGCGGCATCAGGTTTACATTGCACGCTAATAAACTCAGATTCGGCATAATCGTTGGAGTAGCCGTTTATTTTATAACTATTTTTTATATGTCTGGCTTTGTTTGGAATATAGATGTTAATAGTAATAAACCTATTGATGAGAAAAAAATTATAAAACAACTTGAAAATTTGGGTATAACTGAAGGCATGCGAAAAAGTGATATAGATGTACAAAATCAAAGAATAGAACTTATAATGAGTGTTGATGATTTGTCGTGGGCCGCACTAAACATAGAGGGAACTAGCCTATCTGTTGATGTTACAGTTAGTGAGGCAATAAACCAAAAAGATGCCAGACCAAGCAATTTAATTGCCTCAAAAGACGGAATAATTAAAAAAATTTTTGTAAATTCCGGTCAGACCTTAATAGCAGTAAATCAAGCAGTTTTAAAAGGTGAAATGTTGGTTTCTGGAATTATTGAAGACAAAATGGGAGCAATAGCTTTCAAGCATTCTGATGGTGAGATTTTTGCCGAAACTAAAGAAAAAATATCTATAACCGTTCCGTTTGAACAAAAGCGTACAATTATATTGGGGAAGCCGTTTAACAAAATTGGACTTAGGTTTTTTAATTTAAAAATACCATTGTACCTTGGTACTATCAAATTTGAACACATAAAAGATATTAATGTTTGTAGAATGAAATTATTTGGGAAAGAGATGCCTATTTCTTTGCATCGCGCAACGTTTTATAAGACCAAAAATACCATTGAAAACATAAATACACAACAAGCTGTACAAATTGCTGATAAGCAATTTGAAGAACAAATTAGTAGTAAAAGTTATGTTAGCTATTCTGTTGTAAACAAAACTATTCATGATAATAACGATTCAATAACAGTTATATACGAGGTTATAGGCGAAGAAAACATTGCTTTGCAAGAAATTTTATCAATTAGTACTACAAATTAGTAAGGAAATGTGTTATAATTAATATAACTATAATTTTGGAGGGCTGTGCTTGTTTGAGCAGACAGTAAATATTGATCGAATTGAACAAATAGTAAGTCTATTTGGTAACTTTGATGAGAATGTTAAAAAGATTGAATTAAATTATAAGGTATCAATAACATCGCATGGAAGTGAATTAAAGGTAAGGGGAGAGCCGGATGATGTTGCATGTGCAATTCGTGCAATACAAGGCTTGTTAACTCTAATTAACAAAGGTGAGTCTATAACCGATCAAAATTTAAATTATGTATTTTCTCTTGTTGCAGACGGTGATGACGCTAATATTGTTAAACTTACTGATTCAGAGTGTATTTGTATTACTTCTAAAGGCAGACCAATTAAACCTAAAACGTTAGGTCAAAAAAAATACACAGATGCGATTTCTTCTAACATTATTACAATAGGTGTTGGCCCTGCAGGTACAGGCAAAACTTATTTGGCGGTAGCAATGGCTGTAGCTGCTTTTAGAGCAAAGCAGGTTAACAGAATAATTTTAACGCGTCCAGCTGTTGAAGCGGGCGAAAAATTAGGTTTTTTGCCCGGTGATTTGCAACAAAAAGTTGACCCATATTTAAGGCCGCTTTATGATGCTCTGTTTGATATGCTTGGTGCAGAAAATTTTGTTAGATGTCAAGAACGCGGTGATATTGAAGTAGCACCGTTGGCATATATGCGTGGTAGAACCTTAGATGATAGCTTTATTATTCTTGACGAGGCACAAAACACCACATCTGAGCAAATGAAAATGTTTTTAACACGGCTTGGATTTAACTCTAAAATTGTAGTTACGGGTGATATTACTCAAATTGATCTTCCTGATGGCAAAAAATCAGGTTTAAAAGAAGTAATTCAAATACTAAAAAATGTCGATGACATTTCTATTATAAAATTTTCAGAAAAGGACGTAGTGCGACATAGCTTGGTACAGCAAATAATTAAAGCGTATGAAAAGCATTTCGAAAATAAAAAATGAAGCATAAAATTGAGCTTGTAAATTCACAAAAGGTTTATAAAATAACTCCTGAGATTAAATCATTGGTAAAACAATCCTGCGCAACTGTTTTAATCTGCGAAGATTTTTTAGATGGCGCAGAAGTATCCGTTACTTTTGTAGACGATAATCAAATTAAAGAACTAAATAATCAGTTCAGAAACATAAATTCATCAACCGATGTTCTTTCTTTCCCGTTGGGTGAAGATAATGTTTACGACAAGAATCCAAAAACTGGAAGATGTTTGCTTGGTGATATTGTTTTGTCTATGCAGCATGCAGAAAAACAAAGCGAACTTTATGGTCACTCATTAGAGCGCGAGGTTGCTTATTTAACTGTTCACTCTATGTTGCATTTGCTGGGTTATGACCACGTTAATAATGAAGATGAGCGAGCTTTAATGCGCAGTAGAGAAGAGGTAGCTCTTGAAAAAATGGGATTAAGTATAAAGACCGAAGGAGAAAATAATGAGTAATAAATCAACATCTGTTTTTGCCGCCGTTGTAGGTAGACCTAATGTTGGAAAGTCATCTTTTGTAAATTTTGCAGTTGGTCAAAAAATTGCAATAGTATCGGACAAGCCACAAACAACGCGCACTAAAATTATGGGCGTACTAACACATCAAGAAAATCAAATAGTTTTTATAGATACCCCCGGTTTTCATAAACCTAAAAACCGATTATCTGAAAATATGATTAAAGCTGTATCGGTTGGAATGAGCGATGTTGATGTTGCTGTTTTGGTAGTAGATGCTTGTCCAAACTTTAAGTTTAATGAGAACGAATTGCCACAGGCGGAATTAGAACTTATTAACGAAATAAAAAACCGTAAGCTGAATTGCATTTTAGCAATAAACAAAATAGATTTGTTAACAGATAAAGCCGATTTGCTTAATATTATATCGGCTTATTCTAAGTGCTATAATTTTGCGTCGGTTGTGCCAATTAGTGCAAAAACGGGCGATGGCGTTAAAATACTCATTGACGAAATCGAGAATTTTAAAAAGGAATCTGTTCATTATTTTGATCCGGATAGTACAACAGATCAACCTGAGCGAGTAATGGTGTGCGAAATGATACGCGAAAAGCTTTTATGGTTATTGTCTGACGAAGTTCCGCATGGTATTGCCGTAGATGTAGAACAGTTTTACGAAAAAGATAATTTTGAAAACGAACCAATTTTACATGTTAATGCAACTATTTATTGTGAAAAAGAGAGCCACAAAGGTATAGTTATTGGCAAGGGCGGTCAAATGCTTAAAAAAGTTGGAAGCTTGGCTCGTAAAGACATTGAAGAGTTTTTTGGTATTAAAGCATCGGTTAAACTTTGGGTTAAGGTTAAAGAAGATTGGCGTAATCGTGTTGGACTCATTCATACTTTTGGATTAGATAACTAATATTACCATTAATATAGTTTTCTTGCCTTGAAAAAATATAAATAAAGTGTTTTTTTGAGGTGTGTTGTATGAATAATATTCAAGAAACTGCGTGGAATTTATTTTTAAAAAGTGGATCGGTAGAGAGTTACTTAAAATATTCGGCAACAAAAAACAAGGACGGTGATGTATTAAGTGCAACTAACGGTAAAGGGCATAGTAATAAAAGAAAATAGCTTTGGAGAAAGCAACCGAGTTATTAGCATATTAACTGCATCACTTGGTGTTATAAGATGTTTTGCTCATGGCGCTAAAAGTATTAAAAACAAGAAGAGCGCTGGAACATCATTACTTTGTTATTCAGAATTTAATCTTACAAAAACTAAAGATACATATAGAGTTGATGATGCAACCGTAATAGATATGTTTTTTGATTTAAGAAGTGATATTGAATCAATGTCGCTGGCTCAATATTTTTGTGAATTGTTTGGTGCGCTTACTCTTGAAGGAACAGATTCTGAAATGTTTTTAAGATTAATGCTAAATTCATTACATTTTTTGTGTAATAAAAAACGAAATATATATTTAATTAAAGCGGCAACAGAACTTAGAGCCACTGTACTTTGCGGATATATGCCCGACTTAGTTGCATGTAATCGGTGTGCGGCATTTGAAAATGATATTATGTATTTTAGTTTATCCGATGGTTTGATTTTTTGCCCTGAATGTTTACAGTCGTCTGTTGACTGTTTGGTAATTAATAAATCGTTGCTCAGTGCAATGCGCCATATTACTTATTGCGATTTTTCAAAATTATATAATTTTGATATGCCATTAACATTATTAAAAGAACTTTCAAATATAACCGAAAAATTTTTATTGCATCAAACACAGTTGCATTTTAATGCGCTCGACTTTTTCAACAGTCTTTAAGGAGTTTTTTATGAGTTACGACATTATGCGTTCTGCAAAGGTATTAGAACTTAATAAGGTTTTACAAATGCTTGCTGAGCGTACATCTATAAAAGACGCTTACGATAAAGCTTTATCGCTTTGTCCAACGTCAGATTATAATACAGTCTTAAAACTGCTAAAGCAAACCGAAGACGCATATATGCTTATTTCTCGGTTTGGTTCTCCGTCGTTTGTTGGTGCAAAAAACAACTCATCATCTATTGCTAAAGCTTCGGTTGGTAGTCAGCTTACTAACAAAGATTTACTTGATATTGCCGACACTTTAAGAGTTATACGAGTTGTAAAAGAATGGAAAAACGCTAATGGCGCAAACATTGACACCTCGTTAGATGAAATGTTTTCTATGCTTTGTCCAAATAAGTTTTTAGAAGATAAAATTTATTTTTGCATTAAAAGTGAAGAAGAATTAAATGATAACGCATCACCAACATTGGCCGACTTGCGCAGAAAAATTAAAGGCGCACAGGTTGGTATTCGTCAAAGATTAGATAATATTACAAAAAGCCAAACAAATGCTAAGTATTTGCAAGACGCCATCATAACACAGCGTGATGGTAGATTTGTTGTACCGGTAAAGGCAGAATATAGATCTTTAGTACCTGGCCTTGTTCACGATGTTTCATCTTCTGGTGCAACTTTGTTTGTTGAGCCAATAGCCGTTGTTGAAGCTAATAACGAACTTAAAATTTTAAAAACCAAAGAACTTGATGAAATTAATAGAATTTTATCGGAATTATCGGCTCTTGCAGCGGAATATGCCGATGCAATTAAACATTCATACAACAATTTGGTTGATCTTAACTTAATTTTTGCTAAGGCTGATTTTGCTTTTAAAACAAAGTCTAGCATGCCAAAGCTAAATAAGAACGGTATAATATATTTAAAAAATGCAAGACACCCTCTTATTGACAACAAAAAAATCGTACCAATAACTGTTGGCCTAGGCAAAGAGTTTGATACTCTTGTTATTACCGGACCAAACACCGGCGGCAAAACTGTTACGCTTAAAACTGTTGGTTTATTTACTTTAATGGCTATGTGCGGTTTAATGTTACCGGTTGACGATAGTAGTGAAATATCTGTTTTTGACTTTGTATTGGCTGACATTGGCGATGAACAAAGCATAGAACATTCACTTTCTACATTTTCTTCACACATGAAAAACATTATTTCAATATTAGAAAATTCATGTAGTTCTTCGCTCGTTTTATTAGACGAGCTATGTGCCGGAACAGACCCGATTGAAGGTGCTGCACTTGCAAAATCTATATTAATTAAATTAAAGACTAACGGCGCAAAAACCGTTGCTACAACTCACTATGCAGAACTCAAGACTTATGCAATAGATTCTTTAGGCGTAGAAAATGCTTCTTGTGAATTTGATGTTGAGTCATTAAAGCCTACTTATAAGCTAATTATAGGCACACCTGGTAGATCTAATGCGTTTGCAATTTCTCAAAAATTAGGTTTAGATAGTGAAGTGGTTTTATCGGCAAAGGCTATGATGAGCGAGGATGCGGTTAAATTTGAGAAGTTGGCATATTCACTAGAAAAAATGCGCAATGAAACCGAGAAAAAACTTCTTGAAATTAATCAGTTGCACTCAAAATTAAAGTCAGACACACAAAAATTAAATAATAAACTTAGTGAAGCTGAGACAAAAGCAGAAAAAATTATCGATAAAGCGCGGCAAGATGCCTCATACTTAATAGATAAGACCCGTTCTGATTCTTCTAATTTGCTTTCTGAACTTGAGGATATGCGCAAGAAAGCTAATATTGAAAATGCTGCTCAAATGGTTATTAAGGCTAGAGCAACAATAAAAGGCGGTCTAAATGCGTTATCTAATAATGCTGACCCAGTTAAAGAATTTGATGATAATTATGTTTTACCAAGAGCCATTGCAATAGGCGATAATGTTAGCATAAAAGGACTAAATATTCACGGTGTAGTTGAAGCCATAGATACTAAGAAAAACTCTGTGCTGGTCGTTGATGGAATTATAAAAACTTGGGCGAATATGTCTGATATAAGACTTAAAGAACAAACAAAATTACAAAACAAATCAAATACACGCAGAGTTACCGGCGTTAAATCGAATTCAGAGCGAGACATTAACGGCGAAATTGATATAAGAGGAATGGCATCTGATGAAGCGTTGATGGTCTTAGATAAATATATTGACGAAGCTGTATTAACCGGAATTGGTGTTATTCGAATCATTCACGGTAAAGGAACAGGTGTATTGCGTGCTGCCGTTCAAAAATATTTAAAATCCCATAAATCTATTAAGTTTTATAGAAGCGGAATTTACGGTGAGGGGGAGAATGGCGTTACCATTGCCGAATTAAAGTGATTATTTTTGCATACTATTTTTTAGTAATTAATATTGTTGCCTCAATTATTTGTTTTGTAGACAAACATTTAGCAAAAAAACATAAATGGAGAATAAGCGAAAAAACATTATTTACTATGTGCATTATTGGTGGCTCTGTTGGTATGTATTTAACAATGAGATTAGTGCACCACAAAACAATGCACAAAAGGTTTATGTTAGGTGTTCCAATTATTATAATTTTACAAATTCTGCTCTTGACAATTTTAATACATAAAGGTATTATAATTTTGTAATAACTTCAGGGCGAGGTGTAATTCCTCACCGGCGGTGATGCTTTTTAAGTTAGCCCGCGAGCCTTTTGGCAGATTTCGGTGCGATTCCGAAGCCGACGGTATAGTCCGGATGAAAGAAGAACAATAATGCTTTTGTTTTTTGCCCTGTATATATTTTATACAGGGTTAATTTTTTGGAGGTTTTATGAAAAAAATTAATATAAAAAAAATCGCCATAACTGCTTTGTTTTGTTCGCTTGCTTTTTTAATGACATTTGTTTTTAGATTTAAGGTGTCTTTTTTAACATTTGATTTTAAAGATGCAATTATAACAGTTTGTACTTTTTTACTGGGACCCATATATGGCGTTTGCGCTAGTGCGGTTGTTGCGATTTTAGAATTTTTACTAATAAGTGAAACCGGTTTTTATGGGCTGATTATGAACTTTTTAGCAAGCGGTACATATGCGTTGGTAAGCGGCGTTATTTATAAGCGCATACGAAAGTTTTCTGGTGCAGTTTTATCGGTATTATTAGCATCTGTGAGTGTTGTTTTGGTTATGCTGGTTGCAAATATATTCATAACACCATTTTATATGGGGGTTGAGCGTACAGATGTAATTGCATTAATTCCGTCGTTGCTGTTGCCGTTTAATATGGCTAAAACTATTATTAATTCTGCCGTAATTATGATAATTTACAAGCCCATAACCGCTGCATTGCGACGCGTTAAGCTAATCGAAAACAAACCGGCAAAATTTGGATTAAAATCTGTGGTTGCGATTATAGTATCATTGCTTATAATTGTTGTGGCTGTTTTGTTTGTATTAATGGTTCTACATGGTGAATTTAAAATCTTTTAAAATTACATTCAACATATATTGACAAAATTAGAGTTTGTGTTATAATATGTTAGCAATTAAATATGTCCTTATCGAGAGTGGCGGAGGGGACCGACCCTATGAAGCCCGGCAACCTGTTATTAAATAAGGTGCTAAATTCGGCGGATGTTTTCCGAAAGATGAGGTTTAAATTATAATTAAACCGCTTTCGAGCGGTTTTTTTGTTGGAGGTAAATTATGTCTAAATTTGTTTTTACATCTGAATCTGTTACTGAAGGTCATCCCGATAAAGTTTGTGATATTATTTCTGACTCTGTGCTTGACGAAATTATAAAGGTTGATCCTAATGCTAGAGTTGCTTGCGAAACGTTTTGTACAACCGGCATGGTAAATGTTATGGGCGAAATTACTACAACGGCTAATTTTGATGTTGCTAAAATCGTTAGAAAAGCTGTTGCTGAAATAGGTTACACATCGTCGGATATTGGCTTTGATGCAAACACCTGCGCAGTTATTTCGTCAATAGACGAGCAGTCACCTGACATTGCAATGGGCGTTGATAAATCATTAGAACTTAAAAGTGGTGAAAACGATGATTTAAATCTTCATGGTGCCGGAGATCAAGGCATGATGTTTGGTTATGCTTGTGACGAAACACCAGAGCTTATGCCGCTTGCTGCATCGCTTGCTCATGCATTAACTCAAAGACTTACATATGTGAGAAAAAGTAATATATTAAATTATCTTAGACCCGATGGAAAAAGTCAGGTAACAGTTGAATATGTAGATGGTGCGCCTAAGAGAATTGACGCTGTGGTAATTTCAACTCAACATTCACCCGATGTAGACCTCGAAACCTTAAGAAAAGACATTAAAGAAGAGGTCATTTTAAAAACCATAGATTCTAATTTGATAGATTCTAATACTAAGTTCTTTATAAATCCTACAGGTAGATTTGTTGTTGGTGGACCTCAGGGAGATACCGGTTTAACCGGCAGAAAAATTATAGTAGATACTTACGGTGGCTACGCTCGTCATGGTGGCGGTGCATTTTCGGGCAAAGACCCAACAAAAGTTGACCGTTCTGCTGCATATGCGGCAAGATATGTTGCTAAAAATATAGTAGCAGCTAAAATTGCAAAGCGCTGTGAAATTCAAATTGCTTATGCAATTGGTGTAGCAAAACCAGTTTCGGTTATGGTAGACACTTTTGGTACCGGAATTGTAAGTGATGATGTTATTGCTACTGCCGTTAACGCTGTTTTTGACCTTAGACCAGAAGCGATCATTAGAACCTTAAATTTGCGCCGTCCTATTTATAAGCAACTTGCCGCTTATGGACATATGGGTCGTGAAGATTTAGGCGTTAAATGGGAAGAAACCGATAAGGTTAATGATTTACTTAATGCTATAAAGTAATTTAATAGGAGAATTTATGTATAAAATTATTAATAAAAAACAACTTAACGCTCAAGTTGTTTCTATGGAAATTGAAGCACCGTTTATTGCTAAAAAGGTGAAAGCAGGTCAATTCATTATTTTAAGAATTGATGAAAAAGGCGAGCGCATTCCGCTTACCGTAGCCGACTTTGATGCCAATAAGGGTACTGTTACAATTATCTTTCAGACGGTAGGATTTACCACAAAACGTCTTGCAACATTAAATGTTGGTGATTGCATTTTGGATTTTGTTGGTCCGTTAGGTGTCCCGACTCATTTTGGGGAGCCTAAAAAAGCTATTGTTATTGGCGGCGGTGTTGGTTGCGCAATAGCACTACCACAAGCAAAAGCTTTAAACCAAATGGGTGTCGATGTTGATGTCATAGCAGGTTTCCGTTCTAAAGATATTGTAATATTAGAAGAACAATTGAAGGCTGTGTCATCTAACCTTTATATAACTACCGATGATGGAAGTTATGGTATAAAAGGTTTTGTAACCGATGTTTTAGATGAACTTTTAAGCCGAAGCGAATATGATTTAGTTATAGCCATAGGACCTATTCCTATGATGAAATTTGTATCTTTAGCTACAAAAAAATTTGGAATAAAAACTATTGTAAGCTTAAATCCTATTATGATAGATGGTACAGGCATGTGCGGTGGTTGCAGAGTTAGTGTTGGTGGAGAGACAAAATTTGCATGTGTTGACGGTCCTGATTTTGACGGTCATTTGGTAGATTTTGATGAACTTATGCGCAGAAATACATTCTATCGTGAACACGAAGCACACGCATGTAAATTGGAGGGCAACATAAATGGCTAATATGAGTAAAACTAAATGTCCAATGCCCGAACAAGAACCCAACATTAGAAATAAAAATTTTGAAGAAGTTGCCTTAGGATATACCCCTGAACTTGCCATTGAAGAAGCACAAAGGTGTTTAAACTGTAAGAATATGCCTTGTGTAAGCGGTTGCCCTGTTAATGTAAATATTCCATCTTTTATTAATAAAATAGCTAATGGTGATTTTTTAGATGCGTACAATGTTATTAGTGCTACAAACGCATTGCCGGCTGTGTGCGGAAGAGTTTGTCCTCAAGAATCGCAGTGTGAGGGCAAGTGTGTTAGAGGCATTAAGGGTGAACCGGTTGCAATAGGCAGATTAGAGCGTTTTGCTGCCGACTATTTTATGAATTCTGACAGTGAAGTTGATTATAATATAGTTAGTAATGGCAAAAAAGTTGCCGTTATTGGTGCCGGTCCATCAGGCCTAACATGTGCAGGTGACTTAGCAAAATTGGGATACGATGTTACAATTTTCGAAGCTTTTCACACTGCGGGCGGTGTTTTGATGTATGGTATACCAGAGTTTCGTTTGCCCAAAAAAATTGTTGAACGTGAAATTGAAGGTCTAAAAAAGTTAGGCGTTAAAATACTTACTAATATGGTTATTGGTAAAGTATTATCGGTTGATGAAATAATTCAAATGGGATTCGAGGCTGTTTTTATAGGCTCTGGCGCAGGTCTGCCGCAGTTTTTAGGCATAGAGGGCGAAGGAAGCATAGGTGTATATTCTGCCAACGAATTTTTAACCCGAATAAACCTTATGAAAGCATATTTGCCTGGGTACGATACCCCGATAAATAAAGCTAAAAATATTGCTATTGTCGGTGGTGGCAATGTTGCTATGGATGCTGCAAGAAGCGCTAAACGCTTAGGGGCCGAAAATGTTTACATCGTGTACAGAAGAAGTATGGAAGAAATGCCTGCTCGTGCAGAAGAAATTCATCATGCAATTGAAGAGGGTATAGAATTTAAATTGCTTAATAATCCTACAAAAATTTTAAGTGATGAAAATGGTAAAGTTACTGGCATGCAGTGTGTACAAATGAAACTGGGCGAGCCTGATGCATCTGGCAGACGTAGACCGGTAGCTGTAGATGGCAGTGAGTTTGTTTTAGAGGTTGATTCTGTAATTATGGCAGTTGGCACTTCACCCAATCCGCTAATTCGATCAACAACAAACGGTATTGAAGCAAACAAGTGGGGTTGTCTAATTGTCGATGAAAATATGAAAACGACTAAAGATGGCGTGTATGCCGGCGGTGATGCTGTTACCGGTGCTGCAACTGTTATTTTAGCTATGGGCGCCGGAAAAACCGCTGCTACAGCAATCGATGAATATTTAAAGAATAATTAATTAACAAATAAAAGAAGGAGCCAATGTTGGCTCCTTCTTTTATTTATTATAATTTTGAATAACCGTATCCATTTACGAGAGCATCAATTTTAATGCCTTGTTTGCAAAGTGGACATTCATGTGATGAAAAACTTGCATAATCTGGTATGTCGGTAGGATTAAATGCCGAGTGAACTGTGTATTCTCCGCATTTATCGACTGTTGCAAAAATTGCCGCAATGCCAACAACGTTACCACCATAATAATTTACCGCTTCTATAGCAGCTTGTGCTGTATATCCTGTTGTTACAGATGCAGCGAGAATAAGTACATGTTTATTTTTAACCATTGGTGCTATATTATCTCTAAAAATTATTTGGCTACCCGTGGTATGTTCGGGAGTAACAATATAAATTGTTTGGTGTGCATTAATGTTGGTAAAAGCAGCATCAGTTAGTTCTTGTGCCAAGCAAGTACCGATAACTTCTGTGCCGTCTAAACATAAAATAGTGTCTACTATAGTGTTGGTATTATAGTACGACAACAGCTCTTGGGCTATAGCGTGTGCTTCTGATAACCTTGTTTTTTGAGTTGCAACATCAATATAATAGTTAATATGCGAGTGGCTAGTTGCAAAGTGTCCTTTTGCAACTCTTAAGAAAAGGTTTTTGTGTTTGGTTTGTATTTTGTATGAATTTTTTGTAGGCATAAAGTTCCTCCTAATTCAAAGAGCAAAAAGCCCTTTTTTTAATTGTACAATAAGTTATTTGTAATTACAAGTAAATTTTGTAATACAAGGAACAAGTAATATTTTAACAATTAACTAAGTATAGTATAATAGGTGATATTATGCAGACAGATAAAAACATAATTAATAAAAATTTAAGTATTATTATTGTTCAAACGGTATTTTGCATTTTTGTGTTAATTATAATATTAATTGTAAAACTTTTAGGTGGGCCTTTGAATGAAGATTTCACTAAATGGTATAATGATAATATTAGAGACAAAACCGATATAAATGAAGTATTAGAAGCAAATATACATGGTACCGAATCGGTCATTATAGGTGGTTTGCAAAATTTTAAATCGGATTTTATTGTTCCGTTAGACACAGAAGGTATTATTACCTCTAATTATGGTTATAGATTTGATCCAATCAATGGTGAATATAAAATGCATGAAGGCCTAGACATTGCCGCAGAAAAGGGAAGTGGCATACTATGCACATTGGATGGAAAAGTATATAAAACCGGGTATGATGATGGTTATGGAAATTTTATAATTTTAGAGCACTTAAACGGTCTTAAGACACTATATGCTCATTGTGATACAGTAATAGCAAAAACGGGTGATGCAGTAAAACAAGGCGATATTATAGCCACAGTGGGTTCTACTGGCAGATCAACTGGCAATCATTTGCATTTTGAAATCAGAAAAGAAGACTTAAAGGTTAATCCTTTATGGATAATTGGTTAATGTATGAGTTTTAATATTTTTGGCACTAAAATTTACATTTCTTTTTTGTTTTGTGCTACCTTAAGTGTAATATTATTACAAGATAAATCATTGGTTGCTTTACCTCTTTTTTGCGCTGTTGCAGCACACGAATTAGCTCATATTACGGTTATGTTTTTATTAGATGTATCACCAAAAGAAATAAAATTCTCGCCATATGGAATCGAAATAGTAGGTGAAAAAAGCCTGGGTATTAATCAAGAATTAAAAATAGCTCTAGCCGGCCCACTAATAAATATTGTTACAGCTTTTGTTTTGTTTTTATATTACAAGGTATATCTTAATCAGTCTGAGTTAATTTGGTGCTTAATATGGGCTTTTATTGGGATTTTTAATTTGCTACCATCATATTATTTAGACGGTGGTACTATACTGTTTAATTTATGTCTTAAAAAAATGTCCGCACAAAAAAGTGAAATAATTTTAAAAATTACATCAATATTAACTTCAATGATTTTGGTAGGGTTAGGAGTTTATTTTATATTTGTAAATTTTAATCCATCAATAATAATTCTAGGATTATATTTATTTGTGTTAACTATCATTAAAAACTAGTTGCAAGTTTATTTTATTTAAGTTAAAATAATTAAAAACAGTATTAGGAGATTCTAATGAATAACAAAGATTTTGAAAGATTACTACTTAGTGTTCAAAAGCCGGGTAGATATACAGGTGGCGAAATTAACAGCGTAATAAAAGATAAAGATAAGGTTGATATAAGATTTGCATTTTGCTTTCCGGATACATACGAAATCGGAATGTCGCACCTAGGCATGAAAATACTGTATTCACTGCTTAATGAGCGTGAAGACATTTGGTGCGAACGCGTTTTTGCTCCTTGGATAGATTTTGAGGAAGTAATGATTAAGAATGATATTCCTCTGTTTGCTTTAGAAAGTAAAGATCCGCTATACGATTTTGATATTATAGGTTTTACCATTCAATATGAACTTTGCTATACCAATATTTTGAATATGTTAAAGTTAGCAAAAATACCTTTAAAGAGTAGTGAACGTAAAGGCCTTAAAAATCTAGTTGTTGCAGGCGGACCATGTGTAAGTAATCCAGAACCACTTGCTGATTTTATTGATATTTTCTTTTTGGGCGAGGGCGAAGAGGTAGATTTAGAGCTAATTGATTTATATAAAAAGTTTAAACCCACCGACGATAAGCAAGCTTTTTTGGAAGCAGCCGCGCAAATTGAAGGTGTTTACGTCCCTTCTCTTTATAGCGTTACATATAATGCTGACAATACTATAAAAGCCATTACACCGCAAAAAAATGCACCCAAAACCATTAAAAAACGCATAATTAAAGACATGGACAAGTCTTACTATCCAAAAGATTTTGTTGTTCCGTTTATAGAAATTGTACATGATAGAGCTGTGCAAGAAATTTTTAGAGGATGTATTAGAGGTTGCAGATTTTGTCAGGCAGGTTATTTGTACAGACCGGTTAGAGAAAAATCTGCTGAAGTTATAAATGACCAAGCAAAGTGTTTAATTGAAAACACCGGGTATGATGAATTATCACTTTCATCATTAAGTACAAGTGATTATACTCAAATTAACAATCTTTTAGAGTTAATGCTAGACTGGACTATTGACGATAAAGTTAGCTTGTCATTGCCATCGCTTAGAGTTGATAATTTTTCAGAAGATTTGCTTGAAAAAATTAACTACATGCGTAAAAGCGGTCTTACTTTTGCACCAGAGGCTGGCACACAAAGGCTTCGCAATGTAATAAATAAAAATGTAACGGAAGAAGAAGTAATAAATACATGCACAATGGCATTTAAATCTGGTTATACAGCAGTTAAATTGTATTTTATGCTTGGTCTTCCGACAGAAACCGATAAAGACCTTGAAGGAATAATTGAGTTGGGGCAAAAGATAGTCAATTTATATTATTCATTACCAGAGAAGCCAAAGGGAAAAAGTGTCAATGTGTCTATAAGTGTTTCTACCTTTGTTCCAAAAGCATTTACTCCTTTTGAATTTGAACCTCAAATATCTTTAGAAGAAATTACAAGACGCCAAAATCATTTGCTCAGCGTTTTAAAAACAAAAAAAATATCGCTAAGCTGGCACGATAGCAAAACAAGCTTCTTAGAAGCTGTTTTTGCCAGAGGCGACAGACGTCTTGGATCTGTTTTACTTAGAGCATTAAATTATGGTTGTAAGTTTGACAGTTGGAGCGAATGTTATGATTTAGATGTTTGGCTAAAGGTGTTTAACGAAGAGGGAATAGATCCAACATTTTATGCAAACAGACAACGTAGCTACGACGAAGTTTTACCTTGGGAGCACTTAGATTATTTAGTTAGCAAAGAATTCTTTATTAAAGAAAACAAACTTGCTCACCAAAGTATAACTACACCAAATTGTCGCGAAAAATGTGCAAATTGCGGCGCTGCAGTATGTAAAGGAGGTGTGTGCGTTGAAAGACGTTAGAATCCTCTATAAAAAGACAGGCACAGCAAAATTCGCCTCACATTTAGATACAATGCGTCTTATGACAAGGGTTATGAGAAAAGCGCAAATACCTATATGGTACACAGAAGGCTTTAATCCGCACGCCTACTTTAATTTTGCTCTACCGCTATCTTTAGGTTTTGAGAGTGAATATGAGCTAATGGATATGCGAATTACAGACGAGTCTTTAACATTAGAACAGATTAAAGAAAAAGTTAATTTTGCTTTTCCAACCGGCTTTAAAGTATTAGAAGTTTATTTTCCAACAACAAAATTCACACAGATTGCATCTGCAACATATGAAATTTCTTTTTTTGATGTTGATGATACATTTAAAGATATTTTACACTTATTTTTAGATAGTGATGAGATAATCTGTGAGAAAAAGAATAAGAAAAAGCAGTTGGTAACCTTTAATGCAAAACCAAAAATTATTGATTTTTCCGTTGAATATGACAATAAAAATTGTATATTAAAATTAACTGTTCCTGCCGGTTGTAATGAAAATCTAAATCCTGCTCTTATTATTAAAGCTTTTATTAATGCAAACAACATGCACTCAGTAAACTATAGCATTAAACAAATATGTGTTTTTGACTTGGAAAACAATATTTTCAAGTAAAAGTCAAAATTATAAAATTGTTTTTCTAATAAGCTTTAAATATTAAAAAATCAAGTCAGTTTTTTAAACTGACTTGATTTTTATTTATGGCAATATAATACTGTTACCTAATTTAAAAATAAAATCTTTCTGTTTTAGTAATTTGGCTAATTCAATAGAGTCGGTAGGTAATTTATCAAAACAAGCAGCACACATACCTTGTTGGCCTTCATGGTGAAAATCTGTACCACCGCTTATAAAAAACTTACTGTGTTCGGCCGCATATTTTGCTGCAACCGCAACACGAGAATTATGGTTTGGATGCATATTAAAAATTTCTACACCATCAATAAATTCTGGATCCGCAAGCTCCATACCGTTTCTAAATGGGTGAGCTTGTAAAATTAAATTATTTTCTGTTTTAAATTCTTTATAAAAAGTTTTTATATCATATTTTAAAAGTTCAATAGCTTTGTATACGTCTTGTTCGGTAACACCGTAAACCAAATAGTCATTACTATTTTCAGGGAAACGTGCTTCAAGTCCCAAATAAACCTTAATTCCGTTCTTTTCACCATAGTTTTTGGTATCGTAATAATCTTTTAAATAATATTCTACAGCTTTTTTTGTGTCGGTTAAATCAAGTGTACCGTTAAAAAAATGATTAGTTATAACCAAACCGCTAAATCCAAGTTCTTTATAAGCCTCTATCATTCGTTTTGGGGTTATTTGACTACACTTACTTACAGGAGATGTGTGAGCATGCAACTCGATTTTATATTTGTAGTCCTCAAGGCTATTTTTAAGTGTCTGAATTGCCATTTTATATCACCTAATAATATTTAGTCATTCTTTTGAGCAAAAGTAAAATCAATTTTTCCGTGCTCATCAAAATATAAAACATTAGATACACTGTTGTTTAACAAAATAACTTTTGCGCCAAAATATAATGGTTTAATGGTATAGTTACCGGTTAAAACTTTATTTAGTTTATTAGCGTTTTCTACGTTAATATCTTGATTAAGTATATTGTTGAATTCAATATTGTTAATTGAGTTTTTACCATTAGTAGAAAACTGTGAGTAAAAACTCTTAGCACCCGGTTGGTCAGATGAAAAGGGGACAATAGCTATATTGTATTGATCTGTTGAATACAGATTAGAAATTTTATTTACAGATTCGATATTAACAAATGCACCAAGTTGTCTTTGCCAATGCGCAGCAATGGTGGTTGCGACTTGTTTAAAGTGTTCGTTGTCATAATAATAAATAGTAAAGCTTGGTATTTTACCTTTAAAATCTTTTTTTACTGAATTAGAAAACAGTTCTTTTGCTTGCTCAATGGTTGTGTTATTGAGATTAGTGTTTATTGATAAAAGAATATCTTGTTCGGCGTTTTTGGGTAAAAAAGTATTTGAATACTCATAAAATACATTTTTAATTTGCTGTAAAGTGTTTGTATCTACACACGTAATCAATGCCTGTCTCATTTCCAAGGGCATTTTATTGCTAATTTTTAACGCCCAAATGGTGTCTGAAATATATTGTTTTGAATAATAATCCAAATTGCCCAAAAGATCGGCATAATCAGTTAAAAATACTCCGTCAATTGTATTGTCTTCTAAGCGCTTAATTATAGTATCAGAATTATTTACAACAAGTGACAATGAATTTATTTTTGCCTTAAAATTACCATCATAATTTTTAGAGCGTCTAAGAGTGATTTTATTGGTTTGTGTATTCCAGCCTCTTAATGAAAAACTACCGTTGCTCAGTACGGTTTCGGGGTCACGTCCATATTTACCAAAAGAGTCGTTGAAAAATTGTTCGTTGCAAGGCATACTTACTGGTGAACACAATAATTCAAAAAAAGAATTCTCATCAGAATTTATTGTGAATTCGATAGTTTTTTCATTTATTACTCTTATTGCTAACTGCGATGAGTTGCCTTTACCACTTAGAATTTCGCTTGCACCGTTAATGCATTTTATTTGTTCAGAAAACGGTGATTTTGTTATTGGGTTTACAGCCCTTAAAAACGCAAACTTAAAATCATTAGCCGTAACATTTGTACCATCAGACCAAAAAACGTTATCGTTTAATGTAAATGTATACTGATTACCATTTTTTATGTAACTTTTTGCAGCTGCAGTTACAATGTTGCCGTCGGAATCGAATCGCATTAAGCCTTCAAATATATTGCGCACAATTAGCATTTCTGTTTCTGTGCTAACAAGCTGAGGGTCAAGTGTTGTTGGGATTGAATCAACTTCAAAAACGAGTTGTGAGGTGGCACTTTCACTACAACCGGTTAATGAAAATAGTAATATTATTACAAGAAAAATACTTAAAAATTTTTTAGTGTTTTTCAATAGTTGCACATCCTTAAATTTTATAAAAAACATTATAAAACATTTTCTAACAATTTTCAACAAAAAAGTCTGTAAAGAAAAAAACTTGACAGGTGTGTTTTTGTGTGTTATACTCTCCGTGTAAAGTAATTTGCTTGCGGGTGGTGTTTTGTATGTCAAACGATTTTAAAAGCATTTATGTTTCGCGCTTGTTTGATTATTACGGTGACCTACTTAGTGAAAAGCAGAAATTACTTGTTGATTGCTATTATAATCAAGACTTTTCATTGTCTGAAATTGCAGAAAATGAAGGTATTACTCGTCAGGGAGTTAGCGACTCATTAAAAAGGGCAGAAGCCATATTATTTTCATGCGAAGAAAAACTTGGCATTTGCAAAAAGTTTGATAATTTAAAAACCCTTGCAAGTAAAACAAATAATGAAGAGTCTTTTAAAGTTTTGATAGAGTATATTAATAATTTATAGTCACTATTTTTGAAAGTGTGGTGGTATTATGGCGTTTGATTCGTTGTCAGATAAGTTATCGGCTGTTTTCAAAAAGCTTCGTTCTAAGGGCAAACTTAGCGAAAAAGATGTTTCTGCAGCTATGCGTGAAGTTAGGTTGGCTTTACTTGAAGCCGATGTTAACTATAAGGTTGCAAAAGACTTTACAAATTCTGTTACCGAGCAATGTATCGGCGAGAACATAATGGAAAGCCTTACTGCACCGCAAATGGTTGTTAAAATTGTTCGAGACAAATTGACAGAGCTTATGGGTTCTGAAAAAGCACGTCTAAATACTGCTTCTAAAATTCCCACCGTAATTATGCTTTGCGGTTTACAGGGTTCGGGTAAAACCACTCACGGTGCTAAACTTGCAAAATTTTTAAAATCTCAAGGCAACAGACCTATGTTAGTTGCTTGTGACATTTATCGTCCGGCAGCAATTGAACAGTTAAAAGTTGTTGGTGCATCGGCGGGTGTACCTGTTTTTGAAAAGGGAACACAAGCACCCGAAAAAACAGCAGTAGAAGCCATTAAATACGCACGTGATTATGGACACGATTATGTTATTTTAGATACTGCAGGTAGACTTCACGTTGATCAAGACTTAATGCAAGAGTTGGTAAGAATTACAAAAGCAGTTGAAGTTAACAACATTTTGCTTGTTGTAGACTCTATGGTGGGCCAAGATGCAGTTAATATTGCAAAATCGTTCAATGATCTTTTAGAAATAGACGGTATTATTCTTACAAAGCTAGACGGTGACACACGTGGCGGTGCGGCACTATCTATTAGGGCTGTTACCGGTAAGCCAATAATGTTTGCCGGCGTTGGTGAAAAGCTTGACGATTTAGATGAGTTTTATCCTGACAGAATGGCATCGCGTATTCTCGGTATGGGTGATATGCTCTCGTTAATCGAAAAGGTTGAACACGAAATTGATGAGAAACAAGCAGAAGAAACCGCAAAAAAACTTGCAGAAAATAAATTCGATTTAAATGATTTATTAGATCAATTTAAAAGCATCAAAAAAATGGGCTCTCTAAAGAGTGTTTTATCTATGTTGCCCGGTATGGATAAGCAGTTAAAAAATGTTGACATTGATGATAGAGAAATGCTCAGAGCAGAGGCAATTATAACCTCTATGACTGCAAAAGAACGCAGTAAGCCCGATATTATAAATGCATCGCGCAGACGCAGAATTGCCGCCGGTAGCGGTACTTCGGTAGAACAGGTTAATAAATTGTTGCGTCAATACGAGCAAATGAAAAAAATGTTTAAACAAATGAATTCTAAAGGCAAAAAGAATAAATTTGCAAGAGGTATGAATTTACCCGGTGGATTTAATTTTTAAAGAGTATTCTCTTTTTAAATAATTACTTTTTAGGAGGTGTATAGAATGGCAGTAAAAATCAGACTTCGTCGTATGGGTGCTAAGAAGGCTCCTTTCTACCGTGTAGTTGTAGCAGATTCCAGATATCCTAGAGATGGTCGTTTTATCGAAGAAATCGGTTATTATGATCCCACAAAGGATCCTGCAGATGTAAAAATCGACGGTGAAAAAGCAAAGAAGTGGATATCGAACGGTGCTCAGCCCACAGATACCGTTAAGGCTTTACTTAAAAAGAACGGTGTCCTTTAATTAATGAGGAGTTAGAACACAATGAAAGAGCTTTTAATTTCTATCACAGCTGGCTTGGTTGAAAATCCCGATGCTATTAATGTGACTGTAGACGAGCCTAACGAAGAAGGCGTAGTGGTTTACCATTTGTCGGTTGCAGAAGGCGATATGGGTAGAGTTATTGGTAAGCAGGGCAGAATAGCCAAAGCTATTCGTACTGTTATGCGAGCTGCTGCTAACCGAAACAATCAAAAAATAGCTGTTGAAATTGATTAATGTTTTGGGCTGACGATGTTTTTCGTCAGCCTATCCTCAATTTTAGGTGTTGATTATGAAAAAAGATTTTATCGAATGCGGAATGATTGTCGGTACACACGGTGTTCGCGGTTTAATTAAACTGTTACCCTGGAGCGACACTCCCGAATTTGTTTGCGGCTTTAAAAGGCTATATATAGGTAAAAACTCAAAAACCAAATTTAAAGTTTCTTCGTCTAAGGTTCATGGAAACATAGTATTATTAAATCTTAGCGAAATTGATACCGTAGAAGACGGACAGTTACTTAAAGGTAAAACAGTATTTATAAATAGAAACGATGTTGAGCTCGAAGAAGGTCAATATTTTATTAGCGATATATTAGATGCCGAAGTTTTTGATTACGATACAAATGAACTTTTAGGTATACTTTCTGATGTATCACAAACAGGTGCTAATGATGTTTGGCATATTACCAAAGATGATAAAGAATATCTTGTGCCGGTTATTGATGAAGTTGTAGTTTCTGTAGATGTTGATAATGCTAAAATTGTAATAAAACCGCTAAAGGGGATATTTGACGATGAGGATTGATATTTTAACTCTTTTCCCCGAAATGTGTAATGCTGTAGTTAATGAAAGCATTATCGGTAGGGCACAAAAAGGCGGAATTGTTAATATAAACTGCATTAATATTAGAGATTTTTCTGCAAATAAGCACAATACTGTAGACGATACACCTTATGGTGGCGGCATGGGTATGGTTATGGAAGCGGAACCCATTTATAGAGCATATAAAAGTCTTTATGATGACACGCAAGAAAAACCCCACTTAATTTACCTTTCACCTAAAGGTAAAACCTTTACTCAAAGCAAAGCAATAGAGTTATCTAAATTAGATAGAATAGTATTATTGTGTGGTCATTACGAAGGTGTAGATCAACGAGTTATTGATGAAATTGTCGATGAAGAAATTTCTGTTGGTGATTATGTTTTAACAGGCGGTGAGTTACCTGCATTAATTGTTGCTGATGCTGTATGTAGAATGATTAACGGTGTTTTGTCTGACGATATTTGCTTTATGGAAGAGAGCCATTTTGCAGGACTACTAGAATATCCTCATTATACTCGTCCGGCTGTCTGGCACGACAGAACAGTGCCCGATGTTTTGCTGTCTGGGCACCATAAAAATATTGAAAAATGGCGTAGAGAACAATCTCTTGCCGAAACATATAATAAACGTCCCGATATTTTGAAAAATGCCCTATTAACTAAAAATGACGTTGAATTTCTAGAAAAAATTAAAGAAAAATAATGCTATAAATGTTAATGGTTGTTTTGCACAAAAATGTTAATAATTTTTGGGTACTACATTGTAATAGTTTATAAACTTTTTTTAAAAGATAACATCGCGTTTGACTATTGGATATATTGTGGTATAATATTCTCAAAGTTTACTAAACTCACAATATGTACAATTTATTTAATTCTAAACATTTAAGGAGAAATTAAAATGTGTGTTAAGGATGTTGTTATTCAAAACAAGGTTGGTCTACATGCACGTCCCGCTACTTTCTTTATTCAAAAAGCAAATGAATTTAAATCTGCAATTTGGATTGAAAAGGACGATAGAAGAGTTAACGCAAAAAGCCTTTTAGGTGTTTTATCTTTAGGTATTATTGGTGGCACTTCGGTTCGCATTATTGCTGATGGCGCCGATGAGCAAGATGCTGTTAGTAGCCTTATAGATCTTGTTAATTCTGATTTTTCCGATTAAGTATTAGATAAAAATGCCGTTAATGTAAATTAACGGCATTTAATTTTAAAAAACCACTTGATTTTTTTGTTCTTTCGTGTTAGAATACATCTTGCTGTTAATTTAATAGTAATTATCCGGGTGTGGCTCAGTTTGGTAGAGCGCATGAATGGGGTTCAAGAGGCCGCAGGTTCGACTCCTGTCACTCGGACCACTAAAAATGAAACGACCAACACAATTTATGTGTTGGTCGTTTTTTTAATAAATACCAGATGTATTATTGTTGTTTAATAAATTAAAGTTTTGGCGAGGTCTTTCACCCGGATAATAAAAATAAACGAATTTTACCGAAAAAATATCGCACATTATGTAGTTGTTCATGGTATCATCATAAAGTATAACGTAGCTGTTTCCGACAAAGTATATAATGCCCTGTTTTCTCATAATTCTATCGGTACCAATTAAAAACTCAATTAATACATACTCACCAACATTGTCTGCAAATATTTTTTGAATTGAGCCTATCATTTGTTCACTATCAAAACCTTGCTGTGGTGGTGTAGTAATAGTGCTTTGAGTGTTTTGACGTGGCATTTGATTGTTCGAGCTTTTTTGTGCCGATTGATTCGAATTTTGATTTTGCTGACCAAAAGGCATCATTGGATTAAAATCATTATAGTTCATAGATCTGTTCCTTTCAAAATTTATTTAAGTATTTGCGTAATTGTCGGTAGGGTTGTAAAAACAGTGATCACCCACCCTAATTACAAACACGCCGGAGTTTCCGGGGAAATTATTTCTGCAACTTGACGAAAACGGGTTAAAAAACCATAATGCTTCGCCCAGATTGGGTAATCTGTTGCCGGCTATGGCCCAATTTGCTATGTCGTAGTGAATTTGCTCTGGTCTCATATTGTAAACGTTTTGGCTATTATATCTTCCACCTAATGTATCTGTTGCACAGTCAAACTGACCTGGTTGAAATATAATACCACGAATGCTTTTTGGCTGTACGCGTGAATATTCTCCATATGTAATGTTTACGCGGTTCATAACTACACTGGCCACAGCTTGCATACCGGAATAACCCTCTCCGCCAGCCTCGCACTGTATTAATCTAGCTAGTAATTCCAAATCAGAAAAAGCCATATATTGCTCCTAGTTTTTTATTTATGTATATGTGTTATTTAAAAAAATAATTCGTCTTAAACAAAACATTAAATTTTATTAAATTTTTTTATTGACATTTTACAATTGCTGAATTATAATAGCATTGTTGTAAAAAATGCCGCTGTGGCGGAATAGGCAGACGCAAGGGACTTAAAATCCCTCGGTGGCAACACCGTACCGGTTCAAGTCCGGTCAGCGGCACCAAAAAATTAAGCACTTCTTCGGAAGTGCTTTATTTTTTGTGTTTGTGTCCGCAGGACACAACATCATTTTGCGGTGAAACCGCAAACATCATTTGACCGATAGGTCAACATCGTTCTGTTTGCGGACACAAAACTGGGTTGCCTTCGGCAAACAGTGTTGTGCTTCGTGCAAATTTATGCTATAATACACCAAAGGCGGTGATAGTATGAAGAAAATCAGCCAAGGCAAATATGAACTTTTAACTACAAAGGCAGATGCAATAGATAAGTTTATGCAAATGCAAGGCATTTGTAGGGAAGAAATTAGTGGAGAAAACCCCATTGAATTTTACTGTCATAAAAACGGTAAAATTATTATTACTAATCCGCCAACCAGAAGAGTAGAAAGTGATAACTCTACTAACCTTTTTGCCGAGATTATAGAGCAAGATAGCAAAGTATATGTTACTTATTATACGGCGTTTAGCCAATCAAATAATGTTTTAAAGATGATTTTCCTTACAATATATCTCTTGATAGCTATTTTTTCCATTGCTGTTACTATTATCGGTAAGGTTAAAACATATTATCTTCCGATTTTGGTTCTGGGTTTGGTATTTTTCGGTATTAAACTGTTTGTCAGCACTAAAGAAGAAAAGAATTCTCCTAAAGATTCTGAAATATTGATAAAAGAGCTCGAAAAAAGAGTCGAAGCAGTAAATCTATGGGACAAATAAAGTATTTTCTAGTTTTTAAGCACGTTTTATTCGTGCCACTAAGTTCAAACTACCCCAAAAAAAGACTTCACTTTTGTGAAGTCTTTTTTATTGTCAATATTTCTATGCTGGAGCAATAAATAATGGAATTTTGGGTGGTACGAATGTGAAAACAACAAACATTATACCAATAATGCATATAAATACAAACGCAAGCCACTGGTGTTTACATTTTAGATTACACTTTTTAAAAAACAGATATTCTAAAGCAAAAGATATTGCAGCAGAAATAAAAAATATAGTTATATTAATCCAATCTGGAGATTTTCCAAAAGCTCCGTTATAAGTATAAAATAGAATAGGAATTAACAGTAGTCCAGATAGTATTCCTAAAAATTTCACGCACCAAAAATTTTCACTTTTTAAAAAATATCTACTTTGTATTACTACAAATATTAACATAGGAAAATATAAAAGCTTCATGTGTTCCCAAGTAGACTCATTTATACTAGAAAATGGAGCGACTAAAATACTTTGATTAGTCCAATTGTATAAAAAGTGTAAGATGCTACCTAAAAGTACCGTTATTGCAAAGCCTGCAAATTGCCAAAGCGATAAATTACGATTCATAATACACCGCCCAATATTTTATTATTTAAGTTCTATGCAAAAAAGTACGTTCTTATTCTTAATAATATTGCAATGCAAATTTTAGTTTGGTATAATATTATTAAATATACGTTCTATAAAATAACAGAAAGGACAGTTATTATGGATTATGTTCTTAAAACGTTTGGATTATCTAAAAAATACAAAAAACAACTGGCTGTAAATAATGCAAACATGACTATATGCCGTGGCGATATTTATGGCTTTGTGGGTGAGAACGGCTCTGGTAAAACCACCATTATACGTTTAATTACAGGTTTAATTTTTCCAAATGAAGGTACCTTTGAATTGTTTGGTGTTTCTAACAATTCGAAAGACATATGTACTGCACGACGCAAAGTAGGAGCCGTCGTTGAAAATCCGTCAATATATCCTAATATGTCGGCATACGATAATCTAAAAATGCAGAGTATAATACTAGGAATATCGTCTGACGAAAAAATATTTCAAACCCTAGAAGAAGTTGGGCTTGGATATATGATTAATGATAAAAAATATGCTCAAAACTTCTCGTTAGGTATGCGTCAACGACTTGGTATTGCTATGGCGTTATTGGGTGATCCTGAGTTTTTAATTTTAGACGAGCCCATGAACGGTCTTGACCCTGCAGGTATTGTAGAAATTCGTGAATTGATTTTAAAACTAAACCGTGAGCGCAATATTACATTTTTAATTTCTTCCCACATATTAAGCGAGTTGTCGCTAGTTGCCACAAAATACGGAATTATTTCTAAAGGTCATATTATTAAAGAAATCTCATCCAACGAATTACAAACAGAAATTGCCAAGACAACCGATATTAAGGTTAATAAACCCGAAGAATTATCACAAATACTTGTAAACTTGTTACCAGATAATGTTATTTCTTATATACCTGATGGTGTTCGTATTACAGGAGATGTCGACCTTAATAGAGTATTATCTGCTATTGTTACTGAAAACATTAGTATTACAAGTATTAACTGTAGCGAATCTAGTTTTGAAGATTACTATTTAGAAACAATAGGGGGCAGAAAACATGACAAGACTTATTAAATCTGATTACAAAAAGTTTTTTAAAGATAAATTGTTTTTAGTAGTCTGTATCTTAGCAGTTGTTTTCGCTGCAATTACGCCTATATTATACTTATTATTATTTGGTACTATGGACGATTTAGATCCTGTAACAGATGAAATGTTGGCAGGATATGTTAATGCCAAAGGACAGTTTTTTGGTTCATTTTCTTTTGGTAATAATCTTGGATTAATTGCACCGCTACTAATTGGTATAATTTTATTTAAAGATTTTAGTTCTGGAACTATTCGTAATAAAATTATAAGCGGTCATTCTCGTATATCAATTTTGGCTTCAAATTATATAGTTTGTGCGACTTCATTATTCGGAATTGTTTTGCTGAGCGCATTATTAACTCTTGCGATAAGTTTGCCGTTTTTCGGATATCAAGCAACACCATTTGTTATGGCTGATTTTTGGTATTTAATTCAATCAATACTATTTGAACTTTGTATATATTTATTTGTATCAGCTTTTATTTGTTGGTTGTGCGTATTTATGAAAAATGTCGGTATGGTAATTGTAATGTATATTGCTGTAGTATTCGGTTTTACAATGATAGCTGGAATTTTACTTGCAATTATCTCAATACTTTCTTTAGAGCCGGGTATGGAGAACACTGTTAAAGTATTAGAATTTTTTCAAAGAATTAATGTGTTTAATTCGTCGGCAAGTATTGGACTTGGCGATTCGTATAATTCAAAAGATATATTCTATTATGCCATATTACCTTTAATATTTACTTTAGCATTATTGAGTCATAGCGCATTGAAATTCAGACACAAAGATTTAAAGTAATTTTAAGATTTAACTCTATTTACTTCCTTATTATGAATTTGTTATATTAAAATCATTGTTATATTTCTAGGTCTGAGGTGTGTTATGGAAATTATTTTTGCTGATAAACAAAAAGGAATTCTAAAAGAAATCATTGCAAATTCGGTAAGAGTCCCTTTTGGTAAAGATTTAGGTCCATCATTTTATTATAAAGAGAATGGAAAACAAATCCCCATTAAATTAAATCTATTCAATGACGTTTATATTGGCGAAGTTGATGGTATAAATTATTCTCTTAAAATTACTGATTGTAACGACCATTTAAAACTAATTGCTACATTAACTAATAATAATGATACCGATTTTTTCCCTGATGCAGTTGGACTTAAACTGGGAATAGACACATATATGGTTAATTACCCACAATGGAATGATGTATTCTTTCCGACATTTTTACGTTGCGAAAAAACTCACCTTTGGGGCTATTTTATGTCGCCTTTAAAAAATATTGTTTCAATTTCTTGCAATACACCTGTTGCTGCATGGGAATTAGATTATAATATAATAAGCTACGATGGAGGTATTGATTTTGGTCACCGCATATACACCGGCAATTTATTGCTTTTAAGTGGAGCCAAGTTACCACCTCGTCACCCGCAAAATTTAAATGTACTTAAAGCCGGTGAGAGCAAAACTTGGAATGTAAATATTATGCCGCAGGCTAATATAAATAGTTTTCGTCAAACATTAATTAAAAAGTTTATGCTACCATTTGTAGATTCAGATCGTTATACATACTCTATGGGTGAAACCGCCAAAATCAATGTTTGGTGTGAGGAAGATTATTGTATTAGTGCCGTATCGCCATCAGGCAAGATAATTAATAGTAGCAAGTTTATTATAGATGAATACGGTGTATATACTATTAATCTTAAAACTTTATCCGGTAAAGAGTGTCAAGCAAAATTATATGGCCGTCATGACTATGGCTGGTATTTGAAAAATGCACGCATTAACGCTGTACAAAAGCCGCAGAAGGCATCTACACACGTAGAAAGCTGGTACGGTTTGTATTCTGCTGCTCTTGCTAAAAAACATTTTCCAGATGCCAAGCTTGATAAAATTACTCAAGAAAATTTTGATCAAATAATTCCACTTATGTATGACTTAGAAAACGGTAAACCAATTGTAATACCTCAGCGTGTTCAAAATACGTCTGGTTTAGTAGGTCTGCTTGTTGATATGTACGAGGCTGATAAAGAAAACGGTTTAAAATATCTTGAATGGGCTAATAATATGGCCAACGATCTTTTGGCAAGACAAACACCAGATGGCGCATATCGAAATAATAATGAACATTATACTGCCGTTATTTATATTGCAAAGAGCATGCTTGAACTTGCTATTTGTGAAAAAGAACTTGCTAAAATAAATCCTGTTTTTAAAGAACGCTATAATACACATTATAATTCTGCTAAAGCGGCTGTAGATAATTTGTGCAATCTTTTAGAAACCATTGGTACAGAAGGGGAAAGCACGCTTGAAGATGGTATGATTTCGTGCTCTGCATTACAAATAGGATTTTTTGCGCTTACGTTACCAGAAAATGAACGTGAAAAATACATAAAAGCGGCAGAACATATGCTTTCTGTTCATAAATGTTTAGAACTTAGTGTTGTTCCAGACTGCCGCTTAAGAGGCGCAACCTTACGTTTTTGGGAAGCTCAGTATGATGTTATGATGCAGGGTAATATGATAAACGCACCGCATGGCTGGACATCTTGGAAAAACTATGCAACGTATTATCTTTATCTGTTAACAGGTAAAGAAGAATATCTTCGTGATACTTTTGATACTATAGGCGCATGTATGCAAATGATTGACGAAACTGGCGATCTGCGTTGGGCGTTTGTTGTTGATCCATGTATTAACGTAGAGCGCATGGTACCGGATATAGATAATGTATCACCCGACGGACTAAATTGTGCAAAGAAGCTTAAAACCAAGTCATATCGCGCTAAATATGAACAATATTCCTTTGGCGAAAGTTATGTACCTATGATTTCGGGTTGGTATCGTACCGGTACTGATGCTTTAATGACAGGCGGTTATGAAAAGTGTCCGTTAATATTTGAAAATGGTTCATATTTTGTTGATAATCAAGGTGGTTGTTGCGACAATGATGTGCACGAACATTTTAAGTGCATGGAAGAAACGGTTTTCAAAAAAGCTTTTATAATTGTTCGCGCTGATATGAGTCTTTTAACATTTAACTGTTTTGCTAGTTTTGAAAACGGTGCTTTAAAAGTTAATTTAATAGAAGAATGCGACAAGTTACATATAAACACAGCACATAAATGTAAGGTTTTAATATGCAACAAGGAATACACTGTTAATAAAGGAATGTGTATGCTAAATATATTTAATGGCACAATGGAGAAGTAAATGAATATAATTGGTTTTCAAAAAATGACATTATTAGATTACCCCGGAAAAGTTGCATGTACAATTTTTACTGCCGGATGCAATTTTAGATGTCCGTTCTGTCATAATGCGTCACTTGTTACGCATATAGACAATTCTAATAAAATATCTGAAAATGAGATTTTAGATTTTCTTAAAAAGCGCCAAGGACTTATTGACGGTGTTTGTATTACAGGCGGAGAACCGCTTTTAAACGATGATATCGATTTATTTATTAAAAACATTAAAGATTTAGGATATTTAGTTAAGCTCGATACAAATGGAAGTTTTCCAGAAAAGCTTGAAAAACTCATTAATAGTGGTCTAATTGATTATGTTGCAATGGATATCAAAAATTGTAAAGAAAAATACCATATAACAACCGATTGTGAAAATATTAATATAACTAATATTAATAAAAGTGTGGAACTGTTATTAAAAGAAAAAGTTGATTATGAGTTTAGGACAACGATTGTTAACGAACTGCACACAATTGACGATGTTTTATTAATTGGTGAATGGATAAAAGGCGCCAAACGATACTTTTTACAGAACTTTGTTGATTCCGGCGACCTTATTGCAGGTGACATGAGTGCGGTCGATTCGACAGTTTTGTGCAATATGCAACAAAAAGTGCAGCAATTTGTAGTGAATACCGAGATAAGAGGCATTTAACACAAGATATTGTGAAATTGTTGTTGACATAGCACTATATATTCGTTATAATGTGTTTACCTCGCCATTTTTGGCGTATGATTTTTATAACGAAAGGGACGAAAAAGCATGTATAATGTCGTAAAACGTGACGGAAAATTAATTTCATTTGACATTAGTAAAATCAGTACAGCTATTTCCCAAGCATTTGATGCTTGTCAAAAACAATATAACCAAGATGTTATCGATTTTTTAGCATTGAAAGTTACTGCCGCCTTTGAACCAAAAATTGAAGACGATAAGATTTCTGTTGAGCATATTCAAGACTGTGTAGAATCTGTTCTAATTAAAGCAGGTTATGATGATGTTGCTAAGGCATACATTATTTACCGTCGTCAACGTGAAAAGATTCGCAATCTTAATGCAACAATGGTTGACTACAAGGCAATCATAGATAATTATTTAAACATTAATGACTGGCGTGTTAAAGAGAACTCAACAGTAACATATTCTGTTGGTGGCCTTATTCTTTCTAACTCCGGTGCTGTTACCGCTAACTACTGGTTGTCTGAAATATACGATGACGAAATCGGTAATGCTCATAGAAACGCAGACATTCATATTCACGATTTATCTATGCTTACCGGTTATTGTGCAGGTTGGTCGTTAAAACAACTCATTCAAGAAGGTTTGGGCGGTGTTTCCGGTAAAATTACATCTTCACCAGCAAGCCATCTTGCAACTTTGTGCAACCAAATGGTTAACTTTCTTGGTATTATGCAAAACGAATGGGCTGGTGCGCAAGCCTTCTCTTCGTTTGATACATATCTTGCACCTTTTGTAAAAGTAGACAATCTTTCGTATACTCAAGTTAAAAAGTGTATCGAATCGTTTATTTATGGCGTAAATACTCCTAGCCGTTGGGGCACACAGTCACCATTTACTAATATTACATTAGATTGGGTGGTTCCTAACGATCTTGCTGAACTTAACTGTATTGTTGGCGGCAAAGAGATGGACTTTAAGTATAAAGACTGTCAGAAAGAAATGGATATGGTTAACAAAGCCTTCATTGAAATTATGATTGAGGGCGATGCTAATGGTCGTGGTTTCCAATATCCTATTCCTACATATTCAATTACACGTAATTTTGACTGGTCAGACACAGAAAACAACCGTTTGTTGTTTGAAATGACTTCTAAATACGGTACTCCTTATTTCTCTAACTATATTAATAGTGATATGGAACCCAGCGATGTTAGAAGTATGTGCTGCAGATTAAGACTTGATTTACGTGAACTTCGCAAAAAGTCCGGCGGTTTCTTTGGTAGCGGTGAATCTACAGGTTCTGTTGGTGTTGTTACCATTAATATGCCAAGAATCGCTTATCTTGCAAAGGACGAAAAAGATTTTTATGCTCGTCTTGATCGCTTAATGGACATTTCTGCACGTTCACTAAAGGTTAAACGTACTGTTATTACAAAGCTCTTAGAGGCCGGATTATATCCGTACACCAAGAGGTATTTAGGCACCTTTAATAATCATTTTTCTACAATTGGTCTTGTTGGTATGAACGAAGTGGGTCTTAATGCAAATTGGCTTAAGAAGGACTTAACTCATAAAGAAACCCAAAAGTTCACACAAGATGTACTAAACCATATGAGAGAAAGACTTTCTGACTATCAGGTAGAATACGGTGATCTGTATAACCTAGAGGCAACCCCGGCAGAGTCGACATCTTTCCGTCTTGCAAAGCATGACCTTAAACACTATCCCGATATTATAACCGCAGGTAGAGGTGAGGGTGAAACACCTTATTACACCAACAGTTCTCATTTACCGGTTGGTTACACAGATGACATATTCACTGCTTTAGATGTTCAAGACGATCTACAAACTCTTTATACATCTGGTACTGTATTTCATGCTTTCTTGGGCGAAAAGCTTCCTGACTGGAAAGCCGCAGCAAATCTGGTTAGAAAAATTGCAGAAAACTATAAGTTGCCATACTACACTTTGTCTCCAACATATTCTGTATGTAAAAATCACGGCTATTTAGCAGGTGAGTTGTACGAATGTCCGGATTGTGGTGAGAAAACAGAGGTTTACAGCCGTATTACCGGTTATTATAGACCTGTTCAAAACTGGAACGATGGTAAGACTCAAGAGTATAAAGATCGTAAGGTTTATGATATTGAAAACTCTAAACTTACACGTAACGGTGTCGTTAATGAGTCAGAAAATACTTGTTCTTGTGAAGATAAAAACACTGTGGATGATGGTAATTATTTATTTACAACAGCTACATGTCCTAACTGTAAAATCGCTTGTTCTATTTTAGATAAAGCCGGTGTTTCGTATACAAAATTGTTAGCTAATGAACATGTAAAGTTAACCGAAACATTTTCGGTTAAGCAAGCACCAACTCTTGTAGTTGTTAAAAATGGCGAAGTATCTAAATATGCCGGCGTTTCCGACATAAAAAAGATGCTTAACGTATAAGGATTAAATTATGTATGATATTATAGTTATCGGCGGCGGCCCTGCGGGGCTGACCGCCGCCCTATATGCTAAAAGGGCAAATAAATCTGTTTTAATTATAGAAAAGGCCACTTTTGGTGGCCAAATTACATATTCACCTAAAGTAGAAAATATTCCGGGTTTCGCTGAAGTAACAGGTAATGAATTTGCTGAAAAATTAGTTGAACAAGTTTTGGGTCAGGGTGCAGATATTGAATGCTCTGAGGTTTTAAAAATTGACAATGCCGACATAAAAACCGTTTATACTGAAGATGGCGAATTCAAAGCAAAAAGTGTTATTATTGCTACAGGTGCCAAGCACAGAATGTTAGGTCTTGAAAACGAAGAAAAGTTTGTTGGTGAGGGCATTTCTTTCTGCGCGGTGTGTGATGGCGCTTTTTATGAGGGTAAGACTGTTGCTGTAATCGGTGGCGGTAATTCTGCCTTACAAGAGGCTATATTATTATCTGACCTTGCCAAAAAGGTCTATGTTGTGCAAAATCTGGACCACTTAACTGGCGAAACAAAGCTTATTGAGCAGCTTGAAACAAAAACAAATGTCGAGATTATATTATCTAGTGTTGTTGATAGTATTATTGATACTAACGGTGATTTTAAAGGCATTGTTATTAAGAATGCAAACTCAAATAATACCGAACTTTTGCTTGATGGTATGTTTGTGGCCATTGGTCTAATTCCTCAAAACGAGCCTTTCAAAGATTTAATTAATCTTAACAACTGGGGTTATGTAGATTCTGATGAATCGTGCATTACTAATGCTAACGGTATTTTTGTGGCTGGTGACTGTCGTTCAAAAAAAATCCGACAAGTAGCTACTGCGGTTGCAGATGGCGCTATTGCAGCTCTTGCTGCTTGTGATTATATTGATAATTTGTAAGTTGTTGTCTAAAGATAAAACATTTTAAACAAAAAGGCAAGGCCACTTGTGTAATGGCTTTGCCTTTTTTATTACTAAAGTATATTATTCTTGAAAAAAAGTGTTAATTATAGTATAATAAATCGTTAGAATAATTAAAAAGGGAAGATATATATGGCAAAGATTGAGAACTTAAGAAATATTGCTATAATTGCACACGTTGACCACGGTAAAACCACTCTCGTTGACCAACTATTAAAGCAAAGTGGTGTATTTAGAAGTAACGAACAAGTAAACGAGCGTGTAATGGACTCTAATGACCTAGAGCGAGAACGCGGTATTACAATACTTTCTAAAACTACTAGCGTAATGTATAACTCTGTAAAGATAAATATTGTTGACACTCCCGGACACGCAGATTTTGGTGGCGAAGTTGAGCGCATTTTACAAATGGTTGATGGAGTTTTACTATTAGTAGATGCTTTTGAGGGTTGTATGCCACAAACAAGATTTGTGTTAAAAAAGGCATTGGCATTAAATAAAAAGGCTATTGTTGTTGTAAATAAAATTGACAGACCAATGGCTCGTCCTGAAGAAGTAATTGATGAAGTTTTAGACTTATTTATTGACTTAGGTGCCGACGATGATCAACTTGAATTCCCGATAATATATGCATCGGGTCGTGATGGTTATGCAAGCAACTCATTAAGCGAACAAGGTACAGATTTAAAACCTTTGTTTGAAGCTATAATAAACAACATCGATGCACCCGAAGGCGATACTAATGCTCCTTTGCAAATCTTATTTTCTAACACAGAGTATGATGATTATTTAGGTAAAATTGGCGTTGGAAGAGTAACTAGGGGGACTGTTAAAGAAGGACAGTCCATAACTCTTTGCCATACTGACGGTACAACTTCGCATGCAAAAATTGCAAAGTTATTTACTTACGAAGGTTTAAAGAGAGTTGAATCTATAAGTGCTAGTGTAGGTGATATTGTAAGAATATCTGGTATATCTAATCTAAACATTGGCGAAACAGCTTGCGACAACGACTGTATAGAACCTTTGCCGTTTATTAAAATAGACGAACCTACGCTTTCTATGAATTTTATGGTAAATAATTCACCTTTTGCCGGTAAAGACGGCAAATTCGTTACTTCACGCAATATTAGAGAACGCTTATTTAAAGAGGCGCAGACAAACGTTAGTCTAAAGGTTGAAGAGACCGACTCATCTGATACATTTAAAGTATCGGGTAGGGGAGAACTGCACCTTTCTATACTCATAGAAAAAATGCGTCGAGAAGGTTATGAATTTCAAGTTTCATCACCAACCGTTATTTATAAGAACGATGCCTCAGGAAATCTGTTAGAACCAATTGAACTGCTTATGATTGAAGTGCCTGAAGAATATGTAGGCGTAGTTATGGAGCGCCTCGGAACCAGAAAAGCAGAAATTAAAAATATGGGTACCAGAGAATCCGGTTCTACACATTTAGAGTTTTTAATTCCATCTCGCGGACTAATCGGTTATCGCTCACAGTTTTTAACCGATACAAACGGAAATGGCATTATGAACCATATTTTTGATTCTTATCAAGAATATAAAGGTGATATTGAACAGCGTCTTACAGGCTCTATTATAGCCTTTGAAAGCGGTGAATCAACAGGTTACGGACTATTTAACACTCAAAGTCGCGGTAGGTTATTTATAGGCCCTGGTGTGCCTGTATATGAAGGTATGATTATTGGTGAAAACCCAAAAAACGAAGATTTGGTATGCAATGTTTGCAAGAAAAAACAAGCAACAAATATGCGTGCTGCAGGCTCTGACGATGCTTTAAAACTTGTGCCTCCGTCGATTTTTAGCCTAGAACAATCTCTTGAATTTATAAAGAGCGATGAGTTAGTTGAAATTACTCCTAAAAACATAAGATTAAGAAAGAAAATACTCGGCAAAGAACTTAGAATGAAGCACGAGGCAAAAAATAAATGATTTATGTTTTGTTAGATTTCGAATGGAATACTGCTTATAGTGTGCGCCACGGAAGATTTATAAACGAAATTATACAAATTGGTGCTGTTAAGCTTGATAATTCTCTTAATATTTGCTCTAAGTTTGAGCGCACAATTCATTCGGCTATTGCAAAAAAGCTAAGTAATAGGTTCATAGAATTAACAACCATTACTAATGAACAAATGAAAAGCGGCGTTGATTTTTTAACAGCGGTTAAAGAGTATAACGAGTGGTTAGGCAACGATGATTTTGTTACCATGACGTGGAGCAACTCTGATTTATATGCAGTATTTGACAATTGTAAGTCGTTTCTAAAAAACGATTATAAAATTAATATTGGCAAATATGTTGATTTACAAAAGTATGTTCAAAATGTTCTTAAAGAAAGAGGCTTTGAAATAAATTCACAAATTTCACTCGAAAATGCCGCACAACTGCTTAACATTAACACTGAAGAATTTAAACTACATACAGCTTTTGATGACAGTATGCTTAGTGCTAGAATTTTTTACGAAACTTTTAATCGCAAAGAATTTATCAAAGCAGTTATCGACACAACAAATCCAAAGTTTTATGAACGACTAACTTTTAAATCGTATACGGTTTCTGATATAGATAGTCCTTTGATTAGTAAAAAACATTTGTGTTTTAAGTGTGAAAATTGCAATGTGCGCGCAAAACGCGTAACAAATTGGAAGTTTAAAAACAGATGGTTTAAGGCTATATTTAAATGTACAAAATGTTCACAAAAATTTGAGGGACGCGTATCTTTTAAGAAAACGTTTGATTCATTAGCCGTAAAAAAGAAGATATTACCTTTACAAACTAGGAACGATAAAAATGAAGTTACTGTGTAATTGCTGCCCTCGCAAATGTAATGCGCTAAGGACTGACGAACAAAACATAACTGGCTACTGCAAAATGCCCTTACTACCTAAAGTTGCCAAAGTTGATGTGCACAAATGGGAAGAACCTTGTGTAAGCGGTTTTGGAGGATCTGGTACAATATTTTTTTCAGGTTGTTCACTAAACTGTGTGTACTGTCAAAATCATAAAATCAGTCATGGTGGTTTTGGCAAGATTGTTTCTATACAAAGACTTGCAGAAATTTTTAAAGAGCTTGAAAATATGGGTGCAGAAAACATAAATTTAGTAAATCCTACACATTATTTTTATGCAATAAAGTCTGCCCTTGAAATTTATAGACCTAAAATACCTATTATTTATAATTCTGGCGGCTATGATAATGAAGAAAACATTTTAGAAAATATTTTTGATGTATATTTGTTTGATCTAAAATATTTGAATCCCGATGCAGCATCAAAATATTCTAAAGCAAAAGATTATCCTCAAATTGCAAAAAAAGCAATTCTAACGGCTTATATGCTTAAGCCAAAAGTTGTATTAGATGACAATAAAATGATTAAAAGCGGCGTAATCATTAGACATTTGGTGTTGCCTAGGCACACAAACGATGCCATTGACGTAATTAACTGGGCAAACAATAACTGTCCCAACACATTTTTTAGCTTAATGAGCCAGTATATACCGTTTAATACCCAAAATTATCCTGAAATAGATAGAAAAATTACTAAACGTGAATATGATAAGGTGCTTGATGCATTAGTAAATACTAATTTTGCTAATGTGTTCGTTCAAGACATTAGTAGCGCAGATGAAAAATTTATTCCAAATTTTGATTTAAAAGGTGTATAAATAAAATTAACCTTTCAGCAAAGAATATCTTTGTTGGGAGGTTTTTTCATGAAAAAAATAATTATTTTAGCAGCTATTATAGTAGCAGGAGTGTTTTTACTAAACAATGCCGAAAGCATTATAAAAAGCACAACCGCCATTGACGTTAATTATATAACTCCTAAAATAGAAAACGTTTCGTTTTTTTCTACATGTAACGGAATAATAACCGAAGCAAAGGAAGATGATTATAAAGCTTTAGTGTACGTAAATGAAAAAGACATACCAAACATTAAAGAAAACAGCTTAGTAAAAATTAGCGGCGCTGCCCTTGGAGAAAAAGAATATGATGGATATATTAGTTATATATCAGATAAAGCAACTACTATAACTAACGCTGGTCTTTCAAAAACAGTACTAGAATGTATAATTACAATAAATAATGGAGATTCACTACTAAAGCAGGGTTATAATATTACAGCGGCAGTGTCAACATTAAAAGTAGAAAACGCCTTGGTTGTTGATTATGATGCAGTTTTAAATGACGGAAAAAATTATTGGGTATATTTAGTTAATAACAATAAAGCTCAAAAACAATATATAGAAATTTTTAAAGAAAGCAAAAACGGTTATATTGTACAAAGTGGTATTAATTCGCAAGATAAGGTAATTTTGAATCCTTCTGAGAATGTTATAGAATACAAACGTGTAAATGCAACAGTAAAAGGTGAATAATTTGGAATATTTTTTGCTCGCAATAAACAGCATAAAAAGAAAAAGAATAAAAAACTTACTTACAATTGTAAGTATTTCGGTTGGAGTACTTTCTATAACAATAATAAATGTTATTTCATCTACCGGAACAAATATAATTGAAAAAGAGCTTAACACACTTGGAATAAAAGGTATATCAATTAGCTACAACAACTCGGCAGAGTTTTTAAACAATGACGATTTAGAAGCAATAAGAACTATTAATAACGTTGAAAATGCTATGCCTATTTTAATGGGTCAAGGGCACATAAGTGCCAATGACAAGCTCTCAACAAGTGTTCTTTGGGGAATTGATACTGAGGCCGAACAAACTATTTCAATAAAAGTTGTTAAGGGTAGAGACTTTAATCCTTATGATGTACTATCGTCACAAAAAGTATGTGTTTTAGATGAAGATACAGCTAAAAATATGTATGGAAGAACTAATATAATTGGCAACGACATATATTTACAAATAAACGGTAAAGAGCAAAAATTTAAAATTATTGGCATTGCTAAGGCTGACAGCAGTATTTTACAAAATGTGGTTGGCCAATATATACCCTGCGTTGTGTATTTACCATATACTACTTTACAAGATGCGTTATCGAGTGAAAAATTAAATCAAATAGCAGTAATTACTAGTGGTGATGAAAATATAGTAGCAGAAAAAATTTTAAATATTTTAAATATAAATAATAACAGCCAAAACATTAAATACGAGAATTTAAGTAATCAGCGCGAAAAATTAAGCAACACCTTGTCGATTATTACAACAGTTTTATCGTTAATTGGTTCAATTTCTCTTTTTGTTGCAGGTATTGGAACCATGACTGCTATGATAAGTGGAGTAAATGAACGAACAAAAGAAATCGGAATAAAAAAATCTATTGGCGCATCTAGAAAAAGTATTGCCAAAGAATTTTTAGCAGAATCAATTCTATTATCAATGATTGGTTGTATTGTAGGCACAACAACTACGTTATTGCTCGTTAAAATTGCGTCTAATATATTTGATTTGAATCTAATAGTTAACACAACTATAATTATTAAAATGGTACTGATATCCCTGGGGTGTGGTCTAATCTTTGGAGTATATCCCGCTATTGTTGCTTCTAAATTAAATCCAGCCGATGCACTTAGTAATGAAAGGTAATAATAGGTATAAAAAAGCCACTGTTCTGTTTCGAACAGTGGCGTATATGTTTATTTATTAAAAATATTATTCCCTAAAGAATCAATTGCAGCTACTAAGGGAAAGTCTTGTAACTCTAATTGTTTTACCGATTCACATCCTAAATCGTCAAAAGCAACAACCTTACAAGATTTTATATGCTTAGCGGCTAAAGCACCTGCGCCGCCGATTGCGCACAAATATAGTGCTTTGTTGCGAACAATGGCATCACAAACTTCACTGGAACGTTGACCTTTGCCAATCATACATATTAACCCAAGATCTAATAATCTAGGCGTGTATGCATCCATTCTAGAAGATGTTGTAGGGCCACAACTACCAATTGGTAAATTTTGGGGTGCATTGGTTGGTCCGGCATAAAAAATAGTGGCATTATTAATATCAAATGGTAGGGAAGAGTTGTTATCTAACAATTCAAAAATTCGTTTGTGGGCGGCATCGCGCGCGGTATAAACGGTACCGGAAAGCAATATTTTATCTCCAACACGAATATTCGGAATCATATTCTTTAAATCTTTGGTGTTAACTCTAATGGTTTGCATTAGTTATTACCCACGAAAGAGTCGAATGATGCCACAACCTTTTGGCTATCTTCAGATTTATTTTTAATTTTAGATTTAGCTTCATCAAGGTCTTCTGAAAGCTCAGAAATTTGTTCAGAAAAACTTTGGGCGGCATCGTTAACCTTTAATTTTGCATCATTAAAAATATTGTGTGCGTTATCTATAGCATCAATATTTTTACTAATTTGCTCGAAGGTTATTTTTGAACTTTCTGTTGCGTTTGAAACAATAGATTTAGCACTTGTTTTAGAAACTAAATAAAGCTTGCCAATGCCTTCAGATAGACGTTCAATATCAGCTTCTTTATCTTTATAAACTTTCAATTGATTTAAAAGCTCGTTATTTTCGTTAACAAGCTCGTCTAATTTTAAAGAAAGCTCAGCATGTTTTTGTGCAAGTTCATCGTACTTAGCACTTAAAGCCTTTTCTTTATTAGAGTAATCTTTCTGAGCGTTTTCTATATACTTTAAAACATCGTCGCAATTAAAGCCCAAAAAACTTTTACGAAATCCTACACCCATATGTTTCACCTCAAAGTAAGTATAACATCCAAATTTAAATAATACAAGACAATTTTCTAAAAAATTCGATATATAATAATTATATATCTTGAATTTATAGTACTTTTATAGTAAAATAAATATTGATACTTATTAAGGTGGTGTACTATGAACAGAAAAGATGCACGTGAGAATGCTTTTATTTTGTTATTTGAAAAATATTTTAATAATGAACTGTCGATTGATGAGATTTTAAATACAGCGCTATCGGTTAGAGATTTTTGTACTGATGAATTTTGTGAACTTTTAGCCAACGGCGTTACCGATTCATTAGATGCGATTGATAACACATTTGTTAAGTTTTTGAACGGATGGTCTGTTGATCGAATTTCTAAGGTTAGCTTAATAGTTCTTAGAATTGCTGTTTATGAAATGTTATATATAAAAGAAATTCCATATGCAGTATCTGTTAACGAAGCCGTTGAAATATGTAAAAAATATGCAACAGATGATGATGCATCATTTGTTAATGGTGTTTTATCGTCAGTTATCAAGGAATTAACATCTAATGAATAAAAACGTTATTAGCGTTAAACAACTTAATTTTTATGTTAAGTCACTACTTGATGGTGATAAAAATCTTGCTAACGTTTATGTAAGTGGTGAAATTTCTAATTTTAAAAACCATTACAGTAGCGGACATTTATATTTTTCATTGAAAGATGATAGTGCAGTAATAAAATCTGTTATGTTTCGTTCAAGTGCCGCATATTTAAAATTTGTACCAGAAGACGGCATGAAAGTTATATGCAGAGGCAGGGTGTCTGTGTACGACAAAGATGGTCAATATCAGCTATATGTTGAATCAATCGAACCAGATGGATTAGGTGCACTTGCCGTTGCTTTTGAGCAGCTTAAAAACAAATTACAACTTGAAGGCTTATTTGATTTGTCGGTCAAAAAAGCAATTCCGCGTTTTCCTAAAAAAATTGCAGTCATAACTTCTGATACCGGTGCGGCCTTACAAGATATTTTAAATATAATAACGCGCAGATACCCCGCAGTACACATAATTGTTTGTCCTGCAATTGTACAAGGTGTAAATGCGCCTAAAAGCATAATAAACGCTCTTAATTTAGCACAAAATCAAAATCCCGATACTATTATAATTGCACGTGGCGGCGGCAGTATTGAGGATTTATGGTGTTTTAATGATGAAAACTTAGCACGCGCAATTTTTAAATGTGAAGTACCGCTGATTTCAGCAATTGGTCACGAAACGGACTTTACAATTTGCGATTTTGTTAGTGATTTAAGAGCTCCAACGCCATCAGCAGCCGCAGAGCTGGCAGTACCAAACATTGTGGAATTAGTATCTGATATTTCAAATCTGTACAATAGGCTTAATAAAGCAATTAATGTTGCGCTCGATAATAAATTATCGATTTTATCCAGATATGCTCAAAGTTCAGTATTACTAAGACCCCAATTTAACGATAAATTATATGAACTTGATTCTCTTTACAAAAGACTAATTAGCTCATATAACAACAAAATTTTAACGTCCGAAAAAACTTATGGTGCTATTGTTGCATCATTAAACAGTCTTAACCCACTAAAAGTTTTAAGTAGAGGATATTCAAGAATTTTAAGTGATGGCAAAACTATTTCGTCAGTCAACGAACTTAGTGTTGATGATACGATAAAAATATCATTAACAGACGGAGAAGCCTTAGCAAGAATTACAGAAATTAAGGTGAAATTATGAGTAATTTAAACGATATTTCTTTTGAAGCTGCTTTAACTGAACTTGAAGATATTGTTAAATCTTTAGAAAAAGGTGATTGCACCCTTGATAATTCAGTTAAATTATTTGAGCGTGGAATAGAATTGTCCAAATATTGTTACGATAAAATCGATGTAGCAAAACTAAAAGTAGAAAAGCTAAGTTTAGCTACTGAGGAGAATTTAGCAAATGAGTAATTTTAATGAATATAAAATGCTTGTTGAAAATAGGGCAAATGAAGTTTTTTCCGGCTTAAAACATAACGGAAAAGATTATATAAATCTTGTTAATGCCATGGAATATAGCACTATGCTTGGTGGCAAACGCATTAGACCTTGTATTATGCTTGAGTTTTACAGTTTGTTTGGCGGTGACGCTAGAGAAATTGTAGATTTTGCCTTGGCGCTTGAGCTTATACACACTTACTCTCTCATACACGATGACCTACCGTGTATGGACAATGATGACATTCGACGTGGAAAACCATCATGTCACATAGCTTTTGGTGAAGACACAGCCTTGCTTGCCGGTGACGCTTTATTAACTTTGGCTTTCAATTTGGCAACTAATGTTAAGGTTAAGCCCGATTATTTAATTAAAGCAATTCATGTTCTATCTGATTATTCCGGTGTAAACGGAATGGTAGGGGGCCAGGTTTTAGATTTGTGGCTTGAAGAACACTCATCAGACATAAATGTTGTTGCAAAAATGTGTTCATTAAAAACCGGATGTCTTATTAAAGCGGCTGCAACAATTGGATGTATTTTAGCCGGTGCTGATGAAGCAGATATTAATTTTGCCAAGGAATATGCGCAAAATATAGGAATAGTTTTTCAAATTATTGATGATGTATTGGATGTTGAATCTACCGAGTTAGAACTTGGCAAACCAATAGGTAGTGATATTAAAAATAATAAAACTAACTTTGTTTCGCTTTTGGGTGTAAATGAATGTAAAAATTTAGCAAGGAAACTAACCGATGACGCTATTATGAATTTACAAAAATTGCCCGGAAACACTAATAATCTTAAAGAACTTGCAAACGAGTTGTATTCAAGAAAAAACTAAATTTTGAGGTGTACCTTGGAATATAAATTCTTAAAATATATAAATTCACCCGATGATGTAAAAAAAATACCGCAAGAACAAATTGGTACTTTGTGCGAAGAAATACGTGACTGCATTCTTAATACTGTTTCAGAAAACGGTGGGCACTTGGCTTCTAATTTAGGCGCAGTTGAGTTAACCGTTGCTCTGCATAGAGTGTTTAATTCTCCAAACGATTCTATTATCTTCGATGTAGGGCATCAATGTTATACACATAAGCTTTTAACCGGAAGATTTTCTAAATTTAACACACTTCGAAAAGAAAACGGTATTTCAGGTTTTATGCGTCCAAACGAGAGTGAGCACGATCCCTTTGTAACCGGTCATAGTAGTAACTCTATATCTGCGGCTTTAGGTATTGCTAAAGCAAATACACTTAAAGGCAATCAAGCTTTTTCGGTTGCTGTTATTGGTGACGGTGCGCTAACCGGCGGTATGATTTACGAGGCTATGAATAACACAACAAGCGCAAATAAAAATCTTATTATTGTTATTAATGACAATAAGATGTCTATTTCTAAAAATGTCGGCTCATTATCTAAACATTTAAACGCAATTAGGACAAGCGCTAAATATCATAAAGCAAAACGTTCGACCGAATCTTTTTTAGATAAGTTATCGTTTGTTGGTACTTTTTTAAAGAAAATTATTTTGTTCTTTAAAAACTTAATTAAATCATTTGTAGTTCATAACAACTTATTCGAAGATTTAGGTTTTGATTATTTAGGCCCTGTTGATGGACACAATGAAGAAAAAATTGAAGAAATACTAAAAGTAGCAAAAGCCACTAAAAAACCTGCAATAGTTCATGTTGTAACGGTAAAAGGTAAAGGATATAGGTTTGCTGAAACAAAGCCACAAAACTACCATGGTGTAAGTCCTTTTAATAAATCAAAAGGTATTTCTGTTGCAAAAGAATCGTTTTCTTCTATATTCGGAGAAGCAATGTGTTCATTAGCAAAAAAAGATACCTCTGTATGTGCTATAACCGCAGCTATGACCGATGGTACAGGCCTATGTGAGTTTTCTAAAATTTTTAAGAATAGATTTTTTGATGTTGGCATAGCTGAACAACATGCAGTTACTTTTAGTGCAGGCCTTGCAAGTAAAGGTTTGAAACCTTATTTTGCCGTTTATTCATCTTTTTTACAAAGAGGATATGACCAAGTTATTCACGATGTTGCAGTTGCAAACTTACCTGTAACGCTTTGTATTGACAGAGCCGGTCTTGTAGGTGAAGACGGAGAAACACACCAAGGTCTATTTGATGTTTCTTTTTTAAGTGCAGTTCCAAACATTGAGATGTATTCTCCGGCAACATATAATGAGCTAAAAGTGTATATGGAATATTCTTTGAATCCACACGGATTATTGGCAATTCGTTATCCGCGTGGAGCTGAGATTTGTGATATTGATATCGAATATAATCCTCTAGATGCTTTTAGTGTTTTTGGTGATGAAACAGAGAATGTTATTGTAACATACGGCAGAATTTCTGTTAACGCTCTGCAGGCTGCTAAGATTTTATGTAAAAAAGGCATTAAAACAAGTGTTATAAAAATTAATCGTATTGCTCCATTATCTAAAGATTTGATCGAACAACTTAAAATATACAAGAACGTATTTTTCTTTGAAGAAGGCATTAAAAATGGCGGCATAGCTCAACAAACTGCTGCACTAATTTTATCTGAAAAAGATACAAAAATATCATCTTTTAAAATTACGGCTATAGATAATGAATTTGCACCCGCAGCCGATATTTATTCAAGCGTAAATGAATATGGTTTAAGTTGTGATGCCATGATAAAAACCATTAGCGGAGGAGATTATGTCGGATAAAGTCAGACTAGACCAAGCTGTATTTACTGCAGGTTATGCAGAAAGTCGCGAAAAAGCTAAAGCGTTAATTATGGCTGGCGTTGTATATGTTAATAATCAAAAAGCCGACAAACCCGGCGACACAATTAAATCTACCGATGTATTAGAGGTTAGAAGTAATCCACTAAAATATGTTAGTCGTGGCGGTCTTAAACTTGAAAAAGCAATAAATTGCTATAATATTGATTTAAGTAATTTTGTTTGCGCCGATATTGGTGCATCAACCGGTGGATTTACTGATTGTATGTTGCAAAATGGTGCAAAAAAGGTTTACGCTATTGATGTAGGATATGGGCAACTGGCTTGGAAGCTAAGAAGTGATGAGCGCGTTGTGAATTTGGAGCGCACAAATTTTAGATATGTAACAAAAGAACAAATACCAGATACCATTAATTTTGCATCAGTAGATGTTAGTTTCATTTCACTATCAATAATAGTGCCAGTTATGGCAAGTCTTATGTCATATGGTTCTACTGCTGTTTGTCTTATTAAACCACAGTTTGAGGCCGGTAAAGACAAAGTAGGTAAAAAGGGTGTAGTTAGAGATAAGCAAGTGCATTTAGAGGTAGTTAAAAAAATAATAGAAATGCTAATAAACTGTTCTTTTTCGGTTATTGGTTTAGAATTTTCACCCATTAAGGGTCCAGAAGGAAATATTGAGTACCTAGCTTATATTAAAAAATCAGAAAGTCCTGAATTTTTAGCTCAAAACACACCTGAGCAAGTTGTTGAAAACTCGCACAAAGAACTACAGAAAGGATAGTACATATGAAAGCAGTTGTTTTTTATAATAGCGATAATATTTTGGCAAAAGATATAGCACTTAATGTCTTAAAAGTTGCAAACGACTGCGGTATTTTGTGTGAAATTGCTGACACAAATGTTACATCGTATAACAATATAGATTTTGCTTTTGTTGTTGGCGGAGATGGCACAATAATTCATCACGCTAAAACATTTGCAATGGTTAACAAACCCATTCTTAGCATAAACGCTGGAAGGGTAGGGTATCTTGCAAATTTAGAGCCAAATGACATAGAAAAAATTAAGCTTATATCAGAAAACAAATTCACCTTAGAGAAGCGAATGCTTTTAAAGGCAGACTTGGTTTTACCAGATAAAACAATTACCGAGTATTGTATTAATGATGCAGTAATTTCTAAAGGTGCGCTATCACAGATAATAGATATTACTGCCACTATTGGATCGGACGTCCTTAATTATCGTGCCGATGGTTTAATTGCTTGTACACCTACTGGTTCAACCGCTTATTCAATGTCGGCTGGCGGTCCACTTATTGACCCTACAATAGATTCTATTATGCTTACTCCAATATGCCCGCGTTCTTTCTTTTCAAGACCATTATTGCTAGATAGCAAAAATTATGTTACAATAAGGGCATCTAGAAAAAATGCCGACATATTTTTAACTATCGACGGCGAACATTCGCACAAATTAGCACCTAATTCTTATGTTAGAATTTCTAAAGCTCCGTTCGATGCACAATTTTTAAAAATTAACGATAATACATTTTGCAGCGCTATAAGTAAAAAATTATTAAGTCAAGCTTAAGGGGTATTTATCTTGAAAAACAAACGTCATCAAAAAATTCTTGAAATAATATCTTTAAAGAGAATAGAAAATCAAGACCAATTACAAGCTGAATTATTAAAACAAGGATTTAATGTTACTCAATCTACTATCTCAAGAGACATTAATAAATTAAAAATTATTAAATCTCAAGATAGTACCGGAAAATATTTTTATTCTGCCAATGCGGATATACTATCTAATAATGATGCAAGCAATGCTATGATGAATAAATATGTTGAAGTGTTTAAAAACGCAGTTATAGATATTCGTTATGCTATGAACCAAGTAGTTGTTAAAACATACTCTGGAATGGCGTCAAGTGCTTGCGTTGCTATTGATAATATGTTTGAAAATTTGGTTGTTGGTTCGCTCGCCGGTGACGATACTGTTTTTGTGTTGACTCAAGATGTTAACGATGCATTAGAACTTTGCAAAATATTAAGAAATTTGTTATAGTAATCTGATAAGTTTAGGCGGTTATGTATGTTAAAATTTTTGCATATTGAAAATATTGCTGTTATAGAAAAATCAGATATTGAATTTACCGATGGGTTTAATGTACTTACCGGTGAAACTGGTGCCGGTAAATCTGTGCTTATCGGTTCTATTAATGCTGTTTTAGGCATGCGCACGTCTAAAGACTTAATACGTTATGGATGCGATAAGTGCGAAGTAAAGGCATTATTTTGTGACTTAACATCTCAAGCTAAAAATTTTGCTAACGAGATTGGATATCCGCCAGATGAAGACGGAAATTTGCTTATATCCCGTTCAATTCATGCAGATGGCAGAAATACTATTAAAATTAATGGTGCTCCAGCTACAGTTGGTATTTTAAGAGATTTAGGTAAAAACCTTATAAATATTCATGGTCAGCACGATAATCAGCTGTTACTTGATACTTCAACGCACATTAACTTTATTGATGCTTTGGCTGAAAACAATGATATACTTACCGAATATAACGCTGAATTCAATAAATTTAATTCAATTCGAAGAGAACTTGTTGAGTTAAATGCTGATGCAGATGACAAAGATAGACTTGTTGAATTATTAACATATCAGATTAAAGAAATTGAAGATGCAAACATTACTGTCGGAGAAATGGCATCTTTAAAACAAACGGCCAAGTTAATGCACGACAGTAAAAAAATAGGTCAACTAATTACACAAATTTCTAACTGTCTTTACGGGTCTGACGAATCTTCTGGCGCCGTGCAATTAACCGAAGTTGCGGCAGATAGTGCGATTCGAAGCGATTATAAGCCATTAGCCGAACTTGGCGAAAAATTAAGTTCATTAAGTTATGAACTTGCTTCAGTTAATGATTCTGCAAGAGATATTTTATCAAATATTGAATATGATCCGGAAAAATTATCTTATATTGAAGACCGGTTAGATTTACTAAAAAAAGTATGCAATAAATATGGTTCTAACGAAGAGCAAGTTCTTGAGTTTTTAGAAAATGCAAAACAACGTCTTTCAAATATAAATATTAGTGAAGAACGGGCCGAAGAGTTGCAAAATGAGCTACTAATTAGCAAAGAAAATCTTGTAAAATATGGACAAGAACTTACAAAATCTAGGTCGAATGCGGCCGAGCTGTTTGAAAAACAAGTGTGTTCTGTTTTAGAAGAGCTGGATATGCCAAACGTTAAACTTGTTACGCAAATTAATCAAGGACGTTACACCAAAATTGGTTGCGATGAAATTGAATTTTTGATTAGTGTAAATGCAGGTGAAATTCCAAAACCATTAGCCAAAATCGCTTCGGGCGGTGAGTTGTCTAGAATAATGCTTGCAATAAAAAGCGTTTTAGCCGATAAAGACAACATTAACACAATGATATTTGATGAAATTGATACTGGTATTAGCGGACGTGCGGCACAAAAAATAAGTAATCAGTTAAATTGTCTAGCTAAAAACAGTCAAATTATTTGTGTTACTCACTTAGCACAAATTGCTGCATCGGCTTCTAATCACTTACTTATAGAAAAAGATACACAAAATAACAGAACATATACAAATATAACGCCATTAGATTATAATGGAAGAATTAAAGAAATATCCAGGATAATGTCCGGTTCTGATATGACACAAAATATGTATAATTCTGCAAAAGAATTATTAGATAGGAGTAATAAAAATGACACTATTTGAAGAATTAAAATTAAGAGGCTTAGTTGCTCAAACAACAGATGAAGAACAGGTTAGAGATTTGCTTGATAACAAAAAATCTACCTTTTACATTGGTTTTGACCCCACAGCCGATTCATTGCATATTGGACACTTTGTTGCAATGGTAGTAATGTCACACATGCAAAAACACGGCCACAGACCCATCGCATTATTTGGTGGCGGTACAGGTTTAATTGGTGACCCTTCGGGCAAAACCGATATGAGAAAAATGCTCACTAAAGAAGAAATTGCCTATAATATTTCTCGCTTTGTAAATCAAATGTCGACACTTGTAGATTTTAATGATGGCAATGCGATTATGGAAAACAACGCTGACTGGCTATGTAACCTTAACTATATTGATTTCTTGCGCGAAATAGGCGTTCACTTTTCGGTAAACAGAATGCTCTCATTTGAATGTTATAAACAGCGCTTAGAACGTGGTTTGTCGTTCTTTGAACTTAACTATATGCTTATGCAAAGTTACGACTTTTTATCGCTCAACAGAAAATATGATTGTGTGTTAGAACTTGGTGGCGATGATCAATGGAGCAATATTATCGGTGGTGTTGAGCTTATAAGAAAGTGTGAAGGCAAAGAAGCATACGGTTTAACCTTTAATTTGCTTCTTACAAGCGAAGGCAAGAAAATGGGTAAAACCGAAAAGGGCGCTGTTTGGCTTGACCCTGAGAAAACATCTCCGTATGAGTTTTATCAATATTGGAGAAATATTGATGATGCCGATGTTATTAACTGCATGAAAATGCTTACATTTATACCACTAGAGCAAATATATGAATACGAAAAACTAAGTGGTAGTGAGCTTAATACTGCAAAAGAAGTTTTAGCTTACGAACTTACTAAAATGGTACACGGACAAGAACAAGCCGAAAACGCTCGTTCTGCAGCGAAAGCTTTGTTTGGCGGCGGTAGCGATATTTCTAATATGCCTTCTACCGATATTTTATCGTCAGATTTTGTAGATTCTAAAATTTTATTACTAGACCTTATGCTAAAGGGCGGCTTAATTCCGTCTAAAGGTGAGGGAAGACGCCTTATTCAGCAAGGCGGCGTTTCGGTTGATGATGTTAAAATAACCGACGTAAATCTTACCATTGATGTAACTGAATTTGAAAAGGGTTATGTAATTGTTAAAAAAGGCAAGAAAGTATTCCATAAATTTAATTTAAACAACTAATAAAAAGCCGATGCAAAATGCATCGGCTTTTTTATGGCATAAGTAATTTGTTGTAATCATTGTGATATATAATTGTTACAAATTTAATCGAATCTATTGTGCAAATAAATGTTGTTAAGGGTTCACTTAACTTTAAAACTATAAAATCAGAGCCCACATGAATAAGTTGACCCATTTGCCTGTGCATATGATTTGCAGCATTCATATCAACGTTCATCCATCTGCCAATTTGTGTTGTTAAATATGATTGTAAGTACGAAGGATTAACCGCACCATCACACGACTGTATTTTGGGGTTATTTTGATTAATTGGAGTTAATATTTCATAACTTTGATTATTAGTAGTATTGCCTTGCATATTTGCGATATTTCGTGAGTTATTTATAACTTCTTCGTAATAATAATGGTCGTTATTCAAGTCAATTCTCCTTTTAATGTTTACTCTTTAATAGTATACTTAAAAGAAAAATATTTGTTACAAAACAAAAAGCGCAAGTTTTACTTGCGCTTAAATTTATACAGATTTAATTATCATACTCATATCGTACATACCAGGTGCACAATCTTTTAAAAATAATGCAGCTTTAACTGCACCTGCCGCAAAAACCTCTTTGCTGGCAGCCGAGTGAGATAAAGTGATTACCTCATCACGCCCGGCAAAAATAATGTCATGTTCGCCAACAATTGTACCACCACGTACTGCATGCATACCAATCTCGTTTTTAGAGCGTTTTTCGCGTTTTTCGTGACGGTCAAATTCGTATTCAAGTTTATTGTCAAAAACGCTATTAATGGCATTTGCAAGCATATAAGCGGTACCGCTTGGGGCATCAATTTTTTGATTATGATGTTTTTCTATAATTTCAATATCAAAATTACTACCCAAAATAGCAGCCGCTGTTTTCGCAAGTTCTACCAACAGATTAATACCCAGCGACATGTTATAGGTAAAAAATATAGGAATCAGTTTGCTTGCATCTTCAATTTTTTTGCGTTGTTCATCGTTAAAACCTGTTGTTGCAATTACTGTAGGTAGTTTATTTTTAATTGCAAAATCCAACAAAGAATCAAGCAAAGATGGATGAGAAAAATCTATTATTACGTCTATGTTGTATTTTAAATCGTCAAAATCGGTAAAAACAGGGAAGTGGGCCGGAAGCTCTGGAGCCTTATCAATACCAGCAACAACCTCACAGTCGGGTGTATTAGAAATAATATCAGCAACAACTCTGCCCATTTTTCCGTTAGCACCACAAATTAAAACGTCCGTCATTTTAAACTCCTAAAATTATAATAGGTTAAGATTGCTTAGTGCATTTTTAAGTAAATCTTTATCTTTTGCACACATTTCATATAGCGGTAAGCGACAAGGACCTGCATTATATCCCAATAAATTCATTGCTTCTTTAACAGGTATTGGGTTTACATCACAGAAAAGGGCATCAATAAGTTGCATATATTTCTTTTGAAGCTCAGCAGCTTGTGCAGTTTTTTCGTTTAACATTAGCGAACACATATCATGTGTTTGTTGTGGTAAAACATTTGATAAAACAGATATTACTCCAAGACCGCCAAGCGACATAATAGGAACTATCTGATCATCGTTACCAGAATAAATGTTAAGATTATCACCACAAAGATATGCCGTTTTAGCAACAGATGCAATATCAGAGTTAGCTTCTTTGGTTGCAACAATATTTTTGTGCTTAGAAAGTTCAAGATAAGTTTCAGGTTTAATGTTAACACCAGTTCTTGACGGAACATTATAAAGAATAATAGGAGCATCGATTCGGTCAGCAACATAAGTGTAGTGTGCAATTAAGCCTGCTTGAGAAGTTTTATTATAATAAGGGGTAACCATTAAAAGAGCATCTGCGCCTGCATCAAGCGCTTCTTTTGATAATGTTACAGCATAAGCAGTGTCATTACTACCAGAACCTGCAATAATAGGAACACGGCCTGCCGCCTTTTTGGCAGATGCAGCAATAACACTAACATGTTCTTCGTGATCAAGTGTAGAGCCTTCTCCGGTAGTTCCGCAAATAACAAGCGCATCAATACCATTTGTTATTTGATTTTCAACAAGGTTTTCTAGAGCAGCATAATTTACCGAACCGTCGTTATTCATCGGGGTAATAAGCGCAGTTGCTGCACCTTTAAATACTATTTTTTTCATAGCGAACACCTTTCTAAAATAAATTAGTCCATATAACCTTCGGCACAAAGAAGTTCAGCAAGTAAAACAGCACCGCCGGCCGCACCACGAAGTGTGTTATGAGATAAGCATACAAATTTGTAGTCATACTGTGTATCTTCTCTTAATCTGCCTATAGATACTGCCATACCGCCTTCTAAATCGCGATTAAGTTTAGTTTGAGGCATATTATCTTCTTCAAAATAATTCAAAAATTGTTTTGGAGCGTGTGGAAGATTTAACTCTTGAGGTCTACCAGAGAATTCTTTCCACTTATTTAAAATTTGTTCCTTAGTCGGTTTGTTTTTAAACGTTACAAACACTGCTGCCATATGGCCATCTGATACTGGAACACGTATGCACTGTGCAGTAAATTTAGGTGAAGTGCTGTTAACAATCTTATCGCCCTCAACGCTACCCCAAATTTTTAGCGGTTCTTGTTCAGATTTTTCTTCTTCACCGCCAATATAGGGAATAACGTTATCTACCATTTCAGGCCATCTTTCAAAAGTTTTGCCCGCGCCGGAAATAGCTTGATATGTGCAAACAAGTGATTTTTCTACGCCAAACTCATTTAGAGGGAATAAAGCTGGTACATAGCTTTGTAAAGAGCAGTTAGATTTTACTGCTACAAAACCGCGTTTTGTTCCAAGTCTTTTGCGTTGTGCCGGAATAATATCAATATGATTATTATTTAGTTCAGGCACAATCATAGGAACATCTGGTGTAAAACGATGTGCGCTATTATTTGAAACAACAGGACACTCTAATTTAGCATAATCTTCCTCTAATTTTTTAATTTCGTCTTTTTTCATATCAACAGCACAGAAAACAAAATCTACACTCTTTGCAATTTTTTCCATATCTGCTACTGCATCCATCACAATTATATCTTTAAGGTTTTCTGGAATAGGGGTAGTCATAGCCCAACGATTTTCTACTGCCTCTAAATATGTTTTATTAGCAGAACGACCGCTAGCAGCTAAAACCTTAACGTTAAACCAAGGATGGTTATATAATAGTGTAGCAAAACGCTGACCAACCATTCCTGTTGCTCCAATAATACCTACATTGTACGTTTTCAAAAAAAACATTCCTTTCGCGTGAGAAATTTGGGGTTGATATAATGCTTAAAATGAAATATAATACATTAAGCATTGATAAAACTATGTCAATTTATAATATCATTTAGAGCGATAATTGTCAAATATATTTTATGCAAATCAGCACTATTGTGTTATTTTTGAGGTATTTATGAAAAAAAGTGATTTTTACTATGACTTACCAAACGAATTAATAGCCCAAACTCCGTTAAATGATCGTGACAGTTCTAGGTTACTTAGTCTGTCAAAATCTACCGGTGAAATACTACACGAGCATTTTTATAATGTTATAGACCACCTAAACAAAGGTGATTGTCTAATTTTGAATGATACAAGAGTTTTGCCTGCAAGACTTTATGGTATAAAAAAATCTACTAATGCTAGGGTTGAATTTGTTTTACTAAAGCAAATTGAGCAAAATCTATGGGAAGCACTTGCTGGTCCGGGTAAAAGAGCAAAGCAGGGAAGTGAATTTGTTTTTTCGGACGATTTAAGTTGTATCGTTTTAGATGTACTTGAAAACGGAAACAGAATTATAAAATTTGATTCCAACGGAGAATTTTTCTCTGTTTTAGATAAAATTGGCCAAATGCCTTTACCTCCATATATTACAGAAAAACTTAATGATAAAGAGCGTTACCAAACCGTTTATTCGAAAAATTTAGGTTCTGCTGCGGCACCAACTGCGGGTTTGCATTTTACAAAAGAATTACTTGAAAAAATCCGCAATAAGGGTGTTAATGTTGGTTATGTTACTTTACATGTTGGTCTTGGAACGTTTAGACCTGTTAAAGAAGATGAAATTACTAATCATAAGATGCACTCTGAATTTTTTGTTGTAAGTGACGAAACCGCAGAACTTATTAATACTACAAAATCTAACGGTGGCAAAGTAATATGCGTTGGTACTACTAGTTGCAGAACATTAGAAAGCGCTGCTGACGAAAACGGAAAAATTACAGCATGCAGCAGAGAAACTGATATTTTTATTTATCCAGGATATAAATTTAAGGTTATGGACGGACTTATTACCAATTTCCATTTACCAGAAAGCACATTAATAATGCTGGTTTCGGCCTTTGCAGGTTACGAAAATACTATGAATGCTTATAAAAACGCAGTCAAGGAAAAATATAGATTTTTTAGTTTTGGCGACGCCATGATCATTATTTAATTAGAGGTATATCATGTTTAAAATTTTAAAAACCGAGGGCAAAGCGCGTCTTGGTGAATTCAAAACTGTTCACGGGACGGTAAAAACACCCGCTTTTATGAATGTAGCTACTTGTGCGGCAATAAAAGGCGGCATTTCTGCAGAAGATCTTAATAATTTAGATTGTCAGGTTATGCTTTGTAATACATATCATTTGCATGTTAGACCAGGAGATGATATTGTAAAACAATGTGGTGGTCTACATAAATTTACGGTTTGGGACAAGCCGATATTAACCGATAGCGGTGGTTTTCAGGTCTTTTCACTAGCAAGTCTTAGAAGCATAAGTGAGCAAGGCGTTACTTTTGCTTCACATATAGATGGAAAGCGTATATTTATGGGTCCAGAAGAAAGTATGCAAATTCAATCAAATCTTGGCTCAACTATTGCTATGGCATTTGACGAATGCGTTGAAAATCCCGCAGAATACTCTTATGCTAAAGAATCATGTGCTCGAACAACGCGTTGGCTTATTAGATGCAAAAAAGAAATGCAACGATTAAATTTACTTGAACACACTTTAAACAAAAATCAATTATTGTTTGGTATTAATCAAGGTTGCACATATAACGATTTACGAATAGAACACCTTAAAGAAATTGCCGAACTAGACCTAGACGGTTATGCAATAGGTGGTTTAGCGGTCGGTGAACCGGCAGAAGTTATGTACGACGTTATTGAACATGTTGAACCTTACGCTCCAAAAGAAAAAATAAGGTATTTAATGGGCGTAGGTACACCGGTTAATATTTTAGAGGCAGTTGACAGGGGTGTTGACCTTTTTGACTGTGTAATGCCCAGCAGAAATGCACGTCACGGTCACTTATTTACTTCAAAAGGTATAATAAACATTAATAATCAAAAGTACATTACCGACCATGAACCTATTGATTCGAATTGTAATTGTCCAACTTGCAAGCGTTATTCAAGGGCATATATACGTCATTTAATAAAGGCGCAAGAGATGTTAGGTTATAGGCTGTGTGTGGCTCATAATTTATATTTTTACAATCATCTTATGGAAGATATACGCGATGCACTCGAAAAAGGTGAATTCGATAAATTTAAAAAAGAACAGGTAGAAATTTTAGGCAAAAGAATTTAATATTTTATTGTTAACAAATAATACTTGAAATAAATGTATTAATTATGTATAATATTTTTGATATTTTTTAGGAGGAATTTAAAATGTTTTTCAATTTACTAGAGGGTGAAGCAGTTCAACCAACAGGCGGTAGTCCAATTTTAATGATTATTTCTTTAGTTGTTATGTTTGGCGCAATGTGGCTTTTCATAATTCGTCCACAAAAGAAAAAACAAAAGCAAGAAGAAAAAATGCGTAATGATATTCAAATAGGCGATGAAATTGTTACCATAGGCGGATTTAACTTTAGAGTTGTTTCTATTAAAGAAGATAGCATTATCGTTGAGTCACTTGCTGATCACACAAAACAAAAGATTTCTAAATGGGCAGTACAGTCTAACCTTACAATTCATGATTAATTTAAAAGACCGAACGACAGTTCGGTCTTTTTTTGTAATACAATACATTTATTTTTAATAGAATAAAATACATGGAGGTATTACAAATGGACAATAACTTTAACATAAAAAGCGAACACGCACACTACAAAAACATTCTATTTTCTGTTTTAATTGGTCTAGTTACTTTTGCAATATTATTACCGTTATTTGCACTTATAGTTACTTTATTAGATTTAGATATTTCATCAGCCGGCCCGCTTTCTTCGGTTTGTATTGGTATATCAAGTGCAGTTTCTGGGTATATTTGTGCTAAAAAAATTAAAAGCAAGGGTTTAATATACGGTGGAATATGCGGTGCAATAATCTTTGCAATATTAAAAATAATTGCCCTTTTAATAAATCCATCATCCATTACAGTAATTACACTAATACATTTTGTTATTATACTACTTTTCGGATGCATTGGTGGCATTTGGGGAGTTAACAGCACAAATAAAAGAAAAATTTTTTAATTAATATTTAAGCTGCAAATTGGGAGTGTGTATTGTGAAGATAATCAAAATGTTATCTGTATCAATTTTTTCGGTATGCCTTGTAATATCTTTTTTTGAGCTAAATAAATCTGTATCAATATTTGCAAACACTACTCCAAAATCAGATAAAAAAATTATTATTGATGCCGGACACGGCGGGTTAACTAATACTACACATTAGGTCCAAAACTGCCGTGAAAATTCAATATAAAACTACCCGAAAACCCGCTATTTAAGCGGGTTTTCGCCATTTTACATCAACTTAGGCATTAAGAATCAAATTAACCTACAAATTTCTAAAATTTAGCGCAATGCAGGTTAAAATATGGTATAATATTCTATGGTAGGTGACGAGAAAATGGATAAGGCCATGAAACGAAAGCAAGATTTATTTAACTTATGTAAGGGTATGGATAAACTTGATATACATAAAAAAGACAAATGTCTTTCTTTTTCTGAAGCAGTGCTTTCAATTGAGAGAATGAAGGTTAGCGATGAGGTTACACTTGCTCTTGAAGAATGGAAAGAAGGTAAAGCAACTTATTTATCAATTTTCGAATCAACACTTCAAAGATACGGGTTTAACACATAATTAAATGCTTAACAGTTGAATTTTAAAATCATATGTTGTATAATGTATTAAATACTAAAAAGGAAAGGAGAAAAAGTTTATGAAGGATTTTGAGATTTTGAGTCGTGATACAGTTGTTGCTGTTTGGAAAGATAATGAGCTTAAAGTTTTGAATAATGATTTGCTTCCTTTATATTTAAAGCGTGTAAATGATGCAAAATCTTGGCTTGAAACAAGAGCTATTGACTCACACAGAGCAAACTCTCGCTTACTTAAAAAGGCTTTAAGACTTGCTGAAAAAGATGATGTTTCAACAGTTCTTCACGTTAATGCAGCAACCATTACTGATACCTATTGGGTTAGGGCTATCGGTAGTGATTTAAAATATGAAGATGTTCGCTTCAATAAAGACTATTTCTCCAATCTGGCACTACGAGGACTTTATTCGAGTTTCAACTCTGCCGCAAAGCGTAAGGATACTAAAACTCCTGAGCTTACTAATATCGGTAGTTTCGAAAAGTGTTGGAAACTCAAAGACGGAAAATGGTGGATTTATAAATCTGCTAACCAAAAAGAACAGTTCTCAGAGCTTTTCGTATATGAGTTAGGTAAAAAACTCGGAATGAAAATGGCTCATTATGAGAAAGGTGATAAATGCGTTAAGTCTCTTGATTTTACCGATTCAGCCAATGTTATATTTGAACCTGCATCTTCGTTTATGGGTGATGAGGAAGATTATATTAAAGTAGTTGAGAAACTGAAGGAACTTTGCCCCAAAGCAATTCCCGATTATATAAAAATGATTTTCCTCGATACCATAACCGCTAACCCCGACAGACATACAGGAAACTTCGGTCTAATGCGTGATGCTAAGTCAGGTGAACTTTTAGGACTCGCACCTAACTTTGATAACAATATGGCACTTATTGCTCGTGGATATCCCACAAGTAAATCGGCAAACGACTTACTAATCACACTCTTTAATGAACTAATGGAAAAGTATCCTGAATATAAGGAATACTTGCCAAAAGTCACAGAGCAGATGATTAAGAAAGTTATCAGCAAGCTTAACATGAAAGTAAAATCCCAAGTAATTGTCGATTTTGTAATCAACCGTTATCAAGCAATTAAACAATTACAAATCAGATATTGAGAGATTTACTGATAATATAACACAACCCCACTTCTGCAAATCGCAAAGGTGGGGAGTCTTAATTTAAGAGCATGATCTGACGGACAGCATATACATCTATTATAATAAATTTCCTCTCAAAATTTTCGTCAATAAATTTTCTGTTGTTCATTGTCAGATTGCGATATTATGATAACACAGCTTTATATAGGTTTTGCAAGAAAAAACGTTGCAAGATCTTGAATCTTTAACTAAGTTGTGATATAATTATATCTGTATAATTAGATTTTCAAAAAGCGTTTTATATCTTGCTATTAGGAATTTATGGGAGATTATCAAAATGAGAAGAAAAAAACTTCGATACATTGATTTATTTGCTGGAGCTGGCGGTTTGTCTTTAGGATTGCATAACGCCGGTTTAAAAGGCGTTTTTGCTATCGAGAAGAATCCAGATGCATTTTACACTTTAAAATATAATTTAATTGATAATCACCATCATTTCGAATGGCCGAAATGGCTTCCAGTTAAGAATCACGATATATGCGAAATTGTTGAGAACTATAAAAATAACCTTTGTGAGTTAAAAGGTAAAATAGATTTAGTGGTAGGTGGCCCTCCCTGTCAAGGTTTTTCTATGGCAGGTAAGCGTGATCATACGGATATACGCAACACAATGGTTAATTATTATCTTGATATTATTGACTATGTTAGGCCTAAATACTTGGTATTAGAAAATGTTCACGGTTTTACATTGGAATTCAAATCAGATTCAAAGAAAAAACCATATTCTCAAATTGTAATTGATAGATTAAAAAAACTAGGTTATTATGTTACAACTAAAGAAATTAAAATGGATGAGTATGGTGTTCCTCAAAAAAGAATAAGGTTTATATTAGTTGGTAGTTTGAAAGACAATGTTCATAATTTTTTTGAAAGGCTTGAAAAAAACAAAAAAGAATTTTTAAAACAAAAAGATTTAGTTGAAACAACTACTGTTGAGGATGCAATCAGCGATTTGCTTAAATCAAACGGATGTTATCGTTGTCCTGATTGTGTTCAAAATTTTCAAAATGGTAAATATGGCAAAATAACTTCAAAATATCAATATTATATGCGTAAAGGTCAAAATGCTCAACCAAATAGTCATCGTTTTGCTAAACATACTAAAAATATTGTTGATTTACAACAAAGAATTATAGATAATATAACCCCAGGATTAAGAATAACGCCTTCAGATAATTTGATTGAAGGATTAAAACGTAGAGGTGTTACATTATTAGACAAGAATGGTCAATCTCCAACAATAACATCACATCCAGACGACTTGGTTCATTATTGCGAACCTAGAATTTTGTCGGTGAGAGAAATGGCCAGATTGCAAAGTTTTCCTGATTGGTATGAATTCAAAGGTAAATATACAACGGGTGGAGAACTCAGAAAAGTTGATGTTCCTAGATATACTCAAGTCGGTAATGCGGTTCCTCCACTTTTTGCCGAACTTTTAGGAAAAACATTAATTGAGGTGTTTTATGAGGTTCAAAGTTAGTACAAATATTAAAAGTATTTTAGGTAAAGATATGATAAGCGATAAGTACATCGCTATTTTTGAATTGGTTAAAAATTCATGCGATGCTGGAGCAAAAAAAGTATATATAAATTTTCTAGCCGATAAAAACATTGTTACTAAAATTATCATTTCTGATGATGGTTGCGGTATGACTGATGATGATTTACGCAATAAATGGCTGTTTATGGCGTATTCCGAAAAACGTCACGGCGAAATGAAAAATAAGTACGCTGGTTCCAAAGGCATTGGACGTTTTTCTTGTGACAGATTAGGTGCAAGTCTTGTATTAACAACAAAAAAACATAATAAAAACATCGAACAATTACTAATTAATTGGAATGATTTCGAGAAAAACGATTCTAAGAAGGTAGAAGAAATAGAGTTAGAGCATAGAAAATTAGAAAAATTCGAACAAATATCTGATTCAGGAACAGTCTTGGAAATTTCTAACTTAAGAGAAGATTGGTCTCGAAATGATATATTAAAACTCAGATCCGCTCTTATGAAATTAGTTAGTCCTGATAAATATTCTGACACAAAACATACTACAATTTCTATTATAGCTGAACACGAAAAAGAAGGAGACCAGATAGAATTAAAGAAAAATTCTAGAGGTGTAATAACAAAAGGTGTAGGAAATTTATTAGTTAATGGACCTATAGAGAATGACGTGTTTGAAAAATTAGGATTGAAAACAACAATTATTTCAGTTGATATTTCTGAAAATGGTGATAATATCACAACTAAAATTGAAGACAGAGGTGATTTTGTTTTTAAAATTGTTCGTAAGAACAATTTGTACGATAAATTGCATAATATAAAAATTAAGTTGTTTTATTTAAACCGTGCAGCGAAGATGAATTTTGCAAGAACTATGGGTATTGATAGTGTTAACTATGGTTCTATATTTGTATATAAAAATGGGTTTAGAATATATCCATATGGTATTACTGGTACCGATTTTTTTGGTATTAACGAAAGAAAATCACAAGGTTATAATAGATATTTAGGAACTCGTGAATTGATGGGTCGACTTCTGATTGATGGTAACAATGATAAATTCGTAGAGAAAAGTAGTAGAGATGGTGGTTTTATTGAGAATCCAGCGACTATTCAATTAGAGAAATTTTTTATTGCTGAAGCTATACGAGTTCTTGAAAAATATGTCGTTGATGGTATTGATTGGGGTGACCCTGAAAAAGAAAAATTCGAAATAGGTAAAAATGAACAAGGATTAACATCAAAAGATGTTGCAGATAAGATTATAGCTCAATTTGCGAATATGACTAACAAAGGAGATATTATTTCTGCTGAAATAAATCCTGAATTGGTGGCTTTTGCAAGACCTCATATTGATTCTCTTCAAAAGTCGATTAAGGGATTGGAAAAAATTGCTGAAGTTTCTAATTCTAGTGATATTTTAAAATTAATTGATGAAATAAAAAGTGATACCGAAAAGCTAAAAAATGAGAAGAAAATTGCGGAAAAGAAAATTGAGCATATATCAGAGAATTTAAGAAATAAAGAGGCCGAGCTAAAAACTCGTGAAAAACAGAATATAAGTTTACAGAATAAACTTAAAATTGATCCTATACAATATGAAGATGCACTACATATTTTGTATGTGATTTCCGAAGCTAACAAAGCTGAATTAGAAACTATATATAAATTAGCGGATAAAAAGAATTTAAAACTTATAGAGAAAATCACGAATGTTATCAATAACAACAAAAGAATATATAAATTAACTGATTTGTCATTGAATTATAATTATGGGATTAGTGTAAAGAAACCAAAAGATATCGTTAAATTCATAAAAAACTATACTTGTGATTTTTGGGATGATAAATTAAATGTTAATATAACATCTGCACAAGATACTATTGTTTGCAACTTTGATATTTCAAAAATTTCTTTAATTATTGACAATCTTCTTTCTAATTCAAAAAAGGCAAAAGCAAAAAACATTGAGATTTCTATATCAAGAGTTGATGAAAGCATTTGTTTAAAATTTGTTGATGATGGTATTGGTTTAGATAAATCTATATCGGATATCAATAATATTTTTGAACGTGGTTATTCTACGACATTTGGTTTTGGTTTAGGCTTATATCATACAAAAAAGGTTGTTGATGATATGGGTGGTTCTATAAAAGCGTTTGAAACTAAAGAAAACACAGGATTTATAATAGAGGCTTTGATAAAATATGAATGTAAATTTTAAATTGGTATGGTTTGAAAATGAGCAACCCGCATATGAAGCTCATTTAGATAAAATTCAATCTGTTATTGAGCAATTCCATCTAATACCTGATATTCAAAGATATAGATGTGATGAGTTTGATTTGAATATTGTTGAAGAAGCTGATCTAATTTTAGCGGATTTTGATTTGGGTACAGATAATAGTATTAATATTATCAATAATTCATTTAGAAATCGCGAAATATTTATAGACGCTCTTCTCTATTCATCAAAGTACACAAAAATGGTTGAAGAAATTAAAAAAGTGAATCCGTTGATGGAGGGGATATTTTGTGCCAAACGCGGATCAGAAGATTTGTATGAAAAACTTCATAGTCTGATTTTTAGAATTGTGCGAAGAGCTCAAACTGTAGAAAATTTGCGTGGAATTGTTATGGAGTACTCTTCTGTTTTTGACAAAAATATATACGATTTAATTAAAAAGTTTTGCCTTAATAAAGAGATTTTTGCAGTCGTGGGTAAATATATTGAAACTAAAATAAACGATAGTAAAAAAGATAGAGTTTTTAAAAGTTGTAATAAAGCATCGGAAAATTGTTCTAGTAAATGTGCAACTTTTAAGGGAATATCTAGTGCTGTTAAAAAATGTTGTTATCAACCTGAGAATCTAATTGATATAGATGATTTGCTTATGAGTGAAGATTTGTATAATAAAAGTAGGATTCTAGATTGTATATTGAAACACTTAGTCAAGAAAAAAATATTAGATGATACATATAAAAGTTTTCATAAAAACTTTTATTCTGATATTATTATTTATCGAAATGCACTTGCACATCAGAACAGCACTGATAAAAAATTATACATTAGAGAAAAGGAAGAATTTGTAGAAGTAGACCAATCAATGTTCAATCAAATTAAAGACAGTATAAAAGAATACATTGATTTATTTGATTCTCTATTAGAGATTTTAGAGGATGATGAAAATGATGTAGAAATAGATAAAAAGGAACTTGCTTTAGTTTAATTGACATTCTCTTGCAATAGCAGTCATTTGTCCTATGTTACATACACGATTAAGGTTCAACACCTTGGTCGTGTATATTTTTTAGAAAGAAAGTGTTAAGCCAACAATTTATGGATATATTAAAACTTTGATTTGAGGTAGTAGATAGTATTTTTATTGTTGAGACCCCGTTTCTAGGAAATGAAGCGAGGCCTATTTATGAATATTATTTCTTAATCCCTTTATAAATATAATAAGGCTTTGAGAACAGATACATACCGTTTATATCTGCCATAACTAGTTCATTTATGAATGTATCGTATTCCTCTTTTGTGAGAACTCCAGTGTTTTCGCCTTCTACCCAGTTGGTTGTTTCGCCGACAAGCCAGCCGATGTTTTGGCTAAACTCATACCCGAACATACCTTCTTTATATTGGGTTTCGATAACACTGTGAACGTATATGCTACTGTCAAAGAATCCGGAGTTATTAAATACCCCATAAACCCGTCTACCCATCCAACCGTCAAGGTCGTCCATCCAGCCCTGCTTTGTTATAGCGTACGAATGTATGCATTTGGTAATCAAATCTTGATTCTCGCCGTTATAAACAACACTGTCGAAATCAGCGTGTACACATATTACCATTCCGCCGGGCTTCAAGATTCTGTTTATTTCACTTACAAAAGTGTCTTTGTCACTAATGCATTCAAGTAAGTCTTTGGTTAATACTAGGTCAAACATATTGTCGGGAAAGTCAAGCTTTCCTGCACAGTTCATAACTTTAAGTTCTACAGGTGCGCCGTACGGAATAACACCAAAATTCCTATCAGTTACATCTACGCCTATTGCTTTTGTGACTTTACCTGGAAATTCGCTTATAATTCCGTTAAGATAACCTGCGTTCCTGCAACCCAAATCCACAATAACGGCATTATCGGGCAGGTCTATTAATTCGTATATTGCTTCGTTAAGCGATGATTTGTTTATTTTCATAATAATTCTCCTTAAAATAAAAAATACTGTTGATGCTTTGATGCCATCAACAGTACAATAAAAAGTTAAGTTTCTTTTCATCATTCGTTTAGGCACAAAGCGAAATAAGCCTGTACCTAAATCAGATACAAGCATTCATCGTCTGCGTCGAATGATGATAGAGAACATAACCTCAACCTCCAATTTAATTTACTTAATGATAACATCAGACCAAATTGTTGTCAAGAACATAAACACTAAATTTAAGATTAGATAAAAGAAATTATGAATTAGATAATAACTGAACATTGAATGGAAAGTCGAAATATGGTAAAATAATAGTAATTAAAGGTGGTGGATGTATGGAACACATTACAGTTGGTAGAAAGTATAATGAAGGCAAGGTCGCTTTTGTGGAATGTGTAAAAGACGGATCGCTTGATAATATCAATATTAAGGGCAAGTGTTTTTTGCTCATTATACTCACTAAAGGGAAATTAGAATTTAATGTGGGCGGTGAGAAAGTTACTGCTAACGCTCCGTCTTTTTTGTGCTTTGACGAATTGGAAAACCCTGTGCTTATATCAAAATCAACAGCACGCTACACTTGTGTGTACTTCCACCCTAAATTTTTAAATGTTAACATGACCTTTGAACTTTTGCGTTCCAGTAAATATGGTGATATTGCAACCACCCATGATATGTTTATGTTAAAACCGTTTGTTGATAAAGCGTATGTGATTCCTATCGCCGAGACGCAGGTAGAAAAAATTGAACACTCTGCCGATTATATGTTAGAGGAATTAACCGAGCAAAGAGACTGGTATTGGTCTTGTAGAGGTCGTTCCTACTTTATGGAGATCATCATTGCGTTGGAGCGTATGTACGGTCTTATCGGCTATGGTTTAACCCATCAAAAATCAGATAACGCACCAATTATTAAAAATCCAAAACTTCGTGATGCTGTGCTTTACATAGAGGGACATTATGGCGACAGCATAACCCTGTCCGATATATCAGCCAATGCCGGAATAAACCACACAACCCTTACTGCACTTACTAAAGAGGAGCTTGGCTGTACGGCAATTGAATATTTGATGCAGTACCGAATTACTATTGCAAAAAAACAACTTGCTTTTACAGATGTGCCTATTAAAGATGTTGCAAATATGGTCGGTTTCAAAACCGTACAACACTTTAACCGAATTTTTAAAGAAATAGCAGGCACAACACCCGCCGAGTTTCGTAAAGCGGCGGTGCAGAAACGGAAGGATGAATTATAAATGACTATACACCTTGAAGGACGCCGTGAGGAACTGGAATATATTTGGCAGGAAAATCTTCAAAAAAATGGCGATGACCCTTACAAAAGCCTGGAGATAAGTATAAAAGCATTAGAAGAATATCCTTGCGATAAATCCTTTCTCTTTCGTGCGGCAATAGCTGAAGAATGGTTGGCAGATGCCGAAACGGATAATAATTCTAAACATAAACATCTACATAAAGCATTGGACTATGCCCAGCGACTACTCAAAGAGAATCCGAATGAAGAAACAGCAAAAGAATTAATAGTTAGAATTTATTCAAAACTTGGATGTGAAGACATGGCTATTGAACAGGCCTATAAATGCCAAAATGTAGATTTAGCATTAAAATTCTGCTTGAAAGGTGACACACTCCGCCGCCATAAACAACAAATCATTAGCAAAAAACTTCTTAATTTACTTTACGAAATGTCGCAAGCAGATTTTTATATGCTTGATATTTCCGAGAAAATTGTTAATTTAGTTATTCCCGATGGCAACTATCAATATTTTTATCATATTTTAGAGGGTGTTTATTTAAAACGTGCAGGTATGTATCTTCAAAGTGGTGACGAAGAATCTGCAATAGAAACCTTGAAAAAATTATTTGAAATTACAAAATTAACTGCAGATATAAGCAGAAAACAAAAGAATTTTACAGCACCGTTGTTTGATTTGTTGGAAGATAATACACCGCGCTTTTGCGAACTAACAGGATATGTTGAATTATTTCTGATTTCTATGGAAAGAGAGTTTACAAGTTTAAAAGACAATCCGGATTTTATAAAAATTTTAGACGATGCAAACGCTTATGTTGCCCAATTCGGTAAATTATCTGTGCAAAAACGAAAGGATGAGATAAAATGAAGAAGATAATATCATTAATTGTTTTTGTTGTATTTTATATTTTAAGTTTCTGCACTTGTAATTTTCCGTATCCCGAATATGCACCAAATCCTATTTTGAGCTTTGTATTTTCTTTGCTTACTATTATATCATTTCTTTTCGTTACAGCAGTCTATGCCAAAAGTAAAAAGTTTTTGATAATAGTTTCAATATATTTTGCTTGCGTTTTTGCAGTTACTACTGTAGCAATAATTCTTGATGGCTTCAATTTTTCTATTTTAACTTTGCTTTTTTCATTAATTACTTTATCGTTTGGGATAGCTGTTCAACATTTCAACTTTGCAATAATGGACTTGTTTGAAGTTTTAAACATACATATATCCAACGACCACGAATTTTTTATCATTTTTACTATCATATCAGTATTGTTCTATGCAACTTATTTTATTTGCAGTAAACGTAGAGGAAAGGTTATATGAAACAAATTATCAAATATACAGATTTTGCACTACTTCGCTTAATTCCAACGGTGTTTTTATTATTTATTTTGTATTCCGATGTTCGAGATTCACTACAAGCATTTAATAGAATTGAGAGTTATAGTTTTTTGTTGTTTTTAGAAAGTTTCAGCCTTATAATGTGCTTTGTGTTTTTGGGACTTGCATCGGTTCTAAGAACGTTTAAAGGGACAGAAAAATTTTCGATAGTGAGCAGATATGCTGCTTGTGTGTTGGCTCTCATTTACATAGTTTTATATATTTTTAAAGAAATACAAACATTCAGAACCTTATATTCCTTAGACTACACGCCGAGCTTTTCTAACTATTACTCACTATTTACACTTCAAAAAACAATGTATATCATTGCTCTTTTAATAGTGATAATTAGTTGTATTTTGAAAGATAAACTTTTCAAAACCAAATGGATATTAACAGTTTTGTGTGCACTATCAATTTTTGTTGCAATCTTTTGCAGTCCTTTATATACGCTAATAAACTTTGAAGATACTATATCTTTTAGATTTTTGTTTAACTCGTTTTTGTTTTCTTATTGTTATTGTGGTGTAATTATAACCGGATTGGCACCGACAAAGACCCGAAAAATCATTACTAAGGATGTTGTAAATGAAGAAATACAAAATATATAGTTCTATTGACTTAATTTCAGGATTACTTCTCGTTTTAGCATCTGTTTTGGTGCCGATTATAAAATTAAGTAATTATACTGCTCAAAACGGAAGTGTTGGAATAATTGGCGGTGCAGATGCACCCACACTATTGTTTTTATTGAGATATTCTGATGGACATTTGCTGTTTGCTTTGATTTTAGGACTAACTTTGTTTTTATGCAGTGGGTTTTGCCTTTCCTTCAAAAGAACTGTTACTAATAATTGCAAATTAAAAACCACCGTGCTCTCTTTGTTAATATCGTTCTTTAGTGCATCGGGACTGGCCTGCTTTTTTATATGGTATAGTATTGTTTCGTTTCTCGAAATGTCAATGCATCCTATTGCTTATCCGTTGAGTATCATAGGTGGCATACTCTCATTTGTTGCATTTATAATAACGATTATTCTTTACATTAAAGCAAGAAAAAAGAATTTTAAAATCAAAGGAATAGTTGTAGATATAATAACAAGCATAATAACCCTTC
>JAZQEI010000007.1:0-3896 GCA_045538935.1 Acutalibacteraceae bacterium
CACTTTTTTTCAATGCTTATTCCCCCGGTAACACCTGTGGGTAACTCGCAAATAAAAAGCGGGGTTATCGTTTAGATAACACCCTGCCTTTAACTTAACGTACAACTATGCTGTTACCTTTCTGTCACTGACCGTCTGAAATATTTTTTTGATACTGTGTGCCAAAATAGAAACCGATAACCACAGTAAAAATTGTGATAAATTGATCTGGGCTTATCTGCCCTAGTAATGATAGTACAGCAAAAACAATGGTCAAAATGATTGTAACAATTGATTTTACATCTATCAATTTTTTAAGTTTATCAATCATAGCTAATTTTTCCTTTCTGATTCATATTTTAAATAATCCTTAAATGTTTAATTCATTTGGGTATAAATTATGCAAAATGATATAATCAATACCATAACTATTTACTGTGTTTAGTCCATCTATTGTGTCTATTGTAAAGGCTTTCGCTTTCATGCCGTTATTATGCACTAAGTTTATTTGCTCTTCTGTTAAATACGGATATTGTGTGGAGCATAATGTAAAAATTGACTTTAATTTTAACTGTGCGGCTGTTGTTACAGCGTTTTCACTTGTTCCAATGTTTGACACGCAAACACAAACATTTGTACCATTCATTAAAATTTGTTGTAATCTTGTTTGATTAGCAGTGAAAAACACATCTGATAGCATTCCACGTTTTTTAGCAATATTATATAATATTGTTGCTCTTTCATCTGTAAAATTTTCTGTTCCGCTTATGTCTACTTCTCCGCCACAGTTATTCTTTTTGAGCCACAACAGTAATTCATCAAAGGATAATATTTTTGTGCCTGCATAAGTTTGTCCTAGTCTTACCCCAAAATCATAGGTTAAAGCCTGTTCATAGGTAATATCATTTATATAGGTTGTATCTGCTATCTGGCTTCCGTCACTGTTTCTAGCAACGTTGTTAATAATTGCATCATGCAATATTACAGGAATATTGTCATAAGTGAATTGTATATCAAATTCAAATATTTTAAACCCGTTTTCCAATCCTTGTGCAAAACACGGCAAGGTGTTTTCTGGCGCAGTTTTTCCGCCGCCTCTGTGTCCTATATATCTTTCAATACTAAATAATGCTGATGGATTCATTGTTGCGTTGATTGCAACCGATTTTTCTAGTGCATATACTCCGCTGTAATTATCATTAGCCAGAACATTTACACACAGCCAATTGGCTGTTTCTGGCACATCTATTTTATCTATCATGGGTGTTGTTATAACTTCACCGACTAAATTTGTGTTTATGCCAGTAGATGGAATAAATGATGCTATTTGAAACTGGTATATAGTGTTGCTTATTAAACTAATATTTTTTAATCCCGTTACATTGTATTTAAAAATTTTAGTTCCAGACGTTGACGGTTTTGCTAGTCCGTTTGAATCTAAATAATAACCGTCACTAACCGAATCGGGTTCTAATTTGAAAAAAGTAAAATCATAATCTTTTTTTGTTGTAATTGCTAAAGAAAAGTTGTCAGTGTCGCTGATAATAATATCTGTATCATTTGGTTTTCTTATCACTATTTTAAAATACGGGTATTCTAATGCGTAATTTGTTGCTACACTCCATGAACCAGAAGATTTTTTGTAGTTTAATTTATTGTCAAATTCCAAAATAAACCAGTTTAAATTATTCGGGTTTGTGAAAATTAAATTTCCTGTCGGGGAATGTAAATATGTTTTACTCCTTAAACGTCTAGTATTTGCACGTCCCGCGCCTTTGTTTTGATCGTCCCATAATCCAGATTCCCATACAACAGGTATCACAAATGTGTTATTTGTTATTTGTTCGTTGTAAATTCCACTAAGATTTTCTGCAATAATTTCATTTATATTTGCAATTAAACGATATACTCCTGTTACTGTGTCTGTTGTGCTAGTTGATATAATCAAATATCTAGCGTTCTCTGGTATTGTGATATTTCCGGTATAACCACCCGTTAAAATATCTCCAATTATAGTTTGTGTACCAGTTGACGGGACTCCCGCGGCACCTTGAAATTGCATTATAATATCGTTGTTATCAGATAGCACAAAAATATTATCTCCGCTTGTAACCGCAAATTTTAACAGTTTATAGTTTGCATCACTAATTGCATAACCGTTTTCGTTTAACTTCCATCCAGTTGCAATTTGGTAAGCATCCACTGCAACATTATTTTCTATTATAATTTCTTTTAAATCACTGTTTAAATCTCTAATTTCGTCACCTGTGACTTTAGCATCTGCGGCCGCGCCGCTGATAGTCAGAGTATTATCTATTACGTAACCTGTGGAGGGGTCTACGTGTGCGTTTAACCACGCTGTTACTTGTGCGGGAATGAATGGGGAAACCAATGCAGACAGCGTACCGTCTGTTGCCATGACGTCTAGTTTGTTGTTTATTTCTTCTTGTACATCTAAGTTGTCAAAATATGTATTAACATACGTCTGTAAATTTTCATAGGCTGTTAATATTGTTTGGACATTATCATCCATTGTTTCAACTAAACCATCATAAGCCGCGTAAATGTTAGACACATCGCTTTCGAGAATGCCTACATCTTCCATGGTTTTATTTAAGTAGTCAACAACTTTGCATAGCACTTCATAATAGCTTAATGACTCATCATATACAAGGGGTAAAACCTTCTGACACCACATCATAAACGGGTGTAAAGGTTTGTAATTTCCTCGCGCGGGCGCGTGTTCTCCGGGTGTAACATCTGGTGTAAAATCAGCATTGTTGATATCTGCCATAGTAAAAATCCTCCTTACCACAAATTAAAAAATAGATCCGAAAGTTCGTTGATAATCATTCTATCAATGTTAATAATTACTTCTGCCAATTGTGAAAGCATTTTTTCGTATATATCACTTCCTCGATATCCGTGTTCTGTGTTCTGATAATTTTGTGTGCCAGTGTTGGCAGTTGTTCCCGCGTCAGTTTTTTGACTCGCGACAGTGTCATTTCCCGTTTCTGTTCTAACTTGCCCAGTAGTATCTGATTTTGATATTCTGCGAAAATCTGTTAGATAGCTATCTGTTATTACACCGGAAAGATTGCCCTGAGGTGTGTCAGAATATTTATCGTCTGTTGTATCTGTGAAAGTAATTGTGTCATGAATTTCGTTTTCCTTGTCAATTTCTGTGTTTTCTCCATGTGTATAAGCATCCGTTTTTAATAGGTTATCTGTTCTTAACTGCGAGGAATTAACATCAATATTGTCAAGCCCTTTTTGTGCTATCTGTGCTTGATACTGATACAGCTTATTGTAATATGGCATAATTAAATTGAGTTTATCATTTAGTTGTAACTGCCACAAGCCAAAAGTTTCCGCTCCAATTTCTCTTGTATAATAATGTTTTAAAATCTTATGCTCTAACTCGTCCCGGTGCGCTTCTGCGTAAATCGGATAATTAAAATTAAAAATGCTCGCGCGTGATGCTGTTATTATTTCGTCAACAGTTTTATTTTTTAAAACATCTTCATCAAACCCGCTTTTGCTTTCACAGACCCATCGTAATTCTGTTGTGTATTTACTCATCTTCTGCACCCCCCTCGGAATTATTTAAAATATTGTATTCTTCCGGGATATCTTCGCGAAATTCACAACTTACATTTAGCTTGAACATATTGTTAATTTCGTTGCAAGCCCGTTGACGTGCTACTAAACCGGGATATCTATTTGCATAAGTTCCACCCAGTGACCGTAATACTTCGTCTTTCGTTAATCGTTCGGGTTTCTCTACTAATACGGATGAAATTCCCTTCATCGTTAAGATTTCATTCCAGTATTTTGATTTTAATTCATATAGTTTATCACTTACATAAGGTGCTTCCGTTTTTAAAACGCTAAAAGAATTGATGTCTAAATCGTCA
>JAZQEI010000008.1:0-2155 GCA_045538935.1 Acutalibacteraceae bacterium
TAGAAATAAATTTAGCTTTTTATGAAAATCATTTTTAAATTAAATGATTGTCAAACTTTTGTCAGCACTCTTATTTTACATAAACATAGGTAAAAATTCAAGATGCTTTTTGCATTTTTAGGACAAATATGGTAAAAAAAATGGCTTTTTATTAAAAACTTCTTAAAAACCCACCAATAAACTATTTTTCTAGTGCAAAATTACTCTGTTTGCTACTTTGATTGCAATTCTGAAACGAATTTTATATAATAAGGTTAATTTTATTCAGTTTTATTGTATTAGGTTAATTATTTGTACTTTATGTTGTTTAAAAGACAACTTAACGTCGTTTCACATCAAAGCGACAAATTTGCTTTATATAAAAGGAGAATTCCGATGTTTCGAAGTGATTTTCATATGCACAGTAATTTTTCCGGCGATTCCAAGGCTGCTTTGGGCCATATGGTGCACGGTGCCGTTGCCCGCGGAATGGATACAATCTGCTTTACAGACCATAATGACCCCTCTTTCCCTTACCCTTGCGAAGAAGAAATCGGAATGTTTGATTTGGATACGGACCGCTATATGGACTGTTTATTGCATACAACTGATTTATATAAGGATAAAATCACAATCCGTCGCGGTGTGGAAATCGGCATCCAGACCCACATATATAAAGAATTGAACGACTATGTACAAAAGTATCCTTTTGACTTTGTAATCGGTTCTTCACATCTATGTCTTGGAATGGATCCCTACTACCCTGCATTTTGGGAAGGCCGCAGTTTGAAAGACGGATTGAACGTATACTTTGAAGACATCCGTCAAAACGTTCATAGCTACAACAATTATGATGTTTACGGACATTTGGATTACATTGTCAGATATGCGCCCGGCAAGAATAAAGACTTTCGTTTTGCCGATTATTCCGATATTTTAGAAGATATTTTAAAAACGATTATCCAAAACGGCAAGGGAATTGAAGTAAATTCCGCCGGATTCCGCCAAGGTTTGGGTGCACCTAATCCTTGCGCCGAAATCCTGAAATTATATCGTTCTTTAGGCGGTGAAATTCTCACAACAGGCAGTGATGCCCACAAACCGGAAGACATTGCCGCTGATTTCGACCGCGTCGAAGCTTTAATCAAATCCTGCGGTTTCAAATATTATACAGTGTTTAAAGACCGCAAGCCCGAATTTATCAAGCTCGACTAAAACAATACGTTCATCAAACAACTCTTTCCAATCGCGAAAGGGTTGTTTTTTATTAAAAGTTTCATACCTTCAGTTTTTTTTCATAAAAATAGTAATAAGACCCCGAAAGGTTCTTATTATGTATCACTACAAAAAATTATCCAAAACAAGTCACATTATCACGGGTACACTCATTCTGACACTGGCATCCCTCACTACCCGTCTGATCGGTTTTTTCTACAGAATGTTTCTGTCCGCCAATTTCGGCGAAGAAGGAATGGGGATTTATCAACTGACTTCACCCGTTCTGGCACTGTCCTATGCCTTTTGTATTGCCGGCTTTCAAACCGCAATTTCCAAATATGTAGCCGCCAAGGAAGGCCTGGGACAAAGTCGTTCTGCCGCATTTACACTGTTTACCGGACTTTTCTTCTCGCTCCTTTTAAGCATACCATGCACTTTCTTTATTTATACAAACGCCGAATGGATTGGTGAACGACTTTTATCCGAAGTACGCACGGCTCCTCTAATCAGAATCATTGCCTTATCGCTCCCCTTAAGCTGTGTCCATTCCTGCTTAAACGGCTATTTCCTCGGGCGTAAAAAAGCGTCCGTTTCCGCCGTTACGCAACTTTTGGAACAAATCGCCCGGGTTTTAAGTGTTTTTATCATATGCCATTTACTGACATCAAACGGTCAAACACCGCCTTTAAGTATTGCAGCCACCGGGCTTCTGATCGGCGAAGGTGCCTCTACATTATTGTCCGTTATATTTTTTACGGTATCAGCCCGTTCAATAGCACCAAACTCACAAACTCCTTTTCGTAAGGAACTGCCAACACTTACCAAAGACATTATTAAAATGGCTGCCATAATTAATATAAACCGCATTATTGTGAATCTCTTTGCAAGCATTGAAACCGTTTTGTTGCCGGGAAGCCTGGAAAAATACGGCTTATCCTCCTCAAACGCTCTATCCTTG
>JAZQEI010000009.1:0-1890 GCA_045538935.1 Acutalibacteraceae bacterium
CCAATTCATCAACAAACTAAATTAAAATCCGAAGTGCGAAAATCTTAAGTATACACTCCTCGGGAGGGGATGCCTTAGCGGCGGGGACGGCCGAGTACGTTCCCAAGAGCGAAAGATTGCAGAAAAAAACAAGCAATATAAAAAAAGGAGACCTAAGTCTCCCTAAGATTAATTAATTTTGTATTGCTATGTACAAACACTTAACCTCGACACAAAGGTCGCAAATTTTTGCTTATAAACAATGCAAAAAGTCTGCAAAATTTATAGCAGACGCAATTGGCGTACACATTTCTACAATTTATCGCGAATTATCTCGCAATAGCAACAAAAAAGGAAGTTATGCTCACAATGCTCATGAGATGGCAATGGAGAGGCAAGAACGTTTAGTGAAAAATGCAACAATCCCCAATAGTATAAAGTTTGAATGCTTACAATATATTCAAAATGAGCAATGGTCTCCAGAGCAAATATCTGGAGTGTTAAGACTAAAGGGTATCAAAGTTAGTCATACAACTATATACAAATGGGTTACAGAAGATAAAATCTCAGGAGGTAGATTATTTGAACATTTAAGACATAAAGGTCATCGACGAAAAGTTAATCCTTACAAGAAATCATCAGTACATATTATTCCTAATAGAATATCTATCAAAGAGCGACCACGAGAGGCAAATGGGAAGCGATTTGGAGATTGGGAGATGGACTTAATTATTGGCAAAAATGGATTTCAAGCTATTTTAGTTCTTGTAGAAAGATTGACAGGTTATGTTATTATAAAGCGTCTAAAACACGGCAAAAAGGCTAAGCAACTAGCTTTAGAAGTTAATAGATTATTATTTGCGTATCATGTAACTGGAGTATTAACCATAACAACCGACAATGGTTCTGAGTTCTCGCAACACCAACTTATTACTAAAGCACTAAAAGGAGTTATAGTTTATTTTGCAGATCCTTATGCTTCATGGCAAAAAGGACTAGTTGAATATACAAATAAACTTATACGACAATATATTCCTAAAGGAGCTGATTTTGATGCGTTTAGTCCTAACAAAATAATGGAAATTCAGAGAAAAATTAACCTTCGACCGAGAAAAAAACTAAATTTCTCTACACCAAAGAAGGAGTTCTTTAAACATTTTAATTAAATTCGCACTTGCTTGTTTAATCTGCGCTGAAAAAGATTTTATATAAAAATTTTGTGGAAATAAAATTAATATGTATCTTTGCATTGAAATAGTGCCGGTACTGATTATGCTCTTTACCAACACTTAAAAAGGGAGAAACGAGGTTATACTTTTACAGTATAATCTCTTTTTTTTATTCTCGATTCTATAAAATTTTATTTAGTTAAATATAAACCAATGTTTTTTTGTATATTTGCAATTCTTTATATTTAGTAAATCAATAAAAACACAATATGTCAAAAATTATTTTAACAGGAGATAGACCTACAGGAAAACTACACATAGGACACTATGTAGGTTCGTTACGTAGAAGAGTAGAACTTCAAAACTCTGGAGAATTTGATAAAATCTTTATTATGATTGCCGATGCGCAAGCATTAACCGACAACGCAGACAATCCAGAAAAAGTACGTCAAAATATTATAGAAGTGGCATTAGATTACCTTGCTTGTGGCTTAGACCCTGCAAAATCTACACTTTTCATCCAATCACAAGTGCCAGAACTTACCGAACTTGCGTTTTATTACATGAACCTTGTAACAGTTTCTCGTCTTCAACGCAACCCAACTGTGAAGACAGAAATCCAAATGCGCAATTTTGAAACTAGCATTCCAGTAGGTTTCTTTACTTATCCTATCAGCCAAGCAGCAGATATCACTGCGTTTAAAGCTACCACAGTGCCAGTAGGAGAAGACCAACTTCCACT
>JAZQEI010000010.1:0-3259 GCA_045538935.1 Acutalibacteraceae bacterium
AAAGTGTGATACTAACAAAGAACAAAAACAACAACTCGACCCAAGTCCTCTAACCCCTTATGTCCAACTGGGACAAACGAAAAAAGAGGTAAAATTGGCTCAGGCGAGGTGTAATTTGAGCAAACCAACAAATCCCGAAAACCCGCATAAATACTGGGTTTTTGGAACATTTTAGAGTAGAGAAAAGGAGTAAATATATGAAAGCAACAGGAATAGTTCGTAGAATAGAGGAATGTGTTATAATAGGGCAAACCGCCTGAAGCCCCCATAAACACTAGGGTTTTCGCTGGTTTGCCCCACCCAGAGCATTGGTGTCAAAAACGGGTTTTGGGCAAATTTATACATAGCAAAAGCGAGGTGAATTTCACCTCGCTTTTTAAGTGTGTTTGCTTTTTTATCATATATATGGTATAATTTACTCATAAATCGCTGAAAGGTGTAGAATTATGAGTGACACTAAAGATAAATTAATCGAACAAGCAAGCGGAGTTCTTGAAAAAACTTATGATGATGTTTTGCATCCTTCTGCTAAATCTGTAGGAAATATACTTAGCTTGCTTCCGCGTACCATTGGCGTATTATTAGGCAAATGGGAAAAATGGGTTATAAATGGTGAGGAAAGCGTTAAGTTAACAGCATTGGCTGTTCAAGAAAAAGTCGCTCAAATTCCTGAAGAAAAGTTGACAGAACCCGAACCATATGTAGCAATACCTGCCATGCAACAGTTAAGCTATTGTTATGATAGTGAAGAATTACGCGAAATGTATGCAAATCTCCTTGTTTCTTCTATGAATACTGATACTAAATATCAAGTTCATCCATCTTTTGTAGATATCATCAAACAATTAACACCAGACGAAGCAAAGCTACTTAAAAAGCTCTCTGGAGACGACACTTTCCCATTGATAGATGTAATAATGGATTTATCTTCCGAGGGATATCACTTAAAGATACATAACTTCACCAATATCGGTGACGATGTGTGCGACTACCCGTCTAATGTTTTTGCATACCTAGATAATTTTGAAAGACTTAAATTAATAGATATAAAAAACGATGAATTCTTAACAAACGATGATTTTTATAAACCATTAGAAAATCATCCTTCAATTCAAAAAATAATGTCACAACATTTACCCGAAGGTTATAGTCATAAGATTAAACATGGATTATTCAGACTGACAGCGTTTGGAAAAGAGTTTATTAAAATTTGTTTAAGTTAATGAAACAAAAGCGGAGTGGAGTTTCACTCCGCTTTCGTTATGTAAAGATTTATGTTATAATAATTAAAAACCTTGCAACCTTTTTCAAAATTGCAACACTATATAAGTGAAAGGAGGTTAAAGAAAATGGCAATAGAAAAATCGGTGAAAGAGGAATACTTAAATTTGCTGACTCAAAATTATATGGATAAGCTGTTTTATTTCTGTCTTAAAAAGACGGGAAACAGTTTTGAAGCAGAAAATTTGGCTCAAGATATTTTGCTTAGCGTTATTACCTCGCTCGAGAGAGGTAATAAGCCTGAAAATTTTGAGGCATGGATTTGGGGTATTGCTCGAAATCGTTATAGTGTATGGGCTAAGAATAAACATAATCGAAATAAAGTTTTTCTTGGTTCGGATGTTAGCGATTATGAAATCTTAGATAATACTGCGAATACTGAAAATAAAGTGATTGATAGCGAAGATTTAAATTTGCTCAGGCGAGAGCTTGCCTTTGTTTCATCAGAATATCGCAATATTGTAGTTGCCTATTACATAGAGGATAGAAAAATCAAAAATATTGCCGTTTCTTTAAAACTTCCGGAAAGCACAGTTAAGTCTAAGCTGTTTCGTGCTAGAAAAATTTTGAAAGAAGGTATGAATATGTCAAGAGAATTCGGTATAAGAAGCTACAAACCCGAAAACGTTGATTTTGCCGCAAGCGGTAGTCAGCCGAGCGGTTTGCCTTGGAAAGCCGTCCAAAGAAGCTTGCCAAAAAATATATTACTTGAATTAGATAATAACCCACTAACATTAGAGCAATTGGCTGTTGAATGTGGAGTTGCCATGCCTTATATGGAAGAGGAAGTTAAATTACTTTTGGATGCAACACTTCTTAAAAAGATTGGCAATAAATATGTAACAAACATTTTTATTGCAAGCAAAGAATGTCAATATGAGATTTGGAAAGCCCAAAGAGAGCATTCAAAAGAGCGTAGCCGAATGATAGATACTATCGTTTCCGATTTGCTTGCTCGTTTTCGCGAACTCGGAATAGTTAAAAACAATATGAGCGATAATGACCTAAAATGGTGGGCGGTAATTTTTGCAGTAGATTGCTTTGTACAGAGTCTTGATGTGTATGATATTTATTATCCCGAAAAACGTGCTAATGGCGAAACATGGGGCTTCATGGGGTTTGAATTATACGATGTGCCCGAAAAAACTCCTATGGGGCATAATGGTAACGGTAGTGAAAATGCAATGTTTTGGGCATACAAAATCGGCGATGACACTTTAAATCTCTGGGACAGAGCCGGCGAAATGAATTATACTCACACGCTTTTCTTTGCAGATGTTCTTAAGAACAACCGAAATTATTCTAATTTTTCAGAAAGCGAAAAAGCGGTTTGGAAAGGCATTGAAAATCGTTTTGCTCATTTAGATGAGAATGGAAACATTGTTTCTGACATTTTGGTTTTAGCCGGTGACGCAAAGCAAAAATGTATAGACATTTTGCAATCACATCCGGTAGCACAAAAACTTACAGAGAACTTCAAATCTGCTTTTGATGAAACAATTAAAATTCTTAAAAAATATAGTCATCCTGTTTTAGAAAAACAACTTACATACTGTGCATCAATGGTTATTCTAAATACACGCATGATGACAGTACACGATGAGATTTTGGCGGATAAACTAATTGTTCCCGAAAAGCCAAAAGAAAGCACTATTGCTATGTGGATAGAATACAAATAATCTTTTTTGTAGTATAAAACTCCTTTGTTGACAGATAATAGGAATATCGTCATAAAAGTTCCCAAAATGAATCGAAATCAAAAAAGGAACTTTATGTTTTCAATTATCTAAACAAAGGAGATTTATATATGAAAGCAACTGGTATTGTACGCCGTATAGATGCTGGTGTTATAATAACACCAAAGCCAGAAAGACCGCATAAACACTGGGGTTTTCGCTGATTTTGTCCAAGAAATTTTATCGAGAACTTGGTCATTTCCGGCTTTAATCCTTTGTAAAGGCGGTGTTTTATATATATT
>JAZQEI010000011.1:0-138224 GCA_045538935.1 Acutalibacteraceae bacterium
GGGAATGTTACGGAGTGTGAAAACGTTGCTGCCGTCAGCACCTTCAATATTCGGGCGTATCGGTTCGGCACCCATAGACAAAATGAGGTTATCGTAGGTTTCTTCATAGGTTTCGCCTGTACGAAGAATTTTGACGGTAACAGTTTTGGTATCGGGGCTTATCTTAACCGCCTCGTTTAAAACTCTGACATCAATATTAAACCTTTCTTTGAAACTCTCTGGAGTTTGGAGAGTTAAGTCCTCGCGGTCAGTGATGACACCGCCGATATAATACGGTAGACCGCAGTTGGCAAAGGACACATATTCGCCACGCTCTAAAATAATGATTTCGGCTTTTTCATCCAGTCTGCGAAGTCGCGCCGCCGCAGTTGCGCCACCTGCAACACCGCCTATAATAATGGTTTTCATTTGTGTGCCCTCCCAAAATTTAGTTTATATATTAATTATACCATTTCGTGTGCTTTTTCTCAATCCCTTATTCTTTGTTTCATTAAGCCATGTTTGTTGCAATAGATGTACAGAAATCCACTGCCACGAATGTTTAATCGTGTTTCGTTGCGTTGAAAAACACCCTGCCGAAAATACGACAAGGCGTTGAATTCGATATATTGGAATTTATCATTATATTTTATTTAGAAATTCTTCTGCTTGAATGCGACTTGAAAATACATAAATATCTTTATGAGAATATCTTTTCAGTAGTTCTATTACTTTTGGTCTGCTTTGTAAATTGTAGTTTTTTATAAACTCAATAAATTCAGCATCATCCTCATTAGGTTCTATCCAAGGCAAGTCACTTCTTGGTTTTCCTTTTCTCTCCTTAATACCATCAAGACAAACTTCTAATGGATAGTCAAGAAAAATAACTGTATCACACGCTTGCATTCTTAACTCCATTGTGGAACCATAATTGCCGTCTATTATCCATTCGTCATTTTGAATTACTTTTAATAACCTATCAAGAAAAACGGATTTTTCAACAGTTGTTTTATCTTCATTCCAGAACAACATATCTAAATGATACAGTGGAATTTTTGTGATTTTGTGTAATGACTTGGAAAAGGTACTCTTGCCACTTCCGGGACATCCGATTACAATAATTTTTTTCATATTCTACTTACCTACAAATTGGAAGTTTATACTCTCTTCGGGTTTATCAATTCGCCAATCATTGCACCGCCAATAATACAAACCGCACCGACTATTTGAATTACAGTCATTTTTTCGCCAAGCAAGAGTGCAGCGAAAACAACCGCCGACAGCGGCTCTAAATAACCGCACACCGCCACTGTTTGTACGGGAAGTTTTGCAAGTGGTGAAAAATAGAGATAACAGCCTATTCCGGTGTTTACAATGCCAAGCGCCAAAATCCAACCCCAAGCACTTACAGGAACATCAAGGACAAAGCCTTGTTTTATGCCCATAAATACCGCAACCGTCAAGAAACTAACTACAAGTTGTATTACAGAGTTTTCCATTCCGCTGATGTTTTTAGATTGCTTATTGAGTGTTACCATAAAGAAATACATTACAGCCGACATTGCTCCACAAAACAATCCCCAAGGATTGCTGTTGCTTTGGGTCGCATTGCCGTTTACAAGGAAAATGCCAACAAGCACAGTCGCAAACCCTAAGAGTTTAGGCGCCGTTAGTTTTTCACGGAAAATCAACGGTGATAATATCATCACAATTACGGGTCCGCAATAATAAAGCAGTGAAGACAAAATTACACCTATTTGCTGATACGCTTCGTAAAGGAACATCCAGCTTGTTCCCATTGCGACACCTGACAAAACAATAAAAAGTGTGTCTTTCTTATATTCTTTTATATGAAATCTACCTTTACCGATTAAAAACAGAGCAATCAAAAGAATACTGCCTATTAGTGTTCGTAAAAACACTATTTCGTAACTGTTCATCGGTATATGACTTGCCACTATTCCGTTAAGACCAAACAGCAATAATGCTGATATGTATTTAATAAATGCTTTGCTATCCATTGGATACATCTCTTTCAAATTCTTATATATAGGACTAATTATACCATATAATAAATTAAAATTCCACTATTATGATTCAAATTACCACATAACAGCGCCGCCGCCCTGGAGGCCGGCGTGTCTTGGGTTGAACATCAGATTACAAAAGAGAGCGATTAAGAAGACGAGTGTGAAAAAGCAGGCGTTGACGACAATTATTTTTGAGAGTTTATCCTTTATGAATGTAGATTATGTAGTGTGATAAACCTCCCTTTATGTAGATTTATGTGTAGAAAAAGACCATACCTTCGAGGGTAGCGGTGTTTGGGTGTGACGAAGTTTTTTAGGGTTCAAGTTATTTTTGTTTTGGCAAGGCAAAAAACGGAGAAATGCTTTACTGCATTTCGAGCATTTTTAACACCGCCAAAGCGGAAATAACAACCGAAAACGAGTCTAAATCCCGAACGCCGTAACCCTATGGGTATGGTCTTATTTTAACATCTTGGGGGGCCATTGCCGCTCCCATATTATTAGCGTCTTTAACACTAAAGTCTACAGGTCTGCCGAAAGTCAGTGACGATATATACGGGCCATCGCCATCACCCAAAACCGCCGCGCCCGAACCGGTAACTGTCCATTGAGCAGTTGGGGTGCGTTGTGCACCGTATTCTAGAGGAAAGCGGTACTGCCTTTCTGCCGTGCAAAAATGCGAAGATACTGTGCACACAACGCGCTCTGCCGCGCCCGACTCTAAATAAATCGACGCATTTGCAAGGGTAAGCGCCATAGTAGAGCATGCACCGTACATACCAATAAGCGGAACACCAAAATTATAAACCCCGAATGTACTTGCAATGCACTGATTAAGCAAATCGCCCGCAAAAATATACTGTGCATCTTGCGGCTTTAAGCCTGCTTTTTTTGTAGCAATTAAAACTGCATTCTCCATTAATTTACTTTCGGCATCTTCAAAAGATTTAAGTCCTAAATATGCATCGGTATAAACATCGTCAAATTCGTGACCCAGTGGGCCCTCTCCTTCTTTTTTGCCAACAACGGCTGCATAACTTAAAAAGGATATTTTCTTATTAAGTTTAACTGTACCGTTACCAATAATTTGCGCCATAAAATCACCTTTTTGTTTTAGTGTTGGCAAATTATAAAACGATATGCAAATAAAATACACCCGCATATATTTTAAACTATAAAACATTTATGGTGAGAATACCCATTAGAGCCATTACAATACCCAAAATGCATTTTATTGTAAGCTTTTCTCCGAAAAATAATCTTGACATAAGAGCCGATAAAACAAGCGCACTAGACTGATTTAGCGGATAAAGCTGCACCGAACTTATATAATGCGCCGCTCTTGTTTTAAAATATGAGTTTACAAAAAGGCAAACCGACATTATAAGAATATACCAAATTATTTTTTTAACACCGTTTTTGTTATTAGTATTATTTTTATTTTTATATACTAATGCTATAGGCAAAAGCAAAACAAGCGCAAATACATATGTATAAAAACTAAATACACAAACCGGTATGCCGTTAGCCTTTACAGCAAAAAGTTTTTGCGAGAAATCTGATAAACCATATGATATTCCGCAAACAATTAACAACAAAACTGCCGATAGCGTTAGTCGGTTTTGTTGAGAGTTATTATACGAATACATGATTGCTACCGCAACAACCAATACCATAAAGCCTATCCAATCGGTAATTTGTATGTTTTCGTTTAAGAAAATGCTACTTAAAATTAAAGGAATTAGCACACCCAGCATTAAAAAGACTTCAACCAACATATACGCGCCTTTTTTTACCGATAAAAGCCACGAAACAACAAAAATAGCAGTTGAAATTCCGGAAAATGCTGAAATGGCTATTGTATTAAAATCTATTTTCAAAAATCCAAAACTGCCTTCAAATAATACGACCGCAAAACCTATAATTATACAAAAAATCATTCGCACAACATTTGCAATTACGGCATCTGTTATATTTTGGGTATAGCCGCTTGTTTTTTTACCACAATAAGCCTTGGTTAACCCAGCAAATAAAGCAATACTTAAAAATAAATAACCCATTTTTCTCACCCTATAGCAAAGCAACCATTAAACTATATCAACACTTCTTCTGTTTAAAACCTTATTAAGAATTTCATCGTAGGGTTTATCGGCCTCGAAAAGCATTTGTGCACATAAAGCCTCGACAAACCATAAACCGCCCGCAAATTGACCTGCCATACCTAAAGTTGCATCTGAGCGGTTTTTGTAAATATGATTTATTACATCGTAAGCATATTTACCGTTTTTAAGCCAACCCGCCTGAAAACGACGCCAAACCGGTGTTAATATCTGCTTGTCGTGTTCAATTAGTGAATTTTTTGCATCACCTAAAACATAGGGACCCGCTTGGTGAACAAAGTTATCGCCTACCCAGTCAAGCGTCATAAAGCCCTTAACAAGCATACTTACCTTGCCTTTATCTCTTAAATCAAGTATTTTATCGGTAAATATAAGTGTATCTTTATATGCTTGTTCGTCTTTAACTTCAGGGTCATAATGATATGGAAAGGTTCCGCAATCCTCCCACATAATTTCAACACGCTTGTCGGTTTTAGCAATAAACTCTAACTTTTCTTTAACCGACATTGCATGAAGTCCGAACTGAATGGATAAATTAGGTCTTTCTTCCAAAATTTTACCGGAAACATTGTTTACAAACCCTACAACTATCTCGGCTATGCTTTTGCCTTCTATATCGGTTTTGCCTTCCCAAGTTTCAGTAAAGGACTGAAAATATATTCCATCGCCCTTTAAATTCATATAGTTTTCTCTATAAGTTTTTAACACGCTCTCGGCTAAAGCATCTAAACTACTAAGGTCTGTTGTGGCACAATTTCTGGTCCATCCCCAAGCAAATCCCCAAATAACCTGTATGCCGTAAGAATGGGCGTAATCTACTATATCGTCTGCATTAAGGGGAACAAAGTCATTCCATATAATAAGCTGATTAAGTTTAAGGCGTGCCATATTATCTATATAATCTCTGTAATCGTTAATGGGAGTGCCCCAGGTAAATACGCTTCTTGTCTTTATTGCCGGAGCGGCTGAAATATAATAATCGGGTAGTTTTTCTTCAAACACATAATCAACCAAAAGCAATCCGCCGTGTTTAGGTGCCGCAAGTGCAAAATAATCATCAACAAAATCTACAGCTCCATAAAAAAGGGCGGCCTCGGTATTAGCGGTAATAAGCACTAGCTTTAAATCGGGATTTTCAGGATTATCCATTACCTTTACAACATAGCCATCTTTCTTAATTTCGTTGGCGCTAATGTGTTTTCTTATAATCTCGTTTTCATTATAAAGACCCACAACAACAGCATTTTTGTCTATTACGGCTGTACTTACATTTTCGCAAGCTAAAACGTGTATTGTATAGCGGCCCTTATCTCTTAAAATAAGAGCACCCATTTCTTTATAAATCAACTCTATTGCTCTTTTCTGAACGCCCGAATAAGACGAGTAAACTATTTTCCAGTTGCGTTTTTGCATAATAAATTCTCCTTGTAAAACAAATTATATTGTATTATAATTATATTGCACAAAATATTTTAAAGTCTATAATATTTTTGACTATAATTATAACTGTATTGACCATAAGGAGATTTTTATGCTTATAGAAAACTTTAGCTCAAGGTACATAAACATTCCATTTGCGACCTTTAGCCGAAACCATAAAAAAGGTGCAGTTTTATTAGACTCGGGTGCCCTTTTACACATGCACAAGGAAATGGAGATTATCCACGTGTTAGACGGAGAGGCTTTATTTTATATTGATGCGGCCGAATTTAAAATTACCAAGGGTGATATAGTCGTTGTTTGTCCCTTTATGCTGCACCGATCAAAAATTTTAAGCGAATGCGATTTTCATCATCACTGCATCTGTTTTGATCTTGATCTTTTATATGACCCAAAGCTTAAAAAAGATTTATTGGATGGTAAAACATCAGTTGTAGAAATTATTAAAAATGATGCCGCACTTTCGAAGTTTATTGAAAATGCTTTTTACTCTCATAAACATAAAAATGACGGCTGGGAACTTGAAGTAGTGGGCAATATATCGCTTTTTATGGGTAAGCTAAAGCAAAGCGGATACATTAAAACGCAAAATACTTCGTCACAAAAAAATATTTATCAAAAAATAGTTAAATACATAGCAGAGCACTACCAAAACGACATTACCTCTTTTGATGCCGCAAAAACGCTACATATTAACAACAGTTATTTTTGCAGACTGTTTAAGAAAAACTTTGACTGCACATTTCAAAATTATCTTTGTATGTATAGAATACAAATTTCTAAATCTTTGCTTCGCGATACCGAACTATCTATTAGCGAAATTGCGTCTAAAACAGGTTTTAACAGCATAAGCTACTATTCAAAAAAGTTTAAAGAGTTAAATTTTTCAACCCCTGCGCAATACCGATTGGCTCACAAAAAATAGTTATATATAATTGACTTTTTTGCTTTGTCAATGTATAATAATTTTAGGCTTTTACATGACTGACGGACTAAAGCGGGTTACCGCAAGGGAGTGTAAAGCATATTGGCCGACCGTCTGGGCAAACTCAGTTCACTAAGAGCTGGTTTGCCTTTTTTTATTGGCAAACCTTCAAAGGAGAAATTTTATGCAACATAAAAATTGGAACGGTTTTATAGGTGGCAACTGGCAAGAGCAAATAAATGTTCGCGAATTTATTCAGGTTAACTATAAGGAATATACTGGGGACCATACATTTTTAGAGTGCGCTACGCCCCGCACTAATGCTCTTATGCAAAAGGTGCAAGAATTGTTTAAATTAGAGCGTGAACGCGGCGGCGTTTTAGATATAGATACCAACACAGTATCTTCTCTAACCAGCTTCGCGCCCGGTTTTATTGATAAAGAAAATGAAATTATTGTAGGTATGCAAACTGATGGTCCTCTAAAACGCGGCGTTAACCCCTTTGGCGGTATTCGTATGGCACGTCAGGCTTGCTCTGCTTACGGTTACAGACTGTCTGATAAAGTAGAAGATGAATTTCGTTTTCGCACCACCCATAATGATGGCGTTTTTAGAGTTTACACCGATGAAATGCGCGCTGCTCGTAAATGCCATGTAATTACCGGACTTCCCGATGCATATGGCAGAGGCCGAATTATAGGTGATTACCGCAGAGTAGCATTATACGGTGTTGACCGCCTTATTGAGCAAAAACAAGCTGATAAAAAAGCTCTTGAAGGCACAACATTTAATGTCGATAATGCACGCCTTAGTGAAGAATTATATCAGCAAATCGCCTTTTTAGGTTATTTAAAAGAAATGGCTGCTATGTACGGCTGCGATATTAGCGAGCCCGCAAAGAACGCAAAAGAGGCAATTCAGTGGACATACTTTGCATACCTTGCCGCAATTAAAGAGCAAAACGGAGCTGCAATGTCGCTTGGCAGAGTAAGCACATTCTTTGATATTTATATAGAGCGTGATTTTAAAAACGGCACACTTACCGAACAAGGCGCCCAAGAATTAATAGACGATTTTGTAATTAAACTTAGAATCGCAAGACATTTGCGCACACCAGAGTATAACGAGCTTTTTGGCGGTGATCCAATGTGGATAACCGAAGCAATTGGCGGTATGGGTAAAGACGGCAGAACACTGGTTACTAAAAACTGCTACCGTATGCTTAATACTCTTTATACCTTAGGTTCATCTCCTGAGCCAAACCTTACAATTTTATGGTCTAAAGATTTGCCCCAAAACTTTAAGCGCTTTTGCGCTAAAGTATCGGCCGATACAAACTCTATTCAGTACGAAAACGACGATTTAATGCGCAATTACCATGGTGACGACTATGCTATTGCATGCTGTGTTTCGGCTATGGAAATTGGCAAACAAATGCAGTTTTTCGGCGCGCGTTGTAACTTGGCAAAATTATTACTTATTGCTATTAACGGCGGTTACGATGTTACAAGCGGTATGCATATAGGTCCGCAAATGCCGGTGCTTAACACTTTAAATTTTGATAAGGTTATGGAGCGTTATTTGGTTTATATTGAGTGGTTAAGCGCCCTTTATGTTAATACCATGAATTTAATTCACTATATGCACGACAAATACGCATACGAAAAAATTCAGATGGCACTACACGACACTAGTGTTGAGCGTTTAATGGCCTTTGGTATTGCAGGATTATCTGTAGTAGCAGACTCGTTAAGTGCCATTAAATTTGCAACCGTTACTCCTATAAAAGATGAACTAGGCTATATTGTAGACTTTAATACGCAAGGCAACTTCCCAAAATACGGCAACGATGACGACCGCGTAGATTTAATTGCGCGAGATATTGCACATACCGTAATAGAAGAACTTCGGAAAACACCGACATACAGAAATGCGGTACACACATTATCGGTATTAACAATTACATCTAATGTTATGTACGGTAAACATACAGGTGCAACACCCGACGGCAGAAAGGCCCACACTCCATTTGCTCCGGGTGCTAACCCCATGCACAACCGCGAAGAAAACGGCGCTTTAGCATCACTTAATTCGGTTGCAAAAATACGTTACGAAGACTGCCGCGATGGTATTTCTAACACCTTTTCTATTACTCCCGAGGCACTTGGCAAAACCGAGAACGAGCGTACCGATAATTTAGTACAAATTTTAGATGGTTATTTTGCAAAAAATGCTCACCATATAAACGTAAATGTGCTTAACCGCGAAACACTTATTAAGGCTTATGAAAAACCCGAAGATTACCCTAATCTTACCATTAGAGTGTCGGGCTATGCAGTTAACTTTAATAAGTTATCTAAAGAACAGCAACGCGAAGTTATAAGCCGTACATTCCACGAATGCGTATGATTACGGGTAGAATTCACTCATTTGAGAGCCTTGGCACGGTAGATGGCCCCGGTGTACGCTTTGTTGTGTTTATGCAAGGGTGCAATTTGCGCTGTAAATGCTGCCATAATCCAGATACTTGGGATTTGTGTGGCGGCAAGCCGTATACTGCAAACGAAATTTTAGATAAAGTAGTGCGCTATAAAGAATATTTTGGCGCTTTAGGCGGAATAACTGTTTCGGGCGGAGAGCCTCTTTTACAAGCAGAGTTTGTGGCTGAGTTGTTTAATTTATGTCATCAAAACGGTATAAATACCTGTCTCGATACATCTGGCTCTGTTTTAAACAGTCAGGTTCAAATACTTTTAGACCACACCAACCGCGTACTGCTAGACTACAAATACACAACTGATGTTTTATACAAGCAAAATGTCGGTTGCGATATAAAAAGGGTTAATGAGTTTTTAGAATATTTAAACCTTAAAAATATTCCCACCACATTAAGACAGGTTATTATTCCAACCTTTAATGATACCGAAGAAAATATTTTAGCCCTAAAAAACATTGCACTAACACATACATGTGTCGACAAAATTGAACTTTTACCGTTTAGAAAAATTTGTCAGTCCAAGTATGATGCTTTAAATATCCCCTTCCCACTATCAAATATTCCAGAGCCGTCTAAAGAAATAATGGATAAACTAAATAGCATTTTAAACTGAACATGTCCTAATACAAAATGTATTAGGCCATGTTTTAAATTACATTTATATTATTATGTTTACAACAACTACCTTAAATGATATAATTTAATAGAGGATGTGATATTATTAAATTCGTTTATCTTTTTGATTTTGATGGAACCCTAGTTGATTCAATGCCCACATATGTAAGTGCTATGCTTCGCATTTTAGACGAAAACAACATATCTTACGATGATAGCATTGTTAAAACTATAACTCCTTTAGGTCTTTTGGGTACCGCTGAATACTACATAACCAACCTTGGCATTAAAATGAGCAAAGAGCAACTGATTTTTCTAATGAAGGAATATATGCAAGACGCCTATTTTAACACTATTCCCGCCAAAGAAAATGTTATATACACTTTAAAAGAATTAAAAGGTCGAGGCGCCAGCCTTAATGTGTTAACGGCAAGTCCGCATATAACACTAGACGCTTGTTTAAAAAGACTTGATATTTTTAATCTTTTTGATAACGTTTGGTCTTGCGATGATTTTAACACAACCAAGGCTGACCCAAATATTTACACAATGGCCGCTCAAAAATTGAACACATCGGTACAAAATGTATTGTTTTTAGACGACAATTTAGATGCCGATACAACTGCAAAAGCAGCAGGTATGAATGTCTGCGGCGTATATGATGAATCGTCAGCAGATTATGTAGATCAAATAAAATCTGTTGCAGATTTTTACATTTATGATTTTAAAGAACTATTAAATTTATAACAAAAAAAGCTTGACCATTTGTAGTGGTCAAGCTTTTTTAATAAGTTATATAATAAACAAATAACCCCGTAAATTCCTTTTAATTTGATGCTATAAAATAATCACAAAACCCGTAATATTAATTAAGGTCTATAGTAAACACGACCGCTCCTCTTCTTGACCATTCATAGTTTATAGTAGCAATAATATACAACTTTCCATTACTTTCATAAGCGCCGGGATAATGACAAGCGGTCGCATTTTTTATGTTGGCAGTGTTTTTATCGAAAAGAATTATTTTTTTATTAAATCGTTTGTTGTTTTTGTCGGTAAAATATACGGCTAATTTTGAACGGTCAAACTGATCAATATTAGCAACCAAATAATTTCTGCCGTCTTTAAGAGTTCCTGCATATGTTTTTGTTGAAACATACGGTATATCGTGACTTAAAGCCTCACTCCAGGTTTCGCCAAAGTCCTTTGACATATAAACCAACGGCACTCTTCGTTGGTCGTTTCTGTTAAACATATACAGCGTGTTTTCAACGCACATTACGCTAATTTCTGGATGAACCAACTTTTTACCATCCACTAAATCACCGTTTTGGGCTATTTTTACAAGTCTCCACTCTGCATCAATTTTTCCACTGTCAGATATCATTACTGCAGGCGTATTAGGAAATCCGTCAAGCTCTGCAATTCTACCCGGTAGCATTAATTTTCCGTTTGGTAAGGGTACAACATTAGTATTAAGTTTAAACGGAATAGGTCTTGACCACAATAATTGGAATTTGTCGGTTTTATTATTCAGTACATATAAATCTAATGCGTGCATATGATCGGGTGCAACCATTTGATTAACAAACATATAAAGTTCATCGTTGCAAATGCCATAAACGGGTGGACAATAAAGAATTTTTTCGCTTTTATCATCACAAATAATTTCGAAATCAGTCCAAGTCTTACCGCCGTCATAAGACCGTTTGCCGCAAATAGGAGTGTAACCCTGTAATTCGTGTTTTGGGCAGTTATACCACGAAGCATATAAAACACCATGATATTCTATAATTGCAGCCTCGTGCAAAAAACCGAACGCATTATTAGGCTCGTACACCGAAATAATTTTATCATTAAAATCAATCTCAGACATATTATCATCAATAAACCGTATACTAGGCATTTTTGTGGCCAATAACATATCATAAAAATCATAAAACTTATGTAAGTATACACCCTTATTTTGTGTTCTGAATAATGATGGAGATATGCCAACCATTTTAGTAAATATTTCGGTAAAATAGCTAACGTTATTAAAACCGCACAAAACCGCAATTTCTGCAATTTTCTCATCGGTTTGAATGAGCTTTTGTATGGCAATTTCGAGTCTTTTTTGAGTTCTGAAGGTATTAATCGAAATTCCATATTTATTTTTAAAAATATGGCACATATAGTAATAGCTTATATTAAGCTCTTTTGAGATTTGCTCAATGCTTATACTATCAGTCAGATGCTCTGTAACATATAAAACAATGTCTTTTATTAACTCGTTTTCTTTATTTAGAGCACCTACCTGACCGGCTTTTATTATGTCAATAATTTGCGTAATTATATGAACCGAGCAAGGTTCTTTTTGATAAAATTTATTTATAAGCTCATCGAGCTGCGAAGGATTGATATTGCATCGTTCTAAGCAGTCAAGTCTAAAATGATTAAAAATTGCCGCAATAATGTCTTCTTTTTCTATGTTATTAGCAAAAAACAATGCAAGGTCCTTACTGCACAAATTCTTGTTGCTCATAAACAAAGCCTCCGTTTCGGTTTTATTTTATCAAAGTGCAAAATTGTTTTCTATAACAAATTTGCCTAATTAAGCCGGCAACACTTATTTTTAAAATTTATGTGGTTTTCTCTTTTGGTTTGTGTTATAATACAAAAAAACAAATATTACTGCCACCGGGTAGTCAAATGCATTAGCATTCGTTTACACATCGTTAGGTCTTAGAAGATGTGTTTGCGGATGCTTATTTTTTAGGAGGCCTACATGAAAACAATAAGCAAATATTTTTCTAAAACTGAGATCATATTATGGTTGGTATCGGTTCTTTTTATAATAACGTCTTTTTGCATTTTCGACCGTGAAAGCTATTTAACGCTAATCGCATCGATTGTTGGTGTAACTTCGCTTATTTTCAGTGCGAAAGGAAATCCAATAGGACAAGCGTTAATGATAGTTTTTAGTTTGCTATATGGAATTATTTCTTTTACCTTTGCTTATTACGGCGAAATGATTACTTACCTTGGAATGACCATGCCAATGGCAATATTTGCTTTTATATCTTGGCTTAGAAATCCATATAACGAAAATAAATCAGAGGTTAAGGTCAATAGCATAAGTAAAAAGGAACAAATCGTAATGTGGTTGCTCACTGTTATAATCACGGTTATGTTCTTTTATATACTAAAATACTTCAATACGACAAATATTGTTCCAAGTACAATATCGGTAACAACAAGCTTTCTTGCCGTATATTTAACCTTTCGCCGATGTCCGACATTTGCATTGGCATACGCCGCTAATGATATAGTTTTAATTGTTTTATGGGTAATGGCAAGCTTTTATGACGTAAAATATGTTTCTGTGGTTGTTTGTTTTATTGCCTTTTTGGTTAACGATATATACGGTTACTTAAGTTGGCTGAAAATGCAACGGCGACAAACAACAAAATAACACACAGCCAAACCTTTTTGCAAAAATGTTTACTCTAAATTGGCGGTGTGGTATAATAAAATAAATAAGGAGGACATACTATGAATTTTACAATCAAAAGAAAAATATTAAATATTATAGGCATTGCATTTGTACTGGCGCTACTTATTTTTCACAAATATTTCTATGAAACCTCAATCGGCATCACCGTTTCGATAATATTTCTTTTGGCTTATCTTATTCTTTGCTTAATGTGGTGGCGTTGTCCACATTGCAATTCTTATTTATGGAAACTTTCCCCATTTGCTACGCATTGTCCATATTGTGGAAACAAATTCGAATAAACATAAAAGACTTGACCAAAAAGGTCAAGTCTTTTGCATTAGAATAAAGTGGTAATCCAATAAATAACCCCATAAATCACACTTGCCACCGTACCGTAGACGATGACCGGTCCTGCAATAGTGAACATTTTAGCACCAACGCCCATCACCCAGTCCTCTGCTGCTGTCAATATAGGACACATTATTTGAAATATATTTACATCATTTGGTGGTGTATATATCGATATGGAGTCATTCCAAAATGTTTTTTGAAGGTAGTTATAAAAAATGTGTCACTTGTAAAGCCGGAGAGCCGTGCCGTATTAGAAACACTTTCCCCTTTTTCGAGCCACATAACCGCCGCAGATAAACGCCTATAAACAATATAATCATTAATGCAAAAACCCGTTTTTTGTCTAAACAATCGGCATAGATAATGCTTGTTCAGATAACAAAAATTGCTTAGTTCGTCCAACGCAATCGGCCGACCGTAATTGTTATCTACGTATTCAAGCACCTTTCGCACTCGTGTATCCTGGCTTTGTACGGGTATAAGTGCTTGTTGTTGCTCTATAAAAATGCGATTCAAAAACAACAAAATTCTACCAAGTGCCAATTGTTGACCCAACTCACTATATCGAGTTTGACACTGTTCATCTTGCAATATGTTTATAAGATCAATGAGTGTTTTCTGCTCATTTAAAGTCAACCTCAACCTATGATTGCGCTGCCCTTTTGTATCATCGAAACACGCCAATAATACAGACCGCTCATTTTCAGGTAACAACTCCGGAGGAAAAATAATAACATACCGCTTATATAAATCCTTTTCCGAAATACTAACCTTATGCAAGTCCAGATTTGAAAATAACATTACATCGCCGTATTCGAGTTCATAAAGTCGGTCATTAACCAAAAATTTAACTCCTTTGCTCTGCGCCATATAGATTTCATAAACATCATGAATGTGCGTTGCTTTCATCTCGTAATCTGCCGATACAATTTGCTCACACTGTATTTTTCCTGTTTTAAATACCGGTTGCATTTTCATAATTATTCACCAATTTCTTATATGGTTTATCTTCTATTTTTTATTGTATTTTAGCTTTGCGAAAATGTCAATATTTTTGAGTTTTTAATCAATAAATAACTATTATTTCACAAAAAAAGAGTGTATTGTTAGGGTAACATTGATAATAGGAGAATGTTAGTTATGATTCATTTACAAAAAGAAACCGTTGCTCTTTTAGAAGATTTAGAACGCCGACTTGACACCACCACCGAGGATGATTTTATTGCCCAATGGAGAAGTTTTCTTTTTAACAAGTTTGACGGAGACATCTTTACACCTTATCGTAAAAATATCACCAACCCAAATATCGAGCTACCCTCTGTTCACATAAATGATGCCTTAGATAATTTAGAACTAATGCTGCAAGCTCAGCTTGTAATGGCTTCCAACGCTCTGTCAACCCGTAATCTTATACCCTGTATTCGTGCTAACTACGGCACAGGTATTCTTTCTTCCCTATTTGGTGCCGAGTTGTTCGTTATGCCGCGTGAAACCAACACACTGCCCACCACAAAAACATTCAATGATACCGAAAAAATTCGCAGTCTGCTAGAAAAAGGCGTACCGGCACTAACCAACGGCCTTGGACAACGAGTGTTTGACTTTGGTGAGCTTTGCACCGAGGCTCTTGCCCCATACCCTCTTGTTAAAAAATATGTACAGGTATATCATCCTGACGCTCAAGGTCCGCTTGATATTGCCGAGCTTTTATGGGGTGGCGATATGTTCTACGCTATGTATGACGAACCAGATTTGGTCCACTCATTTTTAAAGCTTATAAGTGACACCTACACCGCATTTTTAGAAAAATGGTTTACCTTTTTCCCTTCTGTTTCGGATATGAATTGCCATTGGTCTACATTTTATTTTCTTGGACATATTCTTATTCGCAACGATAGCGCTATGAATCTTACACCGGATTTCTATAAAGAATTCGCACTTCCTTATGATTCTGCGCTGTTAAAGCATTTTAACGGCGGTGCGGTTCATTTTTGCGGACGAGGCGACCACTACATTGAGGCCTTGTGTTCAATACCTGAGCTTAGCGCCATTAATATGAGTCAGCCGCATTTAAATGATATGGAAACTATCTACCGTAACACAGTAGACAAGGGTGTTAAAATGCTTGATTTCTCGCGCGAATACGCTAAAAAAGCACTTACCCGTCCAAATGGTCTTAATCACAATGTGCACTGCTTATAATAAATGAGAGGAGATACTATGAAACATACATTTTTAGGAAAATGGATTACAGATGCAGAATTTGCCGAGTTAAAGCCCAGAAACATATTTCACAGAGAGCTTGTTAAAGTAGATTTACCTTGCGACGAGCACAGAAACCGTCATATTTTATTCCGAAAAAAATTCTCTTGTGATTCATTAGATTTCCCCGCAACAGTTTACATTTCTGCCGACGATTATTATAAACTTTATATCAACGGACAGTTTGTAGCCCAAGGTCCCGCTCCCAGTTATCATTTTAATTATAATTATAACGAAATTGACGTTAGCAAATATCTTAAAAAAGGTGAAAATCTAATTGCGGTCCACACCTTATATCAAGGACTTATTAATCGTGTATGGCAAAGCGGTGACAATCGCCACGGATTAATTCTTGATTTAGTTATAGACGAAAAAACTGTTGTTGCAAGTGACGAAAGCTTTAAAACACACCCTCACACCGCCTATACCGAAATGGGAACGTGCGGTTATGAGACACAGTTTTTAGAAAGATACAATTCTAATGCATTGGAGGTTGGCTTTGCCGATTCAGACTTTAATGATAGCTATTGGAAAAGCGCTCAAATAAACAGATATGCAGACCACACGTTAACCTTACAGAAAAGTAAAATGCTTGAATTTGAAACAATTCAGCCTGTCAATTCTACCGCTACCGGACGCCGTATCTTGTACGATTTTGAATCTAATTACGTAGGATATTTATGTATACACGCTAATGGCAAAAAAGGTGATAATATCACCGTACGATGCGCACAAGAGTTAAACGATGACGGCACTCTGCGATACAACCTTCGCGCAAAATGTACCTACGAGGAAGAATGGATTTTATCTGACGGAGAAAGTGTACTTGACTGGTTTGATTACAAATCATTCCGTTATGCCGAGCTTACCTTGCCGGACGGTGTTGAGATAAAAGATATCTGTTTTAATGTTCGTCACTATCCTTTTGAGTTAAATGCCAAGCTAAAGCCAGACCTTCTTGAAGATGCCGACATAAAGAAAATCTGGGAGCTTTGCGTACACACTCAAAAGTACGGTGTACAAGAAATGATTCAAGATTGTATGGATCGTGAAAAAGGCTTTTATCTGCAGGACGGTTGCTACACATCGCTTACCAATATGATACTCACCGGCGATGATTCTATGGTGCGCAAACTGATAGACGACGCTTTCTCTACAGATTTTATTTCCAGTACCCTTCTAGGTTGTATTTGTTGCTCTTTTATGCAAGAAATTACAGATGCTTCTTTTTGCTTAGTATTTCTTGTATGGTGGCACTATAATTTCACCGGCGATAAGGAATACTTAATGCAAAATTACGCAAAAGTAACTCGAATGCTTGACGCATTTAAGCAAGAGTTTGAAAAAGATGGCATTTTAAAAGAGATCGACAAGTGGTGCGTAGTAGAATGGCCGGATAACTTTAGACACGGCTATGATGTAGATTTAACCGTCGGACAGGTTTGCAAAGAGGCCCACGTTTCAATAAATGCCTACTATATTGCGGCAATACGAACTGCAAACTCAATGGCAACTGTTTTAAACCTACCGCCGTATAGAGATGAATCTGCTGTGGTATCTGCTTTTTACACCACTTTTTACGATAAAAACAACAATCTTTTTAAAGATGGTGAAAACACCGGACATATCAGTCTGGTTGGCAACAGCTTTGTGTATGGATTTGGTATTTGCAAAGAAAAAGAATTTGAACAGGAATTTTTTGCACTTCTCAAAAAACACGGATTCAGTTCACTGTCATTTTTCTGTACATTCCCTATTTTAATGGGCTTTGTACGAGATAATAAATATGACCTTATAAAACAATGCCTGCTGGATGACGGCACTTGGAAACGTATGTTACGTGAAGATGCAACAACCACCTTTGAGGGCTGGGGAAAAGACACAAAATGGAATACATCACTTTTCCATTTGACAATGTCTTACGCCGCAACCTTTATATCAAACGTTGATTTAAACAAGTTGTTTTATGGCAACGAAAACAGTATAACGGCATAATATACCCTTTATAAGAAAGGCTTGACCTAGCGGTCAAGCCTTTTGCATTAGAATAAAGTTGTAATCCAATAAATAACCCCATAAATTACACTTGCGACGGTACCATATACGATAACAGGGCCTGCGATTTTGAACATATTGGCTCCCACACCCAAAACAAAGCCCTCGCTTTTAAACTCTATTGCGGGGGAGGCTACGGCATTGGCAAAGCCGGTAATTGGTACTAAGGTACCCGCTCCCGCGTGCTTTGCTATATTATCAAACACCCTAAAAGCAGTTAGAAAAACCGCCATAAATATAAGCGATACCGGCACCGCCATTTTAACAACGCTAACCGATAGCCCTAAAAATACATACCATTCTTTTAAACCCTGCCCTATCATACAAATTGTTCCGCCTATTACATATGCACACAAAAAGTCCTTTATTTTATGTGAATTTGGCGAGCTTTTTTTAACCATTTTGTTGTATTGTTTTTTTGAAACCGACATATATTATCACTTATCCTTTTATTTTTATATTTTCGCAAATATAAATAAATATTCTGCAAATACTTTTTTTAGGTGATAATATGCAAGATACAGTAATTAAACTTAACGACATTTCAAAAATATATAATACCTTTAACAGTACCGTAAAAGCACTAGACTCAATAAATCTTACCGTAAATTCCGGCGAGATGTTGGGCATTGTTGGCGCATCGGGCTCAGGCAAATCTACACTTATGAATATTATAGGCGGTCTAGATGTTCAAACCAGTGGAACTTATCATTTATTTGGACAAAATCTAGGCAGTTTAAGCGACAAACAACTTTCACGCATGCGTTGCGAAAATATTGGTTTTATATTTCAAAGTTTTAACCTAATTCCAACACTTTCTGCATTAGAAAATGTAGCGCTTCCACTTTTTTATGCAGGTGTAAAACGCAAAGAACGTTTAGCTTTGGCCGAAATTGCTTTATGCAAAGTAGGCTTAAAAGAGCGTATGCACCACCGCCCGCACGGGCTTTCGGGCGGCCAACAACAAAGGGTATCTATTGCAAGGGCTCTAATAAACTCTCCTCAGCTTATTTTGGCCGACGAGCCCACCGGTAACCTAGACCCCAAATCATCAAACAGTATAACCGACATTTTATTCGAATTAAATGGCCAAGGAAAAACGGTAGTTATAATTACTCACGACAAAGAAATTGCCAAAACGCTTCCACGTACTGTACAAATTGAAAACGGAAAAATTGTTTAAATTGCATCTTTTTTTCTCATAAAATGTTTGCTATAATTTTAAGAACAATATACGAGGATGTGTTTTTGGTGAAAAACTAACCTTTGGTACCCCAGAAAAATTAGTTCCGTCAAAATTTTGTGATGGCTTTAAATTTAAAGAGACCGACATTAAATACGATACAAACGCTATTCAGTTTTACAACACCGCAAGAGGATGTTGCTTAAGGCTACCAATAAAAAGCGATGAACAAATTTACGGCTTAGGATTACAACTTAAAGCCTTTAATTTACGTGGCAGAAAATTTACTGTGCGCCCCAATGCTGACCCCAAAGCGCCTAACGGTGATTCCCATGCGCCCGCACCATTTTTTGTAAGTACTGCGGGCTACGGAATATACATAGATACTGCACGTTATGCCGAATTTCATTTTGGAGCAGCGCTTTTAAACAGCAATAATACCGCTACATATTCAGATGCCACCATATGTGTAAACACCGACCAGCTTTACTCTGCCAAGAACTTTGAAGGCGGCACAATAAGCATACAAATCCCCGTTGCCCAGGGCGTTGATATTTATATTATCGAGGGCGAAACCATAACCGACATTGTGGCTCAGTACAATATGCTAACGGGCAGAGCAACCATAACTAATCTTATTAAAAGAAATTCTCGTAATGGACTTGTTGAGGTTACTATCCAAGCCTATAATCAAAAAGGCGAGCTTGTACTTACCGATGTAACCGAAGCAATAGTTAAGTGCAGATTAACAAATAATTTATAACATAAAAATCAAGGAGCAAAAATGAAAAAAACCTATGTAACATCAATGCCTAATCATATAGGCGCATTTTTAAAAGCAAGTAAATGCTTTTCTGCATTGGGAATAAATATAACGCGTGTAAGTTATAATAAAGCGGTCGATTCACACACACTGTTTATTGACGCCGAAGGCACTAATGAGCAGTTAAGCAAAGCAGATATTGAACTTGAAAAAATCGGATATCTGCAAAGTAATACAAATAAGACTAGTGTTGTTTTAATTGAATTTTGTCTTAAAGATATCCCTGGAAGTGTTACAAATATTTTAACCCTTATAAACGACTTTAATTTTAATATCTCATATATTAGTTCTCAAGAAAACGGTACGGATTATCAACATTTCAAAATGGGTTTATATGTTGATGATTTCGACAAAATTTCTGAATTTCTTAAGGAAGCTGAAAAGCTGTGCAAAGTTCGTGTTATTAACTACAATAGCTCCGAAAAAGTTTACGATAATAGTATTTTCTACAACACTTATGTAATGGGACTATCTCAAACAGTAGGACTATCCGATGAAATTAGCCGCGAACTTTTAGTACATGTAAACCTTGCAATGCAAACACTTGACGAACAAGGCCTATCCCCGTACAAAACCTTTGATAGTATAAGTAAGTTTGCAGAGTTGCTTGGTGCATCCAAAGGAAAATCTTTTATTCCAAGAGTAAGCAATCACAAAATATCTAATAATACCGAAATTATACTTATAGAACCACCATGCGGTAGCAATACAATTATTATTAAAAGCAACGATAAAGTTCTATTTGTTGACAGCGGATATGCTTGTTATAGCGATGAAATGCTTAAAGTCATATCCAAAATAGTTCCAAATTTTAATGAGATAAAGAAAACCATTCTCGTAACTCATGCTGATGTTGACCATTGCGGTTTGCTACCAATGTTTGATGAAATAATAACAAGCCCTAAAACAGCTCTTTGCCTAAAGAACGAATATTTGGGAAATGACGGTTACAGAGAAAAGAATCCATTGCATAAACCGTATATTAATATTTGCAAAATTCTTACGTCTTATAAACCGACAAATCCCGATAAGATTACAGTTTTATGGAATGACATTAAAAATTTAACCGAGCCACTTACTCAAATTGGTTTTTTGGATTTTGAAGAATTGCATTTTGAGGTTTATGAAGGAAAAGGTGGACATTTGCCGGGTGAAATTGTATTGATTGATTATACTAATCACATTGCTATTACAGGTGACATATATATAAATGTACACGGATTAACACCCGAACAAGCTCAGTACAATCAATACGCACCTATTTTGATGACGTCTGTAGATACCGATCCGAAACTCTGCTCTGAAGAAAGGAATTCAATCATTAGGCGTCTTGGCGTTGGTCAATGGCAAATTTTTGGTGCACACGGATTCAAAAAAGACTATTGTGTTAACTCATAAAAAATTTTTTAAAAAAACTCTTGACTTTTTCGCTTTATATTGCTAAACTATATAATAAATTTGAATATCACAAAAAACGACTATGATGAAGACGGTCGGAAATTGAAGCTGTACAGAGAGTTGCCGTTTGGTGCGAGGCAATAGTGAATCTTTCCAATGACCCATCACTTCTGAGTCGGAGGACCGAACGGCATTCTTGGCTTAGTAGACTCCTTCCGTATTGCTGCGTAAAGGCAAAGGGCTTGTTAGAGTCCGGAAAGTGGCGAGGTGTAAAAGCTTCGCAATTTGAGTGGTACCGCGGGTTAACAACTCGTCTCAAAGCAATTTGAGGCGAGTTTTTTGTTTTATTCAAATTAGTAACCATTAACTAATATGTCATAAACGAAAGGAGACAACAATGATGGATTACAGTTTGAAAGAGGTTGCAGGCAGAATTAAAGACCTACGCGAAGCAACTGGCTATTCTCAAGAACAGCTTGCAAAGCTTACCGGTGTTTCGGTAGAAGATTACAAAATACTGGAAAAAGGCGAACCCGACTTTAGCTTTACATTTATTTATAAATGTGCTAAAGCTTGTGGCGTTGAGGTTGTCGACCTATTAGAAGGTACCAGTACAACTTTAACTTCGTTTGCCATAACCCGCAAAGGCGAAGGACTTAAAATTTTAAAACAGCACGGTGTTGAATATAACAACTTGGCCCCCAAGTTTAAAGATAAGCTGGCTGAGCCGTTTTTAGTTAAATTTCCTTACCTTGCAGAAGAGCAAAATGCTCCAATACATCTAAGTTCTCATAACGGTCAAGAATTTGACGTTATTGTAAAAGGTTCTCTTAAGGTTCAAGTAGGCGACCATATTGACGTACTTCATGAGGGTGACTCCATTTTTTACAACAGCCTTATCCCCCACGGTATGATTGCCGTTTCTGAAGGCGGTTGCGAATTCCACGCTGTTGTTTTAAACCCACAAGACGGTGCAGTTAGCGAAGAATATCCCGAAGCACCTATCATTGCCGCTAAAAATGCTAAAACAGTAACAAGTGCAAAAACGGTTGCCGATAACTTTATAGAATCTACCTATGACGAAAAAGGTGTGTTTAACGGTATTTCGTTCAAAAATGCCGACAAATTTAACTTTGCTTTTGACTGTGTAGATGCCATTGCTGAAAAGGACCCCGAAAAATTAGCAATGATGTGGGTTGCAAACGACAAATCTGACCGTCGCTTTACCTTCTCAGATATGAAAAAATATTCCGCAAAAACCGCAAACTATTTTGAGTCATTAGGAATCAAAAAAGGCGATACCGTAATGCTCGTGCTAAAACGTCACTACCAGTTCTGGTTCTGTATGTTAGCACTTCATAAAATTGGCGCTATTGCAATTCCCGCAACTAACCAACTTGTTGAGCACGACTTTGAATATAGATATAAAGCAGCTAAGGTTAAAGCCATTGTTTGCACCGCCGACGGTGAGGTATCCGATGAAGCTGCCAAGGCTGCTGAACAGTTCCCGAATATGCTCAAAATTTTAGTTGGCGGCAAAAAGCCCGGTTGGAACGACTTTAACGTAGAAATGGAGCGCTTTAGCACACATTATTATCGCACAGACAACACTCCTTGCGGTGATGACCCAATGCTTATGCTCTTTACATCGGGTACCACGGGTTATCCGCGCATTGCAACACATTCTTACAAATACGCTTTAGGCCACTACCCCACCGCTAAGCACTGGCACAACGTTAATCCTAACGGTCTACACTTTACCATTTCTGACACTGGCTGGGGCAAGGCATTATGGGGCAAATTGTATGGCCAATGGCTATGCGAAGCGGCTGTATTCACCTACGACTTTGACCGCTTCCATTCTGACGATATTTTACCCTTGTTTAAAAAGTACGGCATTACAACCTTCTGCGCACCGCCGACTATGTACCGTTTCTTTATAAAAGAAGATTTATCTAAATACGACCTATCTTCTATCGAGTATGCTACTACTGCAGGCGAAGCATTAAACCCAGAAGTATTTAATCAATTTAAAAAGGCAACCGGACTTACCATTATGGAAGGCTTTGGCCAGACCGAAACCACACTTTCTATTGCCAACTTTGTAGGCTCAACACCAAAAATCGGTTCTATGGGCAAGCCAAGTCCGCTTTACGATGTTGTGGTGCTTGACCCCGACGGCAACCCATGTAAAACGGGTGATGCAGGTGAAATTTGTATTCGCACAAAAGAAAATGTTCCATGCGGTCTATTTATTGGTTATTATCTTGATGAAGAAAAAACTAACGAAGCTTGGCACGACGGCTACTATCACACAGGTGATCAAGCCACCATGGACGAAGATGGTTATTTATGGTATGTTGGCCGTATAGACGATGTTATTAAATCTTCAGGTTACCGCATTGGTCCGTTTGAGATTGAAAGTGTAATTATGGAATTACCCTACGTTTTAGAATGTGCAATAACACCTGTTCCCGACGAAGTACGCGGTCAGATTGTTAAAGCCACCATTGTTCTTACAAAGGGCACAGTTGGTACCGATGAACTTAAAAAAGAAATTCAAGAATACGTTAAAACCCACACCGCACCTTACAAATATCCAAGAATTGTAGAATTTGTAAGCGAGCTTCCAAAAACTATTAGCGGTAAGGTAAGACGTGTTGAAATTCGTAAAAACGATTTAGAAAAAGCAAAACAATAAAACAAAAGAAGTGATAAGAAATTTCTTATCACTTCTTTTTTATTTGTTAAATAACACTGCACCAAAATATGTAACGGTATTTTGTCCGTTAATATATTTCATATCGCAAAGACCCGCTAATTTAGACACATTTATGCAATAGGCTTCAAGAGATGCAAATGCCGTTTTAGGAAAACGGCAACTCGTGTTCGTTACAGCGCCGCATTCATTACACTGACTGCATCCTCCCGCAGACAAAATTTTATAATCTTGCCCGGTTTTTTCTAAGGCATCATTTACCGCTAACGTAAGCTTTCTAAAATGAATACGCGCATTATTCATACCCTCTATATCAAACGAATCTTCAATGCTGTATACTTTCTGAAAAACATATGCATAATCGTAATTTTTAGCCTCTTTAATAAGATCTTCGCTTTCTCCCACAAGCGGTGGACAGGTGTAGTTTTTACCGTAATTGCCGCAAGAATTAAGTTTGCAAAGCTCTATAAGCGGCGGCTCAAATTCTATATCCGCTATTTTTATTTTTGCAACATTTGAAAACTCAAACGACTTTAAAACATCTAGTATCATACTTTTACCCCGTACGTGTTGTTGTATTAAAAATGTTTCTATGATATAATTAAGATAGCATATAAACACACTAATTTTCAACAAAAACAATTAACTACCAAATATTTTACCAAAAAGTAAAATAAGTTTCTATAACTTGGAATAAAAAAACTTTATAATCATTTAAAAGGGGTGAGACGTCTTGACCCAAAAGTATATAAAGCACTTTTCGTCACTGTTTAACATTGACCTGAATGTTTTTGATTTAAATCTAAAGGAGTTTTCTAATTTCAGTAAAACATTCTGTAGCCGTTGTCCAAACAAGTGCGACTATAAAAACACCCACCTTTACGGTGTATATGAATCTATACGGTGGGACAACAAGTATATATACTACTGCCCCGGTGATTTTATTTTTATTGCCACTCCGCTTTTGGATGAATATGATATTCATTCAAGCGGTGTAATAGCGGGCCCAATACTTATGGGTGATATTTCAGATTATAATCAGACCTATGGTTTACCAAATATAGAAACCGCAAAAATTAATGATTTAACCGAAATTTTATCGGCTGTGTTTTCCACAAAACCGGTATTAGACGCAAACACCTCAACCGCCGATTTTTTAAATACAATTTATAAAGAATTAGAAGTTCTTCCAAAAAATCAAAATTACCCCATAGAACTGGAAAAACAGTTGCAGCTTGCCATTAAGAATGCCGACCGCGAAAAAGCAAGAGAACTATTAAACAGGCTGCTTGGCGAAATTTTCTTTCGCTCTAACGCCGAATTTGCCGTAATTAAGGCCAGAGTACTTGAACTTTTGGTGCTATTATCACGCTCGGTTATAGAATCGGGCGCCGATATTTCGGAAATTTTCAGTCTAAACAACACTTATATTAGCGAGTTAGAGCGATTTGACTCCTTAGAAAAACTGAGTGTTTGGCTAAGCAACGTTATTAACAGATTTGTTAGCTATGTTTTCGATTTTTCTGATATTAAGCATTCAAACACCGTACATAAGATTATTGAATATATAAATAACAACTATATGCATAAAATTGCCCTTGACGATATTGCAGAACATGTGTATATGAGCAAATCTTATGTTAGTAAAATCTTTAACGAAGAAATGAATATTAGTTTATCGGCTTTTATAAATAAGGTTAGAATAGATAAATCTAAGCATTTATTGCTCGACCCGTCAATTTCAATTGCAGATGTTGCACATCTTATAGGGTTTGACGACCAAAGCTATTTTACAAAACAGTTTAAAGCAGTCACTAGCATATCTCCCAAAAAATACCGAGAAAAGAACGGAATGTAAAATAAAAATAAATCTCTTGGAGGAAAAAATGAGTATATTAGAAGAAATGAGCGCCCTATTACAAAAGGGACGAGCACCCATGGTAAAAGACCTTGTAAATCAGGCTCTTAATGATGGAATTGCACCTGAGACTATTTTAGAAGAAGGATTACTTTCAGGTATGTCTATTGTAGGCGAAAAGTTTAAAAGAAACGAAGTTTTTGTTCCCGAAGTACTTATTGCAGCAAGAGCAATGAATGCTGGTGTTGAAATTCTTCGTCCTCACTTGGTTTCATCGGGCGTTAAAACCAAGGGTTCCGTTGTAATTGGTACTGTACGTGGCGATCTTCATGACATTGGTAAAAACCTTGTTAAAATGATGCTAGAGGGCAAAGGTCTAGAAGTTATAGATCTTGGTGTAGATGTTGCTCCCGAAGCCTTTACAAGTGCGGCCAAAGAACACAACGCCGATATTATTTGTTTGTCGTCTCTACTTACCACTACAATGCATGAAATGAAAAATGTAGTTGAGCAAGCTCAGACAGACGGCATTAGAGAGCATGTTAAAATTATGATCGGCGGTGCTCCAATAACACAAAGCTTTTGCGATAGCATTGGTGCCGATTATTACACACCCGATGCTGCAAGCTGTTCTGATGTAGCGCTTAAAATATGTGAAGGCATTAACTAAACTCGGAGAACTTGTGTTATGAACATAAAACAATGGCTTGACGATATTATAAAGAGCCCCACAAAAAGGGCTATGCCTATTCTCTCTTTTCCGTGTGCCACCCTTTTGGGTATTAGCGTTAACGAACTGGTTAATAGCAGTGATCTTCAAGCAGAGGGTATGAAATTAATTGCTGAGCGTTGTAATACATTAGCGTCTGTTAGTATGATGGATTTATCGGTAGAAGCCGAAGCTTTTGGTGCTAAGGTTCATTTTGCAGACGATGAAGTGCCAACTATTGTAGGTGCACTTATCTGCTCACCCGAACAAGCCGACGCGTTAGAAATTCCCGATATGTCTAAGGGCAGACTTGCTCAGTCTGTAGACACCATAAAAAAGGCTACCACGCTTATAACCGACCGACCTGTGTTTGCGGGAGTAATTGGTCCGTTCTCATTAGCAGGCAGACTTATGGATGTAAGCGAAGCAATGATAAACTGCTACACCGAGCCCGAAATGGTACACACCATTTTAGACAAGGTATCTGAATTTTTAATCAGTTACATAAACGAGTACAAAAAAGCAGGTGCAAACGGCATTGTTATGGCCGAGCCACTTGCAGGTATGCTCTCGCCTGACTTGCAAGACGAATTTTCGGCTCCTTATGTAAAACGAATCCGCGAGGCAATTCAGACCGAAGATTTTGCACTTATATATCATAACTGCGGTGATAATATTCTTTTAATGGCTGATTCTATTTTATCAACCGGTTGCTCAGCATACCATTTTGGCAATGCAATAAATTTAAGCGAAATGTTAAAGCTTTTCCCACAAGATACCATTGTTATGGGTAACGTCGACCCCGCAGGACAAATAAAGTGCGGCACACCTGAATCTGTAAAGCAAGAAACAACTCGTATTATGAGCGAGTGTAACGTATATCCAAACTTTGTCATTTCTTCCGGTTGCGATATTCCGCATTCAAGCCCATGGGAAAATATTGATGCATTCTTTAGTGCAGTCGATGAGTTTTACAAATAAAACAAATACTACATAAAAAAGATAATAGTATAAAAAGGCCTCAAGTTTAAAACTTGAGGCCTTTTGTTTTATATATTAATTATTTACTATCTGTTTCATCTTTCCAAACAGGTACACTAGAATTTTTATAATGCTTTTTAAAAATTCTTCTGCGGAACAAATATATAGTATATATAGTCCATAGTACAAAGAAAATAGCGCAAGAAATAATAGCATTAGTTTGTGATTTTACAGCAAAGCTTAATAAAAACAATAATGGTGCTATCATAACCATGGCCGGAAAGTTTGAAAGAATATAAAGGCTAGAGGTTGGTGTTTTAAGTGAAGGATCAACCTCTTTCATTAAAATCATACCGTTAGATGCAGTACCTGTTAAGGTGCCAAAGCTCATAAGAAAAAACTCGTGCTCAAAGCCCTTAAAACATTCTTTAGAAACCCAGCGTATGTAAATATAAGTAACTATCATACCAATTACGCTAAGAATAACAATGGGTAAAATGTAATTTTTTATATCGTTAATTTCTATGGCGGCAACACCGGCAACTATCATTAAGTCAAACGAAAAGCCCGATATTCTATCCATTTGGTAATTATTTATGTAGTCTCGGTGCATTATATTATGTTTGCGCAAACGTTTAACTACAAGCCTAATTAACATTGCCGCAAGAGATGCCCACAAGAAGTTAAAGCCCCAAGCTATAGAGTTTGTGAATTTAGATAAAACTCCCAAAATACACATAAATCCAAATGAAAGCGCGTATGCCAGTGCCACAAAACCTACTTGTAAAGAGAATTTATCTATAGATTCATTATCTGGTATCTCTGTGCCATCGGGGTTAGTTTGGTCTATTGTTTTATTACGAGAACTTTCTTCGCGAACACAAAGATTACCGCGTTTTTTATGTATATTAATATACAAAACACCAAAAACAGAGGCTACTACAAAGCCTATAGATGCCAGCGATAATCCAAAACTACCGTTGCCTGCAAACTGTGCGGCAGAAGTATTGGTAAAGTTAATATCCCAAGTAAGTGCGTTTCCGGGCCCTTGACCGTAAGCTAACGGTAAAATAAGACCACAGATATATGAAATAACATTATCGCCATATCTGGTAAGAAAATATAACACTATGGTTATACCAAGACCTATAAACGCCTGTAACATATATGTGCCGCCCTGTAAAGCACCAAATTCTACAACCTGAGCTTTGCTTGTTTTATGGCTGCTTTTTTCGGTTTTTAAAGACATTGCCGCAAAGCCAATTGCTAAGCAGTGGTATGTAATAACCTGCATTAGTCTGTTGTCTACCAACGCAAAGCCAAACTGTTTGCAAATAATATTAACTACAAGCAATAAAGTGCCACCCAACAGCGCAGACGGAATTAAACACTTTCTAAATAGCGGAATAGTGCGCCTTAAAATGTTACCTAACATTAAAAATAGCAATAATAAACCCAACTGTACTAAAAATGCCCAAACGGCACCGTAGTTTGCTAGTGTAAAATCCCAACTTGAGACATAGTCCATAAAATTCTCCCCTTTTTAAACAAATAACCTTAAGCAGAGAAGGAGTATCTGAACCCGATTTTTATGGGACGATTTTCACCTCTGCTTAAACTTGTACAAAACAATAAAATAACCACCCCATGCCGTTTGGCATGGGGTGGTTGTATGGTCGAGGCGACAGGATTCGAACCTGCGGCCTCTGCGTCCCGAACGCAGCGCTCTACCAAACTGAGCCACGCCTCGATAAATTATATAAATAGATATTAAATTGACTTGCTAATAAAATATGTATCTATCGCGCTGCTACTTCGCTTACTCTTGCGGTGCCCGACATCTCAATACTGCCGTATCTCGTTTGTCGACCGCGGCGCCTTTTTGCCTCTCGCTTTTTCTCACACCGTGAGCGCTCGGCCAAAAACTACCAAACTTAAGCCACGCCTCGATAAATGTATATTTTATTAATCAATATTATCAATATCGTACTCGACAATTATAGTAAATTTAGCTTATTTTGTCAATAGTTTTTTGCCCTTTACGTACCTAATGCCCGCAATATGCGGGCATTAAATTATTATTATAAACCGTTTAAGTATTCTTCGGCTGCGGTGGCCGCAACTGCGCCATCGGCTGCAGCAGTAATAACTTGTCGTAACGTTTTGGTTCTAACATCACCTGCGGCAAAAACTCCTGGCACACTAGTTCTAGTGCTTTCATCTGCAATTATATAACCGTTTTGGTCTATTGCTACCGCTCCGTTTAAAAACTCGGTTGTGGGGCTACGACCTATGCTTACAAAGACAGCATCGCAGTCAATATTATTTTGTGTATTGTTTTTTGTGTGTTTAATTTTTACACCTGTAACGCGAGTATCGGTAATAAACTCTGTTACCTTAGAATTCCAAACAAACTCAACATTTTCTGCCTTTAAAAGTGGCTCGTGATAAATTTTAGTTGCCCTTAAAGAATCGCGGCGGTGCACTAAATATACCTTTTTTACAAGGCGCGATAAATACAAGACATCGGCTGCAGCAGAGTTGCCGCCACCCACAACTACGACAGTTTTTTCTTTATAAAACCTGCCGTCACAGTGGGCGCAGTAGTGCACGCCTTTGCCTATAAAATCGTCTTCCTTAGGTAAATTGAGTGTTCTTGGGTTTGCACCTGTAGCAATTATTACGGTTTTTGCTTTGTATTCTTTGTCCCCTGCAAAAACTTTTTTTACATCACCGGTAAAATCTACACGGCTAATTTCGCAATACTCGGTTTTTGCGCCAAAGCGCTCTGCCGTTTGCTGCATCTTCATTCCCAAAGTAAAGCCATCTATTCCCTGTTCAAAACCCGGATAATTATCAATATCACCGGTAAGAGTCATTTGACCGCCAACCGACATTTTCTCTATTAAAAGAGTGTCTAGGCCCGCTCTTACAGCATAAAGCGCGGCGGTATAACCCGCGGGGCCGCCACCTAGAATTAACGTATCGTAAATGTGTTCCATATCAGTCTAATAAACTTAAAATTTGATCTTTGGGTTTTGCGCCTAAAGACTGATTAACTATTTTACCACCCTTTAAAACAACAAGCATCGGTATACTCGTTACACCAAACTGCATCGCAAGCTCGGGTTGTTCGTCTACGTTAACCTTACCTACAAAGTACTGCTCATATTCCTCGGCAATTTGGTCAACTATGGGCGATACCATTCTGCAAGGACCACACCAGTCGGCATAAAAATCGAGCAATACTGTTTTTTCGGATTCGGTTACTAAATTAAAATTATCTTTAGTTATACTTACTACTGCCATTTTCATCTTCCTTTTTTATATTATTATTTATAAATTTTCGCCGTTTTGCTTTATTACTTCACTATACCAGTAAAATGAATCTTTTGGAATACGCTTTTGGGTTTCATAATCCACATAAATTAGACCAAAACGGTCAAAATAACCTCTTGCCCACTCAAAATTATCCATAAGCGACCACTGAAAATAACCCGAAATGTCTACGCCGTCTTCTGCCGCCTTTTTAAGCTGCAGTAAATAGCGGTTTAAAAAGTCTATGCGATTAGGATCATGTACTTTGCCGTCTAGCGATATTACATCGTGACAAGACAGTCCGTTTTCGGTAATTATAATAGGCAAATTATAGCGTTCATATAAAAATTTTGGTCCCCAATAAAGTGCCTCTGGGGTAATGGGCCACTCTATTGCAGTGCGCGGATAACCAACTTTGCGTGGCAAACTTACAGCAACACCATTTTGCGCTTTTACATATTCGCCTTGGTAAATATTATGACCGTAAAAATCTATTGGCTGATTTATAAGTGGCATATCGTCTTTATAATTTTTGGGCAGATATTTTTCTAAAACCTTTAATCCCTCTTCTGGATATTTACCAAAAACTATTGGGTCGCCCCACCAAGAAGCAGACCATACCCAGCCGCCTTCTCCAAAATCGCAAAAATATTTTTTACGTGCGGCTTCAACCTCTTTTTCATCATTATTAAATGGAATTATGGGGTTAGATGCAGGCGCATAGCCTATTTTTGCATTGGGCGATAACTCTCTTATAATCTTTACGGCCATACCGTGCGCCTTTAATATGTTGTGCGACATAGGCACTAACATATAATTATCGAGCTTTATACCCGGTGCGTGTTCGGCAATTACGTATCCGCAACCAATAACAACCGACGGCTCATTAAAGGTTATATAATTTGGTATATCGTCTTTAAAAAATTTCACAACGGTTTTTACATATTCTGCAAACCAATTTGGGCTGTCATTGTTCAGCCACCCGCCCTTTGCCAAAAGTTTAGACGGATAATCCCAATGGAAAAGTGTAGCATACGGTGTTATACCATTTGCTTTTAGCTCGTTTACGAGATTTTTATAAAACTCTAAACCTTTGGGGTTAACCTTGCCAATTCCATCGGGTAAAATTCTTGCCCACGAAATAGAAAAACGGTATGCCTTAATGCCAAGCTGTTTCATTAAGGCTATGTCTTCTTTGTAGCGGTGGTAATGATCACATGCAATATCACCGGTATCGCCGTTTAATATTTTACCCGGAATTTTGCAATAATCGTCCCAAATGTTTAAACCCTTGCCGTCTTCATAAGCGGCACCTTCTATTTGGTAAGATGCTGTTGCAGCACCCCATACAAAATCTTTTTTAAAACTCATATATATCACCTTTAGCCAAAGCATTAAAAAAGGCAGACAGAAATTTTATATTTTCTGCCTGCCCTTTGGTATTATTTTAAAGTTGGATTTTTCTTATCTTTTTCGCTTAGCAGAATTTCCATATCATCAGTTATTGGCCACTTAATATTAACTGTGGGGTCATTCCAAAGCAAGCCGCCCTCGTCTTCGGGATGATAAAAATCATCACATTTGTAAACGAATTCAGCTTCATCAGACAATACTAAAAAGCCGTGAGCAAAGTTTTTGGGTATAAAGAACTGCCTTTTGTTTTCAGCGGTAAGCTCAACGCCAACCCACTTGCCATAAGTTTTACTACCCTCGCGCAAATCAACTGCAACGTCAAAAACCGAGCCCTTTATTACGCGTACAAGTTTAGCTTGAGAAAAGGTCTTTTGAAAGTGCAAGCCTCTTAAAACACCCTTGCGTGATTTGGACTGATTATCTTGAACAAAAACATTATCGATACCGTTTTCTTTAAACTCGTTGTAGTTATATGTTTCCATAAAATAGCCGCGGTCGTCACCAAAAACGCTGGGTTCTATAATAACTACACCGTCAATATCGGTCTTAATAAAGTTAAACTTGCCCATTAAATTTCCTCCTTAGCGCTGTACATTTTATCGTAATAATTCTGATAAGCGCCGCTGGTAACGTTTTCTACCCATTCTTTGTTATCTAAATACCACTTTAATGTTTTCTTTATGCCAACCTCAAATGTGGTTTCGGGGTACCAACCAAGAGCATCTTTAATCTTTTGAGGATCAATACCGTAACGACGGTCGTGACCCTTACGGTCGGTAACGTGCTTTATCATATGCTCGCCAACTGTAGAGTCAACATTTTCTTTAATGTATTCGATAATAGTTTTAACAATAAAGATATTTGTTCTCTCGTTATGGCCGCCTACGTTGTAAACCTCACCTAAAACACCGTTGCGAATTACCATATCTATAGCCTTGCAGTGATCTTCTACATAGAGCCAGTCACGAATTTGCATACCGTCACCGTAAACAGGAAGATCTTTATGGTTTAAGGTGTTGTTCATAATAAGCGGAATTAACTTTTCTGGGAACTGATACGGACCGTAGTTATTAGAGCAACGAGTAATGTTTACAGGGAATTTATAAGTGTCAGCATATGCCTTTACAAAAAGGTCTGCAGATGCTTTAGAGGAAGAATACGGAGAGTGTGGGTCTAGAGGAGTTGTTTCCATAAAGTAACCCTCTGCACCCAAAGTACCGTAAACCTCATCGGTAGATACTTGTAAATACTTAACGCCCTCTTTGTACTTGTCGTCACCTATTGTCCAAGCCTTTTTAGCGTTATTAAGTAGATTAACTGTACCTAAAACGTTGGTTTTTACAAAAATTTCGGGATCAGATATACTGCGGTCTACATGGCTTTCTGCCGCAAAGTTTACAACATAGTCAATATCATTCTCATCAAATAACTTTGCAATTGCCTTATCATCGCAAATATCTGCCTGAACAAAGGTGTAATTTGGGTTATTTTCAACCGACTTTAAGTTTTCTAGGTTGCCGGCATAGGTTAATACGTCAACATTTATAATTTTAACGTCGGTGTACTTGTTTAACATATAAATTACAAAGTTAGAGCCAATAAAGCCTGCGCCGCCTGTTACTAAATAAGTTTTCATTTATTCTTCCTCCATTTTGTTGAGTTTTTCAATATATTCTTCTAACGCCTCTTCCCAGTTGCGCATTTCATCACCAACAGTAGCCTTTAAGGCCGCATTTTCTAATGACGAATATTTCGGTCTGGGGGTTGGACTTGGATATTCTTCGCTTGTACAAGGAGAAACCGTAGCATTAATTTTAGATAACTCGATTATCTTCTTTGCAAAATCATACCAGCTGCATTCACCGTTGCCTGTGCAGTGATATATTCCGTAATTTTCGGTTACTGCAAGCTTTAGCAAATGATGTGCTAAATCGTTAGCGTTTGTGGGGTTACCTCTTTGGTCGTTTATAACTATAAGCTTGCCGTTTGCCTTACCAAACTTTCGCATTGTTTTTACAAAGTTTTTGCCTATATAGCCATATAACCAAGATGTGCGAACAACAAAATATCTACTACAATATTTTGCCGCATTTTGTTCACCTAAGTATTTAGATTTTCCGTATGCGGTTTTTGGTGCGCATACATCGCTCTCTACATAAGGTGTCGTTCCGTCTCCTGCAAAAACATAGTCGGTAGAAACGTGTATAAGCTTTGCGCCTATTTGCTCGGCAGCCTCACCTAAATACTTAACACTATCGGCGTTTACCTTTATAGCGCCTTCAAAATTAGTTTCACAGCCGTCTACATTTGTCATGGCTGCACAGTTAATTATAACATCTGGCTTGTTTTCTAAAACAAAGTTTAATACGGCTCTACTATCGGTAATATCGAGCGTGTCAATATCAACACCCAAAACAGTAGCCGGATAAATCTCTTTAGGAGCTGCACCGATTTCACTCTTGCCGCTATCGATTATGCTTTTAAGCTCGTTACCAAGCTGACCGTTTGAGCCGGTTATCATAATCTTCATTATTTAGCCCTCCTCCATTTTGACATATATTTAAAATATGAAACAAGGTGTATAAACAAATATTTTATACTTTTAGAACTTGCTCGCTCCCATAAATGAGTTACGTGATAATTTGGTACAAACATAACCTTTCCAAACTGCTTGGCTCTGCGAGCAAGGTCGGCATCTTCAAAATACATAAAGAAATTATCATCAAAACCACCTAGTTTTTTAAATGCGTCGGTTCTGATAAGAAAGAAACAACCCGTACAAAAATCTATTTCGGTGGGAGATGTTAAGTTTTCTTTGCTTTTAGTATATTCATCGCGGTATTTTTTAAAGGAACTAAATATACTAGACAGTCTTCCTAAAAACACATATTTAAAGGTTGGAGTTTTTTTAGGAAGATGTTGCTCGGTGCCATCGTCATTTAATATTTTAGGCGTTACCATAACTGTGTCTGGGTTTTGGTCTAAAAACTTAGCCAGTTCACTTAAAACGTCGCTGTCAATGCGAATATCGGGATTAATAACTGCGTGGTACTTAGAATCTATTTTATCTAAAACCGCGTTGTGCGCCTTACCAAAACCGAGATTTTTAGGCAAATTTATTAAATTAACACCATCTATGTTTTTTAAGGTGTCTAGCGTGTTGTCGGTAGAATTATTGTCGCAAACATACATACAAAGTTCTTTTTGTTTTGTATGCATTACAACCGATTCGACGGCTTGTTTTGCACACGATGAATTATTGTAAGTTACAACACACGCCGAGATTTTATAATTATCTTGCATTTTTGCACCCTTAATATTTATATATCTAAATTATTTTAGCATATTATGGTAGTATTTTCAACAATAATCTACTCTAAGTAGTTAATCTCACTTGTTGGGCAACCGTTTTTGTAATATATTCTAGGAACACGTCTGCCTATACCGCATACAAATTCGTAGTTAAACGAGCCTGCCATTTCGGCCAAAAGCTCAACCGAAATATATTCTTCAGAATTTCCACCCAAAACGGTAACTTCGTCTAATACTTTAACGTCAAGACCCGTTACATCGACCATCATTTGATCCATACAAACTCTGCCAAGTACCCTACACTTTTTACCCTTTATAATAACATATGCTTTATTAGACAGTGCTCGTGGATATCCGTCGGCATAGCCTATTGAAAGTGTAGCAACGGTAATATCGTTTTTAGGCTTAAAGGTAAGACCGTAGCTTATACCCTGACCTTTTTTAACGGTTTTTACATAAGAGATATGCGTCACTATTTGCATGGCGGGTTTTATATTAAAATTTTGTTTTTTAACATCATCTGACGGATAAAGTCCGTAGGTTATGATACCGGCCCTTACCATGTTAAAATCGGTACCCATTTCCATTATACCAGCCGAGTTGCTAAGATGCTTAATGGGTATATTAACACCTTGTTTTTCAAGATTTTCTATAAACCACTCAAAGCGCTCTTTTTGTTTTATAGCCTCTTTTTTATCGACCTCATCGGCTGTGGCATAGTGACTGAAAATGCCCTCAATATATATTCCTTTTAAATTTTTAATTTGTTTTATTTGCTCTATGCTATCGTTACTCACATCATAGCCTATTCGTGACATACCTGTATCTAGCGCAATATGAATTTTAGCGATTTTGTTCAGTTTTTGTGCCGCGTTAGATAAACTTTTAGCCGAATCTAAATCGAAAATAGTTGCAGTTATATCGTTTTTTACAATCAGTTCAAAAAAATCAGGGGCCGTAAACGATAATATCAAAATATTATTAGTTATGCCGTTTTTTCTAAGCTCTAAAGCCTCAAAAACATCGGCAACACCAAAATAATCAACCGCATTTTGCAAATGATTTGCTACTGTAACGGCACCGTGGCCATATGCATCGGCCTTTACAACCGCCATAACCAAAGTACCTTTTGTTACCTTATTTTTTACTGCATTTATATTGTGCATTATGGCATCTAGGTCTATTTTTGCACAAACTCTGTTGTAAATCATACTTTTTTCCTTTCAAGATATTGCCGATAAAAACATACGTCTTATTTCGGCCTTTAGGTTAGCATTTTCGGGTTTAGATAAGGTTGGATCGTTTGCTATGCATTTGCGTGCCGCATTACCAGCCCTTTGAACCACCTGCATATCGTTTACAAAATCGGCAATTTTAAGGTCTGGTAAACCGTGTTGCTTTTTGCCTAAAAAGTCACCCGGTCCCCTTAGTTTTAAATCTTCATCGGCAATTTTAAAGCCGTCGTTGGTTGAACACATAATATTAAGGCGCGCTTTGGTAGTTTTAGATTCGCTGTCAGATATAAATATGCAAGTAGATTTGTATTTTCCTCTGCCTACTCTACCTCTTAACTGATGCAGCGCCGAAAGTCCAAAGCGTTCGGCATTTTCTACCGCTAAAATTGCGGCATTTGCAACATCTATGCCAACCTCTACAACGGTTGTGCACACAAGCAAATCAATTTCTCCGTTTGCAAAATCGCGCATAATCTTTGTTTTTTCTTTTGCGTTCATTTTACCGTGTAAAAGTCCCAGTTTGTAACCCTTAAATTCGTTTTCAGAAAGCCTTTTATAATGCTCCTCGGCCGAAATTAAATCAGCATTTTCGCCCTCTTCAACCAATGGACAAACAATATAACCCTGTCTTCCCTGGTCTAAATGTTTTTTTATGTAATTATAGGCCCTTTGACGCTTATCAGAGCCTATGGCGTAGGTTTCTATTGGGGTTCGTCCCTTTGGGTACTCATCTATTATACTTATATCCAAATCTCCGTAAATAGTCATGGCAAGGGTACGCGGAATAGGTGTTGCCGACATAACCGCGGTATGCGGATTATTACCCTTTTTGGCAAGCTGTGAACGCTGTGCAACGCCAAATCTGTGTTGCTCATCGGTAATAACAAGTCCCAAGCTATAAAACGAAGTATCATCGGTAATAAGCGCGTGTGTACCTATTACAACATCTATTTCACCGTTTGCTATGGCTTGTTTAATTTTGTTTTTATTGGCTGCAGTTACCGAGCCCGTAAGCAAAGCGCATTTTATAGAAAATTGCTCAAATAAAGCCGATAACGACTTATAATGCTGCGCCGCCAAAACCTCGGTAGGTGCCATAAAGGCAGACTGATATCCGTTTTTTGCCATATTAAATATTAGCGCCGCAGCCACAAGGGTTTTACCGCTTCCAACATCGCCTTGTATAAGGCGGTTCATACATTTATTGCTCTTAATATCGGTCATACACTCATTTATTACACGCTTTTGGGCAGATGTAAGTTCAAAAGGTAATGCCGATAAAAACAAATTTGTATATTCATTTTTAACCGCCACCGAGGTGGTATTACGTTTAGCATTACGCAGCATTAAAAAACCGGTTTGCAGTAAAAACAGTTCTTCAAAAATAAGGCGCTTTCTAGCTTGTTGTAATCCTTCTTGTGTTTTAGGAAAATGTATATTAATAAGCGCCGAATTTAAATCGCACAGATTATGCTCTTTTAAAAGGTCTTTTGGCAATGGGTCTGGGCATTGACAGTTTGCAAGTGCCGTTTTAACAAGGCCCGATATTACCTTAGACGACATATTTGCGGTTGCGTGATATATGGGTTTTATAGAATCTGAGCCCACCAAAGAAATTTCGGGTGATGACATTTGACGGTAAATAAGATTTCCGTCCATTTTGCCGTAAAATAAATACTCGCGACCCATAACAATTTTTTGCGCCAAATACTTGTTATTATAAATTGTAACTTGCATTCTGCCGCTTTGGTCGGCGGCAACAAATTTATAAAGAGTAAGCTTATTTCTTATTTTGTGTTCGGTTACATTGCTTACAACAACCGCCCTTACACAAACGGTTTTTTGAAGATTATCTGAATATATTTCGTCTATGGTACCCCAATCTTCATAAGCTCTGGGATAAAAACGCAAAAGGGCGCCGACAGTATCGACCCCCAACTTGCTAAGGGTATGAGCTTTTTTCTCACCCACACCCTTTAAATATCTTATATCGCTTAAATACGATACCATTTACACCACACCGCTTTTTGCAGTTTATTCTACCGAAATAATATAGTAGTATACAGGCTGTGCGCCATTTATAAAGGTAATATCTACCTTCTTGCCATACTTTGCAGTAAGCTCGGCCTCCATTTTAGCGGCCTGTCTTTCGGTAACATCTTCACCGTAAATTACGGTAACCACACTGCTTGTGTTTTTAATCATCTTACCAGTAAGTTTTAAAAGACACTTAGTTATATCTTTTTCAACAAATGAAAGCTTTCCGCCCAACATAGCTAAAAGCTCGCCCTGCTTAATTTTAAAGCCTTCATAATCAGAATCTCTGGCAGCAAATGTTATTTGACCTGTGGTTACCTGACTGAATGCATTCTGCATATTAATAGCATTTTCTTCGTCAGATAAATCTGGGTCAAAAGAAAGCATTGCCGAAATTCCTTGAGGAATAGTTTTTGTATGAAGTACAATAACTTTACGTGTACTAATGGGTATAACCTGCTCTGCTGCCATAATAATATTTTTGTTGTTTGGCAAAACAAATACAGTCTCGGCAGGAGTAAGCTCTACAGCCTTTAAAATATCGTCGGTACTGGGGTTCATTGTTTGACCGCCGCTTACGACAATATCGGCACCAAGCTCTTTAAAGAGTTCTTCTAAGCCGGCTCCGGCGCTTACCGACACAAAGCCAAAAGGCTTTTCGGGTGTAGCGGGAGTATATTTTTCGGTGCCCTGAATATTTTTAGACGGTGCCTTTTTCTCGTTCTTGGCATCGTGCTTTTGCTTTTCGTGTTGGTCACGCATATTTTCAACCTTCATATTAATAAGGCTACCATATTCGAGGCCCTTTTCAAAAGCATTACCCGGATGGTCGGTATGAACGTGTACCTTTATGATTTCGTCGCTATCAACCACAACGACACAATCTCCAATAGATTCTAAATATGCTCTAAGCTCTGCAGGGTCTTTTTCGTTAGCACGGTTTACTATAAACTCTGTGCAGTAGGTAAAGGTTATTTCACCATCAAACTCGCCTGCAGCATTTCTTGACTCGCTTTCCTCTTCTTCAGGCTCACTAGAACTTAATGCATTACTCTGAATAATAATAGAATTTTTAAACACCGAATACATACCGTCTAAGATAACAGTATAACCCTTACCACCGGCATCAACAACTCCGGCCTTTTTTAATACGGGTAAAATATTAGGTGTATCTAATAAAGCAACATTGGCGCCCTCCATTGCGGCTTCAAAAACACCGATTGCATCGGCGCCACCCTTAAATGCTTTTTCGGCATACTCGCTTGCTACCCTTGCAACTGTTAAAATAGTACCCTCAGTGGGCTTCATAACAGCCTTATAAGCAGCATCTACACCAAGCTTAAAAGCACTTACTAAGTTTTCGGCAGTTACAGTTTCGCAATCTTTTAAGCCCTTAGAAAAGCCTCTAAACAAAAGAGAGGTAATAACGCCCGAATTTCCTCTGGCACCCCTTAGCATTGCAGTAGCAACAACATCAGCCACCTTTGTAGCAGATGCTCCGCTTAATCTTTCGAGTTCTCTGGCGGCAGCGTTAACCGTCATAGACATATTAGTACCTGTATCACCATCGGGAACAGGGAAAACATTTAAATCGTCAACCTGCTTGCGATTATTGGTTATATTATTAGCAGCCGATATGACCGCATCGCGCAGGGTATCTCCGTTAAACAAATAAAACACTCCTTAGATTACTTAAAATAAAAGGTTATTCTACTATACCGTCTACCTTTACGGTTACCTTTTCAACAGTTATGCCTGTTGCTTGATTTACAGTATATTTTACCTTGTTTACAATACTCTTTGCTATTGCGTTAATGTTCATGCCATAAAGAACAATAATATGAAGCTCAACCGAAATTTTGTCGGCGTTACCAGTTACCTTTATTCCTTTATCCATATAGTCTTTTTTAGAGACCATACCAATTATTTTTTGCTTAGAGCCTCTGGGCACCATACCAACAACACCATAACAAGATGTTACGGCATTTCCTATTAGCTTTGAAAGATACTCACTAGATAAATGTATTTTTCCTATTCTTGTTTCGTATGCTATCATAATATTTTGCCTCCCTTTTACTTATCGCTATTTATTTGAAAGTTCTCTAACGAGAAAAACATATCACTAAGTGTAGCCTCGGGAGTTGTTTGTATTCTATTAGAATAAAACAAAATTCCCGACTTATAAACTACAGGTATAATGGGCATTTGCGATTCAAATATTGTGCAAACACTGCCAATATCACACTCGCCCTTATAAAAACTTTTTAGTATTTGCTCACAGTTAATGTCGTTAATCTCTTCTTGCGGTGTTGTAATATCCGGTTCTGATGATTGAACACTCTCTGAGGTTGTTGTATCTTGAATCACTACCGGATTTTTAACACCATATGCTGCCGAACCACCGGGGCAAACCAGCTCAGTAATATCCATATTATTTAAAATAACGGTTTCGGCTATATAAAGGCTAAATTCACCTCTTGCTAAACGCGCCATATATTCAGCATAAGGCACCGCACTTACAGTGGTATAAATTCCGGCGTCGCACATCTGCTTTGAGAGCATTGTTGCGGCCAACTTTTTATACGAGCTTTCTTCGTTTACCAGTATAGAAAGATTTAACCGTTTACCCTTAGCATTAACTGCAAAACCTTCACTATCAAAAGTATTATAACCTATTTCAGACAAATTCACAACAACTATTTGTTTGTCGGCAGTTTTTTGTAGGGTTTGATACTGCTTTGAAGGGTCAAAAAACGGATTGAAAATTCCTGTTGCAGGTGTGGCATTTTGATAATATGCTTCCTTGGCAATTTCCTCTCTCGATATTGCCGCAGACACCGCATAACGCAAATGTACATTGCTTAAAATATTGTCTTCCGACATGTTGGCGCCCAAATAAACTAAATTATTTAGGTTGACCGATACTCTCTTACCCGACATTCTGGTTATGCGTTCCTGAGATAAGTCGGTAAAATACATATCTACTGCTCCGACCGATATATTATGGTCTACAGCTTCATCGTCAGGGGAATTAATAAGATTTATATTTTGTACGCTAACACTGCCTGTATGATAATTTTCATTCGCAATAAGTCTTTCATTTTCCGCATCAAAATAATACCGTCCGCAACCAATAGGAGGCAATGCAACATTATCTTGATCCACTCGGGTATCACTACCTTTTTTTATTATTGGAAAATCCAACAGGTTAACCGCATACGGATCGTTTTTAGAAAACTTAAATTCTACCTCACTGTTACTTGCTGCTGTACAAGAAATTACCGATTCAAGTTGGTAAGCGTATTTGGTTTTCGACTGCTTAGCCAAGTTATATGAAAAAACTACATCGTCACTTGTAAGCGGTGTTGAATCAGTAAAGGTAGCATTTTTTAGTTTTATTTTTAAACTCGAATCTTCAGCCTTATCGACGCTGTCGGCCAAAATATTTACGGCTTTAAAATTAGCGTCTAACTTTATTAACGGGTCAAACATTAAAAGCGCCACTTGTGCGTTAGCATCGGTAACCGCTTGGTACGGATTTAAAGAATCATTTGCTGAATATATTAAATTTATATTTGTGCCCTGCTGTACGCTATTTTCTGAATTTTCATGCTCATCTTCGCCAGGCCCTATGCTATTTGCGCAAGAGCAAAAAACTAAGCACAAGCAAACACAAGCACTAATAAGTTTTAAAAGCTTTGATTTTTTCATTCTGTAATAAATACCCTTTCAACCTGTACTGTTTTGCCGCTTTTTTCGTCAACCGTAAAAATAACTCCATTTAAAATACACGGACCATCGGCCAAAACAAATTTATCACAGGTTTTGTCTTTTAACCTAGATATTATTATTTCACTTTTTACACCAAGTATTGAATTTTTAGGACCGGTCATACCAACATCGGTAATATAACCGGTGCCAAGCGGTAAAATTTGTTCATCGGCCGTTTGAATATGTGTATGTGTACCAAACACCGCCGACACCTTGCCGTCTAAATAAAGCCCTAATGCTCGCTTTTCACTAGTAGCTTCAGCATGAAAATCTACTACTATTATGTTTGCGCCCGAATTTTTGGCTTTTTTTATAAGCTCGTCGGCTGCATCAAAAGGTGATGATGCTTTTAAATTATCGAGATATATAACCCCCGACAAATTTATTACAGCCACCGTTACTCTGCCACAGTCAACATATGTAAAACCGCTACCCATAGTTTGCTCGGGAATATTGTGCGGACGCAAAATAAGGTTGTTTTGTTCATAAACCAACAGCTCTTCTTTACGTCTAAACGAATGGTTACCACCCGTTATAACGTTTGCACCGCTTGTAAATATGTGCGCCGCACTGTTGGCTGTAAGGCCGTTGCCGTCAGCAGAATTTTCGCCGTTTACTATAACAAAATCTATACCGTGATCTGCTTTTATTTTAGGTAAATGACGCCTTAAAGCATTACAACCTATGCTGCCGCAAACATCACCAACACAAAGTATTTTCACACGGCAGACCTCCAAAAAAGCATAGTAACACAGTCTAATATATTATACACTATATATTTGTTATTTTCAACAGTAATTTGACCCATGTTAAAAAATATAAATTTTCACTTGATAAACCCTTGTTTTTGCGATATAATGCTTATGATAATGTTTATTATTTTAAGTTTATTTGTTTTTTAGAAAGGATGTTTTGAGTGAACGAAATTTCAACCGGTCAAATTTTCGGAGCAATACTTCGCAGTATTTGGGTAGCAATAATAGTAGCGCTTGCGTTTGGTATTGTAGCATTTTCTTATGTTAATATGTTTATGGAAGATGTTTACAGAGCAAGATCCTCAATTTTTATAACCAACGGCGGTATTATTAGCATAGACGGTGAAGATACAACAATTAAGTCGTCAGACTTCTCAGCATCTTCTCAACTTTTACCGTCTTGTGTTGGTATTCTATCTACCACCGAAGCAAGACAAAAATTAGCAGAACAGCTTAATAATGAGGTTGCTATTAAGGGCACTCTTTCGGTTTCTATTCGCTCTGATGATTCACTGTTTATAGATTTTAGATATTCAGCTAACACTAAAGAAGAAGCAATTAAAGTGGTAAATGCCTTTGCCGAAATGGCTCCGCAGTATTTAAAATCGTTCTTTAACAATTCTATAAGCGTAAAGAATGTTGAGTATGCTACCACAGCGAGCAAAATTGCTCCGCGTACTGCTACAATTACAATAACCGCGGCCTTTATAGGTGGCATATTGGTCTTCGGCATCGCCGCATTACTTGCAGTACTTGACCAAACAATTAAGGGTGAAAATGACATAGTAACACACTATGAAGTTCCCATTTTGGGTATAGTTCCCGACTTTGAAGTTTTAAAAAAGTGAGGTAAAGGTTAATGGAAACAAAAAATAAAAATTTGCCGGCTACCGACGTTGTTTCTAACGACAGCGTTTCTACAGCTCAACAAAACCGCTCTATTCCCTTTGCCGTTGTTGAATCTTATAAAACAATAAGAACCAATCTTTTGTTTTTATTGTCTAACAAATCTCACAACTCTATTACAATTTCTAGTCCCTACCAAGGCGAAGGAAAATCTACCACATCGGTTAACACAGCAATTGCTCTTTCTCAGCTTGGTAGCAAGGTATTGCTAATAGATGCCGACCTTCGTCGTCCTTCTATTCACAGAAAGATGAAATTTCAAAACAACACAGGTCTTTCTTCTGTATTGGTAGGTTTTTGCACAATCGACGAAGCAATAAACAATGTTAACGCTAACCTAGACGTTTTAACATCGGGTCCTACCACACCAAACCCGTCGGAATTATTAGGTTCTGAGAATATGAGTGATTTACTTGACACCCTACAGAAGTCTTACGAGTATATTATAATCGATACTCCTCCCATTAACATAGTTACCGATGCATTGGTATTAGCGCCTAAAACTGCAGGTATAATGCTTGTTGTTAAAGATAACACCACACGCCACGACCAATTAAGAAAAACCTTAAGCAGTATAGAATTTGCAGGCGTACGCTTACTTGGTTTGGTGCTTAATGCTTCGGGCGGTAAGGCATCGTATAAATACCGTTACAAGTACCGTTATCGTTATCGCTACCGTTATAAGTACAACTATAGCTCATATGCATACGATAACAATTATAACAAGGATAAATAATTTTTCAGCACCTGATATTTTATATTTTTCAGGTGCTGTTATTTTAAGGTGAACTTTATGGAGTTTATTGATATACACACACATATTTTACCAGGTGTAGATGATGGCGCAAAAAGTATTGACGAAAGCTTACAACTTGTGGCAGAGCTTAAAAAACAAGGGGTTACAAAGATTCTTGCAACCCCACACTTTTATGCCGAAAGCGCATCGCTTGATGACACTCTGCAAAAAGCCAAGAAAGCCTTTTTAAACCTTAAAGAAAAGCTTTCAGACACCGACCCCGATATTAAGCTTGGATACGAAGTGCATTACTTTAAAAATATATCAAAAATAGATGAAATCGAAAAGCTTACCATTAGCGGCACACGCTATTTGTTGCTTGAACTCGCCTACTCGCAAAGCTTAGAGCATGCGGCTGACGATATTATTGCTTTATCTTTAAACCGCAATATAACGCCAATATTAGCGCATATAGAACGCTTTTCGGCAATGCCGGGATTTGATAAAATATTAGAAACCATAAAAGACGGTTTTAGTATAGGGCAAATAAACGCCTCGGCTTTTTCTAATAGAATTTTAAGAAAATCGGCCTTACGACTTATAGAAGACGGCTATGGTACACTTATTGCAAGTGATACACACTCTATTAAAAACCGCCCACCTGAGTTTGATAATGCCTTTAAGGTTATTGGCAAAAAGTTGGGCGAAGAAAAGGTTTTGGCGCTAAAACGCAAGAGCGATAGTTTTTGTAAAAAAATATTCTAACGGTGGCTTAATATGAAGTCTGATACACTTAAAATAAACACTATAAATAATCTTAAATATATATCATTCCCAAAGCTTGATGCAACCAATTTAGTTGCAAATGCCTTTTCTACCCGTTTAGGAGGTGTAAGCGGTGGTATATATTCGAGCATGAATTTTAGTTTTACTAATGGTGATGATGTAAACAACGTTGAGCAAAACTATAAAATAATTTGCAGTGCTTTAAAAATTGACCCTAACTTTTTAACCCTCAGTCACCAAACACACACCGATAATATTCGAATAATATGTGAAGAAGACATTGGTAAAGGCTACTCTAAACCGCGCGATTATGACAATATTGACGCTCTAATAACCAATATACCAAAGGTGTGTCTTGTTACCCAGTTTGCCGACTGTGTTCCACTTTTGTTTTTAGACAAAGAAAAAAAAGTTATTGCCGCCGCGCACGCCGGTTGGAAGGGTACCGTAGCTGAGATAGGTCTTAAAACAGTTACTAAAATGTGTGAGCATTTTGGGGGCGACCCCAAAAACATAATAGCCGCTATAGGTCCAAGCATTATGCAGTGTTGCTATGAGGTAGACGACCCCGTGATTGACGGTTTTAAAAAAATAGACTATATAAACCTTGACGATATAGCTATAAAAAAGCCGAACGGCAAATATATGTTAAACCTTACTAAAACAAACCAAATCATTTTAGAATATGCAGGCATAAGCAGAGAAAATATAGATGTTAACGACCTTTGTACTTGTTGTAATTCTAGCGTGTTCCATTCTCACCGCAAAACAAACGGACTTCGCGGAAACAATGCCGCATTTATAGCATTAAGATAACAAAAACCTCGCTCATTTGAGCGAGGTTTTTGCAATTATTTAAGTGTAAATTAAATATTAATCACAGCATGGATCACTTGGCTTTTTAGCAGCCTTTTTTATTGCATTTGGAGTTGTATCGCCTAATCCGGTTGTTTCAGAAAATACTACGTTTGATTTGGTCATGTCTACTGCATCTGTCGGAACAATTATTTTAGACGCAGTACCATTAGACATAGCAACCAATGCCTCGTACTTTTTAAGCTCTAAAACAGCTTCGTCAACACCTACAGCCTTTAATGCCGCAAGTCCGTCAGCCTCAGCCTGTTTTGCAAGTAAAATTGCCTTGGCTTCACCTTCGGCACGCGCAACTCTTGCATCACGCTCACCCTCTGCGGCTAAAATCATAGCTTGCTTATCACCTTCGGCACGTGTTATAACCGCTGCTTTATGACCTTCGGCCTCAAGTAAGGTTTCTCTGCGGTCACGTTCTGCCTTCATCTGCTTTTCCATTGCATTTTGAATTTCTGACGGCGGAATAATATTCTTAAGCTCTACGCGATTAACCTTAATACCCCATTGGTCGGTAGCAGAGTCTAGTATTTCGGTCATCTTACCGTTAATAGTATCACGCGAGGTAAGTGTGTCATCAAGCTCTAACTCACCAACAATGGTACGAAGTGTTGTTGCTGTAAGATTAGATAATGCGCTTATTGGATTTACTGCACCGTATGTGAACAGCTTTGCATCAAAAACCTTAAAATAAACCACAGTGTCTATTTGCATAGTAACGTTATCTTTAGTAATAACAGGTTGTGGCGGAGAATCAAGCACCTGCTCCTTTAAGGTTACTTTTTTTGCAATACGGTCAATTACAGGCACCAAGAAGTGTAAGCCTGCTTCCCAGGTTTTGTTATATTTACCAAGACGTTCAATTACATACTCGGTTGCCTGCGGAACAACCCTAAGGCAAAGAAAAATTAATATAACTACACCCGCAATAATAATACCAGTTAAAAAATCCATATTATCACCCTTTCTGTTTAATATATTTTACCATACTACAATTTTTATGTCAAAACAAATTTAAAACAAAAAATCAGCTTTGGCGTGTTTGCCAAAGCCGACAACAAATTTTATTCTTCTGTTTGCTCATCTTCTTCAGCATCTGCCTTTAAATCGGCAACGTGAACATTAACCTTAGTTATAGCGTTACCGGTCATGTTTTGAACCTTTTCTTTAACATTTAACTGTACCGATTCGCAAACCTCTTTAACATTAGCAGACTGTAAAACGCAAATGTAAATATCTATGTTAACCGAGCCATCTACTACGCCGATTTTTACCGCTTTAGATGCAGCAGTTTTATTTAAAATATTTTTAATTGCCATTGGTGCTTTGTTAGCCATAGAATCTACGCCTTCTATTTCTAAGGCTGCCATACTTGCAATTTTTGCAACAACTTCTTCATTTATTTTAAGATTACTTTTGTTCTCCATTTTTTTACTCCTTTGCATCTAACTTCTATTATAGTATAACATATTTTTCAAAATTAACAACTATTATTTTACAGTAACTATTTTTATGTTAGAAAGCGGTATATTGCTGTTAGCTGTTACGGCATCTTGAATTTGCATGGTTTGGCTAGATAAAAGCCCGTCGCTTCTAACAATTATATTTATATTTTCATCACTAATTACCGCCACAGCACCCTCAAAGCCTTTAGCCTTTAAAAGAGTTTCTATGGCATTTTCTTGCTCAGATATTTTGGTGATTTGAGCCATTCTGTCGACTGCAGATTTTTTTACATCGTCAGAAATTTTAGTATCTTTAATGGTATCTTCTAAAAGTTCAATTTGCTCTTTACGGTTGTTCTGACGTTCAACCTTTGCGGTAGCTAAATAATCAGACGAAACCTTACCGGCCGTTTGCACAGCATCTTCTGAATTTTGAGAATCCACAAAAAGAGCTTCTCCTAAGTATCCCGATGCAGTATCGTCAACCAAGGTATTAACAGACGAATACTTCATATTAAGCCATACTGCCGTACATAAAGCTATAACCATTAAAAACATTACTATACTTTGTTTGCCAAAAACTTTACCCTTTTTCATAAACAAAAATTCTCCTTACCTACCCGTAACATAAATTCTTTTTGATGTAATATTTAAAGCAGACATCACTGCATTTTTTATTTTATCTATAACAATTTGGTCATAACCGCCCTCGCATACTATAGCCACTCCCCTAACATTTGGCATATACTCAGTAATCACAATAGGACTTTCATCTCCGCCAGAATCGGTGATTATTATGTAATCTTGTTCGGTTGAATTTGAGTTTTCTTTTTTATCGTTTTGTTCGCTGTTAGATGTTTGCTGTTTTTTGTTGTCGGCGTAAATATACTGCACAGATGTATCTAATGTGACTACAACTACGCAGTTTTTACTGCCGGTAATTGATGTAACTATTTGTTTTACCTTTTTTTCAAGCTGTTCGCAATATTGGTTAGATGTAATAACGCTAACATTTTTGTTTTTAGAAGATTCGTCTTTTGCGGTTGTTTCGAAAAAGCTCGATAAAAAAATTAGTGCAACGCCCAAAAGACCTAGCGTAAAAAATAATTTTGCCTTATTCTTAAACAGTTTTAAAATTACATCGCTTTTTAAAAAACCGTTATTCATTTACAACACTTACCTTTAAAACATCAAAATGCCCTTTTATTATATTGCCAACTTGTTCGGCATTTTGTTTTGTTACAACTTCCACTTCACTAATAATTATGCTGCCATCTTGTAAAATATCCACTTTTACATTAACTTTTGAAAACTCTATCGAATTATCTTTAAGCACAGCACCGATTAAATACTCTGACTGTGTTTTATATGTTTGCTTTTGTATGGTATAATCTCGACTTAAATGTGGAGTTGTTATATCTATATCCAAATTCTTAATGCCAAATACTGCACCTAAAATTACAAGCATCATTACTAACGATAAAATGTATTTTAAAGGCTTTTCCATTTTTGATTTATTGCCCAAAAATTCAATAGCACCAAAAAATATAAATACGGCCGAAAGCACCGTTATTATTTGCTTAAAACCATTCATACGCCGCTACCGCCCATAACAATTGTAATAACACTTAAAGATATTACAAAAAGAGCAAAAACAAACAAAATTATGCCGCTTGTTAGAGTTAGAGCGTCGCCAATTGGTGTTAAAATTTTCTCGGTACCGTTTTGCGCAAACATATTAGACACTAACCCCGCCGCCTTTACAACAAGTTGCCAAATTAACGTCTGAAGCAGTATAGGCAAAAAGATTGCCGAAAGCGCAATAACAGCATAAACCGCCGCAGTTGAACGCAATAGCTTTGCGCTTGCAAGCACCGTACCTAACGACTCACTCAGCACCGAGCCCACCATTGGCACCGATGAATTTAACATAAACTTTGCAGTTTTTGTGCCCAAAGTATCGGCCGCCGCATTTACCGTACTTTGTATGCCTATAACACCTGTAAATACACAAAATGCAAATGACATAATATAAAGCATTATTTTTTTTGCCGTCTTACATAAATTTTGTGCCATTGGCATGCTGCAAACCGAGGTGCAAATTCCAACACTTAAATATCCGCTAAGTAACGGTAATATTACAAAAGATGCCAGCACGCTTACTATCTCGGCCGCAAAAAGCAAAGTAGCCGATGAGCCAACACTCCCGACCTTTGCGGTTGAAGCTATATTAATCGCACTAAAAACCGGTACAAAGCTAAGCATAAACACCGATGCCGCCTTAATTGCCTTTATTACGGTATTTATGTGTGAGAAAAGCGGCACCAAAACAACGGTACATATACAAAGCGCAGATATATAATTCACACTATTTAGACCCATCTCGTTATTACAAAAAAGATTTGCCGCAGCAGAAAATATGCATATGAACATAAGTGAAACAAAAGCACCTTTGCAGTCCTTTAATCCGCTTTTTAAAAACTGTAAAATATGTGAAAATATATTTTTTGCCGAAATATCTTGTATAAAATTTGGGTTAGATACATCTATATCAAATTGATCTAACAAATCTTTTGCATCGTTAGGTACAAGTTCTTCTAAAGACTGGATACCGCTGTTTTTATATTGCTCTGTGTAATAATCGTCCTCCGCAAATGCACTAACCATAAAACAAAGGCTAAACACAACACCAACAAAAACTATTTTTAAAATCTTTTTCATTTTGCACTACCCTAAAAACGACGTTGCGACACTAAATAAATTTTTAAGCAATCCAAACGACATAACAAATATGGCGCTTTTTCCAATTAAATAAACCTTGTTTTCTAATGCGGATTGTCCGGAATCTTTGCATAAATCGGCTATAAATTGTGTTATATAACAAATACCCAAAGCCTTTAGTAATAGATAAAAGTATTCTATATCTATACCGACATTATCTAAAATTGCACGTATTTCTTGTAACGGTTTTATAATGGTGCCTATCACCGACAATAAAATAATAGACCCCGCAACAATATTTATGTAAACCGAATATTCTGCCTTGTATTGCCTAAACAGTACACAGAGCATAAGGCAAATTACGCATAGTCCTAAAGCCGCTGTTATGCTCATTAAAGACCAAACACCTGTTTTACGGTTGAGAATAAATCTGCTATAACATTAACTATCATAAGTAATACCACCACAAGCCCTGCAAGTGTAGTAAGCATTGCTTGTTCCTCTCTGCCTGAGCGAACTAACAGTTGATTTAAAACAGTAACAATAATACCAATAGCCGCAACCTTGAAAATAAAATCAACATCCATTTTATCACCTTAAATTAAAAATATGGCAAGTCCGATTCCCAAAAATAAGCCAACGTTATTATATAACTTTGCCTTTTTCAGATAATCATCCTTTGCCGATTTTAGTTGTTCCTCAATAAGTTTTATGTAAACCAATATGTTTTCCTCCTCACTCTTTACATCACGCATACCTATACCGTTAAAAAGTTCAAACGCTAACTTTTTATCTCTTTGATTTAAAAAATCAAATTCCTTTAAATATTCATTGTTGCTTTGTGTGTTTTTTAAAGCCAAAACAAGCTCTTTACTAAACCCACCATCTATTAAATTTTTATATATAATATCTATTTCATACCTAAAACAAACTATCTGTTCTTTTAAGTTCATAGCAACCTTAACTATGTTTTCTAGCCACTCACAACGAAGCTTTAAATTTTGCGACATATATTTACCACCGCAAAAGCCTGCAAGAATTATGCATATAGCACCCGAAATTTTTACAAAAAGCATTTTAACTTTAACCTTTCTGTACTTAATATCTGCATTTTTCCTCCACTAAAAAACGGCAAAACCACCACTGTATCTATAGCACCGCTATCTAAAAGAATGGCTATTGGTTTTCTTTTTAGTAAATCTTGCTCGTTAAAAATATGTGCCGTGGTAATAACATCTACACCAGCGTTAAAGCTATTAACTATACTGCTTGCCTGTTGCAAGGTGGATATTTCATCAAAGGCCACAATGTCGGGATACATAGTCCTTATTGCCATATCTATTCCCTTGTCTACATCAACCCCTAAATAAACATCGGTATTGGGTCCTAAATTGTTATAAATCTTGCCGGAATATGCCGCCGAAATTTCTCCGCGCCTATCTATTACGCAAACTCTGTAAAACCTACCTTTTAAGCCGCTAGATAATATTCTTATAAAGTCGCGCAGCAAGGTGGTTTTGCCACTACCCGGCGGACCCGCAATTAAAACTCCGCCGCCTTTATAAGCCTTGGCAATAGGCTCGGCTGAGCCAATTATCTGCTTGGCTATACGTATATTTACAGAAGTAATATTGCTGAGTATTCCGTCATCTGTAAATGTGCCGCACACTCCTGCTCGGTTGCCATACTTTAAAATTATATAGCCTTCCTTTATCTCATTTATATGCGAATAAACCGAACCCGCCGATAATATTCGATATGTATCTTTTAGGTCAAAATCACTTATTATAAAAGCACCGCTTGGATTTTTACCTGTTTGTCCGTTTTCATTTACAAACCAAGTATCTGCATTGCTCGTAATGCAAAGCGGACCAAACGCCCTTAATCGTATTTCTTGTATTTGCTCGGCGGTTTGTATATCAATTTTCTTCAAAATCTTTTGTACATTTGGGGTTACATTTAAAAGTGCATTTTGGAATGCCTTATAATTTAAACTTTGCATTTTGTTCTCCTCGTTCCTACTAAATACTATTAGGCTGTCCTTTTAAATAGAACAAAAAAAGCTCCTACTGCAGTAGGAGCTTTTTATTTCCATGTTTTTTCTAAGACTGTATTACCGTAAGCCTTGGGGCTGTAGCCATAACGAGCTTTAAATAATTTTGCAAAATATTTTGAATCGGTAAATCCCGATTTTTCGCAAACCTCGCTAACCGAATACAACTGACTTTGTAAAAGCTGCTGAGCGGTTTGAAGCCTTAAATTAATAATATATTGCTTTGGTGAAACAGAGTAAAGACGTTTAAAAAGTTTTCTGAAATAGGTTGGTGATACCGAGCACATATCGGCCAAAAATGATATTTCTATTTGTTCGCTTCTAAAATTGCTGTGAATATAGTTTACAGCATTTTTTATATCGGAATCATGGCCTAAATTGTTGAATTTAATTTTTTGCTCTTGGCGGTTAGAAAAATATAATAGTTCATAAAGCAACGATATACATTTGTACCTGTATCCTTGTTTTTTTTCTTTCCAAACATCGTACATTTTTTTAAATATTTCTTCTGCATACTGACTGTTTTCAATGGTCAGTTTTTCTATTTTATTTTTCTTGTTAAAGGTGTAATTTATAAAGTGTACGGCAATAACTGTTTCGTACGATGTTTTTTGCTCGTACTGGGCATTTTTAGGTATGTAAAGTAAATCGCCTTTTTTTACCGATATTTTCTCACCCTCGGTTTTGAAATGTCCCCTTCCGTCAAGTCTTAAACTTATGCTGTCGTAATTTCTGGCCTCTGCGCATTTTGACGACATTTCTCTTCTTTTTAACTTAAATACACCTAATAATTCTAAAGAAAGTTCGTTTTCTGCAAAAAACAAAACTAATCACCACCACAATAAATATACCCGTATTTTAAAATAAAGTCAAGTTTCGTTTTATACACTTTTTTGAGCGATTTATAGGTTTATGTTTTATATGCTACATTATATAATTAAGACATAAACTTAAAGGAGGAGTTTTTATGGCAATTAAACACACCGCAGTAAGCTATTACGGACTTGGTTACGTAGAGCATGCAATTGAAGATTTTAAAGAAATGAAAGACCACGGTTGCGATACCGTAATTTTGGCTATCACAGAGTTCGATGTGGACTTTTGGTTCCCCAACATTAACAACATAGTAAAGGCCGCACACGAACTTGGCCTTCGTGTTATAGCAGACCCTTGGGGAATCGGTAAATATTTTGGTGGCGAACAGGTTTCGCTTTTCTTACAAAACAACATTCACCACCGTCAAGTATCGGCATACACAGGCGAAGTACTTAATGCCGCTTGCTTTAACACAAATTCTTTCCGTGATTACTTCAAAAACATTTGCCTTAAAATCGCAAAGAACACCGAAGTAGACGGATTTTTCTGGGATGAGCCTCACTACGCTTACCCCAAGGCATACGCTTCTATTACAGGCGGTGCAGGTGACGATTGGGCTTGCAGATGTCCTGAGTGTATGAAGAAGTTCGAAGAATACTACGGCTATGAAATGCCCAAGTTTATGAACGATGACGTTAAGCAGTTCCGTTGGAGAGAGGCTCTCTTTACCCTTTCTGATACATCTAAGGCACTAAAAGAATATAATCCTAATTTAGAAATTACTTGCTGTGTTCACGCAACACTTAACAGCTACTATGTAACCGAGCTTCGCGGTTACGATAATTGGGATATGGTAGCATCTTGCCCGTATTTTGATGTTTTCTCTACCACAATTATTAACTGGACCTTGCCCGAAAGCTTCTTCCGTGAAATTACCGAAAGAACCGTAGCTATGGCTAAAAAGTACGGCAAGCAGAGTGAGCGTTGGCTTATGGGTTACAACAAGCGTCCAGATGATTTTGCTCAAATCGACAAGGTTGTTGATATGTACGAAGAACTTGGCGTTGACCGTCTTGCTACATGGACCTACCGTGGCGGTTACGGAACTTCAGTTGCCGCAAAAGATCCGTTAGAGCTTTGGGACAATATTGGCAGAAATTACAAGAGAGTTCTTAAAAAATGATTTTTGAAAAATATTACTCAGAAGTTGTAGACATTTTAGAAAAAATCAAAAATACTCAAGCCGAAAAAATCGAATCTGCCGCTAAGCAAGTAGCAAAAACCATAGAGAACGACGGTATAATATATATTTTCGGTTGCGGTCATTCCCACCTTATAGGCCTTGACTGCTTTTATAGAGCAGGCGGACTTGCAAATGTATGTGCTATGCTCGATACCGACCTAATGCTACATAACGGCGCAGCCAAAAGCAGTAAAATAGAAAAGATGAGTGGCATTGCTGATAGTATTTTTGAAAGATATTGTTTAACCAAAAACGATGTTCTTTTCATAATTTCTACAAGCGGTAAAAACGCTGTTCCGTGTGAAATGGCACAGGTAGCTACAAAAAACGGCATACCAAACATTTCGGTAATATCTGGTGAATATTTTAACGATAAAACCAGTACCAAAAAATTATACGAATGCTCCGATATGTACATAGACAACTGTGTTCCCCATGGTGATGCAGTTATGGATATAGAGGGCACATCGGTTAAAATGGGTAGCGTTTCAACTGCAGCAAGCTCGTTTATATTGCAGTCGGTGCTGTTAGAAGCAGCCGAAATAGCAGCTAAAAACGGTGCAGAGGTACCTATATATAAAAGTGGCAATATAGATGGCGGTGCAGAGTATAACAAAAAGCTTATAAAAGAATACCTGCCGCGCATTAAGCATCTTTGAGGTGTAAAAATGGCTAAGATTTCGGTTATAGGAATTTGCGGTAATTCCATATTTATGAACGTAGACCATTTTCACGAGCGTGGCGAAACCCTGGTTGCCAACAGTGTTTTTGAAGAAATAGGCGGCAAGGGTATAAATCAAGCCATAGCTTGCGCTAGAGTGGGTGCAGAGGTTTCGTTCCTTGCCGCAATTGGTGATGATAATGACGGTGAAAAGTGCCGTTTGTGTGCAAAAGAGAACAATGTTAACGGTTTTTTTGCCGTAAAAGAAAATCAAAAAACCACCTTTGCGGTAATTTTAACCGACAAACATGGTGAAAATCAGGTAACAGGTTTTAGAAATGCCGAACTAACAGTAACCGATGTAATTAACTTTGAAAGTGAAATTGCAAGTAGTGATATTTTGCTTTTGCAAAACGAAGTTCCTTTTGATGTTAACGAAAAAGCTGTTGAGCTTGCGAACAAGCACAATGTAAAGGTTATTTTAAATCCTGCACCAATAAGAGAAATTTCGAATTTTATTGCTATCTCTGTTTTTGCAGTTACACCAAACGAGCAAGAAAGTAAGGCAATAGAAATTTCTCGTTTTAAAAACTGTATTACCACCCTTGGCAAAAACGGGTGCAATATTAATGGACAAACCAATATAAATGCGCTAGCAGTTAAAGCTGTAGATACCACCGGTGCCGGCGATACCTTCAACGGTGTTTTAGCCGTTTGCATTGCAGAAGGTATGTCTATACAAAAGGCTTGCAAATATGCTGTTTGTGCATCGGGTTTAAGCGTTACAAAAAAATATGTTTTAAATTCCATTCCTACAAGGGATGAAATAGAAAGGAAGATGGCAAGTGAATGATTTCGGTTATTTTGAAAGTTTAATGCAAAACTTTAAAATTGTAAACGAAACACAAGGCGAAAATATTAAAAAAGCGGCATCGTTAATGGCAGATGCAATAGAGAACGACCGTCTTATAAACGTTTATGCCGGCGGCGGTCACACCACACTTTGTATGGGTGAAATGTTCTTTCGTGCCGGTGGACTTTCATGTATAAATCCAATTATGGAAACAGGTCTTTCTGTTTTCAACCAAGCTTTAAAGTATTTAGAGCTTGAGCGTACCGTTAATTACGGCAGCGCAATTATGAAATACTATGACCTTAAAAAAGATGATTTACTTATAGTATTCCATAACATAGGCATAAACCCTGCTACCATTGACGCAGTTATGGAAGCCAAGAAAAACGGCGTAAAAATAATTGCAGTATCTAGCACCTATTGGCAAGAGCAAATGCCGGCAGATCATTTTATTCGTCATCCTAACAAAACAAATCTGTTCGACTATGCAGATGTTTGCATAGATGACTTTAACCCTGTTGGCGATGCGGTTGTAAATGTACCGGGTCTTGATACTCCAATTGCTCCGGTTTCTAATATAATTGACTTTTACATTGCACATTTATTAGAAATTGAGTGTGTAAAACAGTGTATCGACCGTGGCATAACACCTCCCGTTTGGTCAAGCGCTAACACCCCTGGCGGCGACGAGAAAAACGCTGCATACTTAGAAAAATACAAACCACGTATTAAAATGCTATAAGCATTTACATAAAGGAGTTTTTAAAATGACAAAGCAAGAACTTTTAGCAAAAATGCTCATTGAACCCAAAGAACTTATTTTAAAGGAAGGTACCTTTAAAAAAGACAAGAACGCAAAGGTATTCACCAACATTGATACCGACTTCTCTTACCTTTTAGAGCTTGCAGGCTTTAGTGGTAAGACCGAAAACGTTTATTACGATTTAGGCGGCACTTATGTTATCGCAATCGGCAAAGGCGAAGTTGACTTAAACGAAGTTGATTTTTACGATGACGAAGAATACTTTATGGATATTAACGGTGATAACCTTGTTATCGCATCGGCAACAGTAGGCGGCGCACTTTTAGGTCTTAAGGCATTTATAAGAATGTCTGAAGAACTTGGCGAAATGCCTCAGATGACCATTCAAGATTACCCCAATATCCCCTTCCGTGCAGTTCATACCTGCGTTTTCCGTCCTGATGACGGTTCTGAAAAGGAAGAAAGCCATCCTGAATATATTAAGAAGATGATTAAGACCGCTGCAATTTCGGGTTATAATCACATCTTCGTTGAGTTCTGGGGTATGTTCCCGTATTCTTTAGATTACGCACATTGGCCCAACGCTTACACTAAAGAAGAAATCGAAGATTTAGTAAGCTTTGCAATCGATAAAATGCACATCACACCCATTCCTGCACAAAATCTTACTTCTCACGCAGGTTGGAGCAGAATTATCACACGTAAGCACACTGTATTAGACCAAAGACCTGACCTTGAAGACATGTACATTCCTGGTGGCTGGTGCTTTGCTACAGAAAATCCCAAGACAAAAGAGTTTATAAAGACTCTTATTGACGAGCTTGTTGCAATGTTCCGTAATCCTCCTTACCTACATTGCTGCTGCGATAAGTGCTTTGGCTTTGGTTCTACCGAAGAAGACCGCACAATGAGTGCCGATGTTTTATTTGCTAAGCACATTTCGTTCTTAAACTCTTATCTTTCTGAGAAGAACGTTCGTATGGTTATGTGGGGCGATATGCTTTATTCTTCTATGGACGCTCTTTATTGGAAGTGTAACGAGAAGACCGCAGACCTATTACCCAAGAACATTCTTATCAACATCTGGACACACAACAACCCAGGTAAGAACTGGCAAGATGCTGCTTACTTTGAAGATAAGGGCTTTGAAACAGTATATTCTCCCTTTATTAACGAAGATAGTATTGAAAGCATGGTTGAGGTTTGCCGTAACAGAGGCAGCCACGGTATGGTACAAACCACATGGCACAAACCCCAAACTGCAGTTCCTTACGTAATTTTAACAGGTGCACTTCAGTGGTGCGGCAAGCGTCCCGAAGAAGACGTAAGAAAGAACTTTGCAGACACTTGGTACAAATAATAGGAGGTATCCCCTATGATTGATAAAAATAAAGTAGTTATTCCAGAACGCTTTAAAGACCACCCCATATTTAACGAGTTACTTTGCGGTACAAACTTTGGCTTTTTGGCAAAACGCGGTTACTATAACACCGAAACCGCCAAAGCACAGCCCGAGATTATGCGCAAAACCGGCATAAACTGGACCACTCTTAATATGAACTTCTGTCAGTCAAAATATTATTCTGACAAGGTTTATCTAGACTTCGAGTATTCCACAGGCGAGCTTGAACTTGCCGAAATGGTAAAAAGACTTCACGACAGCGGCATAAAGGTTTTATTTAAGCCCTGCCTTACCTCGCTTGATGGCGCTTGGATGGGTTGCGTAAAGTTCCCCACCAAAGATTCATTATCGCAAATTCAGGGTGTTGATAACGACTATTGGGGCAAATGGTCAAAGTCGTTTATTGAGGCTGAAAAATACTTTGCCGAATTCGCAGAGCGCACAGGCATTGACTCTATGATTATTGGTGCTGAATATTTAGGTACCGAGGGTCAAAATGAGATGTGGGAAAAGGTAATCGAGGAAGTTAGACAGCGTTATAGCGGTCCTATTACCTACGAATTCACCTGCGACTCCAGAAAGCAGTATGACCTTAACTGGTTTAAGGATCTTGACTTCTTAAGCTACAGCTATTATCCGCCGGCAGTACCTGTTACTCCCGATATGATAAGCAGCATTGAAGCAATACGTGCTACACCCGATTATACCGTTGACGATATGGCTGCACACTTAGCAAAGAGAAAGCCCAGAATTGAATCTATTTCTGAGCGCTTTGGTAATAAGCCTATTGCATTTACCGAATACGGTGTTCGCTCGGCTCACGGCTGCATAATGCGTCCGTACGACTTCTTGTGGGATACCCCTTATGACGGTCAACAGCAAGCAGACTTTATGGAAGCTTCTTTCCGTACATTCTGGGAGTTGCCTCAATGGATGGGCTTCTTCTGGTGGAAATGGGATGAAACCCAAAACAGACCTCAGTACAAGGGTGACCCAAGAGGTGACCGTGGCTTTACTATTCAAGGTAAGCCTGCTGAAGAAGTTATGCGCAGATGGCTTGCTAAAAACAAATAAATCTTCAATAGCTCCTTTTCTTTAAAACAACAAAGAGCTCGGCAAGTTTGCCGAGCTCTTTGTTGTTTATTTTCATTAAATATATTTTATTCTTCAGGTGCTTCCCAGTTGTGCCAAATTTCTTGAACGTCGTCGTTATCTTCAAGCATATCTATAAGTCTTTCCATTTTGGCACGCATTTCTTCATCGTCTATTGCTGTAGTTGTGTTAGGTACATAAGCAATTTCAGCCGATAAGAACTTATAACCCTTTTGCTCTAATGCAGAGCAAACATTACCAAACTGTGTTGGGTCGGTAGAAATCTCGAAAATATCACCATCAAAATTAAAGTCATCTGCACCTGCATCTAATGCATCTTCCATAACGGTGTCTTCGTCTAGTCCCTCACCCTCAATTACAATTAAGCCCTTGCGGGTAAACATAAACATAACCGATCCGTTTTGGCCTAAATTACCGCCGTTTTTATCAAAATAATGTCGTAAATCACCGGCAGTTCTGTTGCGGTTATCGGTTAATGTTTCTACAACAACTGCAACTCCGCATGGGCCATAACCCTCGTAAACTATTTCTTCATAGTTGTTTCCGTCGGTCTCGCCCGCTGCCTTTTTGATAATTCTTTCAATATTATCGTTAGGTACGTTGGCTGCCTTTGCCTTAGCAATAACATCCTTTAACTTACTGTTTTCATTAACATTTGGGCCGCCCGCTTTAACAACCATTGCAAGCTCTCTACCTATTTTTGTAAAGATTTTTGCACGTTGTTGGTCGGTCTTTTCTTTTTTGCGTTTAATGGTACTCCATTTGGAATGTCCAGACATTAAAATACTTCCTCTCAAAAAAACTTTATATATTTTAGCACAAATTGTCGTTAAGTACAAGTGTTTTATTTGTTTTGGCTTATAGCAAATTCACAAATGCGCTCAATATCATCAAAGGTGTTAATTTCAGAGCACATTCTTCTTATTGCTGCGGCTGAATGAAGCCCTTTGGTATACCATGCGGTATGCTTTCTGGCTTCTAAAAGAGCATTGTGCTCATCCTTAAACTGCAGCATAAGTTTTATATGCTTTTTCATGATTTCGCATCGCTCATATACGTTAGGCTCCGGCAACAAAACGCCGTCTTTTAAATAAGTATTTATATTTTTAAATATCCAAGGTGCGCCCATTGCACCTCTTCCCACCATCAAAAAATCACAACCGGTTTGCTCGTACATAAGTTTTGCGGCTTTGGGACTGTCAACATCGCCATTGCCAATTACGGGAATTTTCACCGCTTGTTTTACTTCTTTTATAATTTGCCAGTCGGCAGATGGGGCATACATTTGCTTTCGGGTGCGACCATGCACCGTAATTGCCGCCGCTCCGGCCTGCTCGCAAAGAACAGCTAATTCTACGGCATTTATATTATCTTCATCCCAACCCGAGCGCATTTTTACGGTAACGGGCACGGGTACTGCATTTACCACTTGCTTTACAATTTCTGCCGCAAGTTTTACATTTTTCATCAAAGCCGAGCCCCCACCGTTAGAGGTTACTTTAGGGGCAGGACAGCCCATATTTATATCTATAAAATCGGGCTTAAAATCCAATGCTTTTTCGGCTGCTTTTGCCATTGTGTATGGATCACTACCAAAAAGTTGAGAAGCATATGGGCGCTCGTTATCGTTTACCGACAAAAGCTCATACGACTTTTTATCGTTCATAGATACACCCTTTGCGCTTACAAGCTCACCCACAGTATACGCCGCGCCAAAATCTTTGCAAAGTGTGCGCATTGCTTTATCGGCAACACCCGCCATTGGTGCTAAAGCAGCATATCCATTTATATTTAAAGAGCCAATTTTCATTGAATCACCCAAACTTAAAATACTAATTAAAATTATACATATTTTTTTGGTGGTGTCAATTTTAAAAAAGTGGTGACAATATTACGGTGTTATGATATAATATATAGATAAAATTTTTATTTGCTTTTGGAGGAATAAAAATGAAGCTTTTAGCCATAGACGGAAACTCCATTATAAACCGCGCATTTTACGGAATAAAACTGCTAACCACAAAAGACGGCAGATACACAAATGCGGTATATGGCTTTATAAATATATTAAATCACCTTTTAGAATGCGAAGCACCTGAGTGTGTTGCTGTGGCTTTTGACCTCAAAAAACCGACCTTTAGGCATAAAGAATATTCTCTTTACAAAGCAGGCAGAAAAGGTATGCCCGAAGAGCTTGCAAGTCAGTTGCCCATTTTAAAAGAATGGCTAACACTTATGGGGTATAAAACCATTGAGTGTGAGGGTTATGAGGCCGACGATATTTTAGGTACTCTTGCAAATATTTTTGGCAAAGAAAACGAGTGCGTTATTGCTACGGGAGATCGTGACTCTTTACAGCTTGTAGATAAAAATGTTAAGGTCTTGCTCACAACCTCTAAGATGGGACAAACCTCTACTGTAGAATTTAACGAGCAAACCCTTTTTGAAAAATACTCGCTTACCCCACCACAAATGATAGAACTAAAAGCACTTATGGGCGACAGTTCCGACAATATACCCGGTGTTGCAGGTGTAGGTGAAAAAACCGCAACCGAGCTTATAAAGCAGTTTTCTAATATAGACTATATTTACGAAAATTTAGACTCACTCGATATTAAAGACTCGGTTAAAGCAAAGCTTGTTGCCGGTAAAGATAGTGCATTCCTTAGCCGCTGGCTTGGTACTATTTGCAAGGATGCACCAATTTCTAAAAACACATCAGATTATTTAAAGAGCCCTACCGATTTTGAAAAGGTTGGCGCTCTAATGCGTGATTTAGAATTTTTTAAACTTATGGAAAAAATGGGCATAAGTGCACCCGCTGCCCAAACCGTAACCGAAAACAAAAACAAATGCGAATATTCGGTTATTTCGTTAGAAGAATTTTTAAACAAAGCCAAAGAACAAGGTATAGTAAGCGCAGTATTAAACCTTACCGATAATTGTCTATGCTTTGCAGCAAGCAATACCGTTTGCTCGGCAGATTTATTTAGCTTTACCGATATTGATATTGTATCTAAAATATTGGAAGATGAGCAAATTGCTATTAGCGCTTACGATATTAAAAGCCTTTACAAATGGGCGTTTTTACAAAATATAAATATTAAAAATGCCGTTTTCGACCCCATGCTTGCAGGATATTTGCTAAGCCCGTCAGCATCGTCTTATGAACTAGAGCGTTTAGGTTCAGAATACTCTGCTCCGGCACTTTGTATTAACGACTGTGATAATCAAACCATTAAAGATGCCGCTTTATGCTTTAATCTTACAAACCCGTTAAAAAAGCTTTTAGATGAAAACGAGCTTTACAGTTTATTTTACGATATTGAGCTTCCGTTATCAGAAGTACTAGCCAGTATGGAAACCGAGGGGTTTTTAATAGACGCCAACGGTTTAAAGGCATATGGTGATGAATTAGAACAACGAATTACAACCATTCAGAGCGAAATTTATTCTTTAATCGGTTACGAATTTAACCTTAATTCTCCAAAACAGCTTGGTGTTGCGCTGTTTGAAAAATTAGGTCTTCCAACAAAAAAGAAGACCAAAAGCGGTTATTCAACCAATGCCGAGGTTTTAGAATCTTTAAAAGACGCTCACCCGGCAGTGTCGTTACTGCTAGAATACCGTCACCTTGCAAAGCTCAAGTCTACTTACTGTGACGGTCTTATAAATACAGTGTCTATTGACGGCAGAATTCACTCTACATTCAACCAAACCGAAACCCGCACAGGCAGAATAAGTTCAACCGAGCCCAATTTGCAAAATATTCCCGTAAGGCAAGCAGAAGGCAAGGTAATGCGCAAATTCTTTTTGGCAAAAGAGGGTTACGTTTTGTGTGATGCCGACTATTCGCAAATTGAACTTAGAGTGCTTGCCGACATTGCTAACGACACCACTATGATAGATGCATTTAATAATGGTGTCGACATTCACACTCTTACCGCCGCAAAGGTGTTTAATTTGCCTGAAAATATGGTAACACCGTTAATGAGAAGTCGTGCAAAGGCAGTAAACTTTGGTATAGTATACGGTATTGGTGCTTTTTCTCTTGCTAAAGATATTGGCGTTACAAGGGCCGAGGCTGACAGTTTTATTAAGGGTTATCTTAACACTTACAAGCAGGTTGATAACTATATGAAATCGGTAATAGATTCTGCTAAACAACAAGGATTTGTTACCACACTTTTTGGTAGACGTAGGTTTTTACCCGAATTATCATCATCAAACGGAATGTTAAGGGCCTTTGGTGAAAGGGTTGCGCGTAATATGCCTATTCAGGGTACCGCGGCCGACATTATAAAAATTGCTATGGTTAAGGTTTATTTGCGCTTAAAGGCCGAAAAGCTCGATGCCAAACTCATTTTACAAGTACACGACGAACTTATGGTAGAAGCACATGAGTCGTGCGCAGACAAAGCCTGTACTATTTTACGTGAAGAAATGGAAAACGCCTGCAAAATGAAGGTTGCTTTAACTGCCGATGTAGGAGTAGGCAAAACCTGGTTTGAGGCTAAAAACTAACTTATGAAAACTGTTTTATTTGTTTGCACGGGTAACACTTGCCGCAGCCCTATGGCCGAAGGTTACCTAAAACACAAAAACCTAGAAAATATTAATGTATTAAGTGCTGGTATTTTTGCCGACGGCAGCCCGGTATCAGAAAATGCAAATCAGGTATGTAAAGAACATAATATAGACATAAGTAAGCATATATCTGCTCCCCTAACCAAACAAATGTTAGATAATGCAGACTATGTTCTTTGTATGTCCAAAACGCACAAGGAAATGATCGATAATCTTCTGCAAGAAAAAAGCAAGGTTTTAGTATTAGGTGGAGGTATTCCCGACCCATACGGTTACGATATTAAGACTTATAACGAATGCTTTTTGAAAATAAAATCTGCAATAGACGATTTTTGCGAAAGGTATTTATAATGGAAGTTAGTTTATTAGATTTTACCGAAGACTTAGCCGAAGACGTTGCTAAAATAGAGGCCGCTTGTTTTAGCAGTCCGTGGTCTAAAGAGGCAATATTAGACTCTTATAACAACTCCACATATTTTGCGGTTGCGGTCACCGATAGACAGGTTGTTGGCTACTGTGGAGTTCAAGTCGTGCTTGATGAAGGTTATATAACCAATATCGCCGTATTAGAGCCCTTTAGAAATTTAGGGATTGGCAAAAAATTAGTAAACAGGCTTATTGAATATGCAAATCAGAATAATTTAAGCTTTATAACCTTAGAGGTTAGAGAGTCTAACGAGCGAGCCATTGGGCTTTATAAAAGTTTTGGATTTAAGATACAAGGAAAACGTCGGAACTTTTATACATCACCTCAAGAAGACGCTATTTTAATGACAAAAAGGTTTGATTTTTAATGATAATTCTCTCAATTGAAACATCTTGTGACGAAACGAGTGTTGCCATTACTAACGAAAGGCAAATACTATCAAACGTTGTGGCAACTCAAATAGAGCGTCATAAAATTTTTGGCGGCGTAGTGCCCGAAATTGCATCGAGAATGCACGCTGAGGCAATTTTACCAGTTTGCAATAAGGCGGTTTCAGATGCAGGCATTACTTATAAAGATATTGATGCCATTGCAGTTACATATGCGCCGGGTCTTATTGGCGCTTTACTTGTTGGCGTAAATTTTGCAAAGGGTCTTGCTTTATCGCTCAAAAAACCGCTAATCCCTGTTCATCACCTGCGTTCTCACATAGCAGCAAACTACATATCTCATTTAGATTTAAAGCCGCCTTTTTTATGTCTTTTAGTGTCGGGTGGCAATAGCGTAATAGCACATGTTCACGATTATACCGACTTTGAGATTATAGGTCGCACCCACGATGATGCCGCGGGCGAATGTTTTGATAAATGTGCAAGAGCTATGGGGTTAGATTATCCAGGCGGTGTTAATTTAGATAAAATAGCAACTAATCCCGATTTTACAAAATACCCCCTACCCATACCCTCAGTTTCGGGTTGTGAGTACGACTTTAGTTTTTCGGGACTGAAAACCGCAGTTGTAAACCTTATTCACAATAATACTCAAAAAGGTTTAGAGATTGATGTTCCCGTACTTTGCGCCACATTAAGACAGCGTGTTTGCGATATTTTATGTGACAACACTCTTAATGCGGCTAAAAACTTAGGCATTAACACCATTGCTATAGCAGGCGGAGTATCGGCAAATAGTTTACTTCGCAAACAAATGCACGAAATGTGTCAAAATCAAGGATTTTCGCTTTATTACCCTGAACTTAAATACTGTGGTGATAATGCCGCAATGGTGGGTGTACAAGGTTATTACGAATATTTAAACGGCAATATTGCCGATGAATCGCTTAATGCCACGGCAACCATGCCCATTACCGAAGATTTAAAATAATTTAAAGTATTTGTTAATTTTTATTTTTTATGTGAAAATTTATTGAAAACTAAACAAAAACTATATATAATTTAAATGTAATATTATTTCTATTTTTTGGAAAGTGATTAAATGTTAATAACCAAAAAAGACATGTTGCTTGTTGTAAATCCATGTGCAGGCAAAATGACTATAAAACAGCACCTACTTAGTGTTATAAATATTTTTTCTGCAGCCGGCTATAACATTTGCGTTTACCCTACAAAATGTAAAGGCGATGCCGAGCAGATTGTTTTAAACACAGCAAAAAAATATTCCGACATAGTTTGCTGCGGCGGTGACGGCACCTTAAACGAAGTAATTAACGGTATTATGCTAAGCGGTGCTAAGGTAAATTTAGGTTATATAGCCTGCGGCACACTAAACGAATGGTCACAAGGCCTTAGAATTTCAAAAAATATTGTTAATGCCGCTAAAGATATTGCTTTAAACAATTTAGTGCCGCTAGATATTGGCAATTTTGATGGCAAATATTTTGCCTACACTGCATCTTTTGGCGCCTTTACCGATGCATCCTACTCTGCTCCGCAAGACTTTAAAAATGTGTTAGGTCAAGCGGCATATATAATTGAAGGCATAAAAAGCCTAAGCAACATAAAACCTATACACATTGAGTTTAGTTGCAAAGAAAAAAACGCAAAAGGCGATTACCTTTTCGGTGCAATTTCAAATTCTATGTCGGTAGGCGGAATTGTTAAGTTTGATAAAGCATCTGTAGCCTTAAACGACGGACTTTTTGAGGTGTTTTTAATAAAGCACCCTAAAAACGCCTCTCAGCTTCAAACAATAATTTCGGCAATTTTATCTCGTAATTTTAATTGCGAGCTTATAGATTTTTTCCACACAAGTTCTATTACAGTTAATGCCCCTAAAAATCTAGCGTGGACCTTAGATGGTGAAATGGCACAAAGCACGGGCGAATTTACCGTTACAAACATCCATAACGCCCTTAACTTTTACGTACCCGAAAGATTTTTAAAGAAATAATGGATATAATAGATATACCTAAAATAAAAGGAGTTTATAATGTTTACACGTGATATTGGTATTGACCTTGGTACTGCAAACACCCTAATGTGCATAAAGGGTAAAGGAATAATTATGCGCGAGCCGTCAGTAGTTGCATACGACGTAAGAAACGACGCTGTGCGTGCAGTTGGCAGACAAGCAAAAGAGATGATTGGTCGTACACCCGGTTCTATAGTAGCTGTGCGTCCGCTAAAAAACGGCGTTATTGCCGACTTTGACGTTACCGCCGCAATGCTTAAAAGATTTATCCGTCAGGCACTTCGCGGCTCGTTAGTATCGCGTGCTAGAATAATTATTTGTATTCCTGCAGGCGTTACCGAGGTTGAATCGCGCGCGGTTTACGATGCCGCAAAGCAAGCAGGCGCTACCGAGGTTGACTTAATAGAAGAGCCGATGGCAGCCGCAATAGGTGCCGGTCTTACCGTTGCCGATGCTACCGGTAATATGATAGTAGATATTGGCGGCGGCACAAGCGAGGTTGCAGTTATATCTCTTGGCGACATTGTTACTGCTCAGTCGGTTCGTGTAGCGGGTGATGACTTAGACGAATCTATAATTGCTTATATACGTAAAAAGCATAATCTTCTTATAGGTGAGCGCACTGCCGAACAAATTAAAATAACAATAGGCTCGGCTATAGAGTATGATGATGAAACCTCTATAGAGGTTAAGGGTCGTAATCTTATAGATGGTCTGCCCAAAACCGTAACTATATCTTCAGCCGAAGTGCGAGAGGCTATGAGTGATACTATATCGCAAATTATAGATGCAATTCGTTCAACTTTAGAAAAAACTCCGCCCGAACTTTCGGCAGATATTATGGACAAGGGTATTACTCTAACCGGTGGCGGTGCACAGCTTAGAGGACTTTGCGAACTTATAGCTGAAGAAACCGGTATGCCCGTAAGAATTGCCGAAAACCCCATAGACTGTGTTGTTTTAGGCATTGCAAAGGCTCTGGAGACCAACCCCACATTTGATAGCTACGTTTACCGTCGCGCAAGAAGATATAGATAATTTTTAAAAATTTTTAAGGAGGGATTTAACTTGCGTTTTTTCCTTCGCAGCAAGCAGTTTAAACTACTAATTATTATAGTTATAAGCATAGTTGTTCTGTCTGTCGGCGCTAAAATCATTGGCTCGGCGGTATCGGTTCAGTCAAATATATTAGGCTCTATTGCAGCTCCGTTCCAAAAGGTTGCGGCACACGTGTCTAATTTCTTTGGCTCTATTTCTGATCGCTTTGGCGAAAACACACAGATTATAGAAGAAAACGAACAATTAAAGCAACAAGTAAACGACCTTACCTCTAAACTTCTTGATTATACCGAAGCCATTGAAGAAAATAAATTTTACGAAAACTATTTAGAAATTAAAGAAATCCATAGCGATTTTCAGTTTGAACCCGCAATGGTAATTTCTCGCGATTTTTCCGATAGTGGTTATTCGTTTACTATAAATAAAGGCACATTAAACGGTGTAAAAGCATACGACCCCGTAATAACACATGAAGGTCTTGTTGGCTACATATCGCAGGTAGGCCTAAACTATGCAAAGGTTTCTACAGTGCTGAGTGCCGACATTAATGTTGCAGCATTTGACCGTAGAACACACGATGTTGGAATAGTGTCGGGCAATTTAGATTTAACCAAAGAATATAAAACCCGTCTTTATAATCTTCCGCGTTCGTGTACCGTGACCCTTGGCGATTATATTGTAACATCTGGTGGCGGTGTTTTCCCTGAGGGACTTTTAATAGGCACCGTAACCGAAATAGACCAAGAAAAATATTCAAGCTCACTTTATGCGGTTGTTGACCCTGCAGCAGACCTCGAAAATTTAAATGAACTTATGGTAATAACATATTTTGCGGGTAAATCCCAGCTTGCAGAGTCGGCAGGTAACGCAAATGAATAGCAAGCTTAAAACACCCTTTTTGGTTTTATTTGAGGCCTTTTTTATATTCGTATTTTTTCTACTACAATATAATGTTAGCGACATTTTAAAAATAGGTAATGCTTTTCCGCCGCTACTGGTTATTTTAGTTTTTGTGTGCAGTTTTTTCTTTGGCGAATCACACGGACTTTACCTGGGGCTTATAAGCGGCATTTTAATGGATGCCGTAACAGACGGCACTACCTGTTTTTATGCTCTTTTGCTTACAATTTTAGGCTTTATTGCAGGCAATATTGCCACGCATTATTTTAACAATAACTTTGGTGCTGCATTAACGCTAGGTGCCGTATTTATGGGAATATTTTTTATAGCAAAATGGCTATTCTTTTATGTATTTAAGGCATCGGACCAAGGTTTAAAATATCTTACAGGGTTCGCATTGCCATCGTTAATATATTCGTTAATTATATTTGTTGGTATGTACTTTTTATTTAAATTTATTAAAAAACACTTAACCGTAAAATAATTAATAATTTGCCGTTTTAGGAGGTGATTAAGGTGAGAAAAAGGCAACCCGACCATACAAAGAACAGACTTAAAGTACTGTCTTTTATTTTAATTTTAGTAATGGTTATTTTTACATTCCGTATGGTAGACATTCAAATTGTTGATGCTAACACCTACCTTAATCAATTAAACGGCATATCGGTTAGAACCTCTATAATTAAAGCCTCACGCGGTGAAATTTTAGACCGCTATGGCAGACAAATTGCCTACAACCGAGAGGGCTACAACATAAACTTTAACTATGCATATCTAAAAAAGGATAAAATAAATTCTACCCTTGCTTCCCTTTTCCCGCTATTAGAAGAACATTCTCAAGTGTGGACAGACCAATTACCTATAAACACTACAGCTCCGTTCGATTTTACCGAAAACGAAGCTCAAGTAAAACAACTAAAATCTAAACTTGGTCTTGCTCACTACGCCACCGCTAATGACTGCTTTACTCAGCTTGTAAAAAAATATTCACTAGAAGGCTTAGACCCAATTAATCAACGCAAAATAATGGGTGTTCGCTATTCTATGGATATATCTGATTTTTCCATAGCAAATCCCTTTACGTTTGCCGAAGATATTTCATCTGAGCTTATGTTAATCGTTAAAGAGTCGGGATTTTTGCTTAATGGTGTTAGCGTAGATGTAGCACAGTTTAGGCAGTATGCCGATTCAACCTTTGCACCACACATAATAGGCACTGTAGGGCCTATTCAAAACTGGGAAAATTACAAAGACAAAGGTTATTCGTATAACGACAAGGTTGGAACCAGCGGTATTGAAAAATCTGCCGAAGAATATTTACACGGAACCGACGGTGTAATAACCTATAAAATTGACGCTAAGGGTAACATACTTTCTTACGAGGTTACCACCGAGCCCATAGCGGGTAAAACCGTTATGCTCACTATGGATAAATCGTTACAGCTTGCCGCACAAGACGCCCTAAAAACCGAGGTTACAAAATTACGTGACCTACACGGTACCGCAACGGGCGCAGCCATAGTAGGTATAGATATTAAAAACGGCGGTGTAATGCTTGCTGCAACATATCCGTCTTACGACATAAACGATTATTACAATAATTACAAGGTTATAGAGCAAACCCCTCATAACCCACTTATAAACCGCGCATTTAACGGAATTTATCCCCTAGGCTCATCTATAAAGCCTGCCGTTGCAATTGCGGCACTTGAAACCAACAAAATAACAAGCGATGAATATATAAGATGTACTCAGCGCTACACTTTTTATGCCGATTATCAACCCTCTTGCATGCATTATCATGGTAATATTGGTTTGATTGAAGCAATTTCGCGCTCGTGCAACTTCTATTTCTTCGAAACAGGACGCCGTCTTGGCATAAATGCTCTTAATAAATATTTATCCGACTTTGGCTTTGGCTCAAAAACCGGTGTTGAGGTGGGTGACAGCGAAGGTATTTTGGCTGGCCCCGACGAAGACGGAAACTGGATAGGCGGCGACACCTTGCGTGTATCAATCGGACAGATGGATGCCTTTACTCCTATTCAGCTTGCCAACTATACCGCTACCATAGCAAACGGCGGCACAAGGTACAAAACCACCCTTATTGACAAAATAGTATCGTACGACCAAAACACCGTAGATTACAAAAATAACGGTACCGAGGTTGTTAAGATAGATATTAGCGACCACACCCTTAATACCGTAAAGGCAGGTATGTTATCGGTTACAGTAGACGGTACAGGTAGTGCCGCATTCAAAAATTATCCTATAAAGGTTGGCGGTAAAACGGGTACAGCACAAACCACCGGTGCCGACCATAGCGTATTTATAGCCTTTGCCCCATACGAAAACCCCGAAATTGCAGTTTCGGTAATTATAGAACACGGTGCCTCCAGCGCGGCTACAACAGCTATAGTACGCTCTGTATTTGATGCATACTTTTTCTCGGCTCCAACCGAGCCTGATTTAGATGCTCCCTACACTGTTTTAGAGTAGACATTTGGGGGTGTTTTTCGACCTTTTTTAGCGCGTTTTTAATTGACAAATACTATGTGTTTATGTTAAACTATATTGCGATAAATTTTAAAGACTAAAGGAAACTGTAATGGGAAAGATTTTTGCCGTAACATCTGGCAAGGGCGGAGTTGGAAAATCTACCTTCTCGGTGGGTGTTTCCATAAGTTTAGCACATACTAATTCAAACGTATTGCTAATAGATATGGACTCAGGTCTTCGTTGTTTAGACCTAATGCTTTCAGTGTCAGACAAGCTTGTTTTCGATATTGCCGATGTGCTAAATGGTACCGAGCTTGAAGATGCAGTTTTAAATGTAGAATGTGTAAAAGGGCTTAATTTACTGGCCGCTTCTTATGAAGAAAACATAGATTCAGAAAAATTCAGCCAGTTTATTAGCAATACTAAAGATTTATACGATTATATAGTGTTAGACTTTCCGGCCGGTATTGATCTTGCAAATTATAAAAATCTGCCGAACGATACAGTTTTTATAACCATTTGCACACCCGACCCAATAAGTATTAGAGATGCGTCGTTTATGGCTAATAAAATCAGCCAGTTTTCAGAAAACAGACGCATTGTAATAAATAAATTTAGTTTAAAAAACATAAAAAACGGCAAAAATGCCAATATAGATGAAATTATAGATTCATCGCAAACAAGACTGCTTGGAATTGTCCCGTTCGATGAAAATATGCCTCATCTATCTTTAAAGCAAAAATTAAAAACTTCATCTAAAACCTACAAGGCGTACACAAGAATTGCAAAACGCCTTTGTGGAGAAAATATACCGCTTAAAAAACTCAAAAAAATCTAACCAGCAAAATAAAAAAAGGAGATTATGTTATGACAATTGCTTTAATAGCACACGACGCAAAAAAAGAACTTATGGTGCAGTTTTGTATTGCATACTGCGGAATTTTAAGCCGACACAACATACTCGCCACGGGTGCTACCGGCAAACTAGTATCTGAAGCCACAGGTCTTAACATAATAAGCTTTTTAGGTGGCTCACAAGGTGGTTCTCAGCAAATAGCATCTAGAATCGGTTGCGATGAAATTGACCTTTTACTTATGTTCCGTGACCCACTTAATCCTAAATCTGATGAACCCGACGAAAAAGTGTTGCTTAGACTTTGCGATGTTCACAACATTCCCGTTGCAACGAATATTGCCACCGCAGAAATGCTAATACACGGTCTTGAGCGCGGTGATTTAGACTGGCGCGATATTGTTCGCCCACACTAATTTATTAGTAAATTTTAAGCAACTCTCACACGAGAGTTGCTTTTAGACGTTTTATCCCCTATTTTTTTGGAGGTACTTATGGCAGAAATTAATAAAGCCCCCCGTGGCACCTGTGATGTTTTAGGCTCTGATAGCCTTAAATGGCAGTATGTAGAAAAAACTATGCTTAATACCGCTGCTCTTTACGGTTTTAAAGAGGTGCGCGTGCCTGTTTTTGAACATACCGAAGTTTTTGTAAGAAGCGTTGGCGATACCACCGACGTTGTTCAAAAAGAAATGTATACCTTTTTAGATAAAGGTGAACGTTCAATAACACTTCGCCCTGAATTTACTGCGGGTGTTGTGCGCTCTATGATAGAGCATGGTTGTGTGCAAGACACATTACCAGTTAAGGCTTGCTATATAGGTGCTTGCTATCGCTACGAAAAGCCCCAAGCAGGCAGACTAAGAGAATTCCACCAGTTTGGTGTAGAATGTCTTGGCGCTAAGGCTCCGGCTGCCGACTGCGAAGTAATCTCACTTGCTCACCGCTTACTTAACACTTTGGGTATAAATAAACTTTCCCTTGAAATTAACTCTATTGGTTGCCCGGAGTGCAGAAAAGAATATCATAAGGCTTTAAAGGATTATTTTAATAAAAATTCTGAAAAGCTTTGCAACACATGTTTAGACAGATTAGACAGAAACCCCATGCGCATACTCGACTGCAAATCACCTATCTGCTCTGAAATTGCAAAAGATGCCCCTGTTATGTTAGATTATTTGTGTGACGAATGCAAAGAGCATTTTGAGGGTGTTAAGGCACATCTTAGCGCCGCTAATATTGAGTATACCGTAAATCCAAAAATCGTAAGAGGTCTTGATTACTACACAAAAACTGTATTCGAGTTTATCTCGGGCGATATTGGTGCCCAAGCAACTGTTTGTGGCGGCGGTCGATACGACGGTCTTGTATCTCAAATGGGCGGACCCGAAATTGCATCCTTAGGTTTTGGTATGGGTATTGAGCGTTTACTTATGGTTATGGAAGCACAAAACGCCCCTATTCCTGAAGATAAACCATGCGACGTTTACATTGCTCCTATGGGTAATGATGCCGCTCTTTACGCAACCAAGCTTTGTTCTGATTTGCGTGACGAAGGCTTTATAGCACTTATGGATACTACCGAGCGCGGTCTTAAGGCGCAAATGCGCTATGCTAACAAAATAGGTGCTAAGTTTACACTTGTTTTGGGTGATAGCGAACTAGAAACCAAAAAAGCAAACCTTAAAAACATGGAGTCGGGCGAGCAAATTGAAATTTCTTTGCCAGACGGTCTTGTAAAAACAGTTTACGAACAAAATATAAAGCAAGCAACCGAAAACCTATATAATCAGGTTAATAAGGAGAACTAATATGGAAATAGAGAGAATGAACGGCCTAAAGCGTACCCACTACTGTGGCAGTTTAAGAGATACCGACTGTGAATCGGAAGTAATAGTTTGCGGTTGGGTACAACGCCAAAGAGATTTAGGTCAACTTATATTTATAGATTTAAGAGACCGCACCGGTATTGTGCAGTTAGCTTTTGATGATAGCTCAGACCGTACAGTTTTTGGTAAAGCATCAGCTGTTAGAAGTGAATATGTTTTAATAGCAAAAGGTACTGTTAGAATGCGCTCATCGGTTAACAAAGACATTCCTACAGGTAATGTTGAAATTTTCGTTACCGAATTAAATGTTTTAGGCGCTGCAGAAACTACACCTTTTGAAATTATAGATAATTCTAACGCTAAAGAAGAGTTAAGGCTAAAATACCGCTATTTAGATTTGCGCCGTCCGTCTTTACAAAACAACATTATGTTACGCCACAAGGTTGCAAAGGTAACAAGAGATTATTTTGACGAAAACGGCTTTATAGAAATAGAAACTCCCACCCTTATAAAATCCACACCCGAAGGCGCAAGAGATTATCTTGTACCCTCTCGTGTACACTCAGGCAGTTTCTTTGCTCTTCCGCAATCGCCTCAGCTTTATAAGCAGTTGCTTATGCTTTCGGGCTTTGACCGCTACATGCAAATTGCACGTTGCTACCGTGACGAAGATTTACGTGCTGACCGTCAGCCTGAATTTACACAAATAGATTTAGAGATGTCTTTTGTAGAAATGGAAGATGTTCTAACAATAGGTGAAGGCTACGTAAAGCGCGTATTTAAAGATGTTTTGGGTGTAGATATTCCCACTCCCCTACCGCGTCTTACTTATACCGAGGCAATGGAAAACTACGGCTCCGACAAGCCCGATACCCGCTTTGATATGAAGATTAAGGATATTTCCGATATCGTAGGCGACTGCGGTTTCTCGGTATTCTCTGACTGTGTTAAAAACGGCGGCACTGTAAGAGCTATTACCGCTAAAAATGCAGCAGGTGTTTTAACCCGTAAAGAAATTGATAAACTCACCGAGCATGCAAAGGGTATTGGCGCTAAGGGTATGGCATATATCCGCTATTTTGAAGATATACCTAACTGCTCGTTTGCAAAGTTTATATCTGAAGATACTCTAAATGCTATATTAGAGCGCACTGATGCCGTAAAGGGTGACGTAGTTTTAATTATTGCCGACAAAAAGCGTGTTACATTACCAGTACTTGGCGCATTAAGACTAGAGGTTGCTAAAAAGCTCGATATTATTCCAAATACCTTTAACTTCTTATGGATTACCGAGTTCCCATTCTTTGAGTACGATGAAGAAAGTAATTCTTATGTAGCTATGCACCACCCATTTACATCGCCTTTGGACGAATGTATTCAGTATTTAGATTCCGACCCCGAAAAAGTATTTGCTAAAGCTTACGACCTAGTTTTAAACGGTGTTGAACTTTCTAGCGGTTCTATTCGTATAACCGACCCCGCACTGCAACAGCGTATGTTTGCAGCTTTAGGTTTAAGTGATGAAGAGGCCGAGACCAAATTTGGCTTCTTAACAAGCGCATTCAAATACGGCGCACCACCACATGGTGGTATGGGCATAGGCTTCGATAGACTTGTTATGCTAATGGCAGGAAGTGAAAGCATTAGAGATGTTATTGCATTCCCCAAGGTTGCTAACTCGTCTGAACTTATGAGCGGTGCTCCGGCTCCGGTGGATACAAAGCAGCTTGATGAACTTAGTATCGCAATAATAGATAAAGAATAAAACTCATTAAAATAAAAGGTTGTATTATCTGCTTTTGGTAGATAATACGGCCTTTTATTATTGACTTATTATTGTTTAAACTATATAATATATATTAGGAAATTTTTGCAGGAGGAAAATTTATGCATCCGGTAATTGAACAATTAAAATTAGTAGGCTTAGTACCCGTAATTAAACTAAACGACCCCAACAAAGCCGTACCCTTAGCTAAGGCACTAGTAAAAGGCGGCATTCCCGTTGCCGAGGTTACATTCCGCGCAGCAGGTGCCGACAAAGCCATTGCTGCCATAGCAAAAGAAGTACCAGAGGTTTTAGTTGGTGCCGGTACGGTTATTACAATAGACCAAGTAAAGCAGGCAGTTAATGCCGGCGCAAAATACATTATATCCCCCGGTTTTGATAAAGAAGTTGTACAGTACTGTGTAGATAACAACATTCCCATAACTCCAGGTTGTACAAACCCAAGTGAAGTTAGTATTGCTACAAAAATGGGCTTAGAAGCTGTTAAGTTCTTCCCGGCCGAAGCAATGGGCGGCTTAAAGGTAATAAAATCGTTAGCAGGTCCATTCCCTAAAATGAGATTTATCCCAACAGGCGGCATTGGACCCGATAATCTTAAAGATTATTTAGCATTTGACAAAATCATTGCTTGCGGCGGCAGCTGGATGGTGCCTGAGAAGCTCATTGATAATGAGGATTGGGATGCCATTACTGCTTTAGCTAAAGAAGCAGTACTAAATATGCTTAACATTTCTCTTTGCCATATTGGTATAAACTCTGCCGATAACGACACCTGCGAGACAACCGCAAATAGTATTGCACAGCTTACAGGCGCTGTTGCAAAATCCGGCAACAGTTCTGTATTTGTTGGCAGTCAGTTTGAAATTATGCGTGCAATGGGCAGAGGTACAAACGGTCACATAGCACTTGGTGTATCTAATGTAGAGCGTGCAGTACGCTATTTTGAGTCGCAAGGCTTTGAGTTTGAAAAAGATAGCCTTGTATCAGACGAAAAAGGCGCAAAAGCAATATACTTTAAGGGTGAATTTGGCGGATTCGGCATTCACCTATTAAGAAAATAAAATTCACCTATTAAAAAATAAAGGAGTAATAAATAATGAAAGTTGTAACATTTGGCGAAATTATGCTACGTTTAGCTCCAGAGGGCTATTTAAAATTCTTCCAAGAGAAAAAATTCCAAGCAACCTTTGGCGGCGGTGAGGCTAATGTTTCGGTATCACTTGCAAACTACGGTGTAGACTCTGTTTATGTAACAAAGCTTCCCGACAACCCCATTGGTCAGGCTGCTATTAATTCTTTACGCTATTATGGTGTAGACACCACAAAAATTGCTCGTGGTGGTGAGAGAATCGGTGTTTACTTTGTAGAAAAGGGTGCTTCTCAGCGTCCTTCTAAGGTGGTTTACGACCGCGCACATTCTTCTATTGCAACTGCAAAAAGTGGTGACTTTAATTGGGATGAAATTTTTGAGGGTGCCGACTGGTTCCACTTTACAGGTATTACTCCCGCTTTGGGTGACGACGCAACCGAGCTTTGCAAAGAAGCTTGCATTGCTGCTAAAAAAGCAGGCGCTACCATTTCTTGCGACCTAAATTACCGTAAAAAACTTTGGTCTAAAGAAAAGGCTAAAGAGGTTATGAGTGAGCTTATTAAGTATGTTGACGTTTGCATTGCTAACGAAGAAGATGCATCTGACGTATTCGGTATTGTTTCATCCAACACCGACATTACAGGCGGTAAGTTAAATGCCGAGGGCTACAAAGAAGTTGCAAGCGAAATTGTTAAGCGTTTTGGCTGCAAAAAGGTCGCTATTACACTTAGAACATCTATTTCTGCTAACGATAACAAGTGGTCGGCAATGCTTTATGACGGCAAGGAGTTCAACTTTGCCAAGTCTTATGATGTTCACATTGTAGACCGTGTAGGCGGTGGTGATAGCTTTGGTGGCGGTTTAATTTACGCTTTAGTTAACGGTTATTCGTCTAAGGATGCCATTGAATTTGCTACTGCAGCATCTTGCCTTAAGCACTCTATTGAGGGTGACTACAACCTAGTTACTGTTGATGAAGTTAAAGCATTAGCTGGTGGTGACGGCTCAGGCCGTGTTCAAAGATAGTTTTATAACTATATAATCACAAAGCAAACTAAGTATGCTAACAAAAAAGATATTTAAAAAAATTCTTACCATATTGCTTTGTTTAAGCCTTATAGGTATAGCAACACTGTTTATAGTTAATGGCCGAGTTAAATCTGTTGGTAAAGACCGTATTATTACGGTAGAGAGCGCCGCAGAGCTTAAAGATATTGATTGTATTATTGTGCTTGGTTGCCAAGTAAAAGCCGACGGAAGCTTAAGCCATATGCTACGGGACAGAGTAATGACCGGCATTGAATTATACGAAAAAGGTGCCGCTCCCAAGCTTTTAATGAGTGGTGACCACGGTCAAAAGGACTATAACGAAGTTGGTGCTATGAAGCAGTACGCCTTAAACAGCGGTATTGAAAGTGAAAATATCTTTATGGACCATGCCGGATTTTCTACTTATGAAACGGTATACCGTGCCAAAGAGATATTTAAGGCAAAAAAAGCAATTATTGTAACCCAAGAATACCATTTATACCGCGCTTTGTATATTGCCGACAAACTTGGTATAGAGGCCTATGGTGTATCGGCAGACTTAAACACATATGCAGGTCAGTCAATACGAGATGCAAGAGAAATACTGGCAAGATTTAAAGATTTTGCTACTTGCATTATAAAACCAAAGCCCACATTTTTAGGTGAGGCAATACCCATTAGCGGTGACGGAAATTTAACAAATGATTAATAAAAACAACCCAGATTTTTAAAAATCTGGTTTGTTTTTATTTAATATTAAATACTTTTTTTGCATTGTCGGCAAGTATTAGTTTGTATTCATCTACATTTAAGTTAAGACCTAACAAATAATCAAGCTCATAACGGGTATCGCCAAGTGGAAAGTCGGTACCAAAAAGCACTTTTTCGGGTGTGTAACGGTAAATAATTTCTTTTGCCGTTTTAGGTTTTAAAAACTGAAAACTAGATGAACAGTCAACATAAAAATTATCAAATTTATATAATTCTTTGCTGGCATTGTCCCAAATTGACCAACCGCCAAGGTGAGCTCCTATTACAGTAAGATTTTTATAAGCCTTTAAAACAGGAATTAGCCTATTTGGATTAGAAAAATCGTATCTGTAGTCGCCTGTGTGTATTAAAATTGGTAAATGCTCTCGCTCACAAACCTCGTACATTTTAAGGCACTTTTCATCATCTAGCGCAAAACGCTGAATATCGGGGTGTAATTTTATACCCTTTAGGCCTAAATTTATGGCTAAAAGTATATCACCCTCAATATCGGTACTATCGGGGTGCAATGTGCCAAGACCGGTAAAAAGTCCGTTAGAGTTTGCAACCTCATTAGCAATAAAGCGGTTAATACTCTCTACCTGCTTCTGCGTTGTGGCAACCGACTGTACAATATAATGAACAACCCCACACTTTTCGCCTTGCTTTATAAGGGCATCTTTAGTGCCGTTAAAATGCGATGTCATATTATAAAAATTATCGGTCGCGGCAACCGCCTTTTCGGCAATTTTTTCGGGATAAATGTGACAATGCGCATCTATTATTGGAAGACTAGATATTTTCATTATTTATTCTCCGCGCCGCCATCAGCATCGAGGCCAAGCTTTTTAACTGCATCCTCGCGCATTTTGTATTTTAAAATTTTCCCTGCGGCATTCATCGGGAAAGCCTTTACAAAATCTATATAACGCGGCACCTTATGGCGAGCCATATGGTCGGCAACATACTGTTTCATTTCGTCCTCAGTCATACTCTCGCCGTCTTTTAAGATTATACAAGCCATAATTTCTTCGCCATAACGTTTGTCGGGTACACCTATAACCTGAACGTCCTTAACCTTGTCGCAAGTATAAATAAACTCTTCAATTTCTTTGGGGTAAATATTTTCACCGCCGCGGATAATCATATCTTTAAGTCTGCCTGTAATATTATAATTACCTTCCGGTGTTCTGCAAGCAAGATCACCTGTGTGTAGCCATCCGTCTTTATCTATTGCGGCAGCGGTAGCATTTGGCATTTTATAATAACCCTTCATAATATTATAACCGCGTGCTACAAATTCTCCGTTCACGCCATCAGGGCAGTCTTTGCCTGTTTCGGGGTCTACAATTTTACACTCTACATTTGCAAAGGCACTACCTACTGTTTCGGTGCGAACCTCCAAAGAATCGTCAAAGCTGCTCATAGTGCAGCCGGGACTTGCCTCGGTTTGTCCGTAAACCGATACAATTTGACGCATATTCATATTACCTGGCTCGGTGGCCTTTTTCATAAGGTCGGCCGGGCAGTTAGAACCCGCCATAATGCCGGTACGCATATACGAAAAATCGGTTTTTGCAAAATCTTCGTGCTGCATCATAGCAATAAACATTGTAGGAACACCGTTAAAGGCAGTTATATGCTCATTATTAACACATGCAAGAGCAGGTTTGGGTGAGAAATACGGAATTGGATACATAGTAGCACCATGTGTCATAGACGATGTCATAGAAAGCACCATGCCAAAGCAATGGAACATAGGCACTTGTATCATCATTCTATCAGCAGTAGATAGATCCATTCTGTCCCCTATATACTTACCGTTATTTACAACATTGTAGTGTGTAAGCATAACGCCCTTTGGGAAGCCGGTTGTGCCGGATGTGTACTGCATATTGCAAACGTCATCTTTATCAACAGCGGCGGCCATGCGGTGTACCTCGCTTAGCGGTACTTGGTCTGCACGAGACACAGCATCATCCCATGTCATACAACCTTTTTGGGTGTAACCAACAGTAATTACGTTGCGCAAGAACGGCAAACGACGAGAGTGCAATGGTGCACCTACCTTTGTACTTTCAAGTTCAGGGCAAAGCTCAGCTATAATTTTGCCGTAGTGGGTATCCTTTGAGCCCTCGGTCATAATAAGGGTATGCGTGTCTGACTGCTTTAGCAAATATTCTATTTCGTGAATTTTGTATGCGGTATTAACCGTAACCAAAACTGCGCCAATTTTAACAGTAGCCCAAAAAGCAATATACCATTGTGGCACGTTTGATGCCCAAACGGCTACGTGTGTACCTGCCTTTACACCCATAGAAATTAAAGCACGTGCAAAGGTGTCAACATCATCTCTAAACTGAGAATACGTGCGGGTGTAATCCAATGTTGTATACTTAAACGCATACTGGTCCGGAAAACATTCAACCATGGTATCGAGTACTTGTGGGAAGGTTAAATCTATAAGCAAATCCTTTTTCCATACAAATTTACCGGTATGGTCTTGATTATAGTAAAATGTGCGCTCGTTTTTAGATGTATCTCCAAACTGCTTCATAAATCCTATAAACTGCGAGAATATAATTTCCATATTGTCTAATTCTTCGCACCAATTAGGGTCCCAAACAAGCGATACAAAGCCGTCGTAATTTACCGAACGAAGTGCCAACATCATATCGGAAATGGGCAATTCGCCCTCACCTATAAGGCAAAACTCTACGCCGTTAGCGGTATTTATGGCATCGTTAATATGAACATGCTTAACATAAGCGCCAAGGTTTTTAATAATTTCTTCGGCACTCTCCCCGCCCTCAAAGTAAGCGGCCGACATATTCCAAAGTGCCGCAAGGTTATCGCAAGCAAAGCTATCTAAAACATCGCGAAGATCTTTTGTTTTGCAAAAAAGGCCAGATGTTTCTATTAAAACTGTAATGTTTTTATCTGTTGCGGTTGGTAATACCTTTTCAATAAATGAAATAACATTTTTGCAAGCTACATCTTTGTCATCAGATTTTTCGGCCTTTACACGTATAGCGGGAATTTTAAGATTAGATGCAATATTTGCGCATTTTAAAAATTCTTCGGCCGCTATATCGGTTTTATCGGCAGAGCCAATATCGCAAAGAACATCTATGCAAGGAATTTTTAAATTTTTCTCAAAAAGTCTTCTTGCAGTAGCGGCAGCAGTATAGTCGTGAAACGCACCATCTTTATCGGTAAAAAGGCGGTTATTTACATTATGAAGTTCAATACCGCCAAAGCCTAAATCGACCGCAATATCGCAAAAATCATCAAAAGAGTTATTGTGCCAACCCTTTGTTGAAAACGATAATTTCATACTAGTTTGCCTCCTCGTAAACTATTTTGTTTACGGCGTTAATATATGCGCGAATACTTGCGCTGATAATATCGGTAGAAATGCCGTTACCGGAATATAGTTTGCCGTTATAACGAAGTTTAACAATGGCAGAACCCATTGCCTCTTTACCCTCGGTAACAGACTGAATTTGAAAATCATCAAGCTCATAGTGGTGACCTATAATTTGCTCCACAGCTAAAAATGCCGCATCAATAGGTCCGTCGCCAATGCAAATACCTTGTATTTGTTCTTCGCCCTTTTGAATGGTAATTTGCGCGCTTGCCGATATAATATTGCCTGTGTTTATAATGTAATTTACTAATGTGTAGGTTGCGGGAACTTGAAGTGCACTTGTTGCAATAATTGCCTCTAACTCCTTATAGCCAACCTGTCTTTTAGCAGCAACACGCAAAAATTCATCGTAAACCTTTACTTTATCTTCTTCAGATAAATCATAGCCGAGTTTGGCAGCAGCAACTGCCACGGCAGAAATATCATCATTTTTATCAAGATAAACTTCACTTTCATCGGCAGATTTAATTGTGGAATTTATATTGTTTTGTGCGTTGCCAGTAACCCAGCGGAGCTGCTTAACAATACGGTGGAGCTCGGTAGTTTTAATGTTTGTACTAAAGCCGTAATCGTTACCGCAATTTTTTATCATATCGGCAAAGGTTTCTAGCGGTACAGTGTTTGAATCAACCGCAGTTTTAACAAAATCAACACCGGTCTTTACCGCTAAAATAGCTTGTGCTATGGCAAGACCATTTTTATTATCACACTTAACACCAACGTCTACGGGGCAATCTCTGGCAATTTTTTGTGCAAATGCAGCAAAATCGTCGGGTAACATATTTGCGGCGCTATCGCACACCGAAATACTTGTAGCACCCGCTGCTATTGCAGTATTAATGGCCTTATTTAAAAAATCTTCTTCGGCACGTGTAGCATCAACTGCGCAAAACTCTACAAGTTCAACCGACTCTTTTGCCTTTTTAACAGATTCTTCTATAAAAGCAATTATTTTGTCGGGCTTTTTATGGCAAGTGTATTCCATACCAACTGTTGACACCGGAATTTCAATTCTTACCTGTGCCAGTTTTGCAGAGGCAAGAGCCAAAATAGCGTTATCTAAACTATCGGCTTTGGTGGTTGCTGCTACCGAAATTACACTGCTTTTTACAAAGGATGAAACTGTTTTTATTAGCAGAATATCAGCCCTCGGCATTGCAATTTCGGGAAACTCGATAATATCAACATTAAGGTTTTCCAGTTGTCTTGCAATTTCAATTTTTTCCTTAAAGCTAAAATGATTGTTTTCTCTGCAAAGAGTTGCATCTGCTATTTTGATTTGTTTCATATTGGTTTCTCCTTTCAAACAAAAAGCCCTGAAATTAGATAAACTCTAATTTCAGGGACGAAATATCGCGGTACCACCCTGTTTACCGTATAAAAACGGTCAACTCAGTAAGACTCAAACAAGCCTTTTGCCTTGGTAACGGAGCATGCCGTAGCAGCTTACTTTAAGTTCAGCCACTCTGCTCAGGAACGAGACTTTCTTAAAACACCATACTGCCTTACACCAACCGACAGCTCTCTGTAAACGGTTTGATTCTAAAAAATAATTCCTTCAACGCATTTAAAAAATATTTTCAATTATTTTATCACACCATATATAAATTGTCAAGTATTAAAAAATATTTATTGTAAAAAACAGTCGCGTATGTTGTACGCGACTGTTTTTAATTATAACTCTAATATCCAACCAAATTGGTCTTCAATTTTGCCCCACTGAATACCTGTTAAAGTATCATAAAGCATTTGAGTAACTTCACCTATTTGGCCGTTATTAACTGCATAGATTTTATCTTTGTAGCAAAGCTGACCAATAGGAGAAATAACTGCAGCAGTTCCGCAACCCCACGCCTCTTTAAGTGTGCCGTTTTCCATAGCAGTACTAAGTTCGTCTATGGAAAGTAAACGTTCGCTTACATTATAGCCCTTAGATTTTAATACCTCTATACAAGACTTTCTTGTAATACCCGGTAAAATAGAGCCTGTAAGGGCTGGAGTTACGATTTCATCACCAATAAGGAACATAACGTTCATAGCGCCAACTTCTTCGATGTACTTTCTTTCTACACCGTCAAGCCATAAAACTTGCGAATAACCTTTTTGTTCTGCACGCTCGCCCGCACGGTTAGATGCCGCATAGTTACCGCCGCACTTGGCATAACCTGTACCGCCGCGTACTGCGCGAACATCTTGATCTTCTATCATAATTTTAACGGGGTTAATTCCCTCTTTATAATAAGAGCCTACGGGAGAAGCGATTATCATAAATGTTGCGTTATGTACAGCGTGAACACCTAAGGTTTCATCGTTACCGAACATAAATGGACGAAGATAAAGCGATGTTCCCTCTGCCGAAGGAGTCCAGTCTTGCTCGAATTTTACAAATTCAGTTAAAACCTGCATTGCTAAATCTTCGGGAATTTGAGGAAGACACAAACGCTCTGCCGATGCGTTCATACGTCTGATATTCTCAATGGGTCTGAACATTTGAACCTTACCGTCTTTGCGGCGATATGCCTTTAAACCCTCAAAAATTTCAGAACCGTAATGCAAAACAGTAGATGCAGGGTGAATAGATAAGTTGCCAAAAGGAATAATCTCGGCATCATACCAGCCTTTTTCTCTTGAATACTGCATTACAAACATATGGTCTGTAAAAAATTTACCAAAGCCTAATGTACTGCTGTCTGGCTTTGTTTTGGGTGCAGTAGTTTTTGTGATTTTAATTTCCATTATAAAATCTCCTTATTCGTAGTCGGCACCAAGTGTTAATGCTTTTAGATTAACATCTAGCATATCTGCGCGCTTTGCCGAGATAACTTTTTTAAGTGCTGCGGTTAAATCGTCGGTATTAAACTCGCCTAAAACCTTTAAAACCTTGCCTAAAATAATCATATTAGCAAGGGTTGGATATCCGTTATCACTTGCAAGCTTGGTTGCAGGAATGTAGTAAACGGTAACGTCATCACGCTCTACCTTACGCTCTATAAGTGTAGAATCGGCAAAGATAATACCGCCGGGTACTACGCTTTGCTCAAATTTATCGAGTGACGGAAGATTCATAGCAACCAAAATATCGGGGTTAGATACTATAGGAGAACCTACAGGCTCGTCACTTACAATAACGCTACAGCTTGCTGTACCTCCACGCATTTCGGGGCCGTAAGACGGAAGCCAGCTTACTTGTTTATCTTCGGTAAGACCTTTATAGGCTAAGAACTTGCCCGAGAACAAAATTCCCTGACCGCCAAAGCCCGAAAACAAAAATTGTTTTGTACTCATTTTTGCTCCTCCTTTGCGCTTCTGTCTTTATAAACACCAAGTGGATAGTAAGGTAACATATTTTCGTCTAACCACTTTAATGCATTCGAAGGAGTCATACCCCAGTTTGTAGGACAAGTAGACACAACCTCAATTAAAGAGAATCCCTTGCCGTCAATTTGGTTTTGGAATGCCTTCTTTATTGCCTTTTTGGCCTTGTTTACGTTTTTAACGTTGTTTACGGTAACACGCTCTAAATACTCAGGACCTTCAAGTTCAGATAACATCTCGCAAACTCTAATTGGGTAACCGCAATGGTTAACATCACGACCGTATGGAGAGGTCTGAGTAACCTGACCAGGTAATGATGTAGGTGCCATTTGGCCGCCTGTCATACCGTAAATTGCGTTATTTATGAATATAATGGTTATATTTTCGTTTCTTGCTGCTGCGTGAACTGTTTCGGCCATACCAATAGAAGCTAAGTCGCCATCACCTTGGTATGTAAATACTATATGTTCACTTGGGTTTGCTCTTTTAACGCCTGTTGCTACTGCGGGGGCACGACCATGTGCAGCCTCAATCATATCGCAGTTAAAATAGTTATAAGCCATAACCGAGCAACCAACGGGGGCTACGCCTATGGTTTTGCCCTCTATACCGAGTTCGTCTATAACCTCGGCAACTAAACGGTGAACTATACCGTGTGTACAACCCGGGCAGTAGTGCATTGATACATCTGCAAGAGCCTTTGGTTTATCGAATACTACCATTATTTAGCACCTCCGTTATAAATATCTTCAATATGAGCCAACACCTGTTCGGGTGTGGGAATCATACCGCCTGCGCGATTGCAAAGTGTTACTGGAACTTTGCATTCGCTTGCGAGTTTTACGTCTTCAATCATCTGACCCATAGAAAGCTCAACACTAATAATATGTTTAACTTGCTCTGCCGCCTTTTTAAATGGAGCCTTGGGGAACGGCCAAAGGGTTATAGGTCTAATCATACCAACCTTTATTCCCTTTTCTCTTGCCTTTACAATAGCGTTTTTAGCAACACGTGCAGCAATACCGAATGCAGCAATGCAAATTTCGGCATCGTCCATTAAGTATTCTTCATACATAACCTCATCGCGCTCTACAATTGCGTAACGCTCAAAACGCTCGAAATTTAATTTTTCAAGTTCTTCTGGAACCAAAGATAAAGAGTTTACAATGTTGTGGGGTCTTTGCATTTTTGTACCGTTTGTTGCCCAAGGTTTCTCCGGAGACGGTTTAACTTCAAAATCAAGCTCAACGGGTTCCATCATCTGACCCATTGTACCATCAGCTAAAATCATAGAGGTCATACGGTATTTATCGGCAAGCTCAAAGCCCTTAACGGTTAAGGCTGCCATTTCTTGAACAGAGCTGGGGGCTAAAACGATCATTCTAAAGTCGCCGTGAGCGCCGCCCTTGGTTGCCTGAAAATAGTCGGACTGGCTAGGCTGAATACCGCCAAGGCCGGGGCCACCACGCTGTACGTTTACAACTAAGGCGGGTAAATCGGAGCCTGCCATGTACGACAAGCCTTCGCCCTTTAGCGATATACCTGGGCTCGAAGACGAAGTCATGACTCTATAACCTGCAGATGAAACGCCGTACACCATATTTATAGCGGCAATTTCGCTTTCTGCCTGTAAGAATGTACCGCCTATTTTAGGCATTCTTTTAGCCATATATGCGGCAATTTCGGTTTGGGGAGTTATTGGATAACCGAAGTAATGACGGCAGCCTGCTATAATAGCGGCTTCGGCAATTGCTTCGTTACCTTTCATTAAAACTTTATCTGCCATTATAAATCACCTCTCTACCTTAATTACACAGTCGGGACACATTGTTGCACAGAATGCACAACCGATACATTCATCCTGATTTGTAATTTCTACAGGATGGTGACCCTTAATATTTATTTTGTCGGGCGCTAATCTTAAAATCTTTTTGGGGCAAGCGTCTATGCATAAGCCGCAGCCTTTACATTTGTCGGTTTTAAAGGTTAATTTTGCCATATGTATATCTCTCCTTTAGAAGATTTTTTCTTGTAATTTTAATGGGAACGGATTTGGTACTTTGTCTTTAACTTCACACTCTAGCGGCTCATTAAAGGCGGTAAGTACAATTGGTAAACCAGTAAGGTTTGCTATCTCGTTCGCATAATTTAAAGATTTAAATATATCATTTGCGGTAGTGTCATTACCAAGGTTGGAATTATTAACAAGCCCTGTAAACTTTATTCCGCAAGCCGCTTCAATCTCACGCATAACCTCTATGGTATCGATAGCGGTTTTTGTAAGCGGTCTAAAGCAGTTAATTACCATAAGCATATCGTAATTGTTTTCATCAATTATGGCTTGTTTTATTCTGCCAAGTGCCAAGGCTCCTCTGTCATCGCCGCCGACATCTACAATTACATTAAGATTCTTATCTTCGGTAATTACGTACATATCTTGCGGAAGTGCAGGAATGTCTACATTAGAGTTTGCGTATTCTGAACAGATAAGCCGTATTCCTAAATCGCTTAAGATATTACTGCTGTCTTTAGTACGAAAGTATGGGTTTACAATATCTAAATCGGCAATGGCAACTCTTTTTTCTTGCTCGCTTAATCTGTATGCCAAATTTAGCGCTACATTGGTTTTTCCGCTCCCGTAATGACCGCATAAAAGTGTTATTCGCTTATCACGCAACATATAAATTCTCCTTATAGCTTGTTACGTTGTATTTTGCCACTAACGGTTTTGGGAAGCTCGTCTTTAAACACAACCAAACGCGGATACTTATACGGTGCGGTACGAGATTTAACGTAATCTTGAATTTCTTTTTTAAGTTCGTCTGTACCCTCAGTACCCTTTGTAAGTACAATGCTTGCCTTTACTATTTGGCCACGCACTTCGTCGGGTGCGGCAGATACACCGCATTCTAATACGTAAGGCAACTCCATAATAACGCTTTCTATCTCGAACGGACCTATGCGGTAACCCGAAGACTTAATAACGTCATCAACACGGCCAACGTACCAGAAGAATCCGTCCTCATCACGCCAAGCAACATCGCCTGTATGATAAAAACCATCATGCATAACTTCTTCGGTCTTTTCGGCATCGCGGTAGTAGCCCTTAAATAGTCCACACGGTGCGCCGTCTTTAATGTTAATAACAATCTCACCGGATTCACCAACAGGTACCTGATTACCGTCAGCATCGTGAAGCTCTACATTATAAATAGGAGCAGGTCTACCCATAGAACCAATTTTATGGTCGGCACCGCGCATATTACCTATTATCATAGTGCTTTCGGTTTGGCCAAAGCCCTCTAAAATTTGTAGGCCTGTTGCTTTTTCAAATTGACGGTAAACCTCGGGGTTTAGTGCCTCACCAGCGGTAGTCATATGCTTAACCGACGAAAAATCGTATTTAGATAAATCTTGCTTAATCATCATTCTAAGCATTGTGGGCGGTGCACAGAAGGTTGTTATTTTGTGCTTTGCAAACATCGGTAAAATCTCAGATGCATCAAAACGGTCAAAGTCGTAAACAAATGTTGCGGCTTCGCATAGCCATTGACCGTATAATTTTCCCCACATAGACTTAGCCCAACCGGTATCGGAAATAGTAAAGTGTAAACCGTCGGGATCTACTGTGTGCCAGTACTTTGCGGTATGGAAATGACCCAAAGCATATTTATAACTATGTGCAGCAATTTTAGGATATCCTGTGGTGCCCGATGTAAAGAACATAAGCATTAAATCGTCACCGCAAGCAGTGTCGTCTTGTCTGTAAAAATGTGTGGAATAGAGCGGATATTCTTCGTTAAAGTTTCTCCAACCGTCTTTTGTACCGTTTACAATAAACTTGTGCTTTAAATCTGGGTAGTCTTTTGAAGCGGCATCTACGTGGTCGGGAACTTTGTCGTCTGCAGTACAAATTATAGCGCTAACACCTGCTGCCTTAAAACGATATTCAAAGTCGTGCTCTAAAAGCTGATTTGGAGCAGGAATGGCTATTGCGCCGAGTTTATTTAAGGCTATCATGGCAAACCAGAACTGATAATGACGTTTTAAAACCAGCATTACTCTGTCGCCCTTCTTTATGCCAAGCGACTTAAAGTAGTTTGCACATTGGTTAGATGCTTTCTTAATATCGGTAAATGTAAAGCGACGCTCGGTGCCGTCTTTAGAAACATGTAGCATTGCCAGTTTTTCGGGCTTTGTGCGAGATATTTCATCTACAACATCGAAGCCAAAATTAAACTTTTCGATATTTTTGAATTTAATCTCGGTCGGTGTGCCGTTTTTATCTTCGGTAATGTCTATAAACTTTTTATAAACGCGCTCAGCTGTATCTTTCTTAATTTCAGCTGTCTGCTTAACGGTAGGAGCGTGATATTTATTAGAAAGCTCAGGAATAGGCTCACCCGACGGGTTTAAAACTATAGCATAGAATATGCAGTCTTTACCGTTTATGGCTATCATACCATGGGGAGTATCACTATCAAAATAAATACTGTCGCCCGGGCCTAATACCTGCTTGTGATTACCAACCTGTACTAAAAGGTTGCCCTCTATTACAATGTCACACTCTTGACCCGAGTGGGTTGTAAGCTCAATTTCACGCTGCTCGGCATCTTTGTCGTATGTATATTTAACATAAAGAGGCTCAGCAATACGGTTTTGGAACGCATAGGCTAGGTTGTAATAGGTCATACCATGAGCCTGAGCAATTTCCTTACCCTCGCCCGCCTTTGTAACTGTATAAGACTTTAACGTAGGGCTGTAACCCTCAATAATATCGGTAACATTAACACCAAAAACGGTTGCGCAACGGTAAATAAAAGCAAAGTTTAAATCACTCTGACCGTTTTCGCATTTTAGATATTCCTCTACCGATACATCTGTTTTCTCGGCCATTTGCTCTGGGGTTAAATTTTCAATTTCGCGAAGCTCTTTTATACGCCCCGCCATTTCCTTGATTTTAAAATCAAGCGATGTAAGATTTTCCATTTTATCCTCCGTTTTAGCCAAAGCATTTAAACCCGAACCAGCCTTAAAGGGCTGACTTTCGGCGTCTTTTGGCTCATTGGCGCACATAGGCGCTAGGACGAAAAAAACTCGTCCCAAAGATTGTGACTTTGAGACGAGTGTAAAATACTTTCACCCGCGGTACCACTCAAATTGCAGTTTAAAAACTGCCACTCAGGGTCTAACAACCCGTATGCATTTACGCAGCAATAACGAGAAGGTTCTACTAATTTTAAAAAACGTTCTTCCTTCCGGCTCAGAAGCTACAAACACAAGGACTGTTTCCGATGGGCTCTCACCACACGCCATCTCTCTGTATGGGCATATTCCCTGCGTACTCTTCGTCTACGCCTTTATTTTTAAATTTTGAGTAATTATATCACAAATCTTCAGATTTTGTCAATACTATATGTTATTTTACTAAAAATTACTTTATATCCTTTAAATCGTACGGTGTTGACTGGTATACAAAATAGTTAAGCCAGTTTATAAATAACAAACTTCCGTGTGCGCGCCAATTTACTATAGGCGGATTTTCGGGGTTGTTATCTTTATAGTAATTAAGCGGCAATGTAGTGCCAAGTCCCGCTGCGGCATCGCGCTTATATTCGGCATCTAAGGTTAACGGGTCGTATTCGGCATGGCCCATTATAAAGAACTGTCTGCCCTCTTTACTTGCTACTATGTGTACGCCTGCATCTTTGCTCGATGCTAAAATTTTAAGTTCGGGCACTTTTTCTATGTCCTCTCTTTTTACTGCTGTGTAACGAGAGTGCGGAACATAAAACGGTTGGTCAAAACCACGAAGCAACATGCTTTTTGCGTGCTCGGCCGTATGCTCGAACACACCGAATAATTTTTTATCTAATTTATATTTATTTATACCGTAATGGTAATAAAGACCCGCTTGTGCGCCCCAACAAATATGTAATGTGCTATGCACGTGGGTTTTGCTCCACTCCATAATAGAGCAAAGCTCTTCCCAATAATCTACCTGTTCGAACTCTAAAAGCTCAACCGGAGCACCCGTTATAATAAGACCGTCGTAATTCTCATTCTTTACATCGTCAAAGGTTTTATAAAACGAAAGAAGATGCTCTTGAGCAGTATTTTGCGAAACATGGGTTTTGGTTCTTATAAGGGTTAACTCTATTTGCAACGGAGTATTACCTAAAATACGGCAAATTTGAGTTTCAGTTTCTATCTTTTTAGGCATAAGATTCAGAAGCAGAATTTTTAAAGGTCTAATATCTTGTGTTATGGCTCTGGTTTCGGTCATAACAAATATATTTTCATCCGCTAATGTAGATACTGCCGGTAAATCGTTTGGAATTTTAATAGGCATAGTATTCTCCTAAATTAAATTTGTGCTAATGCCTGCTCAATATCAGCTATAAGGTCGTCTGCGTCTTCAATACCAACAGAGAGTCTTATTAAGTCGGGCGATACGCCGCAAGCTACAAGCTCGGCGTCACTTAACTGGCGATGTGTTGCAGTTGCAGGGTGCAAACAGCAAGATCTGGCATCGGCAACGTGGGTTTCAATAGCAACAAGTTTAAGTAATTCCATAAACTTAGCCGCAGCCTCTCTGCCACCCTTAACACCAAAGCTTATAACGCCGCATGTTCCATTAGGCATATATTTCTTAGTTAAATCGTAATACTTGCTAGATTTAAGTGCAGGATAATTTACCCAAGTTATTTTATCATTATTTTCTAGATACTCTGCAATTTTTAAAGCATTCTCACAATGGCGCTTCATTCTTACATGTAAGCTCTCGAGCCCTAAGTTAAGAATAAATGCACTCATAGGTGCCGGGGTTACGCCTAAATCACGCATAAGCTGTGCGGTAGCTTTAGTAATGTATGCGCCCTCTAGTCCAAAACGCTCGGTATAGGTAACACCGTGGTAACTTGCATCGGGCGTGCATAGTCCTGGGAATTTATCGGGGTATTTTGTCCAGTCAAACTTGCCCGAATCTACTATTGCACCGCCTACTGCAGCACCGTGACCGTCCATATACTTAGTTGTAGCATGGGTTACAATGTCGGCACCCCACTCGAAAGGACGGCAGTTAATGGGTGTTGGGAAGGTGTTGTCTATAATTAGCGGTACACCATGAGCATGAGCTATTTTTGCAAAACGTTCAATATCTAAAACATTTAAAGCGGGGTTTGCTATGGTCTCACCAAATAGGCACTTTGTATTCTCTTTAAATGCAGCCGAGATTTCTTCGTCAGATGCATCGGGAGAAACAAATGTTACCTCTATGCCCATGCGCTTTAGAGTTACCGAGAATAAATTAAATGTGCCGCCATAAATTGCTGCCGATGATACAATATGGTCACCGCACGAACAAATATTAAACACTGCTAAAAAGTTTGCCGCCATGCCGGAAGATGTAAGCATTGCCGCGGTACCACCCTCTAGCTCGCATATTTTTGCAGCTACTGTGTCGCAAGTGGGGTTTTGTAAACGTGAATAAAAATATCCGCTTGCCTCTAAATCGAAAAGCTTTGCCATTGCGGGACCAGATTCGTATTTAAAAGTTGTACTTTGAATAATGGGTACCTGACGTGGCTCACCGTTGCCGGGAGTATAACCGCCTTGTACGCATTTGGTATTTATTTTTGTATTGCTCATAAATATTCTCCTTAAAGCAAATCTAATAATAAAATGAAATATAATAGACGATATTTATACATAATACAGTATATCACATAGTATTTAACTTTTCAAGCAATTAAGCATAAAAAATAAGAGGAAATACCGCGGTATTTCCTCATTTTTAGTATATTTTGTTTAATATAAAACTAACTAATCCTCTATTAAAGTTGCGCGAACTATATTTTTATCGGTAAATACATCGGTTTCGTCGGTAGAACGGGTAGAAAATTCGCTGATTACTGCGCCCTCTTCTCCGCCTTGGAACCAGTGCCAAGTACCAGGCATGAGTGTATACTGCTCGCCGGGATTTAATATAATCTCGTGGAACACAGTAACGTCGGTTGCGGGCAATTTTGCCTTAATGTTTTGCTTTTCGCCCTCACCGCTAACATAAAGGTAAACCTTACCGTAACGGCAACGGAAGGTTTCTTCTTTACCGGGTTGGCCGTAAGACTCAACATGCATATGCTCAGGGCAAGTCTGACCCGGCAATAACACCATTTCTTTTGCGCAAACACGCTCGGTGTTAATATAAACCACAAGCTGAAGACCTACGTTGTCTACATTGTTAAGACCAAAGTCTGCTACCTCAACGTTTTTCTTTTCTTCTTCAGAAATAACTATGTTTGCTTTTTCAAACATGTCTAATGCTTTTTTCACTTGCATTTGATAGGTTGCGCGTTTCATAACTTCATCCTCCCGAATTTTTCTTCCATTTTTTGTATTTCTTTATGGTTTTTCATGCCGTCTACCGCATTTTCTGAGAACAGATTACAAGCAGCGGCGGCAGATGCAAATTCTAAAATATCGCGGTCGGCAAAGCCGTTGTAAAGGCCGTACAAACAACCCGCACAATAAGCATCACCCGCACCTACGCTTCCCCTTATTACATCACTGGGAATTTTAAGCGAGGGCACTACTGTGAATTCACCGCTTTTATCTAGGCAAAATCCTGCTGATTTACAATGAACAATTACCTTTTCTTTAACACCGCTATCTAAAGTTTTTTGCATGGCGCGTTTTATTACATTAATATTGATATTTCCGTTATCGTCATACGGCTTTTCGCCCCAAATATTGCAGCACTCAAGCTCATTAAAAATAACATAATCACAAAATTTTAGTGCCGGAATAATAATTTTGGGGTAATCAGCAGAACTGTCGCTCACAACATCAACCGAAGTTTTTATGCCGCGCTCTCTAACATCGTGCAAAAACCTTGCCATTACTGTGCCATACTCGACATCTTCCTCATCGAACTTATCGAGTAACAAAATATATCCAATATGTAAAATGCTGCACTGTAAAGCCGCAATATCTACATCGTCAGGAGAAAACAACGCATTTGCTCCTCTTGCATGGAAGAATGTGCGCTCGCCCGACTCTAAGTTCATAACATCGCTAAAGCTTGTTGGTGCATCGTCACGAATGTTCACTCTACTTGTATCTATGCCGTATTTTTGAAGCTGACCTATTACGTAACGGCCGTAATCGTCGTTACCCATGCAGCCAATAGCACTTATAGGAATAGTATTATCTATTTTTGCAAGGTCAATTGCAGTGTTTGGAACACATCCACCAACCGCGCGTGAAATGCTTGTTATGTTAGAAAGCATACCAATATTTGGGTAGCAGTCAATATTCTTTACAATGTCGGTCAATATATTGCCTGCAATTGCAATACCCTTGCGCTCGCCTGTCATTAAATAATCAATTGTAACGCCAAATACGTTTGCCAAAACTGGAAGCTGTGTTATTTCAGGAAATCCCAAACCCGTTTCCCATTTGCTTACGGTTTTATCACTAACGTTTAGCTTGCCAGCCAGTGCGGCTTGAGTCAAACCGTTTTTGCGCCTTAAGGCCGCAATATTTAAACCAAAAGATTTAGGGTCCATAAACATAAGCTCCTTTACCTTTATCTGTCTTAATTATATTATGATTTCTCACCAAGGTAAACCTACTTACAATATACACTAAAAGCAGAATTTTGCAAATAAAAGAAAATTTTATCTACTATTCGTAGATAAATTAAATAAAAAAATAAAACTCCCAACAAAAAAACGTCAGGAGTATAAAGCCGCTCAACAAATTTATTTTAACACAAAGTATAATAATTTGCAAGTAGAATATTTACCCCTAAAATTTGTGCATTTTGCGAATTTACAAATCGTTTTTTATCGGCTATAATAAAGACACAGAAAAGGAAAGGAGAGTACCAATGAAAGACACTCCACCAAAAAGATTTTTCAAATAAATGTAAAGGGGTGAGTCCAAAGGTAACTTAATTCTTTTCTAGGAAATGTAAAAAATATTAAGAAATGGTGAGTCCAATGTACATCTGATTTTTACTTCATTGAATAAAAAATTTAATAGTAAATCATTTATGTATACATCCGCTCTTTTAAAAAGGGCAATAATTTAAGGTGAACACCAATGTTCTAAATAGTAATTCCGCCTTGCATATGCAAGGCGGTTTTTTTGTGTATGTAAGCGTTTTTGTCAAAAAAGTGTAACCTCAAAGCAATAAATCAAATTTATTAATAACTTTTAAGCCGCGTGCATTTTTCTAACCGACACTATAGAGTACTAATAGAGCAAAAAAATTATAGACAGACTTGCTAACGATAAAGCCATAAAGCGTATTCGCATTTACGCAACACGTACAAAGCTAGGTAATGAACAATACACATTAGATGTGGCCGATAAAAATCTAGGTTGAGTTGTCATTAAAACTAATACGGGCTACGCTATACTTCTTTATAATTTTTAGAACGATACAGCAGTACAAATTTCGACCAAAGCGGCAATTTATAACTTGAGTTTTCATTAGAGCAAAACGTAGGTTTGTTGATTGAAATATAATAGAATAAAATCTCAGATGAGTTCTCATTTGTGCTTTTTGATTATAATTTTTATTTGATTTGGGCAATAATGTGCTAATTTTCGTCAACATTATGCATTGCTTTTTTTTAATAAGGATTTTATTATAATGTTATAAAGTTCACAACAACAAAGGAGCAGATTATGGATAAATTAGCAATTTTAGGTGGAAAACCCGTAATAGAAAAAACCGATGAATCAATGTTCAGATGGCCCATAACCACAAAAGAAGACGAAGATGCCGCATTAGACGTTATTCGTAACAACAAGTATTCCGGTACCGATATTACCGAAAAATTCTGTGAAGAATTTGCCGAGTGGCAAGGCAGAAAATATGCTTTAGCTTATACAAACGGTACAATGTCACTTGCTGCCGCAATGTTTAGTATAGGTCTTGATAAGGGCGATGAAATTATTTGCACAACCAAAACCTATTGGGCAAGTATAGTACAAGCAAACAACTTTGGCGCAAAGGTAGTATTCTGCAATATTGACGATAATTTAAGTATGGACCCTAACGATTTAGAGCGTTGCATTACCCCAAAAACTAAGGCAATTATGGTAGTGCATTATGCTTCATATCCTTGTGATATGGATGCTATTATGTCAATAGCTAAAAAGCACAATCTTCTAGTAATTGAAGACGTATCGCACGCCCAAGGCGGTATGTACAAGGGTAAAAAGGTAGGCTCTTTCGGTGATGTTGCTGCTATGTCTATGATGAGTGGTAAATCCTTTGCAGCGGGTGAGCTTGGTATGCTTGTTACCGATAACCGCAAGATTTATGAGAGAGCTTTAGCTTACGCACACCATGAAAGATTTGATGCAAAGCATATTGAAGAATGTGAAGATTTAAAATCACTTTATCATATTGCGCTTGGCGGTGTTAAGGGTAGAGCCAATCAGCTTTGCTCGGCCATTGCACGAGTTCAGCTTAAATATTATGATGAGCGTTGTGCCGAAATAAATAAGGCTATGAATTATTTTTGGGACTTACTTGAAGGTCAGCCCGGTATAAGACCAATTCGTACAAACGAGGCTGAAGGCACCACAATGGCCGGCTGGTATGCTTCTCAAGGTCTTTATATATCTGAAGAACTTCACGGACTTTCTGTTGAGCGTTTTTGCGAAGCAGTAAGAGAAGAAATTGACGGTCACTGTGTTGCAGGCGGTAACTTCTGCTTACATAAACATAATTTCTTCAGAGAATATGCAGATATCCCCAGTGATGTTGACGATGAAATATTAAGCGTTTCTTTAAATAAAGAATGCTTCTCTATCCCTTGGTTTAAGCATTTTGATAAAGCTACCATTGAGGCATATGCCGAGGGCTATAAGAAAGTTATAAGAAACCATGAAGCTCTCTTAGAGGGTGACACCAAGGCAGCACAAGGCGGTCGTTGGATAGGCACCGGCGCTAAGGTTAGAAGATAATAAATAACAATTAAATGAAAAAACTCCGATTAGTTTTTCACTAATCGGAGTTTTTATTGTTTTAAATTACTTAATTAAGCTTACGCCGTCCATTTCGGCAGGTTTTTCTAAGCCTAACATCTGAAGCATTGTGGGAGCAATATCGCAAAGCTTACCGCCCTGCTTTAGTTCACAGTCATAACCCACCACGCAAAGCGGAACAGGGTTTGTTGTGTGTGCTGTAAAGGGCGAGCCGTCAGGCTCACTCATACAGTCGGCATTACCGTGGTCAGCAGTAATTACTACTGCGCCGCCAACCTCTAAGGTTGTTTTAACAACTGCGCCAACGCATTTATCCACAGTTTCTACCGCCTTAACTGCTGCATCGTAAACACCTGTATGGCCTACCATATCGCAGTTAGCAAAGTTTAAGATAATTACATCATACTTGCCCGACTTTATGGCTTCGTTTACTTTTTCACATACGCCGCATGCGCTCATCTCAGGCTGTAAATCGTAGGTTGCAACCTTTGGTGAATTTACTAAAATTCTGTCTTCACCATCAAACATAACCTCGTTACCGCCGTTAAAGAAGAAGGTTACATGAGCATATTTCTCAGTCTCGGCAATTCTAAGTTGGGTAAGGCCTTGCTTAGATAAATATTCACCAAGTGTATTTTTAAGCGACTGAGGTTTAAATGCTACCTCAACATTAGGCATAGATGCATCGTACTGGGTCATGCAAACATAGAAAACATTCTTTCTGCCGCCAACTCTTTCAAAGCCATCAAACGCATCGTCAACAAAGCAACGGGTAATTTCTCTTGCTCTGTCGGGGCGGAAGTTAAAGAATATTATGCTATCATTATCGGCAATACCCTCGCCGCCTTCTACTACGGTAGGCATAACAAATTCGTCGGTTAAATTCTTGCCGTCAGCATCAATTTGCTCGTAAGAATTTTTAACTGCACATACACCGCACTTAGCCTCAACACCTTGGCGAAGCACCATAGCGTTGTATGCTTTCTCAACTCTGTCCCAACGGTTGTCACGGTCCATTGCATAAAAACGGCCCATTACTGTGGCAATTTTACCGTTGCCAATTTTTTCGCAATAGTCCATAAGTTCTTGTACAAAATCTGCGCCCGATGACGGAGGTACATCTCTGCCATCTAAGAAGCAGTGAACATAAACCTTTTTAAGACCCTTATCGGTTGCCATTTTTATAAGAGCAAACAAATGCTCAATATGACTATGAACACCGCCCGAAGACAGTAAACCCATTAAGTGTAATGCAGAGCCGTTTTTAAGACAGTTGTCCATTGCGGCAACTAGAGTTTGGTTAGAGTAAAAGTCACCGTCTTTTATAGACTTAGTGATTCTAGTTAATTCTTGATAAACTACTCTGCCGGCACCCATATTTGTGTGACCAACCTCACTGTTACCCATCTGTCCGTCGGGCAGACCTACATCCATACCCGATGCGCCAATATAGGTTGTGGGATATGTGGCAAATATTTTGTCAAGATTTTCGGTGTTGGCATTGTGAATTGCGTTACCTTCTGTTTGGTCGTTTCTGCCAAAACCGTCCATTATGGTTAAAACTAAAGGTTTTTTCATTTTATCACCATTAAAATTATTTGCTTGCAGCCTTAACGATTGCTGCAAAATCTTCAGCTACTAAAGATGCACCGCCAATAAGACCGCCGTCAACATCGGGCTGAGCCAATAATTCGTCGGCATTAGAAGCTTTCATAGAACCGCCGTACTGAACAGTAACTGTTTCGGCAACATCTGCACCGTAAAGCTCGGCAACAGTTGCACGAATAACTGCATTAACCTCGTTTGCTTGTTCTGCTGTTGCAGTCTTACCAGTACCAATAGCCCAAACAGGTTCGTAAGCAATAATAACATTTTTAAGTTGCTCGGCAGTAACACCCATTAAAGCGATTTTTGTCTGCAAGCTTACGAGCTCTGCAGTAACGCCTTGTTCGCGTTGCTCTAAATACTCGCCTACACAAAGTATTACCTTTAAACCGCTATTTAATGCGGCAAGTGTGCGCTTATTTACAGTTACATCGGTCTCACCAAAGTATGTTCTGCGCTCAGAGTGACCAATAATAACGTATTCAACACCCATTTCCTTTAACATATCGGCAGAGATTTCGCCTGTAAATGCGCCGCTCTTTTCAAAGTGGCAGTTTTGTGCGCCTACCTTAATGTTAGAGCCCTTTGCTGCGTCTAAGGCTGCATGCAAATCTACAAAAGGTACGCAAACTACAACGCCGCAGTCTGCATTTGCTACTAATGGTTTAATTTCATTTATAAGTGCTGTAGTCTGGGCAGGAGTTTTGTTCATTTTCCAGTTACCTGCTATAACTGCCTGTCTTTTTTGCTTGTTCATAACATATTCTCCTTAAATCTTAAAATACGGCACGGTAAGGGCCAAAAGCCATTATCGTGCCGATATTTTTATTTTTACTTATTGTTAAGTGCTGCAATACCAGGAAGCTCTTTGCCCTCTAAATACTCTAGAGAAGCGCCGCCGCCTGTAGAAATGTGCGACATCTTATCGGCAAAGCCAAGCTTTGTGATAGCTGCTGCAGAGTCGCCGCCGCCGATAATAGAAATAGCGTTAGACTCAGCAATAGCAGTAGCAACTGCCTTTGTGCCGTTTGCAAAGTTTGCCCACTCAGAAACGCCCATAGGACCGTTCCAAATAACTGTGCCTGCATCTTTTACACTCTTTGCAAAGAGTTCGCTTGTCTTAGGACCAATGTCAAGACCCATCCAGCCGTCGGGAATAGAGTCAGAAGCAACAGTCTTGTGCTCGGTGTTTTCGTCGTATTCCTTACCTATCTCGTTATCTACGGGTAGGAAGAAGTTTACGCCCTTAGCCTTAGCTTTAGCCATAAGCTCGGTTGCAAGGTCAATTTTATCTTCTTCGCAAATAGATGTACCAATATTGTAGCCCATAGACTTCATAAATGTATAAGCCATACCGCCACCGATTATGAGTGTATCTACCTTGTCGATAAGGTTTTCTATAACGCCGATTTTATCGGATACCTTAGCACCGCCTAAAATAGCAACTAACGGACGCTTTGGAGCCTCAAGTGCACCGCCGATAAATTCGATTTCTTTCTTAATAAGGTAACCGCAAACTGCAGGAATATAATCTGCAACGCCTGTGGTAGAAGAGTGTGCTCTGTGAGCAGAGCCGAATGCATCGTTAACAAAAATATCTGCTAAATCTGCAAACTTTTTGCTAAGTTCGGGGTCGTTTTTGGTTTCGCCCTTTTCGTAACGAACGTTTTCAAGTAATAAAACGTCACCGTCGTTTAATTCTTTTGCAAGAGCATAAGCGCTTTCGCCTACAACGTCGGCTGCCATTTTAACGTCCTTGCCAAGTAATTCAGATAAACGCTTTGCAACGGGTGCCAAAGAAAACTCGGGCACAACCTCGCCCTTGGGTCTGCCAAGGTGAGAGCAAAGAATTACCTTTGCATTATTGTCTAATAAATACTTAATTGTGGGAAGTGATGCTACGATACGCTTATCAGATGTGATAACACCGTCTTTAAGCGGTACATTAAAGTCGCAACGAACTAAAACGCGTTTGCCTGCTACTTCAATGTCTTCTACTGTTTTTTTGTTGAGTTCTGCCATAATTACAAATCTCCTTTTTCATTGTTAAAAATTAAACAATTTTTCCTTACATATTCTACCACAAAATAATAATTTTTCAACACTTAATTTTAAATATAGCATGTTCTAAAATACTGTGTTAAAAAACACCTTTTATTTTGTGCAATTTTACCCTTTTTTTATCTCGCCTGTATCCCAGTCGTACCTATGAAGCTGGCCAAAGTTTTCTAGAGCCGGAAATCCTTTTTGCCTTAACGCTTCGTAAACCGCAATAGCAACCGTGTTAGATAAGTTTAAACTCCTTGCGCCGTTTATCATGGGCACCCTAACCGAGCGGTCGGGGTATTTTAGCAAAAGTTCTTCACTTAGTCCCCTTGTTTCGGGGCCAAAGAATAAATAGGCGTTATCGGGATATTCAACGTCGGAATATACATGTCGGGCCTTGGTGGTGAAAAAGTAAAATTCTCCCTTATTTTTCTCAAAAAACTCATCTATATTCTTATAATAGGTTATATCTAACAAGCTCCAATAATCTAGCCCTGCGCGTTTTAGCTTTTTATCATCTATGGTAAAACCCATAGGTCCTACTAAATGAAGTCTTGCCCCCGTTGCCGCGCAGGTACGGGCTACGTTGCCTGTGTTTTGCGGAATTTCGGGCTCGACCATTACAATGTTTAAAGTACTCATTCTATCACCTTGTTTTTTCTCTTAATTGCGCCTATTATGGTTTCAATAAGCCAGAATAAAAATACGGCTATAATAGCAAACTGAAAGACTAATTATTCCTACAATACCTAGTACCAAAAATGATACTAAAAACCACAAAAATTCTTTGAATTTTTTCATAAATTTTTCTCCAAATTTTTTCTGTACAACAATATAACACAAAATGCAGAATATTGCAATTTTTACGCCTAAAGAGTATTGAGTAAAACATTTATATTTTCGTCAGAATATTCTATCTCGCAAGAAAAAGCGCGGGAAATTTCGATAAGCTCTTTAAGCGTGTTTGATGTGTTCATAGTTCTAATAATCTTGTATATCAGTGCCGCAAATAAAACACGCTCTTTGTATCTACCGTCATATTCACAATCGGTAAAATGCCTAAAAATAAGGTATACCGCAAGTTGCTCGTATGCAGTATCAAGTGAATTATCATCTGTTCTCGTTACAATACCGTCTTTAATACGTGGTAAGTAAGCAGCCCAAGTTTTATCCATTTTTTCGAGACTATTAAAAACCGAATACCAGTCAACACTGTAAGATAAGTGACCGTCAACCAAATCTAGCATATTATCTATGCGCTTATCAATGGGTAAATCCCTGTTTTGCAAAATTTTAAACAGTTTTTCTCTAAAATTTATAATGGGTATTTGCTGCATTTTGTCGGTTAAGTTAAGCTCTACCTTTTCTCTTTGTGAAAGTATAATTTCGGCCGCCGCTTCGCAAGCAAGTCCTAAACCAATTTCAACAAAATCGTCATAAAAATTGCGAAAACGAGGGTGGTCACGACATATCTGACAAAGCATATCTTCACCCAAATTTATGATTATATCACACAGTCCGTTACTGTTTAAAAACGGGCAACGCTCATCTTTGTCTAATTTAAAATGCGCCGAACCATTAAAAACTATATTCTCTTTTAGTTTGTCTGCAAATTCGCCTTTAAAATTATTATATTTTTCTAAAGTTCGCTCATCAATATCTATTTCCCAGCCAATGCAGCAAGAATGTTTGCACTCACCGGCGATACATTTGAAATTTTTATAATAATTAGGAGTTATTATTGTCATAGGATATCCTCTTGTTTTTTTAGAATATTAACATATTTACTATTGATAGTCAAATGCAAACTATGATATAATACACTCGGTAAAGTTTTTTTAAAAGGATGAATAAAATGTTTTTAAAACGCTTGGCGGCTATTGTCTTAACGCTATTATTAACATTACAGTTGGCCGCTTGCGAAAAAGAGCCGTCTAACACCTTAACCGATGATACAATTCAAACTACAAGTGTTGATAGTTCAGACCTCGAGTCTTCAAGCAGTGATCAAAAATTTGATAACTCGTATCAAGATGATACTCAAAGCAAAACAAATAGTTTGGTTTTATCGTCGGACGATACTCATTCTTCAAGCGACTTGCAACAACCCGTTAGCAGTGATAAAACAAACTCTGAAATTACCTCTACGTTTAATGAACAACAAGTCGTCACCTCAAATCCGGAAAATGATAAAAACGATATAACAATAAACTGTAATCACGGTGATGCTGACCCGTATAAAAACGTAAGCAAAGCTGAGTTCTATGCCGACTATAAAACTGCATGCTGTAACCTAGATGCAACATATCGCTCAAAGCACGGACTATTATCGGGCAGTTTGTCTGTTCCCGGTCAATACGCTACAGAAAGTAAAAATCGCCCCATGTCCAGCGGAAAATATATACGTAATACTGCCACCGTTTACTTAGATAACGGCAATACATACGTAGTGTTAGACGCAAGCGGTAACGAGGCTATGCGTATACATAAAGCAGGCGGATATATTACTCTTGAAGAAGTAGCGGCATATATGTACGCCTTTGGCGGTGGTGAGCAAATTCCTGCAAATTATACTTCAAGCAAAAAAACAAAACCATCAAACAGCATATGGGGAGAGTATTTGCGTGTAAATCATTCTTATTTTATTGGTAATACCGACAAATATCCATACGAGCCCGAACTTCCCAACATTTCGGGTTGTGGCGGTAGTTTAAGATACTATGAGATGGATATAGGAACTACCGGTACATCAACACCAGGTTATGCACCTCAGCCGTATATACAAGGTAACAAGGTCAACCGCGGCGCCGCAAGAATAGTGTACACGCGCCAAGATCTTAACGGTAACGGAACTTTTGAGAACAACGAAGTTTATGTTTTTTACACCCACAACCACTATAACGATTTTAGAGAATATTTAAACTATTACGGCGGCTGGGGTCAAATGTTTGGCAACGTAACCGGCGGCGGTGAATATAGCAGTAAAACAAATGCAAACCCAACACCGTATGTTAAAACCGCTTATAAAAATTTCTCTTAATAAAATATTTTGAAGTTCTTACTCTAATTACAAAAAAAACCGACTAAAAGGTCGGTTTTTTGTTAATTTATAAACTAAATCGGTAAAGCAGGAGATTCGCCCACTGCGCTACCGCTTGTGGCACGCACGCGGGCACCAAAACAGTCCACCGGACTGTTTTTAAGCTTCGCTTTGCCCTGTTCGAATCTCTCTCATTCCTTTCCAAAACAAAAAACCGACCAAAAAGTCGGTTTTTTGTTTTGGTGGACCTGAGGAGATTCGAACTCCCGACCCCCACAATGCGAATGTGATGCGCTCCCAACTGCGCTACAGGCCCAAATAAAGTCTTGTTTACAAGACCTTATTATATCACTTTTAATTTTAAAATTCAATCATTATTGATTCCAATATTTACGGTCTAGTGACCTAAACTGTATTGCCTGTGCCATATGCTGCACCTCAATTTCTTCACTGCCATCCAAATCAGCAACGGTGCGTGCAACCTTTACAAGTCTGTCATATGCTCTGGCAGAAAGACCAAGTCTATCGAAAAATCCACCAAGTAGCTGCTTTGAATCTTCGGTCATTTTGCAATACTCGGCAAACTGTGACGGGCTCAAATCAGCATTGCATTTAATATCTGTACCCTTATAACGCTCGGTCTGTATTTCACGGGCCTTGTTTACCCTTGCTCTAACCTCGGCAGAGGTTTCTTCTTTTGCAGTAGAGTTAAGATCATCAAAATTTATGGCAGGTACTTCTACGTGCAAATCTATTCTATCAAGCATTGGTCCCGAAATTTTGTTTAAATATCTGTTAACAGATGCCAAAGAGCACGTGCATTCTTTGGTAGGATGTCCATAAAATCCACACGGACAAGGATTCATAGCGGCAATAAGCGTAATATTGCACGGATATGCTATGGTACCTGCCACGCGTGATATTGTTACAATAGAATCTTCTAACGGTTGACGCAAGGTTTCTAATGCCGCGCGAGAAAATTCAGGAAACTCATCTAAAAACAAAACTCCGTTGTGCGCTACCGAAATTTCGCCCGGTTTTGGCATTACACCGCCACCGGCAAGACCGGCTATAGACACTGTATGGTGTGGTGAACGGAATGGACGCTGACGAATAAGCGAAACTTTATCGCCCAAAAGCCCCGCAACCGAGTGAATTTTTGTAGTTTCAATTGATTCTTCAAAGGTCATATCGGGCAAAATGGTGGGCATACGTTTTGCAAGCATACTTTTACCCGATCCTGGAGGACCAATAAGCAAAATGTTATGACCGCCCGCAGCTGCAACCTCTAAGGCCTTTTTAGCAGCACGTTGACCCTTAACATCACTAAAATCTAACCCATAATATGGCGGACGGTATTCCTCTTTTGCAGGTTCAGCTTTTGGTAATAATTTTTGACCTGTAATATGCTCAACCAAATCTTTTAAAGAACTTACTCCGTAAACTTCTATATCATTTACTATTGCGCCCTCTTTTGCATTATCTATAGGTACAAAAAATTTCTTTATACCCTTATCTTTTAAGCATGTAGCCATAGCTAACACGCCGTTTACCGAGCGCACCTTACCGTCAAGTGAAATTTCACCAACAAAGGCGCAGTCGTCAATGTTTGCCTCTATTTGACCAGATGCTGTAAGCAAGGCAACCAAAATTGGTAAATCATAAAGAGAGCCCTCTTTTCTAACATCGGCAGGAGCAAGGTTTACTGTAATACGAGCTACCGGAAACTGAATACCGGAATTTTTTATGGCGGCGCGCACTCTATCTCGCGATTCTTTAACCGCAGCATCTGGCAGACCAACTATTTCAAAAAGCGGCATACCGCGTGAAATATCGACTTCAACATTTACAATGTACGAGTCCATTCCAAACAGCCCGACACTATTTATACGTTTAAACACATCTATCACCCGCCAAATCCGATTTACAGATAGATTATACTATACTCTCCTTATAACTTACAAGAAAAACTTTATGAGTTCTAAATAAATCTTGACATAACCGCAAAAATCAATATAATTATATTGTTCGGCTTAAGGCCTTTAAGTGTTATATGCAGACGTATCGAAGTGGGGACGTTGCCGAGCGCTGCCGGTGGCAGATGCAGCGAAGGCTACGGAGTGACCGCGGTCGAAATTTTTACACGGCAGTGTTAAAAAATTTCGGGCACCGCAATGGGACATAACGGGGCGCCCCGTTCGGTAAAAATTGAATAGTTCGTTATACTCTAAGCAGAGTTTAACATACACGGAGACGTATCGAAGTGGTCATAACGGGGCTGACTCGAAATCAGTTAGGGAGCAATCCCCCGCGAGTTCGAATCTCGCCGTCTCCGCCAAAATAAAAAGAATCATACTTTATGTATGGTTCTTTTTGTTTTTATAGTGCGAGATTCGAAAAGACCGGTTTGGCTCTGCCAAATTGCGACCTTTCTGTGAATGGTCACAAAGGTCGGGTGCGTGCCACAAGCGGAAGCGAAGTGGGCGAATCTCGCCGTCTGAGCCAACAAAAGAGAAAATCTTAGCAGGTATTGAATAGATTCCAATTTTAGCCGAGATTTTATATTGTCTGTTTGTAAAATAAATTTTAGCTTTCAAGAGTGAAAATTCAGCGAAATTCTACTTTCACTACTATTTTCCGACGGCTTGAATTTTGCGGTAAAATGTTATATAATATGCATTGCAAATTTTGATTTTATGGAGCGAAAACATGAGCGATAACAAAGAAATGCTTGGCACGGCGCCGATCGGCAGACTGCTGTTTAAATTGGCGGTTCCGACGGTGGTAGCCCAGCTTATTAATATGCTATACAACATCGTTGACCGCATCTATATCGGTCACATGCCGGGCGACGGAAGTCTTGCGCTTACGGGTGTTGGCGTATGTATGCCGATTATTATGATTATTTCGGCATTTGCGGCGCTGATTGCTTCGGGCGGTGCGCCAAAAGCATCTATTTCCATGGGCAAGGGCGACAATGATTCTGCCGAGAAAATTATGGGCGGTTGTTTTTCTCTACAGCTTATTATTTCTGCCGTCTTAACTGCCGTTTTGCTGATTTGGAATAAAGATTTACTTTTAATGTTCGGTGCAAGTGAAAACACCATCGGTTATGCCAACAATTATATGAACATATACGCTATCGGCACTGTATTTGTTCAGTTGACACTCGGCATGGGTGCGTTTATCACTGCTCAAGGATACACCAAAATCAGTATGATTACGGTGCTTATAGGTGCTGTCAGCAACATTATTCTCGACCCTATATTTATTTTTGGCTTTAATATGGGTGTTAAAGGCGCGGCTCTTGCTACTATTCTTTCTCAAGCCATTTCTTGCATTTGGGTGCTTGCGTTTCTTTGCGGCAAAAGAACCTATCTTAAACTTAAAAGACATAATTTACGCATAGACGGAAAGCTCGTTTTCCCTTGTATTGCACTTGGAACAGCAACCTTTATTATGCAAAGCAGTGAAAGTGTGATTTCGGTCTGCTTTAATTCGTCGCTCTTAAAATACGGCGGAGATATTGCCGTGGGTGCTATGACCATCCTTACAAGCGTTATGCAGTTTGCCATGCTACCAATGCAAGGCATTGCACAGGGCGCACAGCCGATATTGAGTTATAACTTTGGCGCTAAAAACGTAGGGCGTGTAAAGAAAACATATAGGCTTTTGCTTATATCCTGCCTTACTTATTCCTTTATCATTTGGGGCGCCATTATGCTGTTGCCGCAAATATTTGCCGGGATATTCACACCCGATGCGGCGCTCATTAAATTCACAGCAACGGCACTTCGGATTTATTGCGGTGTGATGTGCATTTTTGGTATTCAGATCGCTTGCCAGATGACCTTTGTTTCCATCGGCAATGCACCCTGTTCTATTATCGTAGCCATCGTTCGCAAGTTTGTTTTACTCTTGCCGCTTATCTACATTATGCCGCAACTGATTGCAGATAAGACAATGGGCGTTTATACAGCAGAGCCGGTTGCCGACCTGATAGCCGTATCCTTTACCGCTATCCTTTTCACCATTCAATTTAAAAAAGCACTAAAATCTTTAACAATAGAAAATTCAAAGGAGACAGCACAATGAAAATTGCAGTAACTTACGAAAACGGACAGATCTTCCAGCACTTTGGCCATACTGAACAGTTTAAGATTTATACCACCGAAGACGGAAAAATTATAAACAGTGAAGTGGTTAATACTAATGGCAGTGGACATGGAGCACTTGCAGGACTGCTTTCGGCACTCTGTGTGGATGCACTTATTTGCGGTGGCATCGGCGGTGGCGCACAGATGGCACTCGCTGAGGCTGGCATCAAACTTTACGGCGGTGTTACCGGTTCCTGTGATGCCGCAGCCAATGCATTACTTAACGGCACGCTTGGATTTAATCCCAACGTAAAATGCGACCACCACGACCATCACGGCGAGGGTCATACCTGCGGCGACCACGGTTGCGGACACAACTGTCACTAAACAAGAATGGCGGCAAGGAGGAAATCTCCTTGCCGCCGTTTTTAAATGAAAAAACACCCGCAATAACGGTAAGTACTATAACAAATGCAAGCGGCGGTACTAATCTTTTTAGTCTTGCCTTTATGTACGGAAAGAATTTATCTACCCTACCAATAGACCTTGTAATTAAATATCCGCTACAAATAAAGAAAAGCGATACACATACTCCGCCAAGAGAAATAATCTCACCCGTGCCCCTATAAATAAAGTCATACTTAAGCGGACTGCCAGATATTGCATAAGAATGCCCTAGTATTACGAAAATAGAAGCAAAAAAGCGCATTAGCGCAAGGTTTTCGCTTTTTTGATTTTTATTTCACCCAGTCTCATTATTCATCCTCTTTTATTTTCTTTTGCACCGAACTGTAACACGTTGTTCCCCGCCTTTAGTACAGGTAAACAGCGTAAAATCCCAATCACCTGACTGCATATCAGAAACGGCAGTTCCGTCTAATATTCCAATTTTGCAAACCTCGTACTTATGGGTTTCACCATATGCATTAGTAAATGCAATTTCGTCACCCAATTGTAATTTGTTGAGCTTTCCAAAATGGCTTTTATAATTATGGGCAGCAATAATAATATCGTTTGTATCAATGCTTCCCATGTAACGACAAGGTGCTGATTTTAATTTAGCATAATTCCAATCATTATATACCGGAAGTTCCACAGAGAGTTTATCAATAATAACTTTTCCGCAAAAATCATTGCCGTTTATAGTAATAACCTGTGTATTGTCATTGCTGCTTTTTTGATTATTAAACTCACTCAAAATTTTGGCAGCTTGCTCTCCTGCGGTTTTATCTTCCACAACATTATAAAAGCACCATACGCTCGCGGTTATGAGCAACGCGCAACCCAATAAAACAAACGCTATACCCTTACTTCTTTTTAACATTTTTCTTTGCACCTATCTCATAAACACCCAGTATAACAAAGCAAATGCCCGCAACGGCAATAATACATATAGGCCACCAATACTGACCTGTTTGTGGAAGTTTTTCTCCTGAATAAGTGTTTGTTATTACAAATCCGTTTACTGCATCTCCGCTGTAATTTGCTTTATAATCTAAAACATTTTTTTCTCTTACACAATATTGACCGTCTTTTTCTACACCGTAAAACGTATATGACCAACCGTTGTCATCGTTTAACACTACCGAAGCCAGTACTGTGTTACCGCTTAACAGTTCTACCGTTATTTCGCTTGGACGTTTTTTTGCAGCATTGTTCTTGTCATCCCATTTTTTGAACACGTAAATATTCATCTCATTAAAATTGCTGTCTTCAATTTTGGGAGCCGACGATACCTCATAATATATTTTTCCGCCCGATTCATAAGGCAAAAATACTATATACGGATTAAATTTATATTGGCCTGCTTCATCACAATATACGAGCCATATTCCTAAATCCAACTCAGAAAATACCGTTCTGCCATTATCAGATACTTTTGAAATGGTTTGTACGTTATTCTCTATAACATAATCTAAAAGAGTCTGAGCGGCTATGTTGTCGGGGTTGTTTACAATTCCCGAAATGGAAATACCCGATGATTCGAATGCTGTAACAGGATAATATCCTACACCATTTAATTGTGCAATCTGGCAAATATTAACCTTTACATCATTTATATAATTTTTGTCTATATTTTGCAATGTAACTGTAATTTTTCCGTTTTCTGTAACTGCCAAGCAAGAAAAAGCCGAACCAATTAAAAACAAAACAGTTAACATCGATATAAATATTCTTTTAAGAATTACTTTCATCTGTTTGTTCGCCGCCTTTTTGTATGGTTGACATTTTCTTTTTGTGAATATCTCTGATTTTTTTTATAGCAATAAAAATAATACATAATCCTATAAGCGAGAAAGTGAGCAAATATTTCATATCAATATTCAAAACCTCATTTGTTACTGAGTCTTGCTTTGCCGAAAGGTCGTTACTGTTAACTCTAACTCCACGCACTAACAATCTATGTGAGTTAACACCGTAAGGTGTACAAGTTACAAGAGTTACACAGTCTTTGCCGCTTATTACATTAAGCCTAGATACTTCGTGGGGCTCAACAACCGACACATCATCTATCTTATACTCCAGAACCTCGTTTAACACATGAATATAGAATCGGTCACCGATTTTTAGGTGATCGATATTTGTGAGTAGCTTTGCCGAGGGTAGTCCTGTATGCCCAGCAAGAACACAATGCGTGTTATTTCCACCAATAGGTAAATGTGTTTCGGGAACGTGACCGATTCCCTTTTGCAATACGTTTTCATCAATAGTATGATAAATTATTAGTGATACACTGATTTTAGGAATTTCAACATATCCCATTACGCCGTTTCCTGCGGTGTTAAGTACATTTTCATATGTTAAACCAAGCTCTTCTAGTTTTTGGATGTCGCTGTGATTTTCATTAAACGCAATAGCATCTGCCATTGACTGACTTATCTGCTCGGGGGAAGTGTCTTCAAAAGCGTCTACATAATCACCTATGAGTTTATGGTTTAAGTACTGGTTGTATAAATTACTAACGGTAGGATAAAGAAAGAGAGAAAGACCGCAAAGGAAAATAACTACTACGATAATAGTAGGTAAATGCTTCTTCATTGATCTTTCTCTCCTTTCATTTATATTTATTTAAAATAGAAAAAGAAATAGGTTTGCGGGGTGGCTAAAACAAACAGTCGCTCCGTCAAAAACGAATATTTCTTTTAGGCCATACTACTTCTTTTTCTTGAAGTAAAAAAAGCAATAGCACCTGCCATCATAACAATACCAACAATAGTAAAGATTGTAGTACCCATACCACCGGTTTCAGGAAGTGCCGAACCAGGTGCGTTGGTAATATCTGCCCAAACGGTTAAAATAAGCTCGCCCATACCATTTGTATTTACAATGCTACCTGCATCATTAGTATCGTGCGAAGATGTAACAGAAAGTGTACCAACCGAGCCAAGTTCGCCAATTGCATCTATAATTTCAATAGCAAAAGGTGTGCTAGGTAAAATATAACCATCGGGAGCCTTTGTTTCAACTAGCTCGTACTTACCCTCAGAAAGACCGAAGATAAACACATCACCACGATGTCCACCAAAATTAAGGTGGTCAAGTGTAACAGTTTCATCGCCGGTTTCGTGTACCTTTAGAGTATCGGTTGTTGTACCTGCAACTGCCTGTTCTGCTACGATATATTTAGTAAACGCAACACCTGCAGAGTTTGTAGCCGGTTCAGTAGTAAAATTAACTAAAGTCTTTGTGCTACCATCTATCTTATAAAGCTGGAATTCTGCGCCGATTAAACGTACATTCTTAAATACACCGTTTGTATCTTCTGCAAACTTAGAAAATACTAACTGATACGAATATACATTTGCACTTGAAGAAGTTGTACCAACAGAAAGCTCGTTAGTCGGGTCGTTGCTGTATGTAAGGGTAGCTGTATTAACGTTGGCGGCCTGTGCTGCAATGGCATTTGTTACATGAGCATCATAAACAATAGAAAGTTTATCGCCAATTTCATACTGATCAACACCTGTCATTCTTAAAAAGCTAACCTTAAAAGCAGCGCCATTATCGCCGGGAATAGTTAAGGTATAATCGGTATCTTTTATAAGCTCTGTTGTGCTATCATTAAGGTAAACCTTAATTGTGTCTGCATGCAATGTCATGCCTGTAGGTAAGGTGTCGTTAACATAGTACTGATAAGATGTATACAAGGTGTGACTGGGAACAAGAGTTTCAATTTTAAAGGTAACATCATCGCCGATCATAGCAGAAGTACCCTTGCCGTATGTTGTTCCGTCATTTTCAAGAACAGTCTTATCAATTTCAGGACGGTTAGCCTTTAAGGTTACTACAGCATCTTTGTTAACGGTCGTTAGCATAACGGCAGAACGAACTGCACTTGAGTTTCCTGAAAGATCAGTGTTATCGTAAACAAGGTAATAACCGTAATCAAGATTGTCAATTTTTACAGAGGTTTCTTTATCGCCAACAACAACCGGAGCAATAACTGTAGGAATTGTAATAGTTGGGTTGTTAGCATTTATGATGTATGTGTGTAATGCTTCTGCAAGCTGCGAAAGAGCTAGATTGCCGTCATTCTTCTGAATGTTGGTTACGTAATCTACTGCGCCTTGAACATTTCCGTCGGTTTTGTTTGCCTCTACTACACCTGTAGGACCGTAGAAGAAATCATAAAACGGAATGTTGCCATTTGAGTCTTTGTACCAGCTATAAGATGTACTGGTGCCAGAAGTTGTAGCATTAAAAACCTTATAAACATTAAAGGTTTTGCCGCCAACCGTCGCTTCGGAGTGTGACGGATTTTGAATGGTAATGCTACCGGTTGCCGCATCTGCAAAAGCTGTCATAGAAACACAGCCAAAAATCAGACATAGGCACATAAGAGTTGCTAAAATTTTCTTGAGTGCTTTCATTTGTTTTTCTCCTTTACATATGAATTTTTTTGAAGTTTGAAAGCGATTTCTAATTATGGCACCTCCTTTTACGGAGATGATATGTATAAATACTTAAGGCTACCGCTATAAGCGTTGTGCCAAAAATATAAAACATACTAGTTCCTATACTACCCGATTCGGGCAGCGGAACAGCTTCAACATTGCGAACAATAATGTTGTAGGCTGTACTACCCGCTTCGGCATAATAACTATCTTCAACTGCTACCGAACCATCTTCGTTAATAACAAAATAAATATATTCAGTAAGAGGAAGATATCCGTCTGGCGGATGTTGTTCGGTTAGTCTATATCTCACGCCACATTTAAGGTTATCAAATATAAGTGTTCCGGCATCGCCGGTAGTAGCAGTTTTGGCAATTTCGGTTGATATTACATTACCGTGTGCATCAACGCCCTCAAGCAAAAATGTTGCATTTTTTAACTGCACACTCTTGCTTAAATCTGTCTTTGTAAGACGCAACATAACACGCTTAGTTGTATTAGTAACCGTAAGTGTAACATGCGGGTTACCGTCTTGGTCTGTAGACTGAACAGGTATTCCGTATGATGCCAACCAGTTTACAAATGCACCATCTGCCTTGGCGGTCTCGGTACCAATGGCTATTTCTTTAATAGACCATTCTATTTTAGCACCGTTTACATATATAGGTAAGTTTTTCCAGGTGTGCTGCCAACTATTATCGTTGCTAAGTACTATCTGCGGTTCAACACCGGCTATAACCGTAGTTACCAATTTACCATTAGCAAGAAGCTGTACTGTAACAGGTTGCCATTCGTTTTCGGGGCAGTCCCAGGTTTTCTTTGCCGTCACTGACAAAATATCTGTATTATTTCCTATAACAAGTATGCCATTTACATACTTAATCATTTGACTGTTACCGCCTATAATACCGATTGTTTTTTGATCGTCGGTATAGCCGATTTCAATATCTGCTATAGGAGAATAACCAGTAGGAGCATTAACTTCTTGAACAGTTATATTTCCTAAATCGTAACTAAAGTTTTCAATAGAAATTTCAAAATAACCGTTTGCCGTTCCGCTAAGCACGGTATGTGCACCATTGTCTGGATCATATTCGTAACTGTCGGTTTGACTGTTATAATTGAATTTTAACGGTATGTTGTTTTGCAAAAGCTTAAAAGTTGCGCCACCAATAGAAACACCCGTTAACGCATCCTGCTTCTTTATGACAATAGAATTGCTTTTATTATAAATGTTTGTGAACTCGGCTCGAAGCACCTCATCTACGCCCTCATCAAGTGCATAAGTCATACCACTAACCGTCAAAGATGTACCTGAGCCCGTAATAGATTGATCACCATGAGCATCCATAACGGTATACTCAGAATATACACCAAAATCTACTCCGGGGTCACCAAACAAATGAGGATGTTCTGTAATCTCCCACAATTCACCATAGTCTACATTGGTGATTTCCCATATATAAGTGTCGGTAGTAGAATCGTAAGATGTATAATTTTCTAGATTTAAAACCGTGTTTGTTCCGGCTGTGATGTCGGTAGCATCAATATAAAAATCTGTTTTTGCTTCGGCAATTAATTCCTTGTTGCCGGCGAAGGTTTTATACACATGAATAAGGCCCTCTTTTTTAACTAATTTACCGTCTATATGCCACGCATCATCTTGCGCTTTAAAAACATACCATCTAATAGCATATTCTCTATCGTTAAGATCTTCTGCCTTAACGGGCTCACCTCCAACCGACAAATAACCCGTTTTGGCATACTGCACAAGGCTTTCAAATATGTAGTCATCGGTCGGGAATGCGCTTAACCATACACCTTCTAATCTTTCACCGTATAAAGCACGAATTTCTTGGTCAGCTCCGTATGAGTTGTCGGCAGTAGTATCGGCAATATGATATCGGTTGTGAAGTTGCGAAGTAGATAGACTTGTATCTATGCCGCCCACATAAGCCGAAAATAATTCGTTTGTATATTTATTTGAATCTTGTCCGGTAATATTACCGTCTGTATCAACCGCAACCGAGTCAAAACGTATAAAAAATGAAGCTGTTTGAACTGCCGCATAATCCCAAACTGCTGTTAGATTTATGCTTGAACCTGTTGCATACTGTAATAATTCTTCCCAAACGAGTGTTGTGTTTGGTTGGATAATAACATCACTGTTAGCAACTTTCCACCCCTTAAACCGTACAACTCTGGAAAGTCCTGTTGAGTTGTTATTAACCTTTCCCTCAACACTTTGCTGTGATACATTTCTTATGGTTGCCAAAGAGCCTTCATTATAACCGTCTGTAACAACCGTGCTTGACAAGCCCGCAATAGTTGGCTTTGTTGAAACAGTTACTCCGCTGACATTTGGAAAATTAACATTGTAATTAATATTTACAAAGGTTATTGGCCCTAGATTTGTTGCTGTAAACGTTGTTTTCTGCGTAATAGTAACGGCCTGGCCGGCAGCATATGTGGTATTAGAATCTGACCACTCATAATTACCTGTCGGCAAAATTACCGTTGTTCCCGAGCGAACAACCTGTGAAGTAGTATTGCCATCTGGATACTGATATGTAACGGTATAAAATGCAAATGCCGTACTTGTAGCCGATGCATTACTTGGTATAATGCGAACATACCTTGCCGCTTTTGAAGCAGTGTTTCTTTGTCGGTAGGCAATTGTGGTAGTAACCGAGTTCATACCAATATTAGTGGTTGTATATCCGCTGTTTACTGATGTAGAAACTGAAATATCAAAAGAATTATATGCGTAATTGGTTCCAAGTGTACTGTTTACTAGCTCTAATACATTACTTGTAGGAATGGTATAGTCATAACGGTTATATGTACCGCTTGCCGTAGTAGAATAAGGTAAAGTTCCTATGCAAGTCCAATTTCCATCAAGATAAATATAGAAATTGGCATTATAATTTGTCGTTACGGGTGTATCGTTTATGCTTAATGTCGTAACGTTATTTGATTGTGATTCTTGCTCATCTATGGCAAGGGTTTGTGCATTATTAATTTTTTCGTTCAGTACAATATCAGGCAAATTTTCTTCGTCTGAGATTGTATTATTAAGTTGGGCTACTGTGTCTTGCGTTAGGCCCATTGTATTAACATCGTCAGATGACTCAGCACTATTTATATTTGAATTAAAATTTAAAGCCGAAGACATTGTATCGGTAATTACATTCTCAAGCGAGTAACTTTTGCTGTTTCCAAGCAAGGTTAAAATTTCATTAATATCATTATCCTTCAAAAGAACAATATAACAGTTTCCGTCATGCATATGCGACAGTTTTTCACACACAAGAAAATCGCCTTTATAACAGTCGTCTGTATGCGTATGTTCTTCTATTCCACACCGTATTTCTTGCTCAAGTGCTAATGAATGAGTAATATTTAGGCAAAACAAAACAACGCAAAATGCAATACAAATAATCGCACAAATTGCGTAGAATACTATGCTTTTAATATTCAGTTGTAATTTTCTTTCATTAAAAGCATTCATTGCAAGCCACTCTTTAACAAAAAATTATTTTATAGCTTTAAATGGGTTAAGTGAAAACACAACTTTTCCTATAAGTCTATCTTCTGTTACAACCCCTATTTCAACAAGTCTGCTATCCATGGCAATCTCTCGGTTATCACCCAAAACAAAATAAGATTTTGCAGGGACGGTATATGGAAAATTAAGATTACACTGTCCAAGGGTATTTTTTTGAACATACGGTTCATCTAACGCTTGTCCGTTAACCGAAACCGTACCAAACACATCAATTGAAATCTGATTATTGCCTGTTGCTACAACTCGTCGAACTATAACTTTATTATTGTAGTGAAAGGCTACTATGTCTCCGGTATTTATTTCTGACATTTTATTTACAATTAATATTTGTCCATCATTAAGCGTGGGTGACATACTGCTCCCATAATACTTAACAACAGGCATAATAAATGTAAACAAATTCAGCAAAAGAGATACCGTTACAATAATAACTAGAACTATTTTTGCGGTTTTTTGAAAAACTTGACTTTTAAAAAAGTTCTGCTTTTGTTTTAAATGCTTTGCCACTTTATTATCTCCTATGTAGGTATAATAATCCTAAGATAACATATTATACTACAAAACAAAGAAATTATCAATATTCAAATAATATTGACTTTTATAAACCTTTTTGCATTCTTTCACGTTCATCTACACAATACCGGTATTACTAAATAGTTCAAATCTTTTTTATCTCTACTATAAACCTCGTTAAATCTTTCAGAATATCATCGAGCTAATTGTATTATAAGCGCAAATAAATTAAACCTAATCATACTGTATTGTACGATTAGGTTTTTATTTATAATTGTTGACTGGAAGTTAAAAAAAGGGTATAATGAAATGTAAAATAAAAAATAGTGAGGTTAGGCTTATGGATATTAAAAAAATTCTTCGCTCTGTAGACCACACCCTCTTAGCCCAGAGCGCTACGTGGGACGATATTAAAGCTATTTTAGACGATGGCATAAAATATTCTTGTGCATCGTGCTGTATTCCTGCATCGTTTGTAAAGCAGGCTAAGGAATATGTTGGGGACAAGGTTGCTATTTGTACCGTAATCGGTTTCCCTAACGGATATTCGACCACCGCTACAAAATGTTTTGAAACCGCCGATGCCATTAAAAACGGTGCAGATGAAATTGACATGGTTATAAACATCGGTTGGCTAAAAGACAAAAAGTACGATTTGTTACTCAACGAAATTAAAGAAATTAAAGCCGCTTGTGGTGGCAAAATATTAAAGGTAATTATAGAAACCTGTTTGCTAACCGATGAAGAAAAGGTAAAGATGTGTGAAATTGTATCTAACTCAGGTGCAGATTTTATTAAAACATCAACCGGTTTTTCAACCTCCGGTGCAACTTTGCATGATGTTGAAATTTTTGCCAACAATGTTGCAAAGCATCTTAAAATTAAGGCAGCAGGCGGAATTTCTTCGTTAGAGGACGCTGAGAATTTTATTAATCTTGGCGCTACAAGACTAGGCACAAGCAGAATAGTAAAAATAGTAAAGGCTTTAGAGAAGGGTGAAGAACATGACAAACAAGACACCTCATATTAATTTACAAGATTCAAACTTAGGCTTTGGCAAAACCGTGCTTATGCCGGGTGACCCATTGCGTGCAAAATATATTGCCGATAACTTTTTAACCGATGCTGTTTTAGTAAACGGCGTACGCGGTGTTAACGGCTACACAGGCTATTACAAGGGCGTTAAGGTATCGGTTATGGCAAGCGGTATGGGTATGCCCTCTATTGGCATTTATTCGTACGAGCTTTACAAGTTCTTCGGCGTACAAAATATTATTCGTGTAGGCTCTGCCGGTGCCATAAATGAAAAGGTTAAGGTTCGCGATATTGTTATAGGCATGGGCGCTTGCACAAACTCTAACTTCCCATCGCAATACAATTTAAACGGCACCATAGCCCCCATTTGCGATTTTGATATGCTAAGCACTGCTAAAAAAATAGCCGATGAGAAAAATCTTAATGTACACATTGGCAACCTTTATTCGTCTGACACTTTTTATGACGATTCTTTCCCTTCAGCAAACTGGGGCAAAATCGGTTGTCTTGCAGTAGAAATGGAAGCAGCGGCCCTTTATTGCACAGCCATGCGCTACGGTATGCGCGCTTTAGCAATATGCACCGTTTCCGATATTTTATATCCCCCATTCACCGCTCTTGACGCTAAAGAGCGTGAGCAAACATTTACTCAAATGATGGAGCTTGCTCTAGACTGCGCAGTAGAATACGAAAATCTACCCGTTTTAGAGCCAAAGGAATAATATGAAAAGAGTATTTTTAATAGTTCTAGACAGTTTTGGTATAGGCGCCATGCCCGACAGTGAAGAATATGGCGATATTGGCGTAAACACCCTTTTGTCTATATCTAAATCTGAAAAATTTAAAATAAACAACCTAAAAGAGCTTGGTCTTTTTAATATCGACGGCGTCGACTGTATGTCGGGTGTTACATCACCAAAAGCCGCTATATGCCGTTTAAAAGAGCTATCAAAGGGCAAAGACACAACCATAGGTCACTGGGAAATTGCGGGTATTATCTCTAACAAGCCGCTCCCCACATACCCTAACGGTTTTCCAAAAAGTGTTTTAGATGAGTTGTCACAAAGAACAGGACGAGCCATTATTTGCAACAAGCCATATTCGGGCACTAAGGTTATTGAGGACTACGGTGATGAACACGTAAAAACAGGCGCTCTCATTGTTTACACCTCGGCTGACAGTGTTTTCCAAATAGCCGCTCACGAGGACATTGTGCCCTTAGAAGAGCTATATAATTATTGCAAAATTGCACGTGAAATTTTGGTTGGCGAGCACGGTGTAGGCCGCGTTATTGCACGTCCATTTACAACGGTAGATGGTGTTTACAAGCGCACCTCTAACCGTCACGACTATTCTTTAGAGCCGCCACACAACACTATGCTTGACTGCATTAAGTCTAGCGGTCTAGATACCATTGCTGTAGGCAAAATTTACGATATTTTTGCAGGCAAGGGCATTAGTGAGCATGTTTATACATCTTCTAACCAAGACGGAATGCAAAAAACATTAGAATACGCAAAACGCGATTTTAACGGAATTTGCTTTACTAATCTTGTGGATTTTGATATGCTATATGGTCATCGCAACGATGTAGACGGCTATGCTAATGCGCTTAGCGAGTTTGATTTATGGCTTAATGATTTCTTACCGCTGCTAAAGGACGATGACATTCTTATAATAACTGCCGACCACGGTTGTGACCCTGCATATTTACAAACCACCGACCACTCGCGTGAGTATGTACCCGCTATCATTTACGGTAATAATATAAATCCTGTAAACTGCGGTACAAAAGATGGTTTTTGCACCCTTGCAAAAACTGTGTGTGAATATTTAGGCGTTTCGGCTGATATTGATGGTAAAAGTATATTATCGGAGATAATAAAATGAACAATAACGAACTTGTAAAATTAGCTTTTAGCGCTATGCAAATGGCATATGCCCCCTATTCGGGCTATAAAGTAGGTGCCGCTTTGCTTTCAAAGTCGGGCAAGGTATATAGCGGTTGCAATATAGAAAGCGCATCGTATTCTCCTACTAACTGTGCCGAGCGCACCGCTTTTTTTAAGGCAATTAGCGAGGGTGACAGAGAATTCTCAAAAATTGCGGTTGTAGGCGGCAAAGACGGTGTTGTAAATACTCTATTTATGCCATGTGGTGTTTGCCGACAGGTTATGGCAGAATTTTGTGATGACGATTTTGAAATTATTGTGGCTGAATCTACCGATAATTTTAAGGTTTTTAAACTCCCCGAATTATTACCATTCGGCTTTTCTAAAAGCAATATAGATGTAAGGTGATTATATGAAACAGTATCATATTGGATTATCTGAAGAGCATAAGGCAAAATATGCAATTATTCCGGGTGACCCTGGAAGAGTAGAAAAAATTGCGGCTTTTTTAGATAACGCAAAGCAGGTTGGTCTAAACCGCGAATACAACTCATATTTAGGCTATTTAGACGGAGAAAAGGTACTTGTTGTATCTACAGGTATTGGTGGTCCGTCTTGCGCTATTTGTGTTGAAGAGCTTGCGAAAATAGGTGTTGACACATTTATTAGAGTTGGCACCTGCGGCGGTATGCAGCCAAACGTTATGCCCGGTGATGTTATTATTGCTTCCGGTGCTATACGTCAAGACGGCACAAGCAAAGAGTATTTGCCCATAGAATTCCCCGCCGTTTCAGATTTTTTTGTAACAAGCGCACTTTATAATGCGGCTAACAACTTAAAATATCCTAATCACATTGGTGTTGTTCAGGCTAAAGACAGCTTTTATGGTCAGCACTCTCCCGAAAGCATGCCTATTTCTTCCGAACTGCTTGCAAAATGGGAGGCTTGGAAAAAAGGCGGATGCTTAGCATCAGAAATGGAGGGTGCAACACTCTTTATTGTAAGTGCCGCCCGTAAGCTTCGCTCAGGCGCAGTTTTCCACTGTGTGTGGAATCAAGAAATTTCTCAATCTGCAATGCCCAAAGAGCGCAATGAAGATACCTCTGCTGCAATAAAAACCGCAATAGAGGCTATTCGCATTTTAATAAAGCAAGATAAGGAATAAAATTATGTTCGAAAACGTACTCGAAAGTATAAAAGCATACGACACCATAGTAATTCACCGTCACTCTAAGCCCGACGGTGATGCTTTGGGTAGTCAAATTGGTATGAAGCACCTTATTCTAGAGAATTTTCCCGAAAAAACGGTATATACTGTTGGAGATGCATCTAACTACTTTAGCTTTATGAAAGACTGCGTTATGGACATTATACCCGACAGCACCTATAACGGCGCATTGGCAATTTTACTTGACTTTGCCGCCCCACACCTTGCAAGTGATGAGCGTTATACGTTGGCCGAAAAAACCGTGCGCATAGACCACCATCTTTACTGCGAAACCTTTACCGATGTAGAGGTTATAGACAGTAGTTTTGAAAGCTGTTGCGGTATGGTAACTGCCTTTGCGGTAGAAAGCGGTCTTAAAATTAATGCTACTGCAGGTGAGGCTCTTTATACCGGTATGCTTACCGACTCGGGCCGCTTTAGGTACGACAGCACCAATGCCCGTACCTTTAACTTGGCGGCGGCTTTAATAGAAACTGGCTTTGATACCAACGAATTATACCGTAATCTTTATTCCGACAAATTTGAAAGCAAATTACTTAAAGCAAAATTCACACTTAAAATTAAGTTTACCAAAAATAACGTAGCATATATTTACACCACAAAAGACGAGCTTGCCGAGTTAGAGGCTGACGAGTTTTCTGTATCACGTGGTATGGTTGCTACAATGGCCGATATTAAGGGTGTAGACATTTGGGTAAACTTTACCGAAACCGAAAACGGTGTTTTGTGCGAGCTAAGATCTAGCCGTTACAACATAAACCCCGTTGCTGTAAAATACGGCGGTGGCGGTCATAAAAAAGCAAGCGGTGCTTGTGTTGCAGATTACGACACCGCAATGCAAATGCTCAATGACCTAGATGCTCTACAAGGAGAAGATGAATGAATTTAGAAGTTAAAAAGCAAATACTCGAGAAGATAAAGGAATACGATAAAATTTTTATTTTCCGTCATATTCGAAACGACGGCGACTGTGTTGGCGCTTCTAAGGGTTTAAAGCGCATAATACAATTAACATATCCAAACAAAAAGGTTTATCTTATAGACCAAGATACTGCCGAGTATTTAGAGTTTTTAGGTCCAGAAGATGATCCTGTAAGCGAAAGCGAGTATGAGGGCGCTTTAGGTATTGTTGTTGATACCGCAAGTGAGGCTCGCATTTCTAACAAAAACTATACTCTTTGCAAAGAGCTTATAAAAATAGACCACCATATTCCGCTAGAAAACTATGGTGATATAATGTGGGTTGAAGAAAACCGTTCATCTGCTTGCGAGATGATTGCCGATTTTTATGCAACCTTTAAAGACGAGCTTAAAATAGACCGTGAGGCTGCAACCTACGTTTATACCGGTATGGTTACTGACTCAGGCCGTTTTAAGTACGAGGGTGTAAACGGCGAAACCATGCGCAATGCGGCAATAATGCTAGACTGTGGGGTTGACACAGAAAAGCTTTATGCACATCTATATTTAGAAGCATTTGGCTACCTTAAATTTAAGGCCGAAATTTATAGACGTATGCAAATTACCGAAAACGGTGTGGCATATATTTATGTAGATAAGGCAATGCAAGAAGAATTTAACCTAACACTAGAACAAGCCAGTGCTTGTGTTGGCACACTAGATTCTATTAGAGATGCAATTGCTTGGATGGTGTTTATTGAACAAGGTGACGAGCAAGGCACTATTCGTGTAAGACTTCGTTCCCGTTTTGTGCACATTAACCCTATTGCCGAAAAATACAATGGCGGCGGCCACGCATGCGCAAGCGGTGCTACTGTTTACAGTTGGCAAGAGGCCGAACAGTTGCTTGCCGATGCCGATAAGCACGTAAAAGAATATAAAGACACTCACGAGGGCTGGCTATGAGAATTTTAATTACTAACGACGACAGTATATCTGCCGCACAGTTATTACCGCTGGCTAAATACTGCCAAAAATATGGCGAGGTAACCATAGCCGTACCAAAGTTTGAGCAAAGCGCAAAAAGCCACTCTATTGAGCTTAGAAGTGCCTTTACAGTTAATAAGCAGATAATAGACGGCATTACTACCTTTGTTGTAGATTCCTCCCCTGCCGACTGTGTACGCTACGCAGTATTAGGCTTAGAGCAAAGGTTTGACCTTGTTATTTCGGGCATAAATATTGGGCTTAATATGGGTACCGATATGCTATATTCCGGCACGGTTGCCGCTATAGAAGAGGCCGGCATTTTAAAAATCCCTGCTATTGCCCTTTCTACAACCCCAGAGTATTACAACAATGTTGTTAGCCAATTAGACACAGTTTTCGACTTTATGTTTAACAACAATTTATTAAGCGTTCATCCGCTTTATAATATAAATATTCCGGCTAACCCTAAAGGCATAAAAATCACCCGCCAAGGCGGTGTGTTTTTTACCGATAGCTTTGTTAACACCGAGGGTGAGTTTTATAAGGCAAGCGGACGGTGCGCATATGAGCCTACCGATGATTTAACGTTAGACACCAATGCGGTTATGTCGGGCTATATATCTATTCTGCCACTTTCAATAAATATGACCGAACAGTCGGTATTTGAAAGTTTAAGCAAATAACTAAAACTTAAAAGAAAAAGCAGTGTGGAAATTCCACACTGCTTTTAATTTATGTTTTATACTAATTAAGCGCGAGCTTTCTTAGCAACTACAACAACTGCAGCAGCTGCAACTAAAGCCATAACTGCAAATAATGCAACGCTATAACCTGTTGTTGGGCTGGTTGTACCGGTTGTAGTAGAAGTTGTTGCTTCAGAAGAAGTAGATGCAACTTCAGAAGAAGTAGATGCAACCTCAGAAGAAGTAGAAGCTACTTCAGAAGAGGAAGCTTCTTCAGAAGAAGAAGGAGCTGCTTGAGAAGAAGAAGGAGCGGGAGTATTGTCAGCTAAAACGATTGTGATAGAATCCCAATACATAGAATAGCCAAGGTCATGCTCAAACTTTAAGAATGTGTAAGTTTCAGCATCAGGAGTAATTGTATATTCCTTTACGCCAGCAGTTGTAGATAACTTTGTAGAATATGTGTAGTTATCTGCTGCATTACCGAAAGAGTAAATTTCGCAATCAGGGTTTGCATACTGTACATCTTTTGTAGAAGAGTATACTAACTTAATTTCTTTAATGGGCTTGCTGAATGCTACAGTGTTCCAAAAATAAGATGTACCTTTGCTACTATCTCTTACCTGAATACCATCACCATAGTTGCCGAGCTGTACATACTCAAAATCAACACCGTCAACAGTTGCTGTGCCAGCAGAATAGCTATTGCTTGCAAGGCCTAAAGAAGTAACTGTTAAAACGATTTCGTCGTTTGCTGCAAATGCGGGTACTACTGCTGCAGTAAGTACTAAGCATACGCAAGCAAGAATTGCAATAATCTTTTTCATTGCTTTTTTCTCCTTTGTTTTTTAAATTTTTGAGAGCTCTACGCCCCCATTTTTACAAAATATATTTGCGTAATAATTATACTTTATACAAATGTCGGTGTCAATAGCAAAAACCAATTTTTTTGACAATATTTTTAAAAAAAGACAGCAACAAATTGTTGCTGTCTTTTATGTTACAAATACTTATTACTTATAGAAACGGCAGAAATATCCGTCCATAGATGTATCGGTAGTACCAATAGTAGTATAATCCTTATAAGTACCAAATGCATATTCGCCCTCTGTGCCGTTCTTAGTTGCGTTTGCAACAAGTGTTTTCTTTGCAGTATCGTACTTTAATACAGATTTAGGAGCATCATCATAGGTAGCGTTTACGTGTGTACCTGCTGCATTTGCTGCAATATTCATATACTGCTTTTTGCCACCAACCATAGTGTATAGGTAGTAACCACCGCTTGCTTCTTCAAGATATACATCAATAGCAACATCTGCAACTGTGGTTGTTGACATATAGAAACCATTCATGCCGCCTGCTGCGTAGTAAGTACCACCCTTTGTTGCGGAAGTAGATACAAAGCCGAACTTGTATGCTGTGCCAACCACAGGATTTTCTACAATAGCAAGAGTCTTATTTTCTACTTGGCCTGCAACACGCTTAATCATTACAACCTCGGTGCCACTTGCTTCGTCATATGTAAACTCTACCTTACCGGTTGTAGAATCTTCATAATAGAAATTCTTAATAACACCCTTAACGGTAATGGTATCGCCGGGTTTAACCTTTTTAGTGTCAGTTCCCTTCATGTTGTAGCACTGAATGTTTTTGCCATCAACATTAATTGTAACGGTTACGCTACCATATTGTTCGCTATACTCTTTGTCAATACTAATAACCTTACCCTCAAGTTGAGCAATATAAGGTGTGGTCTCATTTTTACCGAGCTTGAAAGCATCGTTTAAGATCTTTGCTTTATCGGTAACGAGCTTTAACTCAGTAGAGGTGTTAGTGTTTGTGTTGGTATTTGTATTAGTATTAGTATTGGTATTGGTATTTGTGTTTGTGTTTGTGTTTGTGTTGGTATTTGTATTGGTATTTGTGTTTGTGTTTGTATTTGTGTTGGTATTTGTGTTAGCACCTGTACCCTTAACAATTGTATTTGCTGTACAACCTGCATCAAACTGTACCTTACCCTTATAGTTGGTAATCGTACCGGTAACAGTAACGGTATCGCCAACTGCAAGTGTGTCAACGCCGTTGCCTGCTAAGCGGAAGCACTGCATGGGCTTATCTTCAAAGCCTTCAATAGTAATTGTAACTGTAACATTTTTGTACTGTGCACTGTAAGGAGTATCTATAGATGTAACCTTACCTGTTAAAGTAACAGGAGCATCCATTTTTGCACCCTGCTCAAGAGCATAAGCGTCATTTAAGATTTTTGCAATATCGTCAGAGCTATTATCAACAGCAACGCCCTTTACCTTGTATTTAAACTCAGCAACCTCTGCGTTGTCTTTTTCATCTTTAACAGTAGCTGTTGCAGTAAAGAGAATATCGGTTTCGGTTAAATCGGGGATGTCAATAATTACGGTGTTTTCGGTCTCAGATTCTGCAATTTTAACAGAGTCTGCTGCACCCTCGGTAATGGTAACTGCCCATTCAATGTTGTAAGCTACGCTATCAACTGTAACAACAGTTAAAACTTCCTTATCAACACCAAGAAGCATAGGTTCGTCCTTGTCACCTGTCTGATACATGTTAACAATGTAATCCTTTGCATTTACAAGATCAGGGTTAGACTTGTTTTTGCAGCCTACCATGCAGGTAAGAAGCATTAGCACGCAAAGTGCCAGAGCAATAATTCTTTTCATTGGTTTCTTCCTTTCAATTAATGAACTTTTATGTTATCCGCCGAGAATACTTTTACTTGGTATGCTCCGCTAAAATAATCAACTATGCCTTGAACGTCTATTGTCTTATTGCGGTATGCGCTTTCGGTAATCATTTTACCGTCCTTATCATAAAGCACTATTGTTCTAACGTCAACATAGGTGTCGCCCACTTTACAAGTAAGTGTCATAGCGCCGTCAGAATCGCCGCCGTTATGTGTTGTGTAAACATCAACAACCTTTAAGTTTTTCATAGATACAGATGTGCTCATTATAAGGTTTGCATAGTCAAAGGACTTTAAGGTAGTTTCTTCGCCATCGAGCGATACTAAAGTTTCAGCATCCATTTTGCCGTTTGCAAAAAGGGTTGCATCGGTTAAGCGGTTAGAAGCCTGGTTGCCCTCGCTTATTTTTATAGTATTACCCGGATCTTGCGGTTTAAACTCGCGATAGCTTAGACCCGATACCTGCCATGTGCCGCCGGTTTCGTAATAAGTAACTGTACCTACAACGCGAACACGGTTGCCAACCTTTAATATGTTTAAAAGTTCGCCTGTTTCGTAGCCGTAGTAAACCGACATACCATAGTACATATCGGTTTCGGCATCATATTCCTCTACATAAACCGAGTTATTGTTGTTATATGTAACAACACCCTCAAAGGCAACCTTTGCATTATCGTAAAGAGAAATGTTTGTACGAAGATGTTTAAGGTCTAACTCGTAAGCATCGCCGTAGAAAAAGTCGGGGTCTTTTTGGCCCGAGAATACGTTATACTTTTGAGCCTTTGCCTGTTGGAATGCCTTTGTTGCGGCATCGCCATAACGGTCGGCAGTTGTACCGCACGAAATTGATAAACCGTTTTGAATAAGCTCAAGGTTTAAGCAACGGTAATCTTTATCGGCAGCGGGTTTGTACCATACATAAACAAGATGTCTGCCGCCTGTAGAGTCTACGTTCCAAACATCGTCATTAGACTCTACTATAATAGATGTAGCGGTTGAAAGCTTTTCTTTTGTAAAGTTAGAAGCCTTTTTGCCGTACTCTTCAATTTTACCTGTAGATTCAGGTGTGTTAACGCCCATATAACGAGCCTTTAAAGTACCGTCTGCGCTAAGAGAGGTTGGAACAATAAAATGTGTTGTATCGCCGTCTATAAAGCTTTTAACGGTAACTTCTTGCTTTTTTGTGGACGACTCTAACTGCAATTTTGTTTTTTCAACATAGTCGATAAAATCGCCGCTTGCGCCGCCACTGGTAACGTCTTTGCCACCCTTGCAACCTGCAAAGCAGGTTACAAGGAGGCAAAATACGACTAATAGTGATAAAAGTTTACTGAATTTTTTCATATTCATTAATATTCACACTCATCAATAGCTTCTTTGAATGCATTGTTGATTAATGCATCGGTTGCAGCATCGTCAGCAGCCTCACCGCTTAAGCACTTAAGAAGTAATGCGCCAACCTGTGTACGAGCTGTAGAAGAACCGTTGAATGCAGGAGATACGAAGTAATCGTCACGACCGTCGATACCTACCTGAACGCACTTAGCAACAAGGTATTCTTTGCCGTTGCCCTTTGCAAGCCAAGCAGCATAGTTTTCGTTCTCGGTAACCGACTTAATAACCGGCATATAACCCGAAGCCATAGAGAACTCTGCCTGGAAGTCAACATTTGTGCAAAGGAACTTAACAAATAACCAAGAAGCAAGAACCTGTTGGTCGGTTGTGTTTGCGCCCTTTAGTATGCAAAGGCTGGGACCCTGAGAAATAACCTTGCGGTTGTCTTCAGAATACTGAGGAATAGGTGCTACGCCAACTTCGAAAGCAAAAGAGCCGTCGGCTGTGTCGTTGTTAGACATCTGGTAAGATGCACCACCGGAAGAACCAACGCACATATAGCAACGTGTATCGGTTGTTTCAACAAAGAGGTTAGAAGTATAGCTTCCGTAAAGCTCTTGTGTTGTGAAGTAGCCCTTCTTATAATACTCACGAAGCTCTTTTACAAAAGCCTTGTTTGTATCGTTATCGAATAAATACTCGCCGCCGTTTTCTGCACTGGTGTAGCCAGACTTCATCTGCTCACAAAGAGTAATGAACCAGTTGTCTTCAGCGTCGTAGCCTAAAGGATAGCAGTCAGGATCAATTGCTAAAATCTTCTCACATGTATCCCAAAGTTCTTCCCAAGTAGCAGGAACCTTAAGGTTGTTTGCCTCAAAGAATGTTTTGTCGTAATATAAAACTTCTGTAGACTTATTAAGGGGCATTGTGTACATAAGGTCGTCGCCGTAAGCTAAACCTTCGTTGTAGTAGCTCTCAATAAAGTCTGCCTTTTGAGCATCGGTAAGACCGATAATTTCTTCTGTGCCCTCAATAACCTTATCGCTGGCAATTAAGTTATCAAGTGTTACAACAGATTTAGCAATGTTGTACATTGCAACGTGGTCAGGATAGCAGTAAGCAATGTTGGGCTGTGTGCCACCTGCGATTTCGGTATTTATCTGACCGTTAATATCGCCCCAACCACCTGCAGACTGGTGGGTAATATTAATGTTGGGATAAATTTTGTTAAACTCTTCAATGTAGTTGTTTAAAACGTCTTGAAGTTTAGCACCCATTGTGTGAGTAAAGGTAATGTCTACTGTTTCGTTGGGGTTAAAGCCCTCAGATGGAATTTCAAATGCATTTTTTGCGTTAGAGCTCTGGCAGCCTGCAAGTGAAACAATGCCGAGAACCATAACTAAGGTTAACAATACGGATATGATTTTTTTGAACATATCGGTTTTCATTCCTTTCGGTTTTTAATATATAACAAACACAATGAGTGTTTATTAGCCCTTAATGCCGCTGCGGCTAACGCCCGACATAATGTATTTACGTAAGCACAAGAATACTAAGAACAACGGAGCCGAAACAATGGCAACTGCCGCCATTTGTACAGGGTAGTTTGCCTGACCCGATGTATCGGTAAATGCATTACGCAAACCGTTTGTAATCATTTGGTGAGCATCGTCATTAGCAACAAGCTTTGGCCAAATGTAAGAGTTCCAAGCACCCATCATTTTTAAAATGGTTATAGAAATGAGGGTTGGAAGCGCTAATGGAATCATAACCTTCCACAAATATTTTATATCTGATGTGCCGTCAACCTTTGCTGCAAGGTAAAGTTCATTTGGTATTTGCATAAAGTTTTGACGAAGAAGGTATATATAGAACACACTTACCAAGAACGGAACAATTAAGGCCGTAAAGGTGTGCATCCAACCAAGTTGGTTAATGGTAATATAGTTTGTAATGGTGAAAAGCTCGCCGGGAATCATCATTGTAGCAAGCAATGCGCCAAACAAAGACTCTTTACCCTTAAATTCAAGTCTTGCAAAAGCAAAAGCAGAAAGTACTGTAATTACCAAACTTAAAACCGTAGATACAAGACCTACATAAAGGGTGTTCATAAATAAATCACCCAAATGAGCAGTTGTAAATGCTTCGGTGTAGTTGCTGAACATTACCTGCTTTGGCCAGAATGTAGGAATCGCCTGACGGTATTCTGCCAAGGTTTTAAGTGATGAAATAATCATCCAATAAAACGGGAATAAAACAATTATTGCCATAATAAGCAAGAATGCGTAAGTTAAGGTTTTCGAGAAGGTCTTTGCAATGGTTTGACCTACCGAAATTCTTTGAATATTACGAGCTTGCATAACACTGTTTACATTTTTAGACATAAGCGGCACCTCTTAATAATGTACGTGCTTCTTAATAACCTTATTATTAAATAGGGTTACAAGAAGAATTATCACGAACAGAATCAGCGCCGCGGCGCTGGCTCGACCCTGACGGTCACGCTCTAATGCATCGTAAACGAAGCCAACCATGGTATTTAGTCTGCCTGCATCATCTGCAGGACCCATTTTATCACCAAAAATACCGATTATGCTCGAATACTCTTTAAAGCCGCCGATAAAGCCGGTTATTACAACGTAGGCAAGCATTGGGGACAGAAGCGGCACTGTAATGCGAGTAAGAACTCTGCCCTTTGGTGTACCGTCTACCTTAGCGGCATCGTAATACTGCTTGTTTATGCTCTGTAAACCGCCAAGCAAAATTAAAATCTTAAACGGCAAAGCATTCCATACAATGTATACAACCATAACTGCCATATTAGCAACGTAAGACGAACCTGCGTTTACCCAGTTAATTGGCTCACCGCCAAAGAACTGTATTACGTTATTTATAATACCCCAAGTATCAGCCGTATAGCTTCCCTGTTTTAAACCTACTATGTTAAACATTGCTGCAAAAACCATGCCTATAGCAATAGAGTTTGTAACATAGGGTAAGAAGAATATGGTCTGAAGAGTTTTTTGCAGCGGCTTAATTGAATGAAGAGCAACTGCAATGAGTAATGCTAAAACTGTAGAAATAGGAACTGTTGCTACACACAAAATAGCGGTATTTTGTAAGCATTGCAAAAATTCTTTATATTCTATAACCTTAAGGAAGTTGTCTATACCAAACTCAAATGTTGCGCCACCAATGGCTGCCATATTACCGTAGCCGTTTAAAAATGCCATGCGCAATGTGTTAAAAATAGGCCAAACGGTAAATACAAGCAACAAAAGTATAGCAGGCGACAAATAAAGCCAGGCTTTCCAATGTTGTTTACTATCAACCATTTTTCTTCACCTCAAAATAGATTCGCTCCTCGGTCTCTTTATTGAATATGAAGAACTTGTGCGGCTTAACGTTAAACTTAACAGTTTCGGCAGAAGTATCAATTTTAATATCAGAATTGATAATAGCACGAACAATTGGGTTTACAGATGCCGGATGTGTAGAAACAACGCTTGCATCTCTACCCATAACCTCAACATTTTTAAGGGTACAGGTAAGCGCACCATCTGCTGCGGGCTCAATACCCTCGGGACGTATACCAATGAATACTTCTTGGTCGGCTACATTTTCTACACTAAGCACTGCTTCATCGCCTATGTAGACCTTGCCGTTTTCTACTCTACCCTCTAAAACGTTAATGGGAGGTGTGCCAAGGAAGGTAGCAACGAATAAATTTTTAGGATCATCGTATACACTTTGAGGTTCACCTATCTGCTGAACAACACCAAGCTTCATAACAACTATAACGTCGGAAATAGACATTGCTTCTTCTTGGTCGTGTGTAACGAATATTGTGGTAATACCTGTTTCTTTTTGAATACGACGAATTTCTTCTCTTGTTTGTAAACGCAAACGTGCATCTAGGTTAGATAGAGGTTCGTCAAGCAAAAGAACTCTGGGCATTTTTACAAGTGCACGAGCAATTGCAACACGCTGTTGCTGACCACCCGAAAGCTCACTCGGTTTACGATCCATAAGTTCGTCAATCTGAACTAATTTTGCAGCATTTAAAGCGCGCTCTAACATTTCTTCTTTGTCTAGCTTGTCTTTACCCTTTAAGTTCTGCAATGGGAACATAATATTTTGCTTTACCGTCATATGCGGATAAAGCGCATAGTTTTGGAACACAAGACCGATACCTCTGTTTTCGGTAGACAGTTCGGTTACATCGTCTTCTCCAAAAAAGATTTTACCACCTGTGGGCTTTTGTAGGCCGCTTATCATATAAAGCGTGGTACTCTTTCCGCAACCCGACGGACCTAAAAGACCAACGAGTTTACCGTCGGGGATTTCAAAGTTGAAATCGTTAACGGCTACAACCTCTTTGCCGGCCTTTTTGTCACGGCTTGGGAAAACTTTTGTAAGATTTTGCAATACAACTTTCATATTGATTCCCTTTCAAACAAAATATATTTTAAAATATTTTTTAAAAACTAGTAAACCGATTTTTCCACCTGCTCTGCGTGGCGCTTCTTTATATATTCTAAAAGCTCCTCGCGTGTGTTAAAAATCTTCTGGCTTGCCATATCAACAGCAACTGTACCTGCTAATACGTCGTGAATAAGTGCATTTGTTTTGGTAGCAATAATACATATAACTTGGGCAATTAAGATAATTGCTATAATTATTATACCCACAATACCTATTGTGCCAAATCCAATCATAAAGATCATACTGAGAGGTATCATAAGTTCTATGGCAAATTTACCAAGCACTGCACGGGCAAAAAGCTGAACGTTGCTTACCTTTATGCCATCGGTATGCATAAGTGCAATACCAAATATTTTTTTGCCCAGCGTCTGCCCATTTTCAAACATTAACGGAACCACAAACTCAACTGCTATTATGCTAAGCAAAATAGGAATAGTGGTAATAACCATTGTAAGATTTATTTGCATATTATAAGCATAAATTACTTGGTCATCTTTACTTAGCGCTTCATTGGCGGCTTCAAACTTTGCTTTGTCTTCTTCAGACAACTCATTAAACTCTTGCGCAGTGATTTCATAATCTACGCCATACTCAGCCGCATAGCGAGCCTTAATTTCGTTAACGGTGTTTGCATATTGGTCATAACCGGTTAACGATGAAATGCAAAACGCTAAAGCTACTGCTAAAATACTCACCAAAATGCCATCGAATATTGTAGCTATTATTCTTTTACCGAAGCTTGCTTTTTGTAAATCGGTCATACAATACTCTCCTTACATTTTATATACACAAATTATCGCGAATTTCTTTTACTGCCTGCTCGGTGTTTTCAAACTTCAAAGTATAATCGCACACCTTAGCATTACGCGATTCCGACGAAATTGCAAGTAAACGATTTGCCTTATCTTCGGTGGAGCAGTCTTTATTTAATATTGCGGTAATTATATCTTTTTTATCGCGCTTAACGTAAATTGTAATTACATGTGGGAAAAGTGTTTTAAGAGCCATAGCACCGCAAATATCCATAACAGTTAAAACGTGTTTACCGCTTTTTAAAATGTTTTCAACATCGCCCTTGCGTGAGCCGTAAGAGTGCTCGGCATATGTTGTAGACTCAAAAAACTCGCCATTGTCGGCCATAGTTCTAAACTGCTCGTTGGTTACATAATGGTGTTTGTTGGTGTTTTTAACCGATGCATCGGTTGTGTAGCTTGTTAATTTCTCAAAACAATCACACTGTTTTAACAATTCGTTAGCAATTTCATTCTTGCCACTACCCGACGGGCCGACAAAAACTATAATGCTTGGATTAGCTAGTGAAAACTGTTCTTTCTTAACGCCGTAGCTGTTGGCTATGGTTTCAACCAGTTTTAAAAATTCATCATAAGTGTTTACCGCCAAAACCCCTGTAGCTTGTCTATTCCACGGACGGCGCATTAAAATGGGATACGTTGCTGTAGAATTAAGAATGTTGTGCATACCATCGTCAAACAAAATATCTACATCTATTTTGTCTTTACGTGAGCCCATAAGTATGTGGTCACGCGGAATTTCGGGAAAAACCTGCAATATTCTGTTATGACGCTCACTCATATACTCGGGCCACACCGCAGTAGAAACAAATATCTCTGCCATTTGCGAAAGCTTTTTTACAAACTCTTGCGCACCCGCAATTGGTGGTTGCGAAGCAATGAAATCTGAGTTGTCCATAAACTCAAAAATAACATCAGACCTAGTGCCAGTTCTTCCCCAACGGTCAACCTCGTGTATTGTAAGAGGCGGATCAAACTTATATTTTTCATTGGCCAAACGTATGGCATAGGGCACACATTCTAAAAGAAGATCGTCTACATCAAGCGCTACAGAAAGCCTAAAACTTCTATTCATATATTAATCACTCACGCGTTTTATCTTTGCACAGTTGTTCTATTATATATTATCACCTATATACTATCACATCACATTTAAAAAAGCAATTTAAAAATTAAAATTTTCGACAGAAAATTATATAAATATATAAAAACCTTGTTATTGTTACATTTTAGTGATATAATTATCTTTAAAAGAAAAATTGCCGAGGTGATTATCGTAAAAAAAGTTACAAAAATATTTGCTATTTTTGCGCTTTTGTTGTCGCTTTTGCTTTGCAGCTGCACACAAGAAGCAAAAGTATCGGACTGTAAAAAGCACGCGGATTCTGATAACAACGGCGTTTGCGATGTATGCTATAAATCGGTTTTTGTTTATTTTGATTTTTATTCCATAAACGACCTTCACGGCAAATTCTCTGATACCAACGATAATATTGGCGTAGATGAACTTACCACATACTTAAAAAACGCACGGCAAACGGACGAAAATGCAATATTTCTCTCGGCAGGTGATATGTGGCAAGGAAGTTCGGAATCTAATATGACCAACGGCCTTATAATAACCGACTGGATGAATGAACTAGACTTTGCTGCAATGGCACTTGGCAACCACGAGTTTGACTGGGGCAGCGAGTTTATTGAAGATAACGACGAATTGGCCGAATTTCCTATATTAGCCATAAATGTTTATGACCGCAAAACAAACAAGCGGGCAAGCTACTGTGAAAGCTCTACTATTGTAGAAGCCGACGGTTTACAAATTGGTATAATAGGTGCTATAGGCGACTGCTATTCATCGATTGCGGTAGACAAGTGCGACGACGTATATTTTAAAGTCGGAAAAGATTTAACCAATCTTGTAAAAGCCGAGTCGCAAGAGCTAAAAGCCAAAGGTGCAGACTTTATAGTTTACTTGTTGCACGACGGCTATGAAAAAACCAATATGGGATCTGTTCAAGACGTTGGTGCTTCTAGTATTTCATCTTATTACGACACTTCGCTGTCTGACGGTTATATAGATTTAGTGTTTGAAGGACACACACATCAAGGTTACCGTTTAAAAGACGAACACGGTGTATATCATCTGCAGCATAGAGGCGATAACAAAGGTGGTATTTCTCATGTAGAGGTTGCCATAAACACCGCTAATGATACATCTAATGTTCGCACAGCAGAGCTAGTTGCATTAAGCAATTATCAAAACCTTAACGACGACCCAATCGTTAATACCCTCTTAGACAAATACAAGCAACAAATTGAGCCTGCAAAGCAAACACTTGGGTACAACGCCACAAGACGAAACAGTAACTTCTTACAACAAATCGTTGCGGATTTATATTATAAAGTCGGCGTAGCTGAGTGGGGTAATGAATATGACATCGTTTTAGGTGGCGGTTTTATGTCTATTCGAAGTCCGTACAATTTAGCGGCGGGTGATGTTAAATATTCAGATTTACACTCCCTCTTCCCATTCGACAATACACTCGTGCTTTGTTCTATAAAGGGCAGAGAATTAAATTCTAAATTTCTTTTTACCGATAATGACAGATATTATATAAGCTGTGGTGATTATGGAAACAGCCTTATAGGAAATGTAGACCCAAATGCAACCTATTACGTAGTGGTAGATACCTACTCGGCTTACTATGCGCCAAACAAGCTTACGGTAATAAAAGAATACGACTCCAATATATTTGCCCGGGATTTATTGGCAGAATATATTAAAAACGGCGGATTAGCTAAATGATAAAAAACAACAGCGGAGATGTTAAAATGAAAACTTCAGCAAAACGTTTAATAAGTTTAGGTTTAGCAATTTTATTGTGTACAAGTTTACTGTTTAGCGTAAATCTTAGCAGTAGTGCCGCAACTGTAGATTATGTTTATTCTGGCGGTTATATTAAAAACTGGGGCACGCGTGAAGAAGTTGCTACATTTTTATCACAAAACGCAGAAGCTTTTTACAAAAACAATAATACTTCTTATGACGAACTTTCGGCGCTTTCAGGCAGCAGTACCGAAAGCAATGTTCCGTATAGCGCTCTGTATAAAGAGCTTCAAAGCATAATGAAGTCCAATCACGATTGGATAACTTCGTACGATAATACGAAATCTCTATTCCAATATACCGACTGCCAAAACAGTGGAAAAACAACTAGCAAAATCTCATCGTTTTATTCAGGAAAAGCAATAGGTCCATCTTGGGATGGCGGCTGGAATCGCGAACACACATGGCCCAACAGTAAGGGTGATGCATCTGGTAGCGGTGAAAACGATATAATGATGTTGCGACCGACATCAACAAGCGAAAACAGTAGCCGTGGCAATAAAGCTTATGGCGAAAGCAGCGGATATTATAATCCAAATTCCGAATCGGGTGGCACCTATGATTTACGTGGTGACGTTGCACGTATTATGCTTTATACTTATGTTCGCTGGAACTGCACCAATACCGGCTCAAAATATAATCCAAATGGTATATTTGGCACAGACGGAATTATGGAGAGTAAAACCGTTTTGCTAAAGTGGATAGAAGAAGACCCGGTTGATACTTGGGAACTTGGCAGAAACGACTCGGTTGAATCTATGACCGGTACACGCAACATATTCGTTGACTATCCCGAACTTGCATTTGTTTTATTTGGCGAAGATGTACCATCAGACTACACAACGCCCTCGGGAGAGGCTAAGGGCGGTTCTTGCACCACACATAATTACGCCGCAACAATCACAAAGCAAGCAACTTGTTCACAAAGCGGTGTTAAAACCTACACTTGTACCGTTTGTAAACATAGTTATACAGAAACTATCCCCGCAACAAACAATCACACCTATAACAGCAAAACCACCACACAGCCAACCTGTACAGCAGTAGGTGTTTTAACCTATACATGCTCTGTTTGCGGCGACAGTTATACACAAAACATTGCCGCGCTCGGTCATAACATAGTTACTACCGTTGTAGCACCCACTTGCACCACAGACGGTTACACGCGTTACGACTGTACACGTTGTGATGAAGAGGACTATATTAGCGACGTTGTTTCTGCAATAGGCAAACACAACTATAAGAGCGTTATAACAACTCCCCCAACCTGTATTTCTACCGGAATCAAAACATATACATGTACTGCATGTGGTGATTCTTTTAAGGTAAAAGTCGCAGTAAGCGGACATACCTACACCGAAGAAATCACAACCGAAGCAACATGTGGCGAAGATGGTGTTAAGACCTTCACATGTGACGGCTGTGGCGATTCTTACACAGAAGCTATCCCCGCAACAGGCGCACACAATTATGTAGACGAAGTAATTGCAGCAACACCTGAAGCACAGGGCTATACAAAGCACACTTGCTCAGTTTGCGGCGATACATATAACGATACATTTGTTGACTATGTACCCGAAGGCCCAGTAGAAACACCTGTAAGCGACTTTACATACACAGTTGCAGCTGATGGTGTAACAATTACTAAGTATAAGGGCAAAGATAAGGTAGTAATCGTTCCTTCCGAAATCGAAGGTCAACCGGTTGTTAAAATTGGCCAAAGCGCATTCGAAGCTAATAAAACAATAACCAGCGTAACCATTCCTGCAGGCGTTCACACAATAAGCAAATATGCATTCCGTAACTGTATAAACTTAACAGAAGCTAACTTTAACGAAGGCTTAGTTACAATCAGTACAAATACATTCGAAAAC
>JAZQEI010000012.1:0-55403 GCA_045538935.1 Acutalibacteraceae bacterium
ATTGAGGCAAAGTATAAGAAGTAGAAAACAGGGTGAAGACAAATGAACTATACATACATATTGGAATGCAAGGATGGCACTTATTACACAGGGTGGACAAACAATCTTGACAAGCGAATAAAATACCACAATGAGGGCAAAGGTGCCAAGTATACAAAATCAAGGCTTCCTGTATCCTTAATATACTATGAGGAGTTTCAAACAAAAGAGGAAGCAATGCGTCGCGAATATGTGATTAAGCATATGCCACGAAGCGAAAAGGGCAAGTTGATCAGTGAGTACAGAGAACGAATAACGGAGAATAGTAATGATTAATAGAGACGATATGTTGGAACTGACCAGGCGAATGACACCGACAAGAACCTGTTTTGACAGAATTGCGGGAGCGTATATCAGTGAAACTGGTGAAATTGAAGACACCTTTAATATTCATTTCGGAAAACTCTCAGGAAGTGAAAAGGCGAAGAATCTAAAACTTGCAAAGGCCATTCCGTTTTCCAAAACAAATGTGCAGTTAAAGGAACATGTCTTTGCTGATGAGGCCAAGGGGAAGGATAGTATATGGAGGCTGTTACAAGCAGTACAGCAATGTGGGCTGAAGAACGATGCTTTAATGGAAATTTTATACGAGCAGATAGCAGATGCCCATATCGTAGACCACAGATTTGCAATATATATGTTTCATGGCGTGTATGATATTCCTGCAAAGTCAAGAGACGGAGATAGTCTTTGGGATTCAGAAGAGATATACGATTTTATCATTTGTACTATAAGTCCGCTAGAAGATGAGTATCAGCCGACAGAACCGGTATTTGGCTTCCTATATCCGGCATTTTCAGATAGAAGTTCGAACCAGAGCAAGATAGACATCTATCATCTGAATCCCAATATGCAGGAAGAAGGACTGGTCTATAAGCTTGTAGGTAAAATTTAACGTAAGATATCCTATGGGAAACAACATTTGAATCAATAAAGGAGAGATGATTTTATGAGTAAAAAGGTTTTAATATTATCAGGAAGTCCACGAAAAAATGGAAATTCAGATATACTTTGTAATGAATTTATGAAAGGTGCTATAGAGAGTGGAAACGAGGTCGAGAAAATCCGTGTTGCCGAAAAGAAGATAGGTTTCTGCCTTGGATGTTATGCTTGTGAAGGCACTGGTGTTTGTGCAATTAAGGATGATATGGCGGAAGTTTTACAAAAGATGATAGATGCGGATGTTATCGTCCTGGCAAGTCCTGTATATTTCTATTCCATTGATGCACAACTGAAAGCGTTGATAGACCGGACAGTTGCCCGCTGGCTAGAAGTGAAAGATAAAGAATTCTATTACATAGTTACCGCAGCAGACGCAGAACTTGAATCCGCAGAGACAACGATTGCTTGTTTCCGAGGTTATGCGGAATGCGTAGAGGGTGCAAAAGAAATGGGTATTATTTACGGCATGGGTGCTTATGAAAAAGGTGAAATCAGAAATAGTAAGGCGATGACAGAAGCCTACGAAATGGGAAAACAAATTTAGATAGAGAGTTAAACAAATTTGAATTTGTAGGTGAGATAATGATTATTTTAATTACCGGAGCATCGCATACAGGCAAAACCGCCCTTGCTCAAAAACTGCTTGAAAAATATAAATACCCCTATCTTTCAATAGACCATCTAAAAATGGGTTTAATTCGTAGCGGCAACACAGAACTTACCCCTATGGATGATAATGAATTAACCGAATACTTGTGGCCGATTGTTCGTGAAATAATAAAAACTGCTATTGAGAATAATCAGAACTTAATTGTTGAAGGTTGCTATATCCCGTTCGATTGGCAAAAGGACTTTGACTCTGAATATCTTGAAAACATTAAATATTTCTGCCTCGTAATGAGTGAAGAATATATCAGAAACCACTTTGCTGACATAAAGAAATATGCAAATACCATTGAAAACCGTTTGGATGATGAATGGTGTACAATGGAGAGCGTGTTGGCAGATAATGCAGAAATGTTAGACCTCGCACAAAAGTATAATGTGAACTATATACTCATTGAAGATAAGTACGAAATTAATATTGATTTATAAAGACAAATTCCGATTTTGTTGGTCAGTTTTACCTTGATATCTTTTTCGGTGCTACGAGCAAAAAAATTCCCAAGTCGAAAGACTTGGGATATTTTTTTGTTGCAATGAAGCGCACCTAACGGTGCAAGAAGAATGAAGTCGCTGACGCTGTGAAGCGTGCCTTCGGCACATTAAGAAAGAAATCGTGCGCTTTGCTTCATACGAGCGTGGCTCGTGCTTCATATTGGCAAAGCCAATGCTTCATTATTCATTGAAAAAGCTTTTTATTTATGCTATACTTTATTAAGAAAGTAGGTGCTATTATGCGTAACGATAAACTATCTATTCAATCAATGGATTTTGCAGTTTCTATTATAAATCTTGTAAAATTATTGAAAGAGAATAAAGAACATATCATTTCTAATCAAATCGGCAGAAGTGGCACAAGTATAGGTGCAAATATTTGAGAAGCACAGTACGCTCATGGCAAGGCAGATTTTATTGCCAAATTGCAAATAGCGCTTAAAGAGGCAAATGAAACAGGATATTGGTTAGAATTGCTTTTCAAAACCAATTATATAAATGAAAATCAATATAAAGAATTAGATATAGTTTGTGCGGGACTTCGCGCTCTATGCTTGTCGCATCCATCAACACCGCCAAGGAGAATATAAAATGATATTTTATGATATAACAGAACAAGATAAAGAGCTTATAAAAATTGCGCTTGAAACTTTAGAAAAGAATTTTGATGATGGCATTTATAATCATACTGTTGGCGCGGCAATTCGTTGCAAAAACGGTAAAGTGTATAGCGGGGTTAATTGTGACGGTATTCACGGTTCTTGTGCCGAATATATCACAATAGGTATGGCAATTTCGGCGGGAGAACGGGAGTTTGATACTATTGTGGCTGTTCACGATAAAGCACCAAACTGCTTGGTCGCTCCTTGTGGCAACTGCCGTCAAATGCTTGTAGAGTATTGCCCTGACATTAAGGTAATTTTGAATAATGATTACAACGAAATAATCAAGGTTGATATAAAAGATTTAATTCCATTCGCTTGGAAACCTGTAATTGTATAAAATATGCACGATATCTAAATCAGCGCGACTAATCAAAATAAAAACAGTCACCTTTATGGTGGCTGTTTTGTTATTATTCATTCCTTTTGCATTTTAAAATAAGTTTTTAAATCCCATAGTTTTTTGAGCGCTGTAAAGGCTTATATTGCCCGACAGACAATAATTTATAATAACCGCAACACAAATATATAAAATGCCTTTGCCTGAAAATAATTCGGCGGCCAAAAGTATTGATGCTAAAGGGCAGTTGGTTACGCCACAAAATAAACTAATCATACAAACAGCGGCCGAAAATGCGGTTGGAAGCCCTAAAAAAGTGCCTACAACTGCACCGAAAGTTGCACCAATAAAAAGGGTAGGAACAATTTCGCCACCTTTAAAGCCGGCACCAACGGCAATACAGGTAAATAATATTTTAAATGCAAAAGCTAAGGGTACAAATTCGTTGTTGTTAAAAATTTTTTCTATAACAAAAATGCCTGCACCGTTATAATCATAAGAACCTACCGCAAGAGTTAACAACACTATTGCTACTCCGCCCAGAGCAATGCGCAAAAAATCGTTTTTGATTGCTTTTTTGAATAGATTTTTTGTGTGTTTGAGCAACACACAAAAGATAAATCCTACTGCTACCGAAAGAAGACTTAAAACCAACAATTTGCAAATAACCGCAAAACTAACGGTTGGCACCGATATTAAAGAAAATCGTTCGGCATGAGCGCCAAGCAAAACGGCAACCCAATAGGAAGTCAAAGATGTAATAAATGTAGGGATAATTGCAAGGTAGTAAATTCGGACAACCAAAACCACCTCTAAAGCAAAAATTGCGGCAGAAAACGGTGTTCCGAAAACTGATGAAAAAACACCTGCCATACCACAGTAAATCAATAGTTTTTCTTGTTTTTCGGTTAACTTAAAAATCTTACCAAAAAGCACTGCAGAACTGCCGCCCAGTTGTAAAGCCGCACCTTCTCGGCCTACCGATGCTCCGCAAAGATGAGATAATATAGAAGCACAAAAAACAGCGGGCGAAAGCTTTGGCGATAAAACAGTTTTATCTTGAGCCGATTTTATTACCTCATTAGTGCCCATATTGGTTACTTTAAGTAACTTATAAACGGCAACCGAAAGAACGCCTGCAAGGGGAAGAAAATACAATAGCCACGAATTATTTTGGCGTATGTTTGTTGCAACAAGTATACATTTAGAAAATAAGGTGCCTATAATACCGCAAAATACGCCTATAAAAACACATAGCATTAGAAATTTTATAATAGAAATAAATTTTTTTGAACTCATCACGATACCTTCTTTAAATTAACGAACAATATTATACCATGCGCGTTTATTAAAGGCAAATAAATACTCGAAAATATTAATAAAAATCACACACCTTGAATGTGTGCGATTTTTATATATAATAGTTAAAATTTAGATTTTTATATGTTAGAGCTTTGCTCGCGCAATAGGTGCTCTATTTGTGCCTTTACCAACAAAAATGCCTGCTCGTTTTTACCGCCGTTTAAAATAACATCGGCAAACACTTTTGTTGGATTAACGAAGGTATTGTGCATTGGTTTAACGGTCGATAAATATTGTTCAATTACGCTGTCTAGGCTACGGCCGCGTTCTTCCATATCTCTGCGAGCGCGGCGAAGAATACGCTCGTCGGCATCGGTCTCAACATAAATTTTAAGATCCATACACTCTCTAAGAGCTATATCGTGGAAAATAAGAATACCGTCAATTAAAATAATAGGGCGTGGCTGAATTTCAATAATTTTCTCACTTCTGGTGTGACGGGTAAAATCATACACAGGGCAATTGGCTGTTTGTCCGTTTTTGAGCTGATTTAGGTGGTGCACCATAAGGTCAAATTCTAATGCATCGGGAGCATCGTAATTAAGATGCGCACGCTGTTCTAAAGATAAATCATCGTGCGGAAGATAGTAGTTGTCGCAGCTAATAAGCGAGATTTGGTCGGGAAAAGCTTTTTTTAGTCGCTCGGCAAAGGTCGATTTACCCGATCCGCTGCCGCCTGCAATGCCTATAATGTATGGTTTCATATTGAGCGCTCCTAATATTTTACTTATTAAAATAAGTATACCTTAGCATATGTTGGGGTGTCAAGAGGACAAATAATTTAATACTAATTATATAACAGCAATATTGTTATTGACAAGGCTTGTGTTTAATGATATCTTTTGCTTGAAAGTAGGTGCTGTTATGAATAACAAAATGCCAAAATATATTGTAGTAAACCCCAGTGACGAGGTAACCGAAAAACACCGTGCCTGGCAGGGTTGTCCAACCATTGCACGAACAAAGGGCGGCCGTCTTTTTGCCGGCTGGTACACAGGCGGAATGTTTGAGCCTTGTATTGACAACTATAATGTGTTAATACAGAGTGACGATAACGGTAAAACCTGGTCGGCTCCGATTTTAGCCGTTTATAGCGATTACGATGCTATGCATAGAAACATTGATATTCAGCTTTGGGTAGACAATAAAAATCGCCTTTGGGCAATGTGGACACATTCTCCTTTTTACAAGGACTCTAAGCCTGCTACTATTAAAACACCTTTTGCATGGGGCAGTTACCACACAGAGTTTACCGGTGTTGAGGCTTTAATATGCAACGACCCCGATTCGGGTGAGCTTATATGGGAAAAGCCACGTGTTATATGTGGAGGTTTTTTGCGCAGCAAGCCTATAATACGCTATAACGGCGACTATGTTTTCCCCGCATACGACTGGATAAATACCGACAATTATATGATTAGAATATCTAAAGACTGTGGCCAAACCTTTGAAGATGTTTTTGCATCTAAAAAACCGCAAAACTGCGTATACGATGAAACTATGGCGTATGAAGTTGGCACAAAGCTTTGCTTTTTGGCAAGAACCGACCTTGGCTATTACGCCGAGGCACACTCGTCAGATGACGGCAAGACCTGGAGCGATACTGCAGAGTATCAAAAAGGTCCTTCTACCAGACTTTATGTTGGAAGACTTACAAGCGGTCAGTTAGCGCTTGTTAGAAGCATATCTGACACTAAACGTCAAGGCATGAAGATTTGTATATCCGAAGATGACGGTGTAACATGGCCTTATGAGTTAATATTGGATACTCGCGATAATCTATCTTACCCCGATTTAGAAGAGGGTGAAAACGGCGAAATATTTATTGTTTACGACCGTGAGCGTGATAATAGACATGATTTAAACCGCGAAACTTGGACTTCTACTGCCGCAAAGGAAATATTGCTTGCAAAAATTACGGTGCAAGATATTTATAACGGCGTTCTTTCTGAAAATTCTTACACCGCAAAGGTAATAAGCAAAGCCAAAATAAACATAGTTGAGAGGTAATAAACGTGAATTTTTATGAAATCACCCAGCAAGACAAAGAGTTAATTAAAATTGCACTTAAAACCTTAGAGGGAAATTTTGATGACGGGGTGTATCACCACACCGTAGGTGCGGCGGTGCGCTGCAAAAACGGCAAGGTGTATAGCGGTGTTAACTGCGACGGTATACACGGCTCTTGTGCGGAATACGTTACAATGGGAATGGCAATTTCTAACGGTGAAAGAGAATTCGATACCATTGTTGCTGTTCACGATAAAGCACCAAACTGTTTGGTTGCTCCTTGCGGAAACTGTCGACAGATGCTTGTAGAATACTGCCCCAACATTAAGGTTATTTTAAATGATGATAATAACAACATTATAAAGGTAGATGTTAAAGACTTGCTTGCGTTTTTCTGGAAGCCTGTAGAGATTTAATAAATATCTTGAAATTTTGTTAAAAATGTGGTAATATAATATTGTTATAGAAAACAAATTATAGGTATATGTGCATAATATGGTTGCACGTTTCTACCAACCACCATAAATGGTTGCCTACCGGTTTTAAATCCGGTAGGCATTTTTTGTTACCAAAAGCGAGGTGGTAAATATGAAAAAAATTAAATTTTATACAGAAATAGCCTATTTTATATCGCTTATTATATTGGGTCTGGGCACTGCACTTATGGCCTACGGCGATTTGGGAATATCCACAGTAGTTGCTCCCTCTTACGTACTATATTTATTTGTGTCAAAATACTTACCGTTTTTTAGCTTTGGTGTGGCTCAGTACGTTGTGCAGGTAGTCATTGTTATTTTACTGATTATTATTTTAAAAAAAGCAAAGTCATATTTCTTAATGTCGTTCATAGCGGGAATTATACATAATACGTCATTAGATATCGCCATGCTTTTTATATCTTTGTTGCCCAACAACATTTATTTGCGAATTTTTTTGTTTTGCGCAGGTGTTATTCTTGCGTGCGCATCTTTAGCACTAATTTTTTGCAGTTATTTGCCGCCAATGTCATACGAGATGTTTTCAAAGGAGCTGGCAAAAAAATTCAAAAAACCCGTTTACAAAATGGTTAATCTCTTTAACCTTGGCTCACTTGTTGTGGCAGTAGCGCTGAGCCTTATATTTTTTGGAAAACTAAAAGGTGTAGGAATTGGTACCCTTGTTTGTGTTGTTTGTTACGGCTACATCATTAATTTTTTCCAAAAGACATACAATAAACTGTTTGAGTTTACCGACAAATTTAAATTCAGAAAATTTTTTGAAGAAAGCGAGAAAATGTAATGTATAGAAAATATAGACTATCTGTTGCACTCGATGTCGACGATTTGTTAATGGAGTGCACATCTTACGCAATGACCTTAGCTAACGAAAAATATAAATTCGACCCACCAATGACCATTTATGAAAAAAACAGTTGGGGTAAGCTTGGTACGCGTGCCGACACAATTTATCAGTTTTTCTCAAGCCCCGATTTTTACCGCAATCAGCCGGTGTATGAGGGCGCAAAAGAGTTTGTTAAAAAGCTTTGCAAAATAACCGATGTTTACATTTGCACTGCTGTTCCGCCTCAGTTTATGGGTATACGCGCCGAGCGCATTATGAGTGAGTTTCCCGAAATTCCGGCAGACCATATTTATATGGGCGCTAAAAAAGAGAACATTCATACCGATATCCTTTTTGACGATGCCTTGCACAATATTCTTGATTCCAGTGCAAAGCACCCCATTTTAATGCGCCGCCCGTGGAACGAGCAGGCAACCGGCATGCTTGCTGTAAATAACTACGATGAGTTTTTAAAACTGGTTGAAGTTATTGCTGAAAGCCGTTCGGTTATTCCGCAACCAAAAGCCGCAAAAAATCCCGATATTGTTGTGTTGGTAGGTCCGGCAGGCAGCGGTAAATCTAAAATTGCTACCCGATTTTTAAAGGATAATCCTAATTTTGAAAAATTAGTAAGCTACACCACCAAAGACCCCACTGCAACGGTAGAAAACAAATGGTATACCTATATATCGCTCGACGAATTTAGACATATGTGCGACAGCGGAGAACTACTCTCGTCTACTATGTATGTGGGCCATGGTTACGGCTCTAAAAGGTGCGATATAGATGCTATTTTAAACAACAATAAGCGCGTGCTTACTACTATGGATATTTGTGGTGCCATGTCACTTAAAACATACTATAAAAATGTTACAACCATATATATTAAGCGTGATAAAAAGGCACTTATGACCAATATTTTATTAAAAAATTCTTCGGTTGAAGATAAAGTTAACCGCTTGGCTTCTATTGATTATGAGCTGCAAAGCGCCGCTCTTTGCGATTATATAATTAACTTTGATGACTATGACGACGCTTTAGAGCAACTTAATAAAATTATTGGAAATTAAAGTTAGGCAAATAAATGTGTGTTAATTTATTTATAATATAATAAAGGCACCACCCATCGTTATGTAGGGTGGTGCTTTAAATTATCTTAATATTTTTATTTTAATTATAGAATAATAGGTAAATATGTGTTATTATTGTTTATATACATTATAAAACTCGGAGGTAATTATGCTAAAACTGTTTTTAGGCTATTATAAACCGTATAAGAAAATGCTGGTACTAGATATGCTTGCGGCTCTTTTAATTTCGGTTATAGGAATGGTTTATCCCGTAGTTACCAATAAAATGTTAAACGAGTATATACCAAACAAAATGTATAGTTACATAGTTTTTGCAGGCGTTGGCGTGCTTATTATTTACGCCGTACGAATGCTACTTAGGTATTTTGTGCAGTATTACGGACATGTTATAGGTGTTGGCATGCAGTCACAAATGCGCAAAGATTTATTCCAGCACCTACAAAAATTACCCTATAAGTTTTACGACAACAATGAAACCGGCAAAATTATGACCCGCCTTACAAGTGATCTTTTCGAGGTTTGCGAGCTAGCCCACCACGGCCCTGAAAATTTACTTATAAGTACGGTTATGATAATTCTTTCGTTTTCGTATTTGGCTACTATAGATATATATTTAACACTAATAATCTTTACTTGCGTTCCGATTTTAGCCGTGGTTACTGCCGTTTTGCGCAAGGCTATGCGCCGCGCTTTTGACGAGCGCAGAAAGTCTAATGCTACCATAAATGCTGCTGTAGAAAGCAGTGTAACGGGTATTAGGGTAACTAAAGCCTATACCAATGCCAAAACCGAGGTCAAAAAGTTCGAAAAAGGTGATACTCAGTTTGTTACGGCATCTGCAAAGGCCTACAATGCAATGGCAAAATTTCATTCGTCTACATCTTTTATAACCGATGTTTTTAATGTGCTTATACTCATTGCGGGCGGCTTGTTTTTATATGCCGGCAGAATTTCGTTTGGCGATTATTCTACCTTTATAGTTTCGGTAAATCTATTTATAAATCCTGTAACAACCCTTATTGGCTTTATGGAGCAGTTTCAAAACGGTCTTAGCGGATTTAAACGCTTTGCCGAAATGATTCAAGAAGAGCCCGAGGTAGACGAGCCCGCCGCTATAGAACTTATAGATGTTAAGGGCGATATTGAGTTTAAAAATGTAACCTTTTCTTACGACGGCACAAAAAATGTTTTAAATAATATAGATTTAAAATTATCGCGCGGTAAAAAATTGGCTCTTGTAGGCTCGTCGGGTGGCGGAAAAACTACAATTTGCCACTTGTTGCCAAGGTTTTATGAAATAGGTACAAATAACGGCGAAATTTTAATAGACGGCATTAATATTAAAGATATTAAATTAGAGTCGTTAAGAAAAAACATAGGCATTGTCCAACAAGATGTCTTTCTTTTTGTAGGCTCACTAAAAGATAATATTCTTTACGGCAATCCTTTCGCTACCGAAGAACAAATGATTGAGGCCGCTAAAAAGGCTAATATACACGACTATATTATGGGTCTTAAAAACGGCTACGATACCGAGATAGGCGAGCGCGGAGTAAAGCTTTCTGGCGGACAAAAACAAAGAATAAGCATTGCCAGGTTATTTTTAAAAGACCCTGCAATTTTAATTTTAGACGAAGCCACCAGTGCGCTCGATAACACTACCGAAATTCTTATACAAAGTGCACTTGATGAGCTTTGCAAGGGCAGAACAACCCTTATAGTGGCTCATAGACTTTCTACCATTCGCAATGCCGACGAAATTGCCGTGGTTGATAGCGGTAAGATTGTAGAACGTGGCTCACACGATGCATTAATGGAAAAACAGGGAATATATAAAGATTTATATTCTTTGCAGTTTACTCATAATGATATATTTGAGGAATAAAAACTTATGATTATAAAAAAGAATGTAAAAGATTTTTTGCTATATTTAGTTGTAGGCGGCATTGCAACCGTTACAGAGTGGATACTGTTTTTTGTTATTGACAAAATTTATCTTCACTATATGGTTGCAACCGTAATAGCCTACGTAATATCTACCTTTGTAAACTGGCTTATGGGCAGAGTATTGGTGTTTAAAGAAAATAGACAGTCTGTATTAAAAGAATTAGTAGAAATTTATATAGCAAGTATAGTTGGACTATTACTTAACCTAGCAATTATGTGGCTTATGGTTGATATTTGCAGCGTTAACGAAATGGTATCAAAAATTGCAGCTACGGCAATAGTTTTCTTCTACAACTTTTTGGTTAGAAAACTGCTAATTTATAAGAAAAAATAAAAAGGATGTGTAATTATACACATCCTTTTGTTTTATAACACAGTTAGGCCCTATATTCCGGGAAAAAACTACTTTCGCTTAAATCTGTTCTTATTGATTTAAGCATCTCGTATAGTTGTGTGTCAAATATCTTTGTTCCAATATGGAACCTATGTAATACATCTCCGCGGTAGAACGAGCGTTTGAACTTAAATAACGAATCCTCGCCGCTTCCAACGCCGCCACCGAGATATAAACTTCTACATCCGTTAGCCTCGCCCCAAAGTGCCGCATGGTATAAAAGTAAGTTTGTGGGAGCAAGATTTGAATACTCTCTGACCGAGCCCGAAAGGTGATAATTCATATATCCGTTTTCTGTAAGCATTATTGATGCCGCAATGATTTTATTTTCAAAAACTGCGTAGAACAACTGTGCGTTGTATGGTAAGTCTTCTACTACGCTTTTGTAAAAGTCTTTGCTAAAATAATAATATTCACTCGCATTGTCTTTGTCCATTGTTGAGTTATAAATTTCTCTGAAAGATTCAAACAACTCATGACTTCGACCGCTGTATATTTTTATTCCGTTTTTTTGAGCTTTGCGTATCATATTTCTGTTTTTGCTTATAATGTTTTCCCAAATAACGCCGGGTGACGATAAGTCCATGGCAACTGTTTCGCCAAGCGGTATGACATTATAAGCGTGTACACAGTGTTCATGATTTTTAATAACCGGATGAAATCTTACAAACTCCGATATAACAGAGTTTTTACGGCACCAATTTTCATAAGAACTAAAAAGTTCATCTATATGGTTTCCTTCAATTAGCCAACCACCATAGCCGTACGGTGTTGCGAAGTCAAAATATTTGCCCTTTTCTAACTTACCTATAAAATGAGGGTCATCGGCTATGTCGCGCTTCATTACAACATTTATTCCGCGTACATCTTTTGATTCATAACAAAAAAGAAGTGGTTCACCATCGCCGTGTATTTTAAAGGCTTTTACATAACCTGACAACCAATAAGTGTCGTGATTTGCAAAAGATTTTACAATACTATCCCATTGTTCTGACTGTTCGAGCGTTAATACTGTAAGCATATATTAACTCCTAAAAAAATATATTTCCTTACAAATTATATTGTATTTTAAATATAAATGCAAGTAGAATAATTTAAAGAACAAACCGAACACAAGTGCTTTTAATGATAAGCATTTATTTTTAAAACAAGGCTTGGAGCAAACGCTCCAAGCCTTGTTTTATATTTTAATCTAGCTTTGCGCCAATAATAAATACCGGTGCACCTGTTAATTCTACTCTGGCTGTGCCGCGGGTTGCCTTGTAGTTTTTCTTATGGCCCATAAGGTCAACGACTTCTATATATTCTTGCTCGGTCTTTAAGAAAATCCACTCGCCGCGTTTCCATTGGTTTTCCCAAGGCATAGTGGGGAAGCGCTCTTTGGGGTTATCATAAGAATTTTCGCATTCGTATGTATCGTTCGGAAGAGGCGAACAGTTGGTCCATGCCACAAGCACATTGCCGTACTCTTTTGTGGCGGCAGTAAATGCGCGCACCTTATTTTTAGAGTAGCGTTCATTTTCTGTGATTTTTTCAGAACTCTCTAAAACTCTTGTCATATTAGCATAGGCAATGCCTGCGGGTTTGGGCAATATGCGGCCAAAATAGTCGGGCATATAAAAGTGGCCAAAGTGGTGTTCCATATCGCCCATAAGCGTGCCGTAGCCAACGTTAGAGAAATCGTAGAAGCAGTATGCTGCAGCATGCTCTGCGCCATATGCAATACAAAGAATATAAGAACGAATATTATAATCGGCCTGGGTTCTAAGACATACGTGTGCCTTAGGACGTGCGGTGTGGTATCCCATTTCGTTAACCTGGAATGGCTTTGCGCCATACTTTTCTATAGCATTCTTTGTTCTAATAAGTCCGCCCTCGGTGCTCCAGATGTTATTTAACATTTCGGGGCATTCGGGTGAGTATGGTATACCGTAAACGTGCAGAGAAATTTTGGGTATTTTATCCCAAGCGCCCTTTTCATAAAGCATATCGTACCAAGCGGTCTGGCCTGCTGATACACCGCATGCAACGGCGGTTTTGCCGTATTTTGCACAAGCCTCAGATAGTGGAGCATAGAAGTTATCCCAAAACTCGTTAAAGCATTCTTCAACAGTTTTAATACCAAAAATACTGGGTAGGTTAATTTCGTTGCCGCTCATGCACTCATCAAAATACTGGCCAAATTCTTCAATTTGCTTTTCTTTGGTGCCATGGGCAACTATTCTAATACCTTTATCACGTACCTTTTTGCAGTATTCGTGGTTACCTATAAAGCCGCCGCGCGTTACCGCAACGCCAACCTTGTTACAAATGCTAAAGCTATCGGCAAAGGGAACCGAGCGGTCGCCTAAAATCTGGTTAATACCAAAGGGAGAAGTGGTGTTGTATTTGTATTCGTAATTTTGGAGTAATGCAAGCGGATAATACTCGCGGTAGGTGTATTTGTCGCTTACTACCATTAGGTTTACAAAGAACATACCGTAGCCGTATTTTTTTGTATCGATATTTATAATGCGGTTAATAGATTTCTTTGCATCTATTATTTCATCATTAAATTCGCCCGCATCTACAATAGAGCCATAGTAATCTCTAACATCGTACTTAATGCAAACCTTGGTATTACTATTTACAAGGTTTGTAACATTAAGCTGTAAATCTAGAGAGTCACGAACAAAAATAGATGTATTATCATCGTTGTCTATAATGGGGGCTATGCCTGCGGCAAAGTCGCTCTTTTTTCCCTCGAACATAGAAATGTAGTCTACATTATCGGTTTTAGAGCGGTCGGCTAAAACTAAATCGTAGGTAAGGGTATAATCTACCTCGTTGCCCTCTGGGAAGAAAGTGCAAAGACTCTCTTTGGGGTATCTTACGTGGTAGTCCCATATACGAGAGGGTATATCGCCACGGTTAAAGGTGTAAACCCTGTGGTTTTTATCTAGAGTGTTGGCAATAGTCCAACTTTCTGTATAGCGGTAGGGGTAGTCGTTATCGTAAGGATATCTCCAGTCGAAATTATAAGCATTGTAAGAGTCTAACGATTCATTTAAAAATTCACGCTTTAAAAGTGAGTGGTATGTACCGCTAACTAAAGTAACATCACCGCTATATTTTATAGATGCTGCAACCGAAATGCAGTTATCAAAAAATGTATATTTGGTCTTTAGTGTTGCACCTTTTGCGGTACCGTTTGATGCATAGCAAACTTCAATGCCGTCGTCACACTTTTCAAAGTTCAAAATATCGGTGCCTTCTATGCCGATGTTGTTTTCTTTGTCGTAAATATAGAAAAGACCGCCGCCGGCCAAAACATCTATGTAACCGTCGTCTTCTTTGTAAGCAATTATTTCTTTGTTGTCTTTTGTTATGGAATAAGCATAGCGGTCATTTTCGTAAAAGAATTTGGCTGTAGTTTTATCAACGCCCGATTTATTTGTTGGTAACTCTAAATCGGTATCTACCTTGCCAAAGTAATCATATGAACGCTTGTAACCGGGGGTTGCAGTGTCGAGGTAGTCGGCATTTGCAAAGGTGCGGTTTTCATTGTCGCCAAGTACTAACTTCCAGTTGTAGTTGTTGGCGGGGTTAACTGATTTAAAAGCAACAACTGCAAGCGGAACACTTTTTGTAATAGACTCGCCGTTTGCCTCTAGGGTTGCCTCTACGATGTATGTGCCAAGTTTTAGATCATCAAAGAAAAATTCAAAATTGTCGAGCGACAAAGTGATGGTCTTTCTTAGAGTATAGATTTTTTCATAATCTTTTTTATAAGATGAAACCTTAACTGTTAAAGTAACGTTTGTCCAGGGCTTGTCAACAATGACATCAATATTTGCCATTGCGCGTTCTTCTAATGAAAAGATGTAACCGCCCTTAGGACTTAAAAAATTTAATTCCATAGCAATTCTCCTTTTGCCAAGAAAATGGCGTTTTTTGGTATGCTATCTGCATTATATAGTACGAAATTATATATGTAAATATGTAAAAGTATTTATTTTGTGTAATTTTTTAAAATTATTATTGGGCATAAAAAATCTCCGCTAATTTTACTTAGCGGAGATTTTTAATTATACGAAACATAAGGGTTCGCTGTTAGCGCTGTTTTCATCTAGCTTTGCGCCTAAAACATATATAGGTGCACCGGTAAGTGGAACACGTGCAACACCATGACGTGCTTTGGAAATTGTTTTCTTGCCCATTTCGTCCACCAACGTCACGTGGTCGTTTTCTGTTCTAACGAGTATCCACTGTGTATCTTTCCATTGGTTTTGCCACGGCATTGTAGGCTCACGCTTGGCGGTATTAAGATGGGTGTTGTTTTCAACTTCGCCAAGGTCGTTTGGTAGTTTTGTGCGTAAAGACCAAGCAACCAAAACATCGCCATGCTCTTTAGTGGTTGCGGTAAAGGCTCTTACGTGGTTTTTTGAATACTCAAAGTTTTCGTAAATGCGGTCGGCACTTTCTAATACTCTGGTCATGGTAGCATAGGTAAGAGCAGCAGGCTTTGGTAAAATTCTGCCGTAGTAGTCGGGCATATAGAAATAACCAAAGTGATATTCCATATCACCGGGTAGCGTACCAAGGCCCGAACCTGAAATGTCGTAGAAGCAGTATGCTGCGGCATGCTCTGCTCCGTATGCAAGACAAAGAATATATGTGCGGTCGTTGTAGTTTGCCTGAGTTCTTAGGTCTACACAGGTATCAAACTTGGCGGTCTGGTAACCCATTTCGTTAACCTGCCAAGGCTTTTCACCGTATTTTCTAATGGCATCTACAGTTCTAATAAGTCCGCCCTCGGTGCTCCATACATGGTCTAGTCTTTCGGGGCATTCGGGAGAATATGGGATACCATAAACGTGAACGCTCATTTTATCAATTCTATCCCAAAGACCTTTTTTGTAAATGTAGTCGTACCACTCGGTTTGACCTGCCGAAATACCGCTGTGCATTAAAGTTTTGCCGTGCTTTCGGCATGCAGCCTCAAGCGGCTCGAAGAACTTCATAAATTCTTGGTAGCATTCTTCCATTGGTGCTTTGCGCATAAAGCTACCGCCGTTAATTTCATTACCGGCCATACACTCTGTGAAAAACTGACCAAAGTTTATAATTTGGTCTTCGTTGGAGCCGTGGGCTACAACTCTAATACCTTTTTCTTTTGCAAGCTTGCAGTATTTAAGGCTTATATCGTATTCGCTACATTCATGAGCAAGTTTAGGATTGCCTGCTATAAAGCCGCCGCGTGTTACTGCAACGCCAATTTTGTTGCAAAGCGAGAAGCTGTCTGAGAAAGGAATAGAGCGGTTGGGGTGAATTTGAACAATACCAAACTTGCTTGTGGCATTGTATTTGTATTCGTAATTATCTAGTAAAGCAAACGAATAATAATCGCGATAGGTGTGTTTTTTGCTTTGAACCATAAAGTTAATAAAGAACATTCCGTAGCCGTGTTTTGTGGTATTAACATTTATAACGCGGTTAATTTCACCCTTTGCAGCAAGCACTTCGTCGTAAAACTCGCCGGTTTCTAAAACCTTGCCGTAGTAATCGCGAATGTCGTACTTAATGCTTACCACAGTATCTTCTTTTATAAGATTGGTAACGTTAAGGTTTAAATCTACAGTATCGCGAACAAAAAGAGTAGAATTATCATCATTTTCTATTACGGGTGCAATACCTGCAGCAAAGTCGGAATTTTTACCCTCAAATATAGAAATATAATCTACGTTTTCAGTTGTTCTGCGGTCTGCTAAAACTAAATCATAAGTAAGGGTGTAATCCAAATTGTTGGTATCACCAAAGAAAGTGCATAAATTCTCTTTTGGATAGCAATTATGGTAGTTCCAAAGATTTAGCGGAATATCGCCGCGGTTAAAGGTGTAAACCCTGTGATTTTTGTCGATAGTGTTGGCAATACTCCAACACTCTGTGTAGCGGTAGGGGAAGTCGTTATTAACTGGGTAACGCCAGTCGAAATTTAAAGAATTGTAAGAATCTACTAATTCATTTAAAAACTCGCGCTTTAAGTAAGAGCGGTACAAACCGCTGATTAATGTTACATCACCGCTATATTTGGCGTTTACTGCAACCGAAATGCAGTTTTCGTTAAATGTATATTTTGTTTTTATTACGGCACCCTTAGCAGTACCGCCTGCTTCGTAGCTTACTTCAACACCGTTTTCACACTTTTCAAAGCCTAAAAGCTTGCCGCCTTCAATGCCTACATTACCGTTAGAATCGAAAATATTAAAAGATCCGCCGCCGGCTAAAACATCAATATAGCCGCCTTTTTCCTTGTAAGCGATAATCTCTTTATTATCTTTTGTAATGGCGTAAGCATAACGGTCATTCTCGAAGAAAAACTTAGCGGTTTTTTTATCTATGCCCGACTTATTTGTGGGCAACTCTAAATCGGTATCTACCTTGCCGTAATAATCGCTTGAGCGTGTCTTTGCCGGAGTGGGAGCGGCACCTTCAAAATCAAAATTGGAAAAGTTGTGGTTTTTGCCTTCTCCAACCGGCAATTTCCAGTTGTAATTATTGGCAGGTGAGCCTATTTTATATGCTACAACCGAAAGAGGTTCGGTAGCGTATAGGTATTCTTCACCGCATTTTACGGTGGCTTCTACAAGATAGTTGCCAAGCTTTAAATCGTTAAAATAAAACTCTAAATTATCGAGCCTTATTGCAAGGGTTTTTCTGCGATTATACTCTTTTTTATATGTGTGGTCGGCAGAGGTAACGGTAACACAAATGTCGGCAGTTTCGTTTTTATAACCCGTAAAAATATCTAGGTTGACCATAATGCGCTCATCAATGCTATACACATAGCCACTGTCGGTATTTGTTAAAATCTTAAGTTCCATACCTTTGCTCCCTTAATTTAAAGTTTAGCGCCAAGAACACAAACAGGTGCGCCTGTAAGCGGAATTCTTGCTTTGCCTAAATGTGCAGGGTACTGTGTTTTTTTGCCCATAAGATCTACTGTAAAGACACTGTCGCTGTCAGTGTTAACCCATATCCATTCGGTGCCTTTCCACTGGTTTTGCCATGGCATTGTAGGCTCGCGTCTTGCTGTGTTGTAGTAAGAGCAGTTTTCTACATCACCTATGTCGTTAGGTAGCCTTGAGCAGTTAGACCAGACAATCAAAACATCTCCGTGCTCATCGGTCTTTGCAGTATATGCCTTAACTGTTCCAACCGAGAGTTCATTGTTTTCGGTTATGCTCTGAGTGCTTTCCATAAGTCTGGTAAAGAATGCAAATGTAACACCCGATGGCTTGGGTAAAACTCTGCCGTAGCAGTCGGGCATATAGAAATGACCGAAGTGATGTTCGTTATCGCTTATACTTGTACCAAAGCCGGATCCTGAGAAATCGTAAAAACCGTAAGCCGCAGAAAATTCTGCGCCGTAGGCTACACAAAGTATGTGTGAGCGAATGTTATAATCTGCTTGAGTTCTTAAATCTACACAAGCATCTTGTCTACCGGTGTGATAGCCCATTTCGTTAATCTGGAATGGTTTTTTACCGTATTTATTAAGGGCGTCAACCGTTCTTCTAAGACCGCCCTCGGTGCTCCACATATCGTCCATTCGCTCAGGACATTCGGGCGAGTAAGGTATGCCGTAAACGTGAACCGAGAATTTATCTATTTTGTCCCAAATGCCTTTTTCGTAAATGGCATCAAACCACTCGGTTTGCGCCGCCGATATACCGGCTGAAACCAACTGTTTGCCATGTCTGTCGCAGCTTTCTCTTAATGGAAGGAAATATGTGTTGTAATAAAGGTCGAAGCGTTCTTCAATAGGCACGCCACCCCAGAAGCTTGCAAGATTAATTTCGTTACCATAAAGGCACTGATCAAAATACTGTCCGAATTCCTTAATTCTTTCTTCGGTTGAGCCGCTGCCCAAAATTTTAACCCCATCATCTTTATACTTTTGCAAATATTCGTGATAAGGTCCGCCGTCGTTGGTGAAAAATGCGCATCTTAAGGCCGCATTACCTACCTTTGTACTAATAGAATAGCTGTCTGCAAACGGCACCCAACTATCGGGAAGAACCTGGCATATACTAAACGGACTTGTTTTATTGTATTTGTATTGGTAAGCATTTAAAAGCGCAAATGGATAATACTCTCTATAGGTATGTTTACTGCTTTTAACGGTAAGATTTACAAAGAACATTCCGTAACCGTGAGTTTTTGCATCTACATGTAATTCGCGGTTAATACTGCCGTCTTTCTTTATTTGTTGACCGCTAAACTCACCAATGTCAATTATATTGCCATAGTAATCTCTCAAATCGTATCTAATTGCAACAACAACATCTTCTTTTACAAGGTTAGTAACGTTAATGTTTAAATCGAGTGAGTCACGAACAAATAGGGTAGAAATATCATCGTTGTCTATAATTGGTGCAATACCTGCCGCAAAATCGGACTGTTTGCCTTCAAAAAGGGAAATATAGTCGGTATCTATGTTGCGGCGTCTGTCGGCTAAAACTAAATCATAGTGATGAGTGTAGTCGATGTTTTTGCTGGGCTCAAAATATGTAAATAAATTTTTAGTTTTACCACTTACGGCATAGTTCCATATTCTTAGCGGAATGTCACCACGGGTATAGGTGTAAACTCTGTGGTTTTTATCGAGCGCGTGGGCAACTATCCAACTTTCTGTATAGCGGTATGGATAGTCGTTATCGGTCGGATATCTCCAGTCAAAATTCACCGGAGCAGCATAGTCTATAGGCTCGTTTAAAAATACTCGCTCTAGCCTTGAATTATCGTGTTTAACTAGCTTTTTACCGCTGTATTTAACGTTTGCAAAAACGCTTATAGAGTTATCGAAGAATTTATACTGAGTTTGGCAAACAGCGCCTTTATCATCGCTTTCAACATTGTAGGTTACTACAACGCAGTCTTTAGCGCTTTTGAATGATTTAACCTCTTTAGTAAGCAAAGCGGTCTCACCATCTTCATTTTTAATGTTAAAATTACCACCACCGGCTAAAACATCTATATATCCGTCATTCTCTTTGTAGGCAATAACTTCGTTGTTGTCGGCAGTTATTGCATAAATGTAGCGGTCGTTTTCGTAAATATATTTTGCATTAGCGCCAATTTTAGAGTTTTTAGCGCTAAGCTCTAAATCGGTACTTACCTTGTTATGATAGTTCGATGAATTTTTAACCGATGGAGTAGGTATATCTTCACCGTAATAAGAGTTTGCAAAATTTTGCTCACTAATACAGCCTACTTCTAATCTGCGATTGTAACAGTCGGTAGGATTTTCAAGATTAGAGTCTAATATGGTTAGTGGTGCAGTTCTTGTAATGTTAATGTCGTCGGCCTTTAATGTGGCGGTAACCAAGAAATTACCTGCTTTTAGCTCATCAAAGAAAAATTCTAATGTGTCGCAGTTGCCAGAAACTGTGCGGCTAACAGATTTTGTTAGATTAACCTTTTTGTCTAATGAGCAAACATTCACATCAATATTTGTCTTTTTAAACAACCTAACGGCCGGGTCTACTACATCTATACAAACAATTGGTGTTTGGTCAGCGCAGTAAGAATAGTTTCCGTTTTGAGTACCCTTAAAAATAATGTCTAACATAAAAATACCTCTTTTTTAGGAAAATGCCCTCTCAATGTGATTTTACAAGATAAATGCACAAAAATCAATACAAAATATTGAAATATTTTTATACACTATTAACATTGTAAAACAAAGAAAAGTTAATGTAAATACGAAATAAGACAAATATCTTTGATTTTGGGCAAAAAATAAAGCTCTGCAAAAGCAGAGCTTTAACTTAACTTAAAATTTTATTTAGAAATTTCGATTTTTGGCAAAACAAATACAGGGGAAGTCCAAGTATAAATATTACCGCACCTTCGCCAATAAAAACCTCTAAAAAGGTTATTGTAAGTAGTGGCCAAAACTCGCCATCAACTAAAAGTGCTACCTCAACCCCAACGAGTAAAGCGTTAAATAAAACAGGAAACATAAGGCTTAAAAATGGAATACCCTTTATGGTAATTTTTCTGCATTTATTTGTTAAAATACCCGCAATAATGGTTGCGGCAGTACCAAACAAAATGTCGTAAAAGCCAAACGGACTTGCTAAATTACCTAAAATACAGCCGACTGCAAGACCAATGACCGACCACCCTGAAAAGAGCGGCAGAACACATAATGCTTCCGACAACCTAAACTGAATAGCGCCATACGCTAAACCCAGTGCGCCCGAAAGGTAGGTGAGTACCGTATAAGCCGCGGCAATAACCGCACCTATACAAAGGCGCTGTAAAGATATTTTCTTGTTCATTTTAATTCTCCTTTTACGGCGGGGAATACCGCTTAGTTTTATTTATAGTCAGGATTTTGCGAACTGACATAATCTGTTAATATGTTATATGGCCCATTAATCTTCCGAGCAAGACTCACAATGATCGTGGTCGCACTCGGTTATTTTGCCAACAATAGGCTCGGGATCAATGCCGTTTTTACGGTAGTAATCAGAAAGTGCCGCCTTAATTGCTTGCTCAGCAAGCACCGAGCAGTGAATTTTATGTGCCGGAAGTCCGCCAAGAGCCTCGACAACCGCTTTATTAGAAAGCTGTAAAGCCTCTGTTAAGGTGTGACCCTTTATCATTTCGGTAGCAATAGAGGATGTTGCTATTGCTGAGCCACAGCCGTAGGTTTTAAACTTAACGTCTACAATAACAGAGTCTTTAACCTTTATATACATTTTCATAATGTCGCCGCACTTGGCATTACCAACCTCACCAATACCGTCGGCATCGGCAATTTCGCCCATGTTGCGCGGGTTCATAAAATGGTCCATTACTTGTTCTGTGTACATTTCTCGTTCTCCTTAATCTTCTCCCAAAGCGGAGACATAACTCTAAGTCTTTGCACTATTGGGTATAACTGTTCTACAATATATTTTGCATCGTCTAATGTGTTTTCTTCGCTAAACGACAGTCTTAAAGAGCCGTGCGCAATTTCGTGAGGAAGACCAATACTAAGCAATACATGGCTGGGGTCTAATGACCCCGAAGTACATGCCGAGCCCGAAGACGCCGAAATGCCTTTAAAGTCAAGCATAAGCAGTAAAGATTCGCCCTCAATACCTTCAAAGCACATATTTATTGTGCCCGGAATACGCTTTGTTAGATTTCCGTTTAAACGGCTACGCTCTATTTTAAGCGCGTTTTCTGTTATATAATTACAGATTTCGGTGCAGATTTTTGTTTTATTTTCTATGTTGTTTACAGCATCGGTTATAGCGGCGCCTAAACCCACAATGCCTGCAGTGTTTTCGGTACCGGCTCTGCGTCCGAATTCTTGCGCACCGCCATGAATTAAATTATCAAGCAATATGCCGCGCCTTACATAAAGAGCGCCAACGCCTTTTGGGCCATGGAATTTATGGGCCGAGAGCGATAACATATCAATATTATCATCAACCACGTTAACGGGCACGTTACCAATGGCCTGCACTGCATCGGTGTGGAATAAAATGCCTTTATCTCTACAGATTTTGCCGATTTCAGCTATTGGTTGCAAGGTGCCTATTTCGTTGTTAGCATACATTATTGTGGCAAGACATGTATCTTCTCTTATTGCTGCTGCAAATTCTTCTACCCTTACAACGCCGTCAGAATGAACATCTAAGAGAGTAACCTCAAAGCCTTGCTTTTTTAGATAATCTAAAGTGTGGAGCACTGCGTGATGCTCGAACTTAGTAGATATTATATGTTTTTTGCCCTTTTTTGCTCCTGCATAGGCCGCGCTTTTAATGGCCCAGTTGTCTGCCTCGCTACCGCTAGAGGTAAAATAAATTTCTCTCTGTTTAGCACCAATGGCATCGGCCACTTGTTGTCTGGCGGCTTCAACGGCTTGTTTAGATTTAGAGCCTAAATTATAAAGCGATGAAGCGTTTCCGTATTCGTCGGTTAAATATGGCATCATTTTGTCTAAAACCGATTTAGAAAGCTTTGTTGTTGCCGCATTGTCGGCATAAATGAATCTATCCATTAATTTCTCCTAAAAATAATTTCAGCCGCGGGTGAAAAAACACCACCCCATATTTTATACCTAAACGTAACTTATTTCAACTGTTTTTAATTATTTTTCGGTCAAATTTTTATAAAAATTAACCGCCAAAGTATCACAACGCTCATTCTCGGGGTGACCTGCGTGTCCTTTAACCCAAATAAACTGCACAGTATGGGTTTTTAAAAGCGATAAAAGTTCTTCCCATAAATCAATATTTAGGGCGGGTTTTTTGTCGGCTTTTTTCCAACCGTTTTTCTGCCACCCCTCAGCCCAACCTAAAGTTATGGCATCTACAACATATTTAGAGTCGGTTGTAAGCACAACCTCGCAAGGCTCTTTTAATGCCTTTAATGCGCTAATAACAGCAGTAAGCTCCATTCGGTTGTTGGTTGTGTGCGCATCTCCGCCGCAAAGCTCTTTTTCTTTGCCATTGTATCGTAAAACCGCACCCCAGCCGCCAGGCCCCGGGTTACCAGAGCAAGCGCCGTCAGTAAAAATTTCTATTTTTTTCATATTAGTACCTTCTGTAAGAGCCTATTACCTTGCCGAGTATAGACGGATTTTCGGGGTAAATAGGGGAGTAGTCGGGGTTTTCTGGCAAGAATATTATTTGCCCGTTTTTTATAAGTAAGCGTTTAACGGTTGCCTCATCACCGTCCATACCAATAACAATATCACCGTTTTTTGCAACTAAATCGCGGTCGGCCACAACAATATCGCCGTCTAAAATACCGGCATCGCGCATGCTTAGTCCCTCTACTCTAAGAGCAAACAAACCACCTTTGTTGTCGGTAGGATAGGTGATGTATTCTTCAATATCTTCAACTGCCAAAATGGGTTGACCGGCTGTTACTCTTCCCAAAACGGGCACTTGAGCAGACGAGCTTTGGCCTGCCAAAGTAATGCTTCGCGATGATTTAGAGTTTCTTACAATGTAGCCTTGCTCTTCTAAACTGTTTAATACAGCATGCACTGTAGAGGTAGATTTTATACCGCAAGCGGTGCAAATTTCACGCACGGTTGGGGGCACACCCTCACCCAATGTTCTGACTAAAAACTTATATACTTCAAGTTGCTTTTCTAAAGGGGATTTTTTGCCCATAAAACAACCTCCTAAAAACGAACATTTATTCGTTTTTATTGTAGCACAGTATACTTTATTTTGCAACAAAAATATACAAAATTACATATTGACAGTAAATTTTTTTCAATATATAATGTACTCAAACTTAATAGTTCGGGACGGCGCGGGGCGCGGTCCCTGGGAAAATGCTCCGAGAAAAGTCTTGGGAGCATTTTTTAGTATATGGGACTTTACGAGTATTTTAACAAAGCAGAGGCGAAGTTTTACTATTTCAAAATCGAATATGAGCTTAACGGTTTTGCTTTAAGCTCCGAGAAAAGTCTCTGGGGCATTTTTTAGTATTAAAGAAAAGAGGCGTTTTTATGAACAACAAATTTATTGTAGGCTACAACTATTGGTCTAGCCAAGACGGAATTTACATGTGGAAAAACTTTAAAAGAGATTGCATAGAAAAAGATATGCAAATGCTTAAAGACCATAAGGTTAACTGCATTCGTATTTTTCCGCTTTGGCCTGATTTTCAGCCCATAAAAATGTTTTATAACTATCTTAACTCACCGTATGAGATTCGCTATACAAACGATAAAGCATTAGATGGCTCACCCGAGGGTATAGCCGGTGTAGATAAAACCGCAGTAGATAATATGCAGTTTTTACTCGATACCGCACACAAAAATGGTATAAAGGTAATAATGGGTTTACTTACCGGTTGGATGAGTGGCCGTTTGTTTGTTCCCGAACTTTTAGAGGGCAAAAACTTAATGACCGACCCATTAGCATTAAAGTGGGAAATTCGCTATGTTCGTTATTTGGTAGAGCGTTTTTGCACCCACCCCGCAATTTACGCTTGGGGTCTTGGTAACGAGTGCAACTGTATAGCCTCTTGCCCTGCCGAGCAGACATACGTTTGGGTACATCTTATTACCTCTACAATTCGTCAGTTCGACAAGGTAGGTCACATAGTAATGAACGACCTAGCGCTAGACGCACCCTATGCTAACGGCTGGTCTATGCCCGAAGAGGCCGAGATTTTAGATGTTTTGGTAACCCACCCTTACAATGTTTTCCAGCCCGACTGCTTGTATGATAAAACAATGTCGTTCCGTTCTTTAATGCATATGTCTATGGAAACCTGGCTTAACCAGACAATAAGCGGCAAGCCCTCGTTTATAGAAGAGGTTGGTACAATTGGTCCTATGATGGGTGGAGGAGATACACAGGCTCGCTTTATGAATATAGGTTTATATGAGTCGCTTTCTCGCGGATTTTTGGGATTCATGCCTTGGTGTGTGTTTGACCAGTACAAGTTAGATTATCCGCCGTATGACTGGAGCCACCTAGAGCGTGAGCTTGGCGCATTCTCGCCCGAGCGTGAGCCAAAACTTCATGGCTTGGTACTAAAGAATTTTGCCGAAATGTTAGAAAAATATAATCTTGAGGTTTTAGAGGCACCAAAGTGTGAGGCGGTAGCAATTCTCAGCCATGGCCAAAACACCTGGCGCACGGCATATGGCGCTTATGCACTTGCACGCCAGATAGACTTTAACCTACAGTTTACTTTATCTGAGCAAGACCTGCCCGAAGCAAAGCTTTATATGTTACCGTCTATTAACGGCAACCAGTATGTAACCTACCAGTACTTTAAAAATGTACTTCAAAAGGTACAAGAGGGTGCAACACTTTATATGTCGCTCGATGCCAAAAACTTTATGACCGATTTTGAAAATCTTACCGGCCTTTTTGTTGAGGCAAGCTTAGACCGTCCAAGAACCGCTAAGTTTAACTTTATGGGTGAAGATATTACCCTACATAATAACTGGACCTATATAACCAAGGCGACCTCTGGCAAGGTTTTGGCGGCTGAAGAAGATGGCAACATTGTTTTAATTGAAAAAGAATACGGCAAGGGTAAAATAATTACTTGCACAATGCCGCTTGAAAGCTATTTGGGCGGCAAAGCAGACGTATTAAGCGCTGATGACGCTGATATGTACAATGTAATTTACAAGTACATAACCGACGGCTTATTAACCGACCGCAAGGTAGATAAAACCGAGAGATATTTACTTAAGTCCGAGCATGTTTTAAAAGACGGCAGATTTATGCTTATACTCTCTAACCCTAATGACTGGACTTTAACTGATACTCTTACACTAAAAGACGGTTTAAAGGTGGCCGATACTACTAATGCAGAATGCATTAAGGGAGAAGAAAATGGTAAACTTAAAATTGAATTAAAATCTGGCGACGCCGCAATTATATTCTTAAAATAATAAAAAACACAAAAGCCGACTCGTAATGAGTCGGCTTTTGTTACTTAATAAACAAGCTTTCTAATATCGTCGTAACTTCTGGCTACGTAGTTTGGAACAATGTTGTTCATACTGTCGGGTTTAGAAAAGGGGTTAAATAGGCAAGTATCAATACCTGCGTTTATACCGCCTAAAATATCAGACGTCAGTGAGTCGCCAATAATAAGAACTTTGTGCTTATCGATTTCGTTAATCTGGCTTAATACTGCATCAAAATACTCTTTTTTAGGCTTTTGTGTGCCCATTTGTTCAGATATAAAGAGCTTTAAAAAGTAGTTTTCTATACCAGACTCTTTAAGGCGTCTTCTTTGAATATGCTCGGCGCCGTTGGTTACAAGATACAAATCAAAATCTTGCTTTAATTCGGTTAACAGTTTTTCGGCTCCGTCAAAAACAATATGCTCAAGGCTTAGTCTGTTTTCATACGCCGCGGCCACTAGGCTTGGCGTAAGGTCGAACTTCTGATTTTCTACAAAGCGTTCAAACCTAAGACGCAATACGTCGGGCTTGGAAATTTCGCCTCTTTCAAACTGCTTCCAGCAGTTTTCGTTTATGCTACTATAGATTTTTATTTGTTCGTCAGAAATTTTAATGTTAAACTCTAAAAGCGCCTTTTTTAGTGCCGCGTGCTCTGCGGCAGTAAAATCCATTATGGTATTGTCGTTATCAAAAAGCAGGGTTGTATATTTTCTCATAGTTTTTTTGCAATCTCTTTTAAATATTCTTTAAAATCGGCACCAATTTCCTTGTGGTTTAGGGCTACCTCAACCGATGCTTTCATCATACCCAGTTTATTGCCCATATCGTAACGTGTACCCGAAAACTCAACACCTACCATACCGTCTTTAAGGGTTTTGGTGCGCATAGCGTCGGTAAGCTGTAACTCGCCACCGGCACCAAGAGGGGTGTTTTCTAAAATTTCAAAAATATCGCTTGTTAAAACACAACGGCCCAGTATGGCAAAGTTAGATAAAATCTCACTTTCCTTTGGCTTTTCTATCATATCCAAAACATTATAAGTGGTGTCGTTAATTTTATCTACTGCAAGTGAACAATATTTTAAAACTAATTCTTTAGGTACCTCTTTTATACCAACAACACATTTAGAGTGCTCATTATAAGCGTCCATAAGCTCTTTAATTGCGGGGGTTTCGCCCACAATAACATCGTCACCGTATAATACGGCAAATGGCTCGTTGCCTACAAATTCTTTAGCTCGTAGCACTGCATCACCTAAACCCTTAGTTTCCTTTTGGCGAATATAATAAATATTTGCCATGTTTGGAATTTCTAAAAGCTCATCTAAAATTTCGTCCTTGCCGGTTTTTGCAAGGTTGGCCTCTAACTCAATAGAATGGTCAAAATAGTCCTCTATAACGCCTTTACCACGGTTAGTAATAATTAAAATATCGGTAATGCCGGCCTTTACCGCTTCTTCTACAATGTAGTGAATAGCGGGTTTGTCTACAATGTTTAACATTTCTTTCGGTACCGATTTTGATGCGGGTAGCACTCTTGTACCCAACCCTGCTGCGGGAATAATTGCCTTTTTAATCATGAAAATCCCTCTCTTTTTTTAAAAAATAAACGAGCCAATTAATACAGGAGCGTATTCTAAAACCAGCATACAACCCAGTGCTGCCCATAAATTAACTCCACCCACACGTCTGAGTTCTAATGCCGAGTTTTCAAAATTTTCTTGATTTGCAAGTTTTTCTAATTTACTGAATACATGAGAATAATAAAATTTATCTCCAAAAAGTCCACAAAGAATTCTTATAGCGGCATCTAGTAGTGTGCCGAGTGTTGCGCAAAGATATATGGGCACGCTAGAAATATCTATTGATAACATCATATTGTAAACAAGGTTGTAAGGGTCATTGCCGGAATTTGCATATATATCGTTCATCTCGTATGAAAGCGGTAGCGCAAAAACCACCGATGCAATACTCAAAACAAGTGCAAAAAAGCCCATTTTGTATTGCTTTCTTAAAAATAGCCACGGGGCAGGGAACAAAAATGCCAACCAGTTCCACGAAACCCTACCGCCTTTAGAAAATTTTAAGAAATTTTTTATATATCTAATGGGATTTATAAAAATAAAACTCATTAATTTTCTAATGCTAACCCCGTTTATAGTGTCGTCAAGGTTAATTTCGGGGTCAATTTTTGGCATGTTAATGTTTATTTTTGCAAAAGGTATTTCGTTTTGCTCTGCGTTTTGCTCAAAATTTGTGTTTTGCTCTTGATGTTCTTGTTTTGTTTCTTGAGCTTTAGGCGGTGTGTATTGCTCAGCGGTGCCGTGTTTGTCTTTTAAAGCGCAAGCGCCAACTTTTAAATAGCATTCTCTGTGGTGAGGCGCGCCGCATTCCGGACAATATACTACATCATCTTCTTCGAAAAGATATGCACTGCAAAATGCACATTTTTTATCAGCGTTGTTCATAAGAATAGTCTTCTTTCATAAATCTGTCTGCGGCTTTGAAAACCACATCAAAATATTCGTTACCGTAATTGTGGTATTGCTTTTTTCCTATCATGTTGATTAGCTCTTTTTTGCTAACCCACTTTACTGCCGAAACCTCTTCGGTCTGAAGTTTTAGACTTCCTACCGTAACCTTAGCCTTAATAAACCAAATGTCAACAAAAGAGTTTTTGCGTTTTATTCGTGCCATATGGCGCAAGGTTTCTTTGTTAGAGGTAATAGAAAGCTCCTCGTAAAGTTCTCTGGCGGCGGCGGTGTAAGAATCTTCACCGGCAATGGCAGCGCCACCCGTAGCGGCCCACTCACCCGGCATTAGTTTTTTTGTGTTAGAACGACGCTGAATAAGATAATTGCCGTCGTTCGATAATATCCATATGTGCACAACCAAATGATACTCACCGCTTCGCAGTATAGAACCGCCTCTAACAACGGTGCGACCGGTGAGCTTTCCGGTTGCGTCCATAACATCCCATTTCTCCATAGTTTTAAGCATCTGCCTTCATAATTTGTTCCAATTCACATTACAGTATACCAAAAACCTGCCGCATTTACAATAGTATTTTGAAATTTGGGGTTGTAAAAAGAAATACTATATATTATAATATATAACAACAAGTGCATCGGAATGTGCGAATGGGCGGGTCCTGTGCGATGGGATGCCGTGAACCATGTCAGGCGGGGAACCGAGCAGCATTAAGCGGTTTTTCCATGCGCCGCAGTAAATCGGCTCATTCGTGCATTCGGGTGCATTTATATTTTTATACTATTTTGTTGGGTGGTGTAGTAATGTATCGTGCTTTGTACCGTAAATATCGTCCTCAGGTTTTTTCAGATGTAGTAGGTCAAGACCATATAACCGAAACCTTAAAAAATCAGTTATCAAGCGGTAAAATTTTTCATGCATATCTTTTTACGGGTACCAGAGGAACGGGTAAAACCACCTGTGCAAAAATTCTTGCTAAGGCGGTAAATTGTCTTAATTTAAAAGACGGCAACCCGTGCGGTGAGTGTGCCGCGTGTAAGTCTATAGATAACGGCGAGGTAATGGATATTAACGAAATCGACGCCGCATCTAACAATAGTGTTGACGATATTAGAGAATTAAGAGACCGCATTGCATTTGCCCCTGCCGATTTAAACAAAAGGGTTTATATTATAGACGAGGTACATATGCTAACTACCGCTGCCTTTAATGCCCTTTTAAAAACCTTAGAAGAGCCGCCCTCACACGTTGTATTTATACTTGCCACAACCGAGGTACACAAGCTTCCGGCAACTATTCTTTCTCGTTGCCAAAGGTTTGATTTTAAACGTATAAACACCCCGTCTATGTCTAGTCGCTTAACAACCGTTTGTGACGAGGAGGGCTTTACTATCACGCCCGATGCATTACAGCTTATTTGCTCTATTGCTGACGGTGGTATGAGAGATGCGTTGTCTATACTAGATTTATGTTCGGCTAAAGATAAAAACATTACCGAAGAAGTTGTCTCGAGTGTTTGCTCAATGGCCGGTAAAGAACACCTTGTGGCTTTGAGTAAGTTTATAGAACAAAAATCTACTAAAGATGTTTTAGATCTTGTAGACAAGCTTTATTCCGACTCGGTAGATATGCAGCGTTTAACGTCTGATTTAATCTCGCACTACCGCAATTTGCTTATTATAAAAACCGTAAATTCCGATTCTTTGCCCATAGTATGCTCGGCAGAGCATTTGCAAACTTTAAAAGAGCTTGCAAAGAATATGGAACTTAATACAATAATGTGGTCACTTAGAATTTTGTGTGATGCACTTGCCGCCATGAAAAATTCTAATGCCCGTTTAGAGTTAGAATTAGCGTTAGTTAGCCTTTGTACCCCGCAAAACAGCGGTGATTTAAAAGCACTTGAAATACGTCTTGCGGCACTAGAACGCAAAATAGAAAGTGGTGCGATACCGCAAAGCACCGCACCTAAGGCAGAGGTTAAATTAGAGCCTAAAAAGGTAACAGAAACCGAGTCTGATGATATAAACCAGTTGCCACCTCTACCTAAAGAGGAAGAACTGCCGCCTCCACCCGAAATTGAGGTTAATTCCGTACAAGAGGGCGAGCAGATGTACGGCGAATGGTTTAGCGTTTTAAATATACTTAAAACCACTTGTCCATTAATGTATGGCGCATTGGTAGGCTCTAAGGCATATATAAAGGGTGATTTGCTTTTAATCGATGCTCCCAACCCCACATTCCGTAATCTTGTAAAGGGTGATAATGCAACCTACCGCGACAGTATTCGCAAAGCGGCAGAGCAGGTATCGGGCAAGGTGTTTAAACTTGGGCCCTATACAAAGGCACCTACTAAAGATGAAATGAAGGCGGATCCTTTAAAGGCGCTTGCCGAAAAACTTAACAATTTATAATATATAGGAGAATTATTATGAAGGTACGACTTCCACAACAAAAAGGCGGATATAACGATATGATGAAAGCCGCTCAAAAAATGCAGGAAGATATGCAAAATCTACAGGCTGATTTAGAACAGCGCGAATATACCGCAACCTCTGGCGGCGGTATGGTTGAGGCAACAGTTACGGGCAAGCATGAGATAAAATCACTAAAAATCAACCCCGAAATCGTTGACCCTGAAGATGTAGAAATGCTTGAAGATATGGTAATTGCCGCCGTAAATGAGGCGAATGCTATTGCGGCTAAGACTGCCGAAGATGAAATGGGCGCTATTACCAGTGGCTTAAATCTGCCCGGAATGCCAGGAATGTTTTAGTTATGGCATATAATTTAGTATCGCTTACCGAGCTTACCGAGCAGTTTGCAAGCTTGCCCGGAATAGGCAAAAAAACCGCTGCAAGACTGGCGTTTCACATGCTTACTGCCTCGCCCGAGAAAGCAAAGCGCTTTGCAAATAGTCTTATAAGCGCAAGAGAAAAAATTCATTTTTGCCCTGTGTGCCAAGCACTTACCGAGGCCGAGCTTTGCCCTGTTTGCTCAGATACAAAAAGGGATAAAAGCGTTATTTGTGTTGTAGAAGAGCCAATGGATGTTTTGGCTTTTGAACGTGCAAGGGAGTATAACGGACTGTATCATGTTTTGCACGGCACAATATCTCCGCTAGACGGTATTGGTCCCGACCAGCTAAAAATACGCGAACTTTTAAAAAGAGTAGCAGAGCCTTGCGTACAAGAGGTTATTATTGCAACAAACCCGTCGGTAGAGGGTGAGGCCACCGCTGCATATTTAGCAAGAATGCTAAAAACTATGTCGGTTAAGGTTAGTCGTTTAGGCTTTGGCATACCAATAGGCGGCGCGTTAGAGCATACCGATGAAATAACCTTGCAACGCGCCATAGACGGCAGACAAGAAATTTAAAAAGAAAAAACAAAAAGAAGGTCGCAAGACCTTCTTTTTTTATGCTTAAGTTTCTATAATATCTCTTATTACCTTACCCGCAATTATCAGTCCCGCGGTAGAGGGAACATAAGAAATACTTGCAGGGGGGAGCCTTGTGCCGTCGGTTTGGTTGTTTGCTTTCGGCTCTTCCTCAGAATATACCACACACAGCTTTTTTATACCGCGTTTTTTAAGTTCGTTTCGCATAACTCTTGCCAAAGGACATACCTTGGTTGAATAAATATCGGCAATTTTAAATGCAGTATTATCTAGTTTGTTTCCCGTACCCATAGAACTTATTATGGGCACACCCACCTTTTTAGCATTTACTATAAGCTCTATTTTTGCGGTTACTGTGTCTATGGCATCTATAATATAATCGTACTCTGCCAAATTTACGCTACTACTGTTTTCAGGCAGATAAAACATAACAAATGCATTAGCCTCAATGTTCGGATTAATTTCTTTTGCTCTTTCTGCTGCAACCTCGGCCTTGTTTTGACCTACCGTTTTACTTGTTGCAATAATTTGGCGATTTATGTTTGTTATATCTACCGTATCTTTATCAAAAATATCAATTCGGCCCACACCGCTTCGGGCAAGGGCTTCTAAAACATAACTGCCAACACCGCCAACGCCAAAAAGCGCTACCTTTGCGTTTTGCAGTTTATTTAAGGCATCATCGCCTATTAAGGCTTTTGTTCTGCTGAATTTTTCCATTTTTTATTCCTTTGTTATATTTTTTTACATCGTTAGATAATACACAAACCGCCGCCAAATTTGGAATGGCCAGAGCGGCATTTAAACTTTCACTTAAACTCCACACAAATGCCGATTTAAAAAAGCAACCGAATGGAATTAATAATACAAAAACTAATTTATATAAAAATAAAGCAGTCTTATTTTTATTAAAAGCGTATTCTATTGCGTTTACACCGTAATAACTCCAAACCGCCACGCTCGATACCGCAAACAGTACAGTAACTAACGATAAAAATACATTTGCCACACTGCCTAGGGTTACTTTAAACGATCCAAGAGCCAGTTCTACACCCATAGGAACGTCTGCCCCTGACGAAAGGCTATTTAAAAATGCATCTTGATTATAAATACCGCTTGTTAGAATAACGAGCGCTGTGAGGGTGCAAATAAGTACGGTATCTATAAAAATCTCGAACATGCTCCACATACCAATTCGCCTTGGAGTTGCGTTTTCGGTTTGAGAATGGCCGCTAACCGACGAGCCAAGACCGGCCTCGTTAGAAAAAACGCCAAAGCTAACACCTTGCTTTATAGCGGTCATTACGGTGTAACCTACCGTACCGCCAACAACGCTTTTGGTGTTAAACGCGCAGTCGAAGATTTGCAAAAAAGCCGAGGGGACTTTTTTGTAATTTATTACAATAACCATGGTACAGCCTAAAATGTACAGTAGTGCCATAAAGGGTACCAGTTTTTCGGTTAAAGAGCTAAGTGTTTTTAGTCCGCCAAATGTAATAATGCCTAAAAATAGAGTTAGGAAAACAGCTATTACGATTAATATATAACTAGAGTCGGCTTTTACGCCAAGTCCTTTAAGTAGACCTACGGCGCTAAGGGCTGCACTATTTGTCTGCACTAGGTTACCTATTCCAAATGCCGTAACCGATAGCAAAACGGCATATATAACGGCCAAACCCTTTAAATTAAGACCGCGTTCTATATAGCACATAGCACCGCCAAGGTAAGAGCTATCTTTTGTTTTTTTGCGGTATAACATACCTAAAACATTTTCTGCATAGCCTATTGCCATACTAAAAAAGGCCGAGCACCACATCCAAAATATAGCGCCCGGTCCCGATAAAGCAATAGCTGTAGCCACACCGGCAATATTACCGGTGCCTATGGTGGCGGCAAGTGAGTTGCAAAGTGACTGAAACTGTGTAACACCTGATTGCTTTTTTTGTTTTTTAAATAAAGAGGATATATTTAAAACAAGCCATTCTTTAACAGATGTTATTTGCAAAAACGAAAATTTTACCGATAAATATCCGCCAACCAAAAAAATTATAAAAGACAAATAATATCACCCTATATATTTTTAGGGCAAATATCACTCAAACAACATTCTTCGCACTTAGGGCTTCTGGCCGTACAAACGGCTCTGCCGTGTAAAACAGACCTATGGCAAAAGTCGTTAGATTCTTCTTGAGGGAGAATTTTGCGCATAGCCATTTCAACCTTTAAAGGATCTTTTGTGTTCACAAAACCGAGTCTGTTGCAAAGGCGTATAAAATGTGTATCGGTAACTACGGCGGGTTGGCCGTAAATATCACCGCATATTAAATTGGCAGTTTTTCTGCCCACACCCGAAAGGGTGGTAAGCTCTTCTATAGTGCTTGGAACAACCCCACCAAAACGGTCAACAATGTCGGTACCAATGCTTATTAAATCTTTGGCCTTGGTTTTATAAAGACCGCAGGTTTTTATAAGCTGTTCGACCTCGTTTATATCGGCCTCTTTAAAGCTTTTAGCATTAGGAAATCTTTTAAACAATGCCGGAGTAACCATATTTACTCGTGCATCGGTACATTGTGCTGAAAGTCTGGTTGCTATAAGCAACTGAAAAGGGTCCGAGTAATCTAGCGAACATTTAGCGTCGGGATATTCGGTTTTTAAAAGCTCAACTGATTTTTTTGCCCGTTCAATATTATTCATAAGGCAAAAATTATATGTCTAATTTTAAATCGCCGTGCTTTATAAGTCCTAGTTTTCTCATACCCTCACTAACAACTAGGCTTAAAATAGCCGGTAAAATAAAGTGCATAGCAATAATTTCTATTATGGCAACAACCGAGCCAACCTCCGGTGCCATTGTCTGATATGCCATAATTGGTCCCACCAAGCCTGCAGTACCCATACCAGAGCCGGTTGCATTGTTGGTCATACCCAGTACTGCGGTAGAAATTGGTCCTAAAATTGCCGAAGATATAATAGCCGGTAGCCATATAATAGGCTTTCTTACAATATTGGGCATTTGTAGCATACTGGTTCCAAGACCTTGGGCAAGCAATCCGCTAACCTTGTTTTCGCGGTAGCTTATAACCGCAAAGCCTATCATGTTAGCACAGCAGCCAACCGTAGCCGCACCGGCTGCCACGCCCGATAAATTAAGCACAACACCAAGTGCCGCACTGCTTATTGGTAATGTTAAAATTATACCCATTAGTACCGATACAATTATGCCCATTAAAATTGGTTGTTGCTCGGTACCCCAGTTAATAATGTTGCCTAGCCATGCCATAAATCGCGAAATTGGTGGGCCTAAAACAATACCTACCACACTGCCCACGGTTATGCAGGTTAATGGAACTGCTACAATGTCTACCTTGGTTTTGCCCGAAATTAAATGTCCAATTTCTATACCGGCATAAGCTGCAATAAATGCACCAAGAGGCTCACCCGGGCCGGCTAAAACAATAGCGCCCGACGAAAAAATGGTGCCCATAGTAATTTTAGAAGCAAATGCACCTACCATACCGCAGGTAGCGGCCGAGAGCACAACTAAAGGTGACTCTTTAAATTTATAGGCCACACCGCAGCCAATGCCCGCACCGGTTAGAGCAGATGCAACCTTACCTACAGTAAAAATAGTGTTGCCAATACTACCGCCAACAAATGTGCCTATTTGGGTAATAATGGTGCCTATAATAAGGGTTGAGAATAGACCAAGCGCCATACCCGAAAGGCCGTCAATAAAAATACGGTTTAAATATTTTTTTATCATTTTCCTCGCCTCGTTAAAAAATTAAAAATATTAAATATATATTATATTATAGTCCGTTGTCGAATTTAGTCAAGCAGAGTATAAAGGTAAATTTAAAGTTTATAATAATAAAAACAAAAATATGGAGAAAATTATGAAAACAATTGCCTTTTTTGATACCAAATCTTACGACAAAACAAGTTTTAGCGGCCGAGAAAACGATAAATACAGTTTTAAGTTTTTCGAGAGCAAGTTAAACGAGAACACCGTTAGTATGGCTGCTTGTTGTGATGCGGTATGTGTCTTTGTTAACGATACCATAAATAAAGCGGTAATTGATAAACTTTACGAATTTGGCGTAAAACTTATAGTGCTTAGGTGTGCGGGATACAACAATGTAGATATAAAATACGCCAAGGGCAAAATTACCGTTTTGCGTGTGCCCGATTATTCGCCCTACTCGGTAGCCGAGCATACTATGGCGCTGCTTTTAATGCTAAACCGTAAACTTCACCGCGCATATATAAGAACAAGGGACCACAATTTTTCTCTTGAGGGACTTTGCGGATTTGATTTACATTCTAAAACTGCAGGAATTATAGGTACGGGCAGAATTGGCAGAGTGGTGGGTGAAATTTGTAAAGGGTTTTCTATGAATGTTATAGGTTACGACCCATACGAAAGTGATGATTTTGTGGGCGAGTATGTAAGTTTAGAAACCTTGCTTAAAACATCTGATGTAATATCGCTACACTGTCCGCTAACCAAAGAAAACCGACATTTAATAGATGAAAATGCAATAAATACAATGAAAAACGGGGCATATATAATAAATACCTCGCGCGGTATGTTAATAGATACCAAGGCGCTTATTATGGGGCTTAAAAGCGGTAAAATAGGTGGGGCCGGACTAGACGTTTATGAAGAAGAAACACATTTGTTTTTTGAAGATTATTCCGACGAGGTCATACATGACGACGTTTTATCAACCGTAATATCTATGCCAAATGTAATAGTATCGTCTCACCAAGCCTTTTTAACAAAAGAGGCGCTAAAAGATATTGCCGATACAACCCTTCTTAATTTAGACTGCTTTTTTGAGGGCAAAGAACTTAAAAATCAGGTTAATTAATTTAATGTTGAAAAAAACATCCGTTATGGTATAATGATGAAAAATCATTAACCATAACGGATGTTTTTTATGACAACACTTTATCTTGTTCGACACTGCGAAGCCACAGGTAATGTTTTAAAGCAGTACCAAGGCTCAATAGATTCGGGTATAACCGAAAACGGCGCTAACCAGTTAAAACTTTTAGCAAAGCGTTTTGAAAATATTAAAATTGATAAATTTTATTCCTCACCCTTAAAACGCGCGCAGCTTACCGCAAAATCGGTGGCAGAGCCACAAGGAAAGGAAATAGAAATAGTAAAAGATTTAACCGAAATTGCAGGCGGTATTTTTGAGGGCATGACCTTTGAAGAGATATTCAAACAATACCCCGAGGAAGAAACCAACTGGAATCATTACCCGCATCTTTATAAATCACCTAAGGGTGAGAGTATGCGCGAGGTGTACACAAGAGCCGTAAAGGCTATAAACCAAATTATAGTCGATAATAAGGGCAAAACCATATTCGTAGCATCGCACGGCGGAGTTATAAGAACCTTAATGTGTTACTTTTTAAAGGTCGATTTTAATAATTTGAATTCGGTTGGTTGGACCAAAAACACAGGTGTTAATATTATTGAAATTGATGATGACGGCAATATAAACGTAGTAAAGGAGAACTCTTTAGAGCACTTATCTGGCGATATGGTTATAGATAAAATGTTTTAAGAGTGAAAAATACAATGATAATAATGTCGGTAGATTTAGGTAAAGTCCGAACGGGCGTTGCGGTATCAGACAGTTCTGAAACCTTTGCATTTCCAAAGGGTGTTATTTTTGAAAAAAATAATGATGTATTAGTAGAAAAAATAAAAGACAAAGCAAATGAACTAAAAGCTCAGCTTATAGTGGTCGGCTACCCCAAAAATATGGACGGTACTGAGGGCTCAAGAGCCGAAGAATGCAAAGAAATAGCAGAGAAAATAACCGCCAAAAGCCAAATAAAAACTGTTTTGTGGGATGAACGCTGCACAACTCTTTCGGCCGCAATTTACCTTAATGCAAACGATATTAGGGGCAAAAAGCGCAAAGAAACCATAGATACCGAATCGGCAACCATAATTTTAGAAGATTATTTAAGATACCGCAAAAACAATAAGTAAGGAGATTTTTATGAAAGAGCATATTTTCCCTACAAGAATTGTTAAGTTTGAAAACGCTTCTAATGTAGAGCATTTATTAAAAAGAGTACCCTTGCAAATTGGCACGTCCGATACCGAATATGCTGTTTTTGAAAAGAATTCCTACGTTATTTTAGACTATGGCACCGAGCTTTGCGGCAATATAAAGGTAATTGTACCGTCTTGCGATAAAAACGCAAAAATACATATCCGCTTTGGCGAGAGTGTAACCGAAACATGTTCTGTTTTGGGCGGTGAGCAAAATGCCACTAACGACCACTCTTTAAGAGATTTTGAGGTAGCACTGCCAACCTGTTGTTCCGAGACGAATTTTGGTGATACCGCATTCAGATTTGTAAGAATTGATTTTAGCGAGAAAACTCTTATAAAATGTATAGCGGCCGAAAATCATATATTAAAGCGCAAACCTATTTATACATATAAGGGCAAAGATGAGCTTATAAAGAAAATTTTTGATACCGCCAAACGTACAATAGACCTTTGTGCATCAAGCGGATATATGTGGGACGGCGCAAAGAGAGACAGGCTTGTTTGGATAGGTGATATGCACCCGCAGATGCTTGCCATAACAACCCTTTACGGTGCATCACCCGAATTTGAGCGCTCAATGGTTTTTGCAAAAAACCAAACGCCTCTGCCTAACTGGATAAACGGCTACCCAATGTATTCTATGTGGTGGATAACCAATATTGCCGATTATTATAAAAAGACGGGCAAAAAAGAGTTTACCCGCCGCCAGATTTCTTATATAGAGGGCATTGTAGATTTAATGCTCTCTTGCGTTAAAGAAAATGGCGAGCTTAATTACCCATCTTATTATGTAGATTGGCCTACCTCTAACACCCCCGACGAACTACACGGAGTAAGAGCGATAAACGTAGTAGCCGCTAAAAATGCTATTATGCTGTTAAAAGATTTTGGTAAAGACACTGCAAAGGCAGAAGAACTTCTTAGTAGACTACAAAAACAAGAAATTGCACCAAAATCCAGCAAATCGGCATTGGGCCTTAAGTTCTTTGCAGATACACTGACCGAGCAAGACAAGAAAAATCTTATAGTCGGTGGCGCAAAGGGAATAACCTGCTTTATGAGTTACTATATTCTAAAAGCGGTTGCGTCGTTCGACAAGCAAATGGCCATAAATATGCTAAAAGAGTACTACGGCGCAATGCTAAGTAAGGGTGCCACAACATTTTGGGAAGACTTTAGTATAGACTGGGTCGAGGGCTCGTCTACAATTGACGATTTCCCAAAAGAGAATGAAAAAGATATCCACGGCGACTTTGGCGGATATTGTTATAAAGGCTTTAGACATAGTCTTTGCCACGGCTGGTCGGCTGGAATTATACAGTTTATAAAAGAAGAATGTGAGTAAATAAAAAAACAGTCCAAGGTAAAACTTGGACTGTTTTTTTTATATTTTCTCAAATGTCCCAACCAAAACAGTTACTTCATCGGCCGATACGCTAAGCATACCTGTGCCGGTTAGATATTTTTGTTCGGTTTCATCGGGCAATACAATTTTACATTCACCCTTTTTTATTGTGGTAACAAAGGGAATATGCCCTTTTAAAATGGCTAAATCACCCTCGCTGCCACGAAGAGAAAGCATTGTTGCTTCCGACTCAAAGGCGTTGCCCATAGGTGTGCAAACGGTTAGCTTGAAAGTACTCATTACATCACCTTATTAGCATTTGCCTTTTTAACGGCCTCGTCAATTGTGCCTACAAAGAGGAATGCCGATTCGGGTAAATCGTCGTGCTTACCCTCAATTATTTCTTTAAAGCCGCGTATGGTCTCGCTTACCGGTACGTAGGTACCTACAATACCTGTAAATTTTTCAGATACAGTAAAGGGCTGCGATAAAAATCTTTGAATTTTTCTTGCTCTTTGTACAAGTAGCTTATCGTCATCGCTTAGTTCATCCATACCCATAATGGCAATAATATCCATAAGTTCGTTGTAGCGTTGGAGTATTCTTTGTACTTCTCTTGCAACTAAATAATGCTCTTCGCCTACAACCTCGGGGCTTAAAATACGGCTTGTAGATTCAAGCGGGTCAACAGCCGGGTAAATACCTTGCGATGCAATACTACGCGATAAAACCGTTGTAGCATCTAAGTGAGCAAAGGTTGTAGCAGGGGCAGGGTCGGTTAAGTCGTCGGCCGGAACATAAACTGCCTGTACCGATGTTATAGAGCCCTGCTTTGTAGAGGTAATTCTTTCTTGCAAAGCGCCCATTTCGGTGGCGAGTGTTGGCTGATAACCAACCGCCGACGGCATTCTGCCGAGCAGTGCCGAAACCTCACTACCAGCCTGGGTGAAACGGAAAATATTATCAATAAATAATAACACGTCTTGGCCTTGTGTATCTCTAAAATACTCGGCCATTGTAAGACCCGAAAGTGCAACACGCATTCTAGCGCCCGGGGGCTCGTTCATTTGTCCGTAGCAAAGAGCGGTTTTTTCTAAAACGCCCGACTGCTTCATTTCGTTATATAAATCGTTACCTTCTCTGGTACGCTCACCTACGCCCGAGAATACCGAAAGACCGCCGTGCTGGGTTGCAATGTTGTTAATAAGCTCCATAATTAAAACGGTCTTACCAACACCTGCACCGCCAAATAAACCAATCTTACCACCCTTAGCATAGGGGCATATAAGGTCTATAACCTTAATACCGGTTTCTAAAATCTCAGACGATGTAGAAAGTTCGTCATATTCTGGAGCAGGGCGGTGAATATCCCAACGCTCGCAGTCTTCAATAGGCTCACCGTTATCAACGGTATCACCTAAAACGTTAAAAATTCTGCCAAGTGTCTTTTGGCCTACCGGCACACTTATAGGACTGCCTGTATCAATAGCCTTGCTACCACGGGTTAGTCCGTCGGTAGATGCCATGGCAATACAGCGAACAACGTTGTCGCCTATGTGTTGCGCAACCTCTACGGTGAGGGTCTTATCGCCTATTTTTATAGTAAGAGCATTGTGAATAGCCGGAAGCGCAGAGTCCTCAAAGCTTACGTCTACTACAGGGCCCATTACCTGAGATACCACACCGATATGCTGTTCGTTCATTTTTTTCACTCCTTTATTCGCCGCTTCCTGCGACGATTTCGGTTATTTCTTGGGTTATGGCGCTTTGTCGCGCACGGTTATAATCTAACTGTAAAGAATCTATCATTTCTTGGGCGTTTTTGCCTGCTGAATCCATAGCCATTCGTCTTGCGGCAACCTCGCTAGCAAAGCTTTCTTTTACCGCCCACATTATAGCCGATGCCACATATTCTTTTGCAGCAACGTCTAAAACGGTTTTTTCATCGGGCTCAAAAACAACATCTGTTCTGCCTAAATCGACTTCTTTCAATTTCTTTATAGGCAAAACGTCGGTTATTATGGCGTTTTGGGTCATCATGGATACATACTCAGTTGAGATTATAGAAAGACTGTCAAATTCGCCGTTTACAAACTCGTTGCACAAGGTGCCTGCTAACTGGTACGCTTTGTCAAAAGAATAATCTTCCGACTCTACCGTTTGGCACTTAAAACGCTCGCAAGCGCGTTTGCCTATGGGAATAAATTCACAGTCTTTATACTGGGTTGCGAGTCTGAAAACATTTGCATTGTAGCCGCCTGCTAAACCGCGGTCACCCGCAATAATTATAATTTTGTGTTTGCCGGTAGAGTTAATATGCATATATGCGCTTTTTTCACATTCTTTGCTTTGCGATAACACATTTATAATATTTTTGAGTGCATTTTTGTAGGTACGGCTTTTTTCCATTGCATCATTTGCACGTCTTATTTTAGAAGAGGCTACAAGCCCCATTGCCTTTGTTAAATGAAGCGTAGAGCCTACACTCTTTATTCTTGTTCGCAGAGATTTTATATCAGCTCCCACTTAAATTCACCTCTGCATTCCGCCTAATGCGGACTTTAGCGACTGAATATCCTCATCTTCAAAATAACCACTTTCAAAACGTACTAATAAATCGTTATATTCAGCCTCTAATTTGTTATAAAGCTCGGCCTCGTACTTTTTAACATCACTAACTGCTACGTTATCAAGATATCCGTTAATAACTGCGTAGATTATAGCAACCTGACAACCTGCTCTAACAGGGGTATTTCTGCCTTGCTTTAAAACCTCAACAATTCTCTCACCCAAGGCAAGACGAGCCTTTGTGTCGGCATCTAAATCGCTGCCAAACTGAGCAAACGACTGAAGTTCGCGGTACTGAGAATATAAAAGTTTAAGCTCACCCGATACCTTTTTCATAGCCTTAAGCTGTGCACTACCGCCAACACGGCTAACCGAAATACCGGGGTTTATAGCCGGCATTATACCCGAGTGGAAAAGTTCGGTTTCGAGGAATATTTGTCCGTCGGTAATAGAAATAACGTTGGTTGGTATATAAGCCGAAACGTCGCCTGCTTGGGTTTCTATTATGGGTAGAGCAGTTATGGAGCCGCCACCGAATTCATCGGCAACACAAGCGGCACGCTCTAATAAGCGTGAGTGCAAATAGAAAACATCACCCGGATATGCTTCTCTGCCGGGGGGTCTTCTAATAAGCAATGATAGTGCGCGGTATGCAACTGCGTGCTTGCTTAAATCATCATAAATAATAAGCACGTCTTTGCCTTGCTCTCTAAAATATTCAGCCATAGCACAGCCCGAATAGGGGGCAATGTACTGAAGCGGAGCGCTTTCTGATGCAGAAGCAGAAACTATAATAGAATACTCCATAGCGCCGCTTTGCTCTAATCTGTTTTGAATTTGGGCAACAGATGTATTTTTTTGTCCAATGGCAACATAAATACAAATAACGTCTTTGCCCTTTTGGTTAATAATTGTATCAATAGCAATTTGTGTTTTACCTGTTTGGCGGTCACCTATAATAAGTTCGCGCTGGCCGCGGCCGATAGGAATCATACTGTCTATTGCCTTAATACCTGTTTGAAGCGGTACAGCCACGCTTTTACGCTCAATAATTCCAAGAGCTTGCGCTTCGGTTGGTCTAAACTCGGTGCAGCCTGTAGGACCCTTAGAGTCAATAGGCTCGCCCAGTGCATTTACAACTCTGCCAAGCAAACCTTCGCCTACCGGTACCGATAATACCTTACCGGTACGTTTAACGGTTGTGCCCTCACGTATAGAGTTGGTGTCTGATAAAACCGCCACCGAAACTGTTTCGGTTTCTAGGTTTTGCGCTAAACCAACACTGCCATCTTCAAATTCTAAAAGCTCACCGGCCATACAGTTTTTAAGACCGTAAACTCTGGCAATGCCATCACCTACAAGAATAACTGTACCGGTTTCGTTCATTTCTATTTTAGACTCGTAGTTTTTAATTTGCTCTTTTATAATACCGCTTATTTCTTCGGGTCTTAAATTCATTGGTTAATCACTTCCTTAATGCTCTTTAAACGGTGTTTAAGGCTGGAATCTATAATTTTGCCGTCTACCTTTACGGTAACACCGCCCAGAAGGGATTTATCTAAACTGCACGATATATTAACCTTGCAGCCGTAAAGTTTTTCGAGTTTTTGGGTTAGCCGTTGCTTTTGAGTGTCGTTTAATTCAACAGCGCTTGTAACCTCTGCCGATATTATGCGGTTTGCCTCTTTATAAAGCTGGTCGAACTCAGCAACTGTTTCTTTAAAACTTGTTATATGACCCTTTTCGCATAAAAGACATAAAAAGTTTAAAACATTTTTCGGAACATTTTCTGAAAATGCCGATTTTATAGCGGAAACACGCTCACTTATTAAAATGCTCGGATACGATAAAAACTCTAAATACTTTGGGTTTTGTATTATAATCTCTTTAACGCTTTTAAGCGCAGACAAATAAAGCTCTGTGCTGTTTTCTTCGCAAGACAAAGCAAACAAAGCCTGTGCATATTCCTTACTTGCCGTCATCTGCATCACCTATACTGTCGATAAACGAGTCAATAAGCTGTTTGTGGTCGTCTTTGTTAATTTCACGGCCAAGCAGTTGTTCGGATATTGCATAAGAAACATCTACTATTTCACGCTTAATATCGTCTTGTGCCTTCTTCTTTTCAAGCTCGGCATTAGCCTTTGCCTGATGAATAATGCTATCGGCCTCACTTTTTGCGTCTGCAACAATTCTTTCTTTTGCACTACGTGCGGTTTCGGTTGCGTCGTCTATAATGTTTTGAGCGTCAATATCTGCCGTAGACATTTTTTCTTCCCAAGTAGCCTTTGCTAAATTTGCGTCATAAAGGGCAGAATCTGCCTTGTTGTACTGTTCATCTACAGCATCTTGACGCTCTTTTAACACCTTTTTTACGGGTTTAAACAAAAACTTTTTAAGAATAAGAAAAAGAATTAAAAGGTTGCAGAGCGAAATTAGTACCTGCCAAATATTAAGAGATATTACCTCTAATGATTGCATATCTATTCACTCCAAATAATAGCCTAAATTACTTTAATGAATTTAGAAGAATGTTAACAAATTGCTTAGGAGCAACGAATATAAGCAAAATAGCAATAACCAAAGCATAAAGACCCGTTGTTTCTGCAATAGCACAACCCATAAGTAGAGTAGATGTAACATCACTTTTGCTCTCGGGCTGACGAGCAATAGCCTCACAAGCCTTAGAAACAGCGTTACCTTCACCAATACCAGGGCCTATACCGGCTACCATAGCTACGCCTGCGCCTAAAGCGCAACAACCTAAAATAATACCAATTGCAAGTTCCATTTTTAATTACCTCCGATTGATTTTTGTTTTTTCTTGTTTTTTCTTTTAAAATATTCTTCAGCCGGGAAACCACCCGAAACATAAAGCATAGTAAGCATTGCAAATATAAATGCCTGCAAGCAACCGCTGAATATATCAAAATAAACCGACAGTACCGCAGGAATACCTATTTGCAAGAATGGGAATTCACCAAAAATTCCGGGCAACCAACCCAAAACCATATTAGATAGTCCCGAAAGACCGTTTGCCAGTAAAACCGAAATTACCAAACCCGATAAAACGTTACCGTAATGACGAAATGCCATTGAAACCGGTGTTGCAACCTCGCCAATAACGTTAAGCGGTGTTAAAAGCACGGGACTGCAAAGCGTTTTAACGTAGTATATTGGACCGCACTTTAACTTGTAATAGGTTATAAGAATAAATACAAGTAATGCCCAACCGCCTACAACGTTAATATCTGATGTGGGCGGGTAAAGGCCCAAAAGCGATATTAAACTCGAAAATACCGAAAGACCCATCATTGCGGCAATAAAGGGAGCATAGCCTTTAAAATGCTCGCCCATATTAGAGTTTACCAAGCTTTGAGCTTTTTCGACAATAAATTCGGCAAAGTGTTGGCGAACTGATATCTTACCTTTTGCCTTAAGGCCGTGGGTTAAAAATAAGCATAGGCCCATTATTGTTATGGCAACCAACCACGAGTTTATTTGTGATTCGGTGATAACTAGGGGCTGAATTGGAAAATCTATTGTAAAGAAAATTCTGGCGCCCGTAATTTCAATACCTTCGCTCAGCGGCTTTGTTATAGTGTTTAAAACTATGCCAAACACTAGCGGAACAAAAATAAGGCAAAGATAAAAAATATCTGTCAGCTTAAAAAGGAATTTATTTTTTGCCACTAACATTCCTCCTTAGTTTTATTTTTCTTTCTTTCTATTATGGTTCTTATTGTTATCCAAATACGTGGGAACAAAAGGGGAATAAGCACGGCGTAAATGTTAAATGCCTTAACTAAAACACCAACAAGCGCTAAAAGAAAAATCATAAACATTCTTGCGGATTGCGAAGTCTTTATAAGGTTTTGCGCCTGCTTTTTTTCTTTTTCAAGTGCTTTTTGTACCGTTATTCCCATAAGGAAGAAATTAAGTACACTAATAAAAATTCCCCAAAGATTTCCAAGCAAAACGGTATAGTCCCAAAATTTTAAAATTAAGAAAACCGATTGCATTAAAGCGCTTAAAATAAACGAACTTAGTGCAACATAAGCGGTCTCTTTTTTTACGGTTTTATCGACCTTTAGCATTTTGGCTTGTCCTTTCTTTAGCAAAATAATTATATACTAGAATATTTTATCACAAAAAACAAAACAGTACAATAGTATTTTTGCAAGTTTACAAAAATTTATTATTTGCTGTTTAAGGTACAGCCCGGATAATAGTGAGCTAAAATTTGCTTGTAGGTATTTCCCTTTAAAGCCATACAGTTTGCGCCGTACTGGCTCATGCCTACTCCGTGGCCGTAGCCGTAAACGGTAAAGGTAAATGTATTATCGGCAAAGGAAACATAAAAGTTAGAGCTTCTAAGATTTAGTGCCTTTCTTATGTCGGTGCCTTTTAGTGTAGAACCTGCAACATTACAGCTTAATACCAAACCCGACGAAGTGGTAGAAATATCTTTAAACCAGTTAGTATAATCTTTGTTAGATGTACACAAATTTTGCAGAGCGGTTTCTACCTCTTCGGCACTAAGGGTTACAACACTTACATAACCGTCAGACATTAGGTCTAAGCGGCTTTCTACACTTTGCAAATATGGGTAATCTTGTCCCCAAACGTCCTTTGCAGAATTTGTATTTCCCGAAGAAATCGAGTGATATACCGTAAGCGCCGGAGCATTGTTATAGCTTAAAAACTCACCCAAAACCTCTTCAACATTTTGTTTTATCGGCGCAATGTATTGTTCATAATTTTCTCCGTATTTTTCTTTTGCCTTAATTTCGCTTATGTAGGCTTGGTCGGTGCCAGGGGCGGTGGTAACATCGTAAGGGTTGGGGCTAAGAGAATTTTGTCTTAAATGTCTTTTGTGGGATGCATAGGTGTAGGCGGCAACGGCTTGCGCTTTTAAAGCTTCAGGCTCAAAAGAAGATGACATTTCGGCACAAACAACGCCTGTTATGTAATCTTTGGCACTTAAAGTAATCACTTCGTTGGTTTGGGCATCTAGCACCAAAAAGGTGTCGGTTTGTGTGTCTAATATGGGCTGTTGATTGTTTAGGTTGGGGCTTTGAGGGTGCTCTACGGCAAGTAATGGCAGCAATAACATTCCTATGCAAAGCACCAAAGCAATTATAAAATAAGCGTTTTTCATATTAAGTCTTCCTTTCTTTTCTTGACTTTTATTTTTAAGGTGTATAAAATATAGTATGTTTATATATATAAAATAATTACGGAGGTTTTTTTCTTGAATCGAAATCGCCTTGTTTTGTTCACCTTAATAGCCGTGCTTGTAGGTGTTATAAGCCGCTGCTTTCAACTTTTTTGTATGACCGAAGCTAATACGGGCTTTATACTAAAACAATATTCTGCATTTGGTTTGGCTATAACAATTTTTATATTTGTTTTAATTTTAAGCGTTTGTCTTGCAGCATCTCTTATAAAAATAAAGGGATTAAAGAGCGGCGTATCGTATCCGCTTATAGCGGCGTCAATTTTGGCCGCCGTAGCTCTTATTTTAGAGCCGATAACTTTAAATTACTATAAGACATTACCTTTATCGGTAAGAGCGGTATGTGTAGTACTATCTGTACTCTCGACTGTGGTGATGGTGTTGTTTGCATTAAGTAAAACCGGAAAATTTAAGTTTAACGGTGTATATCTTTGTGTGCTTGTTTTCTGCCAATTTATGCGACTTGTTTTAACATTTATGGCAACAAGCAAAATTGTTACTGTTAACGATAATGTATATGAGCTTGGCTTTTTATGTGCAGCAGTAATGTTTTTGGTGTATTTTGCTCAGTGCCAAACAAACAGCGGTAACGAGAAAACTCCTACCAAAATGCTTGTAACAGGTCTTTGCGCCGGCTCTTTTGCATTGGTTTCGGCATTGCCTAAAATTATTACGCTTGTTGTGGGCAGAACAGACCTTTTTTATAACGGCACAACAAGTGCTGTTACTAATATTGCGCTTGGAATATATATATTCTTTGCGGCGCTAGAGGTGGAAGAATGAAAACCATAGCGGCAATTATAACTCCCTTAGGGTTAGGCGGCATAGGTACGGTAAGAATATCGGGCCCAGATGCTTTTGCCATAGCCGATAGAGTTTTTAAAAACAAAAACGGTAAAAAAATAATAGATGCAAAAGGCTATACCGCCTTGTTTGGCAAAACTTATAATAACGATTCTTTGGTTGACGAAACGGTAGCTCTTGTTTTTAGAGAGCCTAAAAGCTTTACGGGTGAAGATAGCGTAGAACTCTCGGTACACGGCGGAAGTTTTGTTGTAAAAGAGCTTTTAGACGCAGTTTTAAATGCGGGAGCTCGCCTTGCTGAGCCCGGTGAGTTTACAAAGCGCGCCTTTTTGAACGGAAAACTAGATTTAACTCAGGCCGAAAGTGTTATGGGAATAATAACGGCCAACTCGCACCAAGACCTTAAAATGCAGCAAAACTTAAAAGAGGGTGCGGTATCTAAAAAAATAGGCGATATAAAAAAGGAACTTATACTTCTTGCCGCAAATATTGCCGCATTTAGTGATTATCCCGACGAAGACCTACCTGAAACCAGAATTGAAAATTTAGAGGGTCAGCTTAGTTTAGTAAAAAATGAACTTCAAAAATTAATTGATAACTACAATGCCGGAGCGGTGTTAAAAGAGGGTATAAAAACCGTTATTGCGGGCAAGCCAAATGTTGGTAAATCCACACTAATGAACATGCTTTCTGGCTATGAGCGCTCTATTGTTACTGATATTCCCGGTACCACTCGTGATGTTATTGAGCAAACCGTAATGCTAGGCCAAATACCCCTAAAACTTTACGATACTGCGGGTATACATGAGTCTGACGACACTGTAGAAAATGTTGGCATTAAAAGAGCTAAAGAGTGCATAGATTCCGCTCAGCTTGTTTTGGCAGTTTTCGACGGTTCAAAGCCATTAGAGCAAGAAGACAAAGAGCTTTTAAACTCTTTAAAAGATGTTTCGGTAATAGCAATAATAAATAAAACCGATATAGGCTTTGTGTTAGATCAAAATGATTTTAGCGAATTTGAGTGTGTTAAAATCTCGGCAAAGCAAAACGACGGTTATGACCGACTGGTAAAAGCAGTAGCAAAAATCAGCGGAACAGATAAACTTAACCCCGACAGTATTGTTCTTGGTACTTTACGTCAAAAAGAATGCGCACAAAATGCATTGCAAAGTATAAATCTTGCACTAGACACTCTAAATAGCGGTTTTACTATAGATGCCGTAGGCGTGTGCATAGACGAAGCGCTTGAATATATGCTTACTCTTACGGGGGAACGTGTTACAAACGAGGTTACCAACGAAGTATTCCGACGTTTTTGTGTTGGAAAGTAAAGGAAATTGTTTATGAGTTATTTTGCAGGCGAATATGATGTAGCCGTAATAGGTGCGGGCCATGCCGGAATAGAAGCCGCCTTAGCGTCGGCTAGGCTTGGTTGCAACACCGTATTATTTACAATAAATTTAGACTGGGTAGGCAACATGCCGTGCAACCCATCTATTGGCGGTACCGCAAAGGGACATCTTGTGCGTGAGCTCGATGCCTTAGGCGGTCAAATGGGCAAAGCAGCCGATGCCACAACACTACAAATACGTATGCTAAACCGCGGCAAAGGTCCGGCTGTGCACAGTTTAAGAGCACAAATAGACCGTCGCGCTTATAGTGAATATATGAAGCATGCGGTAGAGTTGGAGCCGTCTTTAGATGTTAAGCAGGCCGAAATTATCTCTCTTAACAAAACCAATAATGGCTGGAGCCTTACAACCATGCTCGGCGCCGAATATAACTGCAAAGCTGTAATTTTGGCAACAGGCACATTTTTAGGCGGTAAAATCTTTGTGGGTGATGTAAGCTTTGAGAGCGGTCCCGACGGCACCTTTGCTGCAACAAAGTTGGCTAAATCTCTTAAAAAACTTGAACTACCTTTGCGCCGCTTTAAAACGGGCACACCCGCCAGAGTAGATAAAGCGAGTATTAATTTTGATGCTTTAGAGGTTCAAGAGGGTGACGATGAGGTTTACCCATTTAGCTTTTCTACAAACCAAGCCGCCGTTGAAAACAAGGTGGTTTGCCATATATCCTATACAAACCAAAAAACAAAAGATATTATTCTTAAAAATTTGCACCGCTCACCGCTTTTCTCGGGTCGAATAGAGGGTGTGGGTCCGCGTTATTGCCCGAGTATAGAAGATAAAATTGTCCGCTTTGCCGATAAAGAGCGTCATCAACTATTTATAGAGCCGTGCGGAGAAAACACCGAAGAAATGTATCTACAGGGTATGTCGTCGTCATTACCCGAAGATGTTCAAATAGATATTTACCGTTCTATAAAAGGACTTGAAAATGTAAAAATAATGCGCAACGCATATGCTATTGAGTATGACTGCATAGACCCCCTCGCTCTAGAGCCCACCTTAGAGGTTAAAAATCATAGCGGTCTTTACGGAGCGGGTCAGTTTAATGGCTCTTCGGGTTACGAAGAAGCCGCAGTACAAGGCTTTGTTGCAGGTGTAAATGCTGCTCATAAAATTTTAGGCAAAGAGCCGTTTGTATTAAGCCGTGAATCATCTTACATAGGCACCCTTATAGACGACCTTGTAACAAAGGGTTGCTCCGACCCTTACAGAATGATGACTTCTCGCTCAGAATACCGTTTGCTTCTTCGTCAAGACAATGCTGATGAGCGCCTTATGCAAAAAGGTTTTGAACTTGGCTTGGTAGATAAAAACGTTTACGATGATTTTCTTACAAGAATGGAGCAGACCGAATTAGAAATAGAGCGTTTAGAACAAACTTATTTGGGTCCTAGCGAAAGGTTAAATAAAATGCTCCAAGAAAAAGGAACGGCACCTTTAGCTGCTGGCGCCAGTATGGCAGATTTAATTCGCCGTCCGCAAATTTCTTACGACGATTTAGCCGAGTTCGACAAAGAGCCGCAAAACCTATCTCACGCCGTTAAAGAAAAGGTAGAAATTCATATTAAGTATGAGGGTTACATTAAGCGTCAAGAGTTAAAGGTAAAAGAGCAGATAAGACTTGAAAAAACACTTATCCCCGAAAGTATAGATTACTCTACGATAGATGGACTGCGACTGGAAGCCAGAGAAAAGCTTGCCAAGGTGAGTCCTAAAAACATAGGACAAGCCTCTAGAATTTCGGGAGTTACCCCGGCAGATATTTCGGTGCTTTTAATTGTGCTCGAGAAAATAAATCGAAAAGGAGAAGAAAACTAGTGAATTTTCCTACAAATAAGTTAGTAGAGCTTTGCAAAGATTTTTCTCCTAATATAACTAATGAGCAGTTAGAACAGTTTAATCTGTATGCTAAAATGCTTGTAGAGTGGAATGAGAAAATAAACCTCACCGCCATAACCGACCCCGAGCAGATAGTTATAAAGCATTTTTACGACTGCGCGCTTATATTAAAAAATTGCGACATAAAGCCGAATGCATCGGTAATAGATGTGGGTACCGGAGCGGGTTTTCCGGGCGTTGTTTTAAAAATACTTAGGCCCGATATTAAATTGACTCTGCTAGATTCTTTAAATAAACGTGTAACATTTTTAAACGAGCTTTGTACCGCCTTAAAAATAGATGTAACCACAATACATGCTCGCGCCGAAGACGCTGCGCAAAAAAAAGAACTTCGTGAGCAATTCGACATTGCAACTGCCCGTGCGGTAGCAAGATTAAATATTCTTTGCGAATATTGCATACCCTTTGTAAAAAAAGGCGGAATATTCTTAAGCCTTAAAGGCCCTGCCGCTAATGAAGAAGCGGTTGAGGCTAAAAATGCCATAAATATTTTGGGAGGCGAACTTTGCAAAATTTACACCGAAACTATAGCCGAGAACGAACAAAGATGTTTTGTGTTCATAAAAAAAGTTTCGCAAACTCCGCCAAAATATCCCAGAATATCTGCAAAACTTAAAAAGCAGCCGTTGTAATACGGCTGCTTTTGCTCTTTTTTGCCGAAAAAGCAAGTACGAAAATACTGGAAAAATTTAACATATTGTGATATTGTGTTTATAGCAAAAGAGGTGTTTTTATGGCAACAATAAACATTGGGCAGTTTGCCGACAAAAAATTAATAACATTAAATGTTAACGATATTATGCCTAATCCATTACAACCGCGCAAGAGCTTTGATGAATACGAGTTGGTTTTACTTGCCGAAAGCATAAAGCAAAACGGGCTTATTCAGCCAATAACGGTTAGAAAAAATTCTCTCGGTATGTACGAGCTTATAGCCGGTGAGAGAAGACTTAGAGCCTGCAAAATGGCGGGAATGGGCAAGGTGCCTTGCATAGTTCAACGTGCGGACAAGCTTTCGGCGGCGGTGTTTACAGTTTTAGAAAATTTACAGCGAAGTGACCTTACTATGTTTGAAGAGGCGGCCGGCATTAGAAAATTAATGGATGTTTTTGGAATATCCCAGTGTGAAATAGCATCACAACTCGGTGTAGCACAGTCAACATTGTCTAACAAATTAAGACTTTTGCGCCTAAGCGAATCACAACAAAACCGCATAATTGCCGCGGGCTTAACAGAGCGCCACGCGCGAGCGCTAATACGTATGCCTGAAGACGAGCGTGATGCTGCGCTTGATGTTATAATCTCAAAACAGCTTACGTTAAATGAAGCTGAAGAATATATTTCAAAAAGTATTTCGGGTGAAACCAAAAAAGAACTTCCTGTTCGCAAGGCCTCGGTAAACGATGTTAAACTTTTTGCAAACAGTCTTAATAAAATTGTAAGTACTATGGTTCGCTCAGGGTTTCCGGCCAAAACCGAAAAAATTGAAACCGATAATTATATAGAGTATAAGGTTAGAATAAACAAAATCGACACAGAAGCATCGCAACTTAAAATAATTATATAGTATATAATATTATATATACATTTATATAAATGCGATTTGCTGCTTATTACCTATTACCTATTACTTATTACTTATTACTTATTTTGCCCACCCATATTCATCCCCATATAGTCAAAGCTCCGCCAAAATTCTTGGTGGGGCTTTGACGCTTTACCGCGTCAAAATTTTTTGTTGACATAGAAAAACAAAAAGAGTATTATATATTGGTAAAAAAAGTATGGAGGTTTATTTATGAGTTTAACAAACGAATATTTAAAGCAAGTTTACGCTTCGGTTCAAAAGCGTAACGCAGGCGAGCCTGAGTTTTTACAGGCAGTTGCCGAGGTGCTCGAGTCTTTAGAGCCGGTTGTAGAACAAAATCCTAAGCTACAGCAGTATGGCGTAATCGAGCGCATGGTAGAACCCGAAAGACAAATTTCTTTCCGTGTTTCTTGGGTAGATGATAATGGTCAGGTACAGGTTAACCGCGGTTACAGAGTACAGTTTAACTCTGCAATTGGTCCTTACAAGGGCGGTTTGCGTTTCCATCCGTCTGTAAATGCATCAATCATTAAGTTCTTAGGTTTTGAGCAAACCTTTAAAAACAGCCTAACAGGTCTTCCTATGGGCGGCGGCAAGGGCGGCTCTGACTTTGATCCGCGTGGCAGATCTGACGGCGAAATTATGCGCTTCTGCCAAAGCTTTATGACCGAGCTTTCTAAGCATATCGGTGCCGATACCGACGTTCCCGCTGGTGACATTGGCGTAGGTGCTCGTGAGATTGGCTATTTGTACGGTCAGTATAAGCGTTTACGCAACGAGTTCACAGGCGTTCTAACAGGTAAGGGCATTTCTTACGGCGGCTCTCTTATTCGTCCTGAGGCTACCGGTTTTGGCGCCGTTTATTACACCGTAGAAATGTTAAAGTCTTTAGGTCAAGATATTAAGGGTAAAACCTTTGCGGTTTCCGGTTTTGGTAACGTTGCATGGGGTACCGTTAAAAAGATTAACGAGCTTGGCGGTAAGGTTGTAACAATTTCCGGTCCCGACGGCTACATATACGACAAAGACGGCGTTGCTACAGAAGAGAAAATTAACTTCATGTTAGAAATGCGCGCTTCCGGTCGCGATAAGGTAGAAGATTATGCTAACAAGTTTGGCGTACCCTTCTTTGCAGGTAAGCGTCCTTGGGGCGAAAAGGTTGACGTTGTTATGCCTTGCGCTACTCAAAACGAGGTTGGCCTAGACGATGCAAAGAACATTGTTGCAAACGGCGTAAAATATTACGTAGAAGTTGCTAATATGCCTACTACTGAAGATGCAGTGGCATACTTAAAGGCAAACGGCGTAGTTATCGCTCCTTCTAAAGCAGTTAACGCAGGCGGCGTTGCAGTGTCCGGTTTAGAGATGAGCCAGAACTCTATGCGTTATAGCTGGACTGCTGAAGAAGTAGATGCAAAACTTCGTCAGATTATGGCAAACATCTTTAAGGCTTCTTCCGATGCCGCTAAGAAGTACGGCTTCGAGGGTGACCTTGTTGCAGGTGCAAACATAGCTGGTTTCGAAAAGGTAGCAGATGCTATGATCGCTCAAGGTATTGCATACTAATACTATTGGCAAACACATCACAAGTGCTAAACTTCAAGTTTGGCACTTGTTTTTTGTGTAATGAATATTTTGCAAATTTATGGAAAGAACATATATATTGTGGTGTAAAGTGCGCTATACCACAAGAAAAAAATATTTAAAAAATTTTTTTAAAAAAACTTAAAAAAAGTGTTGACAAAGCGGTTTAGATTTGGTATTATAGTCTGGCACTCTGATGAGTGCGGCAAAAACCGAACCTTGAAAATTAAACAACGATGTAACAAAGGACCCGAAAATTCTAAGAGTAAACTTAGAGTAAATAA
>JAZQEI010000013.1:0-34252 GCA_045538935.1 Acutalibacteraceae bacterium
GTTAATCTCAGCAGGAATGATAACTACTGTTTCACTACCAGTAAAGCCGGTAATTGTTACCTCTGTATCGGTCTCTGTGTAAGTAAAGCTCTCTACAGGTGTTTCTACTGGGCCTTCGGGTACATAGTCAACAAATGTATCGTTATATGTATCGCCGCAAACTGAGCAAGTGTGCTTTGTATAACCCTGTGCTTCGGGTGTTGCTGCAATTACTTCGTCTACATAAGAGTGGCCTAATGCTTCGGTTGCATCTGCTGTGTATGTGTCGCCACAAACTGAGCAAGTGTAGGTTGTGTAACCAGCATTTGTACAGTCGGGTGCAGTTACTACTGCGTCATAACTATGACCAAGAGCATCAACAATTTCTTGTGCTGTTAATACTTCGCCGCAAACGTCGCAGTGCTTACCTTCGGTTAAACCGGTGTTTACACAGTCAGGTGCTACTGCTGCATCAATAACCTCGGTGTGACCAAGAGCATCAACAATTTCTTGTGCTATTAATACTTCGCCGCAAACGTCACAATGCTTACCTTCGGTTAAACCGGTGTTTACACAGTCAGGTGCTACTGCTGCATCAATAATCTCGGTATGAACGCCTGTAGAAGCAATTGTTTCGGTATATGTGTCACCGCAGTTAGAGCAAACGTATGTCATTTCTCCAGCTTCGGTACAAGTAGGAGCCTTTGTCTCGGTACCAACATAAGCGTGACCTAAAGCTGCGTTAATCTCGGCACCGCATACTGTACAGTTTTGAGCATTTGTGCAGTCTGCGTCAGCGCCAGGTGTATGGCCTAAAGCGGCAGTTTCATCTGCTACTCTAGTGTCACCACAAATTTCGCATGTATATGTTGTGTAACCGCCATTTAAGCAGTCGGGTGCAGTTACTACACCTGCATCAAATTCATGCTCGTGTGCTGTAACCATTTCAAATGTACAACCTGCATCAAATTCAACTGTACCATTGTAATTCTTAATGCTACCTGTAACAGCGATTATATCGCCAACTCTTACAGCAGATGCATCATAGCCCTCGGCTGCCTTTAAGCGATAGCAAAGGAGAGGTTTGTCTTCTTTGCCTTCAACAGCAATTGTAAGAGAAACGTTGCCGTAGGTTGCGTTGTAAGCTGTATCAATCTTAGTAACTTTACCTGTTAAGGTTGGTTTATAAAGAAGAGTTGTGCCTTGTTCAAGAGCATAAGCTTCATCTACAATTTGCTTAGGATCTTCAGGAATAACGATTACTGTTTCACCTTTTTCGTATTGTGTAATTAATGAGCCAGCGTCAAACTGAGGAGCACCGTTATAAACAACAATGTTACCTGTAACAGTAATTGTATCGTCAATAGTTAATACCTTAATGTTTTCTGCATTATTAGCATCTGCTGCTAAACGATAGCACTTAATAGTTTTGTCTGTGCCATCAACAGAAAGAGTAACAGTTATATTTGCATTTGTTTCATCATAAGCAGTATTTACTGCGGTAACTACACCTGTAACTGTTGCACCCTCAATGGTCTTACCTGCAGCAAGAGCATAAGCAGCTTCTACAATTTCTGCAGAAGTCTTGCCTGTAGGATCGTAAGGAGGTTCTTCTACAGCATCAGCTGTGTAAACGGTTATAGCATCAACAAAGATCTTACTGGCTGTGCAAGAGAATGTAAATGAAGTAGCAGGAGTCTCAAGCACAATTGTTGCTAAAGTACCGTTTGCTGTTACTGTTGCACCGCTTGTAATTGAAGTCTCAATTGCAGTAGCATATGCTTCGGTGTCAGCTGCAATTTCAATCTTGGTCATAGCAATAGGATATTCTATGATTACCTCAGTACTCTTATAAAAACGAGCAGGGTCACAATAATCTGCTATGTTACTCGTAGATGAACCCTTGTTATTGGTAACGGTAATATAGTTATCTTTCCAAATCTGATGAGATGCATCCCACTCTCTACGACTTGATGTGTCAGCAAAAGAGATAGTGGCAGATGCCGGAACATTTTCAAGATCTATAGGCTTTTCTTCAAGAGCATCAATCGCAGCCTCAAGTGCAGTAGCTGCTGTGTCTACTACAGTCTGATCATCAGATTCAAGAGCTGCAGTTGCATCAGCCAATGCTGTTTGAAGGTTTGCCCATGTTTCTTCTGTGTAATCGTCAGCACTACGTCTGTTAGCCTCGTTAATAGCGGCATTTAATGCAGCGTAGTTTATTACTGGAACATCTGGTGTTTCGCCGCCTTCACCGCCGCCTACTTGTGCAGTAACGGTTAAATCGTTAATACGTACTTGAGCAGTTAAACTGAAAGTAACCGATGTAGTAGGAGCAGAAATAACAACGGTTACAACATTACCGCTTGTAGTTACTGTTCCAACGCTTGCAAGCGAATTCTGCAGAGGAGAAACGTATTTGCTAGCATTTGCTGTAAAGGCAATCTGAGTAATAGGTGTAGCGAATTCTATTGTTACAGACGACTTTGCATACAAACGAACAGGGCCAGCGTAATCCGCTACGTTACTTGACGAACTTGCTTTATCGTTCGTAAATGTAATACCGTTCTGCTGCCAAACTTGTTGTTCACTACTAAAAAATGTACGTTGTGCCGTGGTTGCAAACGAAAGGGTTGCAGTTTGGGTTTCTGCACTTGCCATTACTGCTACGCTACTAAACAGTAAGCAAATACACATAAGGATGGAAAAAACCTTTTTGAATTGCGATTTCATTTTTTTACTCTCCTTTATTTTTATTTATTTTTTTCGGGGATTCTTTACCCCGTAATCGCCAAATTATGTACATATATGTATATATGCCAATACCTGTTTTTGATTATATACTATATCTTGTAGACTGTCAACCAGAAAAACAACATTTTTTCAAATATTTTGTAGATTTTAAATTTATTAAATAATAAAATTGCTTTTTGCATTACATATATCAACAATATTTACACGCAAAATGCGTTTTTTGCCTGAATTGCTTTTTATAATTAATAAAAAAATGAACGACCAAACAACAACGTTTTTGTTAATGTTTGATCGTTTTTATTATACTGCTTTTTTGTGTTTGAATACTGCACTTTTGCCTAGAACAGTATCTTTAGTAATAACTACCTTTGTTATGGTTTTGTCAGACGGGATGTCGAACATAATGTTCTTTAAAACGCCCTCTATAATAGAACGGAGTCCTCTAGCACCCGTTTTGCGTTCTACAGTAAGCTTTGCGATTTGCTTTAGAGCATCGGGCTCAAATTCAAGCTCTACGCCATCCATTGCAAAAAGCGCCTGGTACTGCTTTATTATAGCGTTTTTAGGCTCGCTCATTATTCGAACTAAGGTTTTTTCATCCATAGCTTGTAAAGCAGTTATAACAGGCAAACGACCTACAAGTTCGGGTATTAAACCAAATTTAACAAGGTCTTTGTGGGTAATCTCTTCGTGCGATGCTTCGGTTTTAATTTCTTCAGAAGATTTCACCTTAGAGCCAAAGCCTAGGGTACTACCGCCTATTCTGCGCTCTACGATTTTTTCTAATCCATCAAACGCGCCTGCGCAAATAAAGAGAATATTTGTTGTGTCTATTTGTATAAACTCTTGCTGCGGATGCTTTCTGCCACCTTGCGGCGGAACATTAGATACAACGCCCTCTAAAATTTTTAGTAGTGCTTGCTGTACACCCTCGCCACTTACATCACGAGTTATAGATGTATTCTCACTCTTGCGTGCAATTTTATCGATTTCGTCAACATAAATAATACCACGCTCAGCCTTTTCAATATCGAAATCTGCCGCTTGAATAAGTCTTAACAAAATATTCTCAACATCTTCGCCTACATAACCGGCTTCGGTTAAAGTTGTAGCATCGGTTATTGCAATTGGAACATCTAGTATTTTAGCAAGGGTTTGAGCAAGTAATGTTTTGCCAACACCGGTTGGGCCCAAAAGCAATACGTTACTCTTGTTAAGTTCAATATCATCGGTTGATTTGAAAATCCTTTTATAGTGGTTATAAACCGCAACCGCGAGTGTTTTTTTTGCATCATCTTGACCTATAACATATTCGTCAAGCTTAGCCTTAATTTCAGCGGGAGTAGGCAAAACAAACTCGGGCTTGTTTTCTTTTTTTGCAGAAGCTTTACCAGTTTGTTTTTTTGCAGGGTCAATATCAAAAATAAGAGAATTGCAAAATTCAATACATCTGTCACAAATGTATACACCGGGGCCCTCTACCAAACGCGATACTTCGTCCTGCGTTTTTCCGCAAAAAGAGCATCTTACAATATGCTCGTCATTTCTGTCTTGCATATATTACCTCTTAGTAATTACTTTATCTATTAGTCCGTACTCTAGAGCCTCTTGAGCAGACATGAAGTTATCGCGCTCGGTATCTTTAACAATCTGCTCTATGGGTTTATCGGTTGCCTCAGCTAAAATTTTGTTTATATTACCCTTTATTTTTTCGATATGCTTTGCGTGAATAAGAATATCGGTTGCTTGGCCCTCGGCAGAGCCTAGAGGCTGGTGAATCATAATTTCGCTGTTTGGAAGCGCAATTCGTTTACCCTTTGTACCTGCGGCAAGCAAGAATGCGCCCATGCTTGCAGCCATACCCATACAAATGGTGCTTACATCGCACTTAATATATTGCATGGTATCGTAAATGGCCATACCTGCCGATACAGATCCGCCGGGTGAGTTAATATAAAAGTTTATATCTTTTGTGGGGTCTTGACCTTCTAAATAAAGCATTTGAGCAATAACCAAACTTGCGGTAGCATTATTTACTTGGTCGGAAAGCATTATAATTCTGTCATTAAGAAGTCTTGAAAAAATATCGAAAGAACGCTCTCCTCTGCTTGTTTGCTCAACTACAACGGGTACTAAATTCATATCCATTTTGGTGCACCTCCGAAAAAATTCTAACTATGTTATAGTTAATTTTTTGCCGAAGCAAAGTTTACACTCGGCTTCGGCTAAACATAATCATATTTATTATTATGAACAAAAACTTATTCCGCTAATCAAATTATTCCTCGGTTTTAGTGGTTTTCTTAGCAGTAGTAGTTTTCTTAGTTGTAGAAGTTGTTGTCTTCTTTGTAGTTGTAGAAGCTGCCTTTTTGGTTGTTGTGCTCTTGGTAGCAGTCATCTTCTCACCATCTGCCTTAGCTGCAGTGGACTTTGTTGTAGTCTTTTTAGCAGCGGTTTTTTTCTCAACCTTTTCTGTTTTAGCCTCTACATCTTTTACAGATGCATTGTCTTTAACAAATGCAATAGCCTTTTCTGTAGCAAGGTCTGCCTTAACATCTTGAACGCGAATTACAGCCTTAACCTTATCTACCTCTACACCGTACATCTCGGCATACTTTGTGAACTGCTCTTCAATTTCTTCTGCAGTAGGCTCAATATTCTCAAGTTCTACAATCTTTTCTAAAGCAAGTCTAAGCTTAACCTGACGCTCTGCTTGAGGACGGAAGTTGTCCTTTAAAGCATCTATACCGGCGCCTGTGTACTTAATATATGTGTCAAGGTTCATACCCTGAGACTGTAAGCGGTAATCAAAATCTTGAAGGTTTTGATTTACTCTGTTTTCTATCATAGCAGCAGGAATTTCGGCTTCCATAATAGCAATAAGCTCATCGATTATCTGATTTTCAACATCGTTTTCGTTAAGGTTCTTCTTTCTCTCTAAAGACTTTGCCTTAATGTCTTCCTTTAATGCGTCAAGTGTGTCGAACTCGCTTACATCCTTAGCAAATTCGTCATCTATAACCGGAAGCTCTCGATGCTTAATTTCATGAAGTTTAATTTTAAATACAGCAGCCTTGCCTTTAAGTTCTTCTGCTTGGTAATCTTCAGGGAAGGTTACGTTTACATCAAACTCTTCGTCAATATTGTGGCCTGCAACCTGTTCTTCAAAGCCGGGGATAAACTGACCTGCACCAAGGCTTAAAGAATAACCTTCTGCCTTGCCGCCTTCAAATGCAACGCCATCTACAAAGCCTTCAAAATCTATAACAGCAATGTCACCCATTTCGGCTGCTCTGCCTTCTACAGATTCCATACGGGCATTTCTGTCAGCCATACGCTCAACTTCTGCATTAACCTCTTCGTCGGTAACGGTTGCAATTACGCGCTCTGCTTTTAAGCCCTTGTAATTGCCTATCTTAACTTCGGGTGTAACGGTAAGAGCTACCTTAAACTCTACACCATCTTTACCGATAGATACTAGATCGAAATCCATTTTATCGTCTACAATAGTAAGTTTTGCTTCATCGGCAGCCTCGGTTAAAGCATCGTTATATAAAGAATTAAGTGCTTCTTCATAAAAAGCTTCTTCGCCATAATACTTCTTAATGAACGATATAGGAGCCTTGCCCTTTCTAAAACCAGGTATGTTAATCTTTTTAGACTGAGTGCGAATAACGCTATCTACAGCCTGTCCAAACTTTTCACCATCAATGGTGATTTCAAGCTCGTATCTGTTTGTGTCAATTTTTTTGGATGATTTTAAACTCATTATTATACCTCCGCATAATTCATCTCATAGTACTATACCACACAAATTAAAATATTTCTACCATTTTTTGTGTTTTTTTGAAAAATTTTTTAATTATTTTATTTCTATAGGAGTAAACTCTAATCTATCACACGAAATAAGCTTTAATTTTACCCCTTCAAACTCAGAAACTGCCTTATTATAGGCTCCATGAATATGTCCGTAAAAAATACGTTTTATATTGTATTTTTTTATAATGCTCCAGATTTCACTGCACACTTTTCCATCATAAACAGGCGGATAATGCAAGAATACCAAAATTTCTTCGGTATCAGCACCATTATCTAATGCCGATTTTATAGAAGTCTCAAGTCTTCCGGCTTCTCGCAATAAAACCTTTTCTCCGGCTGTATCATCAAAAAACCATCCGCGTGTACCGCATATATAAAATTTGTCTACTCTAACGCTACTGTTAAAAACTAGACTAACGGTAGTTATGTTGTTTGCCGCAAAAAAGTCTTCAACTTTTTTTCTTGTGGACCACCATAAATCGTGATTACCCTTTAAAATTAATTTTTTGCCCGGCAGAGCGTCTAAAAATTTAAAGTCTTCTAAGGTTTCTTCAAGTTTTAATCCCCAAGAAAAATCTCCGGGCAAAACAACGGTATCATGTTCTTTTACAATTCTACACCAATTTGCCTTTATGCGCTCTGTATAATTATCCCACCCATGAAAAATATCCATTGGTTTTTCACAAGAAAAAGACAAATGTAAATCTGAAATAGCAAATAATGCCATAAATATCCTCTTTTGTTTTGTAATTATCTTTATGATTTTGGAAATACTATTTTTGAGCCCGTAAATTTGGGCAGAAAGGATGTAGTAATATGGACAACTGTAATACTTGCGGATGCATTGAAGGTATTAAGTGCGATGTTGTAAACTGTGTGCATCACACTAATGACAACCGCTGTGACGCTAAATGTATTGAGGTAGGCTTTGGTAGTGCCGAAAAGGCTCAAGAAACCGCTTGCTGCACATTTAGCAAAAAAGAAATATAAATTTCTTAAAAGCCCACATTTTGTGGGCTTTTACTTTAAATGTTTAAAAATGAAAAAATAGTTGTATCTAGGTTGTCCTTATCGCAAACATTGTTAAAGCGAGGTGTTTTACCCTTTAAGTTGGCAATAGGAGCAGGAATTTGAACGCCCGAAACTTTCATTAACTTTTCTAATGTTGCAAAGTCGTTATCCTCTGCTTTTTCACCTAACGACTCTAAAACATCGGCAGCAAACTTATAAGGACTTGCGGTAGATGCAATAACCGTTAGAGAATCGTCACCTGTTGCCTCTACATAATCTTTATAAACCTTAACTGCAACGGCAGTGTGAGTATCACAAAGATATCCGTACTCTTTAAATATGTTGTTAATTGTATCTTTAGTTTCTGCATCTGAACAGCATCCGCCATAGAAAATTTCTTGAATTTTTTCCAAAATTTCACTATCTACGGTGTATTTGCCGTCTTTAGCAAGTTTGTCTTGTAAATCTGTTACCTTTGCATCATTTCTGCCGCTAAGCTCGTAAAGCATACGCTCAAGATTGCTTGATATAAGAATGTCCATAGATGGAGAAATTGTGGTATAAAACTGACGGTTGCGGTCATATGTGCCACTATTTAAAAAGTCAGTAAGAACGTTGTTTGCGTTAGATGCGCAAATAAGCTTCTTTATAGGCACACCCATAGCTTTTGCATAGTATGCCGCTAAAATATTACCGAAGTTACCGGTTGGAACAACTACATTAAAGCCATCGTTTGCCTTATTAGAATTTACTAAATCGCAATAAGCAGATATATAGTAAATAATTTGCGGTACAAGTCTGCCCCAGTTAATAGAGTTAGCGCTAGAAAACTGCATTCCATTTGCTTCTAACTTTTTACAAATTTCAGGATTAGTGAAAATCTTTTTAACGCCCGACTGTGCATCGTCAAAATTACCCTTTATGCCGCAAACAAAAACATTTTGACCCTCTTGGGTATCCATTTGAAGTTTTTGCATATTGCTTACGCCGCTTTGCGGATAAAAGACAATTATTTTTGTGTTTTCAACATCTTTAAAGCCCTCTAGTGCAGCTTTGCCGGTATCACCGGAAGTAGCAACAAGAATTATTGTTTCTTTACCGTTAGCAACTTTTTTTGCCGAAGTTACAAGCAAATAAGGTAACAGTTGTAAGGCTAAATCTTTAAATGCGCATGTAGGCCCGTGCCAAAGCTCTAATAAATGCATATTTTTGCCATCAACACATTTTAGCGGTGCAGGCTGGTTATTATCAAAGCTATTAGAATACGCTCCGTTTACACAGAAATCTATTTCTTGTTCGGTAAAATCAGTTAAGAAATATTTAAGTACGTGTTTTGCTCTACCAATATAATCTAACGAACAAAGTGTACTAAAATCATCGTTAGATAGTACGGGTATTGTTTCGGGAACGAATAGTCCGCCATCGTTACTTATTCCTTTTGCTATTGCACCAGCGGCAGTAACACAAAGTTTAGAATCTCTTGTACTGTTGTAATTCATAATATTTCCCCTATTCTACGCCAGAAAAAGCGCTTTCTATATAGTTAATTTTACAAGTATTGTTTTGATATATAATTTCGGCAACATCAAATCTAACTTGTAGTCCCTCACACAAATTATGGCCCAGATACTGTAAAGCAGTAAGTTTTATTTTTTGTTGTTTCTTTGTATCAACCGACTCACGCGGCAAAGAGAGAGCATGTGTGTTTCGAGTTTTTACCTCTACAAAAGCAATTACATTATTGTTTTCAGCAATAATATCTATTTCACCAAAACGGCTATGATAATTAGTTGCCGTTATAATATAGCCTTTTTTCTTTAAATACTGCGAAACTATTGTTTCACCTTTGTTGCCTAATGTTTTTGTGTTCATAAAATATTTTTCAAAAAAGACATACGGTGTATTTTACAAGGACCATACTGCTTTATGGCATCGGTATGCTCTTTGGTGCCGTAGCCTTTGTGCTTTTTAAAATTATACTGCGGATATTCTTTATCGTACTCTAACATTAATCTATCTCGGCTAACCTTTGCTAGAATAGATGCCGCCGAAATTGAGCAAGATTTAGCATCGCCTTTAACTATTGTTTTTGAAGGTATTTGTAATCCTTTAGGAGTTCTGTTTCCATCTATAAGCGCATAATCAGCCCTTACATTTAAACCGTTTACGGCACGCTCCATAGCAATAAATGTAGCACCTAAAATGTTATACTCTTCTATTTCTTCTACGCTTGAATATGCTATACAAAAGCTTACGGCATTTTGTTTAATAACATCAAAAAGCTGTTCTCTTTTTTTCTCGCTTAGCTTTTTAGAATCATTAAGCTCGGGTATATTAAGGTTGGTGGGTAATATTACAGCAGCTGCACATACCGGACCGGCAAGTGGACCTCTGCCTGCCTCGTCTACACCGCAAACCGAAATATAACCATTACTAATTGCCTCTTTTTCAAATTCAAAATCGGGCATTTAAACTTCCTCCGGTTTTTCAAGTGTAATTCTACCAATTTTGCAATTACGATATTCCTCAAGCAGCATATTTGCAGCGCGTTCGGTATCTGTCACTCCACCGCGCAACATCATTCCTCTACGCTTTCCAATAGCGCACAAAAGTTCATATGCATCTTGATTGTATTCCACGCCGTAGCGATTTTTCAGTAGTTCAAAATAATCACTGCTTATTGTCTCAAGCAGTCTTACAGCCAACAATTCGGTATCTAAAACGGCATCTTTTACAGCACCCGTAAAGGCTAATTTTAAGCCGACGGCTTTATCATCAAACTTAGGCCAAAGTATACCGGGAGTGTCTAAAAGTTCTAGGTCTTTGTCTATTTTAAACCACTGATTACCCCTTGTAACACCAGGTCTGTTCTCTGCCTTTGCGCGATTTGCTCCGCACATTTTATTTATAAAAGAAGACTTACCAACATTAGGAATACCTACAACCATAATTTTTAAGGTTTTACCAACCATTCCTTTTTGACGATAACGCTCTAATTTGTCACCAAGCAAATTAATTGCCGCGGCTTTAAATCCCTTAAGACCGCTACCTGTACGGCAATCTACCGCTAATGCAGTTATATTTTGTGACTTATAATAATTTATCCATTTAGCAGTAGTATTAGCATCGGCCATGTCGCACTTATTAAGCAATATAATGCGCGGCTTACCCGATATAAGTGAATTTATTTCGGGATTACGACTGCTTTGCGGAATACGTGCATCAACAATTTCGGCTACAGCGTCTACAAGGCTTAAAGACTCTTTTATAGTACGCCTCGTTTTTGCCATGTGCCCCGGGAACCACTGAATAGTTTGTTCTTCGCTCATTATCATAGTCCCCCAAATGTATCAAACGGGTATACTCTTAAAACTGCCTTGCCTAAAATATATCTAACATCGACCATACCGTCATTACCTATGCCGGTTGAACGGCTGTCTAACGATTCATTTCGGTTATCGCCCAAAACAAAAACGTGGCCCTCGGGCACTACTACGGGGAATTTAACATCTCCCGGTCTGGTAGTAAGAGTCTTTGTGTAGGGTTCGTTAAGCTCTACACCGTCTACATAAACCTTACCTTTATTAAAATCAATATTAACAACCTGACCTTCGGTTGCTATAACACGCTTAATAATACGACTGTGAACATGTTCGCCCTCGTATGAGTTTAGAGCATTTTCGGAAATAACAACAATGTCAAACTGTTTAGGAGTATAGAACAGATTAGTTATAATTACCTTGTCTTCAGACCTTAGAGTATTAAGCATAGAATCACCGCTAATGGTAATTACCCTAAACAAAAGTGTAAAAATTATTACTACTGCAACAATAGAGGTGCAAATGATTTCTAACCATTCAAAAAGCTCATTTTTAACTGTTCGCTCAGAAAATTGTTTTTCGGCATCGTAACCGATATTTTCTGGGTTTTCCATTCTGCAACACTCCTTTTTGGTGAATTAACAAAAAATGCAAAAGGGAGACACACCGTGTCTCCCATGCTTTTATCAGATCTGCTCTTTAACCTTTGCCGACTTGCCGACTCTATCACGCAGATAGTAAAGCTTTGCTCTGCGTACACGGCCTTCTCTTACGAGTTCTACCTTGTCAACATTAGGTGAATGAACCGGGAAAACACGCTCAACGCCAACGCCATAAGAAATACGACGAACAGTAAATGTTTCGGCGATACCGCTGTTATTCTTTGCGATAACGGTTCCCTCAAATACCTGAATTCTTTCTCTTTCGCCTTCACGAATCTTTACGTGAACACGAACTGTGCTACCAATTTTGATTACAGGAGCATTTTCCTTAATCATACCGGCAGTAAGTTCTTTAATGATATCCATTATTTTTCCTCCTTAAAAACATCAGACGTTCGTGCGCCCAATGCGCAGAGGACCATCCGCTTCAATGTCGTTTTACGGCATTAAACCCACCCGTAAGGCTCGGGTAAAATCAAATGCCTAAGTATTCTACCACAACACTTATGAAAATGCAAGTGTTTTTTTATTTTCTCATTATTGCTCTATATAAAAGAGTTCTAAAACTTGTTCGTATAATTGTTCAGCATCTACATGAAACTCATCATACTGCTCGCCTTCTACCATTTGTCCTTTTATAGATAAGAAATTTGGTTCATTTTCGGTTTTAACAACAACGCTTGCCAAAAACGTAACATCAGATGCACTGAAAGACGTTACCATATCGGTCTTTAAAATATTAAAAATTTTAAGTGGATATCCAATATCCTTTTTTGTAGATGCTAATATTTTATTACCCAAAGACTTTAAAAAATAACGTTGACGCGCTAATCTGCTATCGTTAGAGCCAAACACCGTTTTATCACGATAACGAACATATTTTAAAGCAGTTTTTCCGCTAACGGTTATTTTATTGCCAGTTTGCTCGGTAAAAGAAGAATTATATTCTGGTACCTCTACCCCGCCAACATAATTAGTTAGTGACGAAACAGAACTCATATCGAAGGTTATATATCGGTTAACGGGCACGCCGTACAATAATCTCGAAACGGCAGTAGCGGTATTTTCACAACTAGTTGTTTTACCGTCACCATAAGCAAACGCAGCACAAATAGGAAGTTTTTTTATGCCTACATATTTTCCGGTTTGCGAGTAAAGATTAACATCTGCCACGATATCACGCGAGATGGATAAAAAATTCATATCGCCGCTGACGGTGTCTATAATAGCCAAATATAATGCATCGGCCTGGCCGTTTTTGCCTATTACGGTTGACGTTTTATCAACATCGGTTTTATCTACGCCTAAAAACAAAACTGTTGTTATGTTTTCATTATAAATATACTTTTTATCTTTATATACAACTGTGTGTCCGTCATCATCTATTTCAATTTCAACACTAGTATCAGGTGTTGATATTACAACATCGCTATTGCCAAGCATTCCCTTTTTACCGCTATTGTACATTATATAAACAGTAGACACAGCAACAATAATAAGTGACAATAATACAGCAATAACAATGATTAATACTTTAAGCCATTTTTTTATTTGTGGTTTTTGAGGGATAACATTTTCGTTCAAAACTGAATCACTTTGTTTTTTCATTATTTATAAGTACCCCTTGAACTAAATATCTGTACTCAGGTTGGCTATTTGCATAGCAAGTAGAAAGTGTAACAATTTTGCTATCAGCGTCTACCTGCACATCGGCTCTTATATTTGCGTTAGCCGTTAGTGATAAAATGCTATCTATATACTCGGAAAAAACCTGTCTGTCTGAAAAATCAAAAGAGTTTAGGATATGCCTATTATCATACCTATATGCTGCAAAGATTTCATAGGTATATATGTTGCCCGGTGTATAGATATAAAAATATCTGTTTGTGTCAAAAAACTCTCTTTTCTTAAACTGATGCAATGTTCTAAACATTGTGCCGTTAGCCATATTATGACCGTAAATTATGGTATTCGGATCTGCAAAGTTTTTTTGATTTGCTCGCTGAGTATATAATGAACCCGCACGGCTTTTTTGCTTATTAATATCATGATTTAAATAGAAATTATCGTCCTCAAAATAGGCCTGCAAAATAGGATAATCAACATTTGTTCCGGGTATAGTAATCCAAGCATATACGTCACCATTTTGTTCGGCAAGCGTGGCAAAATCTATTGGATTATCTGGCAAATTTTCTTCTGATGAAACCTGCTGTGAAGTAACAGTAGACTCGCTTTTGTATTTTTCTGAATCGAATTTACCCGAATAAACAAGGTCAATAAACCGCATAGCCGATATAATAAATATCAGCGAAAATACAGTTATTAAAATTGTTCTTAAAACCACTTTACGTTCCATTTAAACACCTATTATTAAAAATTATTCCTATCCAAAAACACAAAGAATTCGGATAGGAATAGATAAACACATTTTTATTAAAATTTAAGCCTTAACTTTTTTCACAGAAAGTGCTAAGCCGAAAGCCGAAACTACTGCGAATACTAAAAGAGCAGTAACATTATAACCAGATTCCGGAGATGTGTCGCTGCCGTCCGAATCACCGACAGAGCCCTTATTTGCAGTAAATACTGCAGTAGCAGTTACGTCGTTTATCGCCTCAATCTTTATAACTTTATCAGTAAGAGCGCCTTCAACCATTTTGTAATCAACATCTTTTGTGCCGCTTAATTCCCAGCCGGTAAACTCTTCACCCTCAGCCGGTGTTGCAGTAAGAGTAAATATCTTTTCTGCTTTATCTTTAGTAGCGGTACCGTTCCCCTCTACCTTAACTGTAACATCAGCAATATCACCACCAACATAGCTATCAGCCGCAAAGGAGGGAATTGCTAAAGTAAACATTAAAGCTAAAACAAGTAAAAGTGCAGATACCTTTTTCATAACTTTACCCCTTATAAATAACTTTTTATTATTATATCATTTTGAAATTAAAATTTCAATACTAAAATTTTAATTTTACTCTTGACTTTCTGCTGCGTCTAAATCCACATAACGATATTCTTGTGGAGAAGAAAAAGCAATTTGAGTTTCAGTTTTGCCAAACTCTTGAAGTCTGCCTATAAATACATCAAGTTCTTCGGTAGTTTTAAAAGCAACTTTCATTATTATTGAATAATGACCGGTTACACAACAACACTCTAAAACATTTGGGTGCGAACATATAAACGGATAAAATTCGGGCTTTTGGGTGGGTGCTAAATCTAGATTGATAAAAGCAATTATAGGATATCCTGCTTTTTTATGATCAATTTTTGCAGTATAACCCGATATTATTCCTTCTGTTTCAAGTCTTTCTATTCTTGCGGCTGTAGCAGGCGAAGACAAAAAAACTTGCTGTGCCAACTGTTTTAATGGCATTCTGGCATTTTTTTGTAATAATGATATTAGTTTTAAATCTATATTATCCATAAAACTCTCCATAATAAATCTATACTTAACATTTTAATGTAAATTAGAGTTTGTGTCAATATAAGTCTTTATTAAGACTTAAAAATATTAAGAAAACTGCCTTTGTAAAGCTAACGCCAACAAAAGCAGTTTTAATTTAATCTTTAATGCATTTAGACGGACAAACCTCGGCACATTTGCCGCAACCTGTACATTTGTCATCTGTTATTACAGCAAGATTATTGCTAACCTTAACAGCATCAAACTCGCATACCTTTTCGCACTTTGTACAACCAATGCAAGCGGCACCACAAGCCTTTTTAGCAACAGCTCCCTTTTCGGTATTAGAGCATTTTACTATATGGTGATAATCGGCGTTATGTAAGTTAATTATTCCCTTAGGGCACACGCTAGCACACATTCCACAACCCACACATTTGCAACGGTCAATAACAGCAACGCCATTTTCTACAGTAATACAGTTATATGGGCAAACCTTTACGCAGTCCCCAAGCCCGATACAACCAAACTTACATGAACTTGGACCGCCAAACATCATGCTTGCCGCTTTACAGGTGCTAATACCACTGTAAAGGTGTTCATTTTGAACTTTATCACAACTACCGTCACACGCAACAACTGCGGTTTTTGGAACCGTAGATACGCTTATTCCCAAAAGTTCTGATAGCGCTTTTGCCGTAGCATCACCACCGGGAGTGCATTTATTAGGCTCTGCTTCGCCTTTTGCAACGGCTTCAGCATATCCATCACAACCCGAATATCCGCAAGCACCGCAGTTAGCACCGGGTAGAGTTGCACGAACATCTCTTATTTTTTTATTAGAGGGCACCTGCATTAAGACACATGCAAACGATAAACCTACGCCTAAAAGTATGCCTATAACGCTTACTATAATTATTGGTAAAATAATTTGCATAATCTACACCTACCCTACTATTCCCGCAAAGCCTAAGAATGACAGTGCAACTATGGCCGCCGATATAAGTGTTATAGGAAGACCTTGTAAAGCCTTTGGAATATCGGCACTCTCTAGTCTTTGTCTAACACCTGCAAACATAACCATAGCAACCATAAAGCCTACGCCTGCGCCTAAAGCATTAAATATTGCTTCTAAATAATTAAGTTCTTTTGTAAAGTGCAATAGTGTAATACCAAGAACTGCACAGTTTGTAGTAATTAACGGTAGATAAATACCAAGAGCGTTATAAAGCGGTGGCATATATCTTTTTAGCGCCATTTCTATAAACTGTACAAGAGCTGCAATTATAAGAATAAACACTATTGTTTGTAAATAATCCAAACCTGCCGGAACAAGAATAAATGCATAAATAGGATATGTTACCAGTGTGGAAATAAGCATTACAACGATTACGGCAACGCTCATAGAAAACGCCGTATTTACCTTTTTAGAAACACCAAGGAACGGACAAATGCCTAAGAATTTGGACAAAATCATATTCTCGGTAAGTATACCTGCAAGAAAGATAGTTAAAAGATTACTCATTATCATTTACCTCCTCGCAGTTTTTGCAAGCCGACCTTGAAGGACAGTTAGCACAACCCAATGTTGTTACAGGTTTTTTGCCCATTTTCTCGGCCAACACATTGGAAAGGGCTACAAGCAAACCGAATACAAAGAATCCACCTGGTGGCAAAATAAACACAAGCATTGGTTCAATAGCGCCGGCAGTTACAGTTATACCAAATATTGTTCCGGCACCTAAAAGTTCTCTTATTGAGCCCATTAAAACCAAGGTTGCAGTAAAGCCAATTCCCATTCCGAGTCCGTCTAATATACTTGGAACCACAGAATTTTTACAAGCAAACATTTCAGCCCTTGCCAAAATAATGCAGTTAACAACTATAAGCGGCAAATAAATACCAAGAGCTTTATCGATAGTAGGCAAAAAAGCCTTTACAAGCATTTGAACAACTGTAACAAAACCAGCAATAATTGTTATAAATGCCGGAATTCTTACGCGGTTAGGAATAATGTTTCTAAGCAAAGAAATCGCAATGTTAGAGCATACTAAAACAACTGTAGCCGCAACACCCATACCTATTCCGTTTACTGCTGCAGTAGTTATAGCGAGGGTGGGGCATGTTCCTAAAACCAAGCGTAAAACAGGATTTTCTTTAACAATACCGTTGGTTAAAATCTTTAAATTTGACATACCTTATCCCTCCTTAATTTCGTTAAAAATTTTCACTGCCGTATTTACAGAATTCGTAACCGCCTTAGATGAATATGTAGCACCGGTTACAGCATCTATTGTATTATCGGTACTACCGTCATCGGTAACACCTACCGTACCTATTAATCCGATAAAAGAATCGGTAAATGATTCTTTTGTAATATTTTGACCAAGGCCTGGAGTTTCATCGGCAGCCGATAAAACCTTAACTAAGATTATTTTACCCTCGGTATCTATACCGGTCATAACGGTAACTTCACCATTATAGCCTTTAGCAGAGGTTTTAAATACATAGCCAATAACTTGCTCGGAATTTTGTGCCTTATAATAAGTACATTCCTCATTATCAAGAGTATATTTTAAAGGCACAAGTTCCTCGGCTTCAATAATTTGACGTGCAGTAGCTTGTTCTGCCTCATACTGCAACTCAGCAATTTTATCTTTGGTTACAGCATTTGTTATAGATAAAGCCGCAGTAATAATTGCGCAAATTATGCAGAGTATAATGGCGGGTTTTAGAATTGCTTTAATATCCATTATTTATCCCCCTTAATTTGACCAAAAGGTTTTGGCATTGTTAAAGTGTTTATATGGGGAACTAAAATGTTCATTAGAATAATAGCAAACGATACACCTTCAGGCAATGCACCAAATTTACGTATTACCGCAGTAATAGCACCACAACCTATACCAAAAATAAGTTTACCTAAGGTACTTGTGGGACTAGTTACGTAATCTGTAGCCATAAATATTGCACCTAAAAGTAATCCGCCACTTAAAAGAGCAACTATTGGATCATAACCGAATATAGCCGAAAGAATAGTCGTGGTAAGTATAAATGATAGCGGAATTACGGGTGAAATTACACGTCTTATAATAAGGTAAATGCCACCTAAAATAAGTAGCAATGCCGATGTTTCACCAATACATCCACCGCGAATACCCAAAAGCAATTCCCATTTGTTTACATCAAAATTGGTTGAGCTTAGAGGCGTTGCGGTAGTTATGGCATCTATTGATAACGGTCTTACCCAATTTGTCATAGCGCTAGCAAACGAAACAGTTAAAACTATTCTTGCAGTAATTGCAGGGTTAACAAAGTTATGACCAATTCCGCCAAAAAGCTGTTTAACAACAACTATTGCTACAATACAGCCTATTACAGCCATCCAAAGCGGAATAGTTACGGGTAGGTTCATGGCAATTAAAAGGCCTGTTACTGCAGCAGATAAATCACCACAAGTGTTGGGTCTTTTGAATACTATACAGCAAAGCCATTCCAAAAGCACCGATGCTGCAACACATGTAACTATAACCAATAATGCTCTAAAACCAAATAAGACTATACCGCCTATTGCTGCAGGAAAAAGCGCAATTAAAACATCGAGCATTATACTTTTAGTTGAGTCATTATGCCTAATATGAGGTGATGATGCAACTGTAAGTGTACTCATTTTGAACTCCTCCTTTTAACTTCAGACTTAGCAAGACGCATAGTCTGTGTAAGCGGTCTTTTTGCGGGACATACAAAAGCGCAGCTTCCGCATTCCATACAGTAGTTAACATTTAACGCTTCAAGTTTTTGTATGTTGTCTAACTTTAGGGCTGTTTCTACAGCAGCGGGCGCAAGGTTCATTGGACAAGCGCTTACACATCTGCCGCAACGAATACAAGCCGTTGTTTGCTCGTATTTAGGTTTAAACGCTAAAATAGCATTATTGTGCTTGGTTACTGCCATAGATAAATTGTTTATGGCAATACCCATCATAGGACCACCAAATAAAACTTTTTCGGGCTCTTCGGTAAATCCGCCGCAAAACTCAATAACATCAGAAACCGATGTACCGATGGGCACTATTACGTTTTTGGGTTCTTTTATAGCATCGCCATCTACTGTTAGGCGCTTTTTAACAAGCGGTATACCTGTTTTTATGTAACGGTAAAGGGCGCCAACACTGGTTATGTTCATAACTACACAACCAACATCAATGGGTAGCTGACCCATTTTAAGCACTCTGCCCGTTGTGGTATAAATAAGTACCTTTTCTGCACCTTGAGGATAGCTCGATTTTAACTTCATAAGTCTTACGGTATTATTAGCATCACGCTTATCTGCCGCAATATCATAAAGTTTCTTTATAGCCTTAGGCTTATTATCTTCAACGCCAATAATAACCTGCTTAAAGCCCAAAATTTCTTTTATTAAATATATTCCGTTTATAACATCGTCGTAGTTTTCCATACATTCACGATAGTCAGATGTGATATACGGTTCACACTCGGCGCAGTTAATTATAAGCGTATCGTACTCGGCACCGTCTTTAATATTAAGCTTTACATGTGCCGGGAAACCCGCACCGCCAAGGCCTACAAGACCGCAATCTCTTGCAGCTTTTATAAGGTCTTGCTTTGTAGTTATCTCTATGGGCTTTATTGCTGGGTCAACAGTGTCAAGCCCGTCTGACTCAATTACAACGGCTACAGTTGTTGCACCCGAAGCTAATCTTACTTGTTTTATATCGGTAACCACACCTGAAACTGACGAATGTATAGGCGCGCTAACAAATGCCTCGCAGTTACCTACTACGGTACCAACATAAACGGTATCACCCTTTTTAACTGTTGGCTCACACGGAGCACCGATGTGCTGACTCATTAAAATGCTAACCGTTTTGGGAGACGGCATTATTACCGACTCACACTCGGCAGTATTCTTTTTATGTGGAAGTTTAGCTCCACCCCTTAAATTTCTTTTAGGGCGAAGAATACTCTCGGTAAGTTTCATTACAATACCCCCATATATTATATCTAATATATAATACTACCATATATGTAGATTTACAAGAATAGACATTTTTTTAACATATATTTATAAAATATGGTAAAAACTTTGATATTTTTTTAACAACAAAAAAATAAAAATAATGCTAAGCATATCTGCTCAGCATTATTTTAAAATTAATCTAATTCTTTTAGTCCTGTATAAAGCTCGTAGTATCTTCCCTTTTGCTCTAATAAATCTTCGTGGTCACCACGTTCTATTATCTTACCTTGTTCTAATACCATTATAGCGTTAGCGTTTCTTACAGTAGATAATCTGTGGGCAATAACAAATGTGGTGCGATTTTTCATAAGGCGGTCCATACCATGCTCTATGTGACGCTCTGTACGGGTGTCTACCGAGCTTGTTGCTTCGTCTAGCACAAGTATAGGTGCTTTGCTTAGTGCCGCTCTGGCAATATTAAGCAGCTGTCTTTGGCCTTGTGAGAGATTAGCGCCATCGCCCTCAATAACAGTGTTATATCCATCCGACAAACGCATTATAAACGAGTGCGCACTTGCAGTTTTGGCTGCTGCAATTACTTCTTCGTCGGTAGCATCAAGTCTGCCATAACGGATATTTTCCATAACGGTACCACTAAACAAATGTGTATCTTGCAAAACCATAGCTATATTTTCTCTTAAAAACTTACGGTCATACTGCTTAATATCTATGCCGTCTATTATAATTTGGCCCTCTTTGATATCGTAAAAACGGTTTAGCAAATTAGTAATAGTGGTTTTACCCGCACCTGTTGAGCCAACAAAAGCAATTTTTTGACCGGGTTTAGCATAGAGTGATATATCCTTTAAAATTGTTTTGTCGGGATTATAACCAAAGGTTACATTTTTAAGCTCTACAAAGCCGTTCATCGAACCATCATTTTTAGCATTTTGAGCATTTTGTGGCTCAGGTGGCATATCCATAATATCGAACACACGCTGTGCACCTGCAACCGCCGAAAATACCGTAGACATTTGCATTGAAATGTTGTTTATAGGCATTGAGAACTGCTTTGAATAGTTGGCAAATACAGTAAGTCCACCGGGAGTAAAGTTAGATAAACACATCATAATACCGCCAACACCTATGGTTATGGCATAGCTTATTTGACTTGTATTGCCCATTATTGGACCCATTATTCCGCCGTAAAACTGAGCTTTAAACTGTGTATCTCTTAAATCGTCGTTAAGAAGTTCGAACTCATCAATACAGGTTTGCTCGTGGTTAAATACCTTTACAACCTTTTGACCCGTTACGGTTTCTTCTATATATCCGTTTACCGAGCCTAATGATGCTTGCTGACCCTTGTAGTATTTACCGCTGCGTTTTGCAATAGCGCCGCCGCCTAGAGCAAAAATAGGAATAAAGAATACCGTAACCAATGTTAAAATCCAGTTGGTAGTAATCATAAATATAAAGGTGCCTATTAAGGTTATTACGCCCGATACTAACGATACCATAGAGTTATCAAGCATAACGCCAATATTATCTACGTCGTTTGTGAATCGGCTCATAACTTCACCTGTAGGAGTTCCGTCAAAAAATCTTACAGGTAATGACTGTACCTTTTTAAAAAGGTCATTTCTTATGCTTTCTATTACGCTTTGTGAGACATACATCATAAGTCTTTGCTGCATATATGTTGCCACAATTCCGGTGATGTAGACAAAAAACATAATTATAATTGCCGCAATTAAATAACAAAGTACGTTTGCTACTTTAGAACTATTTATAAAAGAAATTTCTAACAGTTGCGGTGATAATACATTCGTAAATTTCTGAATAACTGCATTGGCCTTAACCGCTAAAGCACCCGAATTCTCTGCCGTTGTAGGAATTTGCGCAATGTTATTTATAACCGGCATAAGCATATACGAGCCAATTAACGAAGTACAGGTGCTTAATGCCATAAATATGCCTACCATAATAACCCTAAAGGTATGCGGTTTTACATATTTTAATAGGCGTTTTATGGTTTTACCCATATCTTTTGGTTTTTTAGCGCCGCCATGACCTCTTCCGCGTCCGGGACCGCCTCCGGGTCTGCCGGGTCCACCATGGCCTCCTGGACCGCCAACATTAGATGAAGAATACAGAGCTCTTAATTGTTCTAACGTTCTCTTTGCCATATTATAACGCCTCCTTTACATCAGTTTGGGAGGTGTAAATTTCCCTATATTCTTGGTTGTTTTTCAGTAAATGTTCATGCGTACCGATACCGGTTATTACTCCGTTATCCATAACAACAATTTGGTCAGCCTCCATAACTGAGGTTATACGTTGAGCAATAATAATTTTTGTAGAACCGGCCAGCTCGTTTTTAAAGGCTTTGCGAATTTGAGCCTCGGTTGCAGTATCGACCGCAGATGTAGAGTCGTCAAGAATAATAATTTTTGGATTTTTAAGCAAAGCTCTGGCAATACAAAGTCTTTGTTTTTGACCACCCGACACATTTATGCCGCCTTGCTCTAATTTTGTATCGTAACCTTCTGTAAAATTCTTTACAAATTTATCTGCCTGTGCATTTTCTGCAGCAGCCTCTATCTCTTTTGTTGTTGCATCATCATTTCCCCAACGAAGATTATCTATAATACTACCCGAGAAAAGAATATTCTTTTGCAGCACCATACCAATGCCTTCTCGAAGATTGTAAAGCGAGTAATCTTTAACATTTACTCCGTCAACTAAAATCTCGCCTTCGTCGGTATCGTATAATCGCGGAATTAAAGATACAAGCGTGGTTTTACCCGAGCCGGTTGAGCCTATAATACCAACCGTACTTCCCGGTTGTATAGTAAGATTTATAGAATCTAACACCTTGTCTTCACTGTTTTTATAATACCTAAAGTTTACGTTTTTAAACTCAATTTTGCCGTCGGTAATTATTTTTTCTTTGCAAAGTGCATCGTCGTCATTTAGATCTAATTTTTCATCTAAAACTTCAGATATTCTTCTTGCCGATGCTAATGCACGGGACGAAAACATTAAAAGCATGGTTACCATCATAAGTGAGAACAGTATTTGGTTAACATAGGTTATAAATGCCGACAAATCGCCAATGTCCATGCCGCCAATAACCATATTACCGCCAAACCATAAAACCGCAAGGGTTGTAAGATTCATAAAAAGGGTCATAATTGGGTTAACAAAAATCATGGTGCGCATAGCCTTTAAGCCTGCTTCTTTTAAGTTACTATTAGCAGTTTTAAATTTTGTTTGCTCAAAATCTTCACGCACAAACGACTTTACTACCCTTACATTTGTAACGTTTTCTTGTACTGTAGAGTTAAGACCATCTACCTGCTTTTGCATACGCGAAAACAGCGAAAAACCCTTAACTATTATAAACGACACCGAAATTGCCATAAGAGGTATAGAAACCGCCAAAATTACAGCTAAATTCGGCTTTAATGTTATGGCCATTATTAATGCGCCAATTAGCATACCGGGCGAGCGCAAAGCCATTCTAAGCAACATATTTACAAAGTTTTGTAGCTGTGTTACATCGTTGGTAAGTCTGGTAACTAAAGAGCCGGTAGAAAATTTATCTATATTTGCAAACGAAAAAGCCTGAACTTTTTTATAGATATCGTGACGCAAATCTGCCGCAAAATTAACCGATGCTTTTGCACCGAAATATGCGCCGCCAACACCGCCCAACATCATTAAAACGGCAGTAAGAATCATAAGACCGGCAACACCAACACTAAACACGGGTGTTGAATCTGCCGCATTGTTTATTACCATAGATAAAAATTTAGGCATTAAAACTTCACCTATAACTTCTACTATCATACAAAGCGGGCCAATTATAAAATATGTCATATACGGCTTTACATACTTAAACCATCTTTTCATCTGCTTGCTCCTTAATAGCCAAAAGATTTGCCTGCATTTTTTCGTGACAGGCTATAAAAATATCGAGTTGCTCTTCACTTAAGCCTTCGAACATACGTAGGTCTATATCTGAAAAAACAGTATGAGTTACCTTTGTGAGTTCTATTCCCTTTTCGGTAAGAGAAATACAGTTATAACGGCCGTCTTTTTTATCGGGAATTTTTTGTATAAGACCTTTATTCTCTAGCTTCTTTATTGTTACTGCTATTGCTGCCGAGCTTATGCCAAATTTTTCGGCTATCTGCTTTTGAGATATAGGCTCATCAAAACGTGATAAATGCATAAGCACCATATGCTGAGAACGGTGAATATCTAAGCTCTTAACCGCCCTATTAAATGCACATCTGTGCATTGCATCGGTACGTTTAAAAAGCTCTACCGCCTTGTCGGTTTTATTCACAAAAACACCACCAATTCAAAAAATAATTAACACGTTAACTATTATATATTATTGATACTTTTATGTCAATAAAAAACTGCTATCAAAAAAAACGAGGCAGCTCGTTTGAACTGCCTCGGTAAAACTATTTATTAGTTGTTCTTATCGCGCTTTTTAAAGCCGGGGCGTGAGCCGCGGTCGCGTCTGGGGCGACGCTCTGTGCCTTCGTCAGCATCGTCTTCAACAACTGCGCCTTCGATTTCTACAAGTGCATCGCGACGGCTAAGATTAAGTCTGCCTTGGTCGTCAATTTCGGTTACCTTAACAATAACTTCATCGCCAACGCTCACAACATCTTCAACCTTTTCTACACGCTTAACATCAAGCTTGCTTATATGAACAAGACCTTCTTTACCGGGTGCAATTTCTACAAATGCGCCAAAAGTCATAAGTCTTGTTACCTTGCCCTTATAAATGCCGCCGATTTCGGGGTCATTGGCAATGGTGTTAATAATAGCAATAGCTTGGTTTGCCTTATCAATATCAATAGCGGCAACATAAACATGGCCGTCTTCTTCAATATTGATGGTGCACTCGCACTGCTCTTGAATAGACTGAATAACCTTACCCTGCTTACCAATAACATCGCCAATCTTAGCGGGGTCGATAACTGTAGTAAGCATTTTGGGAGCATACTTAGAAAGCTCTGCTCTGGGCTCAGAAATAACAGGAAGCATAATATCATCTAAAATGTAGTATCTTGCTTTTCTTGTTTTCTCAAAGGCTTCTTTGATAATTTCGGGTGTTAAGCCATGTACCTTTAAGTCCATTTGAATTGCGGTAATACCCTTGTGTGTACCTGCAACCTTAAAGTCCATATCGCCATAAAAATCTTCAAGACCTTGAATATCTACCATGGTCATAAAGCTGCCGTCATCACCTGTAATAAGGCCACAAGAAATACCCGCAACCGGAGCTTTAATGGGAACGCCTGCTGCCATTAAAGCTAGAGTAGAGCCGCAGATAGATGCCTGAGATGTAGAGCCGTTAGAAGAAAGAACTTCGGATACAACTCTAATAGCATATGGGAACTCTTCAACCGACGGAATAACCGGTGCTAATGCACGCTCTGCTAATGCGCCGTGGCCGATTTCACGTCTGCCTGGGCCTCTGGATGGCTTTGTTTCGCCAACAGAGTATGATGGGAAGTTGTAGTGGTGAATATATCTCTTTTCAACCTCTTCATCAAGGCCGTCTAATTTTTGAGATTCGCTTACCGATGCTAATGTAGCAACCGATAAAACCTGAGTTTGACCACGAGTAAACATACCCGAGCCGTGTACTCTGGGAAGTAAATCTATCTGTGCATTTAAAGGACGGATTTCGTCTATACCTCTGCCGTCAACACGCTTTTTCTCGTTTTTAAGCCAGTCACGTACAACGTGCTTTTGAACAAGATACATAATCTCGTCAAGCTTAGCTTCGTTACCCTCAAACTGTGCATCGTACTTTTCGTGTACTGCATTGTAAATGGGTAAAAGTGCAGCGTCACGAACAAGCTTATCATCTGTATCAAGAGCCTTCTTAACGTCTTCAATGCAGAACTCTTCAAGTTCTTTCATAAAGTCGGGGTCCGGATCGTTAGATACAAACTCAAACTTAGTCTTGCCAATTTCTGCAACAATGCCGTTTATAAACTTAACAACTTCTTTGTTTACTTCATGGGCCTTCATAATGGCATCAAACATAGTGTCGTCCGGAATTTCGTTACCGCCGGCTTCGATCATAGCAACAAGCTCTGCAGTAGATGCAACTGTTAAGTCAAGCTCACTCTTTTCTCTTTGCTCTAGAGTGGGGTTAATAACGATTTCGCCGTCAACCAAACCAACCTTAACACCCGAGATAGGACCAGCCCATGGAACATCGGAAATAGCAATGGCAGCCGAAACACCGATCATAGCGGTAATTTCGGGAGAGCAATCGGGGTCAACCGACATAACTGTTGCTACTACCGAGCAGTCGTTGCGCATATCTTTAGGGAACAAAGGACGAATAGGACGGTCAATACAACGACCTGCTAATATAGCCTTTTCGCTTGCTCTGCCCTCTCTGCGTTGGAAAGAGCCGGGTATTCTGCCTACAGAATACATTTTTTCTTCATAGTCTACAGAAAGCGGGAAGAAATCTACGCCTTCACGTGGCTTTGGCGAAGCAGTTACAGTACAAAGAACGCTTGTTTCACCATAAGTTGCTAAAATTGCTGCATTTGCAAGCTGAGCCATTTTACCTGTTTCAAGCTTTAATGGGCGGCCTGCAAGTGTGGTCTCGTAAACCTTATAATTTTCAAACATTTTTTACCTCCTAAATTTTTGAGGTTTTTCCGTTTAGCAATAAATCGGCAGTCAAACCTTATATTTTGGCCGTCGATTTACCGCTAAACCTCGAAAAAACCCAATTTTATATAACAAGGCAGACCGAAAAATCGGCCTGCCATGCCATTTATTACTTACGGATGCCGAGCTTTTTGATTATAGCACGATATCTCTCAATGTCCTTCTTAGCAAGGTAAGCTAAGAGGTTTCTTCTGTGACCAACCATCTTTAAAAGACCGCGTCTTGAATGGTGGTCGTTCTTGTGAGCCTTTAAGTGCTCGGTAAGTTCGTTAATGCGCTTTGTTAAAACCGCAATTTGAACTTCAGGAGAACCTGTATCACCTTCGTGAACTGCATAATCTTTAATGATCTGCTGCTTTTCTTCCTTTAACATTTGTTTCACTCCTTTATAAATTCGTCAGCCGATAAACCAAGCATATGGCCTTTAGTGAATCCACATTTTGTGGCAGACGCCGAATGCATAGTAAACGGTAGCCTTGTGATTATATCACACTCATCTTAAAAAGTAAAGCATTATTTTATGAGTGAGCATATAAGTTCGCTATAAGCCGTTGGGTCATCAATACTAAATCCAGCAATAAGCATTGCCGAGCAGTAAAGAATTTCTAAAATTTCTTCTGCCTTTTTAGTATCGTTTTTGTAGGCATTTTTAAGAACCGAGAATATTGCATGTTTAGAATTAAGCTCTAACACCTTTGTTGCCTTAGGTTTATTTTCCCCGGGCATAGAAGCAAAATACTTTTCCATTTCTATGCTTATTTGTCCTTCGGCACTAAGCACTACAGGGTGCGTTTTAAGCTTTTTAGAAACAACAACCTTGCTAACTTTGTCTTTTAAATACTCGGTAGCAAATTTAAGCAGTTCTTCGTTTTCTTCTACAGCTTTTTTAGACTCATTCTTCTCATCATCAGAAAGGAGCTCATCATTATCGGCATCTACCGAACGAAACTCTTTTTCATTAAACTTTAAAAGCGTATTTACAACAAACTCGTCAACCTCATTGGTAAAGCAAAGAATATCGTAACCTTTTTCTTTAACAAGTTCTGCTTGAGGTAAGGAATCTATTTTTGCAGCAGACTCACCGCAAGCGTAATAAATATACTTTTGGTCCTCTGACATTGCATTAACATATTCGTTAAGAGTTATAAACTTTTTAAGGTTGTTGGAGTAAAACAACAGTAAATTTTGTATTTTATCTTTATTGGTTCCATAATCAGCTACTGTTCCGTATTTAAGTTGTAGCCCGAATTCCTTAAAGAAACCTTCGTACTCTTCTCTATTATTTTCAAGCTTTTTATTTAATTCAGCAAGGATTTTCTTTTCGATGTTTGTGGCTATGCTCTTTAACTGGCGGTCATGCTGAAGCATTTCTCTCGAAATATTAAGTGATAAATCCTGACTGTCTACAACACCTTTTACAAACATTAAATAATCGGGCAGTAAATCGGCACACTTATCCATAATAAGAACGCCGTTTGAGTAAAGTTCAAGTCCTTTTTCGTAATCTTTGGTGTAATAATTAAAAGGCGCGGCAGACGGGATATATAAAAGAGCCTCATACGACACTATGCCCTCTGTGCTAACCTTAATGGTAGAAAAAGGCTTTTTAAAGTCAAAAAACTTGTCTTGATAAAAAGCATTTAAATCTTCTTCGGTAACCTCAGATTTAGAACGCTTCCAAATAGGCACCATACTGTTTACGGTCTCTGGCTCTATGTATGTTTCGGTAGTTGTATTTTCGCCCTCGCCTACCTGGCGTGTTTTTTCCATATCCATAATAATAGGATATGCAATATAATCAGAATACCTTTTAATAAGGTAACGAAGTCGATATAAATCTAAAAACTCGCTATAATTTTCGGCCTCGGTATCATTTTTTATGTGCATTATAATTTTTGTACCAACTGCACTCTCGCCATATTCTTTAATAGAATATCCGTCTACGCCCTCAGACTCCCAAATATAAGCAACATTAGATGTATAGTGCTTAGAAATTACTTGAACGTTATCGCTAACCATAAAAGCAGAGTAAAAGCCAACGCCAAACTGACCTATAATATTTGCGGTATTATCACCTTCGGCAATTTGCTCTTTGAACTTAAGCGAGCCACTGCGTGCAATGGTACCAAGATTGCTTTCTAGGTCTTCAGCAGTCATGCCTATTCCGTTATCGGTAACGGTTATTGTATTGTTGTCTTTATCTATATCTACCTTAATATGTAAATCGTTAGCATATTTCCTTGCTGTTTCATCGGTTAAAGCGGTGTAACGAAGTTTATCTAAGGCATCGCTTGCGTTAGATATAATTTCTCTTAAAAATATCTCTTTATTGGTATAAATGGAATTAATCATTAAATCCATTAGCCTTTTAGATTCAGCTTTAAATTGTTTTTTTGCCATTGTTTAAGCTTCCTTTCAGTGGGTATATACTATTTGGTAACAATCACCGTTAGATATTTCAATATCGGCAGGTTTTAAATTGGTGGTTTCGCCATCTATAAATATTTGCCATGTAGCTCCGTTTTCAGCCACAACACCGTCTACAACGGTATACTTACCTGTTGATTGCTCTGAACTTTCTATTAAGCCCTCATCTAAAAGAGCATCTTCTAAAGAAGAGCCGGTTGAGCCGATTTTGAATTCTTGAATTGAAGAATCAGCATAAACTACCTCAACCGTTATATGTACTGTATTTTCTACCTTAAGCTTTGTAATTGCTAAATAGCAAATACAAAAAATGCAGGTTATTAAAATTGCAATAATGCAACACATAGCAGTTGTAACCGTTTTTTTAGGAACACGTTTTCCCATAAAATTTACCACAAAATCATCCCTTATATTTTAATTGTAAAACATTTTATACCATATTACAAAATTTTTCAAGTGCTACAAAATATAATTTAAGCGCGTACTTAAATCAATTTTAGCACGCGCTTGTGTTTATTCTTCTTCAAAATTTAAAAATGGTATATTCGGAATTATAGGCTTTTGCCTTGGTACATCTAATGGTGCTACACCCATTTTTTGATTATGCTCTAAAACCTTTTTAAACTGTGTTTCGTATAACTTTTTATATACTGTACCGTCGGTCAGCAAAGAATCATGAGTACCCTCTTCTACGATAACGCCTTTATCTATAACCAATATTTTATTGGCCGCAAGAACGGTAGATAATCTATGCGCTATAACAATACTTGTTCTACCTTTCATTAAAGGTTCTAACGCCTCTTGTATAAGATTTTCGGAAATAGAATCAAGGGCCGAGGTAGCTTCATCTAAAATAAGAATTTTAGGATCTTTTAGCATAACCCTTGCAATAGATATACGTTGCTTTTCGCCGCCCGAAAGCTTTAGTCCGCGGTTGCCAACTATTGTATCGTATTTATCGGGCAACGATTCTATAAAGTCATGAATATTTGCTGCCTTACAAACCGCCTCTATTTCCTTATAAGTCGCATCTGATTTGGCATAGAGTAAATTTTGCATTATGGTGCCGTTAAACAAATATGTATCTTGTGTTACAACACCGATATTGCGTCTTAAATACTCTAAATCAAAATCTATTACGTCTACTCCATTAATCTTTACTTCACCATCTAAAACGTCGTAAAGTCTTGGTATTAAACCTATAATAGTAGATTTACCGGCACCCGAAGCGCCAACAATTGCATACATACTGCCACTCGGCACCTTGAAAGATACATCTTTTAATATAGGTACATTTTTCTCATACGAAAACTTAACATTGCAAAACTCTATATCTGCGCCATCAATTTTCGGCTTAACAGCATTAGGTTTACTTACAATATCTTGCTTACGGTCATAATAATCGAAAATTCTTGTAAACAAAGCCAAGCTTCTTACAAACGATACCTGAATATTAAGTAAACTTCTTACCGGATGGTAAAGTCTGTTAAGCAGCGAAATTATTGCAGTTATTCCACCCACCGTAAGACCCATAGAGCCATTTTTTATAATTATTATTCCACCTGCTAAATATATACAGAGCGGAGCTATTTGACCAAACATACCCAGTACAACAAAGAACATATTGCCTGCCCAGTGTTCTTTTAGGCTTATTTTCACAACGTCATTATTAACAGATTCAAACTTTTTGTACTCGTCTTTTTCTTTGGTAAAAAACTTTACAAGCATGGAACCGCTAACGCTTAAGGTTTCATTAATATGTTGGTTTAAGGCATCGTGCTTTTCTTGGGCTTTTTGCAATAAACTCCAACGTTTTTTACCAACTAATCTGGTTGGCAAAATTAAAAGCGGCACTATTACAATACCTACAATAGCGAGTTTCCAGTTAAGTGAAAACAATGCTACAAGTGTAGTAACTACAACACAAACATCACCAACGACACTGGTAAGTGTACTGGTTATAACCGAGCCAACGCCACCAATATCACTATTCATACGTGTAATAATATCGCCTTGGCGCTCGGTTGTAAAAAACGCGTGCGACATATACTGCAAGTGACCATACATTTGGTTTTTCATATCATAAATTATTTTTTGTGATATCCAAGTGTTAACATAGTTTTGCGTAACCTGTATGACCTGTGAAAGTATTACCGTAATTAAAGAATATATAAGAAGTTCTATAAGCATTTCGAAATCTTTACCTATTAACGCTTCATCTACTATTCTTTTGGTCAGCAAAGAAGGTAAAAGTCCTAACACAGAAGAAATAAGTATTGCCAAAAACACAAAAGCAAACTGTAAGCTGTAAGGCTTTAAGTAACTTAAAATTCTTACAATAAGCGCTTTTGTTACTTTTGGCATATTTTCTTTTTCTTCTTTTGTTAAAAAGCTGCGCGGTCCACCGGGCATTCCTCTTGGCGGCATATTTTTTCCTCTGCTTTCATTGTATTTCGTAATAAAAAGCAATTATTTAACTTGTTAACTATTGTAACATACAAAGGGCACTATGTACAGTAAAATTTTGTAAAATTTAAGAGTATAATGTCACAAAGGTCAGTAAAAGTCAAAAAACTTTTCAAAAAATTCACAAATACCTATTGACTTTTGTATAAAAGGGTGTTAAATTATATGCAGTTAGCACTCGCAGCGTTAGAGTGCTAAATCGTAAGTTTGCATTATTAGGGGTGAACAAATGGAATTAAGCGCCAGGAAACAGGCAATACTTACTGCAGTAGTAAAAGCATATATCAAGACGGGTGAGCCTATAGGTTCAAAACTGCTAAGTAACATATTAAATCTTAGTCTGTCTTCTGCAACCCTACGTAATGAGATGAGCGAATTGTGCGAGTTGGGTCTTTTAGAACAACCACACACATCGGCAGGAAGAGTACCATCGGTAACAGGCTATAAAATGTATGTTGATTCTGTTTTAAGCAGCCACACCCTTTCAGACGAACAAAAATATGCTATAGATTCATTAATTGCAAAATTGCCCGATGACCCACAGCAAATTCCATCGACTGCTGCCGAGCTTTTATCAGAATATACAGGTCTTGCTTCTATTTCAGCTACCGCTTTTGACGATTCAACGTTTATAAAGCATGCTCACGCAACGCTAATTAGCCGCCGTACAGTTTTGATTGTTCTTATAGCATCCAACGGAGCATCTAAAAGTCAGGTTTGTCGCAGTAATGACGATTTAACCGACCAAGACCTTAATTACCTAAACGCAATTATAAATGAATATATAATTTCCAAAAAGTTAACTCTGCTAGATAAAGTTTATCTCCAAAACATAGTATCGTCTTACGGGTGGAACGCTTTAAACATCACCCCCCTACTGTCTCAGGTATTTAGTACGGTATCTGAGCTTAAAACCTCTAAACTTTACCTTAAAGGTCAAGCAAACCTATTTGGTAATTGTTTTACTGAAGACGATGCACTTAAAATTATAAAAATGCTTTCTAATACCGACTCGGTAATTTCTATACTTAATTCGTTAAATAATCCTATAAATGTTATTTTTGCTAACTCGGCCGATGCCACTTTGATAAGTCCGCCATGTATGATAATTGCAAATTGCTACTCATTAGGCAACGCACCTACAAAAATAGGCATTATAGGACCCACAAGAATATCTTACGAAAGCATAATTCCGAGTATAGAATATTTTTCTAAAGCACTAAGCACACATATAAATCGTGCTCTCGAATTTATGGAGGATTAAAATGAGTGAAGAAAACAAAACCGTAAACGGCCAAACGGACGCCCAACAAGAAAACGCACAAAAGCAACCCGAAAAAAAGGCCAAGAAAACCAAAAAAGACGTCGAACTTGAAAAGGCTTTGAGCGAACTTGCAAGTACCAAAGATTTACTTTTACGTACCGCGGCAGAGTTTGACAACTTTAAAAAGCGTACCGAGCGTGAGAAAGCATCTATTGCAGAATATGCTAAATGCAACATTATAAAAGAGCTTTTACCAATTTTCGATAACGCCGACCGAGCACTTTTAGCTCCCGACGGTGCCGATTATGCAAAGGGTCTTGAAATGATAATTAAGCAATTTGCCGCTCTTCCCCAAAAATTATCTATAAACGAAGTTGCCGCCGTAGGTGACACCTTTGACCCTAACCTACACGAGGCAGTAATGCACATTGAAGATGAATCTTTAGGCGAAAACACAATAGCCGAAGTTTTACAAAAGGGCTATAAGTTTGGTGACACCGTTATTCGTCCGGCAATGGTTAAAGTAGCAAATTAATATAAATTAATTAATAACATTTCTATATAATTTAGGAGGAAATAAAAATGGGAAAAATCATAGGAATTGACTTAGGTACAACCAACTCTTGCGTTGCAGTTATTGAAGGCGGCGAGCCTGTAGTTATTGCTAACGCAGAAGGCGCAAGAACAACCCCTAGCGTTGTTGCATTTTCTAAAACAGGTGAACGAATGGTAGGTCAGGTTGCAAAGCGTCAGGCTATAACCAACCCCGACCGCACAATAAGCTCTATTAAAAGAGAGATGGGCACAAACTACACCGTTGCTATTGACGATAAAAAGTTAACCCCGCAAGAAATATCGGCAATAATTTTACAAAAGCTCAAAAACGATGCCGAAAGCTATCTTGGCACTACAGTAACCGAGGCCGTTATTACAGTTCCGGCCTACTTTACCGATGCTCAGCGTCAAGCAACTAAGGATGCAGGTAAGATTGCAGGTCTCGAGGTAAAGAGAATTATTAACGAACCTACAGCTGCTGCTCTTGCTTACGGTATCGACAAGGAAAATGAACAGAGAATCGTAGTATACGACCTCGGCGGCGGTACCTTCGACGTTTCCATCATCGAAATGGGCGACGGCGTTCAGGAAGTTCTGGCTACTGCCGGTAACAACCGTCTGGGCGGCGACGACTTCGACCAGAGACTGATCAACTACTTCGTTGACGAATTCAAAAAAGAAAACGGTATCGACCTGTCTGCAGACAAAATGGCTATGCAGAGACTGAAAGAAGCTGCTGAAAAATGCAAAATTGAGCTGTCCGGCATGACCACTGCAAACGTAAACCTGCCATTCATCACTGCTGATGCTACCGGTCCTAAACACCTGGACATCACCGTATCCCGCGCTAAATTCAACGAACTGACCCACGACCTGGTGGAAG
>JAZQEI010000014.1:0-24620 GCA_045538935.1 Acutalibacteraceae bacterium
CAACAGAGAATCGGTAAGGTAACCTTCCCCAATACAATGGTTAAGATAGGTATGGAAGCATTCAGAAACAACAACTGGCTAAAGATACTAAACTTTGGTACAGGTGTTCAGACTATAGGACAGTTCGCATTCGCATACTGTAAGATTCTCGAATCGGTAACAATTCCTGGCAATGTTAAGACAGTATATGCATATGCATTCCGCAGATGTCCGGGTCTTAAGACAGTAGTTGTTGAAGAAGGCGTAGACTATATGTCAAGCTACGTATTCGCAAACTGCGAAGCACTCGAAGAAGTAAGACTACCTGCATCTATAACAAGATTAAACGGTGGTTTAACCTACGATACATCTGCAACAATCTACTACTATGAAGGCACATATGTAGATACACATCTACACTCAAAATCTGCTAAGATAGTTAAAGAAACACTCGTTTCTTTAGGTGAGTATGTTCCGGCATAAAGTAATAACAAAAAACTAATTAAGTTTATACAAACCAAAAAGATGCACTACCAAAGTAGTGCATCTTTTTTTATGAAAATAATAAAATAAGAGAAAATTATATAAAATAAATTTCTCTTATTTTGGTGCGGGTGACAGGACTTGAACCTGCACGCGTAAGCGCTAGCTCCTAAGGCTAGTGCGTCTGCCAATTCCGCCACACCCGCATATATTAAATTGACTTAGTTATTGTACTTTAAAAAATGCAAAATGTCAAGGAAAATAATTGAAATATATAACAAATTATGTTAAAATATTTTTAAATAAAGTATTAATACTTATTTGAGGTGAGTTTATGAGTAATCTTGTTATAACAATAGGCAGACAATTTGGTAGTGGCGGACGCGCAATTGGAAAAATGGTTGCTGAAAAACTGGGGATAAATTTTTACGATAAAGAAATAATAGACATGGCCGCTAAGGAAAGCGGAATAAATCATGAAATTCTTAATTCTTATGATGAAAAGCCCACGAATAGTTTTTTGTATTCATTATCGCTTGGTGCTTATTCGTTTGAAAATTCTGTTCATGGTATACCACATATTCCTGTGGTAGATAAAGTATTTGCGGTTCAGTCTAATATTATTAAAAATTTAGCTGAAAATGAATCATGTGTTATTGTGGGCAGATGTGCTGATAGCATTTTAAAAGATCATGATAAACTTTTTACTATTTTTATTCACGCTGATTTTGATTCTAGAATTGAGAGAGTTAGTGAATATGAAAATTGCTATCATGATGAAGCTGCTGAACTTGTTAGAAAAGCTGATAAAAAACGTGCAAGTTACCACAACTATTTTTCTGACAACAAATGGGGAATGTCAACTTCATATGATTTATGTTTGAATAGCAAAATTGGACTTGAAAAGGCTGCAGATATTATTGTTAATATAGCAAAAAGTCTTTAATAATTATATAAAATTAACCAATTTTATTCATTTGCCATAAAATATAATAAAAATCTTGGTAAATGGGTGATTTATGAGGTTTGATAAAAATAAATCAAGAAATCTAAAACGAAGTATTTTAATTTGGCTTATTGTTTTAATTGTAGTAATCGGTTTTTTCTTTTATTTTTCCGAGTGTATATTAAGGCCAGTTTTGAATGAATATTCAATCAATCAGGCAAAAATATACACGCAAAAAATTATTAACGAAGCGGTTAATGAACTATTTGGCAGTTCTTCTTATGAATACTCTGATATTGCGGTTATAACCAGGGATGTTAACTCACAAGTATCGTCAATTGAAATTGATACTATTAAAATTAATGCATTAAAATCTTCAATTAGCAATGCTGTATATAATAAACTTAATGCTTTTAATGAGTTTTCGATAAAAATACCTATAGGTACACTTACATCTAATAAATACCTAATTGGACGCGGCCCTAAAATAACCTTTAAAATGCAACTTTCGGCCTTTGCTAATGCAGATTTTGAAAGCAAATTTTTTGATGCAGGAATTAATCAAACGTTACATCAAATATTAATTAATGTAGATTGCAAAACATATATAATTATGCCGCCATATAACACAAATTGTGATGTTTCAACCAGTTTTATTGCTGCGCAGTCTGTTATAGTTGGAACCGTACCAGAAGCATACACGAGCGTGTTTGAGGGTGAACCGTCGGACATAACTGATGCTATATTTGATTACGCTGACAGTGTGTCATATTCAGATTTTAATTAAAGGTGAAAACAATGGATGTAAAAAAAGCAGAACAACGTATAAAACGTTTAATTGATGAGATAAACTTTCATAATATTAAATATTATGTTGAAGATAATCCTTCGATAAGCGATTTTGAATACGATGCATTAATGCGTGAACTTAAAACATTAGAGAAAGAATTTCCGCAATTCTCTTATGAAAGCTCTCCCTCTAAAAGAGTTGGCGGTTTTGCACTTAAACAGTTTGAGCCAGTTGAACATACGGTCAAAATGGAAAGCTTATTAGATGCTTTTGATTTTGACGAGTTGCGTGCTTTTGATCTACGTTGCAAGCAATCTAATAATAACATAGAATACAGTGTTGAGCCTAAAATTGACGGCCTTTCGGTATCGGTTGAATATGATAATGGAATATTGGTTAGAGGATCTACTCGTGGTGATGGCTTAGTCGGAGAAGACATTACTGCAAATTTAATGACAATTCGTTCGTTGCCTAAAACTATATCTTATAAAGGCAAGTTAGAGGTTAGAGGCGAAGTATACATGTCTAGAGCAAGCTTTTTAAGGCTTGTCGAACAGCAAGAACTTTTAAACCAAGTTCCTGCTAAAAACCCGCGTAATGCCGCTGCCGGCTCGTTAAGACAAAAAAATCCAAAAATTACGGCAGAGCGCGAGCTGGATATTTTTGTTTTTAATGTTCAATATATTGATGCCGAGTTTTTTGATAACCATATTGATTCACTGGACTTTTTAAAATCGTTAGGATTTACCGTTTTACCAAGTTATACATTATGTAAAAATATAGATTCAGCCATTATAGAAATTGAAAAAATAGGGGATAAACGCGGTGATTTGCCATTTGATATTGATGGTGCGGTTATTAAGATTAATGATTTTGTAACAAGAAAGCAAATGGGAAGCTCCTCAAAATATCCTAAATGGGCAATAGCTTATAAATATCCACCAGAAGAAAAAAACACAAAACTTATTGATATTCAAATAAATGTTGGTAGAACGGGTGTTTTAACGCCTACTGCGGTGTTTGAACCCATACAACTTGCCGGAACTACCGTTAGCAGAGCAGTATTGCACAACGAAGATTTTATTAATGAAAAAAACATTGCTCTTGGAGATATTATACGCGTTCGTAAAGCGGGCGACATTATTCCAGAGGTCGTTGCGGTGGTGGAACACGGTAGTTGCAACTCTGTTTACAAAATGCCTTCGAACTGTCCTTCTTGTGGCTCGGTTGTTGTTAGGGAAGAAGGTGAGGCGGCAATACGCTGCACCTCGCCTAATTGTCCTGCTCAAATAATGCGAAATTTAATTCATTTTGCATCTAGAGATGCCATGGACATTGAAGGATTAGGCCCCGCGGTATTGAAATTATTATATGATTCCGGTAAAATTAAAAATGCTATAGATATATATAAATTGGTCGAAGAAGACATATCCGAACTCGATAGAATGGGCGAAAAATCGGCCTCTAATTTGATTTCATCAATTAATGCATCTAAGGATAACGATTTGCACAAATTTGTTTTCGCGCTTGGAATTAGGCATATTGGTAGCAATGCCGCACGTTTAATGTGTGAACGCTTTACCGATATTGATTCATTAATAAATGCCTCGTATAATGATATTTTAAGTATTGATGGTTTTGGAGAAATTATGGCTAAAAGTGTAGTTGATTTTTTTGCTCTTAATGATACTAAAGAATTAATTGCTGAGTTTAAAGAAGTTGGCTTAAATTTAAAATCAAAAATGACTATATTAGATAACCGATTTGCCGGATTAACCTTTGTGTTAACAGGAACTCTGCCGACCTATGATAGAAACGAAGCCTCAGAAATCATAATGTCTTTTGGAGGAAAAACTTCTTCAAGTGTTTCTAAAAAAACCGATTATGTTCTTGCTGGTGAACAAGCGGGAAGCAAGCTTACAAAAGCACAACAACTTGGTATTAAGGTGATTTCTGAGGAAGATTTTAATGAAATGATTAAATGAATAAAAATGTTTTAATGTGTAATACTATATTTGCAAAATGTTTGCAAGGGAGGATTATTCATTGAAAACTATATTCAAATCAGTTTTAATAATTACAATTGCAGTTATTATATGTACTGCTTTTGTGGGCTGCAGAAGAAATAATAAAGATGATACATCAAGCGGTGGCATGATGTCTGATGTTAATTCTGTGGCTAGCGATGTTGTCTCAAACGTTGAAAGTGGTATGAATGGAATGATGCAACCAAGTAGTTCTAGCAGCTCAAACAATGCGTCTATGACTTCGCAAAACGCAGCATCCAACAATTAAAAAACACCCACATTATAAATGTGGGTGTTTTAATTTTTATTATTAAATAACCATACCGCCGTTTGGACTAATAACTTGTCCGGTGATAAAATCGGCATTAGGCTCTGCAAGGAAAAGTGCGGTTGAGGCTATTTCGGTTGTATTACCAATTCTTCCGATAGGAGTTTGCTCTACGAGCGCATTTAAATCTTCAACAGAAAGGTTTGCATTCATATTGGTATCTATTACACCTGGTGCAATGCAGTTAACGGTAATTCCGCTAGGGCCTAATTCTTTAGCAAGCGCTTTTGTGAAACCAATTATACCGGCTTTGGCGGCGGAATAATGCACCTCACATGATCCACCGGTAATACCCCAAATTGACGACATATTAATTATTTTTCCGGATTTTTTATCAATCATATGGGGGAGGACTGCCTGAGTGCAATTAAAAACACCTTTTAAATTTACGTTCATCATATTATCCCAATCGTATTCAGAAATATCGGTAAATAAAGACTGTTGACTTATGCCGGCGTTATTAATAAGCACATCAATAGAACCAAATCTATATAGTGTTTCCTTAACCATAAGATCTACTTCTTTGCGGTTTGTAACGTTAGCTTTTAGGGCAATAACGTTGTATCCGTTTTCTGATAATGAGCGTTGTAGTAATCTGGCTGACTCTACGGAGTTGTTATAATTAATAACTACGTTGTAGCCTTTTTCTGCAAACAAAATTGCAGTAGCGGCGCCTATGCCTTTTGAGGCACCAGTAATTATAACAGTTTTATTATTAAACATGATGCAAAACCCCTTTATAAATCGTGAATATAATTTATTATAGCATATGAATACAAAAAGTCAAAGATTTAATTGCACCATAGGTTGGTGTTAAATAACACAAAGCTTCTACATAATGTGGTTGACATAATCAGTTTACATAATACATAAAAACTTTTAAATTACTATTGACAATTGATTAAAATTGGTGTATAAATATGTATAAGCTTTCTGTTTGCGCAGAATGCAATATTTTTTGCTCTTTTTTTAGAATAAACTTTTATTTTTAATTTTTCATTGTTAGGTTACATAATATCTGAATTTATTAGATATTATCATTATTTTGTATAAAATAAATTTTAATATCTACATGTTGTGGTAATATCTTGTCCTTTTAATTCATATGTTTTAATATCTAATGTTTTTGAGGTATTAAAATGAAAAATAGTAAAATTTTTTCTTTAAAGGACAACAGCGTTATTAACATTATTGTTTTTAATAAGTTAATTATTTTATTAACCATACTGTCGCTATTGGGGATTTGTTTAGGCTCATTGCTCATAAATAAAAGTACTCCTTTAATTCTTGATTATGCACAAACAAGTTTTAATGAGTTGTTTTTTAAAAAAATTAATGATATTAATTTTTTTAAAAGTATGTTATCATCTTTTGTTTTGTCACTAATTTATTTGATATTAATTTTCCTTGGTGGTACATCATTTTCGGGCATATTGTTTTGTCCATCAGTATTTTTTTTAAAATCTGCTTCACTTGGAATAATTACCGGATATGTTTATTCGTCATATGGTCTTAAAGGAATTGCGTTTAATGCGCTAGTGTTAATTCCTTGTAACTTAATTTTGTTTTTAGGATTACTTTTAGCTACAAAAGAATCTGTTGTTTTTTCGTATAATCTTGCTAGTGTTGCAATGCCAAATGGTTACACGGTATCAATGTTTTCTAAATTCAAAAAATACTGTAAGAGTTTTTTGATTATATTATTTATTGTTTTACTTTCATCATTAATAGATGCTCTTTGTTCATCTGTTTTTATAAAATTTTTTAATTTTTAAAATTTGGCGGTTTAAAATGAAGGATTATATTATTGGATTTAAAGATTATCTAAAAAATCAAAAAAAATCATCCGATAATACGCTTGAGTCATATTTGCGTGACATCGGGCAATTTTTGATGTTCTGTGATTCTAATAATATAAGAAACATACAAGATGTTAATGCTGTTACTATTGAAAAATATAATTCATATATGTCTTTAAATGGTAAATCTAAAGCTACATTGACCAGGGTTGCGGCTTCAATGCGCTGTTTTTTTCAGTATTTAACAAATAAAGGTATAATTTTTTCTAATCCGATTTTAAATGTAAAGTTCGAAAAGGCCGAGAAGAAGCTTCCTCAAGTTCTTACAAATAGGGAAGTTAACTTGCTTTTATCTCAACCAGACGGTAGTGATTATAAAAGCGTGCGTGATAAAGCAATGTTAGAGCTTTTATATGCAACCGGAATTAAAGTATCAGAACTAATAGACTTAAATGTTAGTGATGTAAATTTACAAATTGGTATTTTACATATGAGATCCTCGAAAACCGAAAGAGTTATTCCAATGTATCCTGCTGCTATTAAAGCTGTAGCAGCTTATATGGCAAATGTTCGCCCAATAATTGTTACGGAAAGTAATGAAGAACGCTTATTCACTAATATGAACGGTTCAGCGTTGTCTCGGCAAGGTTTTTGGAAAATAATTAAGCATTATGCGGCAATGGCAGATATTGATAAAGACATTACACCGCATACATTAAGACATTCTTTTGCAGCTCATTTGCTTGAAAACGGCGCACAACTTACCGATATAAAAGAAATGCTTGGTCATTCTGATATATCTTCCACACAGATCTATGCGCAAATTATGAAAAACAAATATACACAAGCGTATAAACGTTTTCATCCACTTGCACATTAATGTAGTTGTAATAAAAAACTGGCTTCAAAAGAAGCCAGTTTTTTAATTTTAGTTTCTTAATTTCACTTTATTTCTTGCTTGAATTAATGAATTTTCGTCATCAGAAATATAGTGGTTTTTTGTTGTATTAACGCTTTCATGTCCAAGAGCTCGAGCGACTAAATAGATATCACCGGTCTCGTTATATAGTTCTGTGCCATACGTTTTACGTAGTTTGTGAGGTGTTATATGTTCTTTTGTACCAATGGCGTTTGCATATTTAACTATTAAATTTTCGATTGCTTGTACGCAAATCCTTGTCTTTCTGGTAGATAAAAATAATGCGTCTTGATCTAATGGATTAGCCGGAACGATTAATTCGCGAACAGGAAGATATGTTTTTATAGCGTCAATAACTTCGTCGCCCATACCAATATATTGTCTTTTTTGACCCTTGCGTAATATGCTGATTCGGCAATTTTCAAAGTCAATGTCTGAGATATTAAGCCCAACGCATTCAGAAACTCTTATTCCTGTACCCAGTAACAATGTAGCAATAGCTAAATCACGCTCTTTTGTGTTGGCTAAGTATATTCGTTGTCGCTTGGTCATTGAATCACAGCCGTATTCTATAGCATCTAAAAATCTGCTAACTTCATCGGGGGTCATTTTGATAATTCTGTTGTCTTTATGTATCTTTGGTTTTAATACTTTAGCACATGGATTTGAATCTAATAAATCGTTACGTACCATATAAGTAAAAAATGAATTTAGGCAAGCAAGCTTTCGGGCAATTGATTTTTCTTTATTGGCTTTTTGGGCATCGGTTTGTAGAAAATCAATGTATTCTTCAATGTCTCTTGCATTAATTTTTGAAAGCAGTAGGGGAGTAATATTTTTAATGTCTTCAAAGTCTCTTATATTATCTTTTAGCCACAGAAAGAAAGTTCTAATATCATAGGCATATGAAAGTCTAGTTTTAGTAGTAGTGTTAGACTTTCGAGATGTAAAATAATCGGCAACAAATGGGGGAAGAGCAGATATAATTTCTTTAGTTTTTGCCATATTGTTTCTATTTAGTTCATCGTTATAAGATAATTTTGCCATATAATTCACATCCTTAAAATATATCTATTAAATAAATCTTAAATATTTTAACACAGAAATATATTATTTTCAATGTAATATAAACAAATTAATTTGTTAAAATTTTAACAAATAGGGAAATTATAAAGTACTATATAATAAATGTAGAAGAATAGAAAGTGCATATTTGAAATTTTATATTGTAAAACTAGTATATTATTAGTCAATTATTAAAATAAAATCATTAAGTTTAAGAATTGATAAACTATGTAAAAACAAATAACTTCTAAATAATATTGTTATAAATTAATATGTGTATCAAATAGAAATTATTTAATTGATGTAAGTATTGTTTGGAAAATTTCTATCGTCTGAAATTTAGTGAGAACATTAATATAAGAGCTTTTCATGTTAATTAAATAATATTGCAGGCTGAATGTTAGATATTAATTGAATGTTATTCTGAAAACTTATTATATGCAATAGATTCTGGTTATGTTATAACTTTACATTGTTATTTTTATATATTAAATTTGCTTTTATTTAGAAAATACAAAATGACATAAAGTTATTAGTAATTTTAGCAGTATGTCAATATTAGTCATATTACATCGTTTTCTGTTGGAAAAACGGAGATTTATCCAACAGATTCGTATGTATTAAAGAACTTCCCTTTTGTTAGTTTTAGAAATTTTGTAATGTGTAACGTTAAAGTTAAAATAAATTAATAATAAAAAATAGCAGACTAAATTGTCCGCTATTTTTTATTATTTTTTTTATTAGTTTTGGTTAGTAGTTATAAAAGAAATTATGTTATCGTTTTTGCTAGTACTTTGAATTAGATCATCGGTTATATTCTTTTTAGAAGATCTAACAGTTATATTATAAGTAGTAGTTTTTAGTGTTTCGTTTTTGATAACGGAATTATACGTTACATTATCGTATTTTTCATCAAAAATTTCGCTAGAATATTTTAAAAACTCCTCAGCATTCTTAACAGTAACAGTATATTCTAGTGTGTCAACAGCATCTTTTCCCAATGAAAACTTATGCATAAGAAACTGTAGAACTATGACTATTAATGTCACAAACAATCCTATTAGATACATCCCTGCCCCGACCGCCAGGCCAATTGCAGAAGTTATCCAAATGCCTGCAGCAGTTGTTAATCCTTTTATAGAAGCGCCGTGTTTAAATATTACACCTGCCCCCAAAAAACTTATACCGCTAACTACTTGTGCTGCAATACGCCCAGTGTCTGGTATGCTACCAAAATCATTAATCATATCATATGCTGAATATTTTGAAACTATCATTAAAAGCGCTGATGCGCATGCAACTAAAGTATATGTTCTAACACCGGCATCTTTAAAGCGTCTCGTACGCTCTAGACCTATTAAAAAACCAAATATGCAGCTTAGAACAACGCGCAATAATAATTCTAAACCATCTGTTAAAGTAATATTAGCAAATATTATCTTGTCTAAAATACTTTCAAACATTTTATATCACCCCAAAATTAAATATAAAGAAAATGAAACCGCAAATTAATAATAAAATACTAGCACTGTTTGCTATAAAAGTTGTTGTTGTTTTTGGTTCAATGCAAATATAACCTTCAGGCTTATCCCCTACCGTTAGCCTTGAACTATTATATAATTCAATTAATGCAGCTACAACTGAATATCCAATAAATGGAATAAGACACAAAAACATAGTATTATCAAGCGGATTATAAGGTATAGATTGGTAATAATAGTTAGCATACGTTATTGCAAAACGATATATAAGCATACTTGTTGCGGTTAAATAAGAAATAATCAATACAGGAATTTTAGGAATTTTTCTAATTTTAAATAATGCAACCGGCGATAATAAAAGTAGTAATGTTATTACTTTTATCAGACTATGCCATGGAAGATTAGACATTTTAAATGAATTATTAAATAATGAAGACCAAAGATTAACAAAGTCGCCAAAGTATGTTTTAGTAAATTCTGCAGCAGATAATAAAGTAGCGTTTGATGTGGTTAATATTTGTGGGTTTAAACTGCCGTACAAAATATTAATTGTTATGTAGTACGTAGCTGTAAGAAGCAACATTGGTAATGCAAAAAAAGCATTTTTACGTATAATAACTTTATAGTCTTTGTTTTTAAAGATTGAAAATAATATGTATACGAGTAATATTGCTAATGCAATCGTACCTATTATAATATCACTAAGACAACATATAAAAATGCCAAGTGATATTATAAAGTAGGTTAATTTGTCTCTTCTTGTGCCAGCAAGGCGCATAATGCCAACAAAAAACAATCCGATACCTATTAATGCGATTGGTGCAGGTGAAATTCTAGATAATAAATATGTTACAGAGGGCAAACCACCGGTAATAGTTGCAAACAGCAAATGTAGTGATGGTACGGTCTTGTTTATTCTTAAATATCCAATTAAATAAATTATTGCAATCGACAAAAACGAAATACAACACGAGAATAAACGTAGTTTAAAAATATCTATATTTACAATTGTGTCTGAAACTTTAATTGCACCAAACATTTTCATAATTAAAAAGTATAACGGTGGAGTTCCTAGAGGGTTTATGTTAGTTTCGCTAAATGTACAATTATTTGTTATTTCATTCAAAAGTGGCATAGCTTTAAATTCTGGTATAAAGTTGCCGGTTTTAACTAAATAGGCTATATAAGAGATGTTTTCAGACTCCCCTGCCGATAGTCCGGCAGATATAGCAAAAAATAAAATTTGCGTAGCGGAAAAAACAAACATTATTATGTATATCACTATGCTCGCAATATTGCTTGATATATGCAAATTCTTATAAAAAATCGAAATCAAAACTGCAATTAAACATATTATAATTGCTATAGCGACAGAATAACCTGAAAATAAAATATTGCAATAACCAGCTTGTAAATTTATTTGTGAGTCAGTAGACATTAATTTTATGTTGCTACTGGTGTCTGAATTAAGCTTGACTATGTCGAGTGTATATGTGGATTTTGTGTTTAATATATGTGCAGGAACATTAATAGAAACCTCACCGGACTCATTAACAATAACGGTATCAGACAACACTAAAACAGATTTATCGTTGTTGACAATACGAATACCTAAATGAGCGGGATTTCCTTCTAAGGCGGCAATAAAACTAATGTTGTTTAATCCGTCTTGAGTAGTTGTGAATTTACGGCTCAGTTTAGATTCTAATTGAGCATACTCAGCGCTACTCTGCAATCCAAATTGTTCTATCGAATGTGACGTATTATCATAAATTATGCCAGAAATCAGTAAATATAATGCCACTAGCGCTACTGGCATAATTATAAAGGCACGTCTTAACGCTATGCACCAAGACTTATTTCTAAACGAATAAATACTAAATGTTATAATCAAAAATGCGAATGTAACAAAGCCACAAACAACAGCTTTAGTTATCCAATCGTTTGCGGTTGTCTTATTGTAGGCTTTAACATCAGATTCACTAAAACTATATATAATTTCGGTTTCATTTTTGGTTACCGAAGCATTACTTAGTGTAAAAAGCTGCATAAGAGTGTCATTACTAATATCATGTTTGCCACAGTATAACGCCCATGTGTGAGCTTTTGCACCGTTAGTTGGTGATTTGATTTTAATTGATATGTCGCTAGCATTATTCATAACCGATGCCGGCAAATTAAATCCAGCGTTTGAGTTATAAGAATATGTATAAAATTCACTAATTATTGGGCCGTTTTCTGTATCGTCTTTTTGTGTTATATTTAAAATAACAGACGTACCGTCTTCGCAGCCAGATAAATAAACGAGCATTGATACATTGACTGCGCGCAAGGGAGTTAAAATAATTGTAGTTATTATGCCAATAAAAATTATAATGGGCAAAACAATTTTTAAAACTCCTAATACTTTTTTAAACATATATAATACCTCGTTTAAAAAATTATTTTATTTATATAATTATATATTACTATAATATATTTTTCAATAACTATTTGATTATTGTGCTTGAAATAATGCTTATTTCGTTATATAATATATAAAAACATGTTTGAGGGATGTATGGAAAAGACCGTTGTAATTTTTGGAGCACCAAGTAATAATAAAACAACCGGACAAGCACTAAAAAAGTATATGAACGATAATCATATAGTATGCGATTATTTCTTCGATTGCTTTAAGGTTTTTCCACTTCCTTGCTGTGATTGTGGATATTGTAAAGAAAATTCTTCTTGTAAATATTCTGATTTAGATGAATTTTATTCTAAATTTGAAACTGCAGATAGGGTCATAATCGCCTTTCCTATTTACAACGCCAGTTTTCCTGCGCCGCTTAAGGCGTTAATCGATAGGCTACAAATTTATTATAATGCCAGATTTATCAGAAAAATAAAACCGCCTATCGCTAAACATAAATCCGTTACTATAATAAGTGTTTGCGGCAGTAATAATAACTATGAAAACATTATTAAAGAACAAATCTGCCCTGCATTTACCGTAACAAACTGTACGCTCGATGAGTACAGTTGCATAAAAAATACCGATAATAACTTATAAAGGACTTGATTTTTTGGAAAGAGATGCACTAACAGCTGGGGTTGCACGCGGAGGTTTAAATAGTACTGCAGATATTAAAATACTTATATGCTACTTGCTATCAACCCTTAATACGCCTGTACCTGCACATAAAATGGCAGATATGCTTCATTTTGAAGGTATTGCTAATTATTTTGAGATAACAGATGCTTTTACAAAATTAGAAAATAACGGCCATATACGTTTAATTTCGAATGATGCAGATGATTTGTACACTATTACACCGTCGGGTTCTGATGTAGCAAAAACCTTGCTCACTTCCCTACCGTTTTCAATAAGAGAAAAAGCATATAAGTTATCTTTGCGTATGATGGTTAGATATAAAAATGAGCGCGAAAACAATATTTTTATTGAAAAAACAGAAAATGGTTATATTGTTAATTGCTCGGTTATGGATGGATCTAACGAAATGATGACTGTTAGGCTTGTTGCGGCAGATTCTCAGCAAGCAGATTTGATTAAGCAAGCTTTTTTAAATGATGCATCAAACATATATTCATCAATAATTGAATTAATTACAAGCGTTAAATCGGAATAATAAAAACAAAAAAGACTGCAAAATGCAGTCTAAAAAATGGAGCTGAAGATGGGACTCGAACCCACGACCTGCTGATTACGAATCAGCTGCTCTACCAACTGAGCCACTCCAGCGTTTATTTGTTTTATACGTTAAACATATAACCAATTTAACAAATAATTTATTGTTACATCAAACCACACACATTATAACAATATATTATCACTTAGTCAAGAAAAAAGGTGATTTAATTGTCTGCAACAGCGCAGAAAAATACCGTTAAAGATGTTAGAGAAATTAAAAATGTTTCTCAAGATCATCTTGCTCAATTACTTGGTATTAGCCGTTCTTTATACACTTATATGGAACTAAATAATATTTTCGAAAATGAACATTTAATTTTAATTGCCGATGAACTTAACGTACCGATTGATGAGTTGATTTCGGTTGAAAATGAAATTGTTGGTTTACTGGGTAGCGAACAGCAAAAGCCCACAAAAATTGTTTTGTCAGATTCTGCTGATTTATTTGATTCGTTTTTTAGTAAACCTGAATAGGATTTAATATTTAAAAATTTACAGAGCCAATTAAATTTTAATTGGCTCTGTTTTATTAAAATTAGTTGCATATTATAGGAAATATGTTATTATTTAGTTATCAAATCTTTGAGGTGGTTTCTCTATGATAAAAATTCTTTTTGATAATGATTGGAAATTTATGGTTGGAAATTTTAGCGTTATTGATGCTGTTGGTCCAACTAAATGCGGTATATACAAAAGTGGTGTCTCTGGTAAAGCATTTGATGATAGCAAATGGGATACTGTAAATTTGCCACATGATTACAGATTAAATTTCCAAAAAGAAAAATCAAATAAGAATGCCGATAATTTAGCCGATATTCCCGCTATGCAACAAATTGACTCTCATCTTACTACAGTTGGTTCTATTATTGGACGTCCTGCATGGTATAGAAAGCATTTTGTGTTAGATAAAGAAAATTATACGGATAAAGAAATTTTTATAAAATTTGATGGCGCTTTTAGAGATTATACAGTTTATTTAAATGATTGCTATATAGGCAACCATCAAAGCGGATATACCGAGTGTGTTTTTAATATAACAGATTTTGTTGATTTAGAAAATGAAAATGTATTATCGGTAAAAATAAATCCTCAAGATAGCGAGGGCTGGTGGTATGAAGGTGCAGGTATCTACCGTCATGTTTGGTTGTTAAGCGCTCCTAGTACACATTTTGATGTTCATGGTGTATTTGTAAAGAGTGATGTTGATTTAGCAAATAACATTGCCACACTTAATATTGAATCTACTATAATTTCATCTGAACTAAATAACAAAAATTTACAAATCACACATGAAATTATTGATGAAGACTTAAATATCGTTGCCAGCGTTTCTGATAATGTTAAAAATATTAAACTTGGTGAAAACACTCACAGCACTTGTGTACGAATAGATTCGCCAAATCTTTGGAACACAAAAAATCCACATATGTATAAAATTATATCAAAATTGTCTAATGGTGATGTTTATGAAGATAGTTTTGGTATTAGAAAAATAGAATTCCACAAAGATAAAGGTTTCTTGTTAAACGGTGAACAAATTAAATTAAAAGGTATGTGTATACATCAAGACCACGCAGGTGCCGGTGTTGCTCATTTTGATAGTTTACATCAATATAGAATTGACATATTAAAAGAAATGGGCTGTAATGCTATTCGAACCGCTCACAATAACCCTGCTCCAGAATTTTTGGATTGCTGTGATAAGAACGGTATCTTGGTAATGGACGAAAATAGAGTTCTGAGTACAGATATGGTTCACTTAGAAGAACTTAAAACCATGGTTAAGCGTGATAGAAATCATCCATCAGTAATAATGTACTCTGTCGGAAATGAAGAAAATCTTGTTCAGCACACCTCTATTGCAGCAAAAACTACCAAACGAATAAGGAATTATGTTGAGCAATTAGATGGTACCCGACCAATTACTTCAGCATTAATTTACTGGGATTTTGTAGCATTAAAGAATATAAATGATCCCAAATTTTGTGACATGCAAATAAATGAATTAGATATTATTGGTATGAATTACTGTTTTCACATTTGGAATGATATGCACAAAGTTTATCCCAATAAACCGTTTGTATCAACCGAAGTAACATCCCTTATGCATACAAGAGGTGTTTATTTTGATAACAAAGATCGTTGTCAAGTTGGAGCTTTTGATCCTAACAGAAAAGGCGGATACGATTATTGGAAAATAACCTCTGAAAACGATTATATAAGTGGTATGTTTGTATGGACTGGTTTTGATTATCACGGTGAGCCCACTCCGTATGCTTGGCCTGCAGTTGTTTCTCAATTCGGCGTATGTGATTTATGCGGATATAAAAAGGATGCCTTTTATTATTATAAGTCTGTATGGCGCGATGAACCAATGGTGCACATTGCTCCGCACTGGAATTGGGTTGGCAAAGAAGATGAGTTTAAAATGGTTGGCTGTTTTACTAATGGCGATGAAATAGAGTTAGTGTTAAATGGTAAAGTTATAGATAGAAAACCGGCTGAACAATATAATTATACATATTTTAAGCTTGATTACGAGCCGGGTACATTGGTTGCCAATGCTTATAAAAACGGCAAACTAATTGCAAGCGACACCGTACAAACAACCAATGCTCCCACACAGTTAAAACTTGAACTTTTATCTAGCCAAGCCGAGCCTAATGGTGAATGTTACAGTATTTTTAAAGCATATGCTATTGATGATTTTGGACGCGAAGTACCCGACGCTCAAAACAACTTACAAATAATTTTAAGTGATGGCGTAACACTCGTGGGTGTTGGTAATGGTGACCCCAAAGACCATATGAATGAGCGCGAACCGTTTGTAAACTTATTTAATGGTTTAGCTCAAATAATTGTTAAAAACGGCACTGATTGCAGTAAGGATAGAACAATTAAGATAACTACACCGTCACTAAAATCTGCAGAATATAAATTTTAAATAATAAAAGGCTACCGTTTAAGGTAGCCTTTTATTATTAAACTATATTCTGGCAACACCGCTATCTCTTGCGGCTTTTGCAACAGCTTTTGCGACCGTAGTGGAAATTCTGCTATCAAAAGCTTTAGGAAGAATGTATTCTGGGGTAAGTTCTTCATCAGATACAAGTGATGCAATTGCATATGATGCAGCCATTTTCATTTCATCATTAATGTCAGATGCTCTAACATCTAATGCGCCGCGGAAAATGCCCGGGAAAGCCAAAACATTGTTAATTTGGTTCGGGAAATCAGATCTACCGGTACCAACAATATATGCTCCTCCCTGTTTTGCTTCATCAGGCATAATTTCTGGTGTTGGGTTGGCCATTGCAAAAACAATAGGCTTTTCCGACATTGTAGACACCATTTCAGGCGTTAGCATTTTGGGTGCGGATACGCCTATAAAAACATCAGCGCTTTTAATTACATCAGATAACTTACCTGTTTCTAACATAGGATTAGTTTTTTCAGCAAGCGCTTTGTGTGCATCAGAGAGTTCTGGCATACCTTTTGCAATAGCGCCAAATTTATCACACATTATAAGGTTTTTAACGCCTAGCTTCAACAAATGCTCGCCAATGGCGGTGCCGGCAGCGCCAGCGCCGTTTATTACGCATTTAATGCCAGAAATATCTTTTTTAACTATTTTAAGTGAATTAAGCATTGCTGCCGCAACAACAATTGCTGTACCATGTTGGTCATCGTGAAAAACAGGAATATCACATTTTTCCTTTAGCTTTTTTTCAATTTCAAAGCAGCGTGGAGCCGCAATATCTTCAAGATTTATACCGCCAAAACTGCCCGAAATTTTATATACTGTATCTACTATTTCGTCAACATCGTTAGATCTTATACAAATTGGAAATGCATCTACACCGGCAAACTCTTTAAATAAAACACATTTACCTTCCATTACCGGCATTCCGGCTTCCGGACCAATATTACCAAGGCCCAATACGGCAGAGCCATCGGTTATAACACCAATTAAGTTCCACCTTCTTGTTAACTCAAATGATTTGTTATAGTCTTTTTGAATTTCTAAGCAAGGTTGAGCAACACCCGGAGTATACGCAACTGATAAATCTTCACTACTTGTTACGTGGGTTCTGGAAACAACCTCTATTTTACCCTGCCATTCATGATGTTTTTGTAATGCTTTTTCTTTAATATCCATAAACTATCACCCTTATTTATACGAGCTTTGTTTTGCTGTTGAAAAATCAACGTCACCTAAATATTTAACACTATCCATGCCAAGATAATTGCATAAATCCTTCATTTCGGCAACGGTGTTAATATTAACATCAATGCCATTTTTCATTCGATCTGCATAGGCTAAAATTTCTTTTTCGCCATGCGTATAAATACGTTCGGCACCATCAGCCTTAGGTGCATCGCGTAGTTCTTGTAAGAATGTAGAAAATCGTTGTTCCATTTCCTTTGCATCGCCAAAAATTTTAGGATCAATAGCCATAAATCCGTGGCAAGTGCCACCTTTAACGTTAACGTGTGTATGATTAGATGTTAGGCCACCCGAGAAAATTGAGCAGAAAATTTCACAAAGCATACCATAACCGTATCCTTTATGACCACCAAGTGTTTCGGTGTCACCACCAAGTGGAACTATTCCGCCACCATTTTTAGCAACAATATTTTTTAATACTCTAGAAGCATCGGTACAGGGTTTGCCGTTTTCATCTAATGCCCAACCATCTGGCAAAGGTTTAGATAACTTATTATATATTTCGAGTTTTCCTCTTGTAACTACTGTAGTTGAAGAATCAAAGAAAAACGGATAAGGCTTGGCAGGCATAGAAATCGCAATTGGGTTAGAACCAAGCATTGCCAAGCGAGAATATGTTGGTACCATTATAGCTTCAGAATTTGTCATTGCAAATCCTATTAGTCCATTGTCACAAGCCATTTTAGCATAGTAACCTGCAATGCCAAAGTGATTTGAATTTTTAACACTTACAATGGCCATTCCGCTTTTCTTAGCCTTTTCAATTGCTAAATTCATAGCCGAAATTGAAACTAGCTGCCCCATGCCATCGTGTGCGTCTATAACTGCAGAAACCGGTGTTTCAAAAATTATTTCAGGCTTTGCATCAATATGTATCAAACCTTTTTCTATTCCCTTGTGATAGCGCACTAGCCGTTGCATACCGTGTGATTCGATTCCGTAAACATCTGATAACAATAATACATCGGTAATGCTAGCGGCTTCGTCTTTGGTAAATCCAAATTTTTCGAATGCATCGCAACAAAAGGTTTTTAGATTTTCGTATGAATATCTGATATAGCTCATATATATACCCCCTATTTAACAATATTATAGTACAATTATAACTGAAAATCAACTTATACAATATAGTAAAAAACAAGAGCCGTTTAATTAAACAGCTCTTGTTTTATTATTTGTTTTCATCGATTTGCGAAGTTATAGAAGTAGCTAATTCGCTATTATTAGCAGTCTTACCTTTTTGTGCGTTTAAAGTGAAACTAGCATGGTTTAAACTGTTGTTATTTGGTGTTAGCTTTATAGATTGAACTGAATTGTCACAACTGTACTCATTAGGAACACTAATGGTAAGCTCGTATTCAATATATGATAGCTTATCTATGGAAATTTTACCCTCGGAGTTGGTAGTACCAAGATCACGTGTGTTGCCGGTAGATTTGTTCTTTAGTACAACCGATACATTGCTGATTGCATTACCGTCTTGATCTTTAACGTTAACCTCTAAAACGGCCGACATTCTAACAACCGATGGAGTCGATATTACGGCAATCGGAAAAACAGGATCAGGACCGAAAAGCATACGTTCTACAGCACACATTTCGGGACCATTTTTGTTACCGGTATGGTAAACCCAATGGTTACCGTTTTTGTAGCCAGCATATACAACCGCATGGTTGCCGTAATCTCTGTTGTGGTCGGCGCTTCTGAATATTAAAATTGAACCAATAGGTATCTCTTGATGCGGCTTAAAATCAATATAACCTGAACTTGTTTTTTTAGCATCAAATGGTATGGAATACGAATAGCCTAATTCTATCCATTGTTTTGCAGCCTTGTACCAATCATTCGCATTAACCGAACTTTCTGGACGCGGTAGCATAGATGTGTCTATGCCTGCAACATTGGGTAAATAGTTAAAATAATTATATGTTACATATGATGCACAAACTAGTCCGCCTTTTTCAAAAGCTTTAATGTTTGGTTTACCCTCTGATGTAACTTCATATCCGCTTGAGCCACCACCAAAAGTTATATTAGATAACCAACCATAACCGCGTTTATATCTTGCTAATATGTAAACCCACATTTTGCCGTCTGCTCTGTGCTTTTCAAGGTTGTAGCCGGTATAAACAAGAGCATCCATAAATAGATTATCTTCAATATTTAGATTGGTATTATATTTGTATTCGCCGTTTGCTGTAGGTTTATAAACGGGCGCTGCTGATGTTACAGGATCGGGTTCTTTTGATGTAGTAACAGATGAGTTTGGTTTTTTTGACGTTGTAGTTGTTTGACTGGTTTCGGTTTCAGAAGATGACTCTTCAGAAGTTGTTGTAACCATTTCAGAAGTTTCTTCAAAAGAAACAAAAGAAGAAACATCGTCATTATCTTTACTTTTATAAACAACAAAAAAACTTGCAATTATAATGCTGACTATTATAATCGCAGATACTGCAACTGTAATTACTTTATTATATTTTAAAAAGGACAAAATATTATTTAAAAAGCTCATTTTTTAACCTTCCTTGTAGTTTTTTGTCGCCTTGAATGATTTTATAACTCAAAGTACAAAATGTCAAGGAATAAATATTGGATATTAATTATGAAAACAGAAAGAGCACGGATAATCGTGCCCTTTCTTATTATTTATCAAAACCAGGGTTAAATGCGTAGAAGTTTTTTGCATTTAAGCGGTCTGTTGCAAGACGTAATCCTTCACCAAAGCGTTGATAATGCACAACTTCACGTTGACGTAAAAATTTAATTGCATCATTAACGTCCGGATCATCACTAAATCTTAAGATATTATCGTAGGTTGTACGTGCTTTTTGTTCTGCGGCCAGGTTCTCGTGCAGATCGGTAAGAACATCGCCCTTTGACTGAATATATGCGGCAGTAAACGGAACTCCTGCAGCTGATGATGGATATATTCCGTTTGTATGATCTATAAAGTAAGCGTCAAAACCACCGGTTTTTATATCTTTTTCGCTTAAATTACGTGTTAACTGATATACAATTGCACCTATCATTTCTAGGTGGGCTAACTCTTCTGTACCAATATCGGTTAATAGTCCTTTAAGTTCGGGATATGGCATTGCAAATCTTTGGGAGAGATAACGTAGACTTGCTGCAAGTTCGCCGTCTGGACCACCATATTGTGAAATTATAAGTGATGCCAGTTTAGGATTAGTGTTTTTAATTTTAACCGGATACTGAAGTTTTTTCTCGTATTGCCACATTAAAACATCATCTCCTTATTGTTTTCCCATGGCCATGGATCGTTTATCCATTCCCAACGATTATTACCGTAAATATCGTTGGCTGTAATTGGGCCGAATTTTTCCTCAAACTCTTTTTTTAGAGCATTGGCTAGTTGTTTGTATTTTTTATAGCTTTCAAGAGCTTTTTTATCGTTTGGGTGGGTATCAAGATAAATGTGCATCTCCCACGCTGCAAATTGTGCGCCTGAAAGTTTTCTTAAAAGCGTTTGTCTATCGTCCAAAATATTCACCTTCTGTTAACGTGTATTTCTTTTTCCTAAAAAAGGTTTATCTAATTCCGGAAATAATGTTCCATTTTTTAATGCGGTTGTATTGTCATACACGCTTGTAAAAGTTTGAAACGGAACATAAGCCATTGTTAACGGGCATGAATCTACCTGTGGGCAGACTTTGTCCGTGCAATTACTATCTTCATGAGTCTTTGGCATAAAAAAATTATTAAAAGTTAAAAAATCATCCATTGTTTTCACTCCTTGAGGTTTCTCCCCTTTTTCAGTTTATTCAAATTAATACACCTTGACACACAAAAAGCAGCCGTATGAATGCGGCTGCTGAATAATTTAACAATTATTTTATAAACTATTATGGGTGAAATTATGGGTATAATAACGTGCGGTGAAGAATGCAAACATCAAAAAGAGGGCTATTGTAACTTAGAGAATGCATCTAAAATTACCAATACAGATAAAAAATGTCCGTATTTTGAAAACAAGTTATTTAATAAAATCAATAGCGTCTCTAATAGTTCTAACTCCAATTAACTCTATGTTTTTTATGTTTTCGTTTTTAAATTGTTTAAGGCTACTTTTTGGCAAAATACATTTTTTAAAACCAAGTCTTTCTGCTTCTAAAACTCTTGCAACAGCTCTAGGAACGGAACGCACCTCACCAGAAAGACCTACTTCACCAAAAATTACTGTTTGTGCATCAATAGGAATTTCTTTTAGTCCCGATACTAACGATAATATAACCGCTAGATCTGCAGCGGGTTCTTCTAGTCTAATACCCCCTACAACATTTAGGTAAGTATCGAAGTTTGAAAAGTAAAGTCCCATTCGCTTTTCTAATACAGCCAAGAGAAGATTTAGCCTGTAATTATCAAAACCAGTAGACATTCTTCTTGGATTACCGAATCCTGTTTTTGCAACAAGACCTTGTACCTCCGCTAAAATAGGTCTACTTCCCTCTAAAACACAGGTAATTGCTGTACCGGATGTTTCGGCATTACGCTCAGATAAAAGCATTTCAGATGGATTTTCGACTTGAACAAGGCCGCTATTCTTCATTTCAAATACACCGATCTCATTTGTAGATCCAAAACGGTTTTTAACAGCTCTCAAGATTCTATAAGCTTGATTTCGTTCGCCTTCAAAATACAAAACCGTGTCGACTATATGCTCAACTACCTTTGGTCCGGCTATTTCCCCACCTTTGTTTACATGGCTAACAATTATTGCTGGAATATCAATTTCTTTTACAGTCCTAAGTATTAGTGCTGCACTTTCTCTTACCTGAACTATACTGCCTGAAGATGAAGTTAAGTCATCTATGTGCATGGTTTGAATAGAATCAACCATTACTATATCTGGTTTTATGCTTTTTATGTATTCACACACAGCTACAGTATCGGTTTCACACATAATAAGCAACTTATCGTTATTTACGCCTAATCTTTCGGCACGTAATTTTATTTGTACCGGTGATTCTTCTCCGGATACATACAAAACTGTTTTATCAGAATCTATACTAGAACATATTTGAAGTAAAATGGTTGACTTACCAATACCCGGGTCGCCACTAAGTAAAGTTACAGACCCTTTAACAATACCACCACCAAAAACTCTGTCTAATTCAGAAATATTAGTAAGATATCGGTGTTCATCAATTACAGTAATGTCTTTTAAAAGTTTGGTGGTTGTAGGTTTAACATTTGATATACTGTTTTTTGAAGTGCTTTTTGTTTCAACAATTACGTCCTCTTCTAATGTGTTCCACTCACCACATGTGGCACATCTACCGTTCCACTTAGCACTGGTAGCTCCACAATTAGAACATACATAAACAGTTTTAGCTTTAACTGACAAATTTGTCACCTCATATTTTTTTATCGTAATCCATTATACCACAAAAAATACAAAATGCAATTTGTGTTTGATATTCTTTATCTTTAAGTAATTTAAGTTCTTCTAAATTGCTTAAAAAACCGCATTCTACAATTACTGCGGGTATTTTTGCTCTGTGCAATAAAAAAGTACTGCTGGTACCCATTTTTACAACCCTGTTATTTTCTGGTTGTAGCATATTTTTAAAAGAATTTTGAATACATTGGCCTAATTGTATTGAAAGATCATTGTTTTTTGAGTAAAAAACTTGTGCACCGTTGGCTGATGACGATGTAAACTTATTTAAATGCACACTAACAAAAATAGCATCAGGATTTTTTTCCATTAAGTCTAATCTGTTTTTTAAATCGCTGGTTTTTCTTGCTGAAATAGAAGAATTTGGTTTATTGTCTGTGGCGGTATCGGTGCTACGTGTTATTATAACGTTGTAACCAGATGACTTTAAGAATTCCATTAAATTTAATGATATACTTAAGTTAATGTCTTTTTCAACTGTACCATCAGAAGCAGTTGCTCCACCATCAAACCCGCCGTGGGCTGAGTTAGCTAATACTACACTATTTTAGTATTCTTGTATATTTTGTCGTTTTCCAAGTAGCTATTTTCACTAAACTTTCCACTCGATTTTAATTTCTCTCTTACCATCCTCTTTGAGCTTTCCAATGAAGATTTTGCTTATAAATTCATCAGCAATCTCGAATGTAAGGGTGTCAATTTTTCGGTACTTTTCGAGTACCTGACTAGTATCCGTTTTTGTTTCGCCGCCCGTAAGTGTTGCAAGCTTTGATTTCAAAATTTCGATGCGTTTTTCTGTTTCTTGAGAATCTTTTTGATAGCTTTCTCGGTATTTTGTAAACTCCGCTACGCTGATGACACCATCTAACTTGTCGGTGTACATCTGAGCCATTCGGTTATCATTACGCTTGACCTTTTCTTCAAGCTCAGCAATTTGCGACTGCAAGGTTTTAGCACCGTTCTTTTTCCTTTTGGGTGCATCTAACTTGCCAATCTGCTTTTTATCGTAGTATTTATCAAGCAACTTATTGATTTCATCTACTACGATTTGTTCTAACTCATCAAGGCGAATACTGTGTGCGTTTTGGCAAACTCCGTTAGTGGTTTTCCGAGTTCTGCAAGAAAGGTAGTTATATCTTCCGTCACGCAGTTTATAGCTCATTTTCCACATTGTGTTGCCACACCCGGCACAACACACCTTTTTAGCAAGCGAATAACAACTAGCACTTGGAATTTTTTGACCTCTACCTCGGGAAAGCCTAATCTCCTGTGCCTTATAAAAGGATTCTTTAGAAATAATTGCTTCGTGGGTATCCTCAACAATATCCCATTCACTTTGCGGCTTTTTTCGGCGTGTACCCGTTTTGTAGTTTACAACCTCTTGTCTGCCCTGGACCAGAGTACCTGGGTATTCGAATCGGCGAAGGATTGCATAAGCAGCCGAGTCGGACCAGGTTGTCCT
>JAZQEI010000015.1:0-1526 GCA_045538935.1 Acutalibacteraceae bacterium
CAAACTACATACCTTGCTTATGCAAAGGTAATAAAAATTTATAGAACTACAAACAATAACTGTCTATGACGAGTAGCTAAGATCTTTATTACTTAGGATATCCGCAATGATATAAACAAAATTTAAGTATAGTTTATCCCCCAAAATAATGCTTAACATATAGTATAGTTTAATTTATCTCTCTTTGCCCCTTGATGATTCTCAACTCTGCTTTTGTCTTCGGTTTTTACCTGAATTTCTGTTCAGAAAAGCGATAGCCAGTTTTGTTTGCAAAATCGTTTCACTTTTATTTGTGTATCGTGTTGATGTGTCGAGTGTTACAAATGTTTGTACTGTACTTTTCCCAAAGAGGATAGTCCTTGAAGGGCGACCCTTATTTTTATTAAACGAACAATCCGAATTGCAACGATTTGTCTTGGATTGCAGGATGCTCTAAACATTTCCGATAACAGTTCTATTTACAACTATTATGGAATAAATAGGGTGATAATAGTTTAATTTGCAACTATTATGCAGTAATAATTTATTCCGGCTTGCAGCTCCGAAATTTCGGTTGGGGGTGAAATAGGGCGAAAGAATATTGCGTAACGATGATAAACGGAGACAAACGACTTAATCACTAAACACAAAAAAGCACTCAAAGTGAGCACCTTTTGGCAAAATGTTTTATCATCGTTTATCGTTAGTATGCAAATTTACTTGCCGATGCAGAATGTTAAAGTTATTGATAATAAGATCCTTACAAATTTGAGGCTCAAATAGGGCCCAAATATTTGATAAACAGTAATAAACGATGATAACTGATGATAATAAAGTTGTAACAGACGGTAATCTTTGCGATACTTATCAGGGTATGTAAGTAGCTGCCAACCAAAAGCCGAAAAAACTCCTACTCTAATAATAGTCTAACTAATAAACAGCAAACAAATGAGAAGGAGTAAATTTAGAAGACCGTGCAAGGTGCTTATATTCAATGGGGCAAGGGTGTTGGTGGCGATTGTTCGGTCGCTGCATTGTGCCGCGGAATTGACGCACGAAAACAAATCAGCAATACACAATTGTTGCACAGGCAAATCGGTCCGTTCGGGGGCATATTATTACCGCCAACTGCACCCGGATATCCTATTGGAAATGGACGATTTGGACAATCTGACACTCAAAGAGTATGACGATTTGTGTGGCATCAAACGAAAGTACATCTCCACACGAAAGATGGCACATATTCGCCAGAGGGCAAGGGATAGGCAGAGAATGAAGATTGCCATCTCCCACCAGGAAATGAACTAATAACGGCAACTCTCAAAGCATTAGTCGGTTGCAACGATGCACAAAATAAACGCCCACTCTTTTGTCCTTCGCTCATCTTGCTATTCTTCGGTATTTTTCCAAGTCTGCGAGGTGGGCATTTAATTTTAGTGGTTGCCACTGGATTCACTTGGGGAAAATATCACTAACTTTGTGAGAGAATTAAAACAACTCAATATGTCAGAGAAACAACCACAAATTCTAATATTCAACGCCACAGG
>JAZQEI010000016.1:0-47084 GCA_045538935.1 Acutalibacteraceae bacterium
TTAAACGGTGGTTTAACCTACGATACATCTGCAACAATCTACTACTATGAAGGCACATATGTAGATACACATCTACACTCAAAATCTGCTAAGATAGTTAAAGAAACACTCGTTTCTTTAGGTGAGTATGTTCCGGCTTAAGTAGCATCTAGTTAAAGATTAAAAAGTCTTAAAACAAAATAACAATCACCGCATCACTTTTGTGATGCGGTGATTGTTTTATTATATTTTGATTTGTGGTTATATGGCATAATCTGTTTTTAAAATAAGTACAGAGTATGCCTTAATTGTTATTTTGCCACTTAAAGTTTGGCCGCTTATAATTTCAAAATATGAATTATCAAGCGTTAATTCAACATCAAAATCGTTATAATTTTGTAAGAATATGAATTTATCTGTTCCGTTTTCACGCGACTGTGCGGTAACTCCGTTAGGTAAATCTATATTTATCGATTTAATTATATTATTTTGTATTATAAGCTTGCCTATCAAATCATCGGCAAAATCACCGGTATCTCGGCATGCAATGTAGTATGCTTTGCCTTTACCGTAATTATTCACGCAAACAGCTGGCATGCCTTTGTAGAAATCGTCGGTATATGTAGCAAGTACTTCAGCCGTATTTGCATGTATAAGTTCACAATAGTCTACAACCTTGTATTCTTTGCCATCAAAAGTGTGCATACCGTTGTGCTCGTGGGGGTAAAGTGAATCAACCTCTTCATTCCATATACCGAAAATGTCTTTTAATTTGCCACCGGGCCAACCGCCAAGGTAGCATAAATCATTTTCGTTAACTATACCTAGCATATAGGTTGATATAAGCGTGCCGCCGTTTTTAACATAAGTATCAAACTTTTCTATAAGTGTATCATTCACCATATAAAGCATTGGCGCTACTATTAACGAGTATTTTGAAAAGTCGTCTTCATAGCCAATAATTTCGGTGTTAATGCCACGTTTCCAAAACGGTTTATAGAAATTATGTAGGGTGTCAATTAATTTTTTGTCGTAGCGGTTATAGCCTTGCGCATCGTTTAATGCCCAAAGATTTTCATAATCGAAAATTATTGCTATGTCGGTTTTTGTATAACTACCAACAACATCGTCTAATTTTTTCAGTATTGCACCAAGCTCAGACACCTCTTTAAACACCCTTGTGTTTTCGTGACCGCAGTGGTCAACAACTGCACCGTGAAGCTTTTCGGAACTTCCTCGGCTTTTACGCCATTGGAAATACTGTACCGAGTCAGATCCGTGTGCTATAGCCTGTAGCGATGATAAAATATTAACTCCAGGTTTTTTCAACTTGTTTATGGGCTTCCAGTTAACAAGGCTTGGCGTGCTTTCCATCATTAAGAATGGTTTATGCATTAAAGAACGGTACCAGTCGTGAGCTAATGCAGTGAATGATGCCTCATGCAAATCTCCTTGCGGAGCGTGCCACATAGGGTAATTGTCGAACGAGATAAAATCTAAACTCTTTTTAAGCTCGTGATAATTAAGGTCAAAAAACGGCCACATTAAATTTGTGGTTATGGGAATATTAGGGGTAATTTCTCTTAATGGTGCACACTCAGCTTTTATAAAATCAGTAGTCTGGTGAGTTACAAAACGCTTAAAGTCAAGATTTAAACCGTGCACCTGAGTTTCGCCTTTTGGAGAGGGAAATTCAATTTGATCAAATGATGAATATGTATGGCTCCAGAATTTTGTCCACCACTGAAAGTTGAGTTTATTTATATCGTTAGAATATTTTTCTTTTAGCCAATTTTTAAAGGCATCTCGACATAAATCACAATAACACTCTCCGCCAAACTCGTTAGAAATATGCCAAGCATATAGTGCAGGGTGGTCTTTGTAGCGTTCTGCTAACAAGCGATTTATTTTTGTTATTTTTTCTCTATAAACAGGGGAGGTATAACAATGGTTATGCCTAAAGCCAAAGAAATTACGAGTGCCGTCACTTGCAACACGCAAAACCTCCTTGTATTTATCACTCATCCATTTGGGTCTTGCGCCACTGGGGGTAGCTAATATTATCTTACCGCCTGCGGCTGCAACCTTGTCTAGAACATTGTCTAAAAACGAAAAATCATATTTTCCTTCTTGGGGTTCTAGTGTTGCCCAAGAGAAAATTCCTACCGACATTTCATTACAGTTAGCGAGCTTAAAAAGACGCATATCCTCATCAATTATCTCTGGGGTATCTAGCCACTGGTCAGGGTTATAGTCTGCACCGTGAAGCATGTGTTTATAATTTTCGTTTACGGGAGTTACTTTATACATAATACACCTCTAAAATATTAGTCAAAATGATATTATCATATGTGATAATTCAATACAACAGTTTTCTAAAAATTATTTTGGTATTTTTTGCGGTAGGCACCCGGAGATAGTTGGTACTGTTTTTTAAAAACTTTTGAAAAGTAGTTGTAATCACAAAAACCAACCTTAGAAACAATTTGTAAAACTGGTATATTTGTGTTTTTTAAAAGTTCGCAAGCTTTTATAAGACGTTTTGTACGAATGTAGTCAGATATGCTGTTTTTGCTACCAAAATCAAAATATCGGTAAAGGGTAGAGCGACTAATATGTAAATGTGCACTAAGTTCGTCGGCCGTTAGGGTGCGCTCTATGTTTTGGTCTATGTATTTTTCTAGTTTATCGAGCATCATATCTTTTTTAGGAGTTATAAGATCTTTCATAATTATGTAGCAGGCGCATATTTCTAAGATTTTAGATGCCGCTACTATTTGGTTGTCGCTTTTAGTTCTAACTGTTCTGGCTTCGCTCATAACGTCTTGAACATTAAGATCAAAACTGTTGCAAAGTTTATTTATGTTGTCTAAAAAGGCGTTGCGGTTAGATGACGGACAAATTTGTCCAAACATGGCGTAACCGATTATGTGCCCCTCATATTTTAAGGGTGCGGTTGCCTCTATTAATCCAGCGTGGCATTTGTAGATTACCAAATTATCACGCTTTTTGCATTTTTCAAAAGAGGTTAAGTCGCTGTTTTTACAACACAAGGCGGTTTTAGAGTTGCTTTTTAAAAGTCGGCAAAAGCCACAGTCATAAGATGGATACGACATAAGCTCGTTATAATCTTTGTCAAATAAAACAATTCTTATATGTGTTAAATTATAAAATGATTCAAGTATTTCGCCCAAATTATCTATGTTAATTGAAACACCCATAATCATTCCTCCTTTTGATACAATTATACCACATTTGAGATTAATTTGTCTATAATTATTTTTGTATAAATAATATACTTAAATTAGGTCATTATATTTAAAATTTTACATAAAAGGAGACCTTAAAATGAAGAAACAAACTTTCGCACTTTATTTTGGAAACCGTGGCTTTTTCCCCGAAACACTTATTGAATCGGCAAGAGAAGAAGTATCTAAGGCTGTAACAGACGCAGGCTATGATTACATAATGGCTCCAATGGACCTTACTCGCTATGGTGCAGTAGAAACCAAGCGCGAAGGTCAAGCTTATGCTGCTTGGCTTAAAGAACATGAGGGTGAGTATGACGGCGTTATTATGTCGCTTCCTAACTTTTCTGATGAAAACGGCGCAATTGCTGCTTTAGAAGATTGCGGTGTTCCTATTCTAATTCAGGCGTACCCCGATGAAATCGGAAAGATGGATTTTGAACACCGTCGTGATTCTTACTGCGGTAAGTTTTCAATTTGTGATGTATTTTATCAGTATGGTTTACCATTCACTATTTTTGAACCCCACGTTGTTCATCCGAGCACTCCTGAATTTAATAAAAATATAGAAGATTTTGCTGCAGTATGCCGTGTTGTAAACGGCATGAAGCGCTTTACAATTGGTGTTATTGGCGGCAGAACTACTAAGTTTAAGACGGTTCGTTACGATGAAATTACACTTCAAAAATATGGCATCACTTGCGATACATATGACCTATCTGAGCTTGTGGACAGAGTTGGCAGATATAACGATTCTGACATAAAGGTTGTAACACGCCGTAAGGAGCTTGAAGATTACACAAACTGCTCACTTGTTCCTGACGATAAGATGAACATGTTAGCAAAGGTTTCGGTAGTGTTAGACGACTTTATTAGCGATTATCAGCTCGACTGTATCACACTTCGTTGCTGGGAAGAAATGCAGTATGTTCTTGGTATTGCGCCATGCGTACTTTTATCTTTCCTTAACGATCGCGGTGTAGTAGCATCTTGCGAAATCGACCTTTGCAGCGCTATAAATATGTACTCTATGTATCTTGCAACAGGCAAGCCCACCGCTTGTGTTGACTGGAACAACAACTACGGTGATGATCCGGATAAGGTAATTTTATTCCACTGCGGACCTATTGCACAAAGCCTTATGGAAGCAAAAGGTCTTGTAACCGACCATAAGATGTTTGCTAAGGGTTGCCCTGGCTGTGGTTGGGGTAGTAACGAGGGCAGAATTGCAGCTTTCGATATGACTTATTCTAACTGCAAGACTAACGATGGTAAGCTTACTTTCTATATGGACGAAGGCAAGTTTACAGGTGAGCCTATTGAAAAAGAATTCTTTGGTTGCGGCGGTGTAGCCCAAATTAACAACCTACAACCAAAACTTATAAAGCTTGCGAAGAACGGCTTTAGACATCACACAGCAGTTGGCGTTGGCCACATTGCTGACATTTTAAGAGAAGCCTTTACAACATACCTTAAGTACGATATTATTGATCTATAGGTGATAATATGTATATAGGCGGAATTGATGTTGGAACAAGCGGATGTAAAATCGCAGTTTTCGATAAAAATGGTGCTCTTTGTGAGGTCTTTTACGAAGAGTATGAGGTAACACGCAAGGGCGGACATCACGAGGTTAATTTTAATGTTATATTCGATAATGTTAAAAAAGTGTTAAAAAGTGCTGCATTAAAGTATAAACTCGTGTCGGTTGGTGTTACATCATTTGGTGAGACATTTGCTATGTTAGATAAGGATGATAACATAATAGCGCCCTCAATGCTTTATACCGATGTTCGCGGAGAAAGTGAATGTAAATATCTTGAAAATGCTCTTTCGGCCGAAACAATAGCACTTAAAACCGGTGTTATGCCTCATAGTATGTACAGTCTTCCCAAGGTTATGTGGATAAAAAACAATATGCCCGATGCTTACGCAAAGGCCGATAAGGTGTTGCTGGGCGAAGACTATGTTGTTTATATGCTTACAGGCAATAGACAAATAGATTATTCTTTGGCCGCACGCACATTGGCATTTAATATACGCGAGTTAGCATACGATGATGAAATTTTATCAGCGGTAGGAGTAGACAAGGCTTTATTTTCTACTCCCGTTAAAGCTGGAACTGTTGCAGGTAATTTAAAGGCTGAACTTAAAAATGAACTTGGTATAGATTACGACATAACCGTTGTAAACGGTTGTCATGACCAAATTGCTGCTATGACCGGTTCGGGTGTGTTTAGCGCCGATACTGCTATGGATGGCATTGGTACAGTTGAGTGTATGACATTTATTACCGATACCGTGCCAAACGATGCCGAGTTTTATAAGGGCGGTTACTCTGTTGTACCACATATAAATGGTAAATACGCTTGTTATGCTTTGTCTTTTGCAGGTGGCGCAACTCTAAAATGGTTTAGAGATAATATTGTGCCCTTAGAACATGCCCAGTGTAAAGCAAACGGCACCGATATTTATGCTGAGTTAGATAAAAAGGTAAAAGATGACCCAACAGGCATTTTAATTTTACCTCACTTTGCTGGAGCGGCAACACCTTATATGGATTCATTTGCCACTGCAACTGTAACAGGTCTTACATTTGAACACGACCGTTATGATATTTATAAAGCTCTTATGGAGGGCACATCTTTTGAGATGCTTTTAAACCTTGATTATTTTGGAGAAAAAATAAAAATCCCCCAAAACATAAGAGCTAGCGGTGGCGGTTCAATGAGTGATGTTTGGTTGCAAATTAAAGCCGATATTTTAAACATTGAGGTTATTGCGCTTGATTGTTCACAAATAGGTGCGGCGGGCACAGCAATGCTTGCAGGTAAGGCAATGGGTGTTTACACAGAAGATGTATTAAAGACTATGGCTCCTACACGTAAGGTGTTTACACCAAACCTAAATAAACATAATGTTTATAAACAAATGTATAAAAAGTACTCTCGTATTTACGACGCACTGAAAGGATAGATATTATGCTAGACTATATTGGTCATAAAAATCAGGTAGCATCTGCCGAAGTCTTTACATTAAACGGCGCTAAGGGTGAGGGCATGAAGTTTGTATCTTTGCGCTCGGGTAATCGCGTTGAGGCTTTAATAAGTCTGGACCGTTGTGCCGATATTGCCAGACTTGAGTTTAAGGGTAATAACTACGGTTATATGAGTCCTTGCGGATTTGTTGCTTCGCCTTATTACGATAAAGATGGTTGCGAATTTTTAAAATCGTTTACAGCAGGTTTTTTAACTACTTGCGGTTTTAATAATATTGGCGGTCCTTGTACATATAACGGTGAACAGTTGCCGCAACACGGAACAATCGCAAACACTCCGGCAGAGCTTTTAGAAACTAAAAATACCGACGAATATGTACAAGTTAAGGCCGAAATTAACGACGCGGTTATTTTCGGCAGAAAACTAAGTCTTGTTCGCACAATTACTCTTTATAAAAACGAGCCTACTTTAAAAATTGAAGATGAAATTACAAACTTTGGTAGTACAAAAGAGCCGTTTTGTCTTTTATATCATTGCAATATGGGTTATCCGCTATTAGATGAAGATAGTGAGGTTGTAATACCGGGTAAAATTGTTGGCTCGCCTGAAGAGTATCCTGCGTTTGAGTACGATGAGGCACTTAATATGCAAAAGCCCGATGCTAATTATGTTGAGCGTTGCTTTTTCTATGATGTAACAGATGAAAACGGAATATCCAGAGTAGGCATATTCTCAAAGAATATTGGCTCAGGTGTGGTTATTGAGTACGATAAATCGGTTTTAGAGGGTTTTTGCGAGTGGAAGATGATGGGCAAGCACGACTATGTTCTAGGTCTTGAACCCGGTAACAATCCACCTTTAATGGTTAGCGGAATGGCTGAAAAAGGCGTTTTAAAGTTCATTGAACCTGAACAAACCATAAAAACAGGTATAACTTTAAGGTTTGTCGAATCTAACGAAGAATTTAATAAGATGTGGTGATTTTATGTTAGTAAATTTAAAGGAAATTTTAGAAATTGCAGACAAAGAAAATATTGCTATTGGTAGTTTTAATACACCAAATCTTGAGGCAGCTATTGCTATTATTACTGCCGCCGAGCAGTTAAATAAACCTGTAATAATAATGCATGCTCAAATTCACGAAGAGTTGGTACCTTTAAAAATAATTGCTCCTATAATGATAGATTTTGCTAAAAAAGCAAAGGTGCCCGTATGTGTTCACTTAGACCACGGTACTGACATTGAGTATCTAAAGGTTGCATTAGAGCTTGGATTTACATCTGTTATGTACGATGGCTCTGAGCACGACTACGAAACCAACCTTGCAAACACAAAGTATGTTGTAGAGTTGGCTAAAAAATATGGCGCTAGCGTAGAGGCCGAGATAGGCGTTATGGCTCGTAAAGAAACACTTGACGGTGATGATTCAGCCGATGACGGTAATGACGATACCTCTATGTATACAGATCCTGCAGTTGCCGAAGAATTTGCAAAGGCTAGCGGTATAGATGCTTTGGCTTGCGCATTCGGTACAGCACATGGACTTTATTCTAAAACACCTAAGCTTGACTTTGAACGCTTAGCAGAAATCGATTCAAGAATCAATGTTCCTGTAGTAATGCATGGTGGTTCTGGCGTATCTCATGAAGACTATGTTAAGGCAATAAATAATGGCGTAAGAAAAATAAACTACTATACATATATGGCAAAAGCCGGTGCAGACTGCATTAAGCAAAACATTGAAAAGGTAAGCTTCTACCATGAAATTGTTAACCTTGCTATTAATGCAATGTGCGAAGATGTTAAAAAGGCTATAAAGGTATTCTCTAAAATGTAGGAGGAGTTATGAGTAGTTTTATTAAACTAACCGATAATGAACTTCAGTTTGTTATTGCTATAAGCGACGATAATAAGGCGTCTTTGGTACATTTTGCGTCCGAACCGTTTAACGAGGCTGATTATGATCCTGACATTTATATGCCAACATTAGAATTGCATTTAATAGGTCAAGATATTGCAAGTCACCATGGCACAAAGCACGTTAAAATGTGCCCATCTATGAATATGCATTATGTTTCGCATACCATAGAGCAAAACGAGAATGGTAATCTTTTAAAGCTTAATTTGTCTGACGATAAAATTTTTGTTACACAATATTACCAGTTTTATAAAGGTACTAGCACCGTTCGTTGCTTTGCAGAGATTGAAAATAGGGCAGACGACGAGGCAATAATAGCATACGTTACGTCTTTTGCTTATTATGGCTTGTCTAAATATTGCGAGAATTTCGATACAGATAGCAGTATTTATGTTCCACATAATACTTGGTGCGGCGAATTACAGTGGCGCAAGAATACCGTTAGAGAGCATGGCCTAACCAAAATAAACGCTTCCGGATTAAAGCGTATTAGCTTTAATCAGTGCGGTTCTTGGTCGTCACAAGAGTATTTGCCAATGGGTATATATGAGAACGATTTAAATAATCATTGTCTATATTGGCAAATAGAGCATAACGGCTCTTGGTATGCTGAATATTCTGAGTATGGGAACAATATGTACATTGGTCTTTGCGGACCCGATTCTGACAGTGCGCATTTTGAAAAGCGTTTAATTAAGGGTGAAAAATTTGTTACTGTTCCAGTAGCGGTTGGTGTTACTACCAAAGACTTTACGGGTGCTATTGCAAATCTTACCGATTACCGCAGAGCAATAAGACGTAAAAATACCGATAATGAAGAACTGCCGGTTATATTTAACGATTATATGAACTGCCTTTGGGCCGAGCCTACCACCGAAAAGAGCTTGCCTTTAATTGAGGCTGCAGCAAAAGCGGGTTGTGAGTACTATGTTATGGACGCGGGTTGGTATACCGACCAAGGCTCTTGGTGGGAAACAATAGGTCAGTGGGAAGAGGCAAAAAGCCGTTTCCCGAACGGTCTTATTGAGGTTATGGATAAGGTAAGAGAGGCGGGTCTAAAACCAGGTTTATGGATAGAAATTGAGGGTATGGGCATGGAATGCCCACTCGCAAAAGAGCTTCCTGACGACTGGTTCTTCTGCCGTAACGGCAAAAGGGTTATAGACCACGAACGTTTTCATTTAGATTTTAGAAACGAAGATGTTGTAAAGCATGTTGATAACGTAATGGACGGCATTGTTAACAAATACGGCATTAAGTATTTTAAAATCGACTATAACATAACCTCTGGCATTGGTACCGATATCAACTCCGACAGTTTAGGAGAGGGTTTATTAGAGCATAACAGAGCGTATCTTAAGTGGTTAGATGCGTTTCTTATGCGTCACCCCGATATTGTAATCGAAAACTGTGCTTCGGGCGCTATGAGAATGGACTATGCAATGCTTAGTCGTTTAAGTATTCAGTCTACAAGCGACCAGTCTAACTACAAAATTTACTCATCAATTTCTTGTATGGCACCAACTGCCGTTACGCCTGAACAGTCTGCTGTTTGGTCGTACCCAGATTATAAGACCAATAGCGAAGAAGAGGCCGTAAGCAATATGGTAAACGTAATGCTTGGCCGTATTCACCAAAGCGGTTTATTAAATCAATTGCCAGAGAAAATGTTCAATAGGGTTAAAGAGGGCATTGAGTGCTACAAAAGCATAAGACAAGATATTAAGCGCTTCCATGCAGTATTCCCGCTTGGTATAATATCATTTAGCTCTCCATGGGCTGCAGGAGGTCTTGTTGGCGATAATACACTGTATTTAGCTGTTTGGCGCAAAGATAGTGCTGATGCTACTTTAGAAATACCGCTTGATTGCATAGGCCAAAACACTGTAAAAACTGCAGAGTGTATTTATCCTGTAGGACTACCTGTTGAGTTTAAGTACAACAAGTCGAACAATACCTTTGCGGTAACTTTACCTAGTAACGATACTGCAAGACTATTTAAGCTAACATTTTAGGAGGTAAACAAATGGAACTTAAAGGTAAAAAAATTAACTTCCTTGGTGATAGCTGGACCGCAGGCGGTGCTGTAAGCGACATTAAATATGCCTTTGTTAACCGCATAGAAGCTTTAAGCGGCGCAGCGGTTTGCCGTAATTACGGCGAGGGCGGTACCACTATTGCTAAAATGCAAAAACCATATGGTAACGATTTTGACCGCGATTTTTGTATGAGAGCGGACTCTATGGATGACGATGCCGACATAATTATAGTGCTTGGCGGCACAAACGATTTTGGTCATGGTTCTGCACCACTTGGTGAGTTTACTGACCGCACACCCGATACTTTTTATGGTGCAATGCATACTTTGTGTTTAAAGCTTTTAAACAAGTATCCAACCTCAACCATAGTTTTTATAACCCCAAACCACAGGGCAGCAAGACTAGAGGGCGAAGCAGGGGAGGATACCCCAAATGCATATGGCGCAGTTCTTTATGATTATGTAAAAATAATCAGAGAAGTTACCCAGTATTATGCATTACCGCTTTTAGATTTATATGCTACAAGCGGCATTCAGCCGAATGTACCTATAATAAGAGAAACTCTTATGCCCGACGGACTTCATCCAAACGACGACGGACACAAAATTGTGGCAGACAAAATTTATTCATTCTTAAAGTCACTTTAAACAAAACAAAGAAGCAGTGGAAAACCACTGCTTCTTTTATTTATCATCTATCCCTTATGGCATCTATTGGGCGTTTTGAGGCTATTTTCTTAACTGGTAGGTAGCTTGCTATAAAGGCTATTGCAATACTTATTACAAGCAGTAAAGCAATTTGTCGTATATTAAAGCTAAGCACTGTAATCAAAATTCCTTGTTGTCTTATAAAATGGTTTATCACTGCGGTAGCAATGCCAACTCCCGTTGCCGATAATACAAAGTTTATCATAGCAATTATAAAGCTTTCGGCAAAGAATATTCTAAATACATCGTTTCCTCTTGAGCCTATAGCCCTTAATATGCCGATTTCTTGCTTTTTATAAGATATACTTATATTTATAAAGTTTGCAAGCATTAATGCGGCAAATACAGCGAAGCCAATGCCTATATAAAGGAATACGTCGGATAGCACTCTTAATATTTCGTGTACGGCCTCAAGCTCGTAGGTAACAGAGTTTTTAAGTTCGTAACGAATATCTTCGGTTTCATTAAAGCAGTAGCTTACTGCTTTTTTTATATTTTCTCTGCCATCTGGCATTGCGCCTATTGCCATTTGGTATAAGCCGTATTGTTCACCAATAAGCTCAGTAGCAAATGAATCGTTTAATATAGCTGCCGAGTAAATATTGTGCTTTTGGGAATCTATTACACCTACAATTTTGTAACCTTCAAACACTGTACGATTATCGTCACGGTCAGAGAAATAGTCGTATAAGGTTAGTTCATAATTGTTTGTGCCTAAAATCGCAGTTGCGTTTAGAGCAATATCGTCATTTATTTCTTTTGTGTTTTTATATTTATTATTCTCTTCGTAATAATAAAACAAATCTGTTGATATTATTATTTCTTTTTCACCCAAGGTGTCTTTTTTACCATCTAACCATATGATTTCATCGGCTTTAAAACCGTCTAAAAGACCGATTTCGTTAATATGCTCGCTTACACCCTCACCGGTTATTCTTAATGATTTATTTGATAAGTTAGTAAAATTAGGGATTTCTTTTGCAAGTCTTTCTATATGACCGTTGCCCACCATTGCCATACCGGCTAGTGAATAACGCGATGCATAAGAATACTCGTTATAAAGCGCATATTCAATAAGCTCGTCTGCAGTGGTTTTGTTATCTTTTTTATCCATTAAAACCTTGTATCTGTCAAAATCGAAGTTGGTATTTACAACACCGCTTATAATATAGTCACGATCTAAAAGGTTTATGGTTTTACCGATTAAATCAGAATAGCTTGAGATTTTTATAAAACTGTTATCGGCGCTGTTTAGGTCGCGATATTTGCCCATTATAAACGACTCGGCAACATGCGCGCTTATTGCTATTTGATTTGAGTTACCGTCTGGTAGTGAACCCGCCACTAGAGTACAATCAGAATCGGTTAAATAATCATTATCAATTTCTACAAATCCGCTAAAGCTTGTTGCATATATATTATAATCGGTTTTTGTAAACTGAGTTGATTCATCAAAATAATGATCAAATCCTAAATTGTAGTTAAATGGATAATACACACCACGTAATTTTGTACCAACATTTTCACTAATTAATTCTAAGTCGTCAGGGTTAATTTTATATCCATAATCTTGGTAATATTGGTTTATGCCTTCGCCAAATTTTTTTGTTTTCTTAACCGATGCATAGGTAATATTAGAGTCGATAATAGATGTTGTGCAAGCATTTATGTGATTATATGCACTAAAGGTATCTACAAGGCCAAACAAACCAAAAGCAATACAAGAAAGAAGAATAGTAAGTACTAATCTGAATTTTTTACATTTAAGGCTTGAGGCACCTATTTTAAAGGCGTTTTTAAGTGGTAATTTAGATTTTATAAGTTTAAAAGGAGTTGTATCGAAAACTTTAATGCTGGCCTGGTCGGTGTCCTTAAAGCCCTGTTTAAAATCTTTGTTTATTTTAAGACTAATTCCACTTTTTTGAGCAGTTATATATTCATTTATTGCTTTGAGGTCGTCTTCGGTTAAATGATAGTTGGCAGGAACTTTAATAGTGTCTGCCTCAAATACAAGCGAAGATGTTTGTTCTTTATATTCCGAGCTACGCTCAGTATCACTTATAACCTCACCGTCTGCAAGTTCAATAATGCGGTCTGCATACTTCATTGCAAATTCTCTGTCATGTGATACTACAATTACAAGTCGGTCTTTTGATAGCTTTTTAAGGGTTGTAAGCACTTGGGTTCCGGTGTTAGAGTCTAGCGCACCGGTAGGCTCATCGGCCATAATAATCTGCGGATTTTTAACCAAAGCACGTGCAATAGCTACGCGTTGTTTTTGTCCGCCAGATAGTTCGTTTGGTTTTCTCTGACCGTAACCTGCAAGGTCAACTTCTTTTAAAATGTTATTAATTTCGTCGTTGGTAGGTTTTCTGCCTTGAAGCTGAATAGAAAGGGCAATATTAGCACCAACCGTAAAATCATCTAAAATATTATATTCTTGAAATATAAAGCCAACATAGGTGTTGCGGTAAGAGTCAAAATGTTTTTGCCTAAATTCCTTTGACGAAACGCCTTTAATAATAATTTCACCGCTATTGTAATTATCAAGTCCACCTAAAACATTAAGCAGTGTTGATTTGCCGCTACCGGATTTTCCAAGTAAAAATACCATACCTTTGTCGGAAAACTTAAGTGAAACGTTTTTAAGCGCCTGCACCGGTACGCCTTTTTTGGGTTTATATATTTTACACAATTTTTTTGTTTCTAGCATATAATCACTCCTTGAAGTTTTGGCTAACTTCATATTACCATAAAAAATATTAAATTACTATATTTATATTTTTAAGAAACTTTTAAGTAAATATTGTTGCTCTTTTATAAGTTTTTTGATATTATATTGTTGTGCTAAAGGAGTTTTTGATATATGCGAATGAGAAAGAAAAAGCACCTAGACGAGAGAATGGGTGAGTGTGCAGATTATTTAATCGAAACGCTTGTTACCGAGCGTGATAGCAGACTAGACGATGTCGGTTTAGAAAAAATAAACTTTGAAAATCTTTTTGGTAATAGCAATTCTGTAGAATTAGAGATTGGTTGCGGAAAGGGTGGCTTTATTTGTGCAAAAGCACAGATGAATTCAAATATAAATTATATTGCGGTAGAAAAGGTAAGCAATGTTATTGTTTCGGCTTGCGAAGAGGCAAAGAATAAAAATCTTAAAAATGTTAAGTTTTTAAATTTGCCCGCTGAGTATTTGTTAAGATACATACCGCAAAGCAGCATAAATAGAATATATTTAAATTTTTCTTGTCCGTATCCTAAAACAACATATGCCAACAGACGCCTTACAAACCATAAGTTTTTAAAGATTTATGACCAATTATTAACTATAAACGGAGAAATTCACCAAAAAACCGATAATATGGCTTTTTTTGAGTATTCCCTAGAACAGTTTTCAAGCTATGGTTACGCCTTAAAAAATATTTCATTAGATCTTCATAACAGTGGTTTTGAAGGGAATATTATGACCGAGTACGAAGAACGTTTTTGTAAACTAAAAATGCCAATTTACAGGGTAGAAGCATATAAAAAATGCGCTGAATAATCAGCGCATTTAAGTTTGAATGCTTTGTCTATTGTGTAACTGTTTCTTTTTCGGTAAAGTGCGACATAATTATGTCATAACTAATTTTTGAAGTGTAGTTATTGCAAAGATAATCGAAACCTATTTTACCCATGGCTTTTGTATCGGCAGTAAGAGCTTCTTCAACTGTTTTTACAAAAGCATCAACATCGTTACTTTGGCACCACCAACCAAAGTTGCCCTCGACCGCTACTGTGCCTATATCTGAATTCACATCGGTTACAGCCAAAACCGGCAGAGAGGTTTGCAAGTACGAAATTAATCTGGAAGGGAAGTTTGGAATGGTGAATCGGTTATCTAAAAAAATCATTCCAACATCGCAACCTGCAATCATAGCCTCATATTCTTCACGCGGAATAGAACGCATGAGTTTTATGTTAGATTTAGTGTTTTGATTTATGTAACGCTCTATTTTCGAAAACTCTGTACCTGAGCCTGAAACAAGGAAGAATACATCTTCTATTTTTGTAGCAGCGGCGTCAATGGCTTTTATAAAGAAATCTATACCTTGCGGTTTACCTAAATTTCCGCCATAAACGAAAATCTTTTTATCGGTTGGGATACCGTAAGCTTGTTTTGTAGCAAGTATTTGTTCTTCTGAAATGTCCATCTGAAGTACAGTTATGCTGTTTGGACAAACCTCTACATTTTCTGGATTGAGATATGAATTATGTTTTAGTATGTACTCAACATTTGCTTTAGACATACAACCAATTTTATCAGATAACATGTATAATTGTTTTTCTTTGCGTCTAAAAAACTTATAAATTATACTGCTTTTTTTAAACATTCCCATATCAACAGCGTTTTGTGGAAAAATATCTTTAAGAATTAAATACGATGCTGCACCATCACGCTTTTTAACAAAGTCTATAACATTTGCAAAGGTTATAGGAGGCGTAGAATACATTACAAGATCAAACTTAACTGAGGCGTAGTATTTTTTAATTGCAGCCTTAAATTGAGACTCAATAAGTACGGTCGAAATACCTTTTTCTATAACGTTGCAATTTTTTATATTACCTGTTTTTACTCTTAAAACATTAATTCCTTCTTCAACACTATAAGAAGTTGGTTGACCAAAACGGCGTTCGTTAGGACACATAACATAAACATTGTGTCCGTTATCTTTAAACTCTTTAAGTAGGTCTGTATAAATGCCATGAGCAGAGAAATCAGGCAATCTGCTAATTGATAAAAACAGTATATTCATATTTCATCTTCCATTATGTATATTTTAGATAATTTTATCATAAACCTTGATATCAGTCAACAAAAAGAATATTATATATGTGTCTATTGCATATAATAAACAATATATAATTGCTTTAAGGAGTTGCAAATGAGAGCTAACGGAATACTTATGCATATATCATCTTTACCGTCTAAATACGGCATTGGTACATTAGGTGAAGAAGCTAAGCGCTTTGTGGATTTTTTAAAAAAGGCAGGACAAACCTACTGGCAAGTTTTACCTATATGTCCAACAGGATTTGGTGATTCACCATATCAGTCGTTTTCGTCTTATGCGGGAAATCCGTATTTTATAGATTTTGATATATTAAAAGACGATGGTCTATTGTATGCTAATGAATACGATAGTATTATTTGGAGCAATAATTACAATACAATAGATTACGAGACCTTGTATTTTAATCGTTACAAGGTACTAAAAAAGGCTTTTGAAAGATTTGATTATAAGCATAATCAAGCATACACAGAATTTTGTCGTAAAAATGCTTTTTGGCTAGATGATTATGCTTTGTTTATGGCACTGAAAAACAAGTACTTGGGCGCCTCGTTTGATACATGGCCTAATGATATTAAACTTAGAAAACCTGATGCAATACAACAAGCAAAGCAAGAACTTTTTGAGTCAATAGAGTTTGAAAAAGCAATGCAGTTTTGGTTTTTTGAACAGTGGTTTGAAGTTAAAAAATATGCTAATGAAAACGGGATAAAAATAATAGGGGATATACCTATTTATGTATCTAAAGATAGCGCGGATTTATGGTCAGAGCCTTCTCAGTTTGATGTTACAGAGGATTTTACCCCGCGTGAAGTTGCAGGAGTTCCGCCCGACGAATTTACAGCAGACGGACAACTTTGGGGAAATCCGCTTTATAATTGGAAACAAATGCAAAAAGATGATTACGCTTGGTGGTGTAAGCGTATAGAACACGCATCTACTATTTACGATGTAATAAGAATTGACCATTTTAGAGGCTTTGATTCTTACTATTGTGTTCCGTTTACCGACACTAATGCAAAAAACGGTGTTTGGAGAAAAGGACCTGGTATGAAACTGTTTAATGCTATATCTGCAAAACTTGGTCCTTTACCAATCATAGCAGAGGATTTAGGGTATCTTACACCCTCGGTTCACAGGCTTTTGAAAAAAAGCGGTTTTCCGGGAATGAAAGTAATGCAATTTGCATTCGATCCAGAAAAAGACAGCGAGTATTTGCCACACAATTATAACGAAAAGTGTGTTGTTTATACCGGCACTCATGATAACGATACTATTCTTGGTTGGTTTTCTACGGCACCTACCGAGCAGACGAAATTTGCTAAAGAATACTTGCGTTTAAATGATGCCGAGGGATACAACTGGGGTATGATAAAAGCTGCTATGGCAAGCAAAGCAATGTTATGTATAATTACCATGCAAGATCTTATAGCCTTGGGAAGCGAAGGCAGAATGAACACCCCCGCAAAGCTTGGCGGAAACTGGCAATGGAGAGTAGCAAAAGAGTGTATAAACGACTGGTTAGCATCGATTTTATATAGGCAAACTAAAGTTTATAAACGTTTACCCACAGATAAAGCTGAATAAAATAAAACCCGTATCTACTGATACGGGTTTTAAAATTATTTTATCATAGTTTGTATTCCGTCAACAAAATCGCCCACGGCTTTCATTGCTTTGCTTGAGCCTTTAGATAAATGGTGAGTATCTTTCATAAGCATTTTTCCTGCAAATAACATTGCTGCACCTGCGGCAATACCAACACCCATACCTTTTGCAAAGCTTGAAAAATTAGATGATGACTGCATAACATAAACCTCCTGCAATTTGGTATTTATATTGTTACCAAATTGTTTAGGAATATAAGATTATTGCTTTTTTATTCTTTGGTAAATTAAATTTGAGGCAGTGCCAGTTAAAAGTCCACAAATTGCGCCACAAAGTATAAGTATTGGTAGATAGTATAAAACCGACCAAGTGCCCATAACAAAACCGGCAATCAAAACTTGACCAATGTTATGAAATACTGCCGCTACAATGCTAATACCTATAATGCTTAAATGTTTTGATTTTAAGAGCAAAACCGAAATCAACATACTAAGTGTGGCACCGCTTATTGCAAATAGTGCTGCCATTGGCCCTGAAAACAAAAGCGTGCTAAGCAAAATTCTTGTAAGGTTTACCGCTATAGCAGATTTATACTGTTTTAAAAAAACAAGAAGTAAAACAATAGAGTTAGCAAGTCCGAGTTTTACACCAGGTGCTATGTAGTCAAAAGACACCAAATGCTCTATAAATCCAAATATTAGTGCTAATGCAGTAAGCAATGAGCAATATGCAATTTTTTTAGCCATATTTACACCTACTGTATCTGTATAATTACCTTATTTGGTAAACAAATTATTGTTTCGCCACGTTTGCTAATTGGCGATGTTTTAAAACAAACTTTATCCGGACAGTCGGCGTGGCTAACAAGGGCTTTGCCGTCTTGAATAAGTATGGTGTTATGTTCTAAAACAATTTGTGTATTTGTGTTTAATGGGTATTCGCCGTATGTTTGATTGTTTTGTTTTATAATAACTGTTTTGCCGCTTGGTGCAAAAACAAACAAACCTGCAATTAAGCATAGAGAAACGGCAATTATACAAATAAAAAGTATAACATCACCTTTTTTCATACGGCACCTCTTTAAAACAAACATTTTTAATAGTATAACACATCTTTACAAAAAAGAAAAGTTACTATATAATCAACTTGGTGATTTTATGTTAAAAAAAACAACTACAATGTTACTGTTAATTTGTATTGTTGCATGTTTGGGCGGTTGTAGTAGCGCACCTTTAAATTCAACAGGATTTATGTTTGATACTGCTACAGTAATTACTGTTTACTCTAACAAAGATACTTCTGCAGCGGATAACACCATAAAGTATTGTGCAGAATTTGAAAATATTTTAAGCGCTACAAACGAACAAAGCGAACTTTACAAACTCAACAATGCGCAAACTTTAACTGCATCGGAACACATATTAAAAAACATACAAAAAGCCGAGCAATACAGTGTTTTATCGGGCGGTGCGTTCGATATTACCATTAAACCCGTAAGCAGTTTATGGGATTTTAAAAAAGCAACTATACCTACCAATACGGCGATCAAAGAAGCACAAAAGCTTGTAGATTATAAGAAAATAAAAACAGATGGCTCAAACATATCTTTAAATGGCACACAAATAGATCTTGGCGGAATAGCTAAAGGATATATTGCCGATATGGCGAAAAAGCATTTAAAAGAGCAGGGCGTAGGCAAAGCAATTATTAACCTTGGCGGAAATATTGTTGCATTTGGAAAAAAGTATGATATAGGTATAAAAATGCCGTTTAGTAATCATATAAGTGCAGTTTTAAAAATACAAGATAAAGCCGTATCAACGTCGGGAACATATGAAAGATGTTTTATAAACGAAGGAAAGGTGTATCATCATATAATTGATGCACACACCGGATATCCAGCCGACACAGGCATTGATTCTGCAACGATTATTGCTGAAAATTCAATTGATGCCGATGCATTGTCGACGGTATGTGTGTTACTGGGAAAAGAAAAAGCCTTAGAACTCATTAATAAAATCGACGGTGTAGAAGTAATACTCATAGACAAAGAGGGAAAACTTTATACAAGCAACGGCGTAAAACATATAAAGGATAATATATATACGGTAGAATAAAATTTTAAAAACCTCCTATACTAGTAATGATCAAAGTATAGGAGGTTTTTTATATGATAGAAAAAGAATTAGGTTCTCTTCCAACCGGTTTTGCTGTTGCTCTAGCTCGGGACGAAAAAGCGCTAAAGCGCTTTTCTGAGATGACCGATGCAGAAAGAAGAAGCGTTATAGACGGAATAAACACACTACATTCAAAACAAGAAATAGCAGAATATATAAGCAAAATAACAACTATTTAACTGCAATTATATTTGTTTCCCAAGCGGGTATATACGGCTGGTGACGTATGTATATTTTGTAGCATTCATTAAGCTCTAAAATTTTTAGTGGCAACTCAAAAAAATCGTTGGTCTTATGATATGCACTTACCAAAAGGGTGGGTGCATATTTTTTTATAATATTACTGCACCCCAAAAGCGCTTCTGACTCACAGCCCTCTACATCAAACTTAATATAGGTTGCTTTCTTACAAATGTCATCAACCTTAGCGGTTTTTATTAAATGTCCACTATTACATAAAAACGGGTTGCGGCCGCCTTTTTCGGAAATATAAGCGTTTTTAGAGCTATCAAAAGCTGCCTTGTTTACAAGATTTATGTTTTTTAAACTTAAATTTTCCACCTTTTCGGTAAGCTTTTTAAAGTTTTTTTCGGCCGGTTCAAATGCGGTTATGCTTGAATATTTGTTGTGAGTTACTGTTAGAAACTCATCAATGGTATCTCCGTTAAATGCACCTAAATCTATGTAATCTTCATTGTGGGCAAGAGCAATTATGTTTTCAAAAATTTCGTTTCTGTCGGTACTGCATTGGTGCAAATACTGGTATTTACCGCTAATTTTATAGTTTAAAAGATTTTGGTATGTGAATTTTGATTGTTCATCGGCCAAAAGACTGTAAACTTTTTCGATTTTATCTTTGTTTTCGTTAAAGGTTTTTGGAGTAAAAATATCTATATCAAAAAGCGGAACCTCAGGTGCTAAAACCTCGTAATGTTCGTTTATTTGGTCGATTTTTTTAAGCATATCGTCCCTAAAACAAGCGAACGTAAGCAAGACAATGCAGTTGTCGTATTTTGATAAAATATCGGAGTATTTTAGAACCTTATAGCCTCTAAAAATATGCCCGCGAACATATTCATCACTGGCAAAAATATCGCATACCTTTATGCCAAATTGATTACAAAGGTCTAATATTTTATCTGCACCATTGCCCATTCCGTAAAGCACAATGGGCAATTTTTCGTTTAATAATCTGTCCCAAATAAACTGTTCTTTAATTTCCATTTTGTTTATTTATCTTTCGAAAATTAATTGTTTACACCATGGTGAAAACCGTACGATTCGGTGGTAAGCGCTTTGAATTCATAGCCCATATCAGATAAGGCTTTTAAAATATCCGGTAAGGCCTTTACTGTAGTTGTTTTGCCCGCGGCATCGTGAAATAATACGCATATAACTTTTTGGTTTTTGGCACCATTTACAACGTTGTTTACTATTTTAGAGGTTGCCACTTTTGCACCGGATGCGTCGGTGGAATCAACGTTCCAGTCAAAATATGCGTACCCCATAGATGGCAATAATTTTGTAAGTCGGGTCATTATGCCTTTGTTGAATTTGCTGGCTGTATTGCTGCTACCACCAGGGAATCTTGTAATCATAGATTTTTTACCTGTGTAGCTTTCTACTGTGGCAGAAATTTTGTTAAGGTCAGCTAAAAAAGCGTCCTCGCTTGCATAGATTGTTTCGTAATCGTGCACATTAGCGTGAAGCCCTACAGCATGGCCGGCCTCGTGAATGTTTTTAATATATTGTGTTTTGCCTGAACCTATAACAAAGAATGTTGCTTTGGCATTATACTCGGCCAAAATGTCTATTATTTTAAGGGTATTGTCTGATGGACCGTCGTCAAAGGTTAAATAGCACACCTTACCTTGTTCGGTAGGTGTGCTGTTGTTTTTAGATGTAGAAGTGTTAGAGTTTTTATTAGAGGTTGGTGTATATTTTAGTGCGCTGTTTTCTTTTTTGAGTGAAGAATTTTGGCTTTGTAAATTTGAGTTTTCTTGCTTTAAACTGTTATTTTGACTTTCTAAATCGCTAACCGATGATTTTAACGATGCATTTTCTTCTTCAGCTGAAGAAAGTTTATCACTCATTTGACCGTTTTCTGAGTTCTTTTGTTCAATTTGTGATTCAAGTTCTTTGTATTTGTTGTTACCGCCCACGGCAGTAATACCTAAAACAACACAAAGTATTGCAAGTACAAGTATGATTGCGGTCATTACAATGCCGGATTTAGAATTTAGAAAGTTCATTTTAAAGCTCCTTTGTGTGAATAAAATAAAAATTGTTTTCATAGACTTAGTAGGGGGTGAGGATATGAGTATAAAATTAAAACCGTTAATTGTTAGTATAATCATACCGCTTGCAGTAGGTGGCATTTCGGCACTTGTTAGCATGAACGGTATGCAAGATTTTGAAAGAATAAATAAACCGCCGTTATCTCCACCGGGTTGGCTTTTCCCAGTGGTATGGAGTGTTTTATATATACTAATGGGAATAGCGTCGTACATTGTTTACACAAAGCGCAAAACCGACAAAAGAGTCGATTCCGCCTTAAGTTATTATGCGGCGCAACTAGTGTTTAACTTCTTTTGGTCTATAATATTTTTTAGACTTGATGCATATCTGTTTGCGTTCATTTGGCTAGTTGTACTGTGGATACTTATACTAATTACAACGCTCAAATTCTACCAAATATCAAAACCCGCAGGGTATTTAATGATACCGTATTTGTTATGGGTAACCTTTGCCGGATACTTAAATTTGGGCATTTATATTTTAAACAAATAATCTTGCAATTAATTGTATATTAAAAGTTTAATTTTGTCAAATATAGTTATTGGCTTAAAAGGATATTATATATATAGCAAAAAACTCCGCTACTAGCGGAGTTTTTTGCTTGGTGCCGGTGGTGGGACTCGAACCCACACGATGTTGCCACCAACGGATTTTGAGTCCGTCACGTCTGCCAATTCCATCACACCGGCATTTTTAATCAGTGCTACAATTATACACAAGTATTTTATAAAAATCAAGTGCTTTTAGGTAATTTTTATTTGGTTTATGCTTTTTAAAGGTTTTACTTGTTTTTACAAGACGGTATGTATCTGTACAAGATCATAGTAGCAGAAGTTTTTACCGAATATTTATTTATATAATATTATTATATTATCACTTGCAAAATGGTGCATTGTAGGTTATAATAAACTAGTTATATTGGGCGCACTAGGTTTACATTGAATATTGTTACAATTATTTGTAAAACAAACCGTGCAAAATTACCCTTATGATAGGACAGAACAAATTGAACACACATCAACTTGAAAATACATATCCGACCGAGCAAATACAATACTCTAATAGGGTTAGTACTCTTCTTTTTGGGTATTACGAGCATAAACCAAAAGCATTTGTTCAGACTTATGGTTGCCAACAAAATGTTAGTGATAGCGAACGAATTAAAGGTATGCTAAAAAATATGGGCTATACTCTTTGTGACAGTGCAGACGAGAGTGACTTTATACTTTTTAATACCTGTGCCGTACGTGCTCACGCAGAAGACAGAGTTTTTGGTAATTTAGGTGCTTTAAAACATTTAAAACGCCGAAATCCAAAATTAATTATCGCTGTGTGCGGTTGCATGGCTCAGCAAGAGTCGGTAGCAGAGCGTATAAAGAAAAGCTTTCCGTATGTTAATATTGTTTTTGGTACACATGTAAAGCATCGTTTGCCAGAATTTGTTTATAATGTTATTGCTCAGTCTAAAAGAGTTTTTGAACTTAGCGAAAACAACTCGGTAATAGAAGGTATGCCAATACACCGTGATGGTAATTTAAAGGGTTGGCTGCCAATAATGCATGGTTGCAATAATTTTTGCACATACTGCATAGTGCCATATGTTAGGGGAAGAGAACGCTCGCGCGACCCTGAGCAAATTTTGGCCGAGGCCAAACAAATGGTTAAAGACGGTTTTAAAGAAATAACTCTTTTGGGCCAAAATGTAAACTCATATGGCAAAGAGCCGAATTATGGAGTCAATTTTGCACAGCTTTTAAGACGCATTAATGACATACCCGGTGACTTTAGAATAAGATTTATGACATCGCACCCTAAAGATTGCACAATAGAACTCTTAGACGCTATGCGAGATTGCGAAAAGGTTGCAAAACACTTGCATTTGCCGTTTCAGTGCGGTAGCGATAAAATTTTAAAGGCAATGAACCGCCGTTATACTGCTAATGAGTATTTGGCTCTTATTGATGCAGCTAAAGAGCGTATGCCTGATATTTCATTAACCAGCGATATTATAGTTGGTTTTCCGGGTGAAACTTACGAAGATTTTAAAAAGACAATAGACCTTATTCGCAAAGTTAGGTTTATGGCCCTGTTTACATTTATTTATTCGCCAAGACCTAATACGCCCGCCGCTATTATGGATGATCCTATATCTAGGCAAGAAAAAGGCAAATGGTTTAGCGAACTTTTATTGGAGCAAGAAAAAATTGCCGGTGAAAACAGTACACGCTTTATAGGCAAAACCTTAAAGGTTATTTGTGACGATTACGGAACAGATGGTTTTATGCTTGGTCATACCGATGGCAATGCGGTAGTAAAGTTTAAGGCCGATGAGTCGGTTTACGGAAAGTTTGTAAATATAAAAATAAATACCTTTGACGGCACGCTTATAGGCACATTAACACAGTAATAAATTTTAAGGAGTATATAAAAATGGACGTTATTGAACAAACAAGAAAATTAGGACAAGCAATTCAAGAAGATGTTAGATATAAGGCATTTATGTCTGCTAAAAAAGAAAATGACGAGAATGCTGAACTTCAAGAACAAATAGGCCAGTTTAACATTTTCAGAATGTCTTTAGATGCCGAACTTTCTAAAGATGATAAAAGTGATGATAAAGTAAAGGAACTCAACGAAAAAATCCGTGAGGTTTATAACCAAATAATGTCTACCGAGAGTATGAAACGTTACAACACTGCAAAAATCGGTATGGATCTTATGATGAACGAAATTAATACCTTAATAAACTTGTGCGCTGCCGGAGAGGATCCTCTTACAGCCGAGGCTTCCTCTTGCTCGGGCAATTGCTCAAGTTGTTCGGGTTGTCACTAATAAACTAAAACGCTAATAAATTTTAAAGGGGTCTAACACATGGCAGAGCTTTCGCCAATGATGCGTCAGTATCTTGAAATAAAAGAACAGAATAAAGATAATATCTTGTTTTTCAGATTAGGCGATTTTTACGAAATGTTTTTTGATGACGCCAAAATTGCATCTGAAGAACTCGATTTGGTGCTTACCGGTAGAGATTGCGGCCAAGAAGAAAGAGCCCCCATGTGTGGCGTACCTTTCCATTCTTGCGAGGGCTATATTGCCCGTTTGGTAGAAAAGGGCTATAACGTTGCAATTTGTGAGCAAACGGAAGACCCTGCAACTGCTAAGGGCATAGTTCGCCGAGAGGTAGTAAGGGTTATAACACCAGGAACTGTTATAGAAGACAGTATGCTAGATGAGGGTAAAAATAATTTTCTGGCAGCTATTGCTAATGTTAATTCTGCTTATTCTGTTTGCTTTGCCGATGCATCAACAGGTGAAGTTAATGTTATAGAAATATCCGGCGAGGAAATAGAAGCCAGAATTATAAACGAATTAGGCAGATTTTCTCCCACAGAGATTATATCTGACGATTCAATAAAAACAATGACTATTGTTACAGAGTTTATTGAGTCAAGGCTTGAAAGCAAACTAACCATACTCGATAAGTCGTATTTTAACCCTGCGCTTTCAGAAACACGAATAGCTTCACACTTTAATGTGACCAACATTGAAAATTTAAATATCGTATCTGGCTCTCCGGTGGCAGCATCTGTTGGAGCGGTTATTGGTTATTTGTCTAAAAACGGTATGTCGTCATCATCGGCAATAAAAACCGTAAACATTTATACCGATTCTCAATATGCAAAAATAGATATTAACACAATAAGAAATCTAGAACTCTGTGAAACTATGCGCGGTAAAAGTAAACGCGGCTCACTTTTATGGGTGTTAGATAAAACCAAAACCGCAATGGGTAAACGCCTTATGCGTTCTTGGGTAGAGCAACCGCTTTTAAGCATTTCGGAAATTTTGGCTCGTCAAAATGCTGTTGAAGAATTAACTGCCGATTCATTCTTGCTTGGCGAAAGCATAGAGTATTTATCGGGTATTAGAGATATTTCAAGAGTTATGACCCGTATTTCTTACGGCGTAGCCGGCGCTAACGACCTTAAAAATTTAAGTCATACAATGGCTTTTTTCCCTCTTATAAAAGAACTTTTAGCTCAAACTAAATGCAAGGTACTACGTACCATACAAGAGGATATAGACTGCATTGAAGAAATTAAGAACTTGATTGATGAGAGCATCGTTGATAATCCGCCTACAAGTGTTCGTGAAGGTGGTATTATTAAAGATGGCTACAACAGTGAGGTAGATATTCTTCGTAACGATGTAAACAACGGCACCGACTTTATTGCCGAAATAGAAGCAAAAGAGCGCGAGCGTACAGGCATTAAAAATCTTAAGGTTCGCTATAACAGAGTTTTTGGCTATTACATAGAGGTATCTAATTTAAATAAAGACAAGGTACCCGAAGATTACATAAGAAAGCAAACCCTTACAAACTGTGAACGCTATATTAACGACGAACTTAAAAAGGTAGAGTCGCGTGTATTAGGCGCAAAAGAAAGGGTAGTACAACTTGAGTACGAACTTTTTGAGCAAATTCGCAAAGCTACTGCCAACGAGCTCGTAAGATTTCAAAAGACCGCTAACGCTATAGCAAAATTAGATGTTTTGTGTTCATTTGCTACGGTTGCCAACCAAAACGGATATTGCAGACCTATGCTTAACAATGAAGGTATAATTAGCATAAAAGAGGGTCGACATCCGGTTGTAGAACAAGTATCAAAAATACCTTTTGTTGCTAACGATACTTTATTAGATGTATCTCAAAATCGTTGTTGTATTATTACCGGACCCAATATGGCGGGTAAATCTACCTTTATGCGTCAGGTTGCTGTAATAACCCTTTTAGCACAAATAGGTAGTTTTGTTCCGGCAACAAGTGCTAACATAGGCATAGTAGATGCAATTTTTACCAGAGTAGGCGCATCTGACGATTTGGCCTCTGGTCAGTCAACCTTTATGGTAGAGATGAGTGAGGTTGCAAATATTTTAAAGAACGCCACCAAAAACAGTTTGCTTATATTAGATGAAATAGGCAGAGGTACTTCTACCTTTGACGGAATGTCTATTGCAAAGGCTGTTTTAGAGTTTGCTTGTGACAAACGTAAACTTGGCGCTAAAACATTGTTTGCAACACACTATCATGAATTAACACAACTTGAAGGCGAAATGACCGGTGTTAAGAATTACAATATTGCTGTTCGCAAGAGCGGTGACGACATAATCTTCTTAAGAAAAATTGTGCCCGGCGGCGCTGATGATAGTTATGGTATACAGGTTGCAAAGTTAGCTGGCGTACCCGACAGTGTTATTAATCGTTCAAAACAAATCCTGCGCGAAATAGAAAGTGAGGGAGTAGTGAGAACGGTTGCTGTAAACAATGATGCTTCGTCTAATCAGATATCTTTCGAAGAATTACAGGCAAATAAGTTATTAAAAGATTTAAAGGCGTTAGATACTAACGCAATAACTCCGCTTGATGCTCTTAAAATCTTATCAGATTTAGTTGAACAAGCAAAAAGCATATAATTAATAAAATATAAAAAGGAGGAAGTTGAATGGGCAAGATACAAGTATTACCTAAAAGCATAGCCGAAAAAATTGCTGCAGGCGAAGTAGTAGAACGTCCTGCATCGGTTATAAAAGAACTTGTTGAAAATTCTATTGATGCCGGCGCGGACAAAATTACGATAGAGATTAATCACGGCGGTATTATGTATATGCGCGTTACCGACAACGGGAGCGGCATAAAAAAAGAAGATATCAAAACCGCTTTTTTACGTCATGCTACAAGCAAAATTTCAACACAAACTGACCTCGATTCAATTTCCACCTTAGGTTTTAGAGGTGAAGCACTTGCGGCAATATGTGCAGTTTCAAAGGTAGAAGTGCTTACATTTAACGAGCAAGACGACTGCGGAACTCAGTATGTAATAGAGGGCGGAGAAGAAAAGTCCTTTTTAGATACGGGTTGTCCAAAGGGTACAACAATAATCGTTCGTGATTTGTTTTATAACACCCCTGCCCGAATGAAGTTTTTAAAAAAGGATGTAACCGAAGCCAATGCGGTTGCCGCACTTATTGACCGTATAGCATTATCACACCCCGATATTGCATTTAACCTTATTAGAGATGGTAAAAAAACTTTATCTACCGCCGGTAATGGCGATTTAAAATCTGCAATATATTCCGTACTTGGCAGAGATTATACTAACGGTCTTATACCTGTAAACAATTCTTTGCAAAGTGTTAGTGTAAGCGGATATATAAGCAAACCGGTATTTTGTAAATCGTCGCGTAGCGGACAGTTTTTTTTTCTTAACGGCAGACTTGTAAAGTCACTTACTGCAATGGCTGCATTAGAACAAGCATATAAAAACAGCATTATGGTGGGTAAATTTCCGTCTTGCGTTATAAATATTTGTGTGCCGTTTGAGTTTGTTGATGTAAATGTACATCCTGCCAAAACAGAGGTTCGTTTTGCTGATGAAAAAACCGTATTCGACTGCATATATTTCTCGGTTAAAACCGCTTTAACTCAAGGCGATACAAGACCCGAACTTAATATTGCTCCTAAAAATACTTATACACCTCAAATAAAAACGGAGCAGTATACTCAAACAAATATAAATTTAAATGCATCTAGCGGTGTTAGCAAAATTCAAGCTGAAAAATATGTTCCGCAAGAAAAAGTAGCTCCCGCAAAATCGCAAATAGAAGCATTTACAAAAATGCTTGCAGATATTAATACAGATGCTCCCCTTGAAAACAAGCCTACAGTAACACTAAACGATAGCGCAAAAGATTTTTCTTTTGAAAACAAAAATATAACAATAAGTTATGAAGAACCAAAGAAAAAAGTAGATGTAGATATCGTTTTAGATGACAAACAAACGGTTGAAGAGCAAAATAATAATTATAAACCGGTAGAAAGCAACCAAACCGAAGATGAGGTGCCCATAAAATATATAGGTGAAGCATTTTCTACCTATATAATTGTTGAGCGTGCCGATAGTATTTTCGTTATAGACAAGCATGCCGCACATGAGCGCATATTGTTTAACAAGCTTAAAAAGCAAGAAGTAAGCGAACAAATGCTATTATCTTCTAAACCCGTAAATCTTACCAAAGAAGAGTATGATATTTTAATTAACAATATGGACGTTTTAAGTGATTCCGGATTTGAAATAGAAGATTTTGGTGGCTCAAGCGTAGTAGTGCGTTCTTTGCCAAGCATACTTACTGATTGCGATATACCGCTTTTACTTACAGAAATTGCAAAAGGTCTAAAATATGGCAATAAAGTTTTAGTAGAGCGTATGGACGATATTTATCATACTATGTCATGCAAAGCCGCAATAAAGGCGGGAATGGTGTCGGGTAAAACTGAACTTGAACAGTTAGCAAAAGCCGTTTTAAACGATAAAGATGTACTTTATTGTCCACACGGCAGACCCGTTGCTTTTGAAATAACCAATAATCAACTTAAAAAGCAGTTTGGAAGAATAAATTAGGAGAACTTTATGCAAAAAATTCCCGTTATAGCTGTTGTAGGTCCTACCGCATCGGGCAAAAGTGATCTAGCGGTACAAATAGCATTAAAATACAATGGTGAAATTGTATCTTGCGATTCAATGCAGATATATAAGGGTATTAGTATTGCAACTGCCGCGCCAACAAATAAGCAAAAGCAAGCAGTTAATCACCATATGGTTGAGTTTTTAGATTGCTCACAAGGTTATTCTGTGGCTGATTATGTAAGCGACGCAAAAGAAATTATTGCCGATATTCACAGCCGTGGTAAACTTCCTATAATCGCGGGTGGGACAGGTTTATATGTGAATTCGCTACTTAATAATATTCAGTTTACAGAACAAAAAACAGATTTGGCATTAAGACAGCGTTTGTCAGAGCAATACGATTCTTTAGGCGGAGATATTATGTTGAGCCGTTTAAGAGAATTGGACTCCGATTATGCATCTACATTGCACGAAAACGATAAAAAACGTATTGTAAGAGCGTTAGAGATAATAACACTTACCGGTAATAGCGTAACAAAAACCATAGAGGACTCAAAAAAAGAGCCTTCGCTATATAATCCGCTTTTAATTGGTATAACCTATAAAGACCGAGAACTTTTATATGAAAGAATTAATAAGCGTGTTGATATAATGTTAGATAACGGCCTCTTAGATGAAGCAAAAATAGCCTTTGATAGCAATATGGATACTGCGTCGCAAGCAATTGGGCACAAGGAGCTTTTTGGTTATTTTAAGGGTGAGCAAACACTCCAAGAAGCCTTAGAAAAACTTAAAATGCAAACGCGCAGATATGCAAAGCGCCAACTTACTTGGTTTAATAAAAATAAAGATATTAATTGGATTTATCCCGATGTTACGCCAAATGTTTTTTTGTGTGCGCAACAAATTATTGAAGAATGGAGTAGATAATGTGACCGGCTCAAAATGGCTTAAAGCAATAGTTATAATTGCTGCAGCAATGTTTTTTGTGCATCAAATATATGTGTCGTTTTTTAATGTTTTAACAACCTCGGCAGCAATGTATTACGAACACATGGCCGGTATAGAAACTACTGGCATTATGATTCGTGATGAGATACTTGTAAGCAACAATTCAAGCGGAATTATGCATTACACTCTTGAAGATGGCGAAAAGGTATCGAAGGGCGGAGTAATAGCCGAAATTTACGATAACCAAAGTACTTCGCTTGCAATTAGCAAAATAAAACAACTTGAAAGCCAACTTGAAGATATTAAAGAAATTCAAGGCTATAACGATATTTCAGCGGTAGATTTAGAACTGTGCAATCACAAGGTAAACACCGCTCTTTACGAATATATAAATAAATGTAGTACAGGTAGGTTCGACAGTAGTGATGATTATTCGAACGAATTACTTAGTGCACTAAACCGTAGGCAATATGCAACTGGAGAGGCAAGTGGTTTTGAGACCGTTGCGGCATCATTAACTGCACAAATAGAAACATTAAAAACGAATGTTACTGCTCCTAAACAAAACATTGTAGCAGACAGATCTGGTTATTTTGTTTCTAATGCCGATGGTTATGAAGCTATTCTTAATACCCAAATGATTCAAAGTATAACCCCAGAGTTTATATCGTCTATAAAACCCGAAAACTTAAATCAAACAGAATATTTAGGCAAAATTGTATCAAATTACAAATGGTATATTGCTACATCTTTACCTCTTAAAGATGCACAAAAAATAAAACTAGGTGAGTCGGTAAAACTTAAAATTAATTTACCGAATGTTCAACATATCACAGCCACCGTTTTAAAAATAAGTACCGCCGATGATGAAAAAAATTGTGCAGTAGTATTTGAGTGTTACGATACTAACAGTTCACTAGCGTCAATAAGAACTTGTCCAATAACAATAGTTACCGAAGAATACAAGGGCTTAAAGGTAAGCAATAAAGCGCTTAGAAATGTAAATGGACAAGTAGGCGTTTATATAGTTAGAGGCCTACAAATTAAATATGTAACCGCAAAGGTTATTTATCAAACATCTTCATTTGCTATATGCGACATACAAAATGAAAGTTCTAGCGGTTTAAGGCTTTACGATGAAGTGGTTGAAAAGGGGAGAAATCTTTATGACGGAAAACTTATTGACTAAAACCGTAGATGAAAACTATGAGGAAATTTTAAACAATATAAAATCCGCTGCGAAAAAGGCAGGTAAAACTGCTGATGATATTATATTTTTAGCAGCGACAAAAACTGTTGCACCTGAAATTATAAATCACGCAATAGAAAAAGGCATAAATTATATAGGTGAAAACAGAGTTCAAGAGTTTTTATCAAAAAATGACCAAATTAATCCTAAGGCACACCGACATTTTATAGGGCATTTGCAGACCAATAAGGTTAAAGATATTGTTGATAAAGTAGAAATGATACAGTCTGTACATTCTGAAAAGTTAGCATTAGAAATTAATCGCAAGTGTGAAACAATTAATAAATGTATGGATATTTTGCTTGAAATTAATATCGGTGATGAAGAGTCCAAATCTGGTTTTTCCTATAACGAGGCAGCCTTAGCGGTAGAAAAAATTTCCAAATTAAAGTGGGTAAAAATAAAAGGTCTTATGGCTATACCGCCTATTTGCCAGACCAAGTCTGAAATTAATGAATATTTTAGCAAAATGAGCAAACTGTTTATTGACATTAAGGCTAAAAAAATAGATAATGTAGATATGGTATATTTATCGATGGGTATGTCTGACGACTATGTTGAGGCAATACTTAACGGTGCAAATATAATACGAATAGGCTCGTCCTTGTTCGGAAAAAGAATTTATAAGTAAAGGAGACCCATTATGAGCATTTTTGATAATTTTAAGAATTTACTAAACGTTTCTCCTGAGGATGACGACGATATCGGTGCACAGGTAGAACTCGAAGAAGAAAACGATGAGTTTGAAAAGGATATTTATTCTAAAAAAAGAGAACCTGCACCACGTGCTTCTTTTGTTGACAGAACAGATAAACGCAGTAAGGTAGTAAGCTACAATGCTACACCTTCGCAAATGCAGGTTGTTCTTGTGAAACCTGAGCGTTACGAGGATGTTAAGGATATTGCTGACCATTTAAACAGCAAAAAGACTGTAGTATTAAACCTAGAAATAGCTAATAAAGAAAATGCACGTCGTATAATCGATTTCTTAAGTGGCGCTGCTTATGCCAACAAGGGAACAGTTAAAAAGATAGCAAATAGCACATTTTTAATTGCTCCTGCAAATGTCGATTTTTCTGGTGAAATGCTAATTGATGAGTTTGAAGACTCAAAGATTTACTTCTAATGGACAAATCTGTGCTTACAGCGCGTTTTAACGATGCCGTAAAGATTTGTGAGAACAAAGATATACCAAAGTTTTTGGGATTTTTGTCTGAAGATGAAGCAGGGTATGTAGGTCTGCTTGCTAAAAAGAACAACATAAACGTTGTTTTTTATGGCGGCTATGACAATGCTGAGCGCACATATGCAGGATTTTTTCCTAGAAGACTGTGCGATGAAGACAATTTTGATTTATTTCAAATTTCGTCTTTAAGCTTTATATTCAGAAAATCTGATATATTAACACATCGCGATTTTTTAGGGTCATTAATGGCGCTTGGTATAGAACGTGATACCATTGGAGATATTCTTGTGGAAAACGGGCGCGCAGTTGTGTTTTTAAATAGCAAAATAGCTGACTTTGTAAAAACAAATGTTACTAAAGTTGGTAGGGTAGGGGTTTCGGTTGATTTTGGTTACACTAATCCTTTGCCACAAAAAGGTGAACTTAAAGAAATAACTTTAACTGTTGCAAGTCAAAGAATAGATGCTATGGTTTCTGCACTTATTGGCATATCTAGAACATCGGCTTGTGAGTTAATAGAATCTGGAATGGTGGTTATTAATTCTGCAACTGTCGAAAAAATCACAACCTTAGTTTCTAGTGGTGCGGTTATTTCGGTTCGTCGTTATGGTAAATTTAATATTACCGAAATTGGCGGAACAACAAAAAAAGGCAGAATTATTATTAAGGCATCTAAATATATTTAGGGGGTTACATATATATGTTAGACAGTAGCAAAATTCAGCAAGTTCAGTTCTCTAAATCTAAGAATGGATACGATCAAATTGAGGTTGATAATTTTTTAGATGTAATAGAGCAAGATTATTCGGAAGCAGTTAATCAAATTTCGGCACTAAGCCAAAAAGTAAAAAATCTTGAGGCCGAAAATGAAAGCATTAAAATTTCGCAATCAAGTATACAGTCGGTTTTAGTAAGTGCACAAAAATTAGCTGACGAAATTGTTGAAAAAGCACGTGCTGAGGCACAGGAAATTATAAACGCAGCAAACGAAAATGCAAAAACAGTAGAACACGAAAGCGAAACGCGTAAAATCGCTGCCGACCAAGCTATAAAGCAATTACTTGCCGATGCTGCAAAGAAATCAGAGGGTATGATCACCGCTGCACACGATAGCGTAGCACGTCAACAAGTTTTATTTGATGATTTAAAACGTCAGATATCTGACTTTAAGAACGATATAAAAGCAAAGTATAAAGAGCACATTGAGCTTTTAGCGCAAATACCCGATACAGTTCCCGGTAATGCTAATGAAGCTGCAGCTGCTGTTAAGGATATTATGGAACAGGCAGAAAAACAAGAAGATATACAAACTCAAAATGAGGCTGATGAAGTAATAAATTATGCTGATGAGAATTTTGAGAATGATAATATAGAAGACACCGTATCTGAAGAACAACCAAACGGATTTATTGTTAATATACCTGTTGATGATCAAGATGATGATGGACTAGAGAATCAAATAATACAGTCATCTATTGAACAAGACGCTTATGATAATACAGATGAAGAAATAGATTTTGGAAAATCTAGTTTTTTTAGAAGAAATAAATAATATATTTTTGGAGCAAAAAAATGGAACAAGATTACAACAAGACACTTAATTTACCCAGCACCGAATTTCCTATGCGCGCAGGACTCCCTACAAGAGAGCCGGAAGCCTTAAAGGCATGGAATGACAGCAATCTGTACAAGGAGCTTTTAAAACACAACGAAGGTAAGCCTCTTTATACCTTACATGACGGCCCTCCGTATGCTAACGGTATTATTCATATGGGTACTGCGCTTAATAAATCGCTTAAAGACTTCGTTTTAAAGTATAAAAATATGACCGGTTACAAAGCCCCTTATGTGCCCGGATATGATATGCACGGCCTACCTACAGAACTTAAAGCCAGAAAAGCTGCGGGCGTTAATTCTAACGAGCGTATTTCGGCTTTAGAGCTTCGCAAAATGTGTCGCGAATTTGCTATTGGTTTTGCTGAAGATCAACGCAAACAGTTCGAGCGTTTGGGCGTATTAGGTGAGTGGGATAATCCGTATTTAACCCTTAAAAACGAATACGTTGCAAAGCAAGTAGAAGTATTTGGAGAAATGGCCAATAAAGGCTATATTTATAAAGGTTTAAAGCCTGTTTATTGGTGTTCTGAGTGTCAAACCGCACTTGCCGAAGCAGAAATAGAGTATTCAGAAGATCCTTGCTATTCTATTTATGTTAAGTTTCCGGTAATAGAGGATAACGGTAAATTAAGTGCCATTGGTGCTGATATATCTAAAACATATTTTGTTATTTGGACTACAACTACTTGGACTTTACCTGCTAACCTTGCAATATGCGTAGGTCCCGAGTATGAGTATTCGGTTGTTAAGGCAAATGATGAATATTATGTACTTGCTACAGAGCTTATAAATTCTACACTTTCTGCTGCTGAAATTTCTGATTATGAAATTGTTGGAAAAATTAAGGGTAGCGAATTAGAATATATGAAGGCTGCTCATCCGTTTATTGAACGTGAGTCGTTGGTAATAGTTGGTGATCACGTTACTTTAGAAAGTGGTACAGGCTGTGTTCATACAGCTCCCGGTCATGGTGTGGATGACTTTGAAGTTTGCCGCAAGTATCCAGAAGTTGGAATGGTTGTTCCTGTAGACAATAAAGGCATTTTGACCGATGAAGCCGGTATGTTCGCAGGTCTTACAACCGACAATGCAAATAAAGAAATTGCAAAATGGTTAGAAGCAAACAACTATTTATTTGCAATAAGCAAGATTATTCACCAATATCCACACTGCTGGCGTTGTAAATATCCGATTCTTTTCCGTGCTACTGAGCAATGGTTCTGTTCAATTTCCGACTTTGCTGACGATGCAATAAAGGCTATAGAGTCGGTAGAATGGGTTCCTGCATGGGGTGAAGATAGAATTAAGAACATGGTACGCGACCGTAGCGACTGGTGTATTTCTCGTCAACGTACATGGGGCGTTCCTATTCCGATTTTCTATTGTGAAGATTGTGGTAAAGAACTTATTAATCCTGCTACAATTGCCAAAATTGTTGAAATTTTCAAGGCAGAAGGTGCAGATGCTTGGTATGCAAAACCTGCAAACGAGCTAATGCCTGAGGGTTGCAAGTGTTCTGAATGCGGTGGAACAAGTTTCAAAAAAGAAACCGACATTATGGACGTTTGGTTTGACTCAGGTGTATCGCATGCCGCAGTTTTAGATAATCGTGATTATTTAGATTCTCCCGCCGACCTTTATTTAGAGGGTGCCGATCAATATCGTGGTTGGTTCCAGTCATCATTACTTACAAGTGTAGCCACAAAAGGTGTAGCACCTTACAAAACCGTTGTTACACACGGTTGGGTTGTTGACGGCGAAGGCAAAAAAATGTCTAAGTCACTTGGAAATACCATTAGTCCTGACGAAATTGTTAATCAGTATGGCGCCGATATTTTAAGACTTTGGGTTGCATCGTCTGATTATCATGCTGATATAAGAATTTCTAAGGATATCTTAAAGCAGTTATCCGAAATTTACAGAAAAATCCGTAATACCGCAAGATTTATTCTGGGTTGTATTTCTGATTTTAATCCCGATACCGATATGGTTGACGATAGTGCATTAGAAGAGATTGATATTTTTGCTCTTGCAAAACTTGATGAACTTGTTAAAAAGTGTCGCGATGCATATGATAACTTTGAGTATCACCTTATATTCCATGCAATTCATAATTTCTGTGTTGTAGATATGTCTAACTTCTATTTAGATGTATTAAAAGACAGACTTTATGTTTGTGCTAAAGATAGCGTTACAAGAAGAGCTGCTCAAACAACCATTTATCGTATTTTAGATACCTTAACACGTCTTATTGCGCCTATTCTTTCGTTCACTGCCGACGAAATTTGGCAGTTTATGCCTCACTGTGCATCACATGATAAGAGAAATGTATTATTTAACGAAATTCCCGCTGCAAATGGCAATATTGATGCCGAGTTTATGGCCAGATGGGATAAAATACATCTTATTCGTGAAGATGTTAAAAAGGCTCTTGAAAATGCACGTAATGCCAAGGTTATTGGTTCTTCACTAGATGCTAAGGTAACTCTTTATGCAACAGGTGAATATTACGATTTTGCAAATTCGCTTGGTGAATTGCTAAAAACAGTACTCATTGTATCTGAAGTAGAATTAGTTAACCAAAATGGCGGCGAGTGCTTTGGAACAGAAGGCTTGGGCGTTAGTGTTGCACATGCCGATGGCGAAAAGTGCGAACGTTGTTGGGGATTCTCTAACACAGTAGGTCAGTGCGCAGAGCATCCTACATTGTGTGCAAGATGCAGTCAAATATTAAAATAACAAGAATAATATTTGCAGTGCAGGGAGTAATCCTTGCACTGCATTAAAAAGAAACGGAGAAGCTTAAATGGCATATATTATTGCAATTATTGCATCATTCCTGCTTCTTATAGTAGACCAGGTAACAAAGTATTTTGTAACTGTTAATATGACTTTAGCAACATCTTCACCAATGCCTGAATCTATTGAGTTTATACCCGGTTTAATAGACTTTGTATATATTCATAACAAAGGCGGAGCTTGGGGTATGCTACAGGGTCATACTTGGTTTTTGTTATCGGTAACTATGATAGTTATGCTTATTTGTATAACTATGCTTATAAAGTATGGATTAAAAGATAAACTTCTTTTTTGGGCATTATCATTAGTTCTTACTGGCGGTTTAGGAAATATGATAGACCGCATTTTCAGAAACGGAAATGTTGTTGACTTTATTCATCTGCATTTCATGCCCGATTTTCCAATATTCAATATAGCAGATTGCTGTGTAGTAATTGGTGCGGGACTTTTAATTTTGTATTTTGTTATAGATTTAATAAAAGAAGCAAAACTAAAGAAGAATTTAGCAGAAAAGCTTCCTGAAGATATGGAAAAGCATGGAGAAAATTAAACTTTTATGTGAATCAGACGAATCTTCAAGGTTAGATTTATTCATTTCGCAAAATCACGAGCTCTCTCGTTCTGCTGCTACAGCACTTATAGAAAAAGGTGCAGTTACTTTAAATGGTAAGTCTGCTAATAAAAAGCAAAAGGTTAAGTTCGGTGATATTGTAGAAATTGTTATACCAGATCCCGAATATGCCCAAATAACCCCTGAAGATATACCGCTAGATATTGTTTACGAAGATGAGCATTTGCTTGTAGTAAATAAGCCTAAGGGTATGGTGGTGCATCCCGCTCCGGGCAATTACAGTGGTACACTTGTTAATGCACTAATGTATCATTGTAAAGATAATTTATCGGCAATAAATGGAGTTATGCGTCCTGGAATTGTTCATAGGATCGATAAAAATACTAGTGGACTTTTAATGGTTGCCAAGAGCGACGCTGCGCATAATGGGTTGGCTAAACAGATAAAAGACCACAGTTTTTTGAGGGAATATGAAGCAGTAGTTCATTATCCTTTAAGGGCTGATAGCGGTAAAATAGATGCTCCAATAGGCCGACATCCTATAAAGCGTAAGCAAATGGCAGTAACACAAAAGAACTCTAAAGAAGCGGTAACTTACTATACTGTTTTAAATAGGACTGATAAATTTTCGCATATGCGCTTAAAGCTTGAAACCGGTAGAACTCACCAAATAAGAGTTCATATGGCTTATATTGGCCATCCGGTAGCCGGTGATGATGTGTATGGGCCTAAAAATGTTGCACAAGGCCTCGATGGACAATGTTTACACGCTAAAAAGTTAGGTTTTGTGCATCCCATAACAAACGAGCTTTTAGAGTTTGAAACCGAATTGCCCGATTATTTTAAGCAGTTTTTAAAGAAGGCAGGGTTAAAAAATGAAAATATTTGAAAACTGCCTTCTTTTATCAGATGTTGATGGTACGTTGTTTACCGGAGATACTGTACCAGAATACAATATAAGTCAAATAGACAGATTTATTAATGACGGCGGTATGTTTGCAATAGCAACCGGCAGAAACAGACAAGCTACACAAAGCTTATTAAATGTTGTAAAAAATAATGCTCCAACTCTTGTGTTAAACGGAGCTATGATTTACGACTTTAATGAATCAAAGGTGTTATTTAGTTCTACTATAAGTAACGATGTAAAAAGTCATGTTAAAACAATAATGGATAACCCTTTGTTTTCAAATGTTGGTATAGACATTCATACCGAGGATAAAATGTATAATCTTCGCAAAACATATGAATCAGAGGTGCATAGAATTTACGAGCATCTTGATCTGTTTGAAAGTGATTTTGATTCCATAAAGAATCAAAATTGGAACAAGGTTATGTATTTGTTTGAGAATGAAGATAGTATAGATGCTTTGTGCAGTATTCTTAAAAATACCGTAACAGAACATTGTGATTTTATTAGAACAAGCGCTTGCTTTGCCGGACAACGTTTTTATTACGTAGAGGTTTTGCCAAAAAATGCAAACAAAGGTAGTGCTTTAGATGAGTACCGAAAAATATTCGGTAAAAAAATAAAGAGTATTTTTTGTATTGGCGATTATTATAACGATTTATCTATGATAATCAAAGCAGATATAGGTGCCGCTACAGGTAATGCTCCGGAAGATATAAAAAATATTGCTGACTACATAACCGTAGATTGCAAGGACGGTGCGGTTGGCGATTTTATTGAATACTTGTACCGAGAAAAAAGGAAGGGTGTAGTTAATGAACGAACAAACCAAAAAAATGTTAGAACAAACCGCATGTAAGGTTAGAATCGGAATTATAGATTCAGTGCACGCTGCAAAATCAGGTCACCCCGGTGGATCACTATCTATAGCAGAAATTCTAACCTATTTATATTTCGAAAAGATGAATATTGACCCAGCTAATCCTAAGAAGCCTGACCGCGACAGATTAGTGTTATCTAAGGGTCATGCTGCACCTGCACTTTATTCAGTGTTAGCACACAGAGGCTTTTTCGATGTTGAGTTATTAACTACACTACGTCATATAGGTTCTATCTTACAAGGCCATCCCGATATGAAGCATATACCTGGTATAGATATGTCTTCGGGTTCTTTAGGCCAAGGAATATCTGCCGCAGTAGGTATGGCATTATCTTCCAAGCATTTTGGCGATAACTATAAAGTTTATACAATTCTTGGTGACGGTGAGATTGAAGAAGGTCAAGTTTGGGAAGCCGCAATGTTTGCCGGCAATAAAAAACTCGATAATCTTACCGCATTTGTAGATTACAATAATCTACAAATTGACGGTACCGTTGAAGAGGTTAACTCTCCTGCGCCTATTGATAAAAAGTTCGAGGCTTTTGGTTGGCACGTTATTACTATTGACGGTCACGATTTTGATCAAATTGAAAACGCTTTAAACGAGGCAGAAACGGTAACAGACAAACCTTGTGCAATTATTGCAAAGACTATAAAGGGTAAAGATGTATCATTTATGGAAAATGCAGTAGGTTGGCACGGCTCTGCGCCTAACGATGAACAACACACGCAAGCTATTGCTGAATTAAAGGCTAAGCTTGCAACATTAATGTAAGGAGTAGAGAATATGTCTGAGATTAAAAAAATTGCAACCCGCGAGTCTTTTGGTAATGCTTTGGCTGAACTTGCAAAGACAAATGAAGATTTTATAGTAATGGATGCCGATCTTTCGGCAGCTACAAAAACAGGAATATTTAAAAAACAATTTCCCGAGCGTTTTTACAACTGCGGAATTGCCGAGCAAAATATGGTAAGCATTGCTGCAGGTATTGCTGCAACAGGCAAGCGCGTTGTTGTTAGCTCATTTGCAATGTTTGCTGCAGGAAGAGCTTTTGAACAGGTAAGAAACTCGGTTGGCTATCCGCATCTTAATGTAATAATCGGTGCAACTCATGCAGGTATTTCGGTTGGTGAAGACGGCGCAACACACCAGTGCCTTGAAGATTTAGCTTTAATGCGCACAATTCCGGGAATGACAGTTATTAACCCCGCAGATGATACAGAAGCTAAAGCCGCTGTTTATGCCGCGTTTAAGCATGATGGTCCTGTGTATATCCGTTTTGGCCGCTTGGCTGTTCCGGTAGTGTTTGGTGACGATTATAAGTTTGAAATCGGTAAGGGTGTAGAACTAAAAGGCGGAAATGATGTTACCGTTATAGCAACGGGACTTATGGTAGATGAAGCTTTAAAGGCTTATGAAATTTTAAAGAATGAAGGCATAAATGCCAGAATTATAAATATGCCCACTATTAAGCCTATTGATCGTGATATTATTGTTAAGGCGGCTAAAGAAACTGGTGTAATTGTCACTGCTGAAGAACATTCGATTATTGGTGGTCTTGGCAGCGCAGTTTCAGAGGTTGTTTGCGAAGAATATCCGGTGCCGGTACTTCGTCTGGGTGTTAACGATACATTTGGCTACTCGGGTCCGGCAAACGAACTGTTAGATGTTTTTGGTCTTAGAGCGCCCAATATTGTTGAACTTGCAAAAAGAGCAATAGCTTGTAAAAAATAGTTAATCAAATCCGCTAAGTTAAAAACTTGGCGGATTTTGTTTTGTTGGACTTGCAAAAAGCTTATAATATAAACATAAACATTTAACATACTGCAAAGGGGTTGTGTGTTTATGTTTGGAATACTACTCGGTAAAATTTTTTCAGATATTATTTTTTTAGCATTACATGTTAATAATACTGGTTCGTTTCCACCGGCATTAAGTGCAAAAAAAGAGCAAGAACTTATTACAAAATATGAGCAAGGTGATATGAATGCACGCAACAAGCTTATAGAACACAATTTGAGGCTTGTTGCTCACATAGTAAAGAAATATTACAGTACTCCATCTGAGCAAGACGATTTAATTTCTATAGGTACTATTGGATTAATAAAGGCTGTTTCTACATATAAGTCAGGGAAGGGAATAAAGCTTGCAACATATGCTGCCAGATGTATTGAAAATGCAACCCTCTCACAAATGAGTTTTTGGTTACGAAAAGAACTCCCCGCTGGAGAATTACCGAACAAACTGCAGAAAATATGTATATAATGTCGCACACCGAAAACGGTGAAACAAAACATTCTCCCTTGTTTGTTCTCAGCTTTAGACTTATGGCTCCAAGAAAACTGCTCGAAGCACAGTTATTTAACAAGCAATATCATTCTTACGAGGATATTGATAACATCCCCGACCGCTTACGCTTTTGCCGACACAAGCTCGGTCTTATGCAAAAAGAAGTGGCGCAGATTGTTGGCATTGCTCGCAGCACATACATAAATCTTGAAACAGGCAACCATAACGGCTTTGATAAAACTGTAGCGGACAAGCTTTCAAAACTCTATAATATCCCTGTATATGACCTTCTTGATGATTATAACCGCTTTATAGCAGTCGGACAAGGCAAACTAATACGAGAGCACCGAGAAAGCCTTAATCTCGGCAAAAGACCGTTTGCAAGGCTCGTTGGCGTGGATGCCAATATGATTAGGCTTTGGGAAAGTGAACGAAAGCAAATTAGTCTCAAATCTTGGGAAAAATATTTCAAGGATCGTATCACTGTTTAACGGACGACCGCCTCACATTTTTTTGTGAGGCGGTCACTTTTTTCAGACTACTTTTTCTGTTCAGCTTTTATATACAAAAAAGTGCGCTCACAATATTGCAGGCGCACTTCTAAAAAACAAATAATTACTTTAAAATGAAAGGAGAACAAGATTCACAACGGTCTCCTTGAATAAACATTATTTATTCAATATTGGATATATTTCCTTCATAAACGTGTTATATATTTTGAAAAGTTCATCAATATTCTCTTTGTATTCTTTTACCATATTAACGATTGCTTCTTTACCACTAGCAACATCTTTGTTGGTTCGTAGTTTTGCAACACGCTCTGGCATTTCTACTAAGACTTTCCTATACTCCTCGTACGCAGGCCACGCAACAACAATTTTTGAATAAGTAAAACGTGATAACTCAACACTCAACTTTTCTCTTAATACTATGCTTAATACATCCGCACAATCAAAAAAGGATCTAAATGTATGTCCCATTGCTTTGTCGAGATTTTGAGTTATATATTTCTCATCTTCTTTGCTAATTGAGTCCTCCACACTAGCGTATCGAGAATAAGCTCGTACAATATGCTCTAACGAGTCTTTTTGCTCTTTAATCGGTTGAATAAATGAACTCAATTCATCGTCATATTCTTCTGACAATATATATAAAGTTTTTGTCGTGTTGTGAATATAACTGTAATTCGCCCAAAAATCTTTTAAAAATTCTTTCATCGTAAAACTCATCTCCAGAAATCAAGGGAAAACTATATTTTTTTCTTTGTTTTGCATTTCTTCTAAGGACTTGATTCTTCCTTGACTTAATCTAACCGAACCTCTGATACGATGACCATACTTCATTGAGACCTCTTTTATTCTATTAGGATCTCCATTTAAGCAATCATAAGAATTGTCTTTGATTGAACTTGCATTACAGAAAAGCATTTTAAACAATTGCGCTAATAGGAAAACTAAACCACCTAAAATCAGTACTATTGGGAATAACAACAAAACATAATCAATCATTAATTTACTACCTCTTTTCTAATTTGTGCAGCCGAAATCACAAAATATATTATGCCCAGAACAACTATCAATAATAAAGTGTAAAAATTGACAGATTTCATAAATTCCGCAGACACGTGTGTACTCCAACCTGGGCTGAAACTCGCTACAGTATACGCTATAATCAGCAAGAGCGTCACAAAAATGAGAATGCCTCCCAGAATGTGCATAGTAGTCTTCTTGTCACTTTTAATAAAAAACAATTCCAAAAACAGCAAAAATGCGACACTAAAATTTATGCACAAAAAATCTATGTCACTCCAAAACAATAGAAGCCAATCAATTTCATCGTTCGTTGAGAGCCATACATTCCACACCTTGTAGACTAATGGCAGCAAATTTAACAAAATTCCAAACATCCACAAACCCGCGGAGGAGAAAAATTGCTTAAAATCAATACGGAGTTTCTTTTTAATTTTTGTTTCTCCCACAGTTTCAACACTCCAAAACCTAAAAGCCCAATCGGTTATCCCCGATACTGTCTAAATATTATAGCGAAAAATTTATACTTTGTCAATAAAAATTCGCAGTGGACAAGGCTTTTAGGTGTAAATACCAGTATGATTCGCTTATGGGAAAGTGAGAGAAAACAAATCAGTCTTAAATCTTGGGAGAAATATTTCAAGGATCGTATCACAGTTTAATGGACGGCCGCCTCACAAAAAATGTGAGGCGGTCAACTTGTTTCAGACTACTTTTTCTGTTCGGCTTTAATCTGTTCTTTTGTATCTTTTATAATCGCATTAAGCAGTCTTTCCTTTTCTCTGATTGGGCAATCTAACTTAGAAATGCTATTAAGTACTCCATCGGCGTGAACACCGGCTACACGCCGTCTTAATTCGCGCCATCCCTCTTCCGTTGTGGGATAGTGGACAATAACGTTAATCGGTGCAAATGTCTTCATAACGAGCACCTCCTATGTGCATAAACTATATGCGCGAGGTGTTGTCCGCTATTCCTATGTGTATTTATGAAAGTTGCCCAAATCAGATGATGCATACAAAAATACATCATACGATTTCCTTTCTACATATCTCAATCTCAATTTCAACTTCTCCTTTATGTCCTTGCCACTGAGTTTTGCAAGGTATGTAAGATATGTATACTTGCAGGCGGGCAACCTACAAGTTTGGACTCTGTTAAATTTGTTTTTCCTTTACTTCCTTTGATTGTCCCTATATATCAAACCTACGGATTTTCGTCAGCAGGATATTGTAGTCAAATTAAATTCTTCCTTCATCATTTTAATTAATAGATTACTTTTTCTTCGGCTTATCAGCCAAGTAAATTCTTGTCACTTCGGTCCTGTGGTGACCTAAGTTTTCGCTTACAATCTTTCGTGCTCTGCGTGGTCTTTCTTGCAACGCTTCGGCGTAGGTTCTTTGTGCATAGGTGTGTCTCAGACTGTGCCAAGAGATTGTTTCAGTTCTTTTCTTTTTACCGTCTTCACTCAAATCCTCACGGTTTTCTACCATAAAGTATTTTCTGTTATAACTCATCCAGTTCTGTAAAGAGCGCTTTTCTCGCTGTACGCCGCCCTTTTCACTACCTGAGATTAAATAATCTCGTGGGTATCGACCTGAACACCTGGCATAGTTCAAATTATCGGTAATAATACCGCGTTGCTTTGCGCTTAAATCAATGGCTCTTGTCTGACCGCCTTTGCCTTTTATGACGAGCTGACCTGTTTTTAATGCAGACATAAGGTATTCAACTCTTAGCGTGCAGATTTCTTCAAGCCGTAGACCAAATTCACTGGAAAAGTCTATCGCAATTACCGCATCCTGTCGGCCTTTTTCGATGGCCACCTGTCGAATACGGACAAGTTCTTTATCTAATAGCGAATGGTCTTTTACACCTGTCGCTCGTTTGGGCAGATTTAACTTGCTATTAGGGGATAGCCTGTTCTTACTACCGGATTTTCTGTGGAAATACCGTATGCCTGACAGATCGGATAGAATAGTTGCGGCAGAGTTGTTTTCTTTTAGATGCTCAACATAGGCTTTGAAGTGCCGATCTTCCACGTTCTTAAAGTTTTGCAGACGAAAATTATCGGCTAAAAACTTACAGAACCTTTTTGTTGCTTCAAAATACCGTGCTCGTGTTTTAAAACTAAGTTCATTGCTGTGCTTATAGATGGACTCGACTTGTGCCAACAAGTTTTTATACAAACCCGGATTTAATACTGTAATATCATTAGAATCTGACATAGCAAACCGTCTCCTTTCTTCAAAAATTTTATTTCAACGCAAGAATAGGGACCAAGCCTTGCGTAAAAAGCTGTGTACGAAAATAGTAATAATAAGTGAATTGTTTACGATAATATGATATAATAAAAACAACTGATAATAGTTTTTGCTAAAAATTGACAACTGGTGGTTGAGTTTGTATCTAAACAAGTTGTTGATAACAAACTGTATTACATATACAATGTAATTACAGTCGAAGCGCGCACGGCAAGTATGTTGAAAGGAACAAACATTATGAAAGAAATTAACATTTCTAAGAACATTACTGATTTAAGAAAGAAAAAAGGCATTACACAAGAACAGTTAGCTGTTGCGCTTAATATCTCTCCACAAGCTGTTTCAAAATGGGAGACGAATACATCTCAGCCCGACACGCAAACACTTCCTCTTATTGCAGAATACTTTGAAACCAGTATTGATTATCTTTTCTATGGTGAGGAATACGCTTACAACGATATTTATAATAAGATTTGGGATAAGGTAGCAGAGCATTCTCAACAAAGTAAAGAGTCGTACAAAGAAGCTCTAACAATTTTTGCGTATGCTCATCACGGCATAAGTAGATGGAATAATAAAAATAGAACTCCCATCATGTATGATGAACCGCTTCACTTATCTAATGAAAATGGCTTATCATTGTTGTCAGGCAAAGGTTATGGTGCAATTATTACAAGAGACTTTTTTGAAAGCATTAATCAAGACACAGTGGAATTTGCTCAGAAGGTATTGCCCGTCCTTTCAGACAAGAACAATCTTAATGTTTGTCTTGGTATAATATCCATGAGTGATATTAGCCTTGGAGAACTACAAGAAAAATTATGCTTTGATGAAGATGTTTTAAGAAAAGCTCTTGATGAATTAATTGCTGTAGAAATTGTTGTTGAAAAGAAATCCAAACACAAATCTTTAGGCTTTACCTATGATATCAACAGTATGTACCATACATGTATTTGCATTCTTTTAGCAACAATTGAAATGCAACGCTTTTCGCTGGGAGGCATTTCCTGTTGTATGGGATACGGAGATTATCCAATTGGCTTGTAATTTTTGCCCCGCTTCTGCGGGGCATTTTCGTCAATAAAATCTTTTAGGGTCTTGTGACGAAAATAATTTTGTGGACGAAAATTTTGCCCTGCTCATTTGCAAATGAAAGTCATATATCATTTCAAAACGTAAAGCATAGAAAATTGCTTTCAGAGATTGTGCTGACCTGATATCGAAAAGTAAGTAATCTCAAACGGATGGTCAGCACAATCCTTTTTTGAGGGAATGAAAGTAATTTCAAAATATCATTTCAAAACTATTGTCATAGAGCATATCGAAAAGTACATCATCAATCATACAAGAGCCATATTCAGTAACATTATAAATACAAACTATCGTCATTTAATGATATCTATAATAAATCTATCATTAACCTATATGGCTCTTAAAAGGAAAGTCCGCAGGGCATAATACACCCACTGTCAAAGGTGTGTACGAACTTCCATTTCTTACTGATTCTTCTTTGACGCGGGGTATTATGCCCTGCTAATCTCGGCTCTCCGACTGCGTCTCCGAG
>JAZQEI010000017.1:0-5845 GCA_045538935.1 Acutalibacteraceae bacterium
TCAAGCTACGTATTCGCAAACTGCGGAGCACTCGAAGAAGTAACACTACCTGCATCTATAACAAGACTAAGCGGTGGTTTAACCTACGATACATCTGCAACAATCTACTACTATGAAGGCACATATGTAGCAGAGCATCTACATTCAAAATCTGCTAAGATAGTTAAAGAAACACTCGTTTCTTTAGGTGAGTATGTTCCTGCTGAATAAGTAGTAGCAGATATTAAGACAGAAAGTCTTAAATAACTAATAAGCACCCCTTAGAGCACAGTCTCTAAGGGGTGTTTTTTTATATGTTAATTTGTAAGAACTTTTAATAATTTTTTGTTTTTATTGCACAAAGCATAGCATTTTAAAATCAAAAATGCACAAAATGGCCTCAAAATAATTGTATATTTTAACCCAAAAAATAAAAATTTTAACAGAATAAATCGAAAAAATAGTGGAAAATGTTAATAATGTAGATAAATTTCTCAATTTTTTTCTTGCTTTTTGTGTATTTTGTGGTAAAATTAAATTGCCAATATTGACTCTTGGTGTGAGTCATTCAATAAATTTAAAAAGGAGAGTATTTATGAAAAAGTTGGCAAAACTTTTATCGGTTGTATTGGCTGTACTAATGGTGTTTAGTTGCATTCCTACAACCATGAGCGCATTTGCGCTAGATTCGGTAATACCGACTGCCAAAACAGTTGTGCTAAACGCAGCTGATAATACAGAAACGGTATCTTACCGAGATTACGAGAGCTTAAGTGCTATGAGTGTTGGTAGCACATTTGGTTATACCCCTACCGACAGCTACATAACAGCTAAGTACTATGGTAGAACTAACTGGAATGACTGGGCTACCTTTGCGTTCCAGCTTACTATTCCGGAAGGAGAGTCTATTGACGGCGCACAGGCTATTGCGCTTTGGGTAGACTTTTCTCAGACTTCCGGTACAGAGTACTGGCAAATGGCTGAGCTTAACAACGCTGCAGGTACAAACCTTTTTGGCGTTGGTGCCAATAACGACAAGGTTTACCTAGTTGACAACAACGGTAACGTAAGGGAAGAAATAAACTTCTATAACGATACCTTTGTTGGCGTTAACATTGCAGGCTTTAAGGGTTGGATTATTGCTCCTATAGCAAATAATGCAAACCTTTCTGACGTTGTTGAATTTGCATTCTCTAGAAACGCTACACCAGGCAAATCTCCGAATGCCGAGACTTGCGGCAAGCCCGTTTATCTTGATAGCGTAACTGCTGTTATGAATATTGATGAGTTTATCGCTGCAGAGTCTGCAAAGCTCTCTGCAGAAAACGCAGTTATGCTTAATGACTTTAGTGATGTAACAGGTATTACTTCTACATTTAATAGAACCAGACCATATGACATTGGTGTGGGCGGCAATGGTCTTGCACTTAAAACTACGGCCAACGCAAGCATGTTAATTCCTTTTGCAGAGACCGATTTAAGTCAGTACGAAGCATTTGCTTTCTATGCAAAATTATCATCTGATAATTTCTATACCTTTACAAACTTCCAAAATGCTGCAGGCACAAATATTACAAGCATTTTAAAGAGTGACGTAACGATATATTGCATGGATCTTGACGGCACTGTAACCCGTGCTGCCTCTGCTGAAAACAACTATTGGCGTCTTCCTGCAAACTTTGACGGATACATAGTTGTAACAATTCCTAAGGGCTTAGATGCATCTGTTTATACAACAACAGGCATTAAAATGGTTACCAAAGGTTGGCACGACAACCCTAAGGCTGAATATGCAAATAAACCGTTGTATATCGACAACCTTATGGCTGTTAAAGATATTGAAACTTTTGCATTAACCGTTTCTAATTCGGCTACCGACAAACTTCCTGAAAAATTTAGTGCACCCACAGTTGAATATAGCAGCATTAACAAAGCAACCGCTACAATCACTTGGGAAGCAGTTGCCAGTGAGATAGTTCTTAAGGATGATAATGGGGACGATATTGCATACAAAGTTAACGGCTCTAATAATTACGACGTAGTTATTTACAACGGCGTAAATAAAACAACCGTAAACACAGCCGAAACTTCTTGTACCTTAAAACTTAACCCAGGTGACGATTTAATGGTACAGGTTGTTGCAAAGCACAACAAGCATGTTATTGGCGGTTACACAAGTGTTGGCGTAGAGGGCCACATTATTGGCGTATTTAACGACCTTAGTGATAAAACAACCTACAGCGCTATGAAAAACGCCACAGTAGAAAAAGTAAAAAATACTATGGGTGGCAACGCTGTTAAGGTTAACGGCCTTAACACAAGCACAAAAATAAGCATCACAAATAAATTAGCAGCAGACGCTTTAAAGGGAGCCGAGGGCGTACTTATTGCTATTGACAATAGTGAACTTACAGGTGTAAATTATATAAGAATTAATGCAGTGGCTAAAGACGGCACAACTTATCCGATTGTTGGACATAAAAGCATAACTACTTATACGAATGTTATTGACCCTGTAACAGGCACAGTTTTATCGCGCAATAACTGGAGTAATGATAACGGTATGCAAACTATAGCAGGTAAGAATTACTATTACCTTATAGAACTTGTAACTAATCGTGTTCCACTTGGATTTGATTTTGCAAACATTGACCACTTCGAAATTGAACGTTCACCTTGGGTAGCCGTTAATGCTGACGACAAAGGCAAGAGCTTTGTTGTTGATAGCTTAGGTTTCGTTACCGATAAGGCTGCATTCCTTGCAAACCCTGCAGAATATCTTACTGATATTGGCGTTAACCCCGGTTACGCTGATGACGCAGTTGCACCCACAATTGCAGTAAACGGCGACACAGCAACAGTTACAGTTCCCGCAGTTGACGGCGCAGACAAGGTTGTTGTTAACGTTTATGATGAAACAGCTACCCTTATAGATAGCAAGGAAGTTGTAGACGGCGCAGTTACTATTAACGGCGTAAAGAATAAGGAATTTGGCGTTCAGGTATTAGGTTATGCAGCAGATGCTTTAGTTTACGTAGGCAAACCTGCTTGCTATAAGCTACCTGACCACATAGTTCTTAACGACTTTGACGACATTAATACAGTAGTTTCTACCTTCCCCAACGCAACTATTGTTGAAGCAAACGATGGCTCGGCCCTTGCTTATAACACCGCTCAAAGTAAACAAATGACCATCACTATCCCCGAAACAAACTTTAAAGATTACGAAGCTATTGCTTTCTATGTTGAAACAGCTGATACTCCTTTCACATTCAACGACATTCAAACCGCTGCAGGCAAACGCCTAACACAGGGTTTGTTAAATAAAGGTTACGCTTCAATAGTTACTAACTTCTATTTTGTTGATGCTGAAACTAAAGAAGTAAGCAACCTATACTTTGATCCTTGGGAATATGGTTATTATCAATTACACGCTAATGCAAAGGGTTATGTAATTGCTATAATTAACGATAGCGGTTATAGACATCACCTTAAGAGCGCCGGTGGCATAGTAGTAGATAAAACAACACCTGTTACCGATGCAGACTTTACAACAGATAAGCTTGTTATTCAGGCTGCTACCTGGCACCAGGCAAGCGTTGCTGCAAACCAAGGCAAAACATATATTATGGATGACCTTATGGTTGTTAGAAACGTAGAAGAATTTGTTGCAAATCTTGGCGTAACAACTCATAGTCATATTTACACCGACATCTTAACCGATATAACACATCCAGACTGCTATAACGGTGGTTCTTATACAAGCGTTTGCTATTGTGGTAACGAACTTAACTACACATTAAGCGCTCTAAACCATACGTATACCACAGTTAAAGATGCAGCTGTTGCAGCTACATGTACAACTACAGGTCTAACCGAAGGTAAGCACTGCGCTGCTTGTGGCGAAGTTTTGGTAGCACAAGAAGTGGTAGATGCATTAGGCCATACACCAGGCGCAGAGGCAGACTGTGATAATGCACAGGTTTGTACAGTATGCGGCGCTGAGCTTAACGCAGCTTTAGGCCACGCTTATGTTGGCACCGAAACTAAGGCTCCTTCTTGCACAGAAGACGGCGAAATGACATACGTTTGCTCTAACTGCGGCGACACATACACCGAAGTTATTGCAGCAACCGGCTCTCATAACTACACCGCAGATGTTACCGCACCTGACTGTGTAAACGGCGGTTACACAACATACACATGTTCTGCTTGCGGTGAAACTTACGTAGCAGACCAAACTGATGCATTAGGCCACAGCTACACCACAGAAGTTACCGCACCTGACTGCGAAAATCAAGGTTATACAACCTATACTTGCTCCGTTTGCGGCCACAGCTATGTAGCAGATTATGTTGACGCATTAGGCCACACAGAAGTAATCGACGCAGCAGTTGCAGCTGACTGTCTAAACAGCGGTTTAACAGAAGGTAAGCATTGCTCTGTTTGCGGCGAAGTATTAGTTGCACAAGAAGTAGTTGACGCTTTAGGTCACGACGAAGTAATCGATGCAGCAGTAGCACCTGACTGTGTAAACACTGGTTTAACCGAAGGCAAACACTGCGAAGTTTGCGGCGAAGTTTTAGTAGCCCAAGAAGTAGTTGATGCTTTAGGTCACACCGAAGTAATTGATGCAGCAGTAGCACCTGACTGTGTAAACACTGGTTTAACAGAAGGCAAACACTGCGAAGTTTGCGGCGAAGTTTTAGTAGCTCAAGAAGTAGTTGATGCTTTAGGTCACACCGAAGTAATTGATGCAGCAGTTGCACCTACACTTAACTCTACCGGTTTAACCGAAGGTAAGCACTGCGAAGTTTGCGGCGAAGTATTAGTTGCTCAAGAAGTTGTTGCTAAGCTTTCCGGCGAGGCAACTGTTGGTGATACCAACTATGCAACACTTGAAGAAGCTTATGAAGCTGCTAACGATGGCGAAGAAATCGTTCTTAATGCTGATGTAGAGCTTGAGAATACACTTTACATCGAAAAGGCTATTACCATTAATGGTAACGGCAAAAAGATTACATATGTAGGCAATGCTTCATATGCAAACGTACGCGTAATTCAGGTTAAGGTAGACGGCGACGTTACAATTAAGAACGTTACTGTTGAAACCACAGGCGAGCGTGCTATTAACGCTATGACATATCCTGTAAACCTAACACTCGATAACGTAAACCTCGTTGCAGGTAACTATGCATTCAATGTATCTTCTGCAGCAGGCGCAACCGTTACAATTAACAACTCTAAATTAACAGGTCTTAGTGCACTTAACGTTGCAGCAGAAAATGTTAACATAACAGTTACCGATTCTGTAATCACCTGTAACGATGTATCAAACACAGAATCCTATGGTGCAATAACCGTAGGCGATACAGCTGCTAACTCACACGTTGTAGTAAACGGCGGTGAAATGGTAGTATATGACAATTCTGCAGCATCTGCGTTATTCTCTACTACAGGTTCTATAACATTTAACGGAACTGTCGGCGCAGAAAACACAGAAATTATTGTAGCTATGGTAGGCAAAGCAGGCTTCAAGACATTACAAGAAGCTGTTGACTATGCAGACGGCGCAACTATAACACTTATCCGTGACGTTGAGTTAGATGCAACAGTAGTAATCACCAAGGACATCGTTCTTGACCTTGGCGGTCATACAGTATCCGCTAAGGGCGGCGCAGAATTCGTTCCGATGTTCCGCGTTCTTGGTGACGTAACAGTTAAGAACGGTACAATCGACGGTCGCGGCGCAGGTGCATACGCATTTATCGTAGGCAACGCAGACGTTGAAGATGCAGTTCTTACAATCGTAGACGGTAACTTCTACGGCGATACATCTGCAGTATCCGTAACAAAGGGTACACTT
>JAZQEI010000018.1:0-61726 GCA_045538935.1 Acutalibacteraceae bacterium
GTTGGCGATACCTTTGACCCCGAAATTCACGAGGCTGTTATGCATATTGATGACCCCGAAAAGGGCGAAAACGAAATTGTTATGGTGCTTCAACAAGGATACAAGCTTGGTGACACCGTTATCCGACCCGCAATGGTGCAGGTTGCAAACTAGTTAATTACACAATCCGCTATTAAAATAGTTAATTGTGCTAAAAATAATTATAAAATATAAAAACTGATTTTGGAGGAAAAAATCATGGGAAAAATTATTGGTATTGACTTAGGTACCACAAACTCTTGCGTTGCCGTTATGGAAGGCGGCGAAGCAGTTGTTATTGCTAACGCTGAAGGCGGCAGAACAACCCCTTCTGTTGTAGCATTTTCAAAAACCGGTGAGCGTATGGTAGGTCAGGTTGCAAAGCGTCAGGCTATCACCAATCCCGACCGCACAATCAGCTCTATTAAACGTGAAATGGGTACCGCTTACAGCGTTGCTATTGATGAAAAGAACTACACCCCTCAAGAAATTTCTGCTATCATTCTTTCTAAGCTCAAAGCTGATGCAGAAAGCTACCTCGGCACAACAGTTTCTGAGGCAGTTATCACAGTTCCCGCATACTTCACCGATGCTCAGCGTCAGGCTACCAAGGATGCAGGTAAAATTGCAGGCTTAGAGGTTAAGAGAATTATCAACGAGCCCACCGCTGCTGCTTTAGCATATAGCATAGACAAGGAAGATGACCAAAAGGTTATGGTTTACGACCTTGGCGGCGGTACATTCGACGTATCTATTATAGAAATGGGCGACGGCGTTCAAGAAGTTCTAGCAACTGCAGGTAACAACCGTTTGGGCGGCGACGACTTCGACGAAAGAATTATGAAGTGGATAGTTGATGCCTTTAAAAACGAAAACGGCATAGATTTATCTAACGACAAAATGGCAATGCAACGTATTAAAGAAGCTGCAGAAAAGGCTAAAATTGACCTTTCAGGTATGACCGCTACCGACATTAATCTTCCCTTTATTACCGCAGACGCTAACGGTCCTAAGCACTTTGAAGCAAATCTTACACGCGCAAAGTTCAACGAACTTACTGCTGATCTTGTAGAAGCTACAATGGGCCCCGTAAAGCAGGCATTAGCCGACTCTGGCCTTAACACATCTGAAATCAACAAGGTTCTTATGGTAGGTGGCTCAAGCCGTATTCCTTCTGTACAAGAAGCAGTTAAGAACTTTATTGGCCGCGAACCCTTTAAGGGCATTAACCCCGATGAATGTGTTGCTATTGGCGCCGCAATTCAAGGCGGTGTTTTAGGCGGTGACGTTAAGGGCCTATTACTCTTAGACGTTACTCCCCTCTCTCTTGGTATAGAAACAATGGGCGGCATTAGCACAAAGGTTATCGACCGCAACACAACAATCCCCGCTAAGAAAAGCCAGATATTCTCTACCGCTGCAGATGGCCAGACTTCTGTTGAAGTTCACGTTTTACAGGGCGAAAGAGAATTTGCTAAAGACAACAAAACTTTAGGCGTATTTAAACTAGACGGTATTGCACCCGCTCCTCGTGGTATTCCTCAGATTGAAGTTACATTTGACATTGACGCCAACGGCATTGTACACGTATCGGCAAAGGACCTTGGTACAGGCAAAGAGCAGTCTATAACAATTACTTCAAGCACCAATATGTCTAAGGAAGATATTGACAAAGCTGTTAAAGATGCCGAGCAGTATGCTGCCGAAGACAAAAAGCGTAAAGAAGAAGTTGACACCCGTAACGGTGCAGACCAAATGGTTTACCAAACAGAGAAAACACTTTCTGAGTTTGGCGATAAGATTACAGAAGACGAAAAGAAAGATATTACCGCAGCTTGCGATGCACTAAAAGAGTCCTTAAAGGGTACCGATGTTGAAGACATTAAGGCAAAGCAAGAAGAGCTACAAAAGAAGCTTTATGCAATATCTGAAAAGGTTTATAAAGCAGCAGCCGAAGCACAGCAAGCCGCAGGTGGCGCAGATGCTAACGGTGCAAATGCAGATCCTAACGTTTACGAAGCCGATTACACTGATGTAGACGATAACAAAAACAACTAATTAAGTTTAATACGGGGCGGCAGTGCCGCCCCAAAAAGTATTTTACATACACCTTAATTTTAAGGAGTGCTATTGGTGTCAGAACAGAAAAAAGACTATTACGAAGTGCTGGGTATTGACCGCAGTGCAAGTGATGATGAAATAAAAAAAGCATACAGAAAAGCAGCTAAAAAATATCACCCAGACCTAAACCCCGGTAATGCAGAAGCTGAGAAAAACTTTAAAGAGGTTAACGAGGCTTACGAGGTGCTATCTGACGCAAATAAAAAGGCTCGCTACGACCAATTTGGCCATGCGGGTGTTGACCCGAATTTTGGCGCAGGCGGTGCAGGAGCCGGCGGGTTTGATTTTGGTGATTTAGGTGATATTTTCGGCCAATTCTTTGGCGGTGGCTTTGGTGGCTTTGGTGGCGGTGCCAGAAGCAACCCCAACGCTCCAAGACGCGGTAACGATACATCGGCTACAATTAATTTATCATTTGAAGAAGCCGCAAAGGGTTGCAGTAAAACCATAAATGTTACCAAAATAGAAAACTGCCCAGACTGTAATGGCAGCGGTGCCGAAAAAGGAACTACTCCAAAAACATGTCCTGTTTGTCATGGCTCTGGTAGAGTTAATGTTACACAGCGCACACCATTTGGCGCAATGCAGACCCAAAAGGTTTGTGACAGTTGTAGAGGCAGCGGTAAAATAATAGATAACCCCTGTAAGACCTGTGCAGGCAAAGGCAGAATAAGAAAAAGCCGTGAACAAAAAATTGACGTTCCCGCAGGTATAGATGATGGCCAGATTATTAATCTTCGTGGTGGCGGCGATGCAGGTGTTAACGGCGGACCTTCGGGAGATTTAAGAATAAATGTATCGGTACGTCCCCATCCAATTTTTGAGCGTGACGGTTTTGACGTTTACTGTGAAATCCCAATTACCTTTACACAAGCGGCTTTAGGTGATGAAATAACCGTTCCAACACTAGACGGCAAGGTTAAATTCACCATTCACGAAGGTACACAACCCGGCGATGAGTTTAAACTGCGCAACAAAGGTATTCAACGTCTTAACTATTCGGGACGTGGCGATCAATACGTTAAAATTGTAGTCGAAGTTCCCAAGCATTTAAATTCAAAACAAAAAGAACTTTTAAAACAGTTTGGTGAAATATCTGACGACAAAAACTATAACAAAAACTCATCATTCTTTGAAAAATTAAAAAACATTTTTAAAGACTAGTTAAAATTAAAGCCTAGGCAACCAATTGGTTACCCAGGCTTTTGTTTATGTTTTGTTTATTCAATTCCCGTAAAGAAGTTGTAGCTATAATATTTTCCAAGAGTAAGGTCACTGTCGTAGCCATACTCTATAAGTTCACTTACTGTTACAAGCTGATAGCCCTCGCTTATAAGCCACGGCACTAACTTTTCGGTTGCCTGTACGGTAGACTCATAAAGCGAATGCATTAAAATAACATCACCGTTTAAATTGTCTTCACGCTGTACAGCATTTATAACCTTATTAGCATCGCGGCTTTGCCAGTCTAATGTATCTACCGACCATCCTATAAGGTACTGATCACAGTTTTGCTTAACGGTATCATTGCAAGCACCATAAGGCGGACGTAAAAGTGTTGGCTTGTGGCCAAGCACTCTCTCAAATTCGGCATTGGTTTTAGAAAGCTCAGCCTTTATACCTGCGGCATCTAGTTTAGACAAATTGGCATGTGTTGTGGTATGACTACCAATTTCGCAACCAAGTTGCTCTGCCCTACGAAGTGCATCGGGCGCATATTTTAGATTAGTTGCAACCTCAAAGAATGTTGCTACACTATCGTAATCTTCTAAAATGTCTAAAATTTTATCTGTATATTTAGCACTCGGGCCATCATCAAAGGTAAGAGCTACCATGGGCTTTGTGGGGTCAATATCTCTAATAATTTGGCCATTAACAGTGGTTATGCTTAAATTTTCTCTAAGGTCACTACTTATTTGTCTTGCAACTTCGGAATACGGAATGCTAACCTTATTTTTAAAATTATTTATATGTACAAGTAAGCCATTGTCAGAAAGTATAGCATTAGAAATTTCTTTACTGTCTAAATCAAATGTCATTTCGCCGCCAAGTTTATCTTCACTGTAGCGGTTTAAGTATCTTGACATTTTGTTGCGAAGCTTTGTGCTTAAAAGTTCGTTAGTAATTTCTGTTCCGTTATTTAAATTAAAGTTAAAGGTTTTATGTTCTATGCCTATAAGGGCGCCGTCTTTTGTTTTTTGCTCGGTCTTTACAACAACACCTATTAAATTATCGGCAGCTTTATAACAAGCATAATCTATAAACAAAGCGTTACCTTTATTCTCTTGTGAATCGGCATCTATTAAAAATGCATCCTTTTTAGCGTCCATATATTGTGCTATTGTAGTATCGACTGTTTCATTACCGCTTTTTAGGTAATTTATTGCATAAGGAGATTTCTTAGAAAACTCTAATATCTGCTCGTTTTGACCGATAGCCTTTTGTTCTGCAAACTCACTAAAAAACTCTTTAGCGTTATTTTTAAATTCTTTTTTCGCAGAGCCGCAGCCCGAAAACAAACAGCAAATTAACGAAACTGTAAGAATAAGTGATAATACCTTCAAATACCTCATCTTTTGCACCCCTAATAATGTCTATATTTATATTATAAAACAAAAATAAAACTTATCAAGAACATTTTAAAAACTTCTCACATAAATTGCAAAAATGTAATATCTTGGTTGACTTTTTTTAAAATTTGGTGTAAACTTGTTAACTGATAAAAGGGAGTAGCGGCGGAATACCGTTGTAATGTTCGTCAGTACGGCTTTAAGCCCGACATTGCATTAAACAGCAAGACTTTTGTCGTGTTTTTACACGCAAAGTCTTTTTTATTTTACCGTTTTTGCTACCCTAAGTGAAAGGAAGTTTTTTATGGATCTTATAAGTTTTTTGTATGAAAACTTTACCCACATAACTTGGCAGATGCCTGTAATGTGGGCTATAGGTGGCATTTTAATTTTTCTTGCTATTAAGAAAGATATGGAGCCGACCTTATTATTACCCATGGGCTTTGGCGCAATAATGGTTAACCTACCATTCTCTGGTGCAGTAACACAGTACCGAAATGCTGCCGGTGAAATAATCTCTAAAGTGCAGTATGATGCCCTTATTGAGCAAGGCTTAGAAGCAGAAGTTGAAGAAGGTATGTTATCGGTACTATTTAATGCCGGTATTGCCAATGAGCTGTTCCCTCTTATACTCTTTATTGGTATAGGCGCTATGATAGACTTTGGACCTATTTTAACCAATCCTAAGCTTATGATATTTGGTGCAGCAGCACAGTTTGGTATATTCTTTACACTTTGTATGGCATCTATGTTCTTTGACATTAACGATGCAGCATCGATTGGTATTATAGGCGCCGCAGACGGCCCCACATCAATAGTTGTTGCTAACAAATTAGGATCTAATTACTTGCCTGCAATAATGGTTGCTGCATATTCTTATATGGCACTTGTTCTCATTATTCAGCCCCCTGTTATTAAACTTTTAACCACCAAAAAAGAACGTATGATTCGTATGCCTTATGAGCAAAAGAGCGTTTCTAAACTCACAAGAATTCTATTCCCCATTATTATTACCGCAGTTGCAGGCTTAGTAGCACCGAGCTCTGTAAGCTTGGTTGGATGCTTAATGTTTGGTAACCTTATAAGAGAATGCGGCGTGTTAAATCAGTTATCCGAAACCGCACAAAAGGTACTTGCAAACCTTATTACAATATTCCTTGGCATAACAATTGCATCGCAAATGCAGGGTGAACAGTTCTTAGATGTAAACACCCTTTTAATACTCGGCCTTGGCCTTGTAGCATTTATTTTCGACACTGCTTTTGGTGTTGTATTTGCAAAGTTCTTAAACCTATTCTTAAAGAAAAAGATAAACCCAATGATTGGTGCTGCAGGTATTTCGGCATTCCCAATGTCTGGTAGAATTGTTCACAAAATGGGTCTTGCAGAAGACAATCAAAACTTCCTTTTAATGCACTCTATAGGTGTTAATGTTTCTGGTCAGATAGCCTCTGTTATAGCAGGTGGACTAATCTTAAACTTCTTTATGTAAGGAAAGGCGGTATTGTAAATGAATTTTAATCCTTTAAACTTTATCACCAACCTAAGTTATATGCTAAAAGGTATGATTGGTATCTTTGTTGTTATAGGCGTAATAATTTTAATAACCGTACTTCTTAACAAGTTCACCGGCGGCAAAGAATAATATAATATAAATGTAAACACCCCGAAAGCAAATTGTTTTCGGGGTGTTTTTATGTATTATTCATTTGTATCAGTCAGTTTTATTATCCATTTTCGACTTTTAAAATGTCTTATACAAAGTATTGATTTTGGTATATCTTCTGCGACAAACATTATTGCCACTATAAGCACAAAAGGTGTATTAAATACAAACCCTGCTAAAATAACAGCCGGAATACTAATGCAGTAAAGCGAAAGCACATCGTATTTAAAGCCTGTTTTAGTATCTCCACCCGCTCTGAATACACCGCAAATCATTGTGTACTGTATCATTCTAATACCCAGCCAACAGCCATAAATCAAAAGCAGTGTAGATGCAGTTGTTCGCGCTAATTCGGTTTCTATAGGCATAAGGGAGAGTATTGGATTTCGCAAAACAATGCTTAAAAAGCCAAGCAAAACTCCCGCCAGAGGTGTCATAACAACAAACCTTTTTGCATTTTTGTATGCCTCTTCAGTAGCACCTCTGCCAACACTGGAACCTATCATAACCGCACATGCATGTCCTATTCCAACAAAGAACACAAAGAACAACTGTTGTACTGTTTCAAAAATAGTGTATCCGGAATAATACTCGGTTCCCTGCCTTGCTAAAACCATTACATATATGTTTGTACCAATAGCCCACATGCTCTCATTAAATATTACCGGGGTACTTATTTTTAAATATTTTTTTGTAAGTTCTTTATCGGCTTTGAAAATATTTTTTGGCGAAGTGCTAATATCGGTTTTTCCAAAGCATACAAAAAGCAAAACTATAATTGCTTGCACGCCTAAGCCTACAACGGTAGCTACTGCCGCTCCCCTAATCTCGAGTCTTGGAAAACCAAAATTACCATTTATAAGACAATAATTTAAAAATGTGTTCACCACAACCGCAGCCGCAGACGATATTAAAGGAACATAAACCCTTGCCGTAGCTTTAAGGGCCGCACAAGTTATTTGTGAGAAAACAAGAAAAACTACACCTATGGCATATATTCTTGCGTAATCAGCCGCAAGGCTTACTATAATAGGGTCAGATATAAACACTCGCATTAAGGTTTTTGGAAAGAATGCAAGTCCAACGGTAAATACTACTACAACTATCATAGACATCATTAAAGCTTGTCCATAAGTTTTACGGATATTTGATTTATCCCCGGCTCCCCAATATTGAGATATTAATGTTGCTGAGCCCGAGCAAAATCCAAAGCATATAACATTAATTAAAAAAGCCCATCTTACCGCTACACCGAGCGCCGCCGTTGCATTATCACCCAACACAACAACCATTGCGGTATCTATAAGCGACGCACAAGATGTTAGTAAATTTTGCAGCGCTATGGGTATTGCAAGCGATGCTGCTTGTTTATAAAACTTCTTATCCATTTTTACTTCCTTTATATGTATCATTTTATAACTGATAATAAATTTTCTCTTTGCTTTGTATTTAGCACATCGTTGCTAAAAAGTGAAGTGTAACTATAAAAACAGTAGCCATCAAAATTGTTAGCATTATGTACATCTGCAACCTGTCTTTTTAAAATGTCGGTATCGGTATTCCACTCGTTGTTAGATAATTCGTCATTAGTACCTATTTTATATGGTGCCAAACCCGCATAAAGCTTTATAGATTTGTGCTTTTCAAGTGAGTTCCACTCGTTTAATATTTTAGTGAAATCTGCAGTGTTATGTTTATATCCAAAATAAAGTTGAGGGCATATATAATCGGCATAACCGTCATTTTTTAGCCAAAGCTGAACATCAGCATAAAAATCCTCAAAATTTGCGTTTATATTATACATCGGACTTATACCGAATTCAACCTTAGAATTACTGTTCTTTACCGTTTTATAAATGCTTTTTACAAGGTTATTTACATTTTGTCTTCTAAAATCTGCCAGGTTAAGCGGAGTAGCGGTTGCTTTAACATATGACTCATAAGATGCTTTATCAAAACCGGCATCGGTTATAGGATAAAAATAATCGTCAATATGTATTGCATCAACATTATAATTTTGTACTATCTCGGCAACACCACTTAATATAAGCTGTTGTGCATAGCTTGATGCAGGATCAAAATATACTCCGTTTTCTAAACCTATTATACTGCTATCATTATTTAAATCTTCATCACTCAAAATTTTACTTGCTATATTGCCTATTGGCAGCTGTTCAATAGATTTTGAGCCCGATATTCTATACGGATTAACCCATGCGTGTACTTGTATAGAATATTTATCGGCTAGTTCTACAACTATTTTTAGTGGATCATAATTTGCGTTTTGCAAAGAAACCGCCTTAGGAAAAACATTAGATTCATAATACGCATCACCGTTTGCTCGCGCATGTACAATAACCGTGTTTAGTCCTAAAGCCGACACTTTGCCAAGCATTAAATCTACATTACGTTTAAAGTCGTCTTCACTTGCATTATCTATTAAAGAATCTAGCTCATAATAGCTGAGCCATACGCCTTTAAAAGAGGGGGCGGCGGTATCTATTATCTCTTCTTGCTCAATTTGTACAGTGGTTGTAGTGCAGCCACACAAGAATAAACAACAAAGCAAAAAAGCAATTATTTTTTTCATATATATCACCCATAGTTATGTGTATTACAAATCTTTTAAAAAAAGCACTTGCAAAAACTACATTTAAATGTTATTATATCACTATATTGTCAATAAGGATAGTGTTATCTTTTTCTAAATGCTATGACAAAGAAAAGTAGTTAGGTTTTAAATCTTCACAGAGAAGTAGCGTCGCCGGCTGAAAGCGTTACTATGTATTACCCTAATGAAGTTCACTTTCGAGCAGCACTGCCGAAATTTTAGTAAGTGGTGACGTTGTGGGCGCGTTAAGCCTTTTGAGTGTTTGCTACTTGCAAAAATTAGGGTGGTACCACGGAGATCGTCGCTTCGTCCCTTAATTCCCGTTTGGGTGTTAAGGACGAGGCTATTTTTATTTTGGAGGTTTTTTATGAAAGACAAGTTAGAGCTCTTAAGAGCCGCCGCAAAGCAAGAACTAAGTTCTGCCGACAGCGTTCAGGCGGTCGACGAAATTAGAGTAAAATTTTTAGGCAAAAAAGGTGAAATAACCGCTATATTAAAGCAAATGGGTTCTCTTTCTGCCGAAGAACGCCCCATAGTAGGCCAACTTGCAAATGAAGTTAGAGCCGATATAGAGGCCGAGATAGCAAGTGCTATGTCACTTTTAAAGGATAAGGCTTTAAACGATAAGTTACAGGCTGAAGAAATAGATATTACTCTTCCGGGTAAGCAATCGGCCAAGGGTAGTTTACACCCGCTCAATTCGGTGTTAGAAAGTCTTATAGACATATTTCAGTCTATGGGCTTCGATGTTGTTGACGGACCCGAAGTAGAAACCGAACACTATAATTTTGAAGCATTAAATGTTCCGGCCGATCACCCTGCAAGAGATATGCAAGATACCTTCTATTTAGGTCCCGAACTTTTGCTTCGCACACAAACATCTGCCGCACAGGTTCGCACCATGGAAACCCGCACTCCTCCTATTCGTATAATTTCTCCGGGCAGAGTTTACCGCGCCGACGAAGTTGACGCTACACACTCCCCTGTTTTCCATCAGGTAGAAGGCTTGGTTGTTGATAAAGGCGTTACTCTTTGCGACCTTATGGGTACCTTAGAGCAGTTTGCTCAAGAAATTTACGGAAGCGATACTAAGGTTCGTTTCCGCCCCTCGTTCTTTCCGTTTACCGAACCTAGCGTAGAGGTTGACGTTAGTTGTCCTAAATGTGGCACTAAGGGTTGCAACATGTGCAAAGGTGCCGGTTGGATAGAAATTTTGGGTGCCGGCATGGTACATCCTAACGTTTTGCGTTCGTGCGGTATAGATCCTGATGTTTACACCGGCTTTGCCTTTGGTATAGGTCTTGACCGTCTTACCACAACAAAATACAAAATAAGCGATATTCGTCATTTGTTTGAGAATGATGTTCGTTTCTTAGAACAATTTTAATGGGGGTTATAGTAAATGAAAGTATCTTTAAACTGGTTAAAACTTTATGTAGATATTGACGTAACCTTAGACGAACTTTGCAACAAAATGATATCGGCAGGCTTTGAAGTTGAAGGAATTGAAAATCTTGCTGATACCATGCAAAATGTTGTTGTAGGTAAAATTTTAAAAATTACCCCTCATGAAAATTCCGACCATTTGCAAATCTGCCAAATAGATGTTGGTGAGAGTGAGCCTGTTCAAATTGTTACCGGCGCACAAAATGTGTTTGAAGGCGCATTTGTTCCGGCCGCATTACACAACTCTATCTTACCAAACGGTATGAACATTAAAAAAGGTAAGCTTCGCGGTGTAGAAAGCTGCGGTATGCTTTGCTCGGGTGAAGAACTTTGTTTAAAAGAATCTGATTATCCGGGTGCTGAGGTTTACGGAATTCTTATTTTAGACGACTCTTTCCCCGCAGGTACCGACATGCGTGAGGTTTTAGGACTAGATGATGTAATTATAGATTTTAGTGTTACATCTAACCGTCCCGACTGTCAATGCATGATAGGTATAGCAAGAGAAGTTGGCGTTGTTTTAAACAAGCCTGTTAGAATTCCAAATCCGACCTACAAAACCGTTTCGGGCAACATTACCGACTATATTACTGTAGAAGACCACAACTTTGACCTATGCGAGCGTTATATGGGTAGAGTTGTAAATAATTTGCGCATAAAACCGTCGCCCGACTGGATAAAAAAATGCTTAAAAGCTGCAGGAATGCGTCCTATTAATAACATTGTGGATATTACAAACTTTGTTATGCTAGAAACCGGCCAACCCATGCATGCCTTTGACCGCCGTGATATTAATGGCGAAAAAATAATTGTTCGTAATGCTTATAACGGCGAAAAAATAACAACGCTTGACGAAAAAGAGCATACTCTAACCGAGCAGATGCTTGTTATTGCCGATGCTAGTGCTCCATCGTGCCTTGCGGGTATTATGGGCGGACTAAATAGTGAAATTAAAGATGACACAACCGAGCTTTTCTTAGAATCGGCTAAATTTAAGCGTGACAACGTAAGAAAAACCGCAAGAGCATTGGGTGTTCGCACAGAATCTAGCAGCCGTTTTGAGCGCGGTACCGACATTATGAATGTAGAATTTGCAATGGAGCGCGCTTTACAGCTTATAAGTGAGCTCGATGCAGGTGATATTATAGATACTGTAATAGACCTACACCAAGGCTTAAAGCAAGAAAGACCCTTAAGCGTTACTGCAAAAAGCGTTAACGATTTATTAGGTCTTAACATTCCAAGTTCGGTTATGGTTGATATTTTAAACCGCTTATCTATTAAAACAACCGAAAAAGACGGCGTTTTGAACTGCATTATTCCCTCTTGGCGTGATGATATTGAGGGTAAGGCCGATATAGCAGAAGAAGTTATGCGAATATACGGCTACGAACATATTGTAGGCACCCCTTTAAGAGGCACACTAACCCGTGGCAGAAAATCTGATGAGCGCATAAAGGCCGACAAAATTAAAAATCTTCTTATTCGCAACAGCGTAAGAGAAATTACCACCTATTCGTTCATAAGTTCTAAAGCACTAGAGCCGCTTAATTTAGATAAGTCAGATGAGCGCAACAATACTATTTCAATAATAAACCCATTGGGCGACGAGTATTCTACAATGCGCACACAGCTTACAACAAGTATGCTTACCGTGATCTCTACCAATATTAACCGTAAAATTAAGGCCGCAAGATTTTTTGAAATAAGCAAACGCTTTATTCCTAAGTCACTACCGCTTACAGAACAACCGCTTGAGCTTCCGGTTTTATGTATGGGTATTTACGGCGAGGGTGAAGATTTCTTTACCTTAAAGGGAATTATTGAACAATTAATGCAAAGCTTTTCAGTTAATGTAAAATATCAAAAATCTGCTGAGCCGTATTTACATCCCGGTAGACAGGCACAAATTGTTTTGGGTGATACTGTTATTGGTACATTGGGCGAGGTTCATCCAAAAACCGCCGAGTGTTACGATATTAACGAAAAGGTTTATGTTGCAGAAATTAAATTAGAAACACTTTACGCCGCTGTACAACCTCCCATAATATACAAAGCAACACCTAAATTCCCTGTCGTTAACCGCGACCTTGCTCTATTATGCAATAAGTCTCAACCGGTTGGTGACCTTATTGATTTTGTTAAACAAACTGCAGGTAAACTTTGTGAAACCGTAGAACTTTTCGATATTTACGAGGGCGAACAAATACCAGATGGTAAAAAGAGCGTTGCTATTAGCTTGGTATTACGTTCACACGATGCTACGTTAACCGACAACGAAGTTGACTCTGTTATAAACAAGGTAATAAAGAGGCTACAAACTATTGATGTAGCATTGCGCCAATAATTAATAAAAAATTAAAAAAATATATACTTGATTTGTTAGCAATTTTATAATACAATGTATTTTAAAGAGGTGGTCCAAATGATAGATAAAACATTAACCTTTTCAATAGGCAACGAGCAAGAGCAAGAAATTAGGAAAATTCTACTCACAGTTTATGAGGCTTTAAAAGAAAAAGGGTATAATCCTATAAACCAATTTGTAGGCTATATTCTTTCTGAAGATCCTACTTATATTACCACCCATAATAACGCGCGCAATTTAATAAGAAGAATTGACCGCGATACCCTTTTGCAAACACTTGTCAAGTATTATTTGAATAACTAATTTTTAGCACCCGCATATAGCGGGTGTTTTTTTGTTGTTTTATACTAATATTTTGTTGCAATAAATAAGAAGGTATGATAAAATTATATATGTAAAAAAATACACTTTTGGGAGAGTGCTATTATGATAACATTCGACAAAGAAACAAAAATATTTAACCTATCAACCAAAAATACAAGTTACGTTTTTGGCGTGTATGCAGATAAGTTTTTAATGCATATTTACTGGGGCAAAAAAATAAGAGAAATTACCTCTTGGAAACCCGCAATGACCTTCCAAGCACGCACATTTTCACCCGTTGAAGAAGAACTTTACAAAATTAACGGCAGTAGTTGTGATAACAACACTATGGAGTATCCAACATACGGCAGTGGCGACTTAAGACATCCGGCACTTAACATTCGCTTTTTTGACGGTAGTACAACTACCCGCTTAGAATATGTATCTCATAAAATAATTAAGGGTAAGCCTGCACTTTGCGGTCTTCCGGCTACATATGTAGAAAACGATTCTGAGGCAGACACATTGGAGCTGCAAATGAAAGACTCTTTAACAGGTCTTACAGTGTTCTTAAGCTACACCGCATTTAACGAAATAGACGCTATTACAAGAAGTGTTCGCATAGTTAACAACGGCACTGCCAATATGAACATAAGCCACATTTTAAGTGCAAGCGTAGACTTTGAGGGTAAAGACTTTGAGTTTATGCACCTTGAAGGCACTTGGCTTAGAGAACGCGCGGTATGCCGTTCTAAACTTTATCATGGTACACAGTCTATAGAAAGCCGCAGAGGCGCCAGCTCATCGGCACACAATCCATTCTTTGCGTTGCTTTCTCCTAATGCTACCGAGACCACAGGCGATGTATACGGCTTTAACCTTGTTTACAGCGGTAACTTTATTGCAGGTACCGAGGTTGATGCATTTGATGTTACACGTGCATTTATTGGTATTAACCCCTTTAACTTTAATTACTTGTTAGAACCCGGTGAAAGCTTCCAAGCACCCGAAGCTGTTTTAGTTTATTCTGCTAACGGTATTGGCGAAATGTCAAGAACATATCATAAGCTTTACCGCACAAGACTTTGCCGCGGTAAGTTTAGAGACATTGAGAGATACTGCCTTGTTAATAACTGGGAAGGCACCGGTATGGACTTTACCGAAGAAAAGATTTTAGAAATTGCACGCACCGCTGCTAACGTTGGTCTTGATATGCTTGTTTTAGATGACGGTTGGTTTGGTAAGCGCAACAATGACTTTTGCGCACTTGGTGACTGGTATGTTAATTATGACAAATTGCCAAGCGGAATCGACGGACTTGCAGAAAAAATTGAGGCTATGGGTCTTAAATTTGGTCTTTGGTTTGAGCCCGAAATGGTTTCTCCGGATTCCGATTTATATCGCGCTCATCCAGATTGGGCTTTACACGTAAATAACCGTCCGTTAAGCCTTGGCCGTAATCAGCTTATGCTAGATTTATCACGCAGTGATGTTTGCGAATTTGTTTACCACTCGGTTGCCGATATACTTAAAACAGCTAAAATCTCGTATGTTAAATGGGACTATAACCGTAATATGAGTGAGATAGGTTCTGATCTACTCCCTGCTGAACGTCAAGGCGAAGTAGCGCACCGTTATATTCTTGGACTTTACGGTATTTTAGAGCGCTTGGTTAACGACTTCCCGAATATTTTATTTGAAAGTTGTTCTTCTGGTGGTGGTCGTTATGACCCCGGTATGCTCTACTATATGCCTCAAACATGGGTAAGTGACTGTACCGATGCCGGAGAAAGAATGGCCTTACAATATGGCACCAGCATTGTGTATCCTTGTTCTAGCATGGGCGCACACGTATCTGCTGTACATAAGGGTGCGGTTCGTAATATTTCTTATAAAACCCGCGGTGACGTTGCAACAATGGGTCAGTTCGGTTATGAGCTTGTTATGTCTGAACTTAGTGACGAAGACATTGCCCTTACAAAGCTTCAAATTAAGCGCTACAAAGAATATGGTGAAGTATTCCATAAGGGTGACATGTACCGCATTAATTCCCCGTACGAAGGTGAAAAATCTACATTTGAATTTATATCGGAAGATAAAAATACAGTTATTCTCTGTCACTTTGTAAAAACCGTTCATCCTAATTCTGCTATTTACAGAATAAAACTACAAGGATTAGAAAACGATGCTGACTATGTAGAAATAAAGAACGAAAACGAGCCCACCAGCACCGATTTAACCTACGGTGGCGATTATCTTATGAATATAGGTTTAGAGCAAAAGGATGCCGGCGATTATTCTACATTTATAAGAGTGTTCCGCAAAAAATAAAATTAACTAAACGGAGAAGCGTATGAATTTTACTCCAATAGACCGCAATGGACTTGTAGAGGGCTATTGCATAATAAAAACAATCGATAAAAAAACCTCTGCCAGAGGTGATACCTATTTAGATATGACCCTTGGTGATAAAGACGGTGAAATTAATGCAAAGCTATGGAGCTATAACGAAATGCTTCATGGCACCTACAATGCAAACGACATTGTGAAAATTCGCGGTACAATATCACCCTATAACGGCATTAATCAGCTTAAGGTTGACCGTATTCGCATAGCCAACGAGCAAGACGGTGTTAGCCCTGACGACTTTGTACCAACCGCTGATTATACCGGTAGGCAAATGTTTGACGAATTGCTAAGCATTGCCGATGGTTTTGCTGACCAAGATCTTAGAAAATTGGTTCTTACAATCTATAAAGGTTGCGAACGTGATTTATTATATTGGCCGGCAGCATTTAAACTTCACCACGCAATAAGAGGCGGACTTTTAATGCACACGTTGTCTATTGTTCGTTTAGCGCAAGGCATTTGCAAAATTTATCCTTTTGTAGATTCTGACCTACTAATTGCAGGCGCAATGCTGCACGATATTTCAAAGCTTGATGAATTCGAAGTATCAGACTCAGGAATTGTGTCCGGGTATTCTGTTAGAGGTAACCTCTTAGGCCACTTGGCCGAGGGTGCTATGTTTATTCGCAAAACTGCGGAAGAACTAGGTATAAATCCCGAAATTTCTATGTTAATTGAGCATATGATCTTATCGCATCATGGCGAACCGGAATTTGGTGCAGCGGTAAGACCTATGTTCTTAGAAGCCGAACTGTTATCACAGCTTGACTTATTAGATTCTCGTGTTTATGAAATAACCGATGCTTTAAACGCTACCGAACCCGGTGATTTCTCGGGAAAATTATGGGCATTAGATAACAGAAAAATTTATAATCACGCAAGAAATACAAATGATAAAAAAGTAAACTTATTCTGAAAGGAACGAAAATACAAATGGAAATCACAAAAGATATGTTTATAGGCGATGTTTTAGATATTGACACAGGCGCCGCAAAGTACTTTTTTGAAATTGGCATGCATTGTCTTGGCTGTCCGTCGGCCAGAGGCGAAACCATAGAAGAGGCTTGCCAAGTTCACGGTACCGACTGCAACGAGTTGTTAGAAAAGCTTAACAACTACTTTAACGGCAAATGATAACCCTTAGTAAAAGATTAGATGTTATAGCAAGGTCGGTCCCCGTAGGCTCTAATGCAGTCGATGTTGGGGCCGACCATGGTTATTTGGCAATATATCTAAAAAAAAGCGGAATTGCCAAAGAAGTAATAGCTTGCGATATTAACGAGCTACCACTTAAAAACGCTCACGATAACGCCTTAAAATATAACGCTAACATAAAACTATGCTTATCTGATGGACTTGAAAAAATAGATCCTAATTTTGCCGAAACGATTATTATTGCGGGCATGGGAGCAGAGGTTATATGCGGTATTATAGAGCGCGCACAGTGGCTTAAAGATTCTAACAAAACTCTTATTTTGCAACCAATGAACTCGCCCGAATTTTTACGCGAATATCTTGCTAAAAACGGATTTTCCGAGACTAACGAGCAAGCGGTAGAAGATAATGGCAAGCTTTACACCGTAATAACTGCAAAATACAACGGCCAAGTAAATACCGATACGTTGTTTTATTATAAAGGGTTATTGTCTAATAAAATTGAAACCGACCGCTTATTTTTACTTAAACAATTAAAGCGACTCGAAAGTTGGCTTTTTGATATTAAAAATTTAGAATCAAAACAAGAAGAGTATAATAATTTAAATCACATAGTGCTTGGATTAAAGATATTTCTGGAGGAAAATTAAATGGCGCTCGATGGAGCTTTTTTGCACATATTAGCAAACAATTTCAAAGATGCCGAAGGTGCATTTGTAGAAAAAATTTATCAGCCGTCTAAAAACGAGCTGATACTTCTTTTGCGCAAAAAAGGCTTCTCTAAAAAGCTTTATATAAGCGTTTCCCCTTCTCTTGCTGTTGCCAGATTTACCTCCGCACAAAACGATAACCCCCATGCTCCACCTATGTTTTGCATGCTACTTAGAAAACATTTGGGTGCTGCGCGTTTAACCGAGGTTATACAGCCCAACCTAGAGCGCATTTTATTTTTTAAGTTTTTGGCCACCAACGAAATGGGCGACAGGGCCGAAATAACGCTTTGTGTAGAACTATTATCGGGCAGGCCTAACATTATACTAATAGGCCCGCAGGGTAAAATTATTGATGCACTTTATAGGTCGGACTTAGAAAAAAACACGCGTATTATTCAACCCGGTGCCACCTACACTATGCCAGAAAGTCAAAACAAATTATCGGTACTTACAACCGACTTACAACAACTTACTAATTTAATAAAATCTAAAACCGATATACCTTTGCACAATGCCACATTGTCGGCATTAGATGGTGTTTCTCCACTTGTTGCGCGCGAAATTGCATACCTTGCCGCCGACAATATAGACTGCCCCGCACATTTGTGTGATGAAGAGCGTTTATATAGCACACTGGCATTTATTAAAGATTCTATTATTAAAGCCGACAAGCTTTGTATAGTTTGCGCTGATGATGGTAAATTTTTAGATTTTTCGTATATTCCGATAAAACAATACTCATTAAATTACACCTTTATGTTTTTCAATAATCCTTGTGACTTATTGGAAGAATTTTACTTAAAAAAGCAAGGAATGAAAGTATCTGAGCAAAAAGCTAAAGATGTAGTAAAGCTATTAAAAACCATAAAGGAAAGAATTTTAAGAAAAACCGAACTTAGAAAAAAAGATTTAAAAAAGTGTGAAAATCGTGAGCAATTGCGCCTATATGGCGAACTGTTAAAGGCAAATATCCACTTAGTAAAGAACGGCGCTCCCTTTGCCGATGTCCAAAATTATTACGATGAAAATTTAGCCACCATTCGTATTCCGCTAGAACCGGCTTTGTCGGTTGCGCAAAACGCCGCAAAATATTTTAAAGAATATAAAAAAACATATAGCGCCGAGCAAACCTTAACCAAACTTATTGAACAAGACAAAAACGAGTTACAGTATATTGAGTCGGTATTAGAAAGCATAGAACGTGCCGAAACAACAACCGAAATTGATGAAATAAAAAAAGAATTAACTTTATCGGGATATTTAAGACCCACAAAAAATTCTGCCCCGCACAAAAAGAATTTAAGCTCTCCGCTTGAATTTACATCTAATTCGGGTTTTAAAGTATATGTTGGCAAAAATAATTTGCAAAACGATTATTTAACACTTAAATTCGCATCTAAGGGTGATTATTGGTTCCACACAAAAAATATTCCCGGCTCACACGTAATTGTTGTGACCAACGATAGAGAAATCGATGATGATACCATTGTCTTTGCAGCAACTCTCGCAAAAAATCACTCAAAAGCAGCCAATTCTACAAAGGTTGCGGTAGATTATACTATGGTTAAAAACGTTAAAAAACCCTCAGGTGCAAAACCTGGTATGGTAATTTATCTTACCAACAAAACAATATTAATAGACTAATTTACGCCATATTTTTCACTGAATTTTCATATAATGTACGGGTGAAAAATATGGCTGTTTTTTCTTTTCTTGGAAATCCACAAAGTGTTCTTGCTACTGTAATGGTACTAGCATGTGCACTTGTGAACGGTTGGACCGACGCGCCGGTTGCCATTACGACAGTTGTAGCAACAAAATCACTTTCTATAAAAAAAGCCGCCGTTATGGCAGGTATTTTTAATTTGCTGGGATCAATAATTTTTATATTTATAAATCAAAACGTTGCACTTACCGTATTTAACATTGCAGATTTTTCTGAAAATTACTCTTGCTCGTTATCGTTAATAATATCGTCTTTGGCAGCAGTAAACATATGGGCTATAGTAGCTTGGTTTTTTGGTATTCCAACAAGCGAGAGCCACGGTATTTTGGCGGCTTTAAGCGGAGCCAGTTTTTATATTCACAAAAGCTTTAACGGCATAAATATGCAAGCCTGGGTTAAAGTTTTTATTGGTATGTTTCTTTCTATAGTTATTGGATTTATACTTGGCTTAATTTTTACAAAAACATTTTCAAAAAAACAAATGTCAGACTATAAAATAAAATCCCTACAAATTTTATCTTCTGCTTTTTTGGCCTTTATGCACGGAGCACAAGACTCACAAAAATTTGCAGGACTTTTTATGTTGGTTCTGTTTAATAAGCAATTTTCAAATGCAATAACTCTACCATTTTGGTCTGCTGTTTTAATTGGTTTAATAATTAGCATCGGCACTAGCATTGGTGGTGGCAGAATTATAAACAAAACCGGTACAAAAATGGTAGAACTAAACACTATAAGTGGGCTTAGCGCTAATTTTTCGTCTTCGTTCGCTATGCTGTTTTCTTCGATTTTAGGCTTAGCAGTAAGTACAACACATTCGTCTGCAGCCTCGTTGTTGGGCTCTACAATAGGCGCAAAAAAAAGAGTATCTAAAAAAGATACTCTTGATTTGATTATTGCTTGGGCACTAACCTTCCCGGCTTGCTTTCTTATAAGTTATTTAATTTGCGCAATCAGCCTTACTACTTAAGTGCTTTTGCACCTATATCATCAAGCTCGGCTTGCATTAAAGAGACATTATCGCTAACTATTAGAATAATGCAGTCATCAAGCTCCATAACCACACGAGCAGATAATTTTTTAAACTCATTAGAATTGCTAAGTTCAAAGGTCTTAATAAGACTAGTTACATATGTGTTTATTGCATCTAGCACAATAGATTTATCACTTTTGTCTTTTATCTCAAATACGGCTAGAGTATTAGTTGAATTTTCGTTGTCGGCAATAAATATCGAATAATCTTTTAAAGATGTTACCGAAATATTAAAAAATGATGGTATTTGCTCGGGCACAAGCTCAATATACGTAACTTCACTATCAATATCGCAAAGTTTCTTAGTAATATATTTGGGAGAATATTCTGTATTATTACCGCCACATGCGCAAAGAGAAACAAGCATACATATTGCTAATAAAACAGATAACAAAGCTGCATAAATTCTGCGCATTTTGACACCCCCAAAGATTTTTAAAATGACTAAAATTATACACATCTACATTATACACGAATTTTCACTAAAGGCAAATAACAATTTTGTAATTTTAAACACAAAAACAAATATTTTTAGATAACATTTTTTACCATATTTTTAGTTTTTACTTTACATAAATCTTTATGCATAGTTATTATTCACTATAAAATTTTTCAACTTATTAACATAGTTTTCAACATGTTTTTGGGGTTAATGGCTTGTCTTATGGGTCTTAATGTGCCAAAAATGTTAATATCTCGGTTAATAACTATAATAAGACATAGGTTATCTTAGTTTACATAATAATTTTTTGTTGAAAAATATGCTGAATAATTTTTTAAAATAACTAACATTAATAATTGACAAAGTCTTGTGCAAAATATATAATTATTTTGTATTGTTTTTTATGTTAAATAGCCATTAAAACCACAGTTTTTACGGCACTAGCGCAAGGAGTTTTTTGGGATGATAAACAAAAGTATAAAAAAGTTAATTTGCTATGCAAAAAAATGCTCACTTATCCACGAATATGATGAAATTTATGCCATAAATCGTATTCTCGAAGCATTACAGTTAGATTCTTATGAAGATTGCGGAGAAGAATTTGATGATGTTTGCTTAGAAACTGTTTTAGGTGAAATTTTAGACTATGCGGTAGAAAAAGGAATAATAGAAGACAGCATAGTATATAAAGATTTATTTGATACAAAAATTATGGGCCTGCTTACCCCACGCCCCAGCCAAGTAATAGAAAAGTTTAACCAGTTAAAAGAAGTATCCCCAAAAGATGCTACAGATTATTTTTACAAGTTATCTTGTGACAGTGACTACATACGTCGTTACCGTATAAAAAAGGATATGAAGTGGGTATCTAAAACCGATTACGGTGATATGGATATTACAATAAATTTATCTAAGCCCGAAAAAGACCCCAAGGCTATTGCCGCCGCAAAGAACGCGGCTCAAAGTGGTTACCCCAAGTGTCTTTTATGCCGTGAGAACGAAGGCTACGCAGGCCGAGTTAATTCACCTGCAAGACAAAATCATCGCACAATACCCCTTATAATTAACGACACACCTTGGCGCCTTCAGTACTCGCCATATGTATATTACAACGAGCACTGTATTGTTTTTAACGAACAGCATACGCCAATGCAAATCAACAAGGCTACATTCAAAAAGTTGCTTGATTTTGTCGCACAGTTTCCACATTACTTTGTTGGATCTAATGCCGATTTACCCATTGTTGGTGGTTCAATTTTAAGCCACGACCATTTTCAAGGTGGTAATTATACCTTTGCCATGGCTAAGGCACCAATTGAGAAAAAAATAGAATTTAACGGCTTTAGCGATGTTACATGCGGTATTGTTAAGTGGCCAATGTCGGTTATAAGACTACAATGTGAGGACAAAGAGAGACTAATTGAGCTTGCTGACAAAATACTGCTTGCCTGGAGAGGCTACTCTGACCCAGATGCTTTTATTTTTGCAAATACCAACAACGAGCCTCATAACACAATAACTCCTATAGCTCGCAAAAGAGATAATAAATTTGAACTTGATTTAGTGCTAAGAAATAACATAACTACCGATGAGCATCCGCTAGGTGTTTACCATCCGCACGCAGAACTTCACCACATTAAAAAAGAAAACATAGGTCTAATTGAAGTTATGGGTCTTGCCGTTTTACCCGCAAGACTAAAGCAAGAGCTTATAAGCCTTGCCGATGCCATTGTAAACAATGAAGATTTATATGCAAACGAAATACTTAATAAGCACGCAAAGTGGGCAGATAGCATTAAAGCAAAGTATTCTGATATAAATAAAGACAATGTTATGGGCATTTTACAAGATGAAATCGGTCTTGTTTTCTCTAAGGTTTTAGAGCACGCAGGAGTTTATAAGCGTAACTCCGATGGACTTAAAGCATTTATGAAATTTGTTGAATCGGTGTAAGATAAAGCAAAAACTAAACCGTCCTAAAAATAATTTTTTAGGACGGTTTTTTATTTTACGAATTATCTGAACCTACTGTAATATCGGTAGTATAGTATTTACCTGCTCTGTAAATTGTAATTTTTACTGTTTGACCCGGTTTGCAGTCATCAAGTGTGCTTATAAATACTGTGTAATTTGTTATACTCTTGCCTGCGAATTCGGTAATAATATCGCCACGTTTAATATTGGCTTTTGCAGCGGGACTGTCTTCTGCAACATTTTGTACAACAGCACCTGCTGGATATCCTAACATTTTAAGGGTACTTGCATCGTAACGCTCACTTAAAGCAACACCAATATAAGCAGAAGGTTCATACTGCTTATCTATCATCTTTTGGCAAAGCTCTATAACCTTATTTATAGGGATTGCAAAACCCATACCCTCATAGCTTTCTGAAACAATTTTTACACTGTTTACTCCAACAAGTTTGCCGTTAATATCCACCAATGCACCGCCAGAGTTTCCGGGGTTAATAGCTGCATCGGTTTGAATATATGACACTTCTGCTTCATACCTTGAGTTATCGGCGACACTGCGGTTAAGACCGCTTACAACGCCATAAGTAACCGAGCTCATATACTCAAGACCGCCCGGATTACCAATTGCTGCAACAAACTGACCTACCTTTAGCGAATCAGAATTACCAAGCTCTACGGCCGGTAGATTATTAGCATTAATTTTTATAACTGCTAAATCGTATGTTATATTGTAACCAACAACGCTTGCCTGGTGCGACTTTGTTAAATCGGTAGATAAAAATACTTCTATTTTAGAAGATAATGACGACTCAACAGCCTCTGCTATAACGTGATAATTGGTAATTATATAACCGTCTTTGGTATAAATAATTCCCGAGCCCTCGCCGGTTGATTCGCTTTCACCGAAGAAAAAGTTTGTAACAGCAGCAGTTGTGCGAATACCTACAACGCTAGGTGTCACCTTTTCGGCAATAGCTTCTACAACGGTATAATCGGTTTTATCTACATTTATATTAGTTGTTGTGTTATTAATTGGAGTATTTTGGTCTTGTTCTGTTTTTTGCGACAATGCTCTAATACCAAAGTAAGTAAATACTCCCGACATACTTGCACCTATAACAGCTGCTATAATTGCCGAAACTACAACTACCTTAAAACTAAATGAGCGCTTTTCTTTTTTGGGCGGTTTGGGTGGCATATTAGTAATAACTGTTTTGGGTAAATACACGTTATTTTCGGTTGTACTCTGTGGGTTAAGATTTTGTGATTCAAGATTTTCGGTATTATCAAAACCAAAAAGCTCCCCGTTTTGATTATTATTTTGTTCCATAAAATCCTCTCCAATCGGACAAAGACTAGTGTTTACTAAGTATAAATATATTATATACTTGTTATGAAAATTAGTCAAATATGTGAATTAATTTTTAACAAAACCCGCAGAAAGCTCTGCGGGTTTTTGTTATTCGTATTTTTGCCTTACAAACAATGCCTTAAATGCTTTAAAATCAAACGGAATTATAGGGTATAAATATCCTCTGCCCGATACTGTTTTTGTAAATAATAAAGAAATTAAAATAACAACAGTACCTATTGCTAAACCGTAAAGCCCTAAGAACTGTACCAAAACCAAAAGCATAATGCGGTTAAACTGTACGGCATAGCCCATTTCTATGCTGGTTTGGCTAAAGTTTGCAATAGTTACAAACGACATATAAAGTATTGCCTCGGCCGATAACCACTGACTAGTTATAGCAAACTCTGACAGTAACAAACCGCCTATTATACCAAGCGAGCTAGATAAACTGTCGGGCGTGTTAAGTGATGCCATTCTAAGCCCATTTATTGCAAATTCTAAAAGTAAAAACTGTGCTATCATAGGAAGCAAAACAGGTTCCCTAACATTTATAAACGCGAGTGATTCGGGTATATACTGAGGATTATTTATAAGGTAAAGCATAATTGGTGTTAAAAACACCGTAAGCAACGATATTAATATTCTTAATATTCTAATAAACGAACCTGTAAGCGGTGGAAAATAATAGTCATCTACCTCACGCATAAAGTCGGCTATAGATACGGGGAATATCATAACACCGGGCGAATTATCTATAACAAGCACAATTTTTCCGTCTAAAATGCTTGCGCTTGCATAGTCTGGACGCTCGGTAAATTTAATTCTCGGATACGGATTAAAAAAATTACCCCTTACAAAAATTTCGGTCACAGCTTGTTGGGTCATAGAAATGCCGTAAACCTTGGCATCTTTTATTTTTTCTTTAATTTTTTGGACTATTTTTTGATCTGCTCTGCCATCTATATACGCAATAGCCATATCGAGCTTGGTGCCGTCACTCATTTGAAGATATTCCATTCTAAGCTTGGGATCGCGTATGCGTCGACGAATCATGGCGGTATTCATAACAAGTGTTTCTACAAAACCGTCACGAGATCCACGTAAAGATTTATCTTTATCAGGTTCTGATATACTGCGCATTGGGTATGTTCTGGTATCTATAAACAATGCGCCCTTTACACCATCTACTAAAAGTACCGCCGGACCCGAAAGAACTGTAGTTTCAGTAGTAGCGGCATCGTACGACCAGTCGGCCTCTACATATGGCATTTTGGTTGTTGCAAAGGTTTGCATATCGGGTATAGCAGCAAGTTCTTCGGGAGTTATCTTGAAAAAATATTCTAATATCTTTTCAAACACCTCGTCCTTTATAAAACCATCAACAAAATAAAGCACCGCCTGTCTTCCGCCTATAACAAGATCACGCTTTACAAGGTCAAAGCTCAAATCCGGTCGCAAGCTAAAATCAAGCAATGCTATATTATCTTTAATTGAACAGGTTAGATTTTCCATAAAAACCATTCCTTAAATTTGCTTTATTTCTAACCCATATTGTTCCCTTTTTATTTTAATTTATTATTCTTGCATTTTATTACCAAACACAATTGACGGCCGATCTTTATCATTCTGGTCTATTATACTGGCACGCTTTATAATTCCGTTTCCAAATTTATCACGAATATTAAGTATGTTATCTTCTAGTACTTCTTGCCGTATTTGATTAGAGCTATCGCCAAAAATATCGCTCTGGTACACATAATGTTTTTTTAAATTTATAGCTCTTACCCCTATAGACCTAAGTGGTAATGCAAAATCATAATGTTTGTTTAATAGGTCGGTAGCATATTTGGCAATAGTAAGCGGTGATGATGTTGGATTATCTATAATACCCTGAAATTCAGATTGCACTAAAGTATTTGTGCGTATATTAACTTGAATTGCCGCCGCTTGTAAGTTTTGCTTTCTTAAGTTTTTTGCAACGTCTTCACTTAAAAAAAGCAACACCTTATGTGCTTGTTCTAGATTTAACATATCTGACGGAGTGGTAGTAGACCTACCAATACTTTTAGGTGGCTCACAAATTGCGGAGTCTAAAACAGCACCATCTTCTATTCCGTTTGCCATATTAAATAGTTTTGTGCCGTTTTTACCGAATGCTTTTTGCAAATACGTTTCACCGCAAGTAGCCATATCACCTATTGTAAATATACCCATACTATTTAATTTTTGCTTTGTTCTACCGCCTACGCCAATAAGTTCACCCACGGCAAGCGGCCAAACCTTTTGTTTAAAATTTTGTTGTGATATAACGGTTACTGCATCGGGCTTTTTAAGGTCTGAGCCTAACTTAGCAAAGGCTTTGGTAAAACTAACACCCACCGATACCGTAAGTCCTACTTCATTTTTAACCCTTTCGCGTATACTGTTAGCAATTTTTACAGAATCACCAAAAATGCGTGTGCTTTCTTTAACATCTAACCAACACTCATCTATACCAAACGGTTCAACCTTACTTGTGTAATGAGCATAAATGTTCCTAACAACCTCAGATAACTCGTTCTGACGTTTAAAATTGGGTGGCACAATTATTATATTGGGGCACTTTTTCTTTGCGCTAATAATAGTTTCACCAGTTTTTATTCCGTACTCTTTAGCCAAATAATTTTTAGCTAAAATTATGCCGTGGCGTTCTTTTTGAGAGCCCCCCACTGCAACCGGATAGTTTTTAATTGTTGGATTGTCTAAACATGCAACCGAAGCATAAAAGTTGTTAAGGTCGCAATGTAATATAGTACAATCTGACATAAACGCCACTCCAAAATATTTTTAGAACATTTGTTCTTGTTTATTATATAATAAATTCCCGCCTTTGTAAAGCGGGAATTTTTGAGAATTATAACTTTTCGCTACGTAGTACCCATCGGCCATTGGTAAAATCGGGAATTTCTACCGGCATACCGCCTTGAGCTATAGAAGTTTCTGAAAGACAAGAAATGCACATCCATGATGCTGCATCGTAAACATCTATAGGCATGGGTTTATTATTTTTTACGCAATCAAAGAAATCTTTGAGCATAAGATAATCCATACCCTCGTGGCCACCTACCGGATTTGCCTTAAAATCAAGCCAGGTTTGAGAATTAAACTCATCACAAAGTTCACGCGCATTACCGCGGTTATTACCCTGTTTTATCCAGTTACACTCACTATCTTCTGGAAAACGGTCTTCTAAGAATATAGTATCACTTTCTTCGTTGTAATAACCCTTTGTTCCATGAACAGTAAGCTTACGGCTATAGTAACGCGGAAGTGTAGTATCAAGCTCTAAAAGAATGGTCTCGCCACCTGCACACTTAATTGTAGTATAAACAATATCACCTTGTGCAAAATCGCGACCAGCCAGTGCATCATCGGCAGGACGATGTTCTTTAACATACTCTCTTAAACCGTGCGCGCCAGATGCCATAGAAGTAAGAGTTACCATGCGGTTGCCACGATTTATGTTAAGCATTTGAGCAATAGGGCCGAGTTCGTGTGTGGGATAATTTTCGCAGTTTCGAGAAAGATAATTTCTTAAGCGATAATGGCGATTTTCTACACCTGTGGTGATTTCTTCACGAAGATCGTGGCAGTATCCGCCCGAGCAAGCAACGACTTTACCTAATATACCCTTTTGTATCATATTCATAAGCATAGTTTCACGCTCGCCGTAGCAACAGTTTTCTAAGAACATAAACGGAGTTTTGGTTTGCTCGTATGCTCTTACCAGTGCCCAGCAATCATCAATACTATAAGCGCCGCCAACCTCTAGAGCAGTTATTTTACCCGCCTTCATAGCCTCTATTGCAAGCGGAATATGTATTTCCCACGATGCACTTATAAGTACAACTTCAACGTTGTTGCAATTTAAAACATCATAATAATCAGTAGTTTTTAATGGTGTATCACCCGTTTCGTTAAAAACCTCTTCATAAGATTTGTCTACTCTGTCTGCATATGAGTCGCAAAGTACTGTTATTTCAACATCATTACCAAAATACTTTGCTATATCACGCGTGAGGTTGCCACCTCGCTGACCGAGTCCTATAACGCCAAGTTTAATTCTACTCATTTAGAGGCCTCCATAGATATTTCTTTTAGAGTCTGCCAATGTTGCTCCATACACTCAACTAATTTAAACTGTGTATGACAACGATCTAAATTATGCTCGGGGTACTTTGTTTTAAAATAAGTATCGCCAAGAATATAATCGGTTAAAAATCTCATGCCACACTCAAAGGTCATCATCTTTGCACCCTCAGGGAACAACTCTAACTCGGTCTTGGTTAAGGCATTATTGCAGCCCTTAATATATCCCTTAGTAAATATTTCGTAAAGGTTTAAATCTAGGTTTACCTTAGATAAATCTTTTTCATCCTCAGCTGCAGTATTAGCGCCAAAACGAATAGCATCACCAAAATCGGTAACCGAAAATCCGGGCATTACGGTATCAAGATCTATTACGCAAAGCGCCTTACCTTCTTTAGTAAGCATAACATTGTTTATTTTTGTATCGTTATGGGTTACCCTTAAAGGTAACTTTCCGCTTTTATGGCTATCTAAAAGCACATGGGTAAACTCTTCGCGGTCCATTACAAATTTAATTTCATCTTGAACATTTTTAGCGCGGCCTAGCGGATCCTTTTTAACTGCCTCTAAAAATGCCTCGTAACGCTTAGGAGTATTATGGAAGTCGCGTATTACTTCATAAATTTTTGTTGCATCAAAATCGCTCAAATACTGCTGGAACTGTCCAAACGCTATTGCGCTCTCATAAAAATCATCGGTATTTCTGGGAGCCTCTAAACACAAAGCGTTATCGATAAATTTATACGTTCTCCAATATTCGCTATCTTTAGTTACACAGTAATTTTTACCGTCTTTGGCCTTAATAAGATTAAGCGTATTTCTTTCGGGCTTTTCTACCTTGCTCTTAATATGCTCTGTTACCTTTTCTATGTTTGAAACAACCTGGTCAGGATGTCTGAAAACATTACGGTTAACTTTTTGAAGTATGTATTGGTATGTTTGTTTGTCTTTGGTTACACTGGTTACTAAAAATGTATTATTAATGTGACCGTTACCGTAAGGAATGCAACCTATTATTTTTCCACCTATATCGAACATATCTAATGCTTCGATAGATTTTTTTAAATCAACAATATGATCCATTAAACAAATCTCCTTTTAATGTGAATCTTTTTTGTTTTGTTCGTACTTAATTTTAACACCCTTATACTTTTTTATCAAGCCAAAATTTAATACTGCTAATATAGTGTAAAAAAGTCTTTACAAACTAAAACTTTACTGTTATATTGGTATTATAATATATTTTAAATTTAATGTATATATTGATTTAGACATATTTTCTTTGAATTTGGTGATATTATGACTACTTGGTATCCGTGTTACATAAAAAAGCAATTTGAAATTGATGCTTTATACACAGCCTTTGAACGTTTTGCAGACAACAATTTTAACTTTAAAGGAGAAAGCCACGGCTTTTACGAACTGGTTTGTGTTGTAAGTGGCAGTGTTGGTGTTGCTGCCGGAGATAAAATATATTATCTTGAAAAAGGTGATATTGCCATACATCCTCCGCATCAGTTTCACAGAATTTGGGCGCATACAGATTCTAACCCGCATTTTATAATAATATCGTTTAATGCAAGAACCGGGTTTGCCTTAGACGGTGTATATTCTACTGAATCTGCCACCTTTAATTCTCTTATGTGTGCGTTTGCAACCCTAATGAACAGTTGTTGCTTTGATAAAGAGCAAATAACAAAAATTATAACCGGCAAAGAACTCGCTGTACAAAAGGCTGTAAAAACCCTAGAGAATATCATATGTGATATAATAGAAAACCCAAAAAACGCATTAGAACATTACGATATATCTAGAACTGCAATAAGATATTCTCAAATAATCAACTGCTTAGAAGAAAACTACGACAAAGCCCTAACAGTACCACAAATTGCTAAGCTTTGTAATATTAGTGAATCGGCCCTAAAACAAACCTTTAAAAAGTACTCGGGTATTGGTGTTATGGAATACTTTAACAATGTAAAAGTAAAGTATGCTATAGGGCTTCTACACAAAGGTGCGACCGTAAAAGAGGTTTCTAAATCTTTGGGGTTTTGTGACCCTAACTACTTTAGCACCGTTTTTAAAAGGATAACCGGTGTAAGTCCTAAAAATTATGTAAATATTAGATTATCGGGTGAAATCCCAAAAAGTCATATAAATAAAAACATTAACACTCAGATTTAAAGTAAAAAGCCGTGGTAACGCTAACGCGTACCGCGGCTTTATTTTATCTAATTCCGTATTTTTCTATTATATAGTCCATATCCTTATCGCCTCTACCCGAAAGGTTAATAAGTATGGAACCTCTGCCCATTTGCTTTGCCAGCTTCATACCATAAGCAACAGCATGCGAGCTTTCTATTGCAGGAATTATACCCTCTAAGCGTGACAATTTAAAGAAGGCATCAATAGTTTCTTCATCGTTTACAACATCATACTTAACACGGCCCAAATCGTGTAGGAATGCATGTTCAGGGCCTGAAGACGGGTAGTCTAAACCACTTGCAACCGAGTAAACAGGTGCGGGTTCGCCGTTTGCGTCTTTTAACATAATACTATTAAAGCCGTGCATTATACCCTCTGTACCAAACTTTAGGCTGGCAGCGTGGTCGCCCAATTTCTCACCTCTGCCCAAAGGCTCTACACCGTAAATATCTACAGGGTCATTTAAAAATCCCGAGAACATACCCATGGCATTAGAGCCGCCGCCAACACAAGCAACTACAGCATCGGGTAGCTCGCCCGTCATAGAAACAAACTGCTCTCTTGCCTCAATTCCTACAACGCTCTGAAAATCGCGCACCATCATAGGAAACGGATGTGGGCCGAGTACCGAGCCAATGCAGTAAATAGCATCTTTATATTCATTTGCATATGCCTCAAATGCGGCATCAACTGCCTCTTTTAAAGTAGCAAGACCGTGTGTTACTTCTATAACATTAGCACCTAAAATCTTCATTCTGGCAACGTTTGGTGCCTGCTTTTTTATATCAACCGAGCCCATATAAATATCACACTCTAAACCAAAGTAGGCTGCCGCTGTAGCCAAAGCAACACCGTGCTGACCTGCGCCGGTTTCAGCAATAACCTTTTTCTTGCCCATATATTTAGCAAGCAAGGCTTCACCCATACAGTGGTTTAATTTGTGCGCACCGGTATGATTTAGGTCTTCTCTTTTTACATAAAGCTGTACATTACCCAAAGTACCCGATAAACGCTCTAAATACGAAATGGGGGTTGGTCTACCCTGAAACTCACGTCTTATTTTTCTGAGCTCGCCAATAAATTTACTTGATTTACAAATGGTAAAATAGGCCTCGGTTATTTCTGCCATTGCATTTTTAAGCTCATCAGATATATATGCGCCGCCGTATTTACCGAAAAAGCCGTTGTTGTCAGGATAATGTTTAAAATATGTATCGAAATCTATTCCGTTAAAATTCATAATTTTTCTCCTTAAAATTAAATATAAAATACAAAATTATACTCTAATGCGCCATCGTTTTGTAAGTAACACCATAAACAATTCTCCTAAAATTAAAAACGCCCCCAGCAGCGTTTTATCTGCCAAGGACGAATAAAACAAATTATCCGCGGTGCCACCTTGTTTCACGGTTTGCCGTGCTCTTTTAAGGTACTAACATACCCTTGGCAACTAACGTATGCCTAACGTTGCAGAATACTCTGTGACACGCACATTTGACTGCACCCTCCGCGGTCCATTTGACAACCTGTTTCTCGCCCGACTCTCAGCACCACGGGCTCTCTGTAAAGGCATAATTGCCGTTATCTCCGCATCAACGGTTTACTTTAATTTTTAACATTATAACATTTAATATTTTTGTTGTCAATAATTAATATTTATTGTATACTTATGTTGGTGATATAAAAATGAATAAAAATGCCGCCAAATATTACGAGCTTAAAAACAGGTATCAAAATTTGCTTTACAAAATAAGTTTTGATATTATAAAAAACAAGTTCCGTACCGAGCACGTTGTAAGCGATGTCTTAGAAATTCTCTCGAGGCATTTAGGAACCTTTGACAAGGTAGAGGATTACAGAACTGCGTACCTTGCGGTTATGCTTACAAAGAAATTAGCCAGAGAAGAATTTGAAGATTTTGAACATATTGAGAAAGAATTTGACGGTTTTTGCGAAGATGATGAACTCAAATTTTTCGAAGTGGATACATACAGCATATTACGCGCACTTGAAAATTTGGATGAGAGATATTCCTTTATTTTAGTCTTACGGTATGAATTTGGTTTTGATGATGACGGCATGGCAGATTTATTAAACACACATCCCGCCAGCATAAGAAACCGACTTTGTAATGCCACACAGGCACTAAACAAAGCATTAGATGATTTAGCTCTAAGCGGTGCAAAAATGGAGCAAGACGCCAAAAGTAAAATCTGTATGGTTTTACCATCTTTTGTAAACAACTTAGGTGCATCTTTTTTAAGTATTGAATGCGAGGAGCAAGAGTTTTCAGAAGAATATCAGCACACCACACAGTATACTCCCCCACCCCAAAAGCATAAAACGAACACTCGCGTATCGTTCGGTGTTGTAATATTATGTATATTAATGATTGTGCTCCAAGTGTTTAAACCCCGCCTTTTTGATAAAATAGAACTCTTTTTAAAAGGAAAAGACGTCAACTCATCGCAAATAGAAACCACCATAGACACCGATGAAACCTCCAAGCCCTTTGTTTTTACTCCCATAAAACCCAAAAAGATTCCTAACAGTTATATGCTTATAAATGAAGAAACAACCGACAACTCATACTACGCGCGTTACGTTTATATTGTAACCAATCATACGTACTGGGAAATGACACTAACCCAAAAGCTTTACGACCCCGAATATTACGAGCAAATAAAAGAATATAGTCCTAAATATCTGCGTGATTTTCCACATCTGGACACTATTTATTACGAAAAAGACGGACAAGGAATTGTATTTTTTCACTACGAAGGTTACACTTTTATAATAACCTTTGAACCCAGAGAGATTAGTGATGCAAAAGCCTTAGCGGACTCAATAAATATAGATGAATTTAGGTGGCGTTATGAATAAAATTTTTCCCGAAATTAAGAAAAACTTTGGCTTTGGCTGTATGCGTTTTCCGATGCTGAACGGCGAGGTTGACACAAAACAGCTTTGTGAAATGGTAGACACGTTTTTAGAGAACGGCTTTAATTATTTTGATACTGCACATATGTATGTAGATTCAAAAAGTGAACCCGCTTTAAAGGAATGTTTAACAAGCCGTCATAAGCGCGAAGATTACATATTGGCCGACAAGCTTACCCACGCTTATTTTGAAGCAGAAGAAGATATTATCCCGTTTTTCAATGAGCAGCTTAAAATTTGCGGAGTAGACTATTTTGACTTTTACCTAATGCATACCCAAACAAAAGACATTTTTGAAAAGTTTAAAAAGTGCAATGCATATCAGACCGCATTCGAGCTAAAAAAGCAAGGTAAAATAAAATATGTTGGCTTCTCGTTCCACGATAAAGTAGATGTGCTTGAAGACATTTTAAAAACCTTCCCCGAAATAGATTTTGTACAGCTTCAGTTTAACTATTTAGACTATTTAGACCCCGGCGTTCAGGGTAAAGAATGTTATGAGCTTTGCCTTAAGTACAACAAGCCAGTTATGATAATGGAACCCGTAAAGGGCGGCAGATTGGTAAATTTACCCGATGAAGCCAAACAGATATTCGACTCACTCGGCAACAACAGCTATGCTAGCTACGCTCTTCGTTACTGTGGCAGTTTTGATAATGTAGTAATGATATTATCTGGCATGAGCAACATAGAGCAAATGAACGATAATATAGCCACTATGAAAGACTTTACCCCATTAAACGAGCAAGAAATGGACGCTGTAATTAAGGTGCGCGATATTCTACTAAAACAAAGCTTAATTGAATGTACATCATGCCGCTACTGCACCGCAGGTTGTCCGGTTAACATAGATATACCGCAATATTTTGCCCTTTTTAACGAGCGCAAACTAAACGGCGCATCTAAAAAGTGTGATGATATGTTAAACGCCATGCTAGGCGGCAAAGCAAATGAATGTATCGCTTGCAAGCAGTGTGAGGGTGAATGTCCACAGCACCTACCTATTGTAGAACATTTAAAAATGATTTCTAATTTATTTTAACAAACAAAATGAGCCTTTATCGGTTTGATAAAGGCTCATTATATTTTTGCAAACATTATAAACAAAGTATACCAAGGTGTTCTAGTAGTATTTTTACGCCAAGCAATATTAAAATAATACCACCCGCAAGTTCGGCTTTAGATTTATATTTTACACCGAACACATTGCCAATTTTTACGCCAACTAAAGAAAGTGAAAATGTTATAACACCTATTATTAATACAGCAACTAATATGCCGCCCTGCTTAGCATCGGTTACGCTCTTAGTAGCTAGTGTACACCCCGCTGCCATAGCATCTATACTAGTTGCCACAGCTAAAACGAACATACTCTTTACTGAAAACGATGCATCTGTAGCTTCTTCATCTTTAGATAGCGCCTCTTTAATCATATTGGCGCCTATAAGAGCAAGTAAAACAAATGCTATCCAGTGGTCGTATTTTTCTATGTATTTTTGAAATTGCGAAATAAGTACATATCCAATAAGCGGCATTATAGCCTGAAACGACCCAAACCACACACCAACGGTTAACATTTGCTTAATGCCAACCTTTTTTACTGCTAAACCTTTACACATTGCTACTGCAAAGGCATCCATAGAAAGCCCAACCGCCAAAATAAACAATTCAAAAAAACTCATATATTCACCCATAATTAATATTAAAGCACTGTAAGACACAGTGCTTTAATTATACATTATTTTTACTGTTTTGCAAGAAAATTTATATCAATCCCGTATTTTTCGAGATCTACCGCACCGTCGGCATTAAATATTATTCCCTCTTGCTCTAATAAAGCGCGCTGTGAACAAGCACCGCCAAAAGCAAAAGATTCGGCCACACGCCCAAAACGGTTTACTACTCTATGGCAAGGAATAACTATCGGCTCTGGGTTAGCATGCAATGCATATCCCACTATTTGCGACCAATTTTTGTTACCCGCAAGATACGCCACCTGCCCGTATGTTGCAACCTTGCCGTAAGGTATTTTCTTTACGGCTTCATAAATTTTTTCAAAGGTATTCATATAATCACCAAAAACAGTATTTCCAAATCACCTTATAATACTACGCCATCTTTAAAAATAGATATTTGTCTGTATCCGTTTTGGTTTATTCTCCGCTAGCAATATCTATAATTTTTTCTAACAGTTCGTCGGTCAAAACATCCATATTTTTTCCATCTAAAAAACCGCCCGCGTTAAAATCTATCCAATGCGGTTTGTTTTTAAAAATATTTCTTGTGTCTAACAACGTCGCATAAGCAAATGTTCGGCGCCAAACATCTCAGTTGCTTCGCTTAACACTACAGCGCCGCCAAACTGAATTATCGTTTCGTGTCTTTCATTTTTAATAAGCATATGCAATTCCCTTAATAAAAAATTATACCATCTTATACACCTTGAGTAAAGATTTTTTTATTGTAATATTATGATAATTTTTTACTTTTTTATCAATTCTAAAAAAGTTTTTTAAATTTTCAAAAACCTATTGACATAATTATTTTAATTGCTATAATATGCGTGAAAAGACGTTGTCTTTAATAAGCAAATGCTTGCGTTTGCTTAAGGAGTGGATAATATGAAGCTGTTCAACCACAAAAAAAACACTTCTCACTTTTCCAATGCCGAAATAAAAGAACACGAACAACAATATATAAACTTTTACTCAGGCACCACGGGCGGAGCAATAAAAATGCTTGCCAAGCTTTATAAAGGGCATTATTTAAAACTGTTTATATCTACAATTTTTTATGCCATTAAAGACTGCCCTACCTGGATAATACCCATTATAACCGCCAATGTTATAAACATTGCAACCACAAAACCTGAAAACAGCGTTAGGCTTTACATATATAATTTTGCTTTTGTAATTATTGCGCTATTGCTTAATATTCCTTTTCATATGCTGCACGTAAAGTATTTAAGCTTGTCTAGACGAAATGTTGAAGCAAGTCTTAGAGGCGCTATGGTAAGAAAACTTCAGCAGCTTTCTATTACATTCCACAAAGAAATGCAGTCGGGCAGAATACAATCTAAAATTATGCGCGACGTTGAAGCAGTTGAAACTTTATCGTCACAAGTTTTTGCAACATTGCTAGGTATTTTTCTTAACATGGTAATCGCGCTTAGCGTTATTGTGTCTAAAAATATTGTTATCTTCGGTTTCTTTATTCTTTGTGTTCCCGCCGCTGCGGTAATGTCATTTTCGTTTAGAAAAACTATGAGCAAAAACAACAGTGAATTCAGAAAAGAAATTGAGCACACCTCAGCCGATGTTATGGATATGGTAGAGCTTATTCCTGTAACAAGAGCACACGCTCTTGAAAACAAAGAAGTTAACCGGCTAACAAAACGTCTTAATAATGTTGCCGAAAAAGGATATAAGCTCGATATTGTACAAAGCTTATTTGCATCATCAACCTGGGTAGTTTTTAATATTTTCCAAATAATATGCTTGTTTACAACCAGTATTATGGCATTTAAGGGTAAAATTATGGTTGGTGACATTGCTCTTTATCAAACCTACTTTACCTCTTTAGTTGGTCAAGTATCAGCACTATTAGGCTTGCTTCCTACTTTAGCCAAGGGTACAGAATCGTTGAAATCTATTGGTGAAATATTAAGCGCACACGATATAGAAGATAATACCGGAAAAACGAAATTAAAAGATTTAAAGGGTGAATACGAATTTAAAAATGTCCACTTTGCTTACGATGTAAAACACCCTATACTAAATGGTATGAACCTAAAGGTAAAACAGGGTGAAACCATTGCTTTGGTTGGTGGTTCAGGTGCGGGTAAATCTACTGTTTTAAATATGGTAATCGGATTTTATAAAGCAACATATGGTAGTATTACTATAGACGGCGAAGATATAAAAAATATTGATTTAAGAAGCTATAGAAAGCATATTGCAGTAGTTCCGCAAAACTCTATTCTTTTTTCGGGAACAATTAAAGACAACATAACCTACGGACTTGGAAAGGTCAGCAAGGAGCGTCTTAATGCAGCCCTTAAAGCTGCAAACTTAGAAAGTTTTATTGCTTCACTGCCAGATGGTCTTAACACTATTGTAGGTGAGCACGGCGGAAAATTATCGGGTGGGCAAAGACAAAGAATTTCTATTGCACGTGCCATTATAAGAGATCCCAAAGTAATTATTTTTGATGAAGCCACATCGGCGCTTGACACGATATCGGAACGTGAAATTCAAAATGCTATAAATAATCTTACAAAAGACCGCACAACATTTATTGTGGCACATAGGCTTTCTACCATTCGTGATGCCGACAAGATAGCCGTTTTAAAAGATGGCGTTTGTGTAGAGTACGGTACATTTGACGAGCTTATGGCACTAAAGGGTGAATTTTACGAGCTTAGAAGTACACAACTGTAACATAAAAACCGCAGTCATATGACTGCGGTTTTTTATTCACCAATTAATATTTTTGTTATATAAGATGCATCATCTAAAACTATATCGGGCTTAATGTCTGACTCATTTAATATTTTCTCATCAGTTTCGCCACTTAATACTAATATGCTAAGCGCATTAGCGTTTATGCCGCTTTTTATATCGGTATAAATTCTGTCCCCTACTACTGCGGTGTTTTCAGGTTTTACATTGGCCTTTTCTATGGCAAGCTGTATCATTAACGGCGATGGTTTGCCAATATAAACCGGCATACGTTTACAAACATTATAAAGCATATCGCAAAAGCTGCCACAGTCTGGCACACAACCAAACTCGGTAGGACAAACTAAATCCGGGTTAGTGGCAATATACGGTATATCTTTTTTTGCGAGTAATATTCGGCTTAAATCATCTAACTTTTTAAAAGCAAGTTCGGTATCGTTACCAATTACAACGCAGGTTATTTCATCCAAATCTTCGCTAATTTTGTAACCATTACTCTTAAGTTCTTGCTTTAAAGACTCGGTTCCGCACACATATAAGACAGCATTTGGATAATTTTCGTTAAGATAATAAGCGGTTGCTTGCGATGATGTTAAAAAATCTTCATAGGTTGATTTTATACCTAATTTATCTAGCTTATTTATATAATCGGTAACACTTTTTGAAGAATTATTGGTTATGAACATATACCTTTTTCCACTTTGATTTATAGTGTTAAGCAATTCTTTGGTAAAATCAAAAAGTGTATTGCCAAGATATAATGTACCGTCCATATCAAAGAGAAAAAGCTGTGTGTTTCTAATTTTTCGTTCCAAAATATCACCTTTATTTTAAGTTTACCTAACACATAAATTATAAATCATTAAAAGAAAATGTCAATAAAATTAAAACTGCCGCACATAATGTGCGGCAGTTTATGTGTTTTAAGTAATAATTACTTAAGCTCAACACCAGCGCCAACTTCTTCAAGCTTAGCTTTGATGCTTTCAGCTTCTTCCTTAGAAGCAGCTTCCTTAAGGGTCTTAGGTGCGCCATCAACGATAGCCTTTGCTTCTGCAAGGCCAAGACCGGTGATTTCACGAACAACCTTAATAACCTTAATCTTTTCTGCGCCTGCAGATGCGAGAACTACGTCGAACTCAGTCTTCTCTGCTGCGCCGCCTGCTGCGCCACCTTCAACAGGTGCTGCAACTGCAACTGCTGCTGCTGCGGATACGCCGAACTCCTCTTCTACTGCTTTAACGAGCTCAGAAAGCTCAAGAACTGTAAGAACCTTTAATTCTTCAATAATAGCTGTTACTTTCTCAGATGCCATTTTATTTTCCTCCATAATCTAATTGATTTTGTTTTTGTTTTAAAATTTAAGCTTCTTCGTTTTTATCAACGATAGCCTGTACAGCACGTGCAAATGCTGCGATAGGTGCATTGAAAGCACCAAGAACTGTTGCGAGAAGTACTTCTCTGGACGGTAATTTTGCAAGAGCGTCGATCTTCTCTAAGCTAATGCACTTGCCATCAAGGAAGCCTGCCTTAATTGTGAAATTTTCGTGTTCATCAGCAAATTTCTTTAAAATTCTTGCCGATGCAACATAATCGTTTTCAGAAATAGCGATAGCTGTTGTGCCTTCTAAAACGTTGTTCATCTCTGCTAAATCAGTACCTTCAATAGCACGTGATAAAAGAGTGTTTTTAACTACAAAATAGTCAACGCCTGCTTCTCTAAGGTCCTTACGAAGCTTTGTATCGTCAGCAACGGTAATACCCTTGTAATCAACAACAACACCTGCGCAAGCCTTTGAAAGCTTTTCAGAAAGGTCTGCAACTATTTGCTTTTTCTGTTCTAAAACCTTTGCGTTTGGCAAATTATTCACCTCCGAATATTTAATGCCCACCCTCAAGACATGAGGATGGGCATAGATACTCTAAATATAAGAATTACTACGCTTTTCCTCGGTAGGCGGGAACACCCTTTAACTAAACGACCTACTGTCTTTGGATATGCAACGAATGTATATTACCACAAAAAGTTATTTGTGTCAATACAAAATTTTAAATTTAAAAAATTAAGCGCCAAACTTACCAACGTTAAGCTTTATACCAGGGCCCATGGTAGTAGCAATAGCACAAGACTTAATGTACTGACCCTTTGTAGCGGCCGGCTTAGCTTTAATTACTGCGTTCATAAGTGTATCAAAGTTTTCTTTAATCTTTTCGGGACCAAAAGAAACCTTGCCTATGGGGCAGTGAATAATGTTGGTTTTATCGAGTCTGTACTCAATCTTACCTGCCTTAGCTTCTAAAACAGCCTTAGCAACGTCGGGTGTAACAGTACCTGCCTTAGGAGTAGGCATTAAACCACGAGGACCTAAAACCTTACCTAAACGACCACCAACACCCATCATTTCGGGGCTGGCAATAACTACATCGAAGTCGAGCCAGTTCTCGTTCTGAATCTTAGCAACGAGTTCCTCTGCACCTACAAAGTCAGCGCCTGCTTCTTCTGCTTTTTTAGCATTGTCGCCCTTAGTAAGAACTAAGCAACGAACATTTTTACCTGTACCGTTAGGAAGTACAACTGCGCCTCTAACCTGTTGGTCAGCGTGACGAGAGTCAACACCTAAGCGAATGTGTACTTCTACAGTTTCGTCGAATTTAGCAGTACCTGTTTTAACAGCAATTTCTACTGCTTCTTCTACATCATAAAACTTACCGGTTTCGATAAGCTGTGAATTTTCATTATACTTTTTACCGTGTTTCATTTGTTAATTTACCTCCCAATAAGTGGTTAATCGGAATTTTCCTCCCACGAAGAGAGCGTTAGTCTGTAACTGTAACGCCCATGCTGCGAGCCGTACCTGCGATCATGCTCATAGCGGCTTCGATAGATGCAGCGTTAAGGTCGGGCATCTTCTGCTCGGCAATCTTTCTAATCTGCTCGCTGGTAATTGTAGCAACCTTGTTCTTGTTAGGTACGCCAGATGCGGTTTCGATTCCGCAAGCCTTCTTAATAAGAACTGCTGCAGGTGGAGTCTTTGTAATAAAGCTAAAGGAACGGTCAGCATATACGGTAATAACTACCGGAATTATAAGACCTGCGTCGTTCTTTGTACGCTCGTTAAACTCCTTAGTGAATGCCATGATGTTTACACCGTGCTGGCCAAGCGCCGGACCTACAGGTGGGGCTGGTGTTGCCTTTCCTGCGGGGATTTGTAATTTTATATAGCCTGTAATTTTCTGAGCCATTGTTTGCACCTCCATAATTCGTGGTAACAGTGTGTTTTTTGCAATTTTTATTATTGCTCACACCTGTCGGAGCGATTTGCTCCTCCCACCGTGGCACCTTATTTGTGCCGGCGGCAAAACAGCCGCTTAAAGTTTTATGCGATTAATCAATCAGGGCTACCTGATCTAATTCGAGCTCGGCAGGTGTTTCTCTACCAAACATCGAAATAACAACCGTAACATTGTTTTTAGCAATATCAATTTCGCCAACAATGCCGGTGTAGTCTGACAACGGGCCGTCGATAATTTTAACATTATCGCCAACCTTATAGCCAACTTCAACGCTGTGCTTCTCAACGCCAAGGGCAGCTACTTCGCTGTCGGTAAGCGGAACAGGTTTAGACGCGGGGCCTACAAAGCCTGTTACACCTCTTGTATTGCGGACAACATACCAAGAGTCGTCTGTAACAATCATTTTGATTAAAACGTATCCGGGGAAAATTTTACGCTCAATCTCACGTACTTTGTCATCTTTAATTTCAGTTACCTTTTCGGTAGGAATTTTAATGTCTAGTATAAGATCTTGCATTTTTCGGTTTTCAACCATTTTTTCTAAATCGGTTGCTACCTTATTTTCATAACCCGAATAGGTATGAACAACATACCATTTTGCATCAGTATTTTCTGCCATTTTTTCCTCCGTTAATTAGAAAAAATTATTTACCCCAAATGAGATTGAGCAGGTTACCAAGGCCTAAATCAACAAGCCAAATAACTATACCGATTGCAAGGCACACAGCCAGAACAACAACGGTATTTTTAACAACCGCCTTCGGACCGGGCCAAACGATCTTCTTAACTTCGCTCTTGTAATCCTTAACAAAGCGAACCACACGCTTTATTATTGTAAGTTTTTGGCCCTTAGATGCTAAAACGATAATATAATCGTCTATAAGCAAATGAGCTACGCTGAATACCGTTAAACCAAACAAAGCAATTGCTGTGAGCAATACAGAGTTTGTATAGGTAATCTCGCTTACTAAAACAAGCGGTCTGGTATCTACATAGTAGAAAGGATTGCTAAGTGCAATTACAAGCATATAGATTGCGCCAACAATACCAAAAGCCGGTGTTGCATAACGTGCGCCCTTGCTTGCAAATGAAACTCCGCCGAAAATTGTTGCAAGTGCTGTTAACACAAAGCAGAATAAAATGTCGGCAGATTTTGCTAAGCCGTAATCACCACCGCCGAAGGCAAGTTGTGAACCTACAAAAGAAACATCTGATGTAAGTGATTTTACGTTAGCATAACTTGTGAAGAAAAGAACTAGGGCAGAAATACCAAATAATAAAGCAAGGATTTGACAAACCTTATTTAAAACTTTCATAGCTTCCTCCTTATTTGGTTTCCTTGTGTACGGTGTGCTTCTTGCAGAACCTGCAGTACTTGTTCATTTCAAGTCTATCAGGATCGTTCTTCTTGTTCTTCATTGTGTTGTAGTTGCGTTGCTTACACTCTGTGCAAGCCAATGTAATTTTAACTCTCATGACGGCACCTCCCGTTTTACGGAAAATATTATTGCTTTTACTGTTGTAAAAGTAAACGCCTCCCTCAGTGAGCCGACAGCAAAAGACAACCGATTATTCCTAATCGGCGAAGCACAAAAGTCTATGCTTTAGCTTTGAAACGGGATCTCACAAAAAAAAAGACCCCTTAGAGGTACAATGATTATATCACAATACCCCCTTAAGGTCAAGCATTTTTTTACAATTATTTATGATAGTCAGAACCCTCTGTAATTTTAAAGGCTCTATACACTTGTTCAAGCAACATTACGCGTGCAAGCTGATGTGGGAAAGTCATTTTAGAAAACGATAGTTTTTTGGCTGAAATTTGTTTTATTTTATTACACAGTCCAAATGAACTACCAATAATAAAAGCTATGCTAGATGTATTTTGCACTGATACCTTATTTATATGCTCAGCAAACTGTTCACTGCTTAAATGCTCACCCTCTATACACATAGATATTACATGTGTGTTATCAGAGAGAAGATTTAATATCTTTTCACCCTCTTGCTCAAGGGCAATATCTATTTGCTTTTTAGATGGATTATCATTTAGGCGCACAGGCTCAAGTTCTACAATATTCAGTTTACAATAACGCGATAGCCTTTTTGAATATTCATCAACGGCATCTCGCAGGTATTTTTCTTTTAACTTACCCAAAGCAATTATAGTTATTTTAATCATAAATAGAACACCTTCTTGCCTATTGCACCGGCGATATTTAAAAAATAATCTCTATTGCGCACAGCACCGGTTAGGTTTAAAGCCCTCTCTGAACAATTTTCTGCAATAGCGGGCAAATTGTTATTTTGGCTTAAATGTCCTAAAATAAACTGAGCCGTTCCCTGCTTTAAAAACTCGGGTAATTCAGCGGCGCAAGCAATGTTAGACAAATGTCCGTCATTACTTAAAATGCGCGCCTTCGTTTCGGGCGGATACGGACCTGACTTTAACATATTAATATCATAATTTGATTCTATGTATATTAAATCACAACCGTTAAGCTTTTGCCTTATATGATCTTCCATTATACCAAGATCGGTACAAATACCTATTTTTCTCAAATCTGGCAGAGTTATAACGTATCCGCAAGAGCCATCGCAGTCGTGTTGTGTATAAAAATAATCTATTTTAAAATTTGCAATATCAGACATACTTTCAAGCGGTATAACTTTCATTTTGTTTGATATTTTATTCTGCGTTTCTAAAAGCGATATAGTTTTGCTAGTAGCAATAAGTGGCACCGACAATTTTTCACAAATTGTTTTTACCGACTTACAGTGGTCTATATGTGCGTGGGTAAGAAAAACGGCCTTAATTAAGTTAGAATCTAAGTTGAAATTTTGCATTTGCTCAAAAATTCCCTTAGCTGTAGCGCCTACATCTACAAGGACTGCATTATCGCCGCTAGACACATATATACTGTTGCCAGAGCTTGAACTGTATAACGGACAAAACTTAGACACCGTTTCTTCCCCCTTACATATATAATATATAAACTTACAAAAGGCTGCTTACTCGAGCAGCCTTTTAACCTTTTTTGCTTATAATGCTTTTTTTCGCACAACCGGATCAGGTTTTGTAACCCTTTTAATATCGGCGCCAAGATTTGTTAGTTTTTCAACTATATTTTCATATCCGCGCTCAATATATTCTATATTATCTATTTCGGTAACACCGTTTGCAACTAAACCTGCAATTATCATAGCGGCACCCGCACGAAGATCGTTTGCCTTTACGGGTGCTGCACTAAGCGAGCTAACACCTGTAATTACTGCCACCTTACCATCAACCTGAATGTTAGCACCCATCATGGTAAGCTGATCTACATACCTAAAGCGATTATCCCAAACACCTTCGGTTACAATGCTTGTCCCTTGTGCTAACGCTAAAAAAGCAACAAATTGTGGTTGCATATCAGTCGGGAAACCCGGATGGGGTAATGTTTTAACATTACATTTTTTGGGTCTAGACGACATTGTTACTCTAACTGCCTCGTCATACTCAGTAACTTCTACGCCCGCTTCAACCAATTTAGCTATAATCGACTCTAAATGCTTTGGTGTAACATTTTTAATAAGCACATCGCCCTTAGTTGCAGCTGCGGCTACCATATATGTTCCGGCTTCTATTTGGTCGGGTATAATGCTATAATTAACACCGTCTAAATGGCTTGTACCTCTAATTTTTATAACGTTGGTGCCTGCGCCCATTATGTTAGCACCCATAGAGTTTAAAAAGTTGGCTAAATCTACTATATGTGGCTCACGTGCGGCATTTTCTATAATGGTAAGTCCACGCACCTTTACTGCTGCCAACATAATATTAATTGTTGCACCTACCGACACAACATCTAAATAAACACTGCTACCGTTTAACTCGGTTGAGTTTATATTAACCATACCGTTATCAAAGGTAACATCTGCACCCAAAGCTTCAAAACCCTTTATGTGTTGGTCAATTGGTCTTACGCCAAAATCGCAACCGCCCGGAGGGGCTACAACAGCACGCGAAAATCTGCCGAGTAGTGCACCCATAAAATAACTCGACGCACGCATACCCTCGGCCATTTCTTTAGATACAACGTAAGAATGAATGGGTCTTGGGTCTATCTCGACAGTAGATTTATTTATTAATTTAACCGATGCGCCAAGTTCCTTTAAAACCTTTAAAACCTTGCTAACATCAGAAATATCAGGTAAATTTTCTATGCGGCAAACACCATCACTTAAAACAACTGCGGGTAAAACAGCAACAGCGGCATTTTTTGCACCGCTGATAGTTACACTGCCATTAAGTTGTTTGCCACCATTAACAGAAATTATTTCCAAAATCGGCACTCCCTAAGTTCACTTATTTTCTTCGAAATTAGTATTGCCAAAGAATTATTTTTAAGAAATTAATAAATACTGAAAAATATTCATCTGTAGGATATTATATACAATACAATATACTTTGTCAAATTTATTTTTGCTTTTTCACCAAATTACAGACACTAAAACTTAGCATGTCACAACATATAGTTGTTTTTTATAACTTTTACTTAAATAAAAAATCTGACAAAATTTGATGTTTTTTAATTTTAAAAACAAATTTATATTGACAAAACATACTATTTGGTGAGATAATAATTTAGAATAGAATCAGAATGGAGATTTTAATGAGAGTTATTACAGGCATAGCCAGAGGAAAACGCCTGCTCTCCCCTGAAGGCTACGATATTCGCCCTACATCAGATAAAGTTAAAGAGTCGGTATTTAGCGCTATTCAGTTTGATATTGAAGGTGCAAAAGTGCTTGACCTTTTTGCAGGCTCGGGCCAACTTGGAATAGAAGCATTAAGCCGCGGAGCACAAAATGCCGTGTTTGTAGATAAATCTAATGCGGCCATAAGCGTTGTAAAGCAAAACGTTGCATCAACCGGTTTTGAAAGCAGCTCTACAATCGTATCGGCCGATTACTCGACCTTTTTAGCGCGCAACAATACAAAGTTTGATATTGCTTTTTTAGATCCACCTTATCAACTTGGCATATTAAGCGACGCACTAACTAAGGTAGCTAGCACTATGAACCCTAACGGCATTATTGTTTGCGAACATCCGTTAGATGTGGTTTTAGAAGAAAACATAGGTCAGTTTAGTTTATACAGAAAATACAAATACAGCAAAATTTGTGTTTCTATATTTAAGGCAAAGGAGTTGGACTGATAATGGATCATATTGCAGTATACCCCGGTAGCTTTGATCCGATAACAAACGGCCATCTCGATATCATAAAGCGTGCCGCAAAGCTTTACGATAAGCTTATAATTGTTGCAATGACCAATAGCAAAAAGCAGTACACATTTTCGGTTGAAGAACGAATAGATATGCTTAAAAAATCCACCGCAGATATACCAAATGTAACAGTAGATTATTATGGTGGACTTTTGGCAGATTATACTGAGCAAAAAAATGCTCACGTAATTATTAAAGGACTTAGAGCTATGTCAGATTTTGAATACGAATTTCAGATGGCTCTGGCCAATAAAAAAATGAATCCTAATGTTGAAACCATGTTTTTGACAACAAGTGCCGAAAATATGTTTTTAAGCTCTAGCATGGTAAAACAAATTGCCAGTATGGGTGGAAATATTTCGGGTTTTGTTCCCGATGCAATTTTAAATAAAATTACCCTAAGATTAAATCAGAAAGGATGACATTATAATGGCAAACACAATTGAAGAATTACTAGAACAGTTTGATGAGGTTTTAGACAGCGGTATAAAGGTGCCCGGTAAGCGTACAATAGTTGACGTTGAGGCTATCCGTGCAATTATAGACGATATTCGTCTTAATATGCCCGCAGAAATTAAACAGGCACGCGGCATAGTTGCCGACAGAGCCGACATTATTACAAACGCAAGGCGCGAGGCCGACGGAATTATACGTTCTGCTGAAGAAAAAGCCAAGGCAATGGTAGCACAAGAAGAAATCACAAAGTTAGCTCAAGAAAAAGCAACCGAGATTTTATCTAATGCTCAAACCAAGAGCCGTGAAATGCGCAAGGCAGCACAAGACTTTGTAGACGAGCTTATGCATCGTGCGGACGAAGGTCTTACCGCAAACCTAGCCGAAGTTCGCAAAACTAGAGCTGCTTTAAAACAGCAGATTCCGCAAGCTAAAAACGACTAATTATTTTAGTTTTAAGCGCTCGATAATTCGGGCGCTTTTATTTTCTGTTAAAACCCACATTGTCGTTTTTTATCAATTTAAATTTCTTGACCTTATGGGTAATTTGTGTTATTATCTTTTCTACTGTTATAAAAGAGAGGTGAGATTATGCAAACAAACACAAAAACAATAACTACAAATAAAAAAGCATTCCATGAATATTTTGTTGTTGAAAGTTTTGAGGCAGGAATCTCACTTGCCGGTACCGAGGTTAAATCTTTAAGAAAAGGTAATGTTAACCTTAAAGATGCTTGGTGCAGTATTGAAAACGGCGAAATGTTTGTAAAGCAAATGCACATAAGCCCATATGAGCAAGGCAATATATTTAATAAAGACCCTATGCGAGTTAGAAAGGTTCTTATGCACAAGCGTGAAATCATGCGTCTGCTTGGCCTTACAAAACAGCAAGGTCTTACTATTATACCGTTGTCGCTGTATTTTAAGGGCTCACTGGTAAAACTACAAATAGGCCTTTGCAAAGGTAAAAAGCTTTACGACAAGCGCGCGGTAGCTGCCGAACGGTCAGCAAATCGCACAATTGAACGCGCTATAAAAGAGCGTAATCAATAAACAAATATATGGGGGCGTAAAGGTTTCGACAGGGATTTTGAACTTTTGGAAGCGAGTAGCGGTGCGGAACCGCTTTAAAATCCGTATTTTTAAAAAATAAACGACAACAATAAAGTTGCCTTAGCAGCCTAATTTGGCTGCCGTCCGACCTTAGAGTACTGCGGCTGAGCGAGGGCGTCGATTAGCAGTGAACATGAACTAGCATATTCCCCTTATGCTTGTCAGGAACTTAAAGGGATACCGATTTTAACGTTTGTTAGTTAGCGTTATCGTTCGGGAATTTTAAAAACTAACTGCACTCGGAGATGCCGAAAGGAATAGGTTTTTGGACAGGGGTTCAATTCCCCTCGCCTCCACCATAACGCACACATACGAACCCGCACCGCTTACAATAGCGGTGTGGCGTAATGTGTTTGCAATAAGCATATCAACCCAATAAAAAACGCCCAGGGGCACATAGGCTCCTGGGCGTTTTTGTCTTTCTCTCGTGCGTGTGCGTGTATAGCGTGCAGTTAGGCGGTTAGGCGGTAAAATTACCCTCAAAGCCTCCTATTTCATTCTTTATAGTAAAAAATGTTAGAATGTTAGAAAGCACAATAAACCTTGTTATAGCTTGGTTTTTCCGTAAAACAAACCGCCTAACAATTCACGCCGCAAAATGTTAGAATGTTTCTAACAATTTTACGCATAAAACATTTTGCACCGCACATTTGTTAGAGGGTTTTAGCCCTCTGTGTCGGTGTCATTTTTGCCGGCGTTGCTGGCATCCACCAAGCCCTCACCAACAATGTAAGCCACCACAGCTGCACCGGCCATAATGATGCCGGCCACCTGCGTTGCCACATTATCGGCAACACCAAAGGCAAGCAGAGTGGGAGTAACAAAGCCCACAACGGCTGCCCAAAACTTTCTGCTGGTCAATTTCTGTTTCCAATTCTTCATAGCTGAAAACCTCCGTTAAATTTTATGTACATCGGATGCGTTCACACGCCCCGTATATACCTTTTTGGTCTTTTCGGTGCTTACGAGCAAGATCTTACCACCCTGCTCAACGCCACGCACATAAAGCGTGGCCGTGGGCACCCAGGATGCCATTTTGCTGCCGTTTGCAAAGGTTTTTACACCGGCGTTGCACTTTACCTTATCGCCCTCGGAAAACGCCACAGCGGGCTTTTCTGCGGGTGCAGGGGCGGCGTTTGCGTTCACGGTGATAAAAGCATCATACCCGGCGGCCTTGATCTTGTTACGCATATTGGTTGCATTGCCTTTAACCTTGTAGGCACCAACCTGTACCTTGTAGAGCCCGCCCACCTGCACAATGTAGGTGGCAAAGCCCTTGGCCTTTAATTCGGCTGCAAGTGCATCCGCATTGGGCTTTTTAGCAAAGGCACCGGTTTGCACTCTGTAAAGGGCATCCGTGCTCTCTGCCGGAGTTTCGGTAACACCCTGGATCTGCTTGAGGTACTTTTCAACCTTTGCCTTGAAAGCATCCCAATGCGGGAGGATATATGCCGGGCAATACTTTTTGCTGTACCAACGCTGGTGGGTGGTCAGCTTGTCAATGCCCAGGCCGTGGCGGTTGAGCAGAATAGCAGCCAACAGGGCACCTCTGTCCTCGGCGGCAAGGTCTGCGGCGCTACCGCTGCCATCCATAATGATCTCAATGGAAAGCGTGGTTTCATTGCCGGGGCCTCTGCCATCGGCGGCGTGCCAGCCCACCTCATCCTCACGGAGCTGCTGCCAGCAATCCGTTTCATCAATGAAATAGTGCACACGCACATCACCCATATTGGCATTGGGCCAAACAGCACGGGCGTACTGCTCGGCATCGTTGGTACCCTTTGCCTCCTCAATATCGTTGGTGTTGTGGATCGTAACCTCCGCAACCTTACCGGTACCGCCGGAAAGCAGGCGATCCGCTTTGTACTTATCGCCCTTTTTATATCCCTTGTAATCTTTGGGCCATACGGCACCCCAGGGGATGATCTTTTCTTTGATAATAAGCCCGTGCTCCACACGGGTTTTGTCCGGTGTCAAAAATGCCATTGGTGGATCCTCCTTTTATTCTCGCCCGTGGGCTTTTTTATTGATGTGTTTTTCTATGCGGTCAATGGCCTCCGATACAGGACCGTTGCAGCCCTGTGCCGCCAGGCCTTTAAGGCAAGCAAGCAAACCATATACCACAACCGTTTGCTCCTCCTGGATGCCCTCGGTGTCTTTGTTGTGCATAGCCTTAACCTCTGCCATATCCTTTGCGTGTTCGGCCTTGAGATCGTCTATGTCCTTTTTGTGCTGTGCCTTAATGCTGGTAATTTCCTGGTCCTGCTCCTTTTGGTGGTTTATCCACTTAAAGAGTTTCCAGCCCAGGGTTACAAAACCAACGAGGGCAGTTAATACCGCCCCCGCTGTGATTATTGTTTGTGCATCTACATACAACGCTGTGGCCCTCCTTACTCAACAACCTGCCAGCCAGCAGGGTAAGCCTCCGGGCTCCATACATTGTTATCAATAAGGCTTTCATATACAACGCCGTTGTACATAACCTTATCACCCTTGCTGTACCCGTTTGTGCTGTCGGGCTGTTCCCATTCGGGGATAACCGTAGGATCCGGGATGAGCACCTTTGCAAACAAGCTGGGTGCTGCTGTCGGTGTCCAGGTTTCCTGTGAGGTATGGGCCTGCAAAACGGTGTAAAGCACCCCGTTGTACTGCACCTTTTGGCCGGCGGTGTAAGCTACACCAACCGCCCAATGGGGAAACAGAGCAACGCCGTTGAGGGCATCCTCATCCGGCAGGCTTTGGGCTGCCTTTTCAATGAGGGGGCGTAACTGCCTTGCATATTCTGTAAGTGTCATTTACTCCACCCCCAAAATAATTTTGGTTGCCTGCAATTCCTCCTGGAGCACAGCGTTTTGCTTGGTGAGGTCTGCGTTTGCCTTTTTCAAAGCGGTTACATCCTCCTCAAGGGCAACAATACGCTCGTTTTCGGTTTCCGGTTTCTTTTCCGGCACCGGAGGCTCCCAGGCCGAGGCAGTTTCAAACCACCCCTCAAAGTCGGCGGCAATTTCTGCCTCCGTGGCATTGGTACGCATATATGCCTCATCGGCCTCATAGCTTACCTCGTTGGTTTCCGGATCCACAACCTCTGCAATGTTTTTACGCATCCAGAGATCTGCATCCCCGGAGGGTAAAACCATATACTTGATGTTTTCCGGGCGTTCTGTAAAATACGCTTTTGCAATCATACTGGTACCTGTCCTCTCTTTGCATTTATACTTATTACCCTTGTGGCAGCTTTGAAAACTGCCTTGAGGTGCAGGGCAAGGGCAACCCTCTGGGAGTTGGTATGTACAAAATAGCCTTTATAGGAAACGATGCGGCGGGCGTTTTGCAGATATATTGGCAAACCTGCCTGCATACGCCTCCAGGCTCGTATAAGCGCACGCCTTGCCCTTACAAAGGTGCGTGCTCTTATCGTTGTACATTCCTTGCTTACCACAAAGCCCATCATATCCGGTGGCTCATCCGCTGTGTGCTTTATGTGGTGGTTTGGCTTGATATTCAAGCCAAGGTGCTTGAGGAGGTACGCCTCAAATTGCTTTGCAGCAAGTTTGAGATCCCGCTTTGATGCAGAGAAAACAATCACATCATCCATAAACATAAGGATGTGTGAAATGAGCCTCTGCTTTTTGCCACGGCGTACCTTACACATTTGCTCCGAGGCGTAATGGTATGCGTAACTCATAACATAGTTACACAGCCATTGGCTTAAAAAGCTGCCTATGGAGAGCCCGTGCTCGTATGTACTGATAAGGGCACATACAAACCATATAAGCGTTGGGTTTTTATGTATATCACGCTCAAGCAATTTGCGGACCGTGCGGCAGCTTATACTTTCAAAGCAATGCCGCACATCCATTTTGTCATAATATTTAGTGCCTTTGGGATCTTTGCGGATCCATTTTTCAAGCACCTTTTTACCATAAATTTGGCCACGCTCCGGGATGCTTGCACATTGGAACACGCCAACCTTTGCCTTTAACATAGGCATAAGTGCATATACGGCTACATAGTTCATACATTGCTGCATAGCACTCTCAACACCGAGCCTGCGTTCTTTTCCGCTGCTCTTGTCTATCCGGTTACGATACTGAATAGGCGGCAGGTCAAGATCACGGCGCTTAATACGCTCGGTGATCTCAACCGCTATACCGTGGGCACCGCCATAGCGGTTGCTCAAACGCTTAAAACCTGGGCGGTTTCGCTTTTTGGGATCCGTTATGCACAGGTACACCCACGGCTCTATTGTATCGGGATCGGTGATGTCAACCTTTTTACAGTATGTTTTCACGCCATCCCTCCTTATGATCGTCTGGTTGAGCACAAAGGCTTTCGGTTTTTCTACTAACCTCCGGCGGTGGCCTCATACACCACCGCTGCCGCAATAGCGGTGCCGGTTACATCTCAATTTTTGGCTTTTACACCAAGGAATGTACTGCGTAATAATTAAATATCTTACCAGATGGGCGGGCGCCGATGTTCCAGTTAGCATTACCGAGGGCATTGTTCAAATTAGCACACGCAATACCGCTGTTGCCGCCATTGTTCAAATTACCAAAGGCCTGCCACAGCAAGGACAAAGGGCACAAGGGTCCACAGTACATCCCTTATTGAGGGGCTACCGCCCCTCTTATACGCCGGCCACAGCCGGCGTAAATTCACCCCGGTTGCCACCGGATCCACACGGGCGGGCGCCGATGGACCAGTAAGCACTACCGAGGGCATAGTGCAAATCAGCACACGCCAGACCGCCGTAGCCGCCATGGCCCAAAATACCAAAGGCCCGCCACTCACGCCAGCCAACGGTTGCCATACCATCACGGTAAACGGCTGAACGGTAGCCGGTGGAGCTGGTGCCGTTCATTTGGGTTGGGATCATATAGCTTTCCTGGTTATTGGCATCCCAATTAAGCTCTGCGTTGTATTTCCACGCAGCCGCCTCCTCTTTGGGAATAATGCCAAGGGTTACAGCGTTGGCACCTGCCTTGTTGCTTACAATGTCAGCCGCCAAACGGTCCGCATAAACGGTGTAGCCCACCTCTGCATCCTCGTATGTGGTAATATCGGCGTAAACCTCGTACATACCGAGCATTACCTCAATGCCCTGGATCTTAAAGGGCTCTTTGCCGCTGGTGTTATTGGTGGGGCTGCCATCATTGCCCTGTACGCTGTCTGTGGAGCCCGTAAGCCACGGCTGGGGAATGATATAGGTAACACCCGCCTCCGTATTGAAAACGGCCTCTGTGGCCAAAACAACGGCCTTGTAGGCGGTGCCGTCAACGGTAACATCCTCAACGCTTGCAACGGTGGCAATATCGTGTACATCGTAGCAGGTTGCTTTTGCACGGTCTGTACCGGTGCCGATGGAAACACGGGAGCCAACAATAAAGTAATTGGCCTGCGATGCGGTCAACACAATACGGTTTACACCGCTTTCCGATACGGCAGCGGTATAAGTGCTGGAGTAAGATCTGCATCCACTCATTACACCTGCGTTACCAAGGTTTGCATACTTGATCTCAAGCATAAGCTGCATAAAGGCACCATCACACATACTGGAGCCTGCGTACTGGTTGCCCCTTGCACGCCAAAGGTTAATTTGGCCGTTGTGGCTGATTGATACGGATCCCGCAGAGCCGGGCCGGTAGGTTGCGGGCTGTACACCGGAAACGCTGGAAAGCAAGCCGTTTGTATCATAGCCTGCGGCATACTTGGCGTGGATAACAAAACCACGCACGCCGTTATCGGATGCACGCACAGCCTCCGGCAGAGGCATAAAGCCCTCGGCATACTGTGCCTTGTATTCCACGGTTTTGGTAATTTCATCACCGCTGCGGCGTACATAGCCGGTCATTTGCATAACACCCACAAAGCTATCCACAGGCTGTGCCTTAAAGGCACCATATACACCCTTGATGGCGTGGATAACAGGCTCAAGGCTGCTTGCATCAATGGTATAGTTTACATCAAAGCAAGCAAACAGCGGGAGGTCTGCATAATCATCCTGGCCAGCGGTGGCAATGGTGGAGGGGGTACAAACAAGCCCCTCATTGTCAGCCATCTTGGTACCAAGGGGGCTGTTGCTGGTGTTATAGCGGTAAAATTGTGAGGTATAGGTTTGCGTAACCGCAGAGGCCGCAGCCTTAAAAAAGCGGTCAGCAAGGTTTGTGAGGCTGTCATATTCGGCATTAGCGTTTACAAACACAGTAAATGCTTGCTTGGTACCGTACTGCTCAATAAGAGCCGGGATAATAAACAGGTCATTTGCACCGTTTGCACGCACCTCATTAAGGGGCAAGCGGTAAAGGGCTTGCTTGCCGGATCCATCATCCTGGATGCCAAGCACATAAGCCTCTTTGCTTACTTTTTCGGGGATGGGTTTTTCAACAACCGAAACAGTATTTGCCATAGTGGTTTAGTCCTCCTTGTTTTCAATTAAATAGGCTCCCCGTTCATCACGGAGGAGCCTGTTGTTTTCGTCAGCAAGGAACACGGAGCCGGCAGGCGGCTCAATAACCTTGCTTTTACCTTTACGCATAAGCAAAAGGGTTATGGGGTTATTGTCTTGGGGTAAGGGCTTTAACACAGCCATATTTGCCATATTATCACCCCTCTACAAGTGCAACCCATACACGCTGATTGGTAAGCACATACACCTCTTGGGTGCTGGTGATAACCGCCGTGCTACCGGGGCGTGGCCTGTCAAGGCTGGAGGAATTTGCACCCGTTGGCAAGTTCAGCACATCGGCGGGCTCATCACAGATAAACTCCGTATAAATGCCCTCATTGTCAACAACATAGGTGTTACCCTCTTTGAGTTTTGTAATCATATCACTTTACCCCCCCCCTCTTATCTAAATGCAATGTAATAATAGCGGTGGCCGCTTTCATTGGATCTTATCTCTTGGCTCGTGTAGTAATTCACTCTAAAACCATTTGTTACGATGCCCAGCACGCAATATGTATTGCTCCAGGTTGTGGTGTAGGTATTAGAGGCATTACGGCTGATAACATTGTAATTACGCAATGCCAAGCCGCCGTGCAGATCGTCAACATCATCGTGGGTATTACCCTCGGCATCAAAAAGCAATACCGCTTTGGGGGTAAAGCCCAGATCAATTACACGGCCCTGCACATTGTTACCGTCATACATACCGGTAACAAAAAGGTTTTGTGCAACGAGCTCAAGCAACGCATTAAGCGTGGTAACGCCCGTGCCACCCATAGAAATGGGCAGGGTGCCAAATCGAGGGTTGCCGGTAGAGGGTGAGTATAAAGCACCTGCACCCTGTAAATAGTTAAGCGATGTGCCACCCGTACCACGCACCAAAGCCCCGGAGGGGAATGAGGTGGCACCTGTACCTCCACGGGCAACAGGCACCGTACCGGCGTTAATGTCGGAGGCATTGTGCGTGTGGGCCTTTGCCGCCGCATTTACCTGTGCGGCTGTTACACCGTGCGGGTTGCTCTTATTGGCAATGTGGTTAATAAGGTTGGTGATCGCCAGCTTGATTTTGCCAAAGGCGGTGCTTAACTTTTCACCGGAGGTAAGGGTTGCAAAGGATGTTGCGGTGTCATAGGTAGGGGTTTGATCGTTGGTGCTCCTGTTGGGAACATTGCCGAGCCCCACCTGTTCCTTTGTAACATTGTGCGGGTTTTCTACATTTCCGGTGTGGGCCTCAAGGTCAGCAGCAGAGGCATAAACAAGGGAGCTGTTAATTGCCGCCGCCACATTTTCCGCATCACCTATGAAAAGCAAAGCATTAAACTCCATTTCAAGGATGCGGTTTGCGTTATTCGGTACATAGTCGGCGGTGCTTTCATCCTCGTTGCCAAGGGCGTACAAAAGCTCTTTGGTTTCATCATCCGGATCCTTGGCATAAAAGCCCGCCTCCGTGATATGAAAACCACTCACAACGGTACCGTTGGTAAATGCAGCTGTAAGGGTAACATATTCCTCACCAACCTCAATTTTGGAAAGCTCAACGGTAAGCAAGGGGTTTACCAAGCCTGTTGCCGTTCTCGCATCCTGGGCAGGACCGTTACCAAGCTGTATTTTGGTAAAGGTGATGGTTTCACCTGTTAATGCACGGAGCAAAAGGTTTTTGCCGGCATCGGTCAAATTAGGTGTCATACAACAACCTCCTCATACAATATTTTGCTGCCTGCCTCCTCCATAAGCACGGTGCCGTTTTCATCGGTAAGCAGGTTTATGTTATCCATATCCCACGCCGGTGTTTGCATCGTCTGGCGCACCGAGTGCCGGAAAGCAGCACCCACATAGTGTGTCATATCAATTTTGGTAAGCAGGATGAGGGGATCTATAAGCACATTGGCCGATATATACCGCCTCATATCCTCCAAAATTCTTATGTAGTCAACAGAAACGGGCAACGCTACACGGAGGGTGTAATCATTGATGGTGGGCAAGCGGCGTGTATCACCGCAGGAGGTTTTTAACCAATTCACCAGCCAATTATAGGTATAAACCACGCCATAGGTCCAGGCGGTTTTTATACGCTGTTTACGCTCCTCCAGCGTTTCCGTATTAAGGGGTACAATGTTGAGCTCCTTTTCCCATACTGCAACGCCCTCCTCGGTTGCGGTATCAATAAATTGATTATCCATAACAAAGTTAAGGGCATCCCAAGCCAGCTCAAACTCCGGTTGCTGTGCGGCAGTTATCTGCACATACTCAAGCACGGCCTGCAATACGGGCGGGAGGTAGTCAATCAATTTTCTATCATTCATTTATAACACCTCGCACGGGGATGTAGTCCTCACCGAGTGTTATATTGGCGTTGCCGCCATTGATCTGCGTGCCGGATATATCCATAACAAAAGCGGAGCACTCTTGCAGGATCCGGCTTTCAATTTGGGAAATACGCACAACCAGGTTGGTGCTGCTTTCCCAGGCCTCGGCAAGCTCGTTGAAATAGTTATCAATAACCTCCTCAATGTAGGGCTTTGCGTTGGCCCACACCCAGCCTGCCGTAAGCACAATGTTAGTGGTAATGTTAATGGTCTGGAGCTTAACACCATCCACTTTAACGATGTGGCCAATGGGGGCAAGCCCCATACCCTCACCGGCATTTTGCGTGGGATCAATAGCGGTTTGTACGGTTTCAAGCAAAAGCTCCGAGGGTGCAGAATTGTTGGCAGCCATAACCACCAAGCGGACCGTGCCGCCCACCGTCAGCTTTTTATTGATGGCAGCGTTGTAAATGTCCGTGAGCCATTCCTTTGCCGCCGTATCGGTTACACCGGCCATACCGCCATTAAACCACGCCTGTACCGCCTCGGAGGGAATAAAGGCAGCGGGGGGCGTGTCAGCGTTCCATACGGGGTGCACCTTAACGGCGGCCACACCATCAATGCTCAAAACTTTTTGCTTGTAATCTGCTTGGTTTCCACCAAACGCCTGCGATTGGAGGGCATCCAGGATCCTTTGCCTAAATACCTCCGTATCCTCCTCATCATCGCCGGGGATAAGCAGCTCAACGAGGTTTGCGGATGCCAGCCCGTCAATGTACTCAATGGGAATAAGTGCCCCGGTGTAGTCATTGGCCACCGTGCCGGCGGTTTCGCAAATAACCTTATGGCTCAAGCCGGTTGCCGTGTCCTCATCGGTAGGCATACGCTCTGCCACATAAAAGTTAAGATCCTCACAGGAAAAGCGTGCACCTGCGGGCACCTCAATATTAAACTCTGCACGGAATACCGCAGCACTTGCCGCTTTGGGCTCCATACCACGATCCTTTGCACGCTCAATAAGGTACTCACGGGGTGCGGTGGCAATATAAGTGGCCGTAAAAACAAAGTCCAGGCCAATGTATAACTGTGCCAGCTCTGCCATTGCCGGGGCATTGCCGTTATACACGAGGGAGCCCTCCCTCTTATCCAGGGTGGGGCTTACCCTTGCAAGTGCACTTGCAAGCAAGTTTTCAAAGGTACGATCCTCAAATAAGCTCATACCGCCACCTCCTTTGTTGTTTCAATATCGCCAAAAATCGTATGCACCGTAAAGGTAACAATAACTGATTTTTTGGTGGTTTCAAAGGCCCACCCGTCAACACTCTCAATACGATCATCCTGCGTTAAGGCCTCGGTAATGCGGCGCTTTGCCTCACTCATTACATAATCTTTGGGCTGTCCTATGAGGTCAGCAAGCTCCACGCCGTAGTTAAATGAATAAATGGGGTATTGGTACCTTTCCACGGAAAGGATAAGGTAAACGGCCTGGAGCATTGCATCTGCCTCATCCGTCATACCTCTTATACGCCCACGGTCTATATCCAGCTTGTAGGTGCGGCTGGGTTGCTCCTCAATGGCAAACTCCATAAGGTTAATATCATCGCCGGTTTGCGGCAAAAATTGCATTTCAGCCATTACTTGGGCACCTCCACTCTGTCAAAGACAATAAATTTTTGCCCACCATCGCACCGGAGCAAGATAACCTTTTCACCCTTTTTAAGCCCCAGATGCACCGTGTACTTTTTCTTGCCGGTAATACTGTGGCTGTGTGTAAGGTCCTTGGCTCCGGCATTGCCTGTATTTCCGCTGTAACTCTCATTGCCGGATGTAGTGCCGGAGTATGAGTGTTTATGCGTAAGGTCAATGCTGCCGAGTGCGGATCCGGTGCTGTGGTCAATGGTCATATAAACCACATAATCACGCACCGCATTGGTGAGTATAAGCTGCGCCGCCGTGAGTGTCATTTTTTGGTCAACCGTTATTTTTAAGGGGTTGGTTGAAACAACCTCACCCAAGCAGTAGCTTACCGGTTTTGCAGCGTTCACGGCATCAACGGCGGCACGCTTTACCGCTTTTACAAGCACATTAGCATCAAGCGACAAATTTACCACCTCGCAGTTTTAACTCCATAAGGTGCTGGCCGTTGGTAAAGGTGTGTTTTACCTGCTCAACCAAAAGGAAATTTGAAAGGTTTATATCACCAAGCCCAAGCATAACCACCAGCATTGTACCGGCTCTTACCCTGGTATCACCCAAGGCATCCGATATTTTCAAGGTACGGGTTTTTGCATTATAAAGTTTGAGCAAGGCATCTGCCATTGTTTTGGCATTGGTCGCATCGTTCAGCTTTTCATAGTACTGCAATACACCCCACTTGTTAATGTTGGAGCTGTCCTGGGCAATGTACACCTGGCGGGTGCCGGCATCGCTGTCCTCGTAGAGTAGTTTTATTCTGTTGTATGTGTTATCTGCAATACTGCTCTTGTATTCGTAATTACCGGCTGTTTCCTCGTTAATTACGAGCCCCAATTTCATATTGCCGATGTTGGTAAGCATTAGCTTGCCCGCTTTGTCATAGAGCACATACATCTCTGTTTTTGCCTTTGTGGTGGCATCCAAAGCGTTTTGTATGATGTCAAAGAGGCTTGTGTTTTCCTCGGTCCTGGTTTCGATTTTATAACCGGTATCATCCAGGGTGCCGAGGTTAAGCCCAAAGTCCTCTGCAATCATTTTCACAACCTCTGTGGCTGTTTTATTGCTGTACACATAGGTATCTTTGTTTTTAAGGTAATACAGCTGATCGTACACAGTAACCTTAATGTTTTTGGGGTTACTGCCGGATCGTGATTTATTAAACACAAAACCGTAAAAAAGTGGCTCACCATTTACAGAGAAACGGCAAGGATCGCCCTCCTCAAAGGATAAGGCATCGGTTTTGATAACCTCAAAAGTGAGTTTACCAGGCTGCCCTTGCCGTTCCCATTCCACCGTTACACCGTCAACAACAGGCGGGTACATAATGGTTTTGCCGTGTTGTATTAAAAGCTCGTAGGTCATTACTTAACCGCCGGAATGGTCAAAACCTGGCCAACATAAATAAGGTTGGGGTTTTTGATCTTATCCTTATTTGCGTTGTAAATTAGGTTGTACTTTGCACCATTTCCTAAATATTTTTTTGCAATATTCCATAAGCAATCACCCTTTTTAACGGTGTAGGTGGTAGCTTTTGGGGCGGTAGTTGCTGGCCGTTCCTTTGTTACAGTTGCGGCTTTTGGGGCGGTTTGTGTCTGCTGTGTAACTGCTGCGGTTGTTTTCTTGGCCTCCGTTTCAACCTTTATGGTTTTGGTGCCATAATCACGGTACTGCTTGAGGTTTACCTCCACCGATACATCCAGGCCGTTTGTGGCGCTTTCCGTGATGGTGTAGTCCTCCACGCTTACCTTAATGTTGGTATCAAACAGCAGCCTGCCGTTTGGCGTTGTTCTGGTCATTATAAACTGCGTTGTGCTCCTGCCGGTCTTTGCCTTTTCCAAAAGGTCAAGGTAATACTCCGGCCTGCGGGAGGCGGTCAACATCGGGAATGTCAGCGGCAGGGTGATCTCGGTGAGCCCCGGAGTGCGTAAAAAGTTTATTTCACCCTCATTAAGCAGCTCCAGCGTTTTGTTTTTGCCTTTGATCTTAACGGTCAGCTTGCTCGGTGTTTCCGGCATAAGCTGGCCAAACAAATAGCATTTATAGCTCATCGTCGTGCACCCCCTCCGCTGCGGTACTCAACGCATCAACAAAGCTCTCGGTTAGATAGCTAACAACGCCATCAAGATCCAAATTGCTGTCAATGCGGTTTGTCATTCCCGTCATATCAATTTTAACCTCTGCGGTAGTAAAGCGGTTAATAGCCTCCTGCTCCGCAATATCACGCAAATATGCAAGCTCCTCCGATGTTTTACCGGAGCTGCCTGCAAGGCTGGAGGTATCACCTGCAATATCATCCAGGGTGCCACCGTAACCCAACGGATCCGTTGTTTCCGGTCCGGTGCTTACGCCCATTTTTTCAAGGATGCCATTTACAGAAAGATTATCACCCATCCAGTCCTTAATGCCGGCGCCCACCTCTGCACCTGCGGCGTAGGCATCGGAGCCCCAACCGTCTTGGAATGTGTCAAAGGTGTTAAAAGCATCACCAACGCTGCCGTAGTCAAAGGTGCCCATTGCATCACCAACGCTGCCATAATCGTGGGAGTTCCACGCATCGCTTACGCTGTCATACGCAAAGGTGTTAAAGCCCTCTGCCCACGCATCGCTTATGCTCTCGTAGCTTTCCTTTTTGCCGTTCAGCTCGTCAATTTTCTTGGATGCAAAATCGAGGCCGGAGGTGTCAATGTTTACACCCATCCAACCAAGGCATTTATTGGCCTTTTCGGCCAAAGATTTAATGCCCTGCATAATAACATCCAGCATAGTCCAAAAGCCAATTTGGATGCCGATCCACGCATTTTTGAAAGCGGTACCCACATTGCTTGCCGCAGCCTTGAGCACATTCCAGATGCCCATACCGAGGTTTGCAAACCACAAACCAGTATTTTTGATGATGGCCCACGCACTTGCACCGAGGTTTGCAAACCAAGCCCCAATGTTTTTAATTACCTGCCAGATAGCAAGGCCAAGGTTGGCAAACCAAAGCCCCACATTTTTTATAACCTGCCAAGCTGCCAAACCGCAATTTGCGATCCACAGGCCAACATTTTTGAAAAGAGCACCCAGCCACCAAATTGCACCGGTGATCTGCTCCGTAAAGATAACGAAAACAACGATCAATGCAATAATGAGAGCAATGATCCAGGTAATGGGGCAAGCCCACAGGGCGGCATTTAAGCCGTATTGTGCCGCCGTAGCGGCAAAGGTCGCACCCGTTTGCATCATTTGGGCGGCTGCAAGCACGCCCTTTACCACCGCTGAAATGGTTTCAATGGCGGTAATAGCAAGCACAGCACCTTTGTAAAGCAAGAGGGCGGCAACCACACCCATAATTATGGGGCCAATCGTGCTCCAGTTATCGCTCATAAATGCGTATATATTGCTGATAACCTCAAACGCTCCCGCAGCCACATTGGCAACGAGGGCAAAGCCGTTTACAAGCCCGTTTATGGTCTTTTGCACCTTTGCGTTATTTGCAAGCTGATTGATTTTAACAAGCACA
>JAZQEI010000019.1:0-9956 GCA_045538935.1 Acutalibacteraceae bacterium
AACACCTTACAATGGCGACCACAGATACACAATTAACTGCATTGACGCTAACTATAAGGCTGGCTTAATTGAACTTAACATCACAGGCGGTTCTTACTACAAGTTCAACCCCTATGACAACCTTGCAGAAGGCGCAGGCACGAACTTCTTACCTGCTGGTAAGCATGGTGTTGCAACAGGCGATATCTACACAATCGAAGACCATACAATCGAACATGTTCCGGCACAAGACGCAACATGTACAGAAATTGGTTGGAACGCATATGAGAAGTGCGACATCTGCGGTTACACAACATACGAAGAAATCGCAGCACTCGGTCATACCGAAGTAATCGATGCAGCAGTTGCACCTGACTGTGTAAACACTGGTTTAACAGAAGGCAAACACTGCGAAGTTTGCGGCGAAGTTTTAGTAGCACAAGAAGTAGTTGATGCTCTTGGCCACTCTTATGTTGAAGAAGTAATTCCTGCAACACCCGAAGCACAGGGTTATACAAAGCACACCTGCTCAGTTTGCGGTGATACATACAACGATAACTTCGTAGATTATGTACCCGAAGAAGCACCAGTAGGCGACTTTGAATACACTATCGATGCAAACGGCGTAACAATTACTAAGTACATAGGTTCTGCAGCAGTTGTTGTTATTCCTGCCGAAATCGAAGGTCAACCGGTTGTTAAGATTGGCCAAGGCGCATTCGAGGCTAATAAAACAATAACCAGCGTAACCGTTCCCGGTAGCGTTAACACAATAAGCAAATATGCATTCCGTAACTGTATAAACTTAACAGAAGCTAACTTTAACGAAGGCTTAGTTATAATCAGTACAAGTACATTTGAAAACACCAAGCTTGTTAAGATAGACTTACCAAGCACAGTAGAGAAGGTTGGCGTATTTGCATTCCGCGATGTAACAACATTAGAGGATATTGATTTAGCAAACGTTCAGATAATCGGCGGCGGTGCATTCTCTGGTTGTACAGCATTGGGCTCAACTTCTGCAGCTAACAGAATAGTAATTCCTGCAACAGTTACAGAATTAGGCTTAAGCGCATTCCAGGGTTGTACATCTATTGTACGCGTAGACTGGCATCCTGTAAAAATTACATCTGGTGCAGCAGGTAGTATGGAAAGTCCTGCATTCAAAGGCTGCGTTGAAATTAACGAAGTAAACATCGGCGCAGAAGCAGTAAATATTCCTTCTTACCTAATGTACAAGAGCAGTAAGGTAGCAGATCTTAAGGGTATCGTAACACTTAAGTTTGCAGAAGGCTCACAAGCACGTTCTGTAGGTGACTATGCATTCTATCAACAGAGAATCGGTAAGGTAACCTTCCCCGATACAATGGTTAAGATAGGTATGGAATCCTTCAGAAACAACAACTGGTTAACACAATTAAACTTTGGCACAGGTGTTCAGACTATTGGACAGTTCGCATTCGCATACTGTAACATTCTTGAATCGGTAACAATCCCCGGCAATGTACAGACAGTATATGCATATGCATTCCGCAGATGTCCGAGTCTTAAGACAGTAGTAGTTGAAGAAGGCGTAAACTATATGTCTAGCTACGTATTCGCAAACTGCGACGCTCTTGAAGAAGTAACACTACCCGCATCTATAACAAGATTAAACGGTGGTTTAACCTACGACACATCTGCAACAATCTACTACTACGAAGGCACATATGTAGCTCAGCATCTAAAGTCAAAAGATGCTAAGATAGTTAAAGAAACACTCGTTTCTTTAGGCGAGTATGTTCCGGCTTAAGTAAGTAGTAGGCCTTAAGACAAAAAAGTCTTAAAACAAAACAACAAAAGGCACACTCCAAACGGAGTGTGCCTTTTTTGTTTTATAAATTTATTAATATTTAAAGGTGATATCTTTGCTTAGCAAAATATTTAAATAACGCTCGCATTCTTGTTTTGCTAGTTTTAAATCTAGATTTTTATAATTACCACATTCTATTGCACTTGCGCCAAACATAGTATTGCAATCGTAAATAATGGTTTTTAATGCGGATATTAAAATATCTAATACTATGTTGTTTTTTGCATTTCTAACAAGCAAGTAAAAACCGGTTTGGCAACCCATTGGTCCAAAATATATAATATCGTCTTTTAAAGGGCCCGAGCGTAAAACGGTTGCCAGCATATGCTCTACCGAGTGCATTGTGGCGTTGTCCATAAAGTTATCTTGGTTAGGTTTTCTGGTGCGAAGATCATAAGTCGTAATATCACCGTCAATTCTAGATACATATATGCCTTCTACCAGTGTATTATGGTCTATTTTAAAGCTTGCAATTTGTTCCATAGTTATCTCCTAATTTTAATTGTGTTTATATTATATAAAAAAACTCCCGCAAATTCAACAGAATTTACGGGAAGATATTATCCTTTAACTGCGCCTGCCGTAACTCCCTCAATAATATATTTTTGGCATATAAGATAAAATATAATTACTGGAATTACTGCAAGAGTGAGCATTGCCATTAAGGCACCCATATCTACAGAGCCATATCCGCCCTTTAAATACTGAACAGCTATGGGTATTGTTTTATAGTCGTTACCTATTGTAAGATATGGAAGCAGATAGTCGTTCCATATCCACATGGTGTTTAAAATTGCCACCGTAATTGCGGTTGGCTTTAGTAGCGGCAAAACCACCAAAAAGAAGGTTTGCACAGGCGAGCAACCGTCTATGGTGGCGGCTTCTTCTAAGCTTTTTGGTATGCCTTTTATAAATCCGCTAAATATAAACACAGATAGCCCCGCACCAAAGCCTAAATAAACTACTATTATTCCAAGCGGATTATCTAGCTTTAGAGTGTTGGTTATTTTAGACATTGTAAACATTACCATCTGAAACGGAACTATCATAGAAAAAACAAAAGCATAGTACAAAACTTGAGTCCATTTGGTTTTAATACGGGTTATATAGTATGCGGTCATTGCAGTAAAAAACACTATTGCCGCAACCGAGAACACCGTTATAAAAAGAGACCATAAAAACGCCTCAAAAAATCCTGTGCTATTTAATCCCGATACATAGTTTTCAAACTTTGCAAAGGTGTCAGATGTTGGCAGTTTAAACGGCTCATCACTAATGTAAAAGCGTGATTTAAACGAATTAATAAAAACTATAGCAATAGGGAATATAAACACCAATCCGGCAGAAATTAAAAAGGTGTATGCTAGTAAATTTTTTATTTTTTTCATTATTGCTCGGTTTCCTTTCTGCGCGTAAGAAAAAGTTGTAAAAGAGCTACCGACGCTACAATAACAAAGAAAACAACCGCTTTTGCTTGACCTACGCCCTCGTAACCTATTCTGCCGTAAAAGGTGTTGTAAATATCTAGCGCCAGCATTGACGTCGCTTTTGACGGCGCACCGGCAGTAAGAGCTAGGTTTTGGTCGAAAATTTTAAAGGTGTTGGTTATTGTTAAAAATAAGCAAATGGTTATAGATGGCATTACCGACGGAATAATTATATTAAAAAGTATGCGTCTGTTTGATGCTCCGTCTACGCGGGCGGCTTCTATAATGTCGTGAGGAACATTTTGAATTCCCGCAATATAAATAATCATCATATATCCAATAAGCTGCCAGTTTGTAAGAACAACGAGTCCCCAAAAACCAAAATTGGCGCTTGATGTTATAGTGTAGCCAAAGGGTATCAATACACCGTTTATTATTAACTGCCAAATATAACCCAAAACAATACCTCCTATAAGGTTTGGCATAAAGAAAAGGGTTCTGAAAACATTTGTGCCCCGTAACTTTTTGGTGAGCAGCATAGCCAATGTAAAGGCTATTATATTAACGGTTATTACCGATACAAATGAAAATTTAATGGTAAATTTTAAAGCATTAATAAAGTCGGTATCGGCGCTAAATGCCGTAATATAATTGCTAAGACCCACAAATTTTGCATTTGTAACCGTTGTGAATGACGTAAATGATAAATAAATTCCGCTCAAAAATGGAATAGCAAAAGCAACGCTAAATGCTAAAAGTGTGGGCAGACAAAACAACCAAAAATACTTTTTTAAAGGATTTTTAAGCATTATCGTTCTTTGCTCCAAGATTCTTTAACGGTTTTTACAAGAGTATCCCAGTCAGAAGAGCCTTGAACATATAGTAAAAGGGCGTTGCCAAAGTCAGATTTAAACACATCACTCGGGAAAACTGTAAACACCCACGGGACCGATTCTACGTTTGGCTTAGATAACCACTCGGCAGTTTGACGTGCTAATGGGTCGGGTGGTGTTTGTTCTGCCGTAAAGGTGTTAAACGGTGTTGTAAAGCCGAGTTTGTTTGTAACATAATCTTTGCCGGTATCACTAGAAAACAGCCATTCTAAAAAGTCTAATGACAGCTTTTGTTTTTCTTCGCTAACCTTAGAGTTTATGGCAAAATAGTTTTCTGTACCAATGCAAAGCCCCTGGCTTTCTTCATTTTCTAGGTCCATATAAATCGGCATCATTTTTATATTATCGTTGCTTACTGTGTTGCCCTTAACATCAGAAATTTGAGAGTAGGCCCAAGTACCGTTTTGTATCATGGCAACCTTGCCAAGAGCAAACTCTGCCATACTGTCGGCGACCGATTTACTGCCAAGCAGGTTTTTTGGTGTGGCCGAATTATTTATATAAAGATCAAAAATATTTTTGTAGTTCTCATTATAATCAAACTCAAAATCTTTAAGTTGGTGTCCGGTTGCGGTAGGATCAGCACCGTCGGCTTCATCCAAAAATTCGGCATAAAACGGAACATTTGCAAGGTGTGTTTGCCAACGCCAGTCTTCACCTGCGGCAAGGGAAGTTGAGCCAAATACACCGTCTATGCCAAGCTCTGCTTTGTGCTTGGTCATATCTTCTACAACCGCTTTTAATGTTTCAAAGTTGTTTATTTGCGAAGCATCGGTAAGCGAGGTAGCTTTGGTACTAAGAGCAAAATATTTTTTCATAATAGCATCGTTATAAATAATTCCGTACGATTCTACAACAAACGGAATACCATAAACCTTGCCGTCGCTTTTTATGGCTAATGATTTATCGGAAAGCATTTCGTAAAGTTTAGAATCGGTAATATCTAAACAATAATCTTTCCATGCGTTGTAGCCGATGGGTCCGTTGATTTGGAAAATAGTTGGTGCGTCGGACTTTGCAATTTCGCTTTTTAAAGTTTGTTCGTAGCCGTTTGCAGCGGCAGTTACAACCTTAACCTTAACGCCGGTTTGCTTTTCATATTCGTTGGCAATTTCTTTGTAAATATTTGCCTGTTCGGGTTTAAAATTAAGAAAATAGATTTCTTGTGAGTTTCTTTTGCAACCGCTAAGGGTAAGCGGTATAACAATTAAAACACAAAGAAAAAGTGCGATTATTTTTTTAGAAAAACATTTCATAACAAATTCCTCCTGAGAGTAGTTTGTACAAAATATAAAAAAATATGCCAATTACAAAAAACAAAAGGCGGCTTTTGTTTTAAATATTTTTAACTATTTGTTTAACGGTTTTTGCGTAGTCGTGGCGGTCGTCTTTATCGCAACAAATTTTAAGAAGTGCATCAGCAACAGATACGGAAATTCAAACTGTGCATACAAATGCAAACTTTCGTCTTAGCCAGTCTTTAATAAGGCCTTTAATCAGATTACGTGCACTAATCTGTCTAAATATTTGCAGGGTAATTAAACAATAATCGTTGACAATTTGACTATGTTTTTATATAATAAAATTAGATATATTGGTGTATTATACCGAATTTTAAATAAGCTTTTGAAAGGGAGAGAAAAAGTGAAAAGAATATCTAAACTACTCTCAATAATTTTAGCAATTATTATGGTGGGTTGTAGCTTACCGTTAGGTGTGGGCGCATTGGAGGCTCAAGCGGCCCCCAGCGCATATTTGCTTAACGATTCAAGTGATGTTGCTACATATCATCTTACAAATGCAAAAACACCGGTTGCGGTCGATGGTTACGGTTTGTCGCCCGACGGAAAGTATATATCTCACGATTTTCTAAACCCCGATAACGGCGGAATGAACGCATATAACGACTGGACCAAATGGACTATAGATCTAGACACTGCTGTGTATGGCGGTTCGCTTTCAAATATTACAGGCTTTGCAATTTGGGTGTCGTTTGAAGACGTTGGCGAAGATATTCGTTGGGATTTTGATTTGCTAAACAGTAATGACGAAACGTTAGGTGTGTTTGGCGACGCTAAAGACTCCAGCAGACTTGCTTACCTTGTAAACACAAAAACAGGCCAGGCGCAAGAAATTAATTGTAATACTAACTATTATGGCGGATTTACTATTCCTGCGGGCTTTGTAGGTTACTTTATCATACCTACCGATGGCGCAAATGCAGAGAGTGTAGATTATTCTCAGGGCACAAAACTGACATTTTTTAGACGTTTCGACAAGGTGTTAAACGATGAAACTTGTCATTCTACATATTATACCGATAATATTACGGCCCTTACAAACATTAGCGAGTTTATAAATGGTGTTAAAACCGGCACTGAGGGAACACTTACCCGTGGTAGCCTTTGCGCATTAGATGGAGTAGATACCCAAAAAGAAGGGAAAAAACTTGTTTGGTCTAATGTTGAGTCTGCAAATTCTTACCAAATAAGAATGTATACCATAAATTCTGGCAGATTAACACTATCAAGCATACAAAATACAACCGATACACAAATTGCTTATTCGTTTCTCCCTTCGGGTACATATGCCGTTCAAATTGTTGCGGTTGATGTAAATAATGATTTTATATCAAATGCCGCATCTAACGTTACTGTTTTAAGTTCTGAATGGACAGATTCTAATTTTGAACTTGTAAACAGTCTTAAGAGCGGAACATATACATCTAATTTCTCGCAAACTTCAATAGATAACACCTTTACTCCCGATGGCGAGGGTATAAAGGTTGTTACCGAAAAATCTAAAACAATAAAATTTAACATAGAACAAAAAGATTTATCGGCTTATGAAGGCGTGGCTCTTTATGTAAAAATGCCTAATGATTCGCTTCCGTACACATTTTATAATTTATCGGCCGATGACACTACCATTACAAAGGTTGTAATGGACAAAACGGATACTTTATATGGTAACTATAAGCTTATAAATTTAGATGGAAGTGTCGTAAACGGCGATACAGCAGACCTTGAGGACGGTTACTTTACCATATGGCCGGGCTTTGAGGGTTATATGGTGTTTGAACTTGTAGATTTTGCCGAGCCCTTAAATGTTTCGTCAATTTCGTTTAAGTCTTGCCCATGGCATTATTCAAACAGAAATGACGGTTATGATTTGTATGTCGATAATCTATACCTTATAAAAGATTTTGACAGATTCGTAAATGAAACTACCGCTCATGAACTAGGTTATATTCCTACAAGCAACGGTCAAATGGCCAATTTTAGTATAGACGGCAGTACCGCAACAATTACTTATGATGCAGTAGACCAAGCAACCAACTATTTAGTAAATGTTTATGATAGCAATGGCGATTTATTTGATACTGTTGTAACCCTAGAAACCTCGGTTTTAGTAGAGGGCTTAGCACTTGGCAGAAAATATTCTGCACAGGTTGTTGCTCGTGGTGAAAATGGAATAATAAGCGCGTTAAAGCCTGCGGTTGAAATTTCGGGCGGTAAATCTTTTGCCGTGCTTAACGATTTTTCAGATAAAAGCACCACCTTTGGTGAAAATCTGGAAAAAGACGGCTTTGGCAATAAAATTCCTACCGCTAACAGTATTTCATATTGTCTGTGGGGCTGGACAGATGTAAATGCATATTTCTCGCAAAACGCTTCGCTTACCGGGGTAGAAGGCTTTGCTGTTTGGGTTGATACTACAATGTATGAGGTATCAAATAACCCATTTAACATGTATGTTTACAATGCTAACGAGGAAGCTACAAAGATTATAGGCACTGCAACCGGTCAAAAGGTTTATTATGTTGACGCCGTTACCGGTCAAGTTACACAAAGTGATGCTCATACCACTAACGGAGTTTATATAAAGCCGAACTTTAAGGGTTACGTAGTGTTTAAGGCACAAGGCGACTTTACCGGAAATATGGCCGATTATTCGTACTTTTGCATGAAACGTTGCGGATACACAAGCTTCCAGCTTAACAGTCAAAATCAAGACGAGGGCGGCGGTTCAAGAAAAATTGAATTTGACTCTTTAATAGCTATAACAAACTTTGCAAAGTTCGAAAATAATATTATAGGTTCTCTTGCTCTAGCGGGCAAGTTTGCTCCAACCGGCACATTTGCAAAACCGCAAATAAATGTTGTACAAAACGAAACCACCGATGTAAAGGTATACTTTAACCAAGTTGCCACAGCAGACAAGTATATTGTATCGGTTTATGATGAGGATAATGCCGGAGCGATTGTTGAGTCTAAGGCCATAACACAAAACGAAGTCGTTTTCGACGATATGACTAACAATAAGAACTATTCTGTTCAGGTAATAGCACTCTCTAACGGCGTTGTAGTTGCAAACTCTGAAATAGTTACATTTAAATGTGTTCCGGGCTGCTTGCACAATTATCAAGATGTAAACATCGAGGCAACTTGTACAGAGTATGGCTATAACGGTACACAATGTACCATTTGCGGACACGGTGATCTTACCGTTACAGGAACACCGCTTGGCCACAACTTTGTTTACGCCGGCACAACAACCACCTGTAATACTGTAGGTGTTAGCGTTTATCGTTGTACTCGATGTGGTGTTTCGTACACCGAAAACGATACCCAAAAATCAGAACACAATTATGTTGTAACCGAAAATGTTGAATCAACATGTCAATCTTTGGGTTACACAGTTTATACTTGCACTATTTGTTCCGATAGTTATACCAACGACTATACCGAATACACCGATCACAATTATATATGCATTAAAGATCCTTCTACTTGCGCAGAAGAAGGAAGAATTAGCTATGTTTGCATATACTGTGGTCAGGCAACAACAAAAGCTATCCCAAAACTTGCTCATACATACGGTAGTTGGAGCATAACCAAAACTGCTACCACACAGACTAGCGGCACCAAAGAGCGCACATGCTCTGTATGCGGATATGTTCAAACCAAGACATACTCACTAGGTGCTACCAACATTGTTATTTCAGAAGAAGAAGCTAGAACAGCAGAATATGTAACGGTATATGTAGATATTGAAGAAAATAATGGTTTTACGGCTATGCGCTTAAAACTTAATTACAATACCGATTATCTAACCCTTATAGATATTACCGACACCGGAATACTTGGTGAGAGTTATCATACCGATGTATATGGTGGTAATGAATATCTGTATTGGATGGATATTAATAATGAGATGACAGCTATAGGCACAGTGGCAGAGCTTACCTTTAAGATTTCAGACACTGCTCCCGCTGGCGATTACATAATATCGTTAACATATCAAGAGGGAGATGTGTTCGATAGCGATTTAGAGCCGGTGGCAGTTAATATTACAAGCGGTACAATATCGGTAAGTGCAGCATGTAAGCATGAAGAAACAACGCGTGTTACTGCAATAGAGCCTACTTGCGACGAACCTGGTCAGTGGCAAGATATTTGTCTTGACTGCTTTGAAACAGTTGCGACCGGAGAAATATCTGCACTGGGTCACAAATACGAGACACAAGTTATAGCGCCCACACCGAGCGCACAGGGCTATACAAAGCACACATGTTCAGTTTGCGGTGATACATATAACGATACATTTGTTGACTATGTACCCACAACAACACCTGTAAGCGACTTTACATACACAGTTGCAGCTGATGGTGTAACAATTACTAAGTATAAGGGCAAAGATGCAGTAGTAATCGTTCCTTCCGAAATCGAAGGTCAACCGGTTGTTAAAATTGGCCAAAGCGCATTCGAGGCTAATAAAACAATAACCAGCGTAACCATTCCT
>JAZQEI010000020.1:0-2979 GCA_045538935.1 Acutalibacteraceae bacterium
AAAACATAGCTTGTGTAGCCATGAATAATACCCTTTGTGCCATATGCCATTGTAGCTGCGTGCTCGCCTACACCTGAGCCTCTGCCAAGAGGTTCTACCCCGTATATTTCAACAGGGTCTGCCAAAAACGGTGTAAACATACCAAGTGAGTTGGAACCGCCTCCCACGCAAGCAGTAACAGCATCGGGCATAATGCCCGTCATTTCCAAAAACTGCTCCCTTGACTCTATACCTATAACCGACTGAAAATCACGCACTATTTTTGGGAACGGATGCGGACCTGCCGCAGTACCTATGCAGTAAATTGCATCCTTATACTCGTTAAGGTAAGCCTCAAATGCAGCGTCGCAAGCCTCTTTTAAAGTTTTAAGGCCTTTTGTTACAGGCACAACATTTGCGCCAAGCATTTTCATACGGATAACATTTGGGTGCTGCTTTGCAATGTCTACCTCACCCATATACACATCGCACTGCATACCAAAGTATGCAGCGGCGGTTGCTATTGCAACACCGTGCTGACCTGCGCCTGTTTCGGCAATGATTTTCTTTTTGCCCATATATTTTGCAAGCAGGCCCTCTCCCATACAATGATTTAGCTTGTGGGCGCCTGTGTGATTTAAATCCTCACGCTTTAAATATATCTGGCAGTTGCCAAAAATTTTGGACAAACGCTCGCAATGGTAAACAGGGGTAGGTCTGCCCTGAAACTCTTTGCGTATTCGTCTGAGTTCGTTTATAAACTGTGCCGAATGGCAAATTGCCTCGTAAGCATCGTCTGCCTCTTTAAAGGCTTCAATAAGCTCTTTTGCCTGAAATGAGCCGCCATACTGGCCAAAATATCCGTTTTGGTCGGGATATTCCTTGAGATAATTGTCAAATTCTTTATATTTATTCATCTTAATATATCTCCTCGGTTATTTAATAAGTTATATTTTAGCACAAAATATACAAAATGTCTACTATAAATTTATAAACTGTGTAAATTACTATAAATAGATATTGACATTTACTTTGTAAATGTGATATTATAATTAAGTTGAAATTTTAATGTTTATGCGGGCGTGGCGGAATTGGCAGACGCACCAGATTTAGGTTCTGGCGGGAAACCGTGGGAGTTCAAGTCTCTTCGCCCGCACCAACACTATACTCGGGATTAGATATAGTTCCGAGTATATTTTGTTTTTAAACACAACCAAATCAACATTCGCTTTCGCTCTGTTTATTTGGAAGAGACGACTGCTCCTAAAAAACAATTCACCGAATTGTTTTTTAGGAGCAGCTTCGCCCGCACCACCACTTAGAATGCTTGTGAGAGTTATCTCGCAAGCATTTTTCATAAATATAATTAGATATATTTTTAAAAATATGATATACTAAGTTTATAATTTTTTTATTTAAGACAAGAGGTAGTTATGAACAAGGCTGATTTACTTTCATACATAGAGCAAATAATAAATTTAGACGAGTTTTGGCAATTTAATTATTATTTAAAAAGCACCACATGGTGGAATAATTCATATAAATTATCCGAATATCTATCTTAAATATTATCCTTTTCAAACATGGACTCTTGCTACGGACGCCATCCAATGCGAAGGTTAAGCTTACATTTCCTACAATTCCATGTTCGTTGTCGAAGGTCACTCGGTACTTACTGAGGCACCAAGGTTTTGCAGTTGCCGATGCAGTTGTTGTTAGCAACATAGTCACTGCTAATGCCGTACATAATACTTTTTTCTTCATAATCTTTCATCTCCTAAATTTGTATTTACCTTTTCGGCAAAACAAACATACCACAGAAGATGCCGTAAGTCTACGAAGTTTTTTTAAAGTCCTTTTCTTTGCTTAAGGTGTATCATATTTTAAAACAGGGATATGTAAAAGGAGTGAGCCGTATGGCCCACTCCTCAGTGTAATTATTAAGGTTTATTTGTTTGTTTCAATAAATCTCTGAAGAATTGCTGCGATTTCTGCTCTTGTAGCATTATCTAAAGGATTGATTGTTGTAGCTGATTTACCTTTCATAAGACCTGTACCAACAGCCCAATTCATAGCCGAAACTGCATATTCAGAAATCTCGTTAGCGTCTGCGAAGTGGAGATTTTCTTCTAATGTTACAGCATTCATACCCTTGTACTGTGCATATCTAAACATAATAGCTGCAATCTGTTCACGAGTGATATTGCTATCCGGGGCAAATTCATTTTCTGTTACGCCATTTACAATACCGTTCTGCTTTGCCCATACAACTGCATCTGCATACCAAGCACCCATGTCAACATCTGCAAACGGGATGCTCTTATTCACAGCAGGTTCACCTGCGTTACGATAAAGAACTGTTACAAGCATTGCTCTTGTAAGTGTATCGTTTGGAGCAAACTTGTCTTCTGCAACACCATTCATAAGTTTGTTTTCAACAACGTACTGTACATTTGCATAGAACCAATCATCAACCTTTACGTCCTTGAATGCGATTGTTGTGTCGGGTTCATCTACAACTGGTTCTTTTTCAGTTTCTGTCCACTTAGCGTAAAGTGTGAAGTTCTTTGTCACCTTTGCTGTGAAATCGTAAGCTGTTGTGAGTTCTTTATCTGTGTACCAACCATCAAACTTAAAGCCGTCTTTTGTCGGTGCAGTAGGCTCTGCTGCAACATCGTTCTTATTAACTGTAATTGCTTTAACTGCGCTACCGCCATTAGTTTCAAATTTTACGGTGTATCTTGAAACACCACCGCCACCACCTGATGTTCTTACCGGTTCAGTATAAATCAAATATTCAGAGAAATGACCAAGTTCTACTGTTACAGTCTGTGTTGTTGCATCGTATTTCGGATTTGAAATGTTAGTTAAATTACCTAAATCATCCAAATACTTAACGATTACATTGCCGTTTCCGGCAGGCTTAGCATAAGGAAGTTTTACGGTTGCTATACCTGCATCACCAAAGCTGCTTGCCACAGAATTACCCGCTTCATCTAC
>JAZQEI010000021.1:0-119413 GCA_045538935.1 Acutalibacteraceae bacterium
GAAGTCTCTAAGTTCTAAAAAAGATCTTACTTCCGATGAAAAAAGGATGTTAGAACTTCTTAACAGCGACAAAAACTATGTAAACGAAGAAAACACAGTTGAGTTTATGAAGTGGTATAATAGCCATAAATAATTTGTCGCATGCGAAGCGACCTGGCCTCTCTTTTATTGGTGTACAATGATGACATTAAATGAAAGAGAGGTTTTATACTCATGAAAAACAACATTACTGAACTTGTATTTATTTTGGACAGAAGTGGCTCGATGGCTGGTCTTGAGAGTGACACAATCGGCGGTTTTAACTCAATGATTAAAAAGCAAAAGAAACAAGATGGTGACTGTTATGTTTCAACAGTGCTTTTTGATGATGAGAGTGAAGTTCTGCACGACCGAGTAAAGCTCGGCGACATTCCAAAGATGACCGATAACGATTACACAGTTCGTGGTTGCACAGCGCTTATTGATGCTATCGGCGGTGCAATTCATCACATCGGCAACATTCATAAATATGCTCGTCCTGAGGATGTACCGGAGCATACTATGTTCGTAATCACAACCGACGGGCAGGAGAACGCAAGCCACCGCTACACAGGTGAACTGGTTAAAAAGATGATTGAGCTCAGACGAGAAAAATACGGTTGGGAGTTTCTTTTCATCGGTGCAAACATCAATGCGGTTGAAACAGCGGCTCGTTATGGCATTGATAAAGACCGAGCGGTCAACTACAATGCCGACGGTGAGGGCACTCATATTCTGTACGAAACGGTTGCAAAAGCAGTTTGCAATGTCAGAGCAAGCGCACCGCTTGAGGCAAATTGGAGTGAGGACATCAACGCAGACTATTTGCGCAGAGGTAAAAAGAACAAGTGAAAATTTTAGGCGAGGGTAACACCTCGCCTTGCTTTTTATACGAGATAAAAGCGGAGTTAGTCCGGGCAAAACATGGGGTGTCAATGACGATGGTTAAATGCCGTTTATTAATAAAACGACGTTTTTCATATTTATAACATGAATTTTAAAACTTAACTTTGAGCCGCCATAGAATTTAAGCGTGAAGTTCATTATTAATTTATGAAAGGAGAGATTTGTCGAAACACAAATTTTCGTTAATAAAGTGATTTCAATTGATTGGTAAATGCTGTATAAATGTTTTTCGCAAGGTAAAAAATATCTTATGAAAGGAATGGCAAGTTATGTTAGATTCTTTTGATTTAATGCACTTAAGAAATGCTGCCATTGCCGATTGTTCTAAAGATAGCCTTGTTGATTTGCATGATGTGAAGATTGACGCCGGTAGACCAGTGCCTGAGAAAATGAATGACTATTTTGAGCAAATTAAAAACCCTTATCTTTTCAAAGTCGGCGATGTGAGAGTAAAGGTAAGTTTCTGCGGTGACCGCACTTTTACCGATGCTCTCGGAGCAGTTATTTCAAATGGAGCAAATTACCAAACTAATTTGGGTTGATTAAAGCACGAAGGTATGGTATACTACAGTTGTGTAGAAAAACGGCCATACCTTCATATTGGAGGACGGAGCAATTCCGTCAAAATCAAATATGGAGGCTAAAGCTTTATGGCAAATTCTAAATATAAGGAAATTTTAGAGCAGTCCTCCGTACCGAATAAGGTTTGGAAGACTGCTCTTTATCTTCGTCTGTCCCGTGATGACGGAACTGAGACGGAGAGCAACTCGATTGCGTCGCAGCGAGAAATTTTGAAAGAATATCTAAAACGCTGTCCGGATATGGAACTCGTTGAGATTTATTCAGATGACGGTTACAGCGGTACAAATTTTGACCGTCCTGATTTTATCAGAATGATGGAGGATGTTTATTCCGGCAAAATTAACTGTATCGTTGTAAAGGACCTTTCGCGTTTTGGACGAAACTATATTGAGATAGGAAATTATCTCGATAATGTTTTCGTTCGTCAGCGTGTTAGGTTTGTGGCGATAAACAACAATTACGACAATTTAAACACCGGTAACAATGTGGTTAGCAATTTGCTGACCTTGAGTATTACCAACGTTACAAACGAATCTCAGGCGGCGAGTACCTCTGTTAACGTGCGGGGTACGCTGAATTTAAGACGTCAGCAAGGAAAGTTTATAGGTTCTTTTTCGACCTATGGTTACCTAAAGGACCCGGATGATAAACATCATCTTATTATTGATGAAGAAACCGCACCGATTGTTCGAATGATTTTTGAACGCTTTATTGCGGGTGAAAGTATAATAGGTATTACTAAAGACCTAAACGAAATGGGTATACCCAATCCGTCGATGTATAAAAAGCAAAAGGGACTTAACTATAGGCATCCATCAGGCAGAAGCAATGACGGTCTATGGCCCGACAGTTCGGTACGCCGTATTTTACAAAACCGAATGTATGTCGGAGATATGGTGCAGGGCAAGAATACTACCTATAGTTATAAAATCAAGCAATGCCGTGCCATACCTGAAGACGAGTGGATAATTGTTGAAAATACCCATGAGCCGATTATCAGCCACGAAACCTTTGACAATGCTCAGGCATTGTTTAATAAGCATATCCGCAAAAGTCCAAAGAAGAATAATGTTGATTTGTTTTCGGGACTTGTGAGGTGTGCTGACTGTAAGCGTGTTATGAATAAAAAGACAAATCAGCACACTTACGGCACTTATCACTACTATCGTTGTGTTACGGCACGAAAGATGAAAAAATCAGCCTGCACCAATCACACAATACGCATTGATAAACTTGAAGAAGCCGTTTTTTTGAGTATTCAAAATATGATTAATACTGCGGTTACGATGGGTGATATGTTAGATTTAATTAATAATAATGCTAAACGGAAAAGCGAATCGAGCCATCTCCAAAAGGCACTCAAAACACAAAGTAATGAACGCGAAAAATTGGTAACGATGCTTACTGACCTTTATCCCGACTGGAAAAGCGGTGTTATTACAATGGATGAGTACCAAATGTTAAAGGAACGTCTTAATGAGAGGCTTAGGGTTATTGACGAAAAAATTGCCGGACTTACAAAATCTGCCGACCAATTTAAAAACGGTATTAACGAAGATAACGATTTTGTAGCGCATTTTAAGAAGTACGGCAATATTGAGGCTTTAACAAGACCGATAGTAACCGAATTAGTGCAAGAAATTTTCGTACACGAGGGCGGGGATATCGAGATTGTATTCAAGTTTTATGATGCTTATTTGCAAGTGGTTGAGTATATTGAACTCAATAAGCATCTTATTGAGCCCGAAAAGCCAACAAAGAAGAAAAAGACAGCATAATGATAAAGCGTGTGTCATAAACGGCACACGCTTTATCATTATTCATTGGATATTATTTAGTTTTCTTCTTTTCTTTTTCTGCTGAAAAGAGTTGCGCCAAAGAGTCCGCAGCTACTTACAAACAGAAGAGCAAACCAAAGATGGAGATTTGTGGGGTCTCCGGTCTTAGGACTCTCAGGATATTCAGGCTTCGGCTCGGGAGTTGGCGTATAATCGTAAATGTTCTCAAATTCAGCAACTACTGTTGTTACCATTTCGCCATTATTGGTGAGTGTTGCAACTAATTCATTGTCTTCGTTCAATGTAATTGCCACAGTAATGGTATATTCTGCGGTGCTGTACGAAACATTTGCCTTGCCACCGTTCACTTCGGTAATCTTATAGGTGTAGGTGTTACCGATATCGTCTTCTGTGAAGGTTAGGGTGAATTTTGCCTTGCCGTTTGCATCACTCTTAACCGTAACATCGGCTACGCCGTCTGCCATAGAGTTCAGCAAGAACTCAAAGCCATCAGACCCGATTTTTTCACTGCCCTTATTTACAACCGTCTTGATAATATCAAAGTCAACTGTAACGTCTTCGGGCTTCGGAGTATAGATGTTCGTAAATTCAATCAAGCCTTCTGCAGCACTGTTAACTGTGTAGGAAGCAGTAACGCCGCCCTGGTCATTATCCTTAACGGTCACGACTACGGTATGAACGGTCTCATCATAGGTTACACGAATATCTGTGCCTTTGATTTCCTTTACGGTATAGGTAATCTGCTTCTGACCGTTTACGGGAACGTCGGTCTCATCAAACTTCAAGGTAGTGAATGCGAAGTTGCCGTCGGCATCATTTTTCACAGATTCAATGAGTCTGCCGTTGGCATCATACAGACCGAATTCAAACTCGCCGGCATTAACAGAGGTGCGCCCACCTGTGAGTACCTTACTACCGCGTAAGGTGATTTCGTCTTCACCGTCCATCACGTAAACGTTAACAAATTCAAGATCTGCTTCGCCAGTGTCCTCTGTGTTCACGATATCAACATCGGACACACGTAATACACCGTTTTCGTTCACAACAGTGATGGTAACCTCATACTCGGCTGCCGAATAGCGAATAAATCCAAGTATTTTGCCGATTTCCTTTACAGTGAACTTGTAGGTGCCCGCTTCACTGAAGGTAATGGAATCAAACTTGACATCACCGTTAGCGTCATTCTTCTTGGTCTGATTTACATTGGTCTTGTTGTCTGCGCTAACGAGCGTAAATTCGAAATCGTTACCTTTGAGACCCTTTTCATATGTCTTCTTTGCCTGAATATCATAAGTGATAGAATTCGGAACGAAGGTATTGGTAAAGGCTATCTCATTGGCATTGTCACTGCCCTTTGTCAGAACGGAAGCAATCTCCAATTCGCCGTCCTGCGGGTTGTCGGTAACGTTTACTGTTAAAGTGTAGGCTGTACCGTCATAAATGTTGTTTCCAAGAGTGAAGGTTCCGTCACCGTTATCGGTTGCACCTGCAGGTATGATTTCTTTTATCGTGTAAATAAAGGTTTCGCCAATATCGCCTGCCTGGTACACAATATTGTCAAACACAAAGCTGCCGTCTGCCTTTACGGGAACTGTCTGCAACAACTCGCCTTCTTCGTCGTACAGACCAACGGAGAACATATTATCCTCCAATGCTTTGCCACCGTTGTATATTTTAGTGCCGGACAGCGGAAGTTCATCGGGTTCGGGGATATAAACATTCGTAAACTCAATAGTCGCATCGGCCATCTCGGGAATAAAGGGATTCACAACCGTTTTGGCATAGGACATCTTGCCCGTACCGTGATCGGTAACAACGATCGTGATATGAAATTCTGCAACAGAGTAGTGAATGCCTTTTTCGTGCACATCGGGAATGTTTTCCTTGAGCAAGAAATAGTGTCTTCCTTCTTGCAGTGTGCCTAAATCGACACTGAACACACCGTTGATATCGTGTGTAATATCGTCATCAATAGGTGTAAGAGTGCCGAACGTTCTATCGGCGCTGTACAGCGTGAAGGTAAATTCACCGGCTGTCAGCGGACGGTTTTGCAGATTCTTCTTACCGTCAAGTTGTATACTTACAGGGATGCTGTCGTACTCATTAACAAATTCAATGATACTTGCACCGTTACCGATTACGTTGGCGGTTATTGTTCCGTTGCCGTTATCGGCGATATTTACAGTCACTTCAAATGACTGATCGGACCAGGATACACCACCCGAATGGTAAGAACCGTCAGTCGTACCGTCGGGAGCAATTTCTTTCACGGTATAGGTGTAGGTCTTACCAATATCATCGGTATCGTATTCAATCGCATCGAAATTAAAAGTACCGTCAGCTAAATTTACAGTTTCCGCAATCTTTATGCCGGAGGCATTATACAAACCGAAGAGATAATCACCGGCGTGTAACATCTTGTTACCGCTGTTGACCTTCAAACGCTTAATGCCGTCGATAATCACACTGACAGGTTCTACGGTATAGGTATTGTGGAATACAACCTGCTTCGTTACGGAATCCTCAAAGTAATACTCTGCCTTCAGCGTACCGCTTTCGTCATCGGAAACCTCTACGACCAAATCGTAAATGGTGCTGTCATAGGATACGCCGCCGAGACTGCCCTTAACCTCAATGACATCATACTCGTATTTTCCAACCTGAGAGAAATTCAGTGAAACGGGGGCAAATGTCACGTTTCCTTGGGCATCATTGGTGCCTGTTGCAATTGCGTCACCAATATTGGTGAGCATACCATTGGCATCAAATCGAGCTTCACCGTCATTGAAGATAGCAAAGGTAAATTCTCCGGCAGTTAAATCACGGCCATCCAACGCCTTACGCACGGTAGGTGTTACGTTCAGGTCTACCTCCGCTTTTTGGGGTTCATAAACGTTGGCAAAACTAATGGTTGCCGTATTTCCGCTGGCACCTAAATCTGTTTCCTGACCGCCGGCCACCTTAATGATATTGAAGTCGGCGGAAATGCTTTCATCTGCTGCCTTTGTAAGAACCACGGTCACAAGATATTCGGTGGTATCATAAATCCAACCATCAAGATTCGTATCTTTTTCCTTGATAATGAAATGATGGGTTACCGTATTTCCGACAACGCCTTCAAAGTCGGTATTATCAAAATTTCGGACTAAGAGAGCCTCGCCCTGCGCATCGGTAACGGTGGATGTGATAAATTTACCACGTACCCAGTTTCCTTCCGCATCCACAGAGGCTTCGTAGGTCTCAATCACAAAACCTGCCGGAGTTTTTCCGGAGTTCGCCTTGTCTTCAATTTCCTTTTTGACTTCAATAGAAGTAGCGGTCTTGTGATAATAGTTAGTGAAAACGGTATTAACTATATAACCGTTTGCGCTGTCGCCGGAAACGTCAAAAGCATTTTCTTCTTCGTTGTGTCCCACAACCTCTGCCTGCAAGTCACCGTTACTGTCGATTACGACGTTTACAGAGAAGGTGTAAACCGAACGGTCATAGGTAATGTCAGAATCATTTCCTTTGACCTCAATGATTTGATAGGAATGTACACCGGGCTTATCAAATTCCAGATTTAAAGGAGCAAATGCGAAGGCTTTACTTGCATTTTCGCCTTTGGTTACGGTTACGGATTGACTTTCACCTTCAACGTCAGCCCATGCGTTGTTCACGTATTTTTGCAGTTTGAACGTAAACACGGAATCCGAATCCATCTGGGTGGCGTCAAAATTCTTTGTGCCTTTGAAACTGATGTCAACGCCAACTTTATTCGGTGTGTAGGTGTTGGTTACAACAACTGTAGCGTTCTGACCTTCATCAATGGTAACGACACCGTCATTATCAGGTGTTTGACCCGAATGATTGCGGCTTTCGTATTCCGTTTTGGTATAGTTAGCCGGAATGTTGACTTCTTCTACGGTGACCGTAGCGCCGACGGGGATACCGAAAATATGAGTCGTTTCACCATGACGAAGTTTTCCTCTCATAATGCCGTTAGCATCGGTAGACAACTTTGTCAAGTTCGGGTCGTAGTTGTTTTCAAGGGTAAATTCAGTGTTAGCAATCGGTTCTCCGTTTTTATCAACAAAGGTAACCTCGAAATCAAACTCATAATCTTTAGGGAATGCTTCGCTTCCGTAAGCGTGTTCGACTTCTTTTGTAATAAAAAGAGTTCCGGGAAGGATGGGTGAATTAGTTACTACACCCTCCACAATCTCACCGGCAACGGCTGTGGCAGCACCGTTATAGGTGTACTTATATTTATCGTGTTCGGCTTCGGTTACGCTAAAGTTTGTACCGTTGGGTGCGCCCATAATAACGGCACTTTCGTTATCGGCAAGATGTAAAGTGACGAGGACATCGTTGCCATCCGCAGAAACGACATATTTATTCGTTGCCAAAGCATTTCCGTTTACATCGGCAATAAAGAGATTTCCTGCATCCTGTGCATCCATATCCAAACGAACATAGAGAGTGAAAACCTCGTCAGCGGATGCGCCGTCAGCAACCTTGGTCAAATCCTTTGTGATTTTAATACCGGAGGCTACGGGTAAGGTAAGCTTGCCGTTGTTACCGAGCCATACGATAACCTCGGAATGTTCGTGTATATCACTTGTCTCGTGAGCGTGATTATTATATTCAGGGGCATAAGAGGTCTCGGCTGTGCCTGTCAGGTTGTCTGCCTTAACTTCAAACATATTGTGCAAACGGCTTACACGGCGGGATTTCAAACCAAGTATGGCAACAAGGTCGGTTTCGTCCACCTGACCGTTGCGGTGCAGGTAATCATCAACTACACTATAATCCAAATCTACCGATTCGCCGTTATTGAGATTTGTAACGTTGACTTTATCGTGGAAAGTAACCGAATTCTTGAGGTCACCCCAAGTCATATAAACCAAATAGGTTACTTCCTCCGCTTCAATACCGTTACCCGTAGGACGAGTAAAGGTGACGTAAGTATACACTCGGTCGGAATCTTGAATGTTTTCAACATCGGCATAGGTCATTGCCGTAAGGTTATATTGGGCAGGATCCCAACGAACACCGTACATATCGTCATCCCAAACGATAGGAGTTCCGTCCGTATTCGTTGCGCTGATAAATATTTCCTGATGCGCCTGATGGTAATAATAGCGATTATCGTGAGAAGGAACAAAGCCAACGTGTGCATCTCCTTCATCGACAAACGCATCGCTGTCTTCATTGATTTTATTCAACACACCAAAAGCGTTGCTATAGAAGTCGGCAGTTCCGTCTGCGTTCAAAAAGGCGTAATCGCCGTCAATCTTGGCAGGATTCACTTCACCGCTTGGCAGAAGAATACTGTTGTCAATACCTACCGTGTAATAAATACGCAACGGCGGATAACTATACTCTTCAAGAGTTCTGGTAGTTGTGTTATTTTCTATAGTTACATTGATTTCATTAAGTAATATAGGCAATATTTCCTGGTCAATGTAAATACGCAGCTGCTGAGTGCCGTCGTCATTGTAAAGTATATTGATATCAATGTCACCGGCGGTATTCCAATTCTCATTGGTAGTGGGGTTGATACCTGTGCCCTCTGCTACGGAATAGGTGCCGTCATTGTTTCTGACAATCGGGAAGGTCTGACCAAACACCTGAAGGGCCTGAATCTCTCTTACTTCCATATATTTGCCGATGTTATCAACGTAAATAAGCGGAGTATCTTCAACACCGGTTGCTCCGTTTTTAGTATCGGAAATAGGATTAAATGCACCTACAGATAATTTCTGTAAAATCTCGTCAAAAGCTTCGCCAAGTTCAACACTGTCTACGCCTTGATAATTGTCTACGTAATTGATGTTGGCGGCGATTTCTGCGGTGGTAACACCTGCAGATGACGGCCAATCGTGGTCAAAGGTAAATGCACTGCGACCGCTTCCAATTGTTGCTGTAGTACCTTGTCTCCACGTTGTAAACGCGTTCCACGCGCTGCTTACCGAATAGTTGCTCGCATTAAAGCCGTCACTGCCTTCTGCACCGGGATTTAAGAAAATATAATCGTCACTATCGGGATCCAAATCAATACCGACACCGTAAACGGTCATATCTGCATCATAATTTTTTTCAACCCTTGTTTTGCCATATGCGGCGTTAAGCAGAGTACTGAGCATAATACCCGCATCGCCGCTGCTTGTACGGTTGGAAGAACTGATGGAATACCAATCGTTTCTAACTGCACGATTTGCGCGACCGTCAGCCAACACGATGGCCACAGGAGCACGGCCTTCGGTATTTTGAGCACTTGCCAGAATATTCATACCTCTGTCAATGCCGTCCTGAAGGTTGGTACCGCTTGTATATCCGCTGTCGTTACCAAGTAACGCACCGTCTTTATCACGGGCATAAATTATGCCGCCGCCACGGGTATTGGTAGCATTGTTTGTACTCAGCACAACACCGTTTTGATATTTTGCAAGGTCAATGATGGTTTCACTGTCAAGATTGAAACTAACAATAGCGATACGCACATCGCCAAGTTCAACCAATTCTTCCAACAACGCATTGGCCGCATTTATCATATGTGTTAAACGGGGCTGTCCGCCGCTGTTTGTGGTCATTGACGTACTGGTATCCAAAACAAGCACTACGTCTAAAGGACGAACTGCATAGGTTTGGGTATTGGTGGACATCGACGAGCCAAGAGCAGAGAAAACTACCTGGAAATATTCTCCGTTTGCCTCATCCACGTCAACAATAAAGGTAGAGTCTGCATTACCGTCACGGTTAAGCGTTACGGTATCTCCGTCCTTGTAAACCGATTTGTCTACCCAAACACGTCCGGCATAACGGTTGCCGTCTGCATAGGTTCCCATAATATCTTCCCAGGCATCTGCTGTGCCGGGGTCAGTAACAATTGCAATGCCGTTTGGCATTTCTGCCGCCATTACTGAAAGCGGCAGATAGGTCATTATAAGCGCGATACAAAGGAACACGCTTAAAACTTTTTTTGAAAATTTTGTTTTCATTTCTTTCCCTCCTAAGATAACTTTACGGTTGATGTAATGGTCTTTATCAGCAAATTTAACGATGTTATACTATTCATTTTTTAAAACCGTCCTTTCTTTGTGTTCTCGTTTGTTACGAGGGCAATTACATAGACCGAACAGTTCTTCATGTTTTTGAAAAAAGTCACATTCTGAACAGCTGCTGTCTTCATCGTTTTTTCCGTTATAGAATTCACATACATTTTGCATCGCCGTCGCTATGGGAATTCCTTCAGCCGTATAATGCGGTTCTTTTATGAAATCCGGATAAATAGGTATCGGATCATTAAACGGGCTTTCCCGTTCAAAGCTTTCATAATAGCCATACAACAATCGGAACGTTTTATCTGAGATAGTGATTTCCTTATATAAATCACCCTCTTTGGGCGTATGCGGTTGTTCTATGTCTTGTAATAGAGCTTTCGCTAACATATAATCTCCTTTCTGTCAAAGGGCAAAAAGAAAAACATCTGCCGTACTATTTGATGATAATAGTATAACAGATGTTTTTTAGACTCGGTATCGCCAAAAATTAATTTTTTTGGCTATATTTTTTTAGGGTTTATATGTCCTTTTTTGCTAAAAAGTGGCTATAATATGGCAGCAAAATCTTCTCTTGACATTCCTGTTTTGTTTGAAACATTGGTAACGGCTTGTTTTACAGCAGATATAGACATATTAAGTGATTCGGCTATTTGACTGTTTTTAAAACCGAAAGCCGCCAGTTTAGCAACCTCACGTTCCTTAGGTGAAAGTGTAGTTGCTAAGTTCTTTCCACGAACAGAACTGCTGAGTTTTGTCCATCCCGCCATATAAATGTTGTATAAATCACGGACTTTATGCCACGCATCAATATCAACTCTTGTTATTCTTTGCTCTAAAAGCGAATCCAAAGTGCGACCATATTCTGCCAATATACCGAACAATTTATCAGGCAAAGCAAGCGCTAATGCACGGTCAATGTGGTATGTTGCTTGTTCTTTGTTACCACTGGTATGATAAATAGCAGCACAGGTCATTCTTAGATAGATTTCCGCAATGATTGAATTGTCTGCAACCGCTTGAGAAATCATTGGCTCAATCGTATTGGGTATCATTGTAAGCAACGACAATCCCTGCACGCCCTGCAGTTCCAACTGCTTTGTAGCAAGACCATAGCCAACAGCATATAGATACTTGGCATAAAACACCTTTGCAGCAGGAAGAGCATCCTTATGCAACGGTTCAAAACGCCCTAATTTGAACCATTCAGGGAAGGAGGAGACATCATACAGAATACTGTCGATAGCTGTTATTGAAAAGGAGATAATATCTCGGTCGGCTTCTGTTTTTGCAGGGGCTTCTGCTATATGTATCTTCGCCTGTCGCCACATATTGAGGTCGCCGCGCCAAATAGCGCAAAGTCCCAAAAGCATACCTGCCGATATAACAGCATAAAAGCCTGAATGTTTATGAAGAAGATAATATGCGCTGTCATAAACTTTTTCAATATTACCCTTAGAGTAGGCAATTTCAGCCTCCAAAAGAATCTGTGCTTCGGGATTACTTTCAAGTGCGGCTATACTTTTTTCGGCATTGCCGGGAACACTATACAAATCGGTCATATGCAAGAAAGGGGTTTTTCTCGGCATTGGCATATCTTTTTTTAATAAAGAAACCGTATTTTCTTTACTTGCTTTTGTTCTGCCATCAATGGGCTTGTGTGTATTTTTAGGAATCATCCATGCCTTACCAAACCGTGTAGCACCTTCAACTTTTCCGTTGGCACATAGTGTTTGTAACCTTCTTGGTGAGATTCCCCATTTTTTTGCCGTTTCAGTTATATTTAAATACTCCATACAATAACCTTTCTGATATAAAACATATCGTTCGCAAATGCGCTTATTACAATGTTATTATACATCGTTTTAACGAACAATGCAATATCTTTTTAAAAAATTATCAGGCAAATAATTTTATGGTGTTCTCTTAGGGAAGACAATTTAATTTTAAGTTAAATTAACATGCATTAAATCAAGCAAAAACCGTGTATCAAATTGATACACGGTTTTTATTTAATATCTATCTTCCTTATTTTCTTTCACATCTAACTGTTACACGCTGTTCGCCACCTTTGGTACAAGTGAACAACGTAAAATCCCAACCACCTGACTGCATATCCGATACTGCGGTTCCGTCTAAGGTTGTAATTTCACAAACCTCATATAGATGCGACTTCCCGTAAGCATCAATAAATTCAACTTCATCGCCAATCACCAACTTGTTTAGCGAACCAAAATGGCTTTTATAATTGTGTGCGGCAATTATAATATCATTTGTATCAATGCTTCCTGTGTATCGACAGGGAGCAGATTTTAGGCGGGAATAATTCCATTCATCATACACAGGGAGTTCCACAGACAATTTTTCAATAATGACCTTACCGCAAAAAGCATCGCCCTCAACTGTGATTACAGGTGCATTGCTATCCATGTTTTCTTTCTGTGCATTATTAAATTTATCTAATATATTGGAAGCATTTTGTCCGGCATTTTTATCCTCGACAATATTATATACATACCATCCGCAAGCAATAAGGATAAGAATACAACCGATGCTAAGAAAAACAACACCCTTATTTCTTTTTAGCATTCTTTTTTACTCCAATTTCGTATATGCCCAGTGCGATTAATCCGACACCTGCAATCGCAATAAGAATAATAGGCCACCAATACTGACCGGTTTGCGGAAGTTTTTCGCCATTATAGGTATTTGTTACCACAAAACCGTTTGCTATATCTCCGCTATAATTAGCCTTATAATTGGCGACTGCGTTTTCCCTAACAGAGTAATTGCCGTCTTTCGAAACGCCTGTAAAAGTATGCGACCAACCATTTGATTCACTTAGTTTCGCCGTTGATACAACCGTAGAGCCATTAAGCAGTTCAATATTTATAGAATCGGGACGCTTTTTGGCGGCATTATTTTTGTCATCCCATTTTTTAACAACATATATGCTTATTTCGTCAGGTTTACTATCCTCGATTTTTGGAACAGACGATACTTCATAATAAAGCTTTCCGCCCGACTCGTATGGCAAAAAAACAATATATGGATTAAATGTATATTTACTGTCTTCGTCACAAAATACAACCCATATACCTAAATCCAAATTTGAAAAGGTTGCTTTACCGTTTTTCGACAATGTCGAAATTACTTCGATTTGATTATTCTTGATATAATTTATAATGGATTTGGCAGATGATTCATCGGGAGAGTTTATAAGCCCAGAAACAGATATGCCCGAGTCTTCAAAAGCAGTTGTGGGATAATACCCGTTATTGTTTAATTGTGCCACTTGGCAAAGATAGACCGTTACATCGTTTATCTTGTTTTTGCTTTTATCCTCTAATGTTATACTTATGATTCCTTTTTCTTCTGCTGCGAAACAAGGAAGTGCTAAGCAACACAAGAGAACGACAGTCAATGTCATTACAAATATTCTTTTAAGATTTGTTATCATCTGTTTTTTCGCCGCCTTCATTTGTACTTGCTATTTTCTTCTTGCGAATATCTCGTAATTTCTTTGCTGCAATAAAAACGATACATAATCCAACTAAGGAGAATGTTATCAAATATTTCATATCAATGTTTAGAAGCTCATTGATAATTCCATCTTCTTTTGCAGAGAGGTCGTTTTCGTCAACTCGAACACCACGCACTAAAAGGCGATGCGAATTTACGCCGTAGGGTGTACAAGTGACAAGAGTTACACAGTCCTTACCGCTTATCACATTAAGACGGGATACCTCATCAGGTTCTACGACAGAGACATCATCAATTTTGTATTCAAGAACCTCGTTTAACACATGAACATAGAATCGATCACCGAGTTTAAGGTGGTCGATATTGGTTAGTAATTTTGCAGATGGAAGTCCGGTATGTCCTGCAAGAACACAGTGCGTGTTTTTACCACCAACTGGCAGATGCGTTTCGGGAACGTGTCCAATACCTTTTTGCAACACATTTTCCTCTATTGTATGGTAAATAATCAAAGATACACTGATTTTCGGGATTTCAATATATCCCATTATACCATTGTCTGCCGCATTAAGAACATTTTCATAGGTTAAACCAAGCTCTTTGAGTTTTTCTTCATTTCCGCGATTCTCATTAAAAGCAACGGCATCTTTCATTGCTTCATTAAATTCTTCGGGTGTGGTAGAAGAAAACGCTTCTTTATATTCTCCAATGAGCTTATTGTTTAAGTGCTGATTGTATAAATTACTGACGGTAGGATAAAGAAAGAGGGAAAGACCGCAGAGGAATATAACCGCCACGATAATTGTCGGTAAATGTTTCTTCATAAGTCTTTCCCTCCTTTCAATTTATCATATTATCGAGTTTAGAAAAAGAAATAGCTTTGCGGGGTGGCTAAAGGAAATAAGTCGCTCCGTCAAAAGCGAATATTTCTTTTACGCCACACTACTTCTTTTTCTTGAAGTAAAAAAAGCAACTGCACCTACCATCATAACGATACCGAGAACGGTGAAGATCGTGGTGCCCATACCACCGGTTTCGGGAAGAGCAGAACCGGGTTTGTTGGTGATTTCTGCCCATACAGTCAAAATAGATTCGGCAATACCATTGGTGTTTACAATGCTACCGATTTCACCTTCATGATGACCGGTAACCGTTAAGGTTCCAACAGAACCCAATTCACCGATTTGGTCAACAATTTCGATTTCAAACGGTGCGTCGGAAATAACATAACCATCGGGAGCTTTGGTTTCAACCAACTTGTACTTGCCTTCTGCAAGGCCAAAGATAGAAACATCACCGAGGTGACCGCCCATATTAAGATGAGCCAAGCTAATAGTAGCTTCACCTTCGTTGTGTGTTGTGAGTGTATCAACAGAGCCGGTATTTCCCTCTGCGACAATATACTGAGTATAAGATGTTGTTGTATTTACACCACCAACTTCAACTTCATGCTCAGCATTTTTTGTGGTGAATGTTATAAGTTGGTCGGGCTGACCTTCAACCACTCTGTAAAGCTGGAATTCTGCACCTGCCAAACGAACATTGGTCAAAACACCGTTTGTATCTTCGGCAAACTTTGTAAATACAAACTGATAAGAATATACATTAGCGACATCACTTACGTCACCTGTAGAAGCAATATCGGTGGGGTCGTTGCTATATGTAAGTTTTGCCGTGTTTTGATTTGCATTTTGCGCTTCAATCGCATTGGTTACTTTTGCATTGTACTCAATAGTGAGTTCATCACCGATTTCATATTTGGCTTCATCGTTCATAAGGTCGGTAAAATCAACCTTGAAATCAACGCCGGAACTTAAACCGGTTGTAGTAACAGAAAAACCGTCTTGGAGTTCTGTGTTGTTTTTGTATACTTTGATGCTATCAACATCCAATGCTAAGCCATCGTGCATAGAATCTTCAACAAAATAGGTGTAGTTTGTGTAAAGGGTATGAGACGGAACTGCTGTTGTGATTTTGAATGTAACCGTATCACCGATGGAAACAGAGGTTCCTTTTCCGTACTCTTCATTGTGTTTTTTGATTTGTTTTAAAATTTGAGGACGGTTTGCCTTTAAAGTGATAACGGCATCCTTATTAACAGTGGAGAGCATAACTGCAGAACGAACAGCGCTACCTTCAAGAGTTGTGTTATCATATACAAGATAGTAGCCGTAGCTGAGGTCAGAAATACTTACTAAAGTTGCAGAGGAGGCTGCTGTAACTGTTTTAACAGGGGTGACAGTACCCTTTGCAACAATATAATCGTGCAATTTTTCTGCCACCTGAGAAAGTTCAAAGTTATTTCCGCCCGAATTCTTTTCTGCTAAAAACTCAACAGCACCTTGAACGTTACCGTTTGCTTTATCTTGTTCTACAACGCCGTTAGCACCGTAGAAGAAATCATAGAACGGAATCACGCCACCTTCTTCATACCAACTGTATGAAGTGTTGTCGCCGTTGGTAGTAGCATTGAAGATTTTGTAAACGTTGAACGTTTTTCCTGCTACTGTTGCGTTTGAGTTGTTGGGGTTTTGAATGGTAATGCTACCAGTTGCTTCTGCTGCAGAAACTGCAATAACAGCACAGCTGCATACCACACAAAGACATACGAGGACTGCCAAGATTTTTTTGATTGCTTTCATGTTTTTAACTCCTTTACGTTTAATACTTTTCGAAATTTTTGAAAGCGAATTAATTGTAGCACCTCCTTTTTAGGAGATGATATATGTAAATGCCTGCGGCTATTGCAATAAGCATTAAGCCTATGGCATAAAACATACTTGTTCCTATACCGCCGGATTCGGGTAGATCAACGATCATACCGTTTTTAACAACTAAGTTATAAGCCGTTGTTCCGGCTTCGGCATAAAAACTGTCTTCCACACTTACTGTGCCGTCTTCATTAATGGTGAAATAAATATATTCACTCATTTCCAAGTATCCGTTCGGCGCTTGTGTTTCGGTCAATCGGTATCGAACACCGCATTTAAGGTTGTCGAAGATTAGCGTACCTGCATCGCCGGTTGTTGCCGTTTTTGCAACTTCGTTTGGAAGAACGTTTCCGTTTGCATCTACCGCTTCAAGTAAGAATGTAGCTCCTGTGAGCTGCTCGGTTTTCCAGAGATTTGTTTTGGTCAAACGGAGCATTACACGTTTGGTCGTATTGATAACTGTTAACAGCGTATTCTCATCGTCGTTTTCATCGGTGGATATTATCGGTAAGCCGTAGGACACCAACCAGTTTACAAAAGAGCCGTCCGCTTTTGCCATTTCACTTCCGATGGCTGTTTCTTTTACAGACCACGCAATTTTCGTTCCGTTAACATATACGGGAAGGTTTTCCCACGTGTATGTCCAGTTGTTGTCGGCATTCAAAACGGCTTGCGGTTCTACTCCGGCAATAACCGTTGTTACGAGCTTTCCGTTGGCTAATAGTTGCACCGTAACGTCTTGCCATTCTGACTTATTACATTCCCAACTCTTTTGGGCGGTTACGGATGAGGAATCCGTGCTGTTTCCAACAATCAAAACACCGCTCATGTACCGAATCAGTTCGCTATTACCACTGAGTATTCCAACTGTTCCCTCATCATCGGTATAGCCTATTTCGATGTCGCCGATAGGAGTATAGCCTGTGGGAGCGATTATTTCGCGAATGGTTATCGGACCAATATCGTAGCTGAAATCTTCGATACAAATTTCATAATATCCGTTTACATTGCCTTCGAGATTGGTGATCGTGCCGGTTTGAGGAGCGTATTCATATCGGTCGGTGCTTGAATTATATGTAAACTTAAGTGGGCTACCGTTTTGATATAAACGGAACACCGCGCCGCCTATGGATACTCCGGTTAAGCTATCTTGCTTTTTAATGATAATGGAATCGCTTCTGTTGTAGATATTGGTGAACTCAGCACGTAAAACCTCGTCAACACCCTCGTCAAGAGCATAGGTCATACCTTTGACGGTTAACGATGTTCCCGTACCGCTAATCGACTGATCGCCGTGGGCATCCATAACGGTATATTCCGAGAAAACACTGAAAGCCACAGAGCTATCGTTAAACTGATGGGGGTGTTCTGTAATTTCCCAATACTCTCCGTAATCAACATCGGTGATTTCCCACATATATTTATCGTTTACCGAATCATACGAAGTGTAGTTGTTCAGATTAAGAACGGTATTGACACCTGTAGATACGTCGGTAGCATCAATATAAAAGTCCGACTTTGCTTCTGCAATCAGTTCTTTGTTTCCGGCAAAGGTTTTATAAACGTGTATTAAACCAACCTTTTTAACAAGCTTACCGTCAATATGCCAGGCATCGTCTTGACTTTTGAATACATACCAACGAATTGCATATTCTCGGTTATTCAAATCTTCGGCTTTAACGGGAACGCCGTCAACAGAAAGATATCCGGTATTTGCATATTGAACCAACTGTTCGAAAACAAAAGCATCGCTTGGGAAAGCACTTAACCATACGCCATCTGTTCTTTCCCCGTATAATGCACGAATCTCTTGGTCTGCGCCGTAGGAATTATCTGAGGTTGTATCAGCAATTCCGTATTTACTCTGTAGATTGTTGGTGTTAAGCGAGGTGTCCACTCCACCAACATAGGCTGCAAATATTTGTTTCGTGTATTTATTGGAGTCTTGTCCGGTAATATTACCTTCGGTATCGACCGCTACCGAGTCGAATCGGATAAAGAAGGAGGCAGTCTGTTTCGCATTGTATTCCCAAACGGCCGTTAAATTCAGCAATGTAGTATTGTTAGAATATTTAACAAGCTCTTCCCAAACAAGTTTTGTATTGGGTTGTATAATGGTATCGGCATTTCCAACTTTCCAACCTTTGAACTGAATAACACGGGTAAGTCCTGTGTTGTTCCCGTTAACCGTGCCCTGAACCGATTGTTGTGATACGTTTCGTACCGTAACCTCTGAATTTTCTGTATACTCATCTCTAATGGTTGTAGTTGCAAGTCCGGCGATTGTGGGCTTTGTTGAAACCGTTACTCCGCTTACTGTTGGGAATGCTACGTCATAATTAATATTGATATATGTCGGAGGGCCGAGCAGTCTTGCCTCAAAGGTGGTTTTCTTGTTTATCGTAACCGCCTGTTCAGAAGAATATGTATTATTTCCGTCTGACCATTCATAGTTGCCTGACGGGAGTTTTACGGTTGTACCCGACCGGACATAATTTGTTACGGTTGTTCCATCGGGATATTTATATTCTACAGTATAGAAAGAGAAAGACGTGCTTGTTGCACTGCCGCCTTCAGGAATCAGACGAACATATTTAGTAGCCCTTGCAGTTGAATTTTGCTGCCTGTATCCAATGGTCGTCGTTACAGATGCTATTCCAATATTACTCTTTGAATATGAACCATTTAATGATGATGCAACTGCAATATCAAACGAATTGTAGGCATAATTTGTGCCTAAAGCACCATTTACAAGTTCTAAAATATCCGACGTAGGCAAGACGCTGTCATATCGGGTTCCGTTTCTTTGGGTTGTAAACTCTAAAGAGCCAATGCACGTCCATTTTCCGTCAAGATATAAATAGAAGTTTGCATGATAATTTGAAGTGTTTGGTTCCGTTTGGATATTAAACGTAGTTGTATTAGTTTGTGGTTTTTGTTCTGTATCGTCAACTGCCAAAGTGCCCATTGTGTTAATATTTTCGTTCAACACTATATTAGGAAGTTCATCTTCGTTTGAAATAGTGCTGTTGTACTTCGCTACGGTATCTTGTGTTAATGTAATAACTTCACCTGAATCAGAGTCGGCAGAGTTCAAATTTGCATTGAATGTAAGAGCCGAAGACATCGTATCAGTAATTACATTTTCAAGGGAATGGCTTTCACTATTTCCAAGTAGTGCAAGAATATGGTTAATGTCATTTTCTTTTAATAGAAGAATATAGCAGTTACCGTCGTGCGTATGAGCCGGTTTATTACAGATAAGGAAATCGCCGTTATAACAACTATCATTATGGGTGTGTTCTTCAATTCCACATCGTACTTCCTGTTCTAACGCCACTGTGTAAGTGATATTTGTGCAAAACAAAAGAACACAGCAAGCGACACAAAACACCACGCAAACTGCATAAAAAACAATGCTTTTAATATTTAGTTGTCGTATGCTATTCTTAAAAGCATTCATTACCAATCACTCTTTAAGGATTTTTATTTTACCAAACCAAACGGATTAAGCGAAAAGACTACTTTTCCTAAAAGCCTGTCCTCAGTAACAACTCCAATTTCAGACAATCGACTATCCATCGCAATATCTCGGTTGTCTCCCAAAACGAAATAGGAGTTTGTCGGAACATTATACGGAAAATCAACATTGCTTTGCCCAAGCGTTTTATTTTCTATATATGGTTCATCAAGCTCTTTACCGTTCACCAAAACCGTTCCAAAAACATCGATAGACAATTGATTGTTCCCGGTTGCCACAACGCGACGAACAATTACTTTATTGTTATAATAAAACGCTATTATATCTCCACTTTTTATCTTTGCCATTTTATTTACTATAAGGATTTGTCCGTCTTTCAGTGTTGGAGACATACTGTTTCCGTAATACTTAACGACAGGCATAATAAAGGTAAATAGATTAAGCAGAAGAGAAGCGGTAACAATGATTATCAGAACAATTTTCAAAGTGCGTTTAAAAACTTCGCCCTTAAAAAAGCTCTGCTTTTGCTTTGAATGTTTAGACACTTTATTCTCTCCTAAAAAAGAAACACCGACCAAGCGTACAGATAAAAACTTTCTGTGTTTAACAGTCGGCAACTTAAGTTATATATTCGGTTGAGGCTTGAACAAAGCAGAGTTATCCCTTGCTGGTTTATAGTAATTATTACGCCTGCTTTCATCCTTACCAAGACCTTTCCTTTAATAATTATAAAGGTACAAATTATAATAACATATTTATCTTATATAATCAAGGGGATGTCGATAATAATACTGAATAATCATAAAAAACATGTCGATTAAAAGTTAGCATAGTTTATTTAAATCTCTAATAAGTATATGGGACAGGTTTCTTTATGTGCGAAAAGCACTGTAAAATTACCACATGGTATTTGTTTAACATCTACCAGGCTATAGCTGCACTCACACCACAAGTGCTCTAAACCTGCATTATTAAAGGAAATTTTAAGAAGTCGAAAATTTATGGTGTTCTCTTGACATTTTCCCCTGCTGCTGCGGATACTATTACTGCGTTTTTGCGTGATACAAACACAAGTGCTCAAGATTACGACCTTATTCTTACGGGTGACCTTGGTGTTGTGGGGTCGAAACTTTTGGTCGAGTTGCTTTACAAAGAGGGAATCAGGGTGCCTAACCACAACGATTGCGGCATGATGATTTTTGACCTTGAAAAGCAAGATGTTCATGCCGGCGGTTCGGGATGTGGTTGCTCGGCATCGGTGCTTTGTTCGTTTATATTGCAAAAAATGAAAGCAAAACAACTTCGAAATGTGCTTTTTTGCGCCACCGGTGCGCTAATGTCACCAACTGCCAGTATGCAGGGCGAGAGTATACCGTCGGTGGCACATCTTGTGCATTTTACCGTATAGTAAACATATACTTTACGGGGTGATTTTTTTGAAAAGCAGAATTTTGCGTTTCCAAGGCTTGGGTTTAATCTCTACTGTGATAATGGGCCCGATACTTCATTTTCTTTATGATTGGACCAATGGTTCATTTTTTGCGGCATTGGTTTCGGGTGTAAACGAATCAACGTGGGAACACATGAAACTTTTGTTTGTTCCCATGTTTATTTTTGCTATAGTTGAGAGTTTTTTCGTTGCCGATGATGTGAAAGACTATTGGTGCGTCAAACTAAAAGGCATATTGTTAGGCCTTTTAAGCATTCCGGTTCTTTTTTATACTTATAAAGGGGTGTTGGGCAAAAATATTGATTGGATTAATATATCAATATTTTTTATTTCGGCGGTGTTAGCATATTTTATCGAAACAAGGTTGTTTTTAAATGAAAAGAAATGCCGTATATCGCAAAAAACGGCGGTGGCGGTGCTTGTTATAATTGCGGTAATGTTTGCTGCTTTTACGTTTAGCCCGCCGGAGATTGATTTGTTTGCCGACCCATTAGTTCAATAAATTATAAACAAAAAACAGCATTTTGGGAGAAACTTCGTAAAGAAGTTTCTCCCAATTTTTTCATAAAAATTGACACTTTCTGTTTGAAAGTGTCATAGTGGGTTACATACTTTAAAACATTACCTATTTCAAAGATAAAAATAACAAGTGATATTGTGAGACAGGTCTCACAGTGATATTTTTGATAAATCAAAAGTGATATTAAAACCTTGCGGTTTTAGTGATATTTTATTCGCCACTAAACTCGCGAAGCGAATAACACTCGGCGGTAGCCGAATATCACTGCGAAGCAATACAATTCGCCTTTGGCGAATAAAACTGAGGCACACTTCCCTTAGGAGTGTGCCTCTTCGGGTGCTGTTTTTTAAATGGCGATTTCTTTAAATCCGTTTTTCGTTAATATAACGTGGCTTTTAAAACCGCATTCTTTCGCCAAAAGTTTTGCGTCGCCCAAAAATTGTCCTAAAAACAACTTGTTATGGCAGTCGCCGTTTATCATTATTTTGGAACCCTTTTCATTTAATCTTTTAAGAATAGGTACCGACGGGTAGGGGGTTGTGCGATAGTTTCTTGTCATGGCGCCCACGTTTATTTCAAATATGCGGTCAAACTTTAAAAGAGAATCCAAGACTTCAAATGCTACGTTAAAATATGCCTTGTTTTCATCATAACCCAGTGCGTCTTTAAACTTCGTTATAAGGTCAAAATGCCCGATGATATCGCAGTTGGTTTTGTTTATAAGGTCGGCAACCAAACCGTAATACGCTTTTGAGTATTTTATAAAATCACCGTTAAATTGCTCGGCTATAATCCTTTTTGTATCTTCGGGTGAGGCATCAACCGAATCAGAAAGTTTTTCACTCAACGAATGAACCGAACCGATTATGTAATTATAGTCGGCGGTTGGCATATTGGAAAAATAATCTTGCTCAATCCCGCAAAAAATATCCATTTTACCATCGTATTTTGCTTTTAATGACGTTATCTCTTTGATATATTCGGCGGTGTTTTCAACTGTCATGCAATAATCATGCGTGGGAATATAACTGTGACCCGAAAAGCCCAAGGCAGTAAATCCTTTTTTATAGGCTTCTTCGGCCATTTCGGTTGGAGAATTTGCGCCGTCGCAAAGTGATGTGTGAATGTGAAAATCAGTCATTGTCACTTACCATTTTTTCTTGCTTTACTTTATGGTCGATAACATTTCTTGAAGCCAATTCTTTGCGGATATCGTTAACCGAAATGCCCTGTTCAACCATCATTACCATGATATGATAGGCAAGGTCGGCAACCTCGTATATGGTCTCTTTTTTATCGTTATCTTTGGCGGCAATAATAACTTCGGTACATTCTTCGCCAACTTTTTTAAGTATTTTATCAAGACCTTTATTAAAAAGGTATGTAGTGTAAGAGCCTTCGGGCATTTCTTTTTTGCGATTTTGAAGTAAACGGTACAGGTCATCCATAGAGTGAGAATTAAGCTCGTCAGAATGCCAAAGCTCGTTTGAAAAACACGATTCGGTTCCTAAGTGGCAAGCAGGGCCGTCTTTTATAACCTCAATGGTTAAAGCGTCCAAATCGCAGTCGGCTGTGATGGATACTATGTGTTGATAGTTTCCGCTGGTTTCACCTTTAAGCCAAAGTTTTTCTCTCGAACGGCTGTAAAAACAGGTCAGTCCTTTGCGCATGGAAATTTCAAGGCTTTCGCTGTTCATATAAGCAAGGGTTAAAACCTTTTTTGTGTAGGCATCAACCACAATGGCAGGAATAAGACCTCTATTATCAAATTTTAAAGCATCAATATCAAACATAATGTTACCTCACTAAAATATTATTTTGTTTCAAATTTGCCTTGAGGTCAGAAATTTTAACCTCACCAAAGTGGAAAATCGAAGCAGCAAGACCGGCCGAAACGTTAGGTACTTTTTCCCAAAGTTTAGTAAAATCATCAATACAGCCGGCACCACCCGATGCAATTACGGGAACGTTAACAGCGTTGCAAACGGCAGAAAGCATTTCGGTGTCAAATCCTTTTTTTACACCATCAGTGTCAATCGAATTGACAACAACCTCACCTGCGCCCATATCGACACAGCGTTTAATCCATTCTATAGCTTCTAACCCTGTGTTTTCACGGCCACCTTTTGAAAAAACGGTAAACTTGCCGTCAACGCGTTTAATATCTGCCGATAAAACAACACATTGGTCGCCGTATTTTTTTGCGGCATCTTCGATTAATTTTGGGTTTTTTATAGCGCCCGAGTTAACGCTTACCTTGTCAGCGCCGCATTTTAAAACGCGGTCAAAATCGTCGAGCGTGTTTATACCACCACCAACCGTGAGCGGTATAAAAATTTTTGATGCAACTTTTGTCAAAATGTCGGTAAAAAGTTGCCTGCCTTCAAACGAAGCGGTAATATCATAAAAAACGAGTTCGTCAGCGCCGCAGTCACTATAATATGCAGCAAGGCTTACAGGGTCTGAAACATCGTTAAGACCTTCAAAATTAACGCCTTTTACAACACGCCCGTTTTTGACGTCAAGGCAGGGGATTATTCTTTTGGTAATCATTTGGCTAATTCCACCGCCTCTTTAAGATTTATAGCACCGGTGTAATATGCTTTGCCGATAATTGTACCGTAAAGTTCCATACTGCGTAATGCTTTAATATCATCAATTGTTGAAACACCGCCCGAAGCGACAATGTTTATACCTAAAGTTTTGGAAAGTTCTCTATAAAGTTCGCGGTTTGTACCTTTCATGGCGCCGTCTTTACTAATATCGGTGCAGATAATGGTGTTTACGCCCAAATCTTGCATTTTTTTGCAAAATTCCAATCCGTCAAACTCGGATTTTTCAGTCCAACCTTTAACGGCAACAAAACCGTCTTTAATATCAACGCCAACGGCTATTTTTTTGCCATGCCTTTTTATAGCAGATTTCAAAAACTCAGGGTCGTTAACAGCGGCAGTGCCTAAAATAACACGGTCGATACCGATTGAAAGATATTTTTCAACCGTTTCCATATTTCTTATACCACCGCCGATTTCGGTGAAAAGACCTCCCGATTTTACGATACGTTGGACTGTGTTAAGATTGGGTGTTTCACCTGATTTTGCGCCTTCCAAATCGACAAGATGAATGTGCGTAGCACCGCATTTTTTAAAATCTTCGGCAACTGCTACGGGGTCGGGATTGTATATAGTCATCCTGTCATAGTCGCCTTTAAAAAGACGAACTGCTTGACCGCCTATAATATCTATTGCAGGAAAAATAATCATTTGTTTTCACCTAATTCAGAAAATGCTTTTAAAATATCAAGGCCCACATTGCCACTTTTCTCGGGGTGGAATTGGCAACCGAAAACGTTGCCGTTTTGTACAGTGGCGGTTACGTCTACGCCATATTCCGATGTTGCAACGGTGTTAGAATTATTTCCGTCAACATAGAAGGAATGTACAAAGTAAACGTGGTCACCATCGTTTACATATTTTAAAATGGGGGACTGTTGTTTAATCTTTAGTGCGTTCCAACCAATGTGCGGAATATTTAAGTTTTGGGGGATTTTGTCCTGTAGCGGTATAACTTCGCCTTTTATAAGCCCTAAACCTTCGTGACAGCCGTATTCAAAACTGCGGTCGAAAAGCATCTGCATACCAAGGCAAATACCGAGTAAAGGTTTGCCAAAGTTTGCCTCGTTAATTACAACATCGCGAAGGCCTGAATCTTTTAATTTTTTGGCTGCATCTTCAAATGCGCCTACACCGGGTAAAATCAGTTTATCGGCTTTTTTTATTTGCTTAATATTGCTTGTAACCACCGCATCAACTCCGATTGATTTGAGAGATGAACACAGCGAAAAAAGATTGCCTACGCCATAGTCAATTATTGCTATCATTAAAGAACACCCTTTGTTGAAGGAATTTCGTTTGCAAATTGAGGGTCAATACTAACGGCTTCTTTAAGTGTTCTCGCAACCGATTTGAATGTGCCTTCAATGATGTGGTGTGAGTTAGTGCCGTCGAGTTGTTTTATATGTAAAGTTACATTTGCGTTGCGAACAAAACCATAAAAGAATTCGCTTACAAGTTCGGTATCGAAATCGCCAACCGTTGCAGTAGGAATTTTAAGCCCAAATGCCAAATAACTTCTGCCTGAGATATCAGCAGCCGATAAAATAAGCGTTTCGTCCATGGGCAAAATGCAACTGCCGTAGCGGATAATACCTTTTTTATCGCCCAAAGCGGCGCTAAATGCTTGTCCCAAAGCAATACCGATGTCTTCAACGGTGTGGTGGTAGTCAACCTCCACGTCACCGTCGCAAATTACGTTAAGGTCAAATCTGCCGTGACGAGCAAAGAGGGTTAACATGTGGTCTAAAAAGCCACATTTTGTATTGATTTTGCTGTTACCCGTGCCGTCGAGGTTTAAGGACAGTTTTATATCTGTTTCTTTGGTAGTTCTAATTATTTCTGCCGTTCTCATAATTTCTCCTCCAATATTTTTGAAGTGATTTTTATAAACTCGGTCATTTCTTCCATTGTGCCAATGGTAATGCGGTTGAAATTCTTGACTTTTTCACCTGTAAAGTGGCGAACGAGTACGCCGTTATCTTTTAATTTTTCATAAAGTTCTGCGCCCGAGATTTTGTCCGATTCGGCAAAAACAAAGTTTGCATAAGAATCAATTACTCTAAATCCCAATTCGGTCAATTTTTCGGTGGTGTAGGTTCTGGTGTTTATGATTTTTTGGCAGTTGGCCATAAAATAATCATTGTCATCTATAGCCGCCGAGCCTGCAACCAAGGTCAGACGGTTAATGTTATAGGGGTTGGTGGAATATTTAATTTTGTTAAGGTCGTCGATAATCTCCTTGTCGGCAAAGCAGAAACCAAGACGGGCGCCTGCCATACTGCGCGATTTTGAAAAGGTTTGCACAACCAACAAATTCTTATATTCTTTTATTAGTTTGCAGCAGGATTCCCCGCCAAAATCAATGTAAGCCTCGTCGATTACTACAACACTTTCAGGGTTAGTGTCGAGAATTTTCCTGATTTCACTAACCGATAAAACAAGCCCCGTAGGTGCGTTGGGGTTGGCTATTACAATGAGTTTGTTTTTGCCGTAATAGTCCGACGGGCAAATTGAAAAATCTTCTTTTAGAGGTATGGCCTCAAACTCTATGCCGTAAAGTTCGGCAAAAACTTTGTAAAATCCATAGCTGATTTCGGGAAAAACAACACCCTTTTCGCCAAAGGCCATAAAAGCAAAGTTCAAAATGTCGTCCGAACCGTTGGAAAGATAAACATTGTCTTTTCCTACCTGATAAAGATTAGCGATTTTCTCACGCAAAACCTTACATTCGGGGTCGGAATAAAGCCTCAAATCAGCGACTTCGCTTTTGTTTACAGCATTCAAAACTTTTTCTGACGGAGGGTAGGGTGATTCATTTGTATTAAGTTTTATGTATTTTTTATCTTGCGGTTGTTCACCGGGGACATAAGAATCAAAGCCTTTGTATTTTTCACTTAAAAACTTGCTCATTTTTGTTCCTCTAAACGTACAATAGCACTCTTTGCGTGTGCTGTAAGTCCCTCTTTTTCGGCAAAGAAGGCAACATCTTTCGCTACTTTAAAAAGAGCCTCTTTGGTGTAGTAGGTGTACTGTGTTTTCTTAATAAAATCGTCTGCCGACAAAGGACTCGAAAACCTTGCGGTACCACTTGTGGGCAAAGTGTGGTTAGGCCCTGCAAAATAGTCACCCAAGGCTTCAGGACAGTATCTTCCCATAAAAATACTGCCTGCGTGTTTGATTTTATCGAGTAATGCAAAGGGGTCGTCAACACAAAGTTCCAAATGTTCGGGGGCAATTTCATTAGAAATATTTACAGCATCTAAAATATTGTCGGCAACGATAATTTTGCCGTTATTATCAATAGAAATTCTTGCAATTTCACTACGGCTGAGCAAAGGTATCTGCTTTTCTATTTCGTCGCTCACAGCGTTTGCCAAATCAATACTGTCGGTCACCAAAACGGCGCTTGCCATTTTGTCGTGCTCGGCTTGTGATAAAAGGTCAGCAGCAATATATTTTGGATTGCTTAGTTTGTCGGCAACCACTAAAATCTCACTGGGTCCTGCAATCATATCAATAGAAACTTTACCATAAACTTGTTTCTTTGCTTCGGCAACAAAAGCATTACCGGGACCCACAATTTTATCAACTTTAGGGATTGTTTCGGTGCCATAGGCAAGAGCTGCTATAGCTTGAGCACCACCGACTTTAAAGATGCGGTCAACACCTGCAATCTTTGCGGCTGCAAGAATAACGGGGTTTACTTTGCCGTCTTTCATGGGCGGTGTAGTAATGCAAATTTCGGTGCAACCGGCAATTTTAGCGGGTATGCTGTCCATCAAAACGGTTGAAGGATATGCGGCAGTGCCACCGGGCACATAAAGGCCGGCTTTTTCAACAGGGATGATTTTTTGACCCGTAACAACACCGTCTTGCTCGTTTATGATAAAACTGTTGCGCACCTGTTTTTTGTGAAAATTGCGGATGTTTTCGGCGGCTTTTTCCAAAATTTCAATAAACTTTGGCTCAACTATCGAAAAAGCCTCTTCAATTTCCTTGGCGGTGACCTCTAATGAAGAAAGTTTTGCGCCGTCGAATTTTTCAGCGTATTTAAAAAGCGCGGCATCGCCGTTTTTTCTAACATCATAAATTATGTCGGCAACAATGTCGGATACGTCGGTTTCGGCAGTGCCGCGTGCGAATATTTCGTCATACGAAACGTCGCCTAATTTCATTATTTTAATCATTCATATCCCTCACAATTTCAGAGATTTTTTGTCTTATTTTTTCGATGCCTTCGTTTTTAAAGCGGTAACTCGATTTGTTTGAAATAAGCCTTGCACTAATGGGCACAATGGTTTCAATAGGCTCTAAATCGTTTTCGTAGAGGGTTTTGCCGGTTTCGACGATATCGACGATTACATCAGACAGTCCTAAAATAGGCGCTATTTCAATAGAGCCGTTTAAGTGGATTATATCAATATCGCGGCATTTTTCAGTGTAGTATTTTGCAGCAATATTAGAAAATTTAGTGGCAACTCTGAGTGTCGTATCACGATTGTCACGAAAGTTCTTTTTAGCGGCAACAGCCATACGGCATTTGCCGATATTAAGGTCTAAAAGTTCATACACGTCGGGTGAGTATTCCAAAAGAATATCTTTACCTGCAACGCCAATGTCGGCGGCGCCACGCTCTACATAAATGGCAACGTCTGAGGGCTTTACCCAAAAAAATCTTATGCCTACTTCTTTGTTTTCAAAAATAAGTTTTCTACCCGGTTCTTTAATTGAGGGGCAGGGGAAACCCGCCTGTTCAAACATAGAGTAAACCTTTTCACCGAGCCTGCCTTTTGGCAATGCTACATCAATCATTTCCATAAACAGTTTCCAATCCTTTCTCGGTGATTTTTATAATTTTTTTGGCGGTAATTCCATTAGGTGCATTACTGCAAACCATAACGCGATTACCACTTGCCGACAGCATTTCGGATGTGCTGAGCGTTGCTTCGATATTCCCGTTGCTAATGAGGATAACATCAACATCGTATTCTTTATCGGTCAAATCGAGCCTTTCAAGAGCGTCAAGATAAACGGCAAAGCCGATAGCGCCCGATTTTCTGCCCATTTTGCGCATCAAACGGTCGTATCTTCCACCTGAAAGAACAGCGGTGGGAATATTTTTAATGTATCCGTTAAAAACAACACCGCTGTAATAACCCATGTTGCCGGATATTGAAAAATCAATTCCAAAATTTTTGTTAAATCCGCGGTCTTTTAATAGGTCGCAAACTGTTTTAAGTTCGTTTAATGCAGAAATTGACGCATCGTTTGTACAAATTTCGCTTATTGACTTAATTGCCAACTCAACCGAAGAATAGTTGCTTGTTAAAACAGCAAGTTTTGAAAAAACAGTATTATCCAAACCGTTTTCTTGGCATAAAACCTTTAAATCATCAATGTTTTTGCTACTTATTAATTCAACTGCCTTTTTGCAAAGTGCCTTTTCAAGACCGCTTTCTTCTAAAACCGATTCAGCAATGCCGTTGTGCGAAAGAGTCAACATAAATTGCTTGTTTATGGTTTCAAGGCTTTTGGCGGCAAGCAAAATAACTTCGGCAGTTTCTAAAATGCCAATGTCACCAATGCACTCAAGACCCGTTTGGGTAATTTCTTTATAGGTGTGCGTACTGCCCGAAATTCGATAAACGTTTTCGTCATAATACACCTTTTGAACCGAGCCCTCGGCGTCTTTTGAGTTGTTGATTATAGAAAGGGTAACGTCGGGCTTTAGAGCAAGCAATCGACCATTGGTGTCGGTAAAGGTTATAACACCGTCAGACACCAAAACATCCTTATTCTTGACGTAAAGGTCATACTCTTCAAATTTACTCATTTTATATCGTGTGTAGCCGTGACGGTTATACAAAGAGCGTAATGCAAAAACGGCTTTTTCGTCATTTCTTAAAATGCTTTCGTCAATAGCCATAGTAACCTCCAAGGGTAAATAATTTAGCGTAGTAACAATCTACCACATTAGCACACTAAAGTCAATACCTTTTTACAAATTTTAAAATAAAATGCTACAATAGTATATAGAATTTTACAATTATACAATATTTTTATCAAAACAGCAATAGTAAAGGCAAAATTTTACCGATCAAAATTATTTATAATGTAAGGGGTGATTTTGATAATCGTTCTTTTTGTTTTGTCAGATTGCTGTTAAGAGTTTAAAAGACAAAACAGAATAAGGCTTATATCATACAAAGGGACATCCATACATATTTATATATATAATTCGTTGGAACAGGGTTGTTGGGTACAAAAAATGTGAAATTAAACGGTTCAAACAAGTCCGATTGTGTGCTTTTGAAAGTTTGTCCACAATATAGAGTGTTACAAAAATTTCCATTGTCAATTAACAACTAAATTGTTAAAATTTTTTAAAACATGCTTGACAAATTTATGCAAAAGAGCTATACTGAACATACAGTTGGGTACGTATCGTCTGTTAATCTGTTGAACTGTCACGTTACGTATACAAACTGCCATTACCCGCAAAATAGCAGGTCGTGTTCTCGCTCATTTTGGGTCATATCGTACTTTTACGAGCGGTCAGTATGAAACGATGTGTGAGAGACTTGTTTATCGCGGTAAAACTTTATTTTTTAAAAAATTTTTGAAAGGAAAGATTTCTTATGAAAATTTTAAGAACTATGTTGAGCGTTATGCTCGTAGCTGCAGTTCTCATGACTATGGTTCTCAGCGCAAACGCTTATACACTTGATGGCCAGGCTAAAACCGGTTCAGCCGATGGCGATGTTTATGTTTTTGACTGGAAAACAGGCGACACAGCGATGGCTATTGCTGATTTCACCGGTCACCAAGGTACACAGGCTAAATATTCTACCAGTGGTGATGTTACAAGACTTAGTTGTAACTGGCCCTCTGGCTACTATCCCAAATGGAACGGTGGCGTTCCCAAGGCTATGGGTAATAGCTGTGAAATCGCCCTCGTTGATGGCGACTTCACTCTCGGTGCAGACCCCAATGCTGCTGATAACTCGGGTCAAGAAGGCTTGAAGGTTGAAGCAGGTCACATCTACGAAATTTCTGTAGAATGGACTGCAAGTAAAACTTCAGGTTACTACATGTTCCTCGTTGCTAACTACAACAACGCAGAAGACGGTAGCCTTAAAGGTGAAACCTATTTTATTCCCGATGCTATAACAGATGAAGCTGATTATTCATATCATATGTCTAACTACGCTTATCAGACCACTAAATTTATTGTTGATGCTGATAAATCGTATACTATTCAAAACTCTTCTGGTCAAGAAGAAACTCACACCGCTGCAGGCAGATATCTTGGCTTGTCCGGTACTGGTGCAGATAACACCATCAACTTCAAGCAGGTTACTGTTAAGGTAATTGACAAAGCTGCTGCCGAAGCTGAAAATGCTAAGAAAGAACAGCTTTACACCTACGACAACGCTGACGTTGCTCTTAACTTCAACGGCGGTCTTAACGACCTCTACATGCCCAACGAGCGTAACGGCAACAACGAGTTGCTTGATTGCGAAATCGTTAAAGATGGTAGCAACAAATACCTCAAAGTTACCAACAAAATGAACACTGGTATGACCGTTAACATTGGTTTTGCTGCAGCTGCCGGCCGTGGCGAATTCGCAGATATGGGCGTAACATCTTACAAGGCTGCTGAAGGCTATCAGTTAACTGCTGGTACCAAGTATGCTGTTTCTTACGACTTCTATGTTGAAAAGAGAACCGGCAACTTTGCAGCAGGTTCTATGTTCTACATTACTGGTGCAGATACAATCGGTAAGAGTTCAGCTACCGGCGCTCAATCTTTGGAGAACATTAAAAACGGCATGACCGATATTAACGATGGCGCTGCTGATGGTCAGTGGGTAACCGTTTCTTACACATTCACCGCTTCTAAATCCGGTTACGGCGCTATTGCATGGCAGAACATCACCGGTAAAAACGGTGCAGACGATTGGGCAAGCATCTTCTACATCGACAACATCTCTGTAAGAGTTGTTGAAGGTGACGAAGTTACAACCAACACCAAGCGTTCTATCCGTGCTGCTTCCGGCGAAGGCGAATCTTACGTTTCTGCTGGTCTCCGTCTCCGTGGCGACATTTGGGGCGGTACTGCTAACGCAGCTCAAGAAGTTGGCTTCATCGTAGCTCCCGAAGTTCTCGCTGATGGTTACACCGGCGAAGGCAAATGGTTCGAGCTTAATGGTACCGGCGCTAACCTTGCAACTGCTGCAAGAGTAAACGTTACCCAAAAGATTTATGAAGCAGTTGGCGGTGGTAACAACTCTTACCAGGTTCTCATTAAAGACCTCACTAAAGAGGGCGAAACCAGGGACCTCTTGGGTGTTAACTTCAACGTTATGATGTACCTCAAGAAGACTGACGGTAGTGTTGTATACTACACTGTAGGTACTGCTTCTTACAACGAAGTAAATGCTACTTACATACTTGCTGAATAATTAAAGGGAGGAAGATAACAATGAAAACTTATGTAAAACCTGAGCTTAAAGTTGAGAATCTTTTCTCCGCTGCTACCATTGCAAACGACCCGTTCGATTTCTCCGGTGCTGCCGGTGGCGACGAGGGTGTTGTTTCTGCACTTGACTGGTGGGAAATGATTGGCTAATTTTTAGCTGAAAATAAAGACCGCTTCTCCGCAAGGGGAGGCGGTTTTTTTTATAAAAAAATTACATTTTTCGCTTACTATAATAACGATACGGGATTTTTGGTCAAAAAAACCTCTTTAATTTTCTTGAAAGATGTGTTATCATAAGTTAATGAAATGAGGGATGTTTATGCAAGCAGTTATATTAACGGCACTCGGCGTTGGCGGTGCTACCGTTATTGGTGCTGTTTTGGGTTTTGTATTTAAAAATATTAGTCATAAGTTTAGCGATATTGTTTTATCGTTTGCCGCAGGTGTTATGCTTGCCGCTTCGGTTATTGGTCTTATTCTGCCATCGGTTGAATACGGCGGAAAATACGGAATTATTATTTCGGTTGCCGGTATTTTTTGCGGTGCTTTTTGCATTAATATTATTGATAAAATGGTTCCGCATTTACATAGTATTGCCGGTGTTAACGAAGAAAAGCACCCCGAAATTCAAAATCAGATGAATAAAACGCTCTTGTTTGTTATAGCAATTGCTATTCACAATCTCCCTGAGGGACTTGCCGCAGGTGTAGGTTTTGGCACAGGAGATATTTCGGGTGCTTTAACGGTTGCAAGCGGTATTGCTCTGCAAAATATCCCCGAAGGAATGGTTATAATCGCACCAATGATAGGACTTGGAATGAGCAAAAGAAGAACCTTGCTTATTGCCGCCGCAACCGGTTTTGTCGAGGTTTTGGGCACGTTACTCGGCTACTTTGCCGTAACTATTACTACTGCAATTTTGCCGTTTGCGCTTAGTTTTGCAGGTGGCACCATGCTTTATGTTGTCAGTGACGAAATGTTGCTTGAAACCCATGCTCACGGTAGTGAACGCGCCGCAACCTATGCGTTGCTTATCGGTTTTTGCATCATGCTAATATTTGATACAGTTTTGGGATAAATATAAAGGAGGAATACTGTTATGATAAAATATGTAGGCGTTAACGACCATGAAATTGACCTTTTTGAAGGGCAATATATTGTGCCAAACGGCATGGCTTATAATTCATATGTTTTAATTGGCGAAAAAATTGCAGTTATGGATTCGGTAGATAAAAAGTTTGGCGACGAGTGGCTTTTAAATGTTGAAACTGTTTTAAACGGCAAAAATCCCGATTACCTTATTGTTCAGCACATGGAACCTGACCATTCAGCCAACGTTCATAATTTTGCCATGAAGTATCCCAACGCATTAATTGTGGCTACTGATAAGGCTTTTTCTATGATGAACGCGTTTTTTGGCACCGACTATTCTGACCGAAGAATAGTTGTAAAAGAGGGTGACACAATAGATTTAGGCGGTCACGTGCTTAATTTTGTGTTGGCACCAATGGTACATTGGCCCGAAGTTATGATGACTTATGATTCTTGCGAAAAGGCACTTTTCTCGGCTGATGCTTTTGGTAAATTCGGCGCTTTAGACGTTGAAGAGGATTGGGCTTGCGAGGCAAGGCGTTATTACATCGGAATAGTTGGAAAATACGGCGCACAAGTACAAAATGTGCTTAAAAAAGCGCAAGCGCTCGATATAAAAACCATTTACCCCTTGCATGGCCCTGTTTTGAGTGAAAATTTGGGTTATTATCTTGACCTTTACAACACTTGGTCGAGTTACGGGGTTGAAAGTGACGGCGTGGTTATCTGCTATACTTCGGTTTACGGCAATACAAAGCAGGCCGTAGAACTTTTGGAAGCCGAACTCAAAAGCAAAGGTTGTACAAAAGTTGCAGTTAACGATTTGGCAAGGTGTGACATGGCTGAGGCGGTTGAAGATGCGTTCCGTTACGGCAAAATTGTGCTTGCTACCACTACTTACAACGGCGATATTTTCCCCTTTATGCGTGAGTTTTTACATGAACTCACCGAAAGAGGTTATCGCAATCGCAAAATAGGTATTATCGAAAACGGAAGTTGGGCGCCTATGGCCGCTAAAATCATTAAGAAAAATTTCGAAAACAGCAAAGATATTACCTTTGCCGAAACTGTTGTAACAGTGCGTTCGGCTTTAAATGAACAGTCAAAAGAGCAAATTAAGGCATTGGCTGAGGAACTAATTTAAAAAATAGTTGACAAATTAAGGCTGATTTGCTATAATTTACCCGATAAAGACCCGACTTTTTTGGAAAACTTGAAAGAGAGAGCGCGTCACCGGCTGAAAGCGTGCTTAAAGTGAGTAGTAAGTTCGGCAACACTTTATTTAGCCATAGAAGTTTAATATAAAAGAGGATGCGTTTAGCATCAATACGGGTGGCACCGCGGGTTTATACTCGTCCCGAGAATCGTAAAGAGATTCTCGGGACGTCTTTGTTTTTGAGAATCACGCAACACAAACGGAGGTATTTAAATGTACAGAACTCATCGTTGCAATGAAATAAGAAAGGAACACATCGGACTTAGTGTGCAACTCGCCGGTTGGGTAGACGTTATTCGTGACCACGGCGGTGTGCTTTTTGTCGATTTAAGAGACGAAACCGGTGTGACTCAGGTTGTTTTCCACGACGAAAGTTTGCTAAAAGGCGTTGGCAAGGAAACTGTTTTGTCGGTTTCGGGCGTTGTTACCGAACGTGACGTAGAAACTATAAACAATAAAATTGAAACAGGTCTTGTTGAACTTGTAGCCGACAAGGCTGAGGTTTTGGGTACTTGCACCCGCGATTTGCCTTTTGAAATCGGTGCAAACGACACTAACGAAAATATCAGATTAAAGCATCGTTTCTTAGACCTTAGAAATCCCGACCTTCACAAGAATATTATCTTGCGTTCTAAGGTTATCGGCCACATGAGAAAGTTGATGGAAGAAAGAGGATTTTTGGATATTCAAACACCTATCCTCACCGCATCTTCGCCCGAAGGCGCTCGCGATTTTCTTGTGCCGAGCCGTAAACACCCCGGTAAATTCTATGCACTTCCTCAGGCACCTCAGCAGTTTAAACAGTTGCTTATGGTTTCGGGGTTTGATAAGTATTATCAAATTGCGCCTTGTTTCCGCGATGAAGATGCTCGTGCCGACCGTTCACCCGGTGAATTCTATCAGCTCGACTTTGAGATGGCTTTTTCCACTCAAGACGAGGTTTTAAAAGTTTGCGAAGACGTTGTGAGCGATGTTTTCCGCACTTTCTCTGATAAGCCGGTTACTGCTTCGCCGTTCAGACGTATTCCGTATGCCGAAAGTATGGCAAAATACGGTTCCGACAAGCCCGACCTTCGCAATCCGCTTATTATCTGTGATTTGAGCGAGATGTTTACAAGAATCGAGTTTAAGCCTTTTAAAAACAAGTACGTTCGTGGTATTGTGGCGCCTTGCAAGGCTGAGAGATGGTTCTTTGATAAATCTTTGGAATTTGCAACCAAACAGGCTAAAATGGCGGGTCTTGCACATATTACTTTGCTCGAGGCTGACGGTTATAAGTTTAAAGACGACCCCATCACTAAGGTTATGACCGAAGAACAGAAAAAGGAAATTGCCGAGTTTACAGGACTTAAAGAAGGCGAAACGATTTTCTTTATCTGCGATACTTCTTCAAATACTGCCGATAAAAACGCAGGCGTTATCCGTACTTGGCTTGGTAACGAACTTGGTCTTATTAATAAGGATTCGTTTGAGTTCTGCTTTGTTGTTGATTTCCCGATGTACGAACTTGACGAAACAACCGACAGCATAATTTTCACCCACAACCCGTTCTCAATGCCACAAGGCGGTCTTGAAGCGTTGCTTACTAAAGACCCTACTACAATCCTTGCATATCAGTACGACCTTGTATGTAATGGTATCGAGTTGGCTTCGGGTGCGGTTAGAAACCATAGCCCCGAAATTATGAGAAAAGCTTTTGAAATTGCAGGTTATTCGGAAGATGAGGTAGAGCGTAGATTCAGCGCACTCTATAATGCGTTCCAGTTTGGAGCACCGCCTCATGCAGGTATGGCTCCCGGTGTTGACCGTATTGTTATGCTTCTTGCCGATACCGAAACTATTCGTGATGTTATTGCATTCCCGCTTGACGGTAATGCACAAGACCAGTTGTTGGGAGCACCGAGCGAAGTAACCGAACTTCAACTCTTTGAGGCGAATGTTCAGATAAGAGGCAAGCAGGGTGCAACCATAGGTGTTGAGGGTGGCGACAGTGATGCTTTCAGTGAAACCGTAAAGGCTGCCGCAGGAGTAACATCGGGCGGTAAGGATAAGATTAAGAGTTTGCAACAGGTTAATGAACTTAAATTTACTGCCGAAGAAGAAGCAAAAATGAAGGATATCTTTAAGGCAATGCAGGAAAAAGAAGAGGTAATGGGTAAGGTTGATACCGAAAATACCGATGTTATGGTACACGTTATGCCCTTGACCAATATTCTTCGTGATGATAAGCGCGAGCAACCGTTTGCCCGCCAAGACCTGTTAAAGGGTGCTCCTCAAAGCACCGAAGACAGTTGGCAGGTTCCGAGACTTGTGAAGTGAGGTGTTAATGATGAGTTTTTATATAAATGAAATAAACAAAAACGGCAACCTGGCAGTTGACGATATGTTGCTTGTCAAGGATACACCGGCTACCGCAGGCTCCAAGATGCTCCAAAACTTTAAGCCGCTTTTTTCTGCCGAGGTTGTAAGCAAAGCCGAAAAAGCAGGTTTTACCGTCAAAGGAAAAACTAATGTCGGCGAATTTGGTCTTGATGTTATAGGCGAAACCTCGTACTTTGAGGGTGAGACCGCCGCTGCTTCGAAGGCAGTTGTGTCGGGTGATGTTGAGGCAGCATTAAGTGTTGACTTGAATGGAGCACCTCGTCGTGCTGCGGCTGTCACAGGTGCTACCTTCGTAAAACCCACCTATGGCACTGTTTCGCGTTATGGCATTATTGCCTGTGCTTGCTCGGGCGAGCAGGTTGGCGTTACTGCCATGAGTGCCGATAAAGCAAGAAACGTATTAACCGCTATTGCCGGTCATGACGCAAAAGACGGCACATCGTTACCCGATGAAAAATACGATTACTCGGTATTGTTTGACGGTCTTGAAGGCATGAAAGTTGCTTTTATTAAAGAACTCTTTGAGGCTGCAAGCGAAGATGTAAAAAAGAAACTTTTGGCATATAAAAATCAACTTCAAAGCAAGGGTGCTACGGTGGTTGAAATTTCACTTGATATTGTAAATGAGGTGCAGACCGCATGGACAATTTTGATGTCGGCCGAGACCACAAATAACCTTTCCCGTTTTGACGGTGTAAAGTACGGCTACCGTACTGCAAATTACAAAAATATTGACGACCTTTATGTTGGAAGCCGTACCGAAAGTTTTGGTTTTTTGACTAAGGCAACCATTATCTACGGTTCGGACGTTTTGTCTAAAGGCAGATATGAAAATTGCTATGATAAAGCACTTAGAATCCGCCGTGTAGCAGTCGAAAAAATGAAAGAAATCTTCGGTAAGTTTGATGTTTGTCTGGCACCTGCTTGCAGTAGTTTCGATTTAACCTACACAGGCGACGAGTTTAGAAAAGCGTTTGAGGAAAGTAAATTTACTGCAATTTCCTCTATTACCGGTATGCCTGCAGTTGTAACAAAAGGTGTTCAGTTAATGGGCGACCATCTTTGTGAAGGTAAACTTTTAAAAATTGCCGAGATTTTGGAAAAGGAGGAGGCTTAATTATGAAGTATGAGTTAGTTATTGGTCTTGAAACTCATGTTGAGCTTGCTACCGATTCTAAACTTTTCTGTTCTTGTGGCGGTCATGCTGCTGCTGACGAGCCGAATGATTGTGTTTGTCCTGCTTGTAGCGGTATGCCCGGTATGTTGCCTGTTACTAACCGCCACGCAATTGAACTTGCGGTTAAGGCAGGATTTATGCTCAACTGTAAAATTAATCAGTATACAACATTTGATAAAAAGAGTTACTATTATCCCGACCTGCCTTCGGCCTATCAGATTACTCAATGGTTCCACCCCATTTGTGTCGAGGGTACCGTTGACGTAAACGGCAGACAAATTGGCATTAAGCAGATTCACGTTGAGGAAGACGCAGGTAAACTTGTTCACGACGATGCCACCAACACGTCGCTTGTCGATTATAACCGTACCAGCGTTCCGCTTATTGAAATAGTAACCAAGCCGGATTTTCGCAGTTCTGACGAGGTTATTGCATACCTTAAAAAATTAAAATCATCGTTGCAGTTTGCGGGAATCTCCGAGTGTGAAGAGGGTGCGATGCGTTGTGACGTTAATATTTCGGTTCGTCCCGAAGGCTCAAGTGAATTTGGTGTGCGTTCCGAGATTAAGAATATGAGTTCTTTTGCCGAAATCAAGGATGCAATTGAATTTGAAAAGGTACGTCATGTTGATGCTATTGAACGTCGCACCGAGATGCTTGTTCAAGAAACAAGACGTTGGGACGAAATTAAACGTCGCACGTTCCCTATGCGTAATAAGGAAACTGCCGCAGACTACCGCTATTTCCCTGACCCTAACCTTATGCCGATTGTTATTGATGATGAGTGGCTTGAACAAATTCGTGCAAGCATGCCTGCAACAGCAGAGGAAAAAGGTCAGAAATATGTGGCTCTCGGCATAAACGAAAAAGATGCTGCCGTTTTGGCATCAAACTTAGCACTTTGCGAATTTTTCGACAGTGTTGTTGAACTTGGTGCTAATCCTAAGGCGGTTGCAGGTTGGGTTCTTACCGAGTGTATGAGCCGAATGAACATTTTAGGTCTTGAAACACTCAGCATTGAGCCTAAAAAACTTGCAAGAATTATTGAACTTTGCGAACTCGGAGAGATTACCCGAGCAGCAGGTAAAAAGGTATTGGCGGCAGTGTTTGAGAAGGATGTTGACGTCGATAAATACTGTGATGAAAACGGGCTTAATGCAAAGGTTGACGAAGGTGTTGTGCTTGATACCGTTTGCCGTGTAATTGCCGAAAATGAAAAGGCAGTTGCCGATTACAGAAGCGGTAAGGTCAAGGCAATGCAGGCTTTGTTTGGTCTTATTATGCGAGAACTCAAAGGTGTCGGTGACCCTGCAGTTATCAGAAAAATACTCGAGGAAAAATTGAAATAAAAATTATACCACCTGAAATTATTGGTTTTGGGTGGTATTTTTTATGTACTTGGGAATAATATTCTCTATGAAAAGAGCAGAATTTGAAAGTAAAAATTTATCGCAACGTGTGTTTTGGGCAGTCAAATCAGGCAATGTATATGAAATAGACGACCTGTTTCATATGATAAAACATGATGACAGTGAGGTTTTAATAGAACTTTTGTCTTGTTTTGTAAAATTAGACAGTCCTTTGGCAAAAGCAGAAGTCGAATCGCTTTTTGGTGAAACGAACGCTATTTTTCAAAAAGAGCATATGAAGGAAAGGGTATATTCTGCATCCATAAAACTTGCAGAAATTTATTCTAAAACCCGCATTACGGAAGCGCAAAGGGTTTCGCAGGATGTTTTAAACATTATAGAAAATGAGTTTTGTGACGAAAAACTGTCGCTTTTTAAGGTCGCACATCGGCTTAACATCAGTCACAGTCATTTGAGTACGTTAATAAAAAAGACATTGGGAAGGAATTTTAAAGAGATTTTAACCGAACGGCGTATGACTAAGGCACACGAATTTGTTTTGACAACCGATTTAAAAGTGCTCGAAATTGCAAAGAAATGCGGTTATTCTGACCAATATCATTTTAGTTTTTCGTTTAAAAAATATTTTGGTTTGTCGCCTCAAGGTTTAAGACAAAAGGTACATCAAAACGACGATAATATATAAAGGAATTTATATTTTTGGTTGCAATAAGCAGGTAATAATGGTATCATACAAATGTATGTAAGCATTAAAGAACGGTGGTGGACTGATGAACCCGAAATTAAGACAAAAAACCATGGAATCGTTGTCGGCGGTGTTGCCGATTACGGGTATAGTGATGTTCATTAGCATCTTCCTTGTTCCAATGGAACTTGGCACTGTTTTCATGTTTTTTGTGGGCGCATTAATGCTTATTTTAGGCATGGGCTTTTTCCAACTTGGTGCCGAAATGTCGATGGAGCCGATAGGTGAGGGCATAGGTGTCCAAATATCAAAAACCAAAAAGGTTTTGTTGGTAGTATTGTTGGGCTTCTTAATGGGATTAATTATCACCGTTTCAGAGCCCGATTTGCAGGTTTTAGCCGAGCAGGTTCCGTCAGTACCTAACTTAGTGCTTATTTTAACCGTAGCCGTCGGTGTAGGTTTGTTTTTGGCACTTGCCATTGTCCGAATTAAATACCAAATCGACCTGTCAAAACTTTTAATTGTGTTTTATTTGTTGTTAATAGCCGTTTCAATGTTTGTTCCAAAAGAGTTTTTGGCAGTAGCGTTTGACTCGGGCGGTGTCACCACGGGACCCATGACTGTACCGTTTATAATGGCACTCGGTATAGGTCTGGCATCGGTCAGAAACGATAAAAACGCAGCAAGCGACAGTTTCGGCCTTGTTGCTTTATCAAGTGTTGGCCCTATTCTTGCAGTACTTATTCTTGGCTGTTTCTACAAACCTACTGAGGCCGAATATTCCTTAGGTATGGTCGCCGATGTGTTTACAACAAGGGACGTTGTAAAGGTGTTTGGTTTTGAATTGCCTAAATTTGCAGGCGAGGTGGCGGTGTCACTTTTGCCAATTGTAGCGGTTTTCTTCTTGTTTCAGATATTTACCCGTCGATATAACAAACGCAGTTTAAAACGTATTATTGTGGGTGTGGTGTATACCTTTGTGGGTCTTGTGTTGTTCCTTTGCGGAGTTAATGTAGGTTTTGCACAGGTTGGTGCATTTTTAGGCCGCGAATTGGCATCGCTTACATATAATTGGGTGATTGTTCCTATTGGTATGGTTATCGGTTACTATATAGTTAAAGCCGAGCCGGCAATTCAGGTGTTGAACCGTCAGGTTGAGGATGTTACCGACGGCGCAATTTCGGTCAAGGCAATGAACAGAAGTATGTCAATAGGTGTTGCTATAAGTATCGGTCTTGCGATGCTGAGGGTTATTTTAGGTATACCTATTTATTGGATAATAATACCGGGATATGTAATTGCGCTTGTTATGTCACGTTTTGTGCCTAAAATTTTCGTCGGTATAGCGTTTGACTCGGGTGGAGTTGCAAGCGGTCCTATGACATCTACATTTTTGCTGCCGCTTAGTATCGGCACCTGTCAGGCTGTTGGCGGGAACCTTATGACCGACGCTTTTGGTGTTGTGGCATTGGTTGCCTTAACACCGCTTATTGCTATTCAGATAATGGGCCTTGTTTATAAGTTTAAGACCGCAAAACTCGAAAAGCAGTCGGTACTTCATGATGGACTTACGCCCGATTGCGACGATATTATAGATTTGGAGGAGGGCGCATATGGAAACTAACAGTAACCGTTCTTACAGAATGCTTGTACTTATTGCTACCCGAAAACTGGCAGAAAAGGCATCGGAACTTTTTTTGAATGCCAATGTGCCCGTTCAGTACCGACTTAATGCAAAAGGTACTGCTTCAAGCGAAATTATGGATACTTTGGGACTTGGTAGCGTTGATAAGTATCTGCTTATATCTACTGTGCCTACCAATATAAGTAAACGAATGCTTTGCCGACTTCACACAGAGTTAAGACTTGATGCTGTTAACAGCGGAATTGCATTCACATTGCCTATTACGGGTGCCAGTAGGATAGTGGTTAATATGATGAATGATGAGGATTTTGTGAACTCTGCAGAAGCAAAGGGAAAGGGTGAGAGCATTATGAACGAAACGGTATATACATTGATTTCGGCAGTTGTTGACCGAGGTTTTAGCGGTGAGGTTATGGAGGCCGCAAGAGCTGCGGGAGCAGGTGGCGGTACAGTAATACACAGCCGAGGAATTGAAAGCGAAAAAGCCACCGGATTTTGGGGGCTCAGCGTTCAGGAAGAAAAGGAAATAGTGCTCATTCTTGCCGATGTTGAAAACAAGAGTAAAATAATGAGTGCAATAAGTGAGAAGTGTGGAATGAACAGCGAGGCAAAGGGAATGGTGCTGTCACTTCCTATTGATTCGGTCATGGGAATTTAAATCATTAAAAAAGCGGAGTCGTAGGACTCCGCTTTTTTAATCTAAAAATATTGTTTTTATAGATTCGATTTGTTCGTTTGTTATACCTACGGTTTTGGTGAGGTAATTGGTAATTTTTTCTTGCATTGTGTTTCCTTCATAGGACTCAAGACCTGCTATCAATGCATCTATGTTGGTGTTTTTATGGAAATTTTCCATTACAAAACCGCTGAGCCTATACTCGTGCAACATATCTTCTTTAGAAACATTTAAAAGCCCTTGCAACAAAAATACAATAGTTCCGGTGCGGTCGGCGCCCCAAGAGCAGTGCATATACATGGGGTAATTTTTGGGGTTTGCCAAATCTGTAAAAATTTCACGAACCGAGTTGATATATTCTTTTTCAAAAATGGCTTCGTATGACGGTGCGCTGTAAAATTTATGTTTAACGTCAGAGCCAAATCGGGTTTCAAACACATCGTTGGTTAAGGGAACCCTGAGGTCCATATCATATTTAAAACCAAAAGTTTCTAAAACGCTTGGAATATCTTTTTCGGGGATAAAATAGGGGGGATTAATTGCTCCGTCAATTTCGCATCCGCGAATCAGCAAGCCTTGTTTTACCGTTCTACCGTCAAGTGTTGTATAACCTCCGATATCACGCACGTTTTTAATACCGGGAATCAAAAGAAATCGGTTAGACTGCGCTGTACGGAATGTTCCCGAGTATACATTGTCGTTTACAGTTACTCGATAATAATAGGTGGTTCCTGTTTTAAGATTATTGATTTCGATAGAGGTATCGTATTTGTCTAAAATGTAATCGGTATAGTTGGTTAAATTACTGTTTTCGCTTAACCTAAGAACACCCGAACTTTTTGTTAGTTGATATTCAAAAACAAATGGACGGTAGGGTATCTCTTGCGAAATAGCCTCATCTAAATCAAGTGTATGGTCAAAGGCCTGTTTAGCAGTACTGCTGCAAAGGAGAACCTCTTGTTCAAATTCAGGCAAAAGTATGGTTTGTTCAGATTCCCATGAACTGCCGTTTGGGTTGTCAGCGTTAATAAATGGCAAGTCTTCAAGGTTTGCAACAAAACAAACACTTGCGATTATAAACGCGAGAAGTAATGCAACGGCTAACAGTTGCTTCCGTTGTTCTGCGCTAAATTTTTTCTGTTTCTGACGTGTGGTAGAATGACTGTTCCTTTTTTTAGGTGCACGGTAGGAATCTTTTATTAGTTTATAGTCTTCATCAAAGGCATAAGTACCGTGTTTTAAAATACCGTTGCTCATAACACCGTGAATAACATATTCGCCTTTTACAGCTTTTCCTTGTGAGTTGATATAGTAAATATCATCGCCGTCACAAATCACGCCGGCGTGATACAGTTCATCGTCTTTATAGTATCGCAACTCGCCATCTTCAAACAAAAGACCTTGTTTTATGATAATCTCCTCCATTTTTAATACATCTTAAACGGTATTATATCACAAACAAGGTGTGTTTTGCAATTATAATATACGAAAAATGTCGAAAATATGTGCTTTTTGTTTATTTGTTCTGCTCTAAATAATTTTTTCGTCCTATTTCGTAAAGGTTGTTTCCAAAACTGTCAATAACGACAACAACCGGGAAGTTTTCTACTTCTAACTTGCATATAGCCTCAGCTCCAAGGTCATCATAAGCTACTACTTCACATTTTTTAATGCATTCGCTAAGCAGTGCTCCACAACCACCTATAGCACCAAAATATACCGCTCCGTGCTGTTTCATGGCCGCTATAACCTCAGGTCCTCGTTTGCCTTTGCCTATCATACCTGTCTGGCCGTTTTCAATAAGGGTTGGGCTATAAGCGTCCATGCGGTAAGAGGTTGTAGGCCCTGCAGAGCCGATTGCCTGTCCCGGTTTTGCCGGTGTTGGCCCTACAAAATAAATAATGCTGTCCTTAATATCAACGGGTAGCGGTTTGCCCGACTCAATCAACTCATAAAGACGCTTGTGCGCTGCGTCACGGGCTGTATATATAGTGCCGTTAATAACACAACTGTCGCCCGCTTTAAGTTTTTTTGTTTCTTCACGGCTAAAAGGGGTTTTAATGTCGATTGCCATTTATATTACCTCCGTTTTATGCCTTGTGACGTGACAGTTTATATTTACTGCCACAGGTAAACCAGCGATATGTGTCGGAAAATACTCAATATTGACGGCGAGTGCCGTTGTTTTACCGCCAAAACCTTGAGGCCCTATACCTAATGAATTAATTTCTTTTAATAAATCCGCCTCTAACTTAGCATAAAATTCGTTTGCGTTTGGTTGGTCAACAGGACGAAGTAAAGCCTTTTTTGCCAAAAAGGCTGCCTTGTCAAAAGTTCCGCCTATGCCTACACCTACAACGATGGGAGGGCAGGGGTTAGGACCTGCCTGTTCGACGGTTTTAAGGATAAAATCTTTTACCCCTTGTAATCCGTCAGATGGGCGGAGCATGGCAATTTGACTCATGTTTTCGCTGCCGAAACCTTTGGGTGCAACGGTAATTTCAATGTTTTCACCCTCGACTAATTCAAAGTATATCATGGCAGGCGTATTGTCACCGGTGTTTATGCGGTCAAGCGGGTCTTTTACTACGCTTTTACGCAAAAAACCTTCGGCGTATCCTTGGCGCACACCTTCGTTGACAGCGTCGGTAATATTACCGCGAATATGGACATCCTGACCTATTTTTAAAAACACACAAGCAACGCCCGTATCTTGGCATATGGGTTGTTCGTTTTGGTCGGCGATGGTGCAGTTGTTAATAATCTGGTTCAATATTTCTTTGGCTTGAGGCCAATTCTCGTCCAAAGCAGACTGCTTAATGCGGTCTTTTATGTCAGAACTGAGATGGCAGTTTGCCTCGATACATAATTTTTTGACCGTTTCGGTAATGGTTAAGGCATCAATTTCGCGCATAATATCTCCTTTAACAAATATCTGTTTATAGGAACATTTTACTATATCTTTTTTTATATAACAAGCAAAAAAACGATAAACCCAGCAAAAACGAATATATTTTACATTTGTTGACATTGTTTTTCGTTTATAATATAATAATCGGGTTGTGAAATTTATAGCAGTTTGGTGATTTTTTGGAAGTTTTAAGATATTAAAGAAAAAGCGAGGTGAAAACCTCGCTTTTATATTTGTTTTTTTAAAATTTATCCTCTTACCAACTTTTTTAATAAGGGTATTTTTGACATTATAAATACCGTTACAAATGAAAGCAAAACGCTTCCGACAAAAATTATAATTATTTTCAACAGCGAAGAACTTAATCCTCCAAACAGCATTTTAAAAAAGAAAAGGTATATACAGTGTATAAGATATACTCCAAAAGTAAGATTAGAAATTTTAATCCAAAACGGCTTTAAAACAATGTTCTTTTCTTTGAATGTATAATAAATAAATACGAAGACAGCCAAACTGTAGAAAAACATATTTAAACTGTTGTTTTCATGAAAATAATTTGCCCCGTCCTGTGGATAAGAGTTTTGAAAAAGCACAAAGGTTGCTATAAGTGAAGGCAATGCCGAAATATAAAGTGCTATACGTGACGTTTTTTGAAAACCCACGTTGACAACATACCAACCCAATACATAATAAATAACATACTCATGAAAACATTTAAAATTGAAATTATCGAAAAAATTTGACACTACATCTTCGGAGGATAAGAACATGTTACAAATAGCGTTAATGAAAGAAGTCAAAAAACATATTGCTATAGAAAAAATCAGATAATTTCTAATCAAAGCAGAGTTTTCTTTTTTTATAAAGCACCTTAAAAGAGGCGTTATAGCATACAATCCAATTAACGCATAAAGATACCACATATGATAATGGCCGTTAAAAAACGTGTCCAAAATATCGGTAATAACGATGGCTTCGCTAAAAATAATGGGCTTAATTATATTGTATAATATGGTATATATTAATGACCATGAAAAGGTCAGCAATAGAAAAGTAAAAACAGATTTGATTATTTTCTTGTTTGATACATCTTTGGTTTCGTCAAGCATCAGTGCGCCCGAAATCATAAAAAATACCGGCACAGCAAAACGCGAAATGCTGTTAAATATATTTCCCAAAACGAAATCCGTCGTGCTTTTATCATAATCTGTAATAAAATCAGCCGAAATATGTATCATTATAACAGCACATATTGCAATGATTCTTAAAAAATCAAGCGAAAATAATCTTGTGGTTTTTTCAGCCATAAACAGCCTCCGTTTTTTAACAAATCAAAATCACAGTAAGTGAAGTATAACACGATTAAATAAAAAAGTAAAGCAGTGTATAATAAACTCCTTGTTTTTCAGAAACCAACATCAATAATTTGAAAATTCTTGTAGGGCGGTGCCTTGGTGCCGCCGCCAAATCCCGCCCGAAAAACGGCGGGAGCGAGCCCCCGCCCTACGATATATTTGTAAAAGGAGAATTTATATATGAAGCAACAGGAATAGTTCGTAGAATTGTGGCTTGTGTTATAATAGGGCAAACCGCTTGAAAGTCGCATAAACACTGGGGTTTCGCTGTTTTTTTTGGTTGGGCTTAATTTTCACAAATATAATATTACCTATCATGTACAGTGCTTGTTATGATTTCACCCTATTATGATTGTTCAATTGTGTTGCGGCCTGAAATTCAGTTCTAAGCATTTCTAAAAATACCTCGGCGTGTTTTGAGAGAGGAGCGCTTTTGCTTCGGTAGGCGTATGTTGTACGAGAATAATTGGCAATATTTTTAAGTAAAACGTTTTTTGAAAACTGCCCTTGCCAAGAGCGCGACGGCATAAGGCAAACTCCCAGCCCTGTTTCTACACATTTACGGACATAGTAAGGGTCGTCGCTGCGAATGGCAATACGTGGAGAAAAGCCAAGATTTGTGCATACTTCTTCAGTAATACGGTGTAAACTACTTCCGGGATTTGTGCATATAAACGGTGTGTCTTTTAACTCCAAGTTGTCAAGGGATTTTTTTGATGCCGACATAAAATCTTTGTGAACTGCCAATAAAATATCCTCTTCAATTAATTTTTCACGAGCAAATGTCGGCCCGACATATTCGGCATCAGTTATAATAAAATCAAATTCCTCTTGTTCGGGGGGAATCACATACCTTGTTACAATATTTACTTGAGGATATAATTGATTGAATTTTTCTACCGTTTGCATAACTATTCTACTGTTGATAAAAATGTTAATTGTTATCTTAGAATATGTATCGTCTTTAATAGTTCTTTTTGCATCCTCAAGCAAATTCAAACCTTCTCTAACTTTTTCATAAAATGCTTTTCCTTTTGAATTGAGTTTTACTCTGTTTGTTTGTCGAGTAAAGAGTTGGCATTTTAGTTCTGTTTCTAAACGTTTTATGCTTTGCGATACAGCAGATGGCGGTACTTTGTATTTTTCAGCAGTAGATGAAAAATTTTCCGTTTTTGCAGAATCGCAAAAATATTTTAACTGTAATAATTCCATTGACTTTCACCTCGTTTTTTATATTATATCACATAATACTATAATGTTCAAGTGATAGTATTATCACATATTTAATTATTTGCAGTGTTATACGTTTGTGATACAATAAAAGTACATATACGGCGGTTTTGTTTATCATTAAAATCGCTTTGATTTACTGGTTAGTTAAAATCTATTTAAGCAGGTGACAAGTATGAATAAAATTAAGATTGGATGGAGTGAGGTTAGCCTCGTTCCTAACGGCAGAAAAGTAAACCTTGCAGGTCAATTTTACGAAAGAATTACCGATGAGGTTGAAACGCCTATAACATCTACGGCTATGGCTATCGAATGTGGTGACGATTGTGCGATTTTCTGTTCGTGTGACCTTGTTTCAACAAGCCATCATTTACTTGAATCGGTAAGAGAAAGACTTGTTAACGTTGATGGTTTTCCTGTAGACAAGGTTATGATTAACTCTATTCATACGCACACAGCTCCCGATTACGGCAGAAGAGCTGATACTACTACCATGAGTGGTTCTGCTATCGGTGTTTTGCAGTCGATTGTGCCGAGTTTGAAATATGAGAAGTTGGTGTCATACGAAGGTGACGACCTTTTAAAAGACGAAGAGGCTCATGCGTTTCTTGCTGACCGTATTGCCGAAGCTGCAAAACAAGCTTGGGAAAATCGCAAAGAAGGAATGTATGCTCAAGGCTTTGGTAGAGCAGCTGTTGGCTTGTGCAGACGTGTTTGCTATACTGATGGTTCGGCTAAAATGTGGGGCGATACCGATACTGCAACATTCACCGAATTGGAGGCAGGAAATGATAGTGGCATAGAGATGCTTTTCACTTTTACTGCTGATAAGAAATTGACAGGCGTAGTTGCAAACGTGGCTTGTCCTGCACAAGTGCTTGAACACAGAAGCTTTATTTCTTCGGATTATTGGGGCAAAGTAAAAGCTTTTCTTCGCAAAGAATACGGTGAGGATATTTTTGTGCTTGGTCTTTGTTCTGCTGCAGGTGACCAGTGCCCTCGCGATTTGGTGCGTTGGGTAGAGCCTGAAACTCCTATTAACGACCCTAACATTATCAGAAACAATGTAGTGACCAGAAAAGCAGACCCGTCGATGTTTGATGTTAGTGGCTGCACACTTATAGGTAGACGAATTACAAACGAAATTTTCTATGCTTTTGAGAGTCTTTGTGATGAAGATTATGTTGACTCTGCAAAGTTTGAGCATAAAAGAATAACGATTGATATGCCACTTCGTCGAGTAACACCAGCCGAAAAAGATGCAGCAATTAGCGCTATAGAGTCATTTGCCGAAAAGGTTGGAGACAGAACGATTGACTTTAAAGACAGCGCAAAGATGCATATACACGCAGGTGTTGTTTTGAGAAGTCAGTTGCAGGAAACGGTAGACGTAGTGCCTATTGAGGTACATATTATAAGACTTGGCGACATTGTGTTTGCTACTAATCCTTACGAGCTTTTCCTTGATTTTGGAAATCAGATTAAAGCAAGAAGCAAAGCATCACAAACTTTCCTTGTACAACTTTCTTGCGGAAACTATGGTTATCTTCCCACCAAAAAAGCCGAGCAGGGTAGTCATTATTCGGCTTACGTTTCAAGCGGAATGGCAGGCCATGCAGCAGGAGACTTGTTAGTTCGTACAACCGTTCAAAACATTAATGAGTTGATGAATAAATAAAAACATCTATTTTGTGTAGGGCAGGGGTTTACTCCTGCCCTATATTTTTTACATTAAACAAAACGGTAGGAGCAAGCCCCTACCGTACGAAGAGATTGTTTTATATATGAAAGCAACAGGTATAGTTCGTAGAATAGATGCTGGAGTTATAATAACACCAAAGCCGAAAAAAGTGCATAAATGCTGGGATTTTTGCAAGTTTGCCCCATTGAACGCATTGGTGTCAAAAACGGGTTTTTAGGCGGTTTTATACATAGCAAAAAGCGAGGGAACTTCCCCTCGCTTTTTCTTAACTAATCGCGTTTATGATTTCCTGCGCGTAGCGCACGCCTTCCATAGCGTCCTTGGCGTACTTGTCAGCGCCGATTTTGTCGGCGTATTCCTGCGTGAGCACAGCGCCGCCCACAATAATTTTGCACCAGGGTGCCTTGAGCCGAAGCTGTTTTATGGTTTCCTGCATCTGGGCAACTGTGGTGGTCATAAGAGCGCTTAAGCCCACTACGGGAGCGTGAAGCTCGACAACCTTGTCGGCAATCACCTGCGGCGGTACATCTTTGCCTAAGTCCACAACGTTAAATCCGTAGTTTTCGAGCAGCAGCTTGACAATGTTTTTTCCGATGTCGTGAACGTCCCCGCGGACGGTGGCAATAACAAAGGTGTTTTGAGACGCTGAGCCTTTCTTGCCTGACGACGCGGCCTTAATAACCTCAAAGGCGGCTTTTGCCGCCTCTGCACTCATAAGTAGTTGGGGCAGGTAAACTCTTTTTTTCTCAAATCCCTTTCCAACAATATTAAGAGCGGGAATGATCTCGCTGTTTATTACCTCGAGCGGCGAAGTGTGCGAAAGGAGGGTGGCGGTGATTTCCGCCGCCTTTTCTTTAAAGCCCTTTATGATCGCGTATTGACAGTCCGAATACGACTGATCTGAGACGCTTTGAGGAGCATTTGCGGCCTTTGCCTCGGTTACAAACGAGCCTGCCGTGCCTATATACTCACTGCAGTTTGAGTCCAGACCTTTGAGCACGTTGTAGGTGTAATACACCTTCATCATATCCGCCGAATAGGGGTTCATAATGGCGGCGGACAGCCCGTTTTCGAGGGCTAGCGCAAAGAAGGTTCCGTTTATAGCATCGCGGTTAGGAAGACCAAACGAAACGTTGGAAACGCCCAAGGAGGTGTGGCAACCAAGGCGCTCCTTTATGGCCTTTAGCGAGGAGAGGGTAACCTTTGCGGCGCCCGTGTCGGCACTTATGGTGAGTGCCAAAGGGTCAAAGATAACGTCTTTTTTGTCAATGCCGTATTCCGCGGCAGTTTTAAGTATTTTTTCGGCAATTTTAAATCTGCCCTCGGCAGTTTCGGGAATTCCGTTGTTGTCAAGGGTGAGTGCAACCACAAGGCCGCCGTACTTTTTCACAAGCGGGAAAACGGATCGCATACTTTCATCCTTGCCGTTTACCGAATTTATCATAGACTTGCCGTTGTAGCGGCGCAGAGCGGCCTGCATTGCCGCAATGTTGGAACTGTCGATCTGGAGCGGGAGGTCTATAATTGCCTGAAGCTCGCAAACGGCCGTTTTGAGCATGGCTATTTCGTCAATGTCGGGCATACCAACGTTTACGTCAAGCACCTGCGCGCCCTTTTGCTGCTGATTTACGCCCTCGGATAAAATATAATCGATGTCGTTTTCCAAAAGAGCCTGCTTAAAACGCTTTTTGCCGGTGGGATTTATCCTCTCGCCTATAAGAATCGGCTTTTTGCCAAACTCCACAGCGTGCGAGTAGGAAGAAATCACGGTGAGGTTTTTCGGCTCTATTTTCACAGGGGAAAGCGGAGCAATCTTGTCGCAAAGCGACTTTATGTATTCGGGTGTGGTGCCGCAGCAGCCGCCCACTACGCGAACTCCAGCTTTTACAAGCTCTGCGATTTGGGAGGAAAACTCGTCTATGGTTATGTCAAAAACCGTTTTGCCGTTTTCTGACCTCGGCAGACCCGCGTTTGGCTTTAGTATTACAGGCACCGATGCCTTTTCAAGCAGCCTTCTTACCACGCCGCCAAGCTGACGTGGACCCAACGAGCAGTTTGCACCCAGGGCGTCAACTCCCATACCCTCAAGCAGGGCAACCATTGCCTCGGGGGACGCGCCGGTCATAAGCTTGCCGTCCTCGCCGTAGGCGTTTGATACAATTATCGGCAGATCGCTGTTTTCCTTGGCGGCCAGAAGCGCCGCCTTGGTTTCGTAGCTGTCGTTCATTGTTTCTATTATGATAAGGTCAACGCCGTACTTAACGCCGAGCTTTACCGTCTTGGCAAAAACCTCAACCGCGTCCTCAAAATCAAGGTCTCCAAGCGGCTTTAACAGCTTTCCGCTCGGACCGATGTCAAGAGCCACAAACCTTTCCTTTTTTGAGGTAGACTGCGCCTTTGCGGCCTTGGCGTTAGAGATAGCGGCGCTTATTATGTCCTCGAGCTCGTTGGGCTCGAATTTAAGCGAATTTGCACCAAAGGTGTTGGTGCAGACAACGTTGCTGCCTGCGTCAAAGTAAGCCCTGTGTATATCGATTATCTCTTCGGCGTGGGATAAATTCCAGCGCTCGGGGTATTCTCCGAGCTTTAGCCCGCGCGCCTGAAGCAGTGTTCCCATACCGCCGTCAAGGCAGACTATGTTGTTCCTCAAAAAATCTCTAAAATTCATACTATACCTCTGAAAGTGTATTTTCATTTAACCCAACAAATGCCGTAACCGACTTTGAAGGCGACATCAACAAGCTATCGTTAAGAGTAATCCCTGCGCTCCTTTCACAGTCAAGAGCCGAAAAAACGATTTTTTGGCTTTCGAGCGAGAGGTCTCCGTATCCGGGGCTGAAGCGTGGGCGGACAGAGGCGCACTCGCCTGCAATATCGGCGCAAAAAGCGTCGCAAAGCGCATCGGCTCTTTCAGAGCCGATGGCTTGAAGTATCAGCGCCCTTGCCGGAGAGAGCCGTGAATATTTTGCAATAAGTCGGTCAAGTTCTATGCCGACTGTTGCCGCAAAAACGATAGCCTTTTTACAACCTTTAAGATTTTGCGACAGGTCTTTCGATTCAAGTCGAAAAAGACCAAAATCGCAAACCTCGCCGTTTAGTTTAACTTCAAGTTCGCGGTAGCAGATCTTATATTTAAGGAGAGGGCGTGCCTCTTCTATACATTCTCTTACGAGAGCGAGGGTCAGTTCGCTCTTGTCGCCGCCTGCGTATCGTAAAATTTCCTTTTCGCAAAAAGGCGGCTCGCTGTAGGTTTTAGTTAAAATCATAAGCCTATTTACCTATAATGTCGCAGAGGTTGTCCTGTATTTTCCTTGCGATGTCGGGCTTGTTCATCGAATAAACGTGAACGTTTGTTATGCCGTTTGCGTACAGGTCGATGATTTGGTCGGTGGCGTAGGCGATGCCCGCCTGCTTCATAGCCGCACTATCGCCGCCGAATTTGTCTACGAGACACTTGAATCTTTGCGGCATAAACGAGCCCGAAAGCTTTATGGCACGCTCGAGCTGATTTGCGTTGGTGATGGGCATAATTCCCGGAATTACGGGAACGGTTATGCCTGCCTCGCGTATTTTATAAAGGAAATTGTAAAGCAGATTGTTGTCAAAAAACATCTGGGTGGTTAAAAAATCACAGCCGGCATCAACCTTTTCTTTGAGAAACTTGATGTCCTCTTTTTGGTTTTCGCTTTCGGGGTGAATTTCGGGGTAGCAGGCTCCGCCAACGCAAAAGTCTGCGTCCACGGCTTTGATTTCTCTCACAAGCTCGATGGCGTGCTTGTAATCCTGCAAGCTGTTTTCGGAAACAAGGTCTCCGCGCAGGGCCATGATGTTCTGAATTCCGACGTTTTTAATGTCGTTAATTCGGGAGCGGACGGTTTCTTTAGTGGAGGAAACGCAGGTAAGATGCGCAAGCGACGGCACGCCGTAGTCATGCTTAATTTGTTTTGCGATTTCGAGGGTATACTTGCTTGTTCCGCCGCCTGCGCCGTATGTAACGCTCATAAAAGCAGGGCGCAACTTTGCTATTTCCTCAACGGCCGCGCGCACGCTTTCAAAATTGTAATCGGTTTTTGGAGGAAAGACCTCAAAAGAAATTGACAGGGTATTTTTTTTGAGAAGATCGGCGATTTTCATTTCCCCACTCCTTTCAGTATCGTTTTTATTATATCACAAAGTATTTAAAAAGTAAATTGCCACAGTATAAATCTCCTTAAAATACAGATAATAAGAACCACACGGTGTTTCCAAAATTGGAAATTTTGGACACCTGAGTGAACCTTGTTACTCGCGTTCGCTCGTAATATACAACACAATTTGTAAATTTTGTGTTGTAGGGGCGATTCATGAATCGCCCGCCAAATCCTTCACGAAACCCAAACGGGCGATTCGTGAATCGCCCCTACAAAATGTGATAAGGAGATTGATTTATATACGAAAGCAACAGGTATTGTACGCCGTATAGAGGCTCGTGTTATAATAACACAAAAATGCGATAAGCCCTTATAAATACTGGGCTTTCGGGGGATTTTTGAAGAAAAATTTTTGACGAAAAACAGCACATTTTGACCGATACATAGCAAAAGCGAGGTGATTTTTCACCTCGCTTTCGTTACATTACGGAATATCAATTGTTATTTTGGTTTCGTTATATTCTTTACCAATAAGGTAGGTAATTATTGCGTTGTTATCGCCATCAAACTTACACCCAAGTGCAAAATCTGCAGCTACAGGTGAAACGTTTTCAAGTTCGTATGTTTTGTAATATACTGACTTGTCAAATATATTTTGAACTGTAATGAAATGCTTGTTATCTTTATAATCGGCGCAAACAACATAATCGCCTTGGGTAGCTAAAACATAATAAAAGGTTTCAGATGTTTTGCTGTTTTCCACATCGCAATATACCGCCCAATTGGTTGAAAGACCCGTTCCTGTTTGAGTTTTCAGTTCATAAATACTAACAGCTATTTGATTTATTTTAGGCTCTCGAACAACGTTCTCTTTTTGGAATAATATATTGTTATTCAAATCGGAAAAAGTGTATGAATATGTGTTGTCCTCATTTTTTGTTGAAGCATACAAGTCAGATAAGGTTTTTTCATTTTTATCCTTTATGTCTGTAATAAGCAGAGGACCTATTTCTTTCATAGTTATTGTGCCAATTTCATTGCTTGGGACAATTTGATATGTGTCTAATAATTTGTTGTTTTCTACTTCCATCAGTATATAATAATCCGATGTATTATGAACAATAACTTTATCCTGATAATCGTTTGCTATATAAAAAACAGTAGTGTTTTTGGCATCTTGGCTACCTGCTGTTTTAAACACTGAACACATAAACACTATAAAGCAAGCAAAATATAGTATATTTGTTGTTTTTTTAAATACTCGCTTTAAAAAAGACTCGTCTTTTTTAACTTTTTCCCTAAACTCCTTTTCTTTTTCTTCTAGATACATTTTCTTTTTTTGAGAATAGGGTAGTTTCCCTTTAATTAAGAAAACGGGTGCCAAAGTGTTGCCGAGCAAAAAAACTAAATATACAATAATTATTGCCACAAAAAGGTAGTTGAATCTTTTTAAAACACCAATCAATATTGCCATGAACATTGCAAAAATAATGGTTGATATTATGTTTTTCTCACCTATATAACTCTTATATATAAAAGGAGAAGTGGTGATAGCGTTAAGAAAAATAAATGCAAAATACAAAATTAGAAGTATTGTAAAACAGGTTTCTATAACACTACTAAGGCTCAAATCGATATATACCGATGGAATGCCATAGTAGCTTATTTTACCTTTTTGATATTGCGAAGTGAACAAATATGCTAAACCTAAAAACAAAGAAATAACAATTCCGTTTTCAATAATGATATTAAATATTTTTTTCACGAAATCACCGCCTTTATTTCATTATAACATAAAAGCCCTAAAAAGTAAATTACAGCAGTATAAATCTCCTCAAAATACAGATAATAACAACACAATTTGTAATTTAAGGAGAAATGTATATATGAAAGCAACAGGTATTGTGAGAAGAATAGAGGAATGTGGTATAATAGGACAAAAGTCGAAAAAACCGCATAAACACTAGGGTTTTCGCTGATTTTTGCCCAACTCAATTTGCACATAATCATAATATACATAGCAACAGCGGAGTGGATTTCCACTCCGCTTTCGTTTTATATAGATTTATGTTATAATAATAAAAACTTTGAAACTTTTTTCAAAATTGCAACACTATATAAGTGAAAGGAGGTTAAAGAAAATGGCAATAGAAAAATCGGTGAAAGAGAAATACCTAAATTCGCTAACTCAAAATTATATGGATAAGATGTTTTATTTTTGTCTTAAAAAGACGGGGAACAGTTTTGAAGCAGAAAACTTAACTCAAGATATCTTGCTTAATATCATTAATTCGCTCGAGAGAGGTAATAAGCCTGAAAATTTTGAGGCATGGGTTTGGGGTATTGCTCGTAACCGTTATAGTGTGTGGGCAAGAAACAAGAATAATCGAAACGAATTGTTTGCTAAATCGGATATTAGCGATTATGAAATTTCAGACAATACAGCTAATATAGAAAACAAAGTGATTGATAGTGAAGATTTAAATTTGCTCAGGCGAGAGCTTGCCTTTGTTTCATCAGAATATCGCAATATTGTAGTTGCTTATTACATAGAGGATAAAAAAATCAAAGATATTGCCGTTTCTTTAAAACTTCCCGAAAGCACAGTTAAGTCTAAACTGTTTCGTGCTAGAAAAATTTTGAAAGAAGGTATGAATGTGTCTAGAGAATTTGGTATAAGAAGCTACAAGCCAGAAAACGTTGGTTTTGCCGCAAGCGGTCAACAGCCAAGTGGGTTACCTTGGAAAGCCGTCCAAAGAAGCTTGCCGAAAAATATATTGCTTGAATTAGATAACAACCCTCTTACAATAGAGCAATTGGCTATTGAGTGTGGAGTTGCCATGCCTTATATGGAAGAGGAAGTTAAATTGCTTTTAGATGCAACACTTCTTAAAAAGGTTAGCAATAAATATGTAACAAACATTTTTATTGCAAGTAAAGAATGTCAATATGAGATTTGGAAAGCGCAGAGAGAACATTCAAAAGAGCGAAGCCAAATAATAGATACTATTGTTACAGACTCAATTGCTCGTTTTCGCGAACTCGGAATCGTTAAAAACAATATGAGTGATAATGACCTTAAATGGTGGGCGGTGATTTTTGCAGTAGATTGCTTTGTGCAAAGTCTTGATGTGTATAATATTTATTATCCCGAAAAACGCGCCAATGGCGAAACGTGGGGCTTTATGGGATTTGAAATGTATAAAGTTCCTGAAAAAACTGTTATGGGGCACAACGGTAACGGCAGTGAAAATGTGATGTTTTGGGCATATAAAATTGGCGATGATACTTTAAATCTCTGGGACAGAGCCGGCGAAATGGATTATACTCACACTCTTTTCTTCGCAGACGTTTTAAAGAATAACAGGAATTATGTTGATTTTTCAGAAAGCGAAAAGGCGGTTTGGAAAGGTATTGAAAATCGTTTTGCTCATTTAGATGAGAACGGAAACATTGTTTCTGACATATTGGTTTTAGCCGGTGACACAAAACAAAAATGTATAGATATTTTACAATCGCATCCGTTAGCACAAAAACTTACAGAGAGTTTCAAATCTGCTTTTGATGATACTATTAAAATTCTTAAAAAATATAGTCATCCTGTTTTAGAAAAACAGCTTACATACTGTGCCTCAATGGTTATACTAAACACACGTATGATGACAGTACATGATGAGATTGTGGCGGATAAACTCATTGTTCCCGAAAATCCCGAAAAAAGCACAATCGCTATGTGGATAGAGTACAAATAATCTTTTTTAGCAGTATAAAACTCCTTTGTTGACAGATAATAACAGTGTTATCAAATCAACAAAGGAGTTTTTATATATGAAAGCAACAGGTATTGTGAGAAGAATCGACGACCTCGGTCGTGTTGTTATACCAAAGGAAATTAGAAGAACTATGAGAATTCGCGAGGGAGATCCGCTGGAAATATTTACCGACGCGGGTGGGGAGGTTATTTTTAAAAAATATTCGCCTATAGGTGAGTTATCGGCTTTTGCATCACAGTATGCCGAAAGTATTGTAAAGGCTACCGAACTATCGGTGGCTATTTGCGATCGTGACCACTGTGTAGCTACTGCGGGGTTGCCAAAAAAAGAAACTGCAGATAAAAGGCTAACTTCCGATATCGAACAAATATTTTTATCACGCAGGGCGTTTATTGCTACGTCTGAGCAAGATGCTACCTTTGGCGTGGTGGATGGCAATGCGCGCAAAGTGGTTGTTGCGGTGCCTATAATATCTATGGGTGATGTTGTTGGTGCGGTTGTTATGTTGGAGAACGAAAATGCTAAAATACCGACCGAGTCCGACGTAAAATTAGCTACTGTAGCAGCGCAGTTTTTAGGTAAACAAATGGAAGAATAAAATACTTGATTTTTTTAAAGTATTGTGTTATACTCTTACTAAAGTAAGTAAGCAAAGGAAAAAGAGTGGGGCGACCCGCTCTTTGCTTTTTGTTAGAAAGGTGTTGCAAATGGCAGGTAACATAGCCGGTAAGGTTTACGATTTAGTAAAAGATGCTGTAAATCAGCAAGGGGTAAATCTTTGGGACGTTAAATACGTAAAAGAAGGCGCATCGTGGTATTTAAGAATATTTATAGATTCTGAAAATGGTATAAATATAGATGACTGCACTAATGTATCACATGCAGTTGACCCTATTTTAGATGAGCACGATCCTATTGATAACTCGTATTACTTAGAGGTGTCATCACCCGGACTTATGCGCGAAATAAGCCGAGAAGAGCATTTTGTATGGGCTAACGGTAAAGACGTTAAGGTAAAGCTTTATAAAGCTATAAACGGCACAAAGGAGCTTAGCGGCAAGCTTATAGCACATAATGATTCAGAAATTGTTTTGCAGGTTCAAGATGAAGAAATAACTCTTGCAAAGGGCAGCTATTCATCGGTAAGACTTGATGACGATAATTTTAATGTTAATTAACTAGTGGAGGTAAACTGGAAAATGAATAACGAATTTTTTGAAGCACTAAAATTTATGGGACAAGAAAAGGGCATAGAAGAAGCTTATATTGCCGACAAAATCGCTAATGCTATTGTGGTAGCTTTACGTAAAGATTACGGCGGTCAAGATATTGTTTCGTGTGTAATCGACTGTGAAAACCGCATTTTTAATGTATCGGTAAGAAAAACTGTAGTTGATACTATAGAAGATGTATGCTCCGAGCTTACAGTAGATCAAGCTCAAAAATATGATCCCAACGCCAAGGTTGGCGATATTGTAGAAATTTTGCTAGATACAAAGCAATTTGGCAGAATTGTTGCTCAAACTGCAAAGCACGTTATACGCCAAGGTATTAGAGATGTAGAGCGCGATAAAACTCTTGCAGATTTCCAAAGCAAGACAAAGGAACTTGTTACAGCGGTTGTTCATAGGGTAGATCCTAAAACAGGTAACGCTTCTATTACCATAGGTAACAGCGAAGCTACACTTCCAAAACTAGAGCAAGTACCCGACGAAGTAATAGAAGAAGGCGACCATATAAAAGTTTACGTTGTAGACGTTAAAAGCACCGAAAAAGGACCTAAGGTAATGCTCTCGCGTACACATCCTGGTCTTGTTAAGCGCCTTTTTGAAATGGAAGTACCCGAAATATTTGACGGCACTATTGAAATTAAATCGGTATCTCGTCAAGCCGGTTCCAGAACTAAACTTGCAGTTTGGTCTGCTAACGAAGAAATCGATGCAGTAGGCGCTTGCATTGGTCAACGCGGTGCCCGTGTTAACCAAATTGTAGAAGAACTTGCAGGCGAGAAAATTGATATTGTAAAATATTCCGATGACCCCGTTGCATTTGTTTCTGAGGCATTATCGCCGGCTAAGGTTTTATCGGTTGAGATTATAAGTGAAGAGCCCAAGGCTTGCCGCGCAACCGTGCCCGATTCTCAGTTATCATTAGCAATCGGCAATAAGGGCCAAAATGTTCGCCTTGCCGCAAAGCTAACCGGTTGGAAAATAGACATTCGCCCCGAAAGCGGATTTTACGGTGAAGATGACGACACCGTAATTTAAGGTGAAGCGTATGCGAAATGTAAAAATCCCGCTTAGAATGTGCTCGGGCTGTATGGAGCATAAAGACAAAAAACAACTTGTTCGTGTTGTTAAAACTCCCGACAACCAAATTATGCTTGATACCACAGGTAAATTAAACGGTAGGGGAGCATATATCTGCAAAAATACCGAGTGCTTTTTAAAGGCACTAAAGGCTCGCAGGTTTGAAAAAGTCTTTAATTGCCAATTGTCCGAAGATGTTATAAGCGATATAAATAGGGAGCTTAGCACCGATGAAAACTAATGACCTTTGTTTACTAGGTTTTGCAAGAAAGTCCGGTAATTTATCGGTTGGCATGGATGCAAGTGTTACAGCCATAAAACGCGGAAAAGCTGAACTTTTGTTTTTAGCGAGCGATATTTCTTTAAAAAGCAAAAAGGAAATAGAGTTCTTGTGCCACCAATATAACGTAAAAATTTATTTTAGCGAATTTACAATGGACTGTATTGCCGAACAGATAGGTAAACGCGCAGGAATTTTATCGGTAAACAGTAAACAGTTTGCTCAATCAATATTAAACAAGATCGCAATAGGAGGAAACGCCGATGATGATAAAATATAAGGTTAGCGATGTTGCTAAAGATTTTGGTGTTCAATCTAAAGAAATTATTAGCATATTAAGTGACCACACATCTGAAACCAAAAAGACCGCTTCGGTTTTAAACGAGGCAGAACTCGATATTATTTTCGATGTTATGACTCAAAATAATCAGGTAGAAAGCTTTGATGCATACTTTAAATCTGGCGAGGGTGCCAAAAAGCAAGGCCAGGCTCAAACCGAAAAAGAGCGCAAGCTTATGGATCAGCTTGCTATATTAGAGCAACTAAAGGCCGCAGCTCAAGCCGAAGAAGATGCCAAAAAGCAAGCAGCAGAGAAGGCTAAAAAAGAGGCTGAAAAAGCAGCTCAAAAGGCTGCAGAAAAGGCACCGGCTAAAGAGGTTAAAAAGGCAGAAGAAAAGCCGGCTCAAAAGGCTTCTGCAGCTAAAAAGCCCGTAGAAAAAGCGCCCGAAAAGCAGCCAGAAAAACCAAATCATGAGCCTATAGAAATCGTAATGAAGAAAAAAGAAAAGGTTGGCGGCGCTGCACCTAACCGTGGACCTGCTGCTATTCGTAGGGTAGATACACGTGCATCTAATGTCGATATTGACAAGTATAACGAAAAGTATGAGCGTATTGCGCCCGACAACGTTATGCACGATAATATTCAGCGCAAACAAAAAATTAAGCAAAAGTCGCAAGATTATCGCCGTCCTCAAGGCTCTAAGCGCGAAACCGAGGCAGATAAAATGCGTCGTATGCAGCTTGAGCGCATAAAGAAGACTCCTATTACCATTACTATAGGTGACGAAATGACCGTTGGTGAGCTTGCAGCTGCTATGAAGAAGACTGCTGCCGAGGTTATTAAAGAGCTTATGAAGCTTGGCATAATGGCATCTATTACCCAAACTATCGATTACGATACTGCAGAGCTTATTGCAACAGAAATGGGCTGTAAGGTACAAAAGGCTGTAGTTGTTACCATAGAAGACAGAATTATGGACGATACCGAAGATACCGCCGAAAGCCTAAAGCCACGTTGCCCTGTTGTTGTAGTTATGGGTCACGTTGACCATGGTAAAACATCATTGCTCGACGCTATTAGAGATACCGCAGTAACCTCTACTGAGGCAGGTGGTATTACACAGCACATTGGTGCTTATCAGGTAAACTGCAAGGGTCAAGATATAACTTTCTTAGACACCCCCGGCCACGCTGCATTTACATCTATGCGTCAACGTGGTGCACAGGCAACCGATATAGCTATTTTGGTTGTTGCAGCAGATGATGGTATTATGCCTCAGACTATAGAAGCAATTAACCATGCTAAAGCAGCAGAGGTTCAGATTATTGTTGCTATAAATAAAATGGATAAACCCGAAGCAAATCCCGACCGCATTAAACAACAGTTAACCGAACATTCTTTGGTTCCTGAAGAATGGGGTGGCGATATCATATGTGTTCCCGTTTCTGCAAAAACACACGAGGGCATAGACGATTTGCTTGAAAATGTATTGCTCGTTGCCGAAATGATGGAGTTAAAAGCAAACCCAGACCGTAGAGCAAAGGGTGTTGTTATTGAAGCCAGACTCGATAAAGGCCGTGGTCCTATTGCTACATTGCTTGTTCAAAACGGCACACTTAACGCAGGTGATATTATTGTTGCGGGTACCGCGGTTGGTAGAGTAAGAGTTATGACCAACGAAAACGGTAAGGTATTAAAGCATGCGGGTCCATCGGTTCCGGTTGAAATTGCAGGTCTTGCTGAAACACCGTCAGCCGGTGATACCTTCGATGCCGTATCTGATGAGCGTCTTGCACGTCAACTTGTAGAGCAAAGAAAGCAAAAGCAAAAAGATGAAATGTTTAAATCTGCTAACAAGGTTACACTTGACAATTTGTTTGACCAACTTAGTGAAGGTGACCTTAAAGAGCTTAATGTTATTGTTAAGGCCGACGTTCAAGGCTCGGTTGAGGCTGTTAGAGAAAACCTTGAAAAGCTTTCTAACGAAGAAGTTAAGGTTCGCGTTATTCATGGTGGCGTAGGTGCCGTTAACGAATCCGACGTTATGCTTGCTACAACTTCGGGAGCTATAATTGTAGGCTTTAATGTACGTCCCGATGCAGTAGCTAAAGAAACTGCCGAGCGTGACGGCGTAGATATGCGTATGTATCGTGTTATTTATGACTGTATTGAAGAAATTGAATCGGCAATGAAGGGTATGCTGGCACCAAAATATCGTGAAAACATACTTGGTACTGTTGATGTTCGTACAACCTACAAAATTTCTAATGTTGGTACAATTGCAGGTTGTTATGTTACAAACGGTAAGGTAACAAGAGCTTGTCAAATACGTGTTGTACGTGACGGTATTGTTGTTGCCGAAGATAAAATTGATTCATTGCGTCGCTTTAAAGATGATGTAAAGGAAGTAGCACAGGGTTACGAGTGCGGTATCGGACTTGAGAAATTCTCAGACATAAAAGAGGGTGACGTTTTCGAAGCCTTTATTATGGAAGAATACCGTGACTAAGGTAACGAGAGTTGAACACATTGCGGTTTCTCTCGCCGCCTTTTCCCGTCTTTCTTGCGCTTATTCTTGTAAGGCGACGGCCTTACGGCAAATTTCACGCTGCGTCTTTCGAAAAAAGTCGTGCGAGATAAACTCTTCGACCTTAAAATCAAAGAATTTTTTAAAAGAGCGAAGACGAAGAACGCAGTAATACTGACGTATTACAAGTGATGAGGCAAGAAAAGGTAAAGAATTATTGATTTTAAGGCGTAACGGGTTCGACTCTCGTTACCCAAAGGAGATAACTATGCCCGGATATAAAATAAATCGCATTACTTCTGATATTCGTATGGCTCTAGCAGATATACTGCGTGAAGTAAAGGATCCCAGAGTAAGCAAATTGATAAGCATTGTAAAACTGCAGGTTTCTGATGATTTATCGTATGCCACAGTATATATAAGTGCTATAGAAGGCATGGAAAAAACGCAAGAATCGGTAAAAGGTTTAAAAAATGCTGCGGGTTACATTAGGCGTGAGCTTGGCCAAAAGCTAAAGCTCCGCAAGGTACCTGAGCTAAAGTTTGTAGCCGACGATTCTATAGTAAAAAGCGCTAATATTTCTATGATTATAGACTCCTTCAAAAAGGAGAAAGAAGATGAATAACTGTTTATCGCTATCATTAGACGATACTTGTTCATTTTTAAAAGAGCACGATAATTATATAATATTAACCCACGCTTCACCCGATGGCGACACTTTAGGCTCAGCTTTTGCACTTAGCAGAGCCCTAATTTGTCTTGGTAAAAATGCGTGGGTGTTGTGCCCAGATAAAATACCCACAAAGTTTGGGTATTTTGCTACTCAATGCGGTATAGAGCATACTAAAAATACTACCGTTATATCGGTTGATGTTGCCGATTTACATTTGCTTGGTAAATATGAAGGTATTTATGCAGATAAAATAGAGCTTGCAATAGACCACCATATATCTAACAAGCGTTTTGCCAAACGACTTTATCTTGATACCAGCGCCGCTGCCGCGTGTGAGTGCATTTATGAAATAATTATGGCTTTAGGTGTTCAAATAGATAAAACTATGGCAGAGGCTCTGTTTACCGGTATTGTTACCGATACAGGTTGTTTTAAGTATTCAAATACAACACCTAAAACCCATATTATAGCTTCAAAGCTTATGGAATACGGCATTGATGCCGCGGCCATAAACAAATTGATGTTCGATACAAAAACGCGTGCCCGTATGGAAATTGAGCGTTTGGCGTTAGAATCGGCACAGTTTTATTTTAACGATAAATGCTGTGTTATATGTGCCACGTGCGATATGAAGCAAAAAGCTGGTTGTAATGACGATGATTTAGAAGGCTTATCGGTATTGTCAAACTGTGTAGAAGGCGTTTTAATAGGTGTTACTATGATTGAAACCACAAAAAACACCTTTAAAATATCTCTCAGAGCCTATTCACCATATAATGCATCGGTAATTTGTGGCAGATTAGGCGGCGGAGGTCATATATCGGCAGCAGGTTGTCAAATTGTGGGTGACCTTAATACCGCAAAACAGCAAATTTTAGATTGCATAAAGCAACACATGGAGGAAGTCGATGCAGGGTCTTATTCTTGTATGTAAACCAAATGGCATAACTTCATTTAAAGCAGTATCTAAAATAAAGCACCTATGCGCCGAAAAGCGTGTGGGTCATACAGGCACGCTTGATCCTATGGCGACAGGCGTGCTACCTATATTTATAGGCAGAGCAACCGTACTGTCTAATTTTTTGTTAGAGTCAGACAAGCGTTATACTGCCGAAATAACATTAGGTATTAGTACAAGTACCTCCGACATTACCGGTGAAATAATTTCTAAATGTGATGTAAAAGTAACAAAAGAGCAAATACAAAAAGTCCTAAATGGCTTTGTTGGCAAGCAAATGCAGTTGCCGCCTATGTATTCTGCAATACAAAAAGACGGTGTAAGGTTATATACGCTGGCTCGTCAAGGAATAGAGGTTGAGCGTGAGCCCAGAGAAATTGAAATACACTCTATACAAATGGTATCTGATTTTAATGATAATAAATTTACCATTGATGTAAGTTGTTCTAAGGGCACATATATTCGCTCACTTTGCACCGATATTGGCGATAAACTTGGAGTGTGCGCTACATTGTCTAAGCTTTGTCGAACAAAAACGGCACAGTTTTGTATAGAAAATTGTGTGGATTTAGATACACTAAATAAAGAAAATATTTCACAGTACATATTACCAGAAGAAGCTGCAGTAATGCAGTTTAGAGCGGTTAATATTACCGAAAAACAAGCCATAAGATTTTCGAACGGCGGTCAGTTAGATTTAGATAGATTAAAAATAGAAAGCCTTGCCGACCGAGAGATACTTCGTGTGAGATATAATGATACTCTTTTAGGACTCGGCTCGGTAAACAAAGAAAAAAATCAGTTAGATATTAAGTGTTTGGTAAATCTGATTAAGTCTTGATAAAGAAGGGGAGCGGTGTAATGGAAAATGCTTTAGCGCTAGGCACATTTGACGGTTTGCATAAAGGTCACATGTCGGTTGTAAACTGTGCAGTTAACAGCGGCTTTAAAAGCATTGCGGTAATTTTTGCCGAACCACCCGCCGCAAGTCTTTTAAACAAAGAGCATGCCAACATATTAGACCCACAATTTAAATTCCGTTTACTAAAAAAAATTGGGTTTGATGATGTTGTTGTTTTAGATTTTGACGCTGTTAAAGACACCACAGCACAACAGTTTTTAAACAATTTAAAATTACAGTATAATCCTAAAAAAATATGCTGCGGGTTTAACTATACCTTTGGCAAGGCAAAGAGCGGTGATGTAACATTACTGGCTCAGTTTTGCAAAGAAAATAATATTCAGCTATCGGTGTCAGAAAATGTTATGTGTGATGGAGTAAGTATTTCTTCATCATATATTCGTTCTTTAATAAATGATGGTAATGTTAAAAAAGCCAACACCTTTCTTTACGAGCCGTTTAGCTTTTGTGCAAAGGTTGTTCACGGCGATGAGCGTGGCAGAACAATAGGTATTCCTACCATTAACCAAGTGTATCCTAAAAATTTGGTGTTGCCGCGTTTTGGCGTTTATTCTACAAGTTGTAAAATAAATGGCAAAAATTATAAATCTATAACTAACATTGGTTACAGGCCTACCTACAAAACCGACATCATAACCGCAGAAACACATATTTTAGATTTTAATTTAGATGTATATTCAAGTGAAGTTACCGTCACGCTAAATGAATTTTTAAGAGACGAAATACGATTTGATAATATAGAGCAACTTAAAAATCAAATAAGTATAGATATTGAAAAGGTAAGAGGGAGAGAAAAATGAAAAAAACAGTTTTAAGTTTTCTTTTAATAGTTATTATTTTGTTTGGAACCAGCATTGTATCATATGCGGCAGAACCCACTATAGAACTTGTATCACAAGGAGTAACAGACAATACCCTTAAGGTTGATGTTGTGTTAAACGATAACCCAGGAGTTATTGTAATGAGGTTAAAGGTTGTGTTTAATACTGATGCTTTAAAGCTTACCAATATTGTCGACAAAGCTCAACTAGGTGAAAACACCCATACTGATAATTTAAGCTCTAACGATATTTATCTTTATTGGTCAAATCCTACTGCAACCCAAGATTATACCTTTAATGGCACAGTTGCAACGCTTGAATTTAATATAGTAGATGCATCAAAGAAGGGCGAAATTAGTCTTTCGTACAATGTAGATAATTATGATATTATAAATTATGATCTTAAAAAGGTAAACTTTAAAACTAATTCTGTTAGCCTTGATTTATCTAGTAGCGTTTTATCTGATGTTAGTAATTCAAGTCAGCCTACTAACAATAAATCTCAAGGCCTTGGCACTTGGTTTTACATAGGAATAGGCGTATTGGCTATTTTAATAGCAACAGTTGTGGTAATGATTTATGTTAAAAAATGTAACAAAGAAAATAATTAGTTTTTGTTTGGTTGTAGTAGTATGTGCACTGTGTTCTTTTTGCGTATGTGCTAATACTAATGCCGTTATTTACGCGACCGATGTAACAGCCAAGCCTAACGATATTGTAAAAATAGAGGTAGTACTAGATTTTAACCCCGGTATAAACACATTAAGACTGTTTGTGGATTATAGTAGTGAGTATTTTGAACTTGTAAGCAGTACCGATGGCGAAATACTCGGCCAGTCTACTCACAGTAAAGACATATCGGCGAAGCCTTATGTTTTGTATTGGACTAATTCTTCTAAAGAAGATTTTACAAAAAATGGTGTGTTAGCTACCTTAGAGTTTAAAGTTAAAAAGTCAACACCATCAGGTGGATATCCAATAAATCTTTATTTCAAAAGCGCTAATGACTGCATAAATTCAAAGCTATCACCAATAACTGTTGAGCTAGATAATGGTGTAATTACTGTAGAAAATGAGCAAGATTTAATTTTGAGTACATCTACTCAAAACAGTAAAATCCCTGTAAGCTCTAACGAGATTTTGTCACCAGAGTTTTCGTCAAATCCGAATACGGTGTCTAATACTACTTCAAAAAACGCAACAAGTGTGCAGAATTTACAGAGTACACAAAGTATAATTGAAAGCAGTGATATGATAGATTTCGTTAGTGAACAAGATTTTGTTACATCACAACAACAAATAAATGAAGAAAATTCTGTGAATTTATTCTTGATTTTAGGACTCTCGCTATTGGTATTAATAGCAGTAGCGGTGGTAATTGTGTTAATAAATAAAAAACCTCTTGCAAAATAATGTAAAGTTTTGTATAATTAATATAAATAAGCCTTAATAAGAAGAGGTATGTATATGAAAATTAAAAAAGTAACAGGCATAATCGTTGTAATTTGCATAATATTAACTGCAGTTATGGGCATTAGTGCATCGGCTGCAACTTTGGGTGATATTGATTCTAACGGCTCGGTAAACCCGCTAGACGTTGTAATACTTACACGTCATCTTGCAGGTTGGGAAGGTTATGAATCACAGGTTAACACCGCAAATGCCGACCTTAACGCAGACGGCAGTATAGACCCGGTAGACCCGGTTATACTTGCGCGTCACCTTGCGGGCTGGCAAGGCTATGGTGAATTGCCATACGGTACATCTATACCTACAACACCTGATGAAGACTATATCCCAGGTATTTGGTAAAATAAAAAGTTAAGCACTCTTGGAATTCCAAGAGTGCTTTTTTTATTTTAGTTGCCAGTCTATTGGCGTTTGGTTAGAGTTTACAAGAATTTGGTTTGCTTTTGAAAAATGCTTGCATCCAAAAAATCCACCATATGCCGAGAGCGGACTAGGGTGCACGGTTTCTAATTTTATATGTAATGGGTTGGTAATAATTTTTGCTTTTGTTTTTGCGTTGGCGCCCCAAAGCAGAAAAACAATAGGTGTAGTTTTATTATTAAGCTCACTTATAACACGGTCGGTAAATATTTCCCAACCTTTGCCTTTGTGTGAGTTTGGATTACCCTCTCTAACAGTTAAAACGGTATTTAAAAGCAATACACCTTGCTTTGCCCAGTCGGTTAGGCATCCGTGGGTGGGCTCGGCTATTTTTAAATCATCATTTAATTCTTTAAAAATATTTTTGAGTGAGGGTGGGGCAGCTACCCCGTGTTGCACCGAAAAACAAAGTCCATGGGCTTGACGTGGACCATGGTAAGGGTCTTGACCTATAATTACTACCTTGGTATCAGCAAATGATGTATATTTTAGAGCATTAAAAATATCGTGCATATTAGGATAAATTCGTTGAGTAGAATATTCTTTTTTTAAAAAAGCCCTAAGAGTTAAATAATAATCTTTATTAAACTCATCGGCTAAAATTTCATCCCAGTCGTTGTTAAACTGTACCATAAGCAACCTCTTTTATAATTTGTACTTTCATTATATTATAAAAAGCAAAACAGTTCAATAAAAAAACTCGGTTCAACAGATTTATTGGTGTTGGTGTTCAAAATCCACCTGATAAAGCTGACGCTAAAGTATGAAAAAGTATAGTAATGTATATTAACCGAAAATTAATTCCCCAAAAAATTCAGGTCGATGGAAATCGGGCGTGGGGGTATCTACCGGATTCCAAGCAAAATAGTGCGGAGTCGGGGTGAGATCACCGCATTTGTAAAAATTGGCGCGCATCTTTTTGCCGACTGTAGGGGCAAAATTCGGGAAAAACATTTTAATGAAGGTTAAGGGAATTTGATAGGTAAGCTCCCAACCATCATTGGTGCGAATGACATTAGGGTTAATGTTGGCGCTTGGCTTGGGCAAAAGTCTTGCCGAGTCGTAGCGACAGGTGCCAAAACCGATGTGCATGCACATAGCAGGATTAAATTCAAAGTTAAAATATCTGGTGTCGCCCTCAATGGGAGAGAAAAAGAACTCAAGACAGCTGTCCTTGCTTGGAACGCCTATGCGCCCCGTTTCTTCAGCACGTATTTCCTTTTCTTTTGCAGTAAGACGAACATAGAGTGCCTCATCATCATAGCAAACTTGAGCGGTCGCTGAGATATCAATTTCAGGTGTCCAAAGCTTTGCATCTATAGGAGCAACAGGAATATCGTTCCAGCTGCCTGTTTTAGGTAAAATTGTATAAGTTCTCATAATATCTACCTCGCCAATCCATTGTTTAAGAATGATTTTTTAAATTTTATCATATAACTATATCTTTTTCAAGGTTTTGGAGGATACTGCAACCTTAAATGTTATTAGCATAAATAAAAAAACTAAACCCAACCAAAAGGTCGGATTTGGTTTTTTGGTGCGGGTAACAGGGATCGAACCTGCATGAAGTTGCCCTCACTAGAACCTGAATCTAGCGCGTCTGCCAATTCCGCCATACCCGCATATTAAATTGTTGTCAATTCTTTTGTTTATTTTTTAAAACTGTTATAGTAAATGTGCAGCCGCGCTTACGCGTGACTCTTGCGGTGCCCGAAAAATTTCATCGTAAACGCTAAAATTTTTCAACCGCTGCGCCTTTTTGTGCCTCGCTGTATCGTCCACAGGACGCGCTCGGACAAAAACTGCCAATTCCACCATACCTACGTGATAACTTAATAAGTCTTGGTGCTACATAAGCACCAAGCGCTTATTCATATTACTATAAAACCACATAATTGTCAAACAAATTATAGATTTCTTATATGTTTATTATACATTCTTACAAACAATATAATGCATAACACTATTGATACTAATTCTGCAATTGGGAATGCAAACCAAACATAGTTTAAAACACCGGTAAGAGAAAAGATATAAGCTAAAGGAATTAAAACTATAAGCTGACGTGCAATAGAAATTATCATACTATATATTCCGTTTCCGAGCGCTTGAAATACCGATATTAATACTATACATCCGCCTGCAAATATAAAACTTAGACTTATTGTTCTAAGTGCGGGAACACCGATTTGTATCATATGCTCCGATGCTTCAAACATACCCAGTAAAAGCTGTGGTGCTGTTTGGAACAGTGTAAGTCCCAATGCCATTAGGCTTATAGAATAAACCAAACTTAGCTTAACTGTTTTAACAAGCCGTTCTTTATTTTTAGCACCGTAGTTATATGCAATTATTGGTACCATTCCGTTATTAAGACCAAAAATAGGCATAAACACAAAGCTTTGTAATTTAAAATAAACACCAAAAACGGCATTGGCAGTAGAGGTGAAGCCCATTAGTATTTTGTTCATGCTAAATGTCATTATCGAGCCGATAGATGCCATTATCATAGACGGAATTCCAACTGCTAGTATTTTTGATATTATCTTAAAATCGGGAACAAATTTTTTTAATCTTATTTTCACATATGGGTTTTTAAAGTGGTTAAAGATTATGCCTAAAATTCCTGCGGCAATTTGACCAATTACAGTTGCAACGGCGGCGCCCATAACACCGAGTTTTGGAAATCCAAATTTACCGAATATAAGCACCCAGTCCAAAATAATATTTATTATTGCACCTGTGCCCTGAATAAACATAGTGTATATGGTGTTTCCGGTTGCCTGAAGTAATCTTTCAAAAGTGATTTGGGCAAACACACCAAAAGAGAATATAAGACAAACAGATAAATACTGTGTACCATATTCTATTATTTCAGGGTCGTCGGTCTGAAGTTCAAAAAATGTTCTGGTAAAGGTGAGCCCCAGTACTAAAAAAATAAGATAAAAAATAGAGATTATTAAAATTCCTTGGTGAGCTGTGCTATCGGCCGCTTTGTAATTTTTCATGCCAAGGTTTTTAGAAAGCAGAGCATTAATACCAACACCAATTCCTGTGCTACAAGCAATAATAAGGTTTTGCATAGGAAACGCTAACGATACCGCAGTTAAAGCAGATTCCGACAGACGCGCCACAAACATACTGTCTACAACATTGTATAAAGCTTGTACCAACATAGATACCACTATTGGTAAAGACATAGAAATAAGCAATTTGTTTACGGGCATAATGCCCATTTTATTTTCTTTTATATTCTCTCGCATAATAAAATTCCTTTAAAACAAAATACCTTACTATTTTACTATATTTAACAAAAAAATCAACATAATTATTAAAAAAACACCCCTCGTAATTAAACGGGGGGTGTAAGCAATATAAAAACTTAAGCTTTGCCAACCGAACCAAAGAGTTCCATCTTTTCCTTAACGGTTGCCTTAATAGCCTCAAAGCCAGGAGCAAGTAGTTTTCTAGGGTCAAAGCCCTTGCCTTCTAAATCTTTACCTGCTTCAATATATTTTCTTGTAGCATCTGCAAAAGCAAGCTGACATTCGGTGTTAACGTTAATCTTAGAAACACCCAAAGAAATTGCTTTTTGTATCATTTCAGCAGGAATACCTGTGCCGCCGTGCAAAACTAGGGGCATATCACCTGTAAGCTGTTGAATAGCATCAAGAGTATCAAAACTAAGACCTGCCCAGTTTGCAGGGTACTTACCATGAATATTACCAATACCTGCAGCAAGCATTGTAACGCCTAAATCAGCAATCATTTTGCACTCTTTAGGATCAGCAACTTCGCCGTTACCTACAACGCCGTCTTCTTCACCGCCAATGGCGCCAACTTCGGCCTCTAACGAAATGTTAAGCTCATTAGCCTTAGCAACTAACTCTTTGGTTTTAGCAATGTTTTCTTCAATAGGATAATGCGAACCGTCGAACATTACAGACGAGAAACCTGCCTCAATGCATTTTTGAGCGCCCTCGTAGCTACCGTGGTCTAGGTGTAAAGCAACGGGAACAGTAATGTTAAGCTCGTTAATCATAGCCTTAACCATATTAGCAACTGTGGTGTAGCCGCACATATATTTGCCTGCGCCCTCAGATACACCTAAGATAACAGGGGAGTTTAATTCTTGTGCGGTGAGTAGAATTGCCTTTGTCCACTCAAGGTTGTTGATGTTGAATTGGCCAACTGCATATTTGCCGGCTTTTGCTTTTTGAAGCATTTCTTTTGCAGAAACTAACATATTTATATTTCCTCCAAATAAAAAATCTATTAATAGTTTATACCAAACAATATTAAAAATCAAGTTAAATAAATAGATTTAGACAAAAATTACACATAAAATGCATTCTATGAATGAAAGATGGGTATTTATGCACAAAACCAGTTGACTTTATGCAAACCTAGTGGTATAATAGCCTAAAGTTAGACGTAGGTTTAACTAAATACATACACTTTATTTTAAAGGAGTAACTAATATGTTTAAGAAAATTTTAGCTATTGTTATGGTTCTTGCTATGGTTATGTCTTTTGCCGGCTGCGGTGCTAAGGAAGACGATAAACTTGTTATGGCTACTAACGCTGCATTCCCACCTTATGAGTTTAAGGCTGATGACGGCTCTTTTGCTGGTATTGACGTAGAGATCGCTGGCCTTATTGCTAAAGAACTCGGCCGTGAGCTTGAAATCGTTGATATCGATTTTGGTGCAATCATTGCAGGTGTTCAGACTGGCAAGTACGATATGGGTGTTGCAGGTTTAACTGTTACAGACGAAAGACTAGAGAGTGTTAATTTCTCTACCTCCTACGCAAAGGGTATTCAGTCGGTTATCGTAAAGGCAGACAGCACATATGCTTCTTTTGAAGATTTTTATACCGAATTTAATGCAGACGGTGATCCTGTAGGCGTTAAAGAGGGTATCAAAATTGGCGTTCAGCAAGATACCACAGGTGATATCTATTCTTCCGACGTTCCTGCAAAATGGGGCTTTGGTGAAGAAAACGTAGAGCGTTATAAGACCGGTGCAGATGCTGTTGAAGCATTAAAGACTGGCAAGGTTACTGCTGTTATCATTGATAACGAGCCTGCAAAGAGCTTTGTTGCTGCAAACGAAGGCCTTAAGATTCTTGACGGTTCTTATACCGAAGAAGATTATGCTATTGCAATCGCAAAGGAAGATACTGAGCTTTTAGAACAAGTAAACGCTGCTCTTAAGAAACTAACCGATAACGGCGAAATTAAGAAGATTGTTGATAAGTACATTCCCGCATAATCAATTTTAAGTCACTAAAAGGGCGGCGTTAAAACCGCCCTTTTTAATTGTGTAAAGGAGCCTAATATTAATGGCAGAATGGTTTGCAAAATTTTACGCAGGAGCACCTGAGTGGATTCAGAACTTTTGCGATGATTTTAAACTTAATTTTATAACCGGAGATAAATGGAAGTGGCTGCTAGACGGTCTTAAAATGACCTTAATAATTACATTTTTCTCTGTTCTTTTGGGTATCGTTATAGGTGTTATACTTGCGATAATTCGTACCACACACGATAAGAATATTGAAACATTTAAAAAACGTGGCGGAATTGGATACATAATTATAAAACTACTTAATGCAATTGCTAATATATATTTAACAGTAATTCGCGGAACTCCGGTTGTAGTACAATTGCTTATAATGTATTTTATAATTTTTGCATCTTCAAGAAATTCTACGCTTATAGCTATAATCGCTTTCGGTATAAATTCGGGTGCATATGTTGCCGAAATTTTCCGCGGCGGAATTATGTCGGTTGATAACGGACAGTTTGAAGCGGGTAGAAGCCTTGGCTTTAACTATATTCAGACCATGATTTACATAGTTATACCGCAGATGTTTAAAATGGTTCTTCCAACCCTTTGTAATGAGTTTATTGTTTTGCTTAAAGAAACATCGGTTGCAGGTTATGTTGGCATTGCCGATTTAACAAAGGCCGGCGACCTTATTAGAGGCAGAACCTTTTCAGCATTTATGCCTTTAATAGCTGTTGCAATTATCTATTTGGTAATAGTTATGTTGTTTACTTGGCTTGTTGGCAAGCTTGAAAGGAGGCTTCGCAGAAGTGACCATTAATAATATTTTAATAAAAACCGAAAATCTGCAGAAGTCTTTCGGAAAAATTGATGTTCTTAAAGGAATTGATATTGAAATTAAAAAGGGCGAGGTTGTAGTTGTTATAGGACCTTCGGGTTCGGGTAAGTCTACATTTTTGCGTTGTTTAAATCGTTTAGAAGAGCCCACAGGCGGAAAGATAATTTTTGAAGGTGCAGATATTACCGATCCGAAAAGCAATATTAATTTGCACAGACAAAAAATGGGAATGGTTTTTCAGCAGTTCAATTTGTTCCCGCATATGACAGTGCTCAAAAATATGACTGTAGCACCTATTAAGTTATTAGGAATAAATAAGCAAGATGCAGAGGCGCGTGCTTTAGAATTGCTTGATAAAGTAGGCTTAAAGGACCGCGCAAGTGCATACCCATCACAACTTTCCGGTGGTCAAAAGCAGCGTGTTGCAATAGTAAGAGCTTTATGTATGCAACCCGAGGTTATGCTTTTTGATGAACCTACAAGCGCACTTGATCCCGAAATGGTAGGCGAGGTTCTTGCCGTTATGAAAGACCTTGCAAAGTCAGGTATGACCATGGTTGTGGTTACACACGAAATGGGATTTGCCAAAGAGGTTGCCGACAGAGTTCTATTTATAGACGAGGGAATTATAATGGAACAAGGCACACCGCAAGAATTATTTGAAAATCCGCAAAGTGCAAGACTTAAAGACTTCTTAGGTAAAGTATTGTAATTTAAACAAAAACTCCGCTTATATAAAGCGGAGTTTTTTAATTAATTTTTAGTTATAAATTTCGGAAATTTTCTATTCGATGAAAAGTTGAATAATTAGAGTCGTGGAAATTGTGGGCGTTATTTATTGCTGTTCTACAAAGATAAATAATGTCGTTGCATTCAAATTCAAAATCTACATACTGAAAACCAATTTTTTCTGGATCCTCATTTGAATAGTCAAGCAAATCTGTAACTACATACCAGTTATTCAAATCATCAGACGCCATTAGTGAAAGTAAATTTCTCTGGGTATTTATGGTTTCGTGCAAACGGGAAGCTATGGAATAATATTTTTTAGAAACTGCATCATATTTAATCATAAATTTTGATAAATTTGCGGGGAAGTTAATAAGGTGAGAATATTCGAGTATTGCTTCGGAATTCTGCATATTAACTTCATATGCCAGAACGCACCTATTACCACCAAAACGCATTATATTCAAAAGTCTGTTTTGTGGGTCTGCTACCAGCGTTCCCTCAATGGTCATGGTGCAAACTTGAAGATGTGACATCTCGGGTGCAAAGCTTGGGTCGAATTTGCGCGGTGGCGTGAAACTCCAGTTTTCAGGGATAAGCAAATCGTCATCAACACTGCAGGACATTACCGCTGCTGCGTGGCAATATTGGCTGTTTGCCCAAGACCCCCATTCGAACGTATTATATATTCTTCCGTTGTGGAAAAATATGTTTTGGGGATTCTTATGAACACCGTCATTACCCTTCTTTCCGTTAGAGCCTCTGAGCAAGCAAACGGGGGCAGAAAAGGTTTTTCCTCCATCGGTAGATTTACCGATTAGTAAATCGCCGTATTCGGTAGAGCAAGAGAGCATATACAGTTCACCGTTGTGAATAAACATTTTGCCCCAAAAGCAAGGCATCAGCTCGCTGACATAATGCCAAGTTTTGCCGTCATCATCTGAGCGGAAAATAAGAGTAAGGTTCTGAGGATGTTCAGCTGCAAAAAGATCCATTGAGGCTAAAAGGAAGCCGCCGGGATGGCGCACAAGCGAAGGAGAGCATAGATATCTGCCCGAAAACGAATATGCTTCATCATCGGGGTGCAGATAGTTTACTACCGTACCAACCGGTTTACCTGTTCGGGCAAGACGTACAAGGCTTTTCTTTTCGCCAGACTGAATATAAAATTCATAGTCAGTATTTGTTTCAAGATTTTCTATGTTGAATTCAGTACCGCATGTTTTACCGCATACAATAAATTCTTCTGTATTTCTTTTGCGGTAAAAAACAGTATATTCTTCGTTTTTTGTGTCTAGCCACTCAAAGTGAATATTGTTGACATTAGGTGCAATACGACATATATAAATATCACCAACGTTGCGCAGTAACGGTTTGTAAGGTACATAGCTCCATAAATTATAGCCCTTCATAAGATTTTCCTTCCAATATTTTTTCTAATTTATCGGTTGCATATTTCATTTGTTCCATACAGCTTTTGGCATATTCTGTAAGCTCTTCGCTTTTTCGATTTCGCGCAATATTTTCGGTATTTATCCCACAAAGATTCATATGGTATTTTGCCGTTAGCGGATAGGGAAGACCTACCTCGGTAAAGCCGAAGGTTCCTATAACCGATTGCACCAAATCTGCTTTATCGCTCTTATAATTCTCTCTTAACCACGAATACAGTTTGGGGTGGAAATTGCACATAATACCGCAATAACCGTCGGCACCGTTGCGCATAGTTTCGAGCAAGGTCTGACAGTTGGCATTAAGGATTTTAAAATGACTGCCCTTTAACTGTTCACACCGCTGTTTGATAAGGTTTGCATCACAGCAAGTATCTTTCATATAGTAAAAACGCCCTGTGGAAAGACACCAATCAAGAATTTTAGGTGTAACCAGTCTTTTATAGGGATAAGGACATTCATAAAGTCCGAGTTTTGCATCGGCGGGAAGCTGTGCAATCAGTTTCTCGGCATTTGCGATAAACACATCATCACCCTCATTATTTATATCAAGGCGATTTGTTATTAAAATAAGAGCATCTGTGCCTGAGGCGTATATTGCATTAAGTTCTTTAACTTGGTCTTCTAATGAGTCCGAAATATGACCCGAAGAAACTACTAAAAAGTTTTTATCAAGCTCTTTCGCTCGCTTATAAACACTACGGTTAAGCTCGACCCGTTCTTCGAGAGATAAATAAAAAATCTCACTTGACTGACATACTGCAAATATACCATCAAGTCCGTTTTCATAGTACCAGTCTACGTATTTACAAGCGGTATCATAATCAATACTGCCATCCTTTTTATAAGGTGTTATCATTGTTGTTAAAATTTCCATTCTATAGCCTCCCATCAATTAAATTATAATTGCGCTACTTAACAAAGACAATATAAAACGCAGACTTGATTTTATAATTTTAGGACATTTGAGTTGATTGTTAAAAGAGTAATTGTTATAATAAAAACACAAGGCGGTGAAAAAATGAAGATATTTTATAAACAGCCGGAGCAAAATCTACAGAGTAGCCTGAGTCGTTTTGGTGTACAAAACTGTTATTTCAAAAAACTAATTTTCGACCGAGATCATAAAAGTATTACAAAAAAGCCCCATCATCATACAGGGTTTGAAATGCACATTATTACCGAGGGATTTCAGGAATACGAGGTAAACGGAAAAGGCTTTGTTCTGAAAAGCGGTAGTTTTATTATTATATATCCTAGCGTTAGTCATACGGTTATTGCATCAGCGCCTCATACTCAAAAATACTCTATCACATTTAATAAGCAAATAGAGGAATCAAAAACCTGCTTTTTTGGCACAATAACCGAACGAATTGCCAGTAACCTTGCATATATCTCTAATGAGGCATTGCTTAAAAAGGAACATTCGGCCCAATTGATAGAAAATAACATATTTGAAATTCTTGTTTGGGCTTTTAGATTATTAGGGATGGAAGAAAACATACAAAAGCAAGATGAAAATGTGGTTACTTCTTTAGCTAAGCAGTATATTAATGACAACATTGAAATGCCACCGAGTGTGGAGGAAGTAGCGGAATACTGTTATTTAAGTACCAAACAGTTAACACGTATTTTCCATAGGTTTGAGGGTATTTCTCCGGGAGAATATATTATAAAAAGCCGTATCTCAAAAATCGAAAAATTACTTGCGGATTATTCATTTTCGTTAAAACAAATTAGCGAAATAATGAATTTTAACAATGAATATTATTTTAATGCTTTTTTTAAAAAGCATTCGGGGATGCCACCGGGAGAATACCGAAAAATGAACGGTAAATAAGTTTTTATAATATACTTTTAATCGTCATAATTTTAAAAATTTTTTCATACAATTAAACAGTGCTTTTAGGAGTTGGTTGTATGAATTATACTGTTGATAATAGAGCAATTGTTTTAGGCGAATACATAATAAATACAGGTGCCACAGTGCGCGCTGCAGCAAAGGTTTTTAAAATTAGTAAATCTACGGTACATAAAGATGTTACACAAAGGCTTAAAAGAGATCAACCGCAGCTTTATTTGCAGGTTAAAAAAGTATTAGAAAAAAACAAGTCTGAGCGACATATTCGTGGCGGTCTTGCAACTAAAAGAAAATATAAAGGCGAATAATTAAACCCTACCAAAGCGTTTGCTTTGGTAGGGTTTTGTGTTTTAATTCTTACTAAAGTCTTGTAGAGTTAGACCCTCATTTCTCTCTAACGCCCAGTTAATATTCCATTCGCTTGTGAATATTAAAAGATTATTACCTCTAAAATCTTGCACCCATTTTGTATCAGACGTTATAGAAAGCTTTGATGGGTCAGTGTCACTTATTATCCATCTAATATACTGGTAGGGAAGGTTATTTCTAATAACCTCTACATTGTATTCGTTTTTAAGACGGTATTCTAATACCTCAAACTGTAAAACGCCTACAACACCTACTATAACACGCTCCATACCTGAGTTTGGTTCGTGGAAAATTTGTATGGCACCTTCTTGTGCTATTTGCTCAACGCCTTTTACAAATTGCTTGCGCTTTAGAGTATCCTTTTGCTCTAACAAACAAAAATGTTCGGGAGCAAATGTAGGAATACCTGCAAATTTTACTGCTTTTTTAGGCGAGCAAACGGTATCGCCAATAGAGAATATACCGGGGTCGAATACGCCTATAATATCGCCTGCATAAGCCTCGTTTATAATATGCCTATCATCAGCCATCATTTGCTGTGGCTGCGAAAGTCTTAATGTTTTATTTGTGGCGGTGTGCAAATATTCTTTATCACGTTCAAACTTTCCTGAGCAAATGCGCATAAAGGTTATTCTGTCGCGGTGCGCCTTATTCATATTAGCCTGAATTTTAAATACAAATGCCGAGAAATTTTCATCAAATGGGTCAACTGTATCATCACCAGACATTCTGGGTAGGGGAGATGTTGTCATTTTTAAAAAACTCTCTAAAAACGGCTCAACACCAAAGTTTGTAAGCGCAGATCCAAAGAAGACCGGAGTGAGCTTACCAGAGCGAACCTTATCTAAATCGAACTCAAAGCTTGCACCGTCTAGTAATTCTATTTGGTCAACAAGTTCTGCTCGTTGATACTCGCCAATAAGCTCATCTAATTTTTCGGTGTCGGTAATATCGCATTCAATAGCGCTTAATTTTTGATAATTTCGGTGAGGCTCACCAAAGCTTAAAATGCATCTTTTTTCGCGGTCAAAAACACCCTTAAAGCTTACACCGCAACCGATAGGCCAATTTATAGGATAAGTTCCAATGCCGAATTCTTTTTCAAGCTCGTCTAATAATTCAAATGGGTCGCGCGCTTCGCGGTCGAGCTTGTTTATAAATGTAAAAATGGGAATATTGCGCATGGCACAAACCTTAAACAGTTTGCGTGTTTGCGGCTCTATACCCTTTGCAGCATCTATTACCATTACTACGCTATCAGCCGCCATAAGTGTGCGATAGGTGTCTTCAGAGAAGTCGTGGTGACCGGGGGTATCAAGAATATTTATGCAATATCCGTTGTATTCAAACTGCATAACCGATGAGGTTATAGAAATACCTCTTTGTTTTTCAAGCTCCATCCAGTCAGATGTTGCGTGTCTTGCGGCAGCCTTGCCTTTTACTGCGCCTGCAGTTTGTATGGCACCACCGTACAGTAAGAATTTTTCGGTTAATGTGGTTTTACCTGCGTCGGGGTGCGAAATTATAGCAAAGGTGCGACGCCTTTTTATTTCGTTTTGCAAATTAGACAATTTTATTTCTCCTTATTTTTTCCAAGATACAGGTGAAAACAGCATAAGTATTGGGAATAGCTCTAATCTTCCTGCAAGCATATTAAACGATAACAGTATTTTAGATGCACTGGACAGTCCGCTAAAGTTTGCAGCAGGTCCGACCGCATTAAGACCGGGGCCTATATTGTTAACACAAGCGGCTACGGCCGAAAAGTTTGTGACTAAATCGTTTTGTGGGTCGAAAGCACAAAGCAGTATAACAGAAAATGCAAAAATAATGATATAAACTATAAAATACGATGTTGTACTGCGAATAACCTCGTGCTCAACAGCGGTGTTATCGATCCTAACTCTTACCACAGAACGTGGGTGTAAAATGTATTTAATCTCTCTAAATGCATTTTTAACAAGCAATACTATACGTGATACCTTTATACCGCCACCCGTAGAACCCGCACATGCACCTATAAACATTAGCAGTACTAAAATGGCTTTTGATAACTCGGGCCATTGGTTAAAGTCTGCAGTAGAGTATCCAGTTGTAGATATTATTGAAGATACCTGGAAGAAAGCAAATCGTAGTCCGTTTAAAAATCCGCCATAGGCCTTAGAAATATCTAAAGTAGTAATTATGGTAGCAACTGCTACAATACCTAAAAACCAGCGTAATTCTTCGCTTTTTATAGCTTTTATAAATCCACCGGTAATAATTAGAAAATAAAGGTTAAAGTTTATTGAGAATAGCACCATAAATATGCCTATTACGTAATCTATATAAGCACTGTTGTAAAAGGCTATACTGTTATTCTTTACGCTAAATCCACCCGTGCCGGCAGTGCCTAAGGAATGGACAATACTATCATATAGCGACATTTTTCCCATCACTAAAAACAGTATTTCTAAAATTGTAAGAAAGATGTAAATGGCATAAGTTATTCTGGCAGTAACGCTTATTTTAGATACCAATTTTCCAACTACGGGACCGGGTACTTCGGCGCGCATTACGTGCATCATATTGGAAGACTTTATGTCTGCTTGCGGTAAAAAAATGAGCATAAACACAAGAACGCCCATGCCTCCAACCCAGTGGGTAAGGCTGCGCCACATAAGTATATCTTTGTTTACGTGCTCAACCTCGGTTAGTATGCTAGAACCCGTTGTGGTAAAGCCCGATGTTGTTTCAAAAAAAGCATCTATAAACGATGGTATTTCACCGCTTAATACAAAAGGTACTGCTCCAAAAAGTGATAAAGCAATCCAGCAAAGCGCCACACACACAAAGCCCTCTTTTGCGCCTATTTCTTTGTTTTTGGGGCGTTTAAAAGTCAATAGCGTGCCAAACAGAGTAAGTGTAACACAAGGAATTAAAAAAGCAAAAAGGCTGTTCTCAGGGTAAATAAACGAGCAAATTAAAGGAATTATCATTAGTAATCCTTCAATTCTTATAATTTGCCCTATTATATAAAGCATCATACGATAATTCATATACATTACCTCATGCAAAAATATCGTTAATATCGCTAAGCTGTTCGCTTGCGGTAACGATAACCACGCGGTCGTTAGGATGAATTTGGGTATCACCGTTAGGATGTATAATTTTGTTATCACGAAGAATGCAAGCAATAAGGATATTTTTCTTTAGGCTCATATTCTTTAACGGAGTGTTAAAAAATTTAAAGCCATCTTCTATTTGGAATTCAATAGCCTCTACCTTTTCGTCAACAATGCGATAAAGGGTTTTAATTGTGCCGCCAGAAGCGTTGTTTTTGGCTCTGGCATAGCTTAAAATAGAGTTAGCAGTGGTAAGCATTGGAGAAACTGTACTACCTGCAATGTCGGTATGCTCTAACATTTGAATAAGCGATTGGCGAGTGACCTTTGTTATTATCTTATCTACGTTTCTAGACCCCGCAAACATAGAAACAATAATGTTTTCTTCGTCAATATCGGTTAAAGAAATTAAGGCATCTACGCCGTCAATACCTTCTTCAATTAGCACGTCAGAATCGGTGCCGTCGGCATTAATAATGGTAGCTTCGGGCAAAAGTGCTGCAAGGTTTTCACAGCGTGTTTTGTCAATTTCAACCATAGTAACCGAAATTTTTAATTTAAGAAGTCTTTGCGCTAAATAGAACGATATTTTTCCGCCGCCTATAATCATAACAGATTTAATCTTTTTCTTTATTAAGCCTAATTCTTTAAATACCGATCCCATTTGTTCATGTGGAGCAGTGAAATAAACGGTATCATTAGCATTTATTACAAAGTTACCGGACGGAATATATACTTCGTCATTACGCTTAACGGCACAGATTAAAAATTTAGAATTAAAAACATTTCTAAGCTCATAAAGTGCTTTGCCTACCAACTTGTGCTCGTTTGATATCTTTATTTGAGCCATATCAACTCTGCCCTTTGCAAAGGTTTCTAGCTTTGTTGCGGCAGGGAAGCGTGTAAGCTTTTCGATTTCTAGAGCGGTTTCAAATTCTGGGTTAATTATTAAATTAATGCCCATTTGCTCATACAAAAAGCGAACTTGTTCGTGATATTCGGGATTTCTTACCCTTGCAACAGTGCTTGTTGCACCTAACTTTTGTGCAACCGTACAGCTCATAATATTAAGCTCGTCAGACTCTGTACAGGCAATAAACATATCACAATTGTTTGCTTCGGCCTCGGTGAGAGTTTTAAAAGTAGCACCGTTTCCCTTAATACCTATAACGTCATACAAATTAACGGTACGGTCAATGATTTTATAATCTGTGTCAATAACAATAATGTCGTGTCCTTCATTAGAAAGAAGTCCGCAAAGTGTTTCGCCAACTTTTCCAATGCCTACAATAATTATTTTCATAAAATCACCTAAATTGTTAAAATACTAGTAAATCCTAATAAAAAGTAGCAACCTTTTGTTCGGGTGGTTCAGTTTCGGTTAGTGAAATTAGGTTAAGCACCGGACCGTTGCCGTTGTATAATTTGTGATACTCAAATTTGAATTTTGCTGTAATGTTTAGCCATTCACCAGTAGCATGTCCAGCGGTTGTTATGCCGGTTAGTATAAACGAACAGTACTGAATATCATCGGCACAGCAAGTCATAATATGTCGGCCAATAACCGCTGTGTTGTTAGGCATTTTTTTATCTACTGCGATTATTCCCTTAAAGGTAATAACTTTACCATTGTATTTTTGCGGTTGCTCAGCCATATCTCTGTACCAAAGAGCGTAGTCTTTATCTTCAATTACTATGTTTTCGGCATTAACGTCAAAGGGTAGGGGGTCTTCAATTTCATCAGGTGATACCGAGCCGTCGGGGTGCTCGTAGGCAATATCGGCACGTCTGCTAACACCGCGTACTAATTTATGCAGTGGCATAATGTCGGTTTCAAAGGGGACACGGTTAAATATAACAAGCTCACAGTTAGATAGCTTATCAAACACTAAAGTTCGCATATTGGCGTTGTAATTTAGTATTGTATTTGCATCAGCAAAGGTCATTTCTTGGTAAAGTACCCAGTCTTGCGGTAGAGCAGTATATAACTTTTCTAAAAGCCACATACCGTTATACTCTATAATAACCCGTTTTGCCTTGCTTGTCTTTTGTAAAGATAAAAGATTTTTCTCGGTTAATTCGTCAGCACTTTCTATAACCCTAATAGTTACATTTGGGTCTGCAAATTTTTCGGGTGCATATTCTTCTATGCCTTCTTCGCAAACAAGCAACAGAGTGCTTTCTCCTGAGCAAAAACGTTTATCCTCAAGGGTTTCTTGTATGAACTTTGTTTTGCCCGACTCTAAAAAGCCGGTAAAAAGATAAACAGGAGTTTCCATATTTATTCACCAATACCAAACAACTTGTTTAGTGCATCTTTGTTAATTTTAGATCCAATAATACATATTCTGCCCGTAACATCGGGGGAACCGGTTCGTATATCAATTTGACCCGGAATATAATCAAAATGAATGAATTTACCGCATGTGCAAGGAACAATACCTTTGGCTCTTAAAATTGTACCGAATATATCGGTGTTTTCAAGTTGATTTAAAATATTTTTGAGGTCTTCTTTAGAGTATTTGCGAGCGGTTTCTATGCCAAGACTTTGGAATACATCATCTGCGTGATGATGGTGTTGATGATCATGTTCATGGTCATGGTCATGGTTATGTCCGCAACAACACTCACCGTCGTGATGATGCTCGTGGTGGTGCTCGTGCTCTTCGCAATCGCAGTGGTCGTGATGATGGTGCTCATGCTCATGATGGTGCCCACAGCAGCATTCGCCGTCATGGTGATGATGGTGTTCATGATGCTCATGCTGATGCCCGCAAACAGGGCAGGGAATATCGTTTTTAAGCTCATCTATTTTGCTGTTAATATTTTCACGGTTTTCTATAGCACTAAGCAATGTTTCAGAATCAAGCATATTAACAGGAGTAGATACAATAACTGCATTTTCGTTTTGTTCGCGTACTATTTCTAATGCAGCGTTAAGCTTGTCTTCGCTAATATTTTCAGTATGGCTAAAAACTACAGTCTTTGCATTTTTTATTTGGTCTACAAAAAACTCCCCGAAGTTTTTAAGATGCATTTTACACTTTATAGCATCTACAACAGTAGTGTAAGAATTAAGAACTACAGAGTCAGAAAGAACTACACTTGTTGCTTTAATAACATCGCTAAGTTTTCCAACGCCCGACGGCTCAATAAGTATGCGATCGGGGTTAAACTGGGCAAGAACCTTTTTTAATGCCTCACCAAAGTCACCAACCAATGAGCAACAAATACAACCTGAGTTCATTTCGGTAATTTCTATTCCAGAATCCTTTAAAAATCCGCCGTCTATACCAATATCTCCAAATTCATTTTCTATAAGCACTAATTTTTCGCCATTGTAACACTCGCTTATAAGTTTTTTAATAAGTGTGGTTTTACCTGCACCTAAAAAACCCGAGAAAATGTCAATTTTAGTCATCGCAATCTGCTCCTTAAAAAGTATTATTAAATATAATAACATATTTTACTATCTAATACAATAGTTTTTAGGTATTGTACTGCAAAGAAAAATGTGATAAAATAATTAACAAAACTTTTTTGAGAGGAATATATATGCCCTTTTTACCATTAACAAAACAAGAAATGTTAGATTACGGCTGGGACAGTGCCGATATAATAATTGTTACCGGCGATGCTTATGTAGATCATCCAAGTTTTGGTACAGCAGTTATATCAAGGGTGCTTGAAAAAGCCGGATATAAAGTTTGTATAATATCGCAACCTAAAACCGATGCAGACTATATGGTTTTTGGCGAGCCAAACCTTGCATTTATGGTAAATAGCGGCAATATTGACTCTATGGTAGCTCACTATACGGCAGCTAAAAAGCGTAGAAGTGATGACGCATATACCCCCGGCGGCAAAAGCGGCGCCAGACCCGACAGAGCCGTAACAGTTTACACTAAAAAAATTAAAGAACTGTACCCCAATATACCCGTTTGTATAGGCGGACTTGAAGCATCGCTAAGGCGTTTTGCCCATTACGATTATTGGTCAGACAGTGTCAGAAAATCTGTGCTTATAGAGAGCGGCGCTGATCTTTTAATGTATGGTATGGGTGAAAAGCACGTAGTCGAGATTGCTAATCGCTTAAATGCAGGGGAGAATATAAAAAATATTACAAATATAAAGGGTACTGTATATGCTGTTCCCGTAAACGAATACATACCGCAAAAATGCGCAGAGTGCCCATCATATGAACTGGTAAGCAAAAATGATGATTCCGGCAAGGCGCAGTATGCTGTATCTTGTAAAATTCAGCAGACCGAGCATGACGCAGTGCGTGGAAAAACCGTAATTCAGCGTCATGGTAATATGATGGTTGTGCAAAATCCGCCTATGCCGGCACTTAGTACTACCGAGCTAGATGCAGTTTTTGATTTACCATTTATGCGTACATATCACCCAAGATATGAAAGCAAAGGCGGAGTACCCGGAATTGCTGAGGTTAAATTTTCACTTAACCATAACCGCGGTTGTTATGGTGCATGTAATTTTTGCTCTATTGCATACCATCAAGGCAGGCAGGTCACTTGCAGAAGTCATGAATCGGTAATAAAAGAAGCCAAAGAGCTTTGCAATTTGCCCGACTTTAAGGGTTATATTCACGATGTAGGCGGACCTACCGCTAATTTTAGAGGTCCATCTTGTGAAGGCCAACTAAAAAATGGACTTTGCAAAGATAAAAAATGTTTGGCACCTGAACTTTGTAAGGCCGTAAAGGTCGACCATACCGATTATCTTGAATTACTTAGAAAATTAAGGAATTTACCAAAGGTAAAGAAAGTGTTTATTCGTTCGGGAATAAGGTTTGATTATATGGTTGCTGATACCGATGAAACCTTTTTTAAAGAGCTTGTACAACATCACGTAAGCGGTCAATTAAAAGTTGCACCCGAGCATTGTTCAGACAATGTATTAAAATATATGGGCAAACCGAGTATTAGGGTTTACAATAAATTTAAAGAACGTTTTTATGAGCTTACAAAAAGCATTGGCAAAAAGCAGTATTTGGTGCCATATTTAATGTCTTCGCACCCCGGTAGCACCATAAAAGACGCCATTGAGCTTGCTGTGTTTTTAAAAAGAGAGGGCATGCACCCAGAACAAGTGCAAGATTTTTATCCAACACCGGGTACGGTATCTACATGTATGTTTTATACAGGTCTTGACCCGTTTACAATGCAAAAGGTTTATGTGCCTAAAACAGCCGAAGAAAAGGCAGAACAAAGGGCACTTTTGCAGTATTTCAAACCCGAAAACCGCAAAATAGTTATTGCTGCACTTAAAAAAGCGGGAAGAACTGATCTTATAGGAACCGGTAAAAACTGTCTTGTCTTGCCCGATAAAAATACATTTACTCAACAAAGCAAGAGCGTTCAAAAGTCAAGGCAACATAAGAAATTCAGTGCAAAGAAAAAGCATTAAGGTGTTAAAATGGAGTATATATTTTTTGATTTAGATGGAACCTTGACCGATTCCGCACTAGGCATAACAAGGTCTGTAAAATATGCCCTAAATAAATACGGCATTATTGAAAATGATCAAAATAAGCTTAATATGTTTGTTGGCCCACCTCTTAAAGATTCTTTTATGAATATTTATGGGTTTAGTGAAGAAAAGGCTACCGAAGCTATTGATTTTTACCGCGAATATTATGCTGTAACAGGCATTAAAGAGAACTCGGTTTATTTAGGCGTAGAAGATATGCTTAAAGATTTAATTAGGGCAGGCAAAAAGCTTTATATTGCTACATCTAAGCCTGAGCATTATGCAAAACAAATTTTAGAATATTTTGGTTTATCGGAATATTTTGAGTTTATAGGCGGTGCTACCATGGACGAAAAATTGGTTGCTAAGGCCGATATTATAAACTATGTTATAAATGCTTGTAATTTAACCGAGAAGTCACAAATAGTTATGGTGGGCGACAGGGAACACGATATTTTAGGCGCAAAGGCTCATAATATAAAATCAATAGGTGTTTTGTACGGTTATGGTAATTTAGAAGAACTACAAAACGCAAAGGCTGATTTTATTGCAAAAACACCCAATGAAGTAACTAAGATAGTATTAAAATAACATAAAAAACGATGGAACAAGTATCGTTCCATCGTTTTTATTTATATGATTTTGCCTTCTAAGTATCCGTCATTTGCGGCAGTAATTTTAACGGCTTGTATGGTGTGACAAATGTTGTTTTCGGATTTACATTTTACTTTTACATAGTTTTTTGAATATCCGTTAAATACACCATTTTCTTCGGTTTCAAAAAGAACGTCCAGTGTGAGACCTACTTGGCTTTGTAAAAATTTGTTTGCAGTATTATTGCATACCTCAATCATTTTTTTACTGCGCTCTTGTTTTATGCTTTCATTTACTTGATCTTTAAGAGTGTCGGCAAAGGTGCCAAAACGTCTTGAGTATGCAAACACATGTGCTTTTGCAAAACCACATTTTTTGGCAAATTCAAGGCTTTGTGCAAATTCTTGGTCGGTTTCACCGGCAAAACCTACCATAATATCGGTAGTAATAGACGGATTATTAAATGCCGAGCGTATTCTTGTAATTAAATCATAGTAAAATGCAGTATCGTAGTGGCGGTTCATACGCTTTAGGGTAGCATCACAACCGGACTGTAGCGATAAATGAAACTGTGGGCAAAATTTTTGGTTTTGGCTTAAAATGTTTAGTTCATAATCGGTAATATGGTCGGGCTCTAATGAGCCTAGACGTATTCTTTCAATGCCGTCTATTTTACTAACGGCATTTACAGCATCGCAAATGCTTAATCCTAAATCGGTGCCATAGGCTGAAAGATTTATTCCAACTAAAACAATTTCCTTATAGCCTGCGGTTGCAAGTGCATTTGCCTCGTTGGTTATGTCTGCAATGCTTTTAGAACGCACTTTTCCTCTTGCAAAGGGAATAATACAGTAAGAGCAGTACCTCTCACAACCGTCTTCAATTTTTATATATGCTCTTGTACGCTCACTAAAATTACTAATACAGGGTGTGTTATATTTTTCACCCTTTTCGTGCTTGGTTATATGTACAATGCGCTCTCTTGTTTTTAAAAACTCGTTGAAATATTTAAAAACATCTGCCGCGTTGGTGTTGCCAAGTATAATGTCGGCATCGGTAATAAGCTCTGCCTTTTCTTTAAATGCTTGCGGAAAACAACCAAAAAGAATAATAATCGAATTTTTGTTTTCGCGGCGGAATTTATGAATTATTTGACGAGTTTTACGGTCACTCTCTGCGGTAACGGTGCATGAGTTTACAACAAAAACGTCGTAAGGCAAACTACTGCTAGATGTGTGTCCGCTATTTTTGAACATTTGCATTACAACTTCTGACTCATACTGATTAACTTTACAACCGAGCGTGTGAAATTTTATATTCATAAAAATATCCTTAAAATTGTAATTTGTTTAATATATTATATCTAAAAACGTTGTGTTTTTCAAGTTGCTTATTTACTTATTCAAAAATGTATAGTATACTAAAACCGATTTGGAGGAAGAAAAATGAAAATTTTCTGGCAGCTTTTTATCACATTTGCAAAAATAGGCGCTGTCACTTTTGGCGGCGGCATTGCTATGTTACCTATGTTTAAAAGGGAGCTTGTTGAAAATAAAGGTTGGACAACCGACAACGAACTTACCGATTATTATGCAGTAGGGCAGTGTACCCCTGGTATTATTGCGGTTAATACCGCTACCTTTGTTGGCTATAAGGTCAAGGGAGTATTAGGTGCCATTGTGGCAACCTTAGGCATAATTTTTCCATCACTTGTAATTATTATAGCTTTAGCGGCGCTTATTTCTAATTTTGCTGATTTGAAGGTTGTTCAGCACGCATTTGCCGGAATACGCGCCGGTGTTTTAGCACTTGTTGTAAGTTCGGTAATTACCCTTGCTAAAAAGGCAATTATAGACAAAACGGGCGTTATAATTTTTATATTAGTAGCGTTGCTTAGCACTTTTCTTAATATAAGCCCTGTTGTTTTTGTTATTGTAACCGCTGCACTTGGAATAGCAATAAACATAAAGAAGGAGAAGAACAAATGATATTTTTAAGACTGTTTTTTGAATTCTTTAAAATAGGCCTTTTTGCCGTTGGCGGCGGTATGGCAACTATACCCTTTTTGTATGATTTATCGGAATCTACGGGTTGGTTTACGGCAGGCGAGCTTGCTAATATGATAGCCGTTTCTGAATCAACCCCGGGGCCCATTGGTGTAAATATGGCTACTTATGTTGGATATGCTGCTGCTACAACAGAGTACTCAAGCCATTTTTTTGGTGTTTTAGGCGGAATAATAGCAACTATAGGACTTGTAGTTCCGTCGGTAATTATTATTGTAATAATAGCCGGATTTTTAAATAAATTTAAGGAAAACAAATTGGTAAAAGGAGCTTTTTACGGCATTAGGCCGGCTTCGGTAGGACTTATTTGTGCAGCTGCTTTATTGCTTATTAAAAACACTCTTTTAAATATTCCCCAAACCTTTAGCAATATCGACTGGTTAAGCGTTGTAAACATAAAACCTTTAATACTCGCAACAGTACTGTTTTTAGGAATTTTAAAATTCAAAAAAATACACCCCGTAGCTTTTTTAGGAATAGGTGCCGCAGCAGGAATAATTTTTAGTATGTAAAATAAAAAAATCCGACGAAATTTTTCGTCGGATTTTTTATTAGTTATGATATAATTTTTGGGTTTGATACTGTGGCTCGTATGTCATATTAATACCAAGTTTTCTAAATACTTGCTCGTCTACACGAGAAAGTATAACGCTTGAGTGTGCCTCAAGATTTTTAAGCTTCGGTACACTTTCAAGAGCATTTTTTGCCAGTTCGTCGGTAACGGCGCAAATCGAAAGTGCTATTAAAATTTCATCGGTATGAAGCCTTGGGTTGTGGTTGCCCATCATATCGGTCTTAAGCCTTTGAATAGGCTCGATAATCTGCGGTGATATAAGTTTTATTTCATCATCTATGCCCGCAAGTTCTTTTAAACAGTTTAAAAGCATAGAAGCTGACGCACCAAGCAAAGAAGAGGTCTTGCCGGTTATAAGTCTACCGTCAGGGAGTTCTATTGCACAAGCGGGTCCGCCAGTAAGTTCTGCCTTTGATAAAGCAGCTTTTACTACAGGACGGTCAAGCGCACTAACGCCAACGCTATTCATTAGAATTTCAATTCTTGAAACTTCTGATTCACTACCCATGCCTTGACGCAAATTTACGAGTGCTGTGTAGTAACGACGAATAATTTCTTGTTTTGCAGCATTACGTATGGCTTCATCGTCAGAAAATGCAAAACCTACCATATTAACACCCATATCTGTTGGGCTTTTATAAGGCGACTCTCCTAAAATACGCTGCATCATAGCGTTTAATACAGGAAAAATCTCTATATCTCTATTATAATTTATGGAGGTTTTACCATAGGCTTCTAAATGGTAGTGGTCTATCATGTTAACGTCACTTAAATCTGCAGTTGCGGCTTCATATGCAACATTAACCGGGTGATTAAGCGGAATGTTCCAAACTGGAAAGGTTTCGAACTTGGCATAACCGGCTTTAATACCGTGTTTGTGCTCGTGGTAAAGCTGAGAAAGACATGTTGCCATTTTTCCGCTACCAGGGCCAGGTGCGGTTACTACAACTAGGCGCCTGGTGGTTTTTATGTAATCGTTCTTACCAAAGCCTTCGTCACTTACAATAAGCGGTAAATTAGATGGGTAATCTTTTATGGGGAAATGGCGGTATACATTTATACCTAGTTTTTTAAGGCGGCTTTCAAAGGCTTCAGCTAAGGGTTGACCTGTGTAGTGTGTAATAACCACACTACCAACATAAAGTCCAATTTCTCTTAGCGCATCTATAAGGCGCAAAGTGTCTAGATCATAGGTGATTCCAAGGTCGCCTCGGCGTTTGTTTTTTTCTATAGCGTCGGCACTTATTACAATAATTATTTCGGCTTCATCTTTAAGTTCTAAAAGCATTTTAACTTTAGAGTCGGGCTCAAAACCCGGAAGAACACGTGCAGCATGATAATCGTCAAATAGCTTACCGCCAAATTCCATATAAAGCTTGTCACCAAAAGCGTTAATGCGGTCACGAATATTTTGTGACTGAAGCTTTATATATTTGTCGTTATCAAACCCTTTTTTGTACATAGTAAACCACCCTTAAAGCCCAAATAAAAAAGCCCGCCCAAACGCGCAAAAAACATTTTTGACGGGTAATTAAATTATAAACAATTATACGATTAACTAAAGGTTTTGTCAAATGTAAAAAGCAAAAAAATGATTTATTTTATTAAAAGATAAAAAATACTTGATTTTTTTGCTCTCATTATGTATAATATACGGGCGCACTAAAAAAGGCGCCTAAAATTTAATAAAAAATGGAGAAGTCGCGTAGTTGGTCGAGCGCGCACGATTGGAAATCGTGTAACCGTTAAAAGCGGTTCGAGGGTTCGAATCCCTCCTTCTCCGCCAAACAAAAAACCACCCAAATGGGTGGTTTTTTGTTTGGTTTAGTTGGGGATTCGAACCACGGCGTGGGAGCAATGCTATGCAGTGCAACTCAAAAACAGTCGGTGGACTGTTTTTAGCCGTCCAAAGGAGCAAAGGCGACTGCGATAAGTAAAAACAGGAATTACCACCCATTTGGGTGTTTTTTTCTTTGCTATTAGTCGGGATTCGAACCAGGAATGGAAGCGAGGTAACGAGTGCTAAAAAAACAGTCCGGTGGACTGTTTCGACATTCATCCAAGCGAACCGCGGTGGTAGGTGGCAGTTCTATGTTTCATTGTAACTTTATTGCTAAAATATAACAAAACCCTTGTATATTAAAAAAACATGTAGTATATTATCTATGTATAAGCGCTTTGAGTGCATCTAAATTTTATTACATGTTTTTTGGGAGCAAATAAATGGAAAACTTAAAGAAAAAAATTGGCTTTATTTGTGATATGGACGGTGTTATATATCACGGTAACAAGATTTTAGACGGAGTTTATGATTTTATAAACTGGATGATAAATAACGACAAAAAATTCGTCTTTTTAACCAACAGTCCCGAAAAGACTCCACATGAGCTTAGCATGAAGCTTGAACGCATGGGCCTTACCGTTTCTGCTGATCATTTTTATACAAGCGCAATGGCAACTGCCGAGTTTTTGCATTCTCAAAAACCCGGTTGTACCGCTTATGTTATAGGTGAAGCCGCTTTGACTAAAGCTCTTTATGACCGTGGTATTTATATGAACGATGTTAACCCCGATTATGTTGTTGTAGGTGAAACTAGAACATATAGTTTTGAAAAAATAGAAAAGGCTATAGAACTTGTTTTAAAAGGAGCAAAGCTAATAGGCACAAACCCCGATATTACAGGTCCAACAGAAAAGGGAATTATGCCCGCAACAGGCTCATTAATAGCCCCTATAGAAATTGCTACGGGCAAAAAGGCTTATTTTGTTGGCAAGCCAAATCCACTTATGTTGCGCCACGGACTTAATAAGCTTGATTGTCACAGCCAAGATATTGCCTTTATAGGCGATAGAATGGATACCGATATTATTGCTGGTATAGAGTCTAATGTAGACACAGTGCTTGTTTTATCTGGTGTTACGTCTTTAGCTGATATTGATAAATATCCGTACCGGCCAAAATATGTTTTAAATGGTGTTGGAGAATTGGTTATAGATTAACCTTTGAATTTTTTAGCATTAATACTTATTACGGTTGAAGTAAGTAAAATTTTATAGAAATTAATATACTCTTGTGGTATAATAATTATATCTAATTTTGAGGTGAAAATAATGAACATTACTAACGATATTAAATACATTGGTGTAAACGACCATAATATTGATTTATTTGAAGGTCAGTATACAGTACCTAATGGTATGTCGTATAATTCATATGTAATTATAGACCAAAAAATCGCTGTTATGGATACTGTAGATGCTGCATTTACTCACGAGTGGTTAGACAACATTCAAAATGCATTAGGTAATATAACTCCCGACTATTTAATTGTTCAGCACATGGAGCCTGACCATTCGGCTAATATATTAAACTTTGTTAAGGCTTATCCTAGTGCAAAAATAGTATCATCTGCCAAGGCATTTACTATGATGAAAAATTTCTTCGGCACAGATTTTGAAGAAAAACAAATAGTGGTGGGCGAGGGTGATACCTTAAATCTAGGTAAGCACAATTTAACCTTTGTAACTGCACCTATGGTGCACTGGCCTGAGGTTATAGTAACCTATGACAGCACTGATAAAGTTTTATTCTCGGCTGATGGATTTGGTAAATTTGGTGCTTTAGATGTAGAGGAAGAATGGGCTTGTGAGGCAAGACGCTATTATATAGGTATTGTAGGAAAATACGGCGCACAAGTTCAAAATTTGCTTAAAAAAGCGGCAGGGCTAGATATTAATATTATTTGTCCGTTGCATGGTCCTGTGCTTACCGAAAATTTGGGTTACTATATTAACCTTTATAATACATGGTCAAGTTATCAACCAGAAGAGGAAGGTATAGTTATTGCTTACACATCTGTTTACGGTAATACTAAAAAGGCAGTTATGTTACTAAAGGAGAAGCTAAAAGAAAATGGCTGTCCAAAAGTTGTTGTAAACGATCTTGCCCGTTGCGATATGGCAGAGGCTGTAGAAGATGCGTTCCGCTATAGCAAACTCGTACTTGCTACTACAACTTATAATGCCGAAATTTTCCCCTTTATGCGTGAGTTTATAAATCACTTAACCGAGCGTGGATATAAAAACCGCACCGTAGCATTTATGGAAAACGGCTCTTGGGCACCTCTTGCTGCTAAGGTAATGGCAAGTATGTTAGAAAAATCGCAAAATATAACCTATGCCGATACTACAGTTAGAATAATGTCGGCACTAAACGATGAAAGCAAAGAACAAATAAATTCTCTTGCAAATGAGCTTTGTAAAGAGTATTTAGCTCTTAAAGATACCACAGCAAATAAGAATGATTTAACTGCTTTGTTTAATATTGGTTATGGGCTTTATGTTGTTACATCTAACGATGGCAAAAAAGATAACGGACTTATTGTTAATACAATAACTCAAGTTACAAATACCCCTAATCGTGTAGCTGTAACCATAAACAAAGAAAATTATTCGCATCATGTAATTAAGCAGACGGGAAAAATGAATGTTAATTGCTTAACTGTTGATGCACCTTTTGCAGTATTTGAGCAGTTTGGCTTTAAAAGTGGCAGAAACGTAGATAAATTTGCCGATTGTGATCCGCTTCGTTCAGAAAATGGATTAGTTTTCTTGCCGCGTTATATAAATTCGTTTATGTCGCTAAAGGTAGAGCAGTATGTAGATCTAGATACTCATGGTATGTTTATCTGTTCGGTAACAGAAGCCAGAGTATTGTCAGATAAAGAGACCGTAACATACACTTATTATTTAAATAATATTAAACCAAAGCCTGAGACCGAGGGCAAAAAAGGTTATGTTTGCAAAATATGCGGTTATGTTTACGAGGGCGAAACTTTGCCCGATGATTTCATCTGTCCGCTATGTAAACACGGCGTTGCAGATTTTGAAGAAATAAAATAGTATTTGGAGGTAACACTAATGGTAAGCGCAAAGGTACACGAACTTCTTAATCAACAAATCAATAAAGAATTTTACTCGGCCTATTTATATTTAGATTTCTCTAATTACTTTAAGGCCAGAGGCTTAGACGGTTTTGCAAACTGGTATTTAATTCAGGCTCAAGAAGAAAGAGATCACGCAATGCTCTTTTATACCTATTTACAAAATGAAAATATGTCTGTAACTTTAGATGCTATCGCAAAGCCAGACAAGGTTTTAGATTCCGATATGACAGTTTTAAAAGCTGGTCTTGAGCATGAGCAATACGTAACAAGTCTTATTAACGACATTTATGCTGCGGCTTATGATGTTAAAGATTTTAGAACAATGCAGTTTTTAGACTGGTTTGTTAAAGAGCAGGGCGAAGAAGAAACCAATGCTAATGATTTAATTTCTAAAATGGAACTTTTCGGCTCTGATCCTAAAGGCTTATATATGTTAAATCAAGAGCTTGGTGCTAGGGTTTACAGCGCACCTTCGCTTGTTTTATAAATTAGTATTATAATTTTTAAAAAGGAGAAATGAAAAATGAAAAAGTATGTATGCGATGTTTGCGGTTGGGTTTACGATGAAGAATTAGGTGACCCCGATAACGGTATTGAGGCGGGTACAAAGTTTGAAGATTTACCTGACGATTTTGAATGTCCGCTATGCGGCGTTGGTAAAGACAACTTTAGCGAGGAATAATTTGTTTTGGCTCTTCGCGTATTTAACGTGAAGAGCCGTTTTTAAGGTGTTAACATGCAAATGGTTTTAATTACAGCCATAGGAGTTGGCGGCGCTACTATGCTTGGCTCTTTATTTGGCTTTTGTTTTAAAAAAATATCCCATAAATTTTCAGATATTGTATTGTCGTTTGCGGCAGGTGTAATGCTTGCGGCGGCAGTTTTGGGGCTTATTTTGCCTTCTTTAGAGTATGGCGGAAAATACGGCATAATAATAACCATAATGGGTATTTTTGCGGGTGCGGCCTGTCTTAACCTTATGGACAAGTTGGTGCCACATTTACATAAAATGGCAGGTGTGGATACTGAAAGTCACAACAACGCAAACATAAATAAGGTATTTTTATTTGTTTTGGCAATTGCTATTCATAACTTGCCCGAAGGTATTGCGGCAGGTGTCGGCTTTGGCACAGGTGATACCTCTAAGGCATTTTTAATAGCAGGAGGTATAGCTCTTCAAAATATACCCGAGGGTATGGTTATTATAGGACCAATGTTATCTGCGGGCGTTTCGCCACGTAAGACGTTTTTGTGTGTTTTAGGTACCGGTATTATTGAGGTTGTTGGAACTTTAATAGGTTATTTTGCCGTAAGCCTTGCCTCTATAATTTTGCCGTTTGCTTTAAGCTTTGCAGGCGGCACAATGCTTTATGTAATAAGCGATGAAATGATACTCGAAACCCACGCTCATGGAAGCGAGCGCGCTGCAACATATTCTTTGCTTATAGGCTTTTGCATAATGCTTGTTACCGACGTATTGTTAGGGTAAATATAATGTATATTGTGAAATTTTGTAAAAAGGAAATGAACTATGCGCGAGTTTATTATTGGTACAGACTGGTGGGATGACTGCGATGATGTAGTAGCTCTTCGTTTAATGCTTAGAGCTGCTAAAAAGGGTGAAATAGCGGTCAAAGCAATCGGTATAAATGCCGCAATGCAAAAATCGGTTTGTTCTTTAGATGGTTTTTTAAATTTAGAAGGTTCAAACAATATACCCATAGGAATAGACCATTCGGCTACAGATATTGGCGGTAATATTACATATCAGCATCGACTGGCAGCGTCGGCTAAAAAGTACACCTGCAATGACGATGCTTTAGATGCTGTAAAGCTTTATCGAAAAACGCTTGCCGAGGCAAGTGGCAAGGTAGAAATTGTTGAAATAGGATTTTTGCAAGTTTTAGCAGGTTTATTATTAAGTGAACCCGATGAATACTCGCATCTTAACGGTATAGACCTTGTAAGGACAAAAGTAACAAAAGTTTGGTCAATGGCAGGTAAGTGGGACGAGCAGGGTGGAAGAGAAAATAATATTTTCCGCACCGAAGCCTCAAAAAACGGCGCAAAGGTCGTTTGCGAAAAATGTCCTGTGCCCATTACATTTTTAGGATTTGAAATAGGCTATGATGTTATTACCGGTGATGTTTTAGAAAAGAGTGACCATTTACATACCGCTATGTGCGATTATGGTGCTAATAACGGCAGAGAATCTTGGGATCCTATGCTTTGTATGTTAGCGCTTGTTGGTGACGAAGAAAAGGCCGGTTACAAAGCTGTTTGCGGAAAAGCAAGTATTAATGTAGATACTGGCGAGAACTTCTTCGAAGAGTCAGAAAACGGACTGCACAAATATGTTATAAAGACAAAAGATAACGATTATTATAAAAACCTTATAAATAACCTAATAAAATAAAAAGAGAATTAGCTTTATATGAAAATAAAAGATAAAATAAATCTCGATTACAATGGTTTAATAGAGCATGGACCAATTAATATTGTCGCTTTTGGTGATAGTGTTACTCATGGCGTTTTTGAGTGCGATGTTTTTGATTATGAAAATGTTTATTGGGAACAGCTTAGACAAAAGATTTTACAGTTTAGAAATTACGTTCCTGTAAACATTATAGATGCCGGCATTGCCGGAATAACTGCTAAAGAATCTATACAGCGTGTCGAAAAACAAGTATTATCACATAACCCCGATTTAATAATTATTTGTTTTGGTCTTAATGATGTTAACGGTACAAAAGAAGATTATACAGAATCGCTAAGGGTTATATTTGAAAAATGTCTTAAAACTGATGCTGAGATAATTTTTATGACACCTAATATGCTAAATACATATGTTAGTAATGATACTGATCCCGTAGTATTAGATTATGCTAAGATTACCGCTAATTACCAAAACAGCGGCAGAATGGATGAATATATTTATTCTGCAACAGATTTAGCAAGAAAAATGGGTGTTAAGGTATGCGACTGTTATTCTATGTGGAAAGAACTTAGCAAAACTACCGACACTACAAAACTGCTTGCAAATCGCATAAATCACCCCACAAGAGATATGCATAAACTGTTTGCCGATAGCCTTTTTAATATAATTTTTGATAAAAACTAAAAAAAGACTTGTCAAACATTATTTTTGGTAGTATAATGTAGAAAATTTAATAATTCTGTATGATGTTTGCAGGAAATTGCTTACGCAGCCGAAGGAGTAACGCTCTCAGGTGTCCAAAAGGATGAGGACTGTAAACTGACAGAACTTTGGAGAAACCCATTTAGTTGGGTGCCGAAGGTGCAAAGCGTATTAGCGCTAATCTCTCAGGCAAAAGGACAAAGTCATTTAATTTCTTTGTATTGTTTTGTAATTTTGTAGATTGCGTTTTTTAGCGCAATCTATTTTTTATTTTTAGGAGGAAATATATGTTAGACAAAATCACTGAAATAAACGGCGCGGTTAATGGCGTCGTTTGGGGAATTCCGGGCCTTGTGTTGCTTATTGGTACGGGTATTTTAATGACCTTAGTTACCAAAGTATTCCAGATTTCACACGTTGGCCATTGGTGGAAAAAGACAATAGGCAGTCTTTTTAAAAAGGAAGTTATAAGCCACTCTAAAGAAAAGGGCTCAATTTCACCGTTCCAGGCACTTTGTACAGCGCTTGCCGCAACTGTTGGTACAGGTAATATTGCGGGTGTTGCTGCTGCTATTTGTATAGGGGGTGCAGGCGCAGTATTTTGGATGTGGGTTGCTGCATTCTTTGGTATGATGACCAACTATTCAGAAAATGTGCTTGGCTTATATTTCCGTCGTAAAAATGCAAACGGCGAATGGTCCGGCGGTGCTATGTACTATTTGCGTGATGGTCTAGGCTCAAAGAAAAACTGCAAAACAATAGGTAAGGTTTTAGCTGTTTTATTCTGTATTTTTACAATGCTGGCATCCTTCGGTATTGGTAGTATGGGTCAGGTTAATAAGATTGTTGCTAACGTTGCCGCAGCTTTTGATGTTAAGGCTCTTTCATCTATACAGGTTATGAACGGTGTTTCGCTTTACAACATTATGATAGGTGTTGTAATTATGGCGCTTACCGCACTTATTACATTAGGCGGATTAAAGAGAATTGCCGCTGTTGCTGAAAAAATTGTTCCCTTTATGGTTGTGTTATTTGTAGCAGGAAGCCTTGTTATTATTGGTATTAACTATAATGCAATTATACCTGCATTTAAGTCTATATTTGTAAATGCATTCAAACCCGAATCTTTTGTAGGTGGCGGTATTGGCGGCGTTATAGTTGCAATGACAAATGGCTTTAAACGCGGTGTTTTCTCTAACGAAGCAGGTCTTGGCTCGTCGGTTATGGTTCACTCAAACTCCAATGTTAAAGAGCCGGTTAGGCAAGGTATGTGGGGTATATTTGAAGTGTTTGCCGATACTATGGTAGTATGCACCATGACTGCTTTGGTTGTACTCACTTCGGGCGGTCTTGAAGGCGGCGCATTTAACGTAACAACCGGTGAAATTGCCGAAGGCCTTACCGATGCAACTTTGGTTGGCGGTGCATTTAACTACGTGTTCTCGTGGGGTAACATTGGCCAAAGATTTATTGCAATTGCAATGTTCTTGTTCGCCTTTACTACCGTTCTTGGTTGGTCACACTACGGCTCTAAGGCTTGGGAGTACTTATTCGGCGCAAAAACAACGTTTATTTTTAGAATTATACATGTTTGCACAATTATCTTTGGTGCAGTACTTACATCGTCGCTCGCTTGGGATATTTCCGATACATTCAACGGTCTTATGATGATACCAAACCTTATTGGTGTTGTTGTTCTAGCTCCGCTGGTTATTAAAATTACAAAGAGCTATGTAAACCGTAGGTTAAAGGGTAAAGATGAAAAACCTATTTTATCTTACGATGCACAAATCCAGGCCGAAGTAGAAGCTGCTTTAGATGAAGAATAATTTTTTAAAGCCGAACTAAAAAGTTCGGCTTTTTTTATGTTAATATTTGACATAAAGCGTGGGATATTGTAATATAGGCATAGTCTTTTTAAGAGGTAAAATATGTTAGAATTTAAAAATTACACGTATGAAAATTTAATAGAGATAAAGCCATATATTAATAAATGCCCATATCTATGTAACGATATTTCTCTTGGGACATTTTTTATGTGGAACACCAATACAAATCCGGAGTTTTGCGTTTATAATAATACATTTATTGTAAAAGAAACCTTTGGTGATGACGTTTTATTTAGTTATCCATTTGGCGAAGATGTATATGGTGCTATATCTGCTTTAAAAGAATATACCGCAAAAAACAATTTACCATTAAAATTTTTCGGTGTGAGTAAAGAGCTTTTAGAGAAAATAAGCAACAATAATACGTTTGAATTTGTTAATGCTTCTTACGATAGAAAGTGGAGCGATTATATTTACGACTTTAATGATATTTTAATGTTTAAAGGGAATAAATATAAAGGACAAAGGAATCATATAAATAACTTCAAAAAGCTTTACGGCGAACCTGATTTTGAGGCTATAAAAACACAAGATATCCCACTTATTAAGCAAATGTTAAGCGAATTTGAAGCAAAACAATTAAAACAAAGTTATTTTGCAAAAAAAGAATTTAAATTCGCCCATAATTTGCTAGATGCCTTTTTAGATTTGGGTCTAATTGGAGTGTTGCTCAAAAAAGATAATAAGGTTATTTCTTTTTCTATAGGAGAAATACGCGGTGATATGCTAATAATTCATATAGAAAAGGCTTTAACCGAATATAAAGGCGTGTATCCAACAACATTTAACGGTTTTGTAAAATATATAAACAATAATATTGGAGCATTAAAATATATTAATCGCGAGGATGATTCGGGTGATTTAGGTCTTAGAACCTCTAAAATGCAGTATAATCCGGTAATGTTGCTTCATAAATATTATGTTAAGGTTAATTCACCTGTAAATAAAATAACCGATATCCCTACAATTTGTTTTGATGATTTTTGCCTTACAAAAATTACAGAGGCAGATAAAGATAAGTACCTTTACCTTAACACCGATATAGATAATAACAAATACTGGGGTTACGATTACCGTGAGGATAAAAGCATAGAAAGTATAAATGAAGATACATTTTATAACGGTGTATTGCATGACTATGAAATGGGTGAATCGGTTAATTTCGCTATTAGAGAGAGTAAAGACACTAAGCTTATAGGCGAGGTAATTATATATCGCTTTAATTTTAATGGCACTGCCGAAATTGGTTGTAGGTTAATAAAAGAATACCAAGGCAAAGGCCTTGGTAAAAAGGCTTTTGCGGCTGGGGCGGATTTTGCAGAGAATGTACTTGGCGTAAAACTTACGGCACGCTGTTTTAAAGAAAATACACCATCGTACCGCATGATAACTTCTTGCGGCTTTAATAAAACAAACGAGGACGAAAAATTTTATTATTTTGAAAGGTGATTTTTTTGTGTACTGCTATAAATTTAATAACGTCTTCACATTATTTTGGTAGAACATTAGATTTAGAGTATTCGTACTCAGAACAAGCAGTTATAACCCCCAGAAACTTTGTATTTGAATTTTTAGATAGGCCTCAAAATACAAATCATTATGCCATAATTGGTATAGCAACAGTGGTTAATAATTATCCTCTTTATTACGATGCCGTAAACGAAAAGGGCTTGGGCATAGCAGGGCTTAATTTTCCTAATAATGCCCAATATTCTAGCATTAAGGCCGATAAAATAAATTTAGCACCCTTTGAACTAATACCGTTTATTTTGGCACAGTGTCACAGTGTGAGCGATGCAGTAAAACTCTTAGAAAATGTAAATATAACAAGTAAAAACTTTAACGACGATTATAAATCAACACCGCTTCATTGGATAATCTCAGACAAAGAAAAAACCATAACAGTAGAGCCACTGAAAGACGGCTTAAAAATATATGAAAACAAAGTGGGCGTACTCACAAATAATCCGCCGTTTGATTGGCATTTAACTAATTTGGTTAATTTTATAAACCTTACACCGAATGAACCTAAAAACAGATTTTGTGAGGGCTTAGATTTAAACCATTACAGTAGGGGAATGGGAGCGGTTGGTTTGCCGGGGGACTGTTCGAGTGCATCTCGGTTTGTGAGAGCGGCGTATATTGCAAGTAATTCGGTTTGCGGTAAATCTGAATTAGAAAGTGTTAGCCAGTTTTTTCATATTTTAAATTCAGTGTCGGTGCCACGGGGCAGTGTTAGATTGCCAAACCAAAAACAAGTTATAACGGTATATTCGAGTTGTTATAATTTAGATAAAGGACTTCTTTATTACACATCTTACGAAAACTCGCAAATAACATGTGTAGACATGAATAGGGAAGACTTGAACCAGACAAATCTTGTTTGTTATGATCTTATATTAAACCAGCAAATTAACTATCAAAACTAAAAAATCCCACTCATATGAGTGGGATTTTTTGTTTAGTTATTGTGCGGCACCGTCTATGCTTGTAATAATAGAATCGGTTCCCATGGCCTGAGGTAATTTACCATCCCATGTATCGTAGAATTTAGATCTAATAACATCATCATTAAGCGATGCCTTAATTGTGTTGTTAGCGTCAGCCTCAGCCTGGGCCTTAATTCTAATGGCTTCTGCTTCTGCTTCGGCGTTTGTAATAGCTGTCTGCTTTTCGGTTTCGGCCTTTAATAGCTGTTGTTGGGCAACCTGTTTTTCTTCAATAGCAGTAATAAAAGCTTCGGAAAAATCAAAATTAATAATATTTACATCGGTAATATAAAGACCGATGTTGTTTAGTTTATCATTAAGTCCTGTTATTAAGCCATCAGATATAAGTGAACGGTTTGTAACGCTTTCTTCTGCGGTATACTGTGCAGTTATTGCCTTTAAAACCTCATTAACTGCAGGAGCAACGAGTACCTGCTCGTAGTTAGCGCCAATGTTTTTATAAATGCTGTAAGACTTAGCTGTATCTACACGATAGTTAATTGCAAGTGTGGTTTCAACGGTTTGAAGGTCTTTAGAAAAAGCCTCGGTAGCAACCTCTAGTTTTACAATACGGTTATCTATTTTAACTACCTTTTGAACAAACGGAGCCTTAAGATGCAAACCTTCTTGCAAAACACCCTCGTTAACCTTACCTAAGGTAACTACAACGCCTGTATGACCTGCATCAACGATAGTAAAGCTGTTTGCTGCAACAAATACAAACAACAATAAAACGGCAGCCACAACGGATAATGTTCTAATCATTTGTTTTGACATATTATTTATCCTCCTAATTTTTCTAAAATAAATATAACACAATGTTCTAATAAATTCAATAATGGTACTTATAAATTTTTTGTTAACATTAGGTCGTCTTTTTAGCCTTAAATCTTGTAATTATCTGCACTATGGTAACTGCAATAATAATTCCTAGAGCCAAGCAAGATGCTAATTGCAAGGTGTAAACCGCTTTGGTGAAGAAGTTGTTAATATCGCTTTGAAAAGCGTAGGCCATAGTATAGTAAAGCGAACTACCCGGAATTAGCGGAATAAGTGATGTAGTAATAAATGTGGTTGTGGGAGTTTTTATAACGCGCGCCATAATCTCTGCATAAATAGATATAATAAGGGCAACTAAAAAGTAATTTAACGGTTCGCTTTTTAAAAACAAACTAAATAATACAAATAGTCCCCACGATAATAGTCCGCCCAGTGCCGCAAAAACAAGGCGCTTTGAGCGTATATTAAAGAGCACGGCAAAGCCTAAAGAGCCTATAAAACCCATTATAATTTGAATAATTTCGTTCTTCATAATACAAGCCCTCCTAAAACAACTACAAGGAAATATCCGGCTGCAATGGCAAGAGCTATAAGAATGGCTTCAATTGAGCGTAAAAGACCTGCAATGCTGTCACCTGTAAACAAGTCGCGTAAGGCATTTGTAAGACCGATTCCGGGTATTAGTGTCATAATATTACCTATGATTACATTGTCGGCGTTTAAAATAAAACCCATTTTTACGGCGACAAATGCAAATGCAGTAGCAATTACAGACGAGAAAAATTTAGAGAATATTCGATTTGTAATAGCTTTTTCAGATAACGCAATGCCAAATCGAACAATAGCGCCTATAACCAGCGATACAAGCATCTCTATTACGCCACCGCCAAAGAATACAGTAAACGCACCTGCAATAACCGAGTAACAAATACATTCAAGCCAAAATGGATAGGTTTTACAGTTGATTGCTTTATTAAGCTCACTTTTTATTATTTCGGGATCGCTCAATTTTTCAGAACAAATTTTTCGTGAGAGCTCATTTAATTTATGTAATTTCTCAAAATCGGTAGAAGAATTTAAAATTCGTCTAGTTTGGGTGTAGCATTTATCGTCGGCAGTAAATATAGATACTACCATGCTACTGGTTATAATAAATACATCTGTGCGCTTTGCTCCAAAACTAGAGCAAATACGTTTAATGCTTTCTTCAACTCTGTGTACTTCTGCACCCGATATTAGCATTTGTTCGCCAATATCCATAGCGCAATTTAATAGATTTTCCATTTTTAGCCTCTTAAAATTTTAAATTAATAAGTCGTAGTGTCTGATATGCCGTGTTGGTTAAATTACGGTAGGCATTGTTAGTATTGAGCGCTTGTTCTAGGCTGATAACACCCGGTATAATGGGAAAGTATGCATCTATTCCGTGCTCATTGCAAATAGTGGCTTCGTCGGTTACACAGCCCGCAAAAGCAATAACCTTTTTGCCGTACTTTTTGGCAAGCTGCGCTACACCAAACGGAGCTTTTCCCATAACGGTTTGCGAATCTAAGCGTCCTTCACCTGTAATAACAAGGTCGGCATTTTTTATGTATGATTCAAGATTTATTTGCTCTAAAATAATTTTAATGCCCGATTCTAACTTTGCATTTAAAAAAGCAGAAAATGCAAAGCCAAGTCCACCAGCTGCACCGGTTCCCGCAACCATATAGGCATCTGTTTTATTTGTTACATCACTTGCAAGAAGAGCATAATTGTTAAGCCAGAGGTCCATATTTTGTATAGACTCTTCATTTGCACCCTTTTGCGGACCAAAAACCGCACTGCAACCGTTAGGTCCACAAAGAGTATTTGTTACATCGCACGCTACCTTAAACGTGCATTTATAAATTAAAGGATTAACGTTTTTGGCAGATATTGTTTTTAAATTTTCAAGTCCTTTTGCACCTAACTTAATAGGTATGCCGTTTTCATCTAAAAACTCAAAACCTAAAGCACTAAGCATTCCTGTGCCGCCATCGTTAGTAGCGCTGCCGCCAAGACCGATTATAAAATTTTTGCAGCCTTTATTTAAAGCATCGTTTATAATCTGCCCAACACCAAAGGTGGTAGTATTAAGTGGGTTGCGTAAATTTTGAGGCACCAGAGTAATGCCTGCCGCTGCAGAAATTTCTATTACCGCAGTATTATCACTTAAAATACAGTATTCGGCAGTTACTTGTTCTTGCAAAGGCCCCATAACATTTACGGTTACCTTTTTTGCACCGTCAAGCGTACACATAGCATCTACAGTGCCCTCACCGCCATCGGCAATAGGGCAAACTATAGCAGTTGAGCCGTTATTAATCTTTAATACAGCGTCTTTTACGGCATTTCCGGCTTGTAAAGAAGATAAACTGCCCTTAAAAGAATCAATAGCAATTACAACATGCATTTTGTCAGCTCCTTTACATTAAATATTAACATAGCAAATATTAAAAAGCAAGACGGCAAACATATTAAAAAATTTTAAATTATTGTGATATAGTTGTAAATTTTTGGAATTTAATGTTATAATAATATTGGAGTTGATTTTATGGCTGTTTTATGGATACTTTTGGGAATTATAGTTTTTGTGGTTATAGCCGCATTGATAATTGCGTATATTTGCTTTAAAATTGCATTTTACGCTAAAAGTTGTGATCCAAGCGCTTATGAAGAAAGCAGTATCCCTGAGGGTGAAATTTACGAGCAGTTTAGAGATAGTATGGAAAAATGGACCAATGAGGCCAAGCAGATGAAAAGTGAACTCTTTTCCATTACTACCTTTGATGGATTAAAGCTTTACGGTAAATTTTATGAATATAAAAAGGGCGCACCCATTGAACTTATGTTTCACGGGTATAGGGGAGACGCTTACAGAGATTTATCTGGTGGAGTGCAACGCTGCTTTAAGCTAGAACACAGTGCTTTTATAGTTGACCAGCGTTGCAGCAAACGAAGTGAGGGCAACGTTATAACATTTGGCATAAAAGAACATAAAGACTGCTTGTGTTGGGTGGATTTTTTAATAGAGCATTTTGGTAGTGACGTAAAGATTATTCTTTGCGGCATTTCTATGGGAGCGGCAACCGTTCTTATGGCTGCGGGAAATGAGCTTCCTAAAAACGTTATAGGCGTGCTTGCAGACTGCGGATACAATAGCCCCAAAGATATTATAAAAAAGGTTATAAAGCAAATGAAATTGCCTGTGGATTTAGCATATTTCTTCGTAAAACTTGGAGCGCGTCTTTACGGCAGATTTAATATTGAAGAATATTCGCCCGAGCAGGCCTTAAAAAACTGTAAGGTGCCCGTAATATTCTTTCATGGTGAAAGCGATGATTTTGTGCCTTGCCAAATGAGTCAGATAAATTACGATGCTTGTACCAGTAAAAAGAAGCTTGTAACTATGAAAGATGCGGGTCATGGACTTTGTTATCTTTACGAGCCGGAAAGATATTTAGATTCTTTAAGAGAATTTTTTGCTTAAAACTAAAGGGATCGTATGTTTTATACGATCCCTTTAAATTTTACTTTATAAAATCTATATCAAGAATTTTTGCCTCAAAGCCGCTTCCGTCAGAATAGCCTACACTGTCGGATATGAATTTTTTAGAGAACTCAATTTTATCAACTAAAAACTTGCCGTTTTCCTTTTTATATAATACTCGCATTATTCCGTTGCTTAGATAATGTTCAAAACGCAATGTTGAATCATCAATAAGTTTTTTATAAACGCTTGCTGCAGGATCTATTTTTTCTACATCCTCAATTGTACTAACACCGCTTTTAATTGATTTAAAGTCTTTATATTTTAAATTTTCCTCAACATCATACCAACAAATCAAGTGATATGATTTTTCGCTATCATTACCTGCGAAAAAGACATATATTATTCCGTCGTTGTCGGTTTTATGAACGCTGTACAACACATTGGTACGTGGTTTGCGCAAACACTCAATATAATATTTGGAATTGAAATCTTCTATACTAAAATATCCGGTGTGCTGCTTAATGAAATTAGTAAAATCTTCAATATCAACTGTATTTTTAATAGAAGCATTATATGATTTAGTATTATTGATTCTTTCTAATATTTTGTCTATATCACTATTTTGTTGAACGTTTTCTGCAGCTATATTTATTTTTATATCGCCGGTATCGGTTGTAATCTCGCATTTACCGCCTGTGGTGGTTTTTGGAACGCTAATTTTACCTGTATCGGTATGAGTAATAAATACCTTGTCACTAAGCAAACTGCCGGTGACATCACCTGTGTCGGTTTCTATAAAAATCTCGGTGGCATCGCAGTTTTTAAAATTAATATCACCTGTGCTACGTGTAATTGAAAATTTCTCATCGGCAATGACATTATCTAAATTAACGTCACCTGTATTACCCGTGGAAATAAGATTTTTACACTTAGCATTTTTTAAATTAACCTTGCCCGTAGAAACAGATACATCGACTGTATTTGCAGTTATGTTTTCGGCATAAATATGACCTGTACTGGTTTTTAGCTTAATGTTCTGGGTTGCCGAACTTTGCGTTTTTATACTGCCCGTGCTACCCTTAATATCAATGTTTTTAAAGGTGAACTCCTTTGGAACGTTAACGTCACCTGTGCTTAAATTAACGTTAAGCTCACCGTATTCACCTTTAGGAATACTAATTGTTATTTTTGGTGAGTTAAAGTTTATGCCAATATATTTATACCATTTTCTATTGTCGTCTAATGAGATTAAGAGGGTGTCGTACTTAACGCATACCAAATGCTTCATATTTTCTTGCTCATAGCAGGTAACGGTGATTTTATCATCATCACTCATTATAAAGGTTACGTCAGCGGTATCGGTTAAAATTGCTATGTCTTTAAAGTTTTCCGTAATATCATAGCTGTTTGTTTGGTATTTGTTGGTCGAAAGCCTTGTAAAGTCAAAGTTAAGCATAATCATCACTCCACAAAAAATTATACTGCCAATTATTATAAGAACAGTACCGATAATAAGCCATACTTTTATTTGTTTACTCATTGTAAGGATTCCTCCTTTTTAGCAAAAAACTTTTTTATTACATTTTTTGTAAGCAATAATACGCCTTTTGTTGCCGCTTTACAGGCCAAAAATAAGAAGATCGAAAGTCCGGCACAAACAATGCTTCCACCTATAAGAATAAAACCTGTGGCAACATTGCTGTTTATAGCTAAAACCACGCCACCTAAACTTAAGCCAAAAGCACAGCCGACAAATGCGGCAAATACTGCCCATAAAGACACTATTACACACCATAAACAACAGTATAACGCTAAAACTACGGCAAAAGCGGCAACAAGTAAGGAAAACCAGAGAGGGAAGCCTAGTATTATAAGCACAATTTCCCACGCTTTTAGGTGTCTTTTGGCTTTTTTGTTTGTAGTATTGGTGTGATTGGAGTCGGCTAAAATTTGCTTTGCGATTTGCTCGGGTGAGCCTATTTGCGCCAAAGCCTCTTCTTCGTTTAGGCATTCTTCAATACGATCGTCTATAATTTCGCTGTAAAATATTATATGTTCATCAATTTCGGTTTGCGGTAAGACCGATAAACTTTTGCGCAACTGACAAAGAAAATCTTGCTTATTCATTATTGCCGTCCTCCTTGGTTACAAATTTATAAATAGACATAATTTCTGACCAATCACCTTTAAACTCATCAATGCGCTTAAGTCCGTTTGGAGTAATATGGTAATACTTTCTTAATCTGCCACCGTGCTCTAAAGAATATACGGTTAACATGTCGGCAGTTTCTAAGCGCTTTAGAATGGTATAAAGGGTAGATTCCGAAAGCTCGATATAAGGTTTTAAGTCTTTAATAATTTTGTAGCCGTAGGAATCTTCGTTTTTAATGGCGGCCAACACACATACGTCTAAAAGGCCGCGTTTTAACTGAATGTCCATACCATACCTCCCATAACGAAATACATCATATCACGAAGTATTATGATTGTCAAGCAGTTTTTAAAAATTTTAAGAAATGGGCTGCCTCACTTGTTTAGTGAGACAGCCCATTTCTTTATTGCTGTTACGAACCTTTAAATGTCAACGGCTTATTGAATATTAACCTGTACTAAGGCTCCGTCGTTATAATTAATTCTATCACCGGAGGAGTTAAGGCTATCTATGTAGGATAAATAATCCTCTTTTGATGCAAAGACAGGCTTAAATTCATCAATAACTTTTTTTGCTTTTCTTGCACCGTCAGAAAGAAGGATTTGTAACATTGCCAACTGTAGCTTTGCGCTTGCTACACAAGCTGCAATAGGGTCTGCAATTTCATAGTCGCTTCCGTGCGCGCTGCCTGTATCTCCGCCGGCGTTAGGATGCACAACCGGCATAATGCAACTAAGGTCGCCCATATCGGTGCTTCCGGAGCAAAAGGCACTTTCTATGCTAAATTTGTATTCAGGGATAGCTAACTGCGCCGCCTGAGCGGTTATCTGAATTAAATTCTTATCGTTTACAAGCGGAGCATAACCTGGTATGTCGATTATCTCTACATTAGTTCCAATAGAAAGCGCCGCACCGCACAGCGCACGGTTGACCTTGTGGTTTGCGTTGCAAATAGCGTCAAAGCTTACTCCGCGCACTTGATTTTCTAAAATCACTTTGGCAGGAATGGCATTTACTATGGATCCGCCATTTGTAATAATAGGATGAACCCTTATAATATCACTTTCCTTGAAGGTTTCTCTAATGGCATTGATAGCATTTATGCCGCAACTTGCCGCATAAAGTGCGTTCCTTCCATCCCAAGGTGCGTCGCCTGCGTGTGCTGCAACTCCTTTATATATAATTTGTTTTGCTAAAAATCCGATATATCCTTGTTCAACGCAAAATTTATTGGAGGTGTGTACCATAAAGGCCAAATCGACACCGTCGAAATATCCCCTTGACAAAAATTCACATTTACCTCCAAAATATTTAATCTTGCCCTGCTTTTTTAATTCTTTTCTGTATTCGATTTCTAAAAGCTCTTCAGCCGGAACAGCGCAAAGCCTAATTTTTCCGCAAAGCTTATCAAGCACACCGGGTTCCTTTAATGCCGCCGCAATACCAACAAGTGCAGCACACTGCGCGTTGTGTCCGCAAGCGTGAACAGCACCGGTGTCTTTGTCGGCATCTTTGTGCTCCGGACAAATAACGGAATCCAATTCTCCTAAAATCAAAATCTCAGGGCCGGGTTTTCCAGTATCCAAAACTGCATAAAATCCGGTAATTCCCTCCGCCATAACAAGATCATAACCAAGCGTGTGAAAAACATCTGCCATGTATGCAGATGTTTTATATTCTTTATATCCCGTTTCGGGATGATTCCAGATGTATCTTTCTGTATTTAAAATCAGTTTTGAATGTTTTTCAAGCGCAGCAATAAGCTCTTTCATACAAATCAACTCCTTTTACTAATTATAGCATAATTTGTAAAACTATTCAAGACGTTTTGCCCCGCTCGAAGGGATTTTCCTCTCTGGCTATCGAACAGTCCACCGGACTGTTCTCCCAAACTCTTTGTTCGCTTTGCTCGCAGAGTTTGGAGGTCGTTTCAAATCCCTTCGTTATATAGAAAAATTATTAAGGAGCAGTATCTTGCGACACTGCTCCTTAATAATTGGCCCGCTCGAAGGGATTTGAACCCCCGTTCTTCAGAATCGGAATCTGCTGCGTTATCCAGCTGCGCCACGAGCGGATAAAAGCCTTTTTAAAGGCTTTATTTTTCGTTTGCATCAAGTTTTTTAAGAAGATTATCTGCAACTGCTTCTAAGTCGTCTGTGTATGTGACTGTTTCGGTTTCGGCTCTGCGCGAGAGATGCAGTCCTTCGGGTAAAGTGATATCATCAAGAATTATTGTGCTATTATAAAATTCCTCGCCAAACACAACCGCTTTGCCGTTGTTATGGCTTAAACCAATATCGGCAAATAATCCACCTTCAAACAAACCATTTAAAAACTCAAATGAATTTTCATCGGTTAAAAATAAAAGTGTATTAGGCTCGGCAATGAGGGTTGACTGTAATCTACCTATTCTGGCTTCGGCAAGGCGTGGGGGAGTGTTTGATTTATCGTACGAGCAATCGGTAAAACCTACCGTTACTTCGCCGTCACCGTCAATATCTTCGCCAAACTTTTCTATATAGTCGGCCATTTTTTCTTTTTGTTCATCTAGAAATTCAGTATAGGTGAATAATACTATGTTATAATCGTATTCCTTTATAGATGCACATTGAGCTATACAAAAAACAATAGCAATTGCAACTAATAGCCAACAAATAAAATGCCATTTATGGTAATACCAAAAGTTTTCTATCCATTTTTTGATTTTTTCCATTTAAAATACCTCTATACATTTAAATCGGTAATTATTATACCAAAAACTAAAGTTTTGTTCAAGCACTATATATTAACTATTTGTAAAACATAAAAAAGTCCGCCGAACATTCGGCGGACTAAAATTTATATTCTTTCGGTAATTTGTTTGTTTAACATGGCTCTAAATTCATCTAAAGTCATGTTAACAGTTTCATCGGTTGCAAGGTAACGAACAGAAATTGTGTTAGTTTCAACTTCATTCTTACCTATAATAACCATATACGGAACGCGGTCTACCTGACGTGCTTCTCTGATTTTATAACCGATTTTTTCGTTTCTTAAATCAATTTCGCAACGTACTTTATCACCCTTAATGGCTGAGTAAACCTTGTTTGCATACTCTTCGTCAATACCGGGTAGAGTTAATACCTTAACCTGTAAAGGAGCAAGCCAAACGGGGAACTTACCTGCAAAATGCTCGGTTAAAATTCCTATAAAGCGCTCTATAGAACCGTAGCAAACGCGGTGAATCATAATAGGCTGTTGCTTTTCGCCCTTTTCGTCTACATACTCTAGGTTAAAGTTAATAGGCATTTGGAAATCAAGCTGAATTGTTCCGCATTGCCATGTACGTCCTAGGGTGTCGCGTAGGTGGAAGTCAATTTTCGGGCCATAGAAAGCGCCGTCGCCTTCGTTAATGGTGTAAGGCATATTAAGCTTTTCAAGAGCACTCTTTAGTCCTTCGGTTGCGGCCTCCCAGTCGGCATCGCTACCCATACTGTCTTCAGGACGGGTTGAAAGTTCTACAAAGTATTCAAAACCAAACTTAGAATAAACCTCGTTAATTAGGTTAACAACGCCTACGATTTCATCAGAAATTTGGTCACGACGCATAAATATGTGCGCATCGTCTTGAGTAAAGCAACGAACTCTAAACAAGCCATGTAGAGCGCCTTTTAATTCGTGACGGTGAACAAGACCAAGCTCACCAACTCTTAAAGGTAGTTCTTTGTAGCTGTGAGGTTGACTTGCATAAACCATAACGCCACCGGGGCAGTTCATGGGCTTAATGCAAAAATCTTCATCATCGATCTTTGTAGCATACATATTATCTTTATAATGGTCCCAGTGACCGCTGGTTTCCCATAAACGACGGTTCATAATAAGAGGTGTAGAAACCTCTACATAACCGCTGCGTGTATGAATTTCGCGCCAGTAGTCTATAAGAGCATTTTTTAAAGCCATACCTCTTGGTAAGAAGAAGGGGAAGCCCGGACCTTCGTCGCAAAGCATAAATAGGTTCATTTCTTTGCCGATTTTTCTGTGGTCGCGTCTTTCGGCCTCTTCTAGAAGCCTTAAGTATTCATCAAGTTCTTCTTGTGTGCTAAAAGCAATACCGCCAATACGGGTAAGCATTTTATTGTCTTTATCGTTCTTCCAATAAGCACCCGATTGTTGTGTTATTTTAAAAGCCTTTAATGCTTTTGTATAGCAAAGGTGAGGGCCTGTACACATATCTATGTAATCGCCTTGCTGATAAAAGCTTATTACAGCATCTTCGGCTAAATCGCCAATGTGTTCAACCTTATATTTTTCACCGCGTTGAGTCATTAACTCAACAGCCTTTTCTCTATCTAAGATAAACGGCTTAATGGGCAAATTTTCTTTTACGATTTTGCGCATTTCGTTTTCAATGGCAACAAGGTCTTCATCGGTGAGCTTAGTATCGCCTAAATCAACATCGTAATAAAAACCTTTTTCGGTAGCAGGACCATAGCCAAAATCTGCATGGGGATACAAACGGCTTATAGCCTGAGCCATAACGTGTGCAGCAGTATGACGAATAACTCGTTGTTCTTCGTCCTTTGGGCATTCTGCAACGGTGCCATCGCTGTAAATTATTTTCATAAAGCAATACTTCCTTTAAAGATAATATAACTATTATAGTATATAAAATTGTGTACTTTTTGTCAAGAGTGCAAGATACCAATAAATTGTTTAATGGTGGTGATGGTGGTGATGGTGATGATGGTGGGTGACATTGCCAAATTCTATACTACAGTGCTCATTGTGGCAATGTTCATTTTCATTTTCAAGTTCTAGTGTAGCGTGACCAATTCCGTGCTCAAGTAATTCTTTGCGTACAGTTTCTTTAATTTTGTGATGGTCGGAATTGGTTACAATATGCATAGTGGCATAGTTGTTTTGACCGTCCATACTCCAAATGTGAATGTGATGTACATCTGTTACACCGTCAATATTTAAAATATGCTCTGCAATCTCGTTAATTTCAATGCTTTTTGGAGCTTTTTCAAGAAAAATTTCAAGTGCTTCTTTTAAGTTTTTAATGGCATTAATGAATATAAATATTGCTACACATATTGATATGATTGGGTCAATAAGAGCAAAATCAGTAAACTTCATAATTATTGCTCCAACTAACACTACTATCCAACCAAGCACATCTTCCAACATGTGCAGATTTACTGCTTTTTGGTTTAGAGAACCACCGCCGTGAGTGAAAACTGCAGCACAAAAATTGACAATAACACCAACTATTGCAAAAATAATCATACCGTTATAATTTATTTGTGTTGGCTCAATTATTCTTATTATTGCATTGTATATTACCATAACTGAGCCAAATAAAAGAATAAGAGTTGTAATTGTGCTGCCTATTACAGAGTAACGTGTGTAACCATAGGTATAGGTTTTATCGGGTTGCTTTTTGCTTTTCTTTTCAAGAAAATAAGATATACCTATACTTACTGCATCGCCAATATCGTGTATGGCATCGGAAATAATAGCAACGCTACCGGTAAAAATACCGCCTATGAATTCAAAAATAGAAAAGGCTAGGTTTAAAATAAATGCTATTAAAATATTTTTTTCAGTTTTCAAAATGGGCTCCTTTTTAACTTAAATTTTTACATTATGATATCATAATATTTTTTATATTGCAATATATCAAATGCGTTTGTTAGCTGTTGCTAATTAGAATTTAATGATATAATTTATTCAAAAATATTTTTTCGTTTACTTTTACCATATTGGCGGTTGATTTTTCTCCACTCAACCAATGGTATGTAGATTATTTTTAAACAATGCCTATAATAAAAATTAAAGGAGGCAGGTTATGGATCAGGTTAAAATTGGAAGATTTATTGCCAAATGCAGAAGAGAGTTGAATTTAACTCAGATGCAGTTGGCCGAAAAATTGAATATCACCGATAGAGCGGTATCTAAATGGGAAACCGGGAAATCAATGCCCGATTCCTCGGTTATGCTCGAGCTTTGCGATATTTTAAAAATCAATGTAAATGAATTATTAAGTGGAGAGAAAATAAGTGTGGAAAACAATAATGTAAAAAACGAACAACTTTTGCTCAATATGGCTAAAGAAACAGAGCAAAAAAATAAAATAATATGGACTTGTATGTGGATAATTATGGGAGTAAGCATTATAGCTTTACTTGCAGGTGTATGTATGGTTGCGTTCTTTATACCCGAAGGTGTTTGGCAGCTTGTTGCAATTCTTGGAATTTGCATAGTATTTTTAATACCTTGTTTTTATGCATTAAAGCTAGAGGTAAGTGTTGGCGCTTATAAGTGTAAAAATTGCGGCTACGAGATTATTCCTACCTATTCACAGGCGCTAAATGCAATGCATATGGGAACTACCCGCTATTTAATGTGCCCTAAGTGCAATAAGCGCACTTGGTGCAAAAAGGTGCTAAAAAAGTAAATTAAAATTTGCTTAAGTTTTAATATAACTAATACAAAAAACACCCTATGACTTTTTACGGCCATAGGGTGTTTTCATTATAGTTTATTTTAATAGATCGGGGAATTTGTAGGTCTGCAAAACAACGTCATCTTTATTATAGACTGTAATAGTTGTGCCAACCGAACAATTATAATTCATATACTGATAAAAAGTTGTTTGCAAGCCCGACGTTGCTATATAAACACCAAAGTCGCTGTCAAAATCTTCTAGGGAATTATATTTGGTGTGAATTTTTATATTGTTATAGCCTGTATCGGAATCAATTTTAGAAAACCATGTATTGTGTTTGTATTTGTTAACAACAGCGTTTACGCTGGTTTTTGATAATAATAAAAAGCGGTGATAATCGTTATAGCCTATTTTATAAGTGGCCGACCCGTCGGCATTTTTAGTAACACTTGTAAAATTATACGTGTTTTTTTCTTCATCGGTTAATTGGTAATTATAATCAGGCTCAGTTTTCAACAAAAACCATTTTGGTATTGTTATACTTACTGTGCCTTCACCGTCAACCGTAACGTTGTTGTCGGTGTCGGTGGCTTGCTTATAATTAATTTTGCTGGTAGGCGTATTTGAAGTAGTAATAATGGTGTTGCTTTTTGAGGAATTGTCCGATGTTTTGTTACTAACAGATGTGTTTGTCTTGCTAGTAGATGTTTGCTCTTTATGGCTGCTTTCTTTTTTAGATGTTTCGTTTTTAGAGATTGTGGATTCTAATGATTCTGATGATGCTTGGGTATCTTCAATTTGTGAGGAGCTGTAATCATCGCTTGTAATTTGCGACGATGTGTTTTCGTTGTTGCTGCAAGAAACCATACAGAGCACAATGCAAAGTACCATTAAAACGGATAAAATCCTTTTCATTTTATTTCTCCTTTAAACAATAAATGCGCAAGACACATTGTAACACTTTTTGTAATAAATGTAAAGCATATCGGCAAAAAAACACCCTATGACTTTTCGGCCATAGGGTGTTGATTTTATTAGTCAAGAGGTTTCATTGTGGTGAGACGTTAAAAATGGGTTTAAAAAAGTTTTATAGGTTCTTATAACCCTTTATATCTTACCCTCACAAACCAACGAAACCAAGCAAGTTCTTATATCTTCTTATAACTTTTCATAATTTGGTTTGAAACTGTGGTAAAATTGTGGTAAAATAATTTATATTAAAGGAGGGTGAATATATGCACCACATTTTGCCCGAAGAACAATTAATTGAATATGCAAAACCATACTTAAAAGCAAATGGCTTCAAGAAAAAGAACAAGCGATGGACGAAAGACATCGGAGAATTTACTCTTTGCTTTTATATTCAAGGCAGTTGCTATTCGAAAGAAAATTATTATATTCGACCTGGTGTTTTTGTCAATTCGTTGTTACCCACAGAATTGGTTTATGGGCATTGGATGACACAGATTGAACAAACCACGCCCGAAAAGGTGTTGTGCGATTTTGAGCAATGGTGCGAAGAATGGACAAATAAGTCCTTAATCAAAGAACGTTTACTTGCCTTTATGGAATGGGAAGAACGAAACCCGTTGGAAAAACGGAGAGCCAAACTTGTTGATTATAAAACCGACCCCGTTCCCGCAGAGGAGTTTTTTATGGTTGATTTGAAAACAAAGCAATATATTCTCGATGAATTTTAACACCTGCCGTTACATACAAAAAGGACTATGACATTAAAAGTCATAGTCCTTTTTACTTAAACTGTGGTAAGAAGATTTGGGGAAATTCTTATATCTTCTTATAAGTTCTTATAACTTGTTATTTAGTCCAGGGGTTTCATCGTGGGGATTGGGGCGGAATAAATACTATAACCTTGTTTATCCTGCTAGTTTCTGACTTCGTTAATCCAAATTGCATTCATTGCAAGACATAACCTGTCATAAAACGGCATATCTTTGTCCCATTTGTCGTAAAATCTGTCGTAAAAATTTAAGGGTGTTTACATTGTTGAGCAAAGAAACATGTATCCTCTAAGCTAGATAATTACTGTTTTTTCATCTGTCGCAGGAACATCAACACCGCTAATACGAGCAGAACGGCAGCATATCCAAGCACCCACCAAAGATGCGGAAAAATCCCTGAAAAATCTCCTGCAAGTATAGCCCGTTCCATCTCTACTGCATGAGCAAACGGAAGTGCATATGCAATCTTCTTAAAAGCACCTCCTACAAGGTCAAGATCAAACCAAACACCCGACAACCACGCTGAAAGATTGGTAAGCAAAGCACCGCAAATGCCGCCAACCTGCTTATCGGTAAACACACTTCCGCAAAGGAGTCCTAAAGCAATGTAGAGGATAGATACAGGAATAATGAATACAACAGCATATAAAATATTCACCGTAATATTTAGTCCGAGAAGGATTGCGGCAACATAGCAAATAACACATTGAGCGATAGAAATCGGAATAATAGGCAAAGTGTAGCCGAGAATGAAGTCCATCGGAGTCAGTGGTGTTGTATATAAACGCTGAAGCAAGGAACTTCCTCTGTCTTTTGCGATAATGGTTGCCGAAAACAGCGTCATAAAAGCCAGACCGAAAACCGTTAT
>JAZQEI010000022.1:0-296850 GCA_045538935.1 Acutalibacteraceae bacterium
CGAAGAAGTAACACTACCTGCATCTATAACAAGACTAAGCGGCGGTTTAACCTACGATACATCTGCAACAATCTACTACTATGAAGGCACATATGTAGCAGAGCATCTAAAGTCAAAATCTGCTAAGATAGTTAAAGAAACTTTAGTCCCTATTGTTTAATTCACATGTAAAACCAATATTTTATCATAAATTAACCAATTAAATTTTAAGGAGTAAAAAAATGAAGATTAAATTAACCCGTTCGCTTAGCTTAATAATGGCGCTTATTCTATGTGTAGGTCTATTATTCAGCACAACAACCCTAGTAAACGCACAGACAGTCGATTACGTTTACGCAAACTATAATTCATACTCAAAGATTATTAAAAACTGGGGCACACGTGAGCAAGATGCAACCTTTCTTTCGCAAAATGCCATTACTTTCTATGCTGATAATGACACTTCTTACGACGAACTTGCCGCACTTGCGGGTAGCAGTAATTTAAGCCAAACTCCTTCTAGTGCACTTTATAAAGAGCTTCAAGAATTAATGAAGTCTAATCACAAAACCCTTACAAGCTACGGCGAGATTCGTTATCTATCCCCCTACACCGACTGCCAAAACAGTGCTAAAACAAGCACCCAAATATCATCATTATACTCCGGTTCTGGCATAGGTCCTTCTTGGGATGCAGGCAAGACCTGGAACCGCGAGCACTGCTGGCCTAAGAGTAAAACCGCTTATAAGAGTGTTGATAACGGTGACCGAAACGAAGCAACAGATATTATGACTGTACGTCCATCTGCGTCTAGCGAGAACACAAGCCGTAGTAATAAGGCATATGGCACTGCAACCAACAGCAGTTATTTTTTCCCGAATAATTTTGCAAAAGGTCAATACGATTTGCGCGGCGACTGTGCAAGAATGATGCTCTATACATATGTTCGTTGGGGCAACACCAGTTATATGTGGGGCTCTACAGGTGTTATTCAAAGCAAGGAAATTTTACTTCAATGGATGGCAGAAGACCCGGTTGACACCTGGGAGCTTGGTAGAAACGACTCGGTAGAATCTATTACAGGCACAAGAAATGTATTTGTTGACTACCCTGAGCTTGTATTTGTTCTTTTTGATGCTGAAATTCCTGATAATTACACAACACCTTCAGGTGAGGCTAAGGGTTCTCCTTCCGGTAGCACCACACCCTCGCAACCTCAAAACAACACACCGAATAATAATAACAATACACAAAACAACACTCAAAATAATAACACTCAAAACAACAACACAAGCAAACCTACAAACACCAACACAGCTTGTAAACACCCCAATATACAAACCATTCCTGCGGAAGAGCCGCGTTGTGATTTAGATGGTTACACCGAGGGTAAATATTGCCCCGACTGCAATAAATACATAAACGGTCATAAGGCTATTGCCGCTCCGGGACACACCTATTTAGGTGATTGTGATGCAACCTGTGAGGCATGCGGTAATGAAAGAGAAGTAATTGTTGCCCACACCTTTGTTGATGGAGTTTGCAGATTCTGTAACGCAGCCGAAGAAACTGAAGATATTAATTCCGAGCTAACAAACAACGACATTGCAGATACATCTGATACCGACAAAGATGCCGAAGAGGGCGGATTTAAATGGTGGATAGTATTTGTTGTAGCAGGCGGGGTTTTACTTATAGGCGGTGCAGTAGTTTTATTTGTATTCCGCGAGAAAATTTGGCCCACAAAAATTGAAGAATAATAAATAGACAAAATAAAAAACAAGGTAGAAATTCTACCTTGTTTTTTTCTTGCTTTTTGTTAACTGATTTTAATAATTTCGTCTAACACTTTTGACCACTTGTCGAACTGAAAGCATAAATTCTCACATGAATGTGCATCGCTTGTTAAAACAAATTTTCCACCGTTTTTAGCTATGTATTTAAGCAAAGGGATATCGGGATATGGGTGGTCTATATAACCGCGCGAAATTCCGCCCGTGTTCACCTCGAACACCTTGTTAGTTTTTAGTAATACATCTGCGGCGGCTTTTGCGGCTGCAAGATAACGCTCGTTTGTTTGGTCAAACAAATCACCAGTGCCGTTTAATTTGGTTATTAAATCAAAATGACCTATAATGTTAGCATTTGTGTCGGCAATGCTTGCTACCAATGCATAATAGTCCTCGCAAAAGGCATAGAAATCGCCATTATAATGAAGCGCTATTTTTTCTTTTAGCAATTCCTTTTCTAAATCGACCGTTATATACTCATTATTTTTCTTCACATAGTGCACCGAGCCGATTATATAATCGTATCCATCGGGTTTTATGGTGGTATATATATCTTGCTCTATTCCGCAAAAAATTTCTATTTTGTCTTTGTATTTTTCTTTAAGTCGTGCAATTTCGTCTTTATATTCATCAATGCGGTTTAGTGCAATGCAATACTCTGTATCAAAATCAGTAAAGGAATGCACCGTAATACCAAGGCGCCTTAAACCCATATTTATAGCTGCCTGTACCATTTGCTCAGGAGTGTTTTTGCCGTCGCAAAAGGTGGTATGAAGATGATAGTCTTCTAAAATCATTTTGTCATTTTCTCCTGTTTAACCTTGTGGTCTATAACATGGCGGCTTGATAGTTCTTTATGAATATCTTCTAGTGATATACCCATCTCAATCATAAGCACAAGTAGATGATATGTTAAATCGGATATTTCGTAAATAGTTTCTTTTTTATCGTCTGCCTTTGCGGCAATTATAACCTCTGTACACTCTTCGCCAACCTTTTTAAGAATTTTGTCCAGTCCTTTATCGAACAAATAGTTGGTGTATGAGCCCTCTTTTGGATTGTCCTTACGATCGGTTATAAGGTCCTTAAGATTACTTAACGAAAAGCTTTGCTTACCACGGGCTGTAAATAACTCATTTTCAAAGCAAGAAAATGTACCTTTATGGCAAGCAGGACCATCTGGCTCAACCTCTACTACCAAAGCATCGTAATCACAGTCGGCAGTAATAGATACTATATGCTGATAATTTCCGCTAGTCTCCCCTTTTAGCCAAAGTTCGTTTCTTGAACGGCTAAAAAAGCATGTTAGCTCTTTCTCCATAGAAATTTTAAGGCTTTCTTTGTTCATATATGCTAAGGTTAAAACCTTTTTAGAAACACTATCTACCACTACGGCAGGAATAAGCCCGTTATTATCAAACTTTAAATCATCTATATTTAACATTTTAATTCTCCTATTATATTCTAACTGGTATTGAATTATTTTTAAGCGCTTGTTTTAGTTCTGATATTTTAACCTCACCAAAATGGAATATAGATGCGGCAAGACCGGCATCTACCTTTGGCAGAGTTTTAAAAAGCTGCACAAAATGGTCTATATTTCCCGCACCGCCAGAAGCTATTACGGGAACATTTACAGCATTGCAAACCTTATCTAACATCTCTAAATCAAAGCCGCCCTTAACGCCGTCGGTATCTATAGAATTTAGCACAACCTCGCCCGCGCCTAAATCGACACAATGTTTTATCCAGCTAATTGCCTCCATTCCGGTGTTTTCTCGGCCGCCCTTGGCAAAAACCTTAAACTCACCGTCTACACGCTTTACGTCTGCCGAAATAACTACGCATTGGTCTCCGTAGCGCTTGGCTGCATCGGCAATAAGCTGAGGATTTTTTATGGCACCAGAGTTTACACTTACTTTATCGGCTCCGCATTTTAGCACTCTGTCAAAATCGTCTAGAGTATTTATTCCGCCGCCTACTGTTAGGGGTATAAAAATGGTACTTGCCACATTACACAAAATATCGGTAAAAAGCTTTCTGCCCTCACTCGATGCGGTAATATCGTAAAACACAAGCTCATCTGCACCATTTTCAGAATAATATTTTGCAAGCTCTACCGGGGACGAAACATCGTTTAGCCCTTTAAAATTTACGCCCTTTACTACCCTGCCGTCTTTAACATCTAGGCAAGGAATTATTCGTTTAGTTATCATTTTGCCACCTCTAAAGCCTCGCTTAAAATTATAGCACCGGTATAATAAGCTCTGCCTATTATTGCACCATAGAGCGATAACTGTCTTAAAGAAGCAATATCGTCTAAATTAGTAACTCCACCCGAGGCTATTATGTTTATATCTAGTGTCTCAGACATACTCTTGTAAAGTTCTCTGTTCGTGCCTTGCATGGCGCCGTCTTTCGAAATATCGGTGCAAATTACCGTTTTTACACCTTTAGTTTGCAGTTCTGCTAAAAAGTCGTTAGCGTCTGTTTCGGTTACCTCTAACCAACCCCGAATTGCAACCTTGCCGTCTTTAATATCTACTCCAACGGCTATTTTTTCGCCATATTTTTCTACTGCAGCCTTTAAAAATTCAGGGTTTGTTAATGCGGCGGTACCTAAAATGACCCTATCTACCCCTAAAGATAGATATTTATCTACAGTATCCATACTGCGTATTCCGCCACCTATTTCTATAAACAGTGATGTGTTTTCGGCAATTTGTTTTACTATATCTATGTTAGGTGTTGTGCCGTCTTTTGCACCCTGTAAATCTACAAGGTGTATGCACTTTGCACCCTGTTTTTCGAAGTCTTTTGCAACCTCTAGAGGATTTTCGCTATATACGGTCATTTTATTATAATCGCCGTGTAACAGACGAACTGCCTTTTTATTAAATAAATCTATAGCAGGAAAAATTAACATTCATTCTCCCCCATTTCGCAAAATGCTTTTAAAATATTAAGACCTACCTCACCGCTTTTTTCGGGATGAAACTGACAACCAAAAACATTTTTGTTTGCCGCCGCGGCACAAAGCTCGTTGCCATAGTGAGTGGTGGCAATAATATTTTCATCACACTCGCTCGCATAGAACGAATGAACAAAATAGACGAAATCACCGTCTTTTAAATATTTAAAAATTGGGCTTTTCTTGCCCTTAAACTTTAGCGCATTCCAACCAATGTGCGGAATTTTAAGGTTATCGTTTGTAGGGTCAATAGGTATAACCGACCCGCTTATAAGACCTAAACCTTTGTGCTCGCCGTATTCATAACTTTTATCGAACAAAAGCTGCATGCCAAGGCATATGCCAAGAAGATGTTTTCCTTTTTTTACCTCGTCTATTACAACCTTGTCAAGTCCGCTTTGTTTTAATCTATCGGCGGCATCTCCAAAAGCACCCACACCGGGTAAAATTATTTTATCGGCTTTTTTAATTTGCTCAGGGTCACTTGTAACAACGGTATCTACCCCTAAAAACGCCAAAGAACTTTTTAGAGAAAATAAATTTCCTACACCGTAATCTATAATGGCAACCATTATAAAACTCCCTTCGTAGAGGGTAGGCAGTCGGCAAAATCGGCATCAATTTTAACGGCTTTTCTTAAAGATCTTGCTACCGCTTTAAAGGCGCCCTCTATTATGTGGTGAGAATTTGAGCCGCTAAGTTGTTTTATGTGTAGAGTTATTTTTGATTCTCTTACAAAAGCCAAGAAGAATTCCTCTACAAGCTCGGTATCAAAATCGCCAACCTTAAATGACGGAATATTAAGAGAGTAGCCCAAATATGCTCTGCCCGAAATATCTACCGCCGCTAAAATTAAAGCCTCGTCCATAGGCAAGGTAATATCTCCGTAACGGCATATGCCCATTTTATTATTAAGCGCATCGCAAAAAGCATTACCAAGACAAATGCCAATATCTTCGGCAGTGTGATGATAATCTACATAAGTATCACCAACACAAGTAACGTTTAAATCGAAACCTGAGTGACGCGCAAAAAGGGTTAGCATGTGGTCTAAAAAGCCGCAACCTGTGTTTATCTTAGACTCACCCTTGCCGTCAAGGTTCAGAGATAAAGATATATCGGTTTCGTTGGTTTTGCGATTTATTGTAGCTGTTCTCATAATTTTTCTCCTTGCATTATTGTGTCTAAAACCTTAAAAAACTGTTGCATTTGGGCTTTTGAGCCTATGGTAATGCGATTATAGTCTTTTATTCTTTCATCGGTAAAATGACGCACCAAAACTCCGTTTTGTTTTAAAGAAAGATAAAGCTCGTTTGCATTAAACTTTGGGTGTGTTGCAAAAACAAAGTTTGATAACGATTCTAACACGCTAAAGCCGCGTTTTTTAAGTTCTAGCGTGGTATATGCTCTGTTTTGCATAATTGTTTTGCAGTTTTTAATTGTGTACTCTTGATCTTCTAACGCACCTACGCCTGCGGCAAGGGTCATAGAATTTACGTTGTACGGGTTGGTTGAATACCTTACTGTGTTAAGGTCGTTAATAATATCCTTACTGCCTATTGCAAAGCCAAGTCTTGCTCCCGCCATTGAGCGCGTTTTAGAAAAGGTCATTGTAACAAGCAGATTATCGTATTTATTAACAAGTGACACCGCACTCTCGGCACCAAGACCGGTGTATGCTTCGTCGATTACGACTATATTGTTTGGATTAGCTTTTAATATTTTTTCTATTTCACTAAGGGTTAAGGCAATACCTGTAGGTGCATTAGGATTTGCAATAAAAATAGTTTTATTTATTCCTAAATAATCGTCTACATTTATAGTAAAATCATCACTTAACGGAATTTGTGTAAACGGCACATTGTTAACCGCCGCAAACACCTTGTAAAAGCCGTATGTAATATCGGCAAAGGCGGCCGGAGTGTTTTCATCACAAAAGGCCATAAAGGCAAAATTTAGAACCTCGTCTGAGCCGTTGGTGGCTATTATCTGCTCTTTTTTTACCCCATAAATTTCGGCTAGCTTTTCTCTTAATTTTAAACATTCGGGGTCAGAATAAAGCTGCAATTTCTTTGCTGCTTTCTTTGCCGCCGCTACTGCCTTTTTAGATGGTGGAAAAGGCGATTCGTTAGTATTAAGCTTTATATATTTATTGTCCTTTGGTTGCTCGCCCGGAGTATAGGGTACAAGTTGTGAAAAGGACTGTTTTAAGAACTTGCTCATTATTCTTCCTCTATTCGACTTAAAGCGCTTTTTGCGTGAGCTTCTAGACCCTCACGTTCGGCAAAATAGGCTACCTTTTTAGCCACCGCCTTAAAAGCATCGGCTGTGTAATAGGTGTACTGTGTTTTCTTAATAAAATCGTCTACAGATAACGGACTTGAAAATCTTGCGGTACCGCTTGTGGGTAATGTGTGGTTAGGACCTGCCAAATAATCGCCCAAAGCCTCTGGGCAGTTGCGACCCATAAATACCGAGCCGGCATTATAAACAGAGTCTAAATAATCAAACGGATTATCTAGCATTAATTCTAAGTGCTCGGGCGCAATTTGGTTAGAAAGACTTATTGCATCGGCTATATTTTCAACAACTATGATTTTGCCGTTGTTGTCTATAGATGTTCTGGCTATTTCCTTACGAGAAAGCAAAGGTATTTGCTTTTCTAATTCGTCACTTACTTTTTTTGCAAGATCCTCAGATTCAGTTACCAAAACTGCCGATGCTAATTTATCGTGCTCGGATTGAGATAAAAGGTCTGCCGCTAAATGACGGGGATTAGAATTTTTGTCGGCTATAATTAAAATCTCACTTGGGCCTGCAATCATATCAATAGAAACTGTACCGTAAACCTGTTTTTTAGCCTCAGCAACAAAGGCGTTACCCGGGCCTACTATTTTGTCAACTTTGGGTATACTCTCGGTACCAAAAGCCAATGCACCAATGGCCTGAGCGCCGCCAACCTTATAAATTTTATCGATTCCCGCAATTTTGGCGGCAGCCAAAATGTGTTTATTTACACTGCCGTCTTTAGACGGAGGTGTTACCATAACAACTTGCTTAACTCCCGCAATTTTGGCCGGTATAGCATCCATTAAAACGGTTGACGGATATGCGGCTGTGCCACCCGGAACATAAAGACCTGCCTTTTCTACCGGAATTACCTTTTGACCAACAACTACGCCGTTAGTGTCGTTAATAATAAAACTGTTTTTGACCTGTTTTGAGTGAAAAGCAGATATATTATCTTTAGCGGTTTGCAAAATATCTAAAAATTCTTTATCTACTTTAGCTACCGCATCATCAATTTCTTGAGCGCTTACAAGTAAAGAATCTAGCTCTACATTATCAAACTGCTTTGAATATTCAAAAAGCGCTTTGTCACCGTTTTGTTTTACGTTTTCTAAAATTTTAGCAACAATGTCCTCAACATTTACTGTGTTTTCGGCGCGGGCAAAAATTTCATCAATGCCTACCTCGCCGTATTTTAAAATTTTTATCATTTTACTTCTCCTGTGTTACCTGACTTGCAAGACTCTTTAAAAGTTTATCTATAGGCTCATTTTTAAACTTAAAACTCGATTTATTACAAATAAGTCTTGCACTTATTGGTACTATGGTTTCAAACACCTCAAGATTATTTTCTTTTAGTGTAGTGCCTGTTTCAACAATATCTACTATAACATCGCTTAAATTTAAAATGGGTGCAATCTCTATAGAACCGTTAAGATGTATAATATCAATATCACGGCCGATAGATGCGTAGTAATTCTTTGCAATATTTGTAAACTTGGTTGCAACCTTTAAAGGACGCTGTAAATTATCGCGGAAGTCTTTTTTAGCCGCAACTGCCATTCGGCAAATTCCTGTTTTAAGGTCTAAAAGTTCGTAAACATCGGGTGTGTATTCTAGCAAAATATCTTTACCCGCAACACCTATGTCTGCCGCGCCACGCTCAACATAAATTGCAACGTCGCTTGGCTTTACCCAAAAGTAACGAACGGCACATTCTTCGTTTTCGAAAATAAGCTTGCGGTTGTTTTCTTTTATAGATGGGCAGTCAAAACCTGCCTTTTCGAACATATTATAAACCTTTTCTCCCAAACGGCCCTTTGGTAGAGCTACATTAAGCATTGTTTTCAATGAGTTCTACCCCCTTACCGCTTAACTTATAAAGCTTTTTAATTTTTAATCTTTTTGGAATTGTTTTTAAAGCGCTAACGCTTTGATAGTTTTCTCTTAAGGTATTAAGTTGCTCCTGTAAAACAGAGTAATCACTGTCTTCGGTATATAAAACAACTGCATCTATATCAAATTTTTCAGGCTCTTTAGAAAGTTCGCTAAGTAAATCTAAATATACCGCAAAACCTATGGCCGAGAATTTGTAACCCATTTTCTTTATAAGCGGGTCGTAGCGTCCACCGCTTAAAACGCTTGTGGGTATGCCATTTATAAAGCCTTTAAAAACTATGCCATTATAATAATTCACATCATTAATCTCAGAAAAATCTAAGCGTATCTTACTAGATTTTACCGAGTTTAAAATACTTGCCAGATTATCGATTAATTCGTTTAGCACAAGGTCATTGCTAATACACTTTAAATTGGTTAAAACATCGGCGGGTTTTCCGTAACTTTTAACCAATGTATTTAATATTGAAGAGGCGGTTTTATCTGCGTTTTCTTGTACCAAAATCTCGTTTATTTCATCGGTATTTTTTTCAGAAATTAGTTTTATTAATTTAAGTTTGGCATTTGGTGATACCTCTAACATATCTATAACCCTTAAAACTATGCTCTGGTCAGATACCTCTAAAATAAAATCGTCAGATATTGCGGCAAGGCTCTTTATAGCCAACTCTAATACTTCACTAACACAGAAATTATCTATATTACCTATGCACTCAAGTCCTGTTTGCATAATTTCTTTAAAAGAGTTATCTCCGCGTTTTACCCTGTAAACGTTTTCATTATAATAAACCTTTTTTACTTCTGCTTCGGCAAGGTTTGCATTTTTTACAATAGATAGTGTAACGTCGGGCTTTAATGCCAAAAGCTTTCCGCCAATGTCGGTAAAAGTTATTATGTTTTCAGATATAAGAAAGTCTTTATTTTTGGCGTAAAAATCGTACTCTTCAAACTTGCTCATTTTATACTGAGCATAGCCGTAGGAATTATAAAGACCGCGTAAAGCAAAAACTGCCTTTTCACCGTTTTGTAATAATGTGTTATTAATTTGCATTGTCTTCTCCGCTTTCAAGTTTACTAAGAACATTGTTATAACCGTTGCTACCGTACATTAGGCACTTGTTTACTCTGCAAATTGTTGCAGTACTAGCCCCCGTAGCCTTAGAAACCTCTTGATAATTCGCGCCATTTTTTAACATTTTTGCAACGGCAAAGCGTTGGGTTAAATCTTGAATTTCTTTAATGGTGCATAAATCGTCAAAGAGATTGCTACACTCTTCAACTGTGGTTAAAGAAAGTATTGCCTTATATAAATCTTGCGACTCTAATATATTGTTTTTACTCAACATATTCACCTCTCACTTTATTTCTTTATCATTTTACCATAATAAAGTGGTAAAGTCAACAACCTAATAAAAAATTTTTGCACAAAAATAAGCGACGCAACCGCGTCGCTTATTGCAATATTACTAAAGTTTTAGCCAATTTTTTCTGCAAAGCTCTATTAATTCGTCTGCCTGTTTTCTGCTACCACAGTCGGTATGCATAAACACACCGTCAGAGCCGATTTCGTTAAAGACCGTTTCTATTTGGTTTGCGGGTATACCCATTATGTAAAGTTTCTTGCCTGCAGCAAGAATTCTTTTAAACACGTCTATAGACTGTTTTGAGGCAAAATTATAAACAAAACTGCCGTCTGGTTGTTTTAAGTCTGGCAGAGGTACCCACTGTATTGCGTGAATGTTGGGTAAAGATAAAATCATATCTAAATGATTTATCTGCTCTGGTCCGTCTAAATGATATACCGCTTGGCCTAGCGCTTTCGACACTTTATAGAGCGAGGGCAAAACAAACTCTTCGAACATTGCAGGAGAAATCATAACAGAAAAATCACACTGAATTGGATACCAGGGCTTATTATGTACAAGAGGTATCCAAGCGGTGTGGCCTATGTTATAAGGCTCAATAATTGCATTTAAATGATTATAATATTTTATAAACTCGTCATCAATCTTGTTAATGGCCGCCAAAACCTCTTCGGGATAATCTAAAAGATCCATTAACAGTTCTTGACCGCGCAAGGAAAAAAGAACATCAAGTGTACCGCCAATGTCGGTTACCGACACAGCATATCTGCCATTAGAATTTTCGCAAAGTGCACTTGTTTGCTCGTCTATAATCTTATAAAGTTCGTTATCTGTGTTGGTATTAAGGTTAACGGGCGATGAAAAATCTTTTATTATTGGGTGACGGTCAAACCAAACACTGTCCCAATTAAGTTCATACGGTGCACCAAAAAATGATGCTTGCACGCCGGGGCCTAAATTTACAAACTCGCGCTGAATAGCATCTTGACCGTGAAAAACCGCGGCAGTAGTATGCTCTGCTCTTTGAACACGGTATTCGGTATTTAGCCAGTAATCTTCTAAATCTTTAGGCATTCTTATAAATGGTGGCTTTTCGGTATCGGACATGGGGGAAGTTACGTATAAATAGCCTCCCTCGCCCTTTTCTAATGGTTGCCAAAAGCGCTGATGGCGTTCTAATTTTTTAATATCTATAATAATCCACTCCTAAAAACACATATGTTCTATAAATGCATTATTAAAAGTTTCTGATTTGTTTAGTTCAATAGTGGAAATCTTCTTGCAAAGGTCTGATAAAATTTCTATGCTTTGTGGAGTAACAAGGCAGTTAACTGCGCCCAAAAGTGAGGTGTTTCCCATTGCTTTAATTTTATCTGCAACACTTTGCGGGAATAAGCCAATTTTTGCGGCATTTTGAGGGTTCAGATAATAACCGATACCGCCCGAGAGATAAATGCTTTCAATGTCAGAATACTCAAATCCGCTATCGAAAATAAGTGTATCAAGCGCCGCTCTTATAGCGCTTTTGGCAAGTTGAATAGCGCGTATATCGTCTTGGTTAATAAAAATTGTTGTGTCTTGGTCGGCATAAATGTTAAATTGCTCGCACTCTAGAAAGCCTGTTTCATCTAACATTTTATTTTCTAGCAAAACTGCAATAAGATCTATTAATCCGCTCGTGCAAATTCCTGTGGGAGCAGCATTATTTATAGTGCTAAACTCGACTTTGTTGTTTTTTAGTTCAACCTTATTTATAGCACCGTTTATTCCACCCGAGCCGCACGAAACACCAACACCCTCTAATGCAGGACCTGCCGCAGACGATGTGGCAAACAGTTTAGAACCGTTATTTGTTCCGGTAAAAAGCACCATTTCTCCGTTTGTGCCAATATCTAAAAGTACGCAAGGATTTTTATGCTCTAATATATTTAAATAAACCAACGCAGATGTAACATCGCTGCCAATAAAAGCAGAGGCTGATGGTAAAACATAAATTTTTTCTACATTTAAATTAAGCTCATTACCGCTAAAATGCTTTAACTCTAAAAATTCGGGCGTAAAGGGATATGTGCCCATTTTTAAAGGCGAGATACCGCAAAATAGGTGTAACATTGTAGGGTTGCCCGTAACGGCAAGTGTTTGTATTTTATCATTAGTTAGGTCTAATATCATTTTGCGAATTTTACTAAGCAAAACACTCTGTAAATCGCTAAGATTTTCTTTAGAGGCGGTAATTCGGCTCATAACATCGGCACCGAAATTTTTTTGAGGATTAAGATCAGACACAGTTTTTAATACTGATTTTTCTTCTAAGTCTATAAGCGCTGCACAAAGCGTAGTTGTACCAATATCGAGCGCAATACTCAAATTTTTGGCCGATAAATTTTCGCTTTCTTTGTGCATAAAAGCATTATCGGTACACGCGTTGTCGGGTAGTTCAATTATAGCCTCTTGACTTTGTAAAAGTGCTTTACAAGAAAGAATAAAGCCGTCTTTGTCGGGCAAATACGGCTTGTTTGTGTCAGCATTAACAAACTCACCCGAAACAACCTTTACCTTGCATTTGCCGCAAGTACCAAGACCCGCACAGTCGGCAGATACTATGTACCCGAGCTTTGTGAGGTATTTGAGTAGGGTTATATTTTCGGTTGGTTTGGTTATAGTTAATGCTTTCATATTATTACTCTTCAAAAACCTTGCAAGGTTTAATGTTTTTATTTTTATGGGTTACCTTTGCAGCGTATTCTTTAAATAAGCGAACATAGGTGCGGTAATTTTCTATAGATACATCTGGCGGGGTTTGGTGGTCTACCGAAGAAATAAGCTTACCGTTTTGCATGCTTGGAAAAACACGCTCAAACTCGGCACGAATGGCTTCTTCGCCATGCTTTAGGCACATTTTATCAAAATGGCCTATAAACGCCATATGAGGTTGCTTTGCAATATAAACCGATACGTCTGTACCGGCCTGACGCTCTAGCGGCAACATGCCGTCGGCACCAACACTTGCATACCAGTCTACAGCAAGGGTAATATCACCGTCAGAATCTACAATAACGGGGACCTTGTATTTGTGAATTATTGGGATAACCCTATTATAATATGGCGCTAAGAATTCATCAAAAAGGTCTTTAGAAATCATAGGACCGTTGTTATAGCTCATATCTTCGGCAAAGGTCATAAAGTCAAAACGAAAACGCGAGAATAAATACTCAAACACCTCTATAAGCCAGTCGGCATAGTCATTGCACATGGTCTTGTAGAGGTCGGGATAATCGTAAAAGCTAAATAGGTGATTTTCTATACCAAGCATCATTCTTGGGTACCAGAAAAAGCCCTCTACCGAAAAAAACTGCAGAGTATCGCCACGCTCACGGTTGGATCTTAAATTTACAAAAAATTCTTCGGGAAATAATTTTTCGGGCGGGGTGAATAAAAGCGGCTTTAGTTTATTGTGGTAATCGTCTTCGTTTTCAATTATGCTGCCGCCGTATTCTACTGTGCTAAGCAACTCGTGCGGATAAGCTGCAACGGCACTTTGTATGCATTTATCTAACCCAAAATATTCTTGCAAGGTTTCATACCCGGCCTTTTGGGTAGGTAAGCCCTCGTCTATCCAGCGGGCAACGGTTAAGTGCCACCACGGAGCCCACTCTATAATAGGAGCTCTATCTACAGGTTTACCCGCTAAAAAGTTTGCAAAGCGCTCTGATGCAGTCATAGATTTACACATAAAATCACCTACAAAAGCATTCGATATGTGTATTCATTGTACTTATATATTCATTAAAAATCAAGCCGTTTTTTTCTACTTATGGTAGACAAATTATAACTGCAAAAAACACAAATACAGATTTAGTCGCAATATTCGTTCATCAGTTTTCTGTAAAGCATATAATTTTCAAAAGATACTTCTTCGGGCACACCATGATCACATGTGGGTATATAGCCTCCTCTCTTTCTCATAAAAGGCATTATGTAATCAAGGTGACGTTTAATATCATCGCCGCCCTTGGCGATTATTCTTTTATCTATACCTCCGCTAATTAAAAGCTCGGGATATTTCTTAGCAATTTTTACAACATCGCAACCTGCGGCAACCTCGAACGGACTCATATAATCGCACCCTACCGAACGGTAAATATCTATAACATCATTACAATATCCGTCAGTATCTATCTGAAAATGCAACTTGCGCCCACGATTGCGTTTTTTCATGTTTTCGTATAACTCGGTATAATACGGTATTAAAAATTCTCGCATCATATCGGGTGAAATTAGAGCGCCGCTATTGTAGCAAATATCCTCTGCCAAAAACAGTTCATCAAACGAGATTTCATTCTGATGTCTTGCTATAACGGTATCGGCCAAAGAAAACCAAGTTTTCATACATTCGTGAATAAGATTTGGGTCATCGTAAAATGTATATAGCAAACGTTCCGGACCTATAAGGCTACGCAAATACATATATCCGCCGATTACGCACTGAACTGCAGCGTTACCGCGCTTTTGCCCGTCTATAGCATCGTTTAGCGCTGTGCGCGAAAGAGTATCTCTGTTTTCAGTATTGGCATCGAGCCGCCACTTTATGTTTTCTTCAAAAGACTTAATATCGGTAACGGGGTGATCAACATATTCAGGCATAAAACCTTGACGTCTGTTTTTGAACACTAAAAGCGTTCTGCCCGCAAAATCACGAATCAGTTCGTGCGCTCCTCTGTCCTCTAACACCTCTTCTTTAAAAGCAGGAAAAAGTGCGGCTTCGCACCAACCTAGGCCATACACACTGTTAACTGCGGGCTCATCAAATCCGAAAACACTGCGAAGATACGCATCGTAATCGTCAACCTCGTTCATGGGCTTTAAGTACCCTTCTTTAATCCAACGTTCAAGTACATACCATCCGAATTCGCGTTTGTATATAGGAGCATCTGCTTTTAAAGCATAAAAATCTCTTATTTTCTGTGCCGCAGGATTTAAAGATTCATTTGAAGAATTATTTATATTATGCATTGAAAAACCTCCGATTTTATTGTATTATAAATATATAATACAGCAAAAAAATTCAATATACATAGCATTTTCGGTGAATTTTATATATTTTTCGGAGGTTTCTTATGTTTGTACAACAAGCTACGTGTTTGGGTGATGTATGGTCTGATTCGGTTAAGCTCGCACGTGTTTTTAAAGTAGATGCCGATAGCTCTTATACCGTTCACCATATGCCGTTAAAATTAGATGAAAATATTCTTATTATTGTTACAGAAGGTAACGGACGTTTGGAATTTGACGGATTTTCTAATAATCTTACGGCGGGCGATGTTGTTATTTTAAATACCGATGGCAAACATTTTAATTACAACACGATTGGTGACGTATGGAATTTTTGGTGGTTTGAGTTTTCGGGTAATACCGAACATATATACAAAAATATATCGCTTTTGCAAAACCGGCACTTGCTCGAAATCTGCAATAAATGTCTTGATTTTTCGATTGTCGGCGACCAAAAAGCTGCGTCTTCCGCTCTGAGTGCACTACTAACGCTAATAAACCTTAGCTTAAAAGATACAACCCCCGAAAATGAGCATACAGTATTCAACAATGCAATCGGAATAATAAACACAAACCTCAAAACAATAAATGTATCTACGCTTTCTAAAAAGCTACATATTAGCGAGCGAACACTACACGATATTTTTGTTTTGAATACATCTTGTTCTCCAAAAAAATATATTTTAAACTTAAAGTTTGATACTGCTTGTTTTTTACTTAAAAATACGAGTAAAACGATAGGAGAAATTTCAGAGTTTCTTGGCTTTTCAAGCCCATTTCATTTTAGCAGATTCTTCAGTAGCAAAACCAACATCTCGCCGTTAAAATGGAGAAAAAAAGACAGATTCGATTAAATCGAATCTGTCTTTTGGTTTATTAAAGTGTTGCGGCCATTACGGCTTTTATTGTGTGCATACGGTTTTCAGCTTCATCGAAAACTATCGACTGTTTGCTTTCGATTACCTCGTTTGTAACCTCCATGCAATCAATACCAAACTTATCGTAAATCTGCTTACCTATTGTTGTGTTAAGATCGTGGAACGCAGGCAGACAGTGCATAAATACAGTTGTTTCTTTGGCGTAAGACAAAAGCTTAGCATTTACTTGGTAAGGCATTAATTTCTTTATTCTTTCTTCCCAAACGCTATCGGGCTCGCCCATAGATACCCAAACATCAGTATAAATAACGTCGGCGTTTTCTACTGCTTTTTCGGGATTTTCATTAAACTCTAAAACTGCACCCGTTTGCTTTGCTATTTCTTTACACTCGTTTATTAAAGCCTCATTTGGCCAAAACTCTTTAGGCGCACACGCTACAAAGTGCATACCCATTTTTGCACAACCAACCATAAGTGAGTTACCCATATTATATCGGGCATCTCCCATATATACGAGCTTTATGCCATCTAACTTTCCAAACTGCTCTTTTATGGTTAAAAAGTCGGCAAGAATTTGTGTTGGATGAAACTCATTAGTAAGTCCGTTCCACACCGGAACACCTGCATATTTTGCAAGTTCCTCAACAATTTCTTGTCCAAAGCCGCGGTACTCTATGCCGTCAAACATTCTGCCTAAAACCCTTGCTGTGTCGGCAATGCTCTCTTTTTTGCCTATTTGCGAGCCGGCGGGATCTAGGTATACCGGGTGCATACCAAGGTCTGCTGCTGCTACTTCAAATGCACAACGTGTACGGGTACTGGTTTTTTCAAAAACAAGAGCTATATTCTTACCGTTGCAAAGTTTATGCTCTATTCCTGCCTTTTTCTTCTGTTTAAAATCTGCGGCAAGGTCTATAAGATATGCAATTTCCTCAGATGTAAAATCTAATAACTTTAAAAAGCTTTTTCCTTTTAAGTTCATAAATGTTTCCTTTCTGTTATTCGCAGGCTTTCTTTATGATTTCGACTGCTTTTTTAAGAGTATCAAACGGAATATTTAAAGCGGGCAAAAGGCGTACCTTGGTTTTTGCGGTAAGACAAAGTACTCCGTTTTCTATACACTTAGACACTATTTCCTTTGCGGGCTTTTCGGTTTCAATGCCAATCATAAGGCCCATACCGCTAACGCTCTTTACACCCTTAGCATTTTTAAGCTCTGAGAATATATACTCGCTCTTTTTATTTATTTCTTCTAAAAGTTTATCATCTATGCGGTTCACTATACTAAGTGCGCCCGCACACGCTACAGGATTACCGCCAAAGGTTGAGCCGTGGTCAGAAAAACCTAAAACGCCCTCTACCTTTTCGGACATAAGTGTTGCGCCTATGGGAAGTCCACCGCCAAGGCCCTTTGCGGTAGTTATAATATCGGGCATAATGCCAAAATTCTCATAAGCATACATTTTGCCGGTTCTGCCGTTGCCTGTTTGAACTTCGTCGACAATAAGAATAATATCTTTTTCTTTGCAAAACTCTGCTGTTTTTGTAACAAAATCTGAATTCAACGGGTTAACTCCGCCCTCACCCTGAACACATTCAATCATAATTGCGGCAGTTTTTGTGCTTTCGGCTAAATTTTTTAAAGCATCAAAATCGTTAGCCTCAGTATAAACAAAACCATCGGTTAATGGAGTAAAATCTTTATGGAATACATCTTGACCGGTTGCGGCTAGGGTTGTTAAAGTTCTGCCGTGAAAGCTATTGTTAAGTGTGATTATTGTATAATAATCACTACCCTTTTTATTGGCCGCGTATTTTCTAGCAACCTTTATGGCGCACTCGTTAGCCTCGGCACCGGAGTTTGAGAAAAACACCTTTTTAAAACCGGTTTTGTTACATAAGGCTTCGGCCAAATTGGCACAAGGGTTTGTATAATAAAGGTTTGATGTATGCTGTAACGTGCCAAGCTGATTTGTTACGGCTTTTACCCATTCATCGTCACAAAAGCCAAAGCTTGTAACACCAATGCCCGAGCCCATATCTATATACTCTTTTCCGTCGTTATCGACAGCTATAGAGCCCTTGCCCGATACAATATTTATAGGAAAACGTGCATATGTATTTGCGACAAATTGTTTATCTTTTGCGAAAATATCAGTCATTTTTATCTCCCACGACCATGGTACCCGCACCTTCGTCGGTTAAAAGCTCCATTAGTATAGAGTGCGGTACTCTGCCGTCCATTATAATTACGTTTTTAACTCCCTTTTCTATTGCATTTATGCAACAGTCAATTTTGGGTATCATACCGCCCGAAATTACGCCTTGCTTTTTAAGTTCTTCGGCCTCGGTTACGGTGATTTCTGGGATAAGAGTCGATACATCATCCTTATCCTTTAAAAGACCTGCAATATCGGTCATCATAATTAAACGCGAAGCATTTAAAGCACCTGCAATTGCCGCGGCAGCAGTATCACCGTTTATGTTATAGCTGTTACCCATTTTATCGCAACCGACGGTTGAAATTACGGGAATATAGCCTTTTTCTAATAAATCGTTAACGGGGCGGATATGTATTTTTGTTATCTCACCAACATAGCCTAAACGCTCGTCTTTAATCTCGGCCTCTATAAGTCTGCCGTCCATACCCGATATGCCCATGGCCTTGCCGCCCATCATCTCTAAAAGATTTACAAGGGTTTTATTAACCTTGCCGGCTAAAACCATTTGAACAATATCGACAGTTTCTTTATCGGTAACTCTTAATCCGTCTACAAACTCGGCCTTTTTGCCCAGTTTAGACATAACCTCGTTAATTTCAGGGCCGCCGCCATGAACTAAAACTATTTTAACGCCAATAAGCCAGAGCAAAACAATGTCTTGCATAACCTGCTCTTTTAACTGTTCGTTTATCATGGCATTGCCGCCGTATTTTACTACTACTACCTTACCTGTGTAGCGCTTTATGTAGGGCAGCGCTTCGGTTAAAACCTCGGCACGTTGTAGATTTGAAAAATCTGTTGTCATAAATTTAAAATTCCTTTCGGACTAAGTTCTATAATCTCCGTTTATCTTAACGTAATCGTAGGTCAAGTCGCATCCCCAAGCGGTTGCAGAATATTCACCGTTGCCTACATTGACTAATATTTCGATTTCTTTTTCTAATAAAATTTCTTTTGCCTTTTCTTCAGAAAACTCTATGCCTGCGCCATTTTTGCAAACATCAATTATGCCTTTTGCGCTTTTAAACGAAACATCAATTTTATTTACATCAAGCTTAGCGCCCGAATAGCCTAATGCACATAGCACTCTGCCCCAGTTTGCATCAGCACCGAACATAGCAGCCTTTAAAAGTGAAGAACAAATAACACTCTTAGCCGCTGTTTTTGCAGTAGTTAAATCGTTAGCGCCTGTAACTTTACATTCTAAAAGTTTGGTTGCGCCCTCACCGTCGCCGGCTATCATACGAGAAAGGTGAACTGTAACGGTGTTAAGTGCTTTCATAAAGATTTCAAAATCTTCACCGTCAGACTCAATAATGTCATTCTCAGCTAATCCGTTAGCAAGCACACAAACCATATCGTTTGTAGATGTATCGCCATCGACACTGAGCATATTAAATGTATTTTGAATATCGGTTGACAATGCCTTTTGCAACATTTTGGCCGATATGTTAACATCGGTTGTTATAAACACAAGCATGGTTGCCATATTGGGATGTATCATTCCGCTACCCTTGGCAATACCTCCTATGCGACAAGTTTTACCACCAAGTTTGAATTCTATGGCAACTTCCTTTTTAACGGTATCGGTAGTCATAATGCCTTGTGCCGCATCGTCGCTGCCATTAGCGTTAAGACCGCTTATAAGAGAATCCATACCATCTTTAATAGGCTCAATTTCAAGAGGTTGTCCGATAACACCGGTAGAGGCTACTATAACATCGGTTTTAGATATATTAAGCTTATCCGCCACCAAAGAGCACATTTGCTCGGCAATTTCTATGCCGTTTGCATTACAAGTGTTAGCGTTGCCCGAGTTGCAAATAATTGCACTCGCTTTTCCGTTAGCTATATTGTTTTTAGTAACCAAAAGCGGTGCGCCTTTTACAAGATTTGTAGTGTAAACAGCCGCTGCAGTAGCGGGCTCTTTAGAACATATTAAAGATAAATCTTTTTTTGTTCTGTTTTTTCTTATACCACAGTGAACACCGTTTGCGGTAAAACCCTTTGCGGCACAAACACCGCCTTTAATAATTTGCATTTTTTCCACCTTTAAATGTTAAGTCCTTCTGAAATTTTGGCGCCGAGCAATATGTTCATATTCTGTATAGCGCTTCCCGAGGCACCTTTGCCTAAATTATCGTAACGAGCAACCAATACTATACGTTCATCATTACCTGTGATAGTAATTTGCATATCATCGCGTCCAGAAAACGCTGCGGCAGACAAAAAGCCGTTTTCATCTGCACTTTCAACAAATTTTACAATAGAGCCGTTGTAGTAATTTTTGTATATTTGTTTTAATTCGTTTATATTAGCCTTTATATCGCCTTTAAAAAGCGGAACACTCACCTGCATACCCGCGTAATAATCGGCAACTATGGGGGCAAAAACAGGAGCATTATTAAGACCGCAAACCTTTACCATTTCGGCAAGGTGTTTATGTTGTTGAGGCAAAGCGTACATTCTTGGAGCATCTAAAAGAGGGCTTCTATCGGCCGACTGATACTCGGCTATCATCTGCTTGCCGCCGCCCGAATAACCGGTTAGAGAAAAGCAAGAAAGCTTGGCATCGGTTTTTAAAGCGCCGCTCTCTATTAAAGGTTTTATAAGTGCTATAAAACCGCTTGCGTGACAACCGGGATTCGCTATACGCTTAGAAGTCTTAATTTTATTTAAATTATTATCTATTTCAGCAAAACCGTACTGCCAAGCATCGTTAGTGCGATGTGCCGTTGAGGTGTCGATAACAGCAGTATTTGTGTTGTTTATAAGACTTACTGCCTCTATAGCCGCGGCATCGGGCAGACAAAGAAAGGCTATGTCTGCGCCATTTAATGCTTCTGCACGAGCAGATGTGTCCTTACGCAACTGCTCGGGTAAGGTTATAAGTTGTATATCGTGTCTTTTTTCTAAACGCTCGTATATTCTTAGTCCCGTTGTTCCTGCCGAGCCATCTATAAAAACTTTAGTCATTAGTTAGTTCCTTTTTTACAAAATCAATTTGTTGCTCTACGCATTTTACCGAGGTTCCACCCTCAGAAATGCGACGCTCTACACAAGTGTTTAAATCTACTGCGCTAAATACATCGTTTTCAAATAGTTCGCTAAACTGCTTGTATTCATCGAGCGTAAGTGTTTCTAAAACCTTATCATTCTTAATACATTCGCTTACTATTTGACCCGATATTTTATATGCCGCTCTAAATGGTAAACCTTTATTAACCAAATAATCGGCAAGGTCGGTAGCGTTTATAAAGCCTTTTTGAGCAGCCTTTAACATGTTAGAAGAATTTACCTTCATGGTGTCTAACATACCAACAAGCACTTTTAGGCACATAATTACGGTATCTACCGCATCGAAAACGCCTTCTTTGTCTTCTTGCATATCTTTATTATACGCAAGCGGCAAACTCTTCATAGTAGCAAGTAGAGCCATTAAATCGCCATAAACTCTGCCGGTTTTACCGCGTATTAATTCTGCCATATCGGGATTTTTCTTTTGAGGCATTATAGACGAGCCGGTAGTATAGCTATCAGATAAATCTATAAACTTAAACTCCCAGCTTGACCAAAGGATAATTTCTTCGCTAAGGCGAGATAAATGCATCATTAAAATACTTAATACCGATAATAGTTCTAAGCAAAAATCGCGGTCAGAAACACCATCTATGGAGTTTAAACAAATACCATCAAAACCCAACTGCTCTGCTTCAAAACGGCGGTTGGTATTAAAGGTAGTACCCGCTAGCGCGCAGCTTCCTATAGGAGAAATATTTGTACGCTTTTTGCAGTCTTTAAGCCTATCTACATCGCGAAGTAACATCATAGCGTATGCCAAAAGGTGATGCCCAAAGGTTATGGGTTGAGCGCGCTGAAGATGTGTGTAACCCGGCATTATTACCGACTTGTTTTCTTCGGCTTGCTTTACAATTACACCAATAACTTGTTTTAAAAGAGCAGTAATCTCATCATTTTTCTCTTTTAAATACATACGCATATCTAGCGCTACTTGGTCATTACGACTTCTGGCAGTATGTAGTTTTTTACCAACATCGCCTATACGCTCGGTAAGCACCTGCTCTATAAACATATGTATATCTTCGCAATCCATATTAAAAGCAAGACTGCCGTTCTCGATATCATCGAGAACGGTCTTGAGTCCGTCTATTAATTTGTCGGCTTCTTCCCTTTTTATAATGCCTTGCGCGCCAAGCATTAAAGCATGAGCCATGCTCCCTTTGATGTCTTGCTTATACATTCTGCTATCAAAATGTATTGACGAATTAAAGTCGTCGGCTATTTTTTCGGTTTTGCCGTCGGTGCGGCCTGCCCACATTTTAGACATTTAATATTCTTCCTTAAAAATTACTTGTTAATTATTTCTTGCCGTCTACAATGGCCTGAACCTTTATGGGTAGACCGTAAAGGTTAATAAAGCCCTCGGAGTCTTTTTGGTTGTAATCACTCTCACCAAATGTAGCAATTTCTTCGCTATACAGTGAATAAGGACTCCAAACACCAGCATTTATAATGTTACCTTTGTAAAGCTTTAATTTAACTGTACCTGTAACATTTTCTTGAGTTTTATCTACAAATGCAGATAACGCTTCTCTTAAAGGTGTAAACCACTGGCCATTGTAAACGAGTTCTGCAAATGTAATAGAAAGCTTTTGTTTTTCGTGCATTGTCATTTTATCAAGACAAAGTGTTTCTAAAACGTTATGTGCTTTGTAAAGAATGGTACCACCGGGAGTTTCGTAAACGCCACGGCACTTCATACCAACAAGTCTGTTTTCTACAATATCTATAATACCAATACCATTTTTACCGCCAAGCTCATTTAGCTTTAAGATAATATTTTTAGCGGTCATTTTCTCGCCATTTAATGCAACAGGAATACCCTTTTCAAAATCTAAGGTTACATATTCAGGAACGTCGGGTGCGTCTATCGGAGAAACGCCCATTTCTAAGAAGCCGGGCTTTTCGTACATAGGCTCATTTCCGGTATCCTCTAAATCCATACCCTCGTGAGATAAATGCCAAAGGTTTTTGTCTTTAGAATAGTTGGTTTCGCGATTTATCTTTAGCGGAATATTGTGTGCCTCGGCATACTCAATTTCTTCATCACGAGATTTTATATCCCACTCTCTCCAAGGAGCAATAATAGGCATATTGGGTGCAAAATGCTTTATTGCAAGTTCAAAACGAACTTGGTCATTACCCTTACCAGTACAACCGTGGCAAATAGCATCGGCATTTTCTTTAATTGCTATTTCTACTAGTCCCTTAGCAATGCAAGGACGTGCATGAGAAGTACCTAAAAGATAATCTTCGTAAACAGCGCCAGCCTTCATGGTAGGAATAATATAATCGTCTACATATTCCTCGGTTAAATCTAAAACGTAAAGCTTAGATGCACCTGTTTTTATAGCCTTTTCTTCTAAACCCTCAAGCTCGTCAGCCTGACCAACGTTACCCGAAACTGCAATAACCTCACAGTTGTTGTAATTCTCTTTAAGCCACGGAATGATAATTGATGTATCAAGTCCGCCCGAATAAGCTAAAACTACCTTTTTAATGTTTTCTTTGTTCATTTTATATTCCTCCGTTTAATTTGGATTGGTTGTTTTTTGAATATGCAGACATTATACCACTTTGTATGCATATGTCAAGCATATTTCGTATAAAAATTCATTATTTCGTTAATTTTATGCATATTATACCGAATATTTGCATATTCTGTGCATATTTAGTGAATTTTAACAACTATTTGAGCCTTTATTTAAAAAGAGCCCTTATGTATGCAAAGGTTTTTTCTTCGCCCTGCTCTTTTAACATTAATAAAAACTTTTCTAAAAGGTCTGAGGTTTTAGGATGAATAAACCTATTTGGCTTGCCCCTTAAAAAATATTCTAGCGGGTGCGAATTGGTATAATTTTTGCCCTGATATATTTTACTTGCCGCTACTCTGTCACAAAACATCTCTACAACAAATTTCAGCGGCATCTCGACCGGCATTACTTTGCGCTCTTTGGGGTTATAGTCGGTCCAGTACTCAAAATGATGTTTATTTCTGCCCTTATGATGCAACCATGCGGCAGAATAACCGTTGCTTTCTCTTTCGGCTTCATTAGGGCTGCGCTTACCGTTTTGGTAAAATTTACAGCCTGTAAAAAACTCTATAGGTGTATATTTAGATAAATCATGAAAAAGCCCCTGAAAACCTATGCCCGCCTTAAAACAATGCCGTATTACCGCATGACGATGACGGGTGATAGTTTTAAAATGTTTAAATATATTCATTATATCTATCCTATTAAATAAAAATATAGGCCATTATACCACTATTTATAAATTAAATCAATTACATTTTTATTGACTTGTTTATAAAAATGCTTTATACTTGCAAATATGAGAATTATTCTCAATTTCGCGCCGTGGGGTGAACATATGGAATATAAAACCGAACAAAAAAATGCTGTTTTGTACTTTTTAAAGCAAAATTCTGAGCATCATTTTACCGCTAGCCAGATTGTTGATGCCCTACGGAAAACTGAAAATTCACCTGCTAAAAGCTCGGTATACCGAATTATAAACAATTTGGTAAAGAACGGAAAAATAAGAAGATTTGAGAGTAATAGTGAAAAAAACTTTGTATATCAGTATGCACATTTAAGTGACACTTGTGAAAACCATTATCACCTAAAGTGCACCGACTGTGGCAAGCTTATTCACATGGAATGTGAACATTTAACCGACGTTTGCCGTCATATTGCCAGCGAGCACGGCTTTTTGGTAGGTACGGGAAAATCTGTTATATATGGCTGTTGCAAAGAATGTTTAACAAAAACCTCGAAGGAAAAATAATATGAAAAGATTTTTTATTGTTTTGCTCTGCATATCACTTTTGTTTAGCGCTGTGGGTTGCACGAGTGAAAACACACAAAATAATAAATTGAATATAGTTACCACCGTTTTCCCTGCCTTTGATTTTGCAAGAGAAATTGCACAAGATAAAGCCAATATAACTATGCTTCTCCCACCCGGCACTGAGAGTCATTTTTATGAGCCAAGCCTTAACGATATTGCCAAAATTGAGCAGTGCGATCTATTTATTTATGCAGGCGGTGACATTGACGGTTGGGCCGATGACGTTATAGGTGCATTAGGCAAAGAAATTAATGTAATTTGTATGAGCTCGTGTGTTGAACCGCTACACACAGAGCATATACACGATCACCAAAAGGGCGGTTACGATAGCCATGTTTGGACATCGCCTAAAAACGCTAAGATAATATGCGAAAAAATAACCGAGTGTTTGTGCTCGTTAGACACCTTGAATTCTGAATATTATAATAGCCGACTTGTGTATTATTCGGCGCAGTTAGATTTTCTTGATAATGAGCTTAAAAATATATCCGAGACTAAAATGCAAAACACCCTTGTGTTTGCCGATCGCTTTCCGTTTTTATATTTAGCCAAGGATTACGGTTTTGAACACCTTGCTGCAATAGACGGTTGCTCAAGCGAAACCGAGCCTACACTTACAGCAATATCTACCATTATAGATACTGTAAATAAACAAAACATTCCAACTGTTTTTTATATTGAATTCTCATCACAAAAAACCGCCGATATTATTTGCAGTAACACAGGTGCCAATAAAAAACTTTTGCACTCATGCCATAATGTATCAAGCGAGGAATTTAAGTCTGAAACTTATATATCTCTAATGATGCAAAACATTAAAAACATAAAGGAGGCCTTGTGCGATGGAGCTTATTAGTTGCGAAAATGTAGCGCTAAAATACCAGTCATACACTGTTTGCGATAATCTAAACTTTACGGTTTGCGACGGGGATTATTTGTGTATTGTTGGTGAAAACGGCTCGGGCAAGAGCACTCTTGTAAATGCTCTTTTATCGTTAAAAGAATGCAGCGAGGGAAAAATCACCTTTAAAGATGGCCTTAAAGTTTCGCAAATTGGTTATTTACCGCAAACAACACAAATAGAAAAAGATTTTCCGGCAAGTGTTTTTGAGGTAGTATTATCGGGTTGTTTGGCACACAAAAAAGGTCTTTTTTTTAAATCAGAGCAAAAAAAGCAGGCACAAAAAGCTTTAGAACTACTTAATATTAACGACATAAAGAAAAAAAGTTTTTCATCTCTTTCGGGTGGTCAAAAGCAGCGAGTTTTGTTGGCTCGTGCTCTTTGTGCCGCAAAAAAAGTACTTTTATTAGACGAACCTATATCGGGCTTAGACCCCATAGCAACGGCTAAAATGTACGATATTATAAATACTTTAAACCGAGAATACAAAATGACCATAATAGTAGTATCGCACGATTTAGAGGCCGCTTTAAAATATGCTACACACATTTTGCACATAAACCATTCAAGTTCATTTTTTGGCACTACCGATGAATACAAAAATTCCAGTATCGCCAAAAACTATTTAGGGGGGCATTAAAATGAGTTTAACCGAAATTTTTACTAACCCCTTTATTTGCAAAATTATAATACGCGCGCTTATTGTAGGCGTTTTGGTAAGCCTTTCGGCAGCGTTGCTTGGCGTTGGTCTTGTGCTAAAGCGCTTTTCTATGATAGGTGACGGACTTTCGCATGTAGGATTTTTAGCGGTGGCAATACCAACCGTATTTGCATCGCTCACAAATTTCTCGCTTGAAATTTCCCTAATTATTGTTGTTTTGGCCTCTTTTTTAATAATGCGAATAGCCCAAAACACAAAAATTAACGGTGATGCCGCCATTGCGCTTATATCTACAAGTGCCGTTGCAATAGGTGTTGTTATTTTCGATTTTACCACCGGCATGACCACCGACATTTGCAACAATATGTTTGGCTCATCGTCGGTTTTAACATTAACCGATAAAGATTTAATAATAAGTATTGTTTTGTGTCTTGCATGTATTGGAACATTTATAGTTTTATATAACCGTATTTTTTCGTACACCTTTGATGAAAGCTTTGCGGCATCGCAAGGCGTTAAAACAAAAAGTTGCCAGGCGGTTGTATCGTTAATGATATCTATTACAATTGTTATAGGCATGAAGCTTTTAGGCGCTATAATGATATCGGCACTAACCATATTCCCCGCTCTTACCGGTATGATGCTTTGCAAAACCTATAAATCGGCCGTTATAACATCGGCTTTGGTTTCGGTAATTTGCTTTGTTATTGGCTTTTTTACCGCATGTATGTTATCACTGCAAACGGGTCCTGCCGTTATAATAGTAAACTTAATAGTGTTTATGTTCTCTTTAATTTTTAAAAGAATTAAAAACGCATAAAAACGTATTCTGAAAAAACAAAAAGCACTGCATAGCAGTGCTTTTATTTTATCTTATTTTTATAAAATATCCGTATCTAAACGGCGGTAATGTAAATTCACTATCACTTAATTTAATCTCACAAGACGATACATTGTCTTTAAAAAGCGGATAAAATCTTGCAGTTTTGCCCGAAAAAGATGGCAGCTTTATTCCTCTAATTAAATATGGCTCTTTAGAGTCGTGTAAAAGATTTCTCCAAATATCATCCTTAGCGCGCACGTAAATTAAAGTTGTGCTTCTGCCCTTTAAAACATAAATCTTTGCCTTTTTTCTTGTAATTTCTGTGCACTTAAAGTGTTGTCTGTGTACCTTAACGTTATGTAGCATATCGGCAAAAGGCTTATATGCACTATACAAATTTAGCGGCTCTATATATTCTGCTACATGCTCTAAGATTCCAACCCCTGCTGCGCCCTTAAAAAACGGTGTAAATGCGCAATCGTTTAATAATATTCCGTGATAATCTATAGAATAAAACCCAAATGGACTGCCGTTAATATCAACCGCACCGGTGCCGCTTAAAAGCATAGGTTTGTCTTTAACGGCCATACGTTCTACCGCTAAAGCCGACATTTCCTGCGCAGACCACGTACACTCTGCAAGCTCGGCAGAGCGGTTTAAAAATCTGCGAGTTTGCAAAAACGAAATATTTATAGCATCTAAAAATTCTTTTTGCCTTTTATTATCTGCCAAGCTTTGCATTAAGCTTGTGCCAACGGTTACCATATTTTGGGGTGATATTTCTTTTATTTTTTCTATTGCTTTATTAGAAAATTTTATAATATCTTCTTTTGGTGCATCTATAAGATCCATTTCTTCCCATAATTCGAATGCCATTATTACAGGATCATTCCAGTATCTGTAAAAATACTGTTCTATTTCGCTAAACCATGCATCAAAACACTCGTCATCGTTCAGCCAATGATTTATATCTAAAATTCTTCTACCTGTTTTAATGTCTTTAATTGTTCGACAATCTTTTTTGGCAAATGATGCATCATTTTTTAGTGTTTTAAAGCTTTCTAATGTTAGTTTAACTTTCACATTGTTCTCACGGCAACACTCAATAACGTGCCACAAATTAAAGAAAGCCTCACTGCGAGTAACGTTGCTAAACTCAGTTCGAATATTAAACAAAGGGTCGGTAAGACAAATATTAACAAGGTTACCGCCATTCTCTGCAAAATTCTTTATTCGGCGCAAATACGGAGCTATACCAAAATTTAATTCTTCAGATGTATAATACTCGGCGTCGGCTATTTTTTGGGGTTGCAGTTTTATACCAATAGGCACAAAACTATGCCCGCTTGAAAGCATAAAGTAATGTGGGTCATCACTTACGCTAACAAATCCGCCGGGGGTTTTATTGTCGTAAACTTCAAACTCGCCCGAGTCAACACACTTGCCATTATACATGGCGGCCCATCTGTAGCGGCCCACTAAACACGGAGTAAATCTTGCGATAATAAAATAACTGTTTACTGTTTGCAAATGATAATATCCATATATGTCATACTTTGCCGATGTTGCTACCTGCTTATAGGCGTAACCGGTGATTATACAGTTATTAGGCAATGTATATTCTATATAGTCAATGTCTTTTATTTGCTTAAAAACTAAATCTATGCGCGAAAAAAGAGCATAACGTTCCATCTTTATCACCTTTTGCTCAAATTTATTAAATTATAGCACAAAAATCTTGCTATTTAAACGATTTTTTAAAAAAACTTGCAATTTTTTATTAATTGTATAAAAAACAGTGTGTTTTTTAGCAAAAACACACTGTTCAATTACTTATTATTAGATTTTATTGCATCCCAATACTCTTTGTAGCGTTGTTCGTTTTTATTGTCGCCAAAGCGGTAGTAGGTTTTGTTTTTTAGGCTATCGGGCAAATACTGCTGATTTATGTAATGGTTTTTATATTCGTGCGGATATTTGTAAAACTGCCCCTTAACTTCTACCTCGTCACCGTCAAAATGTTTGTTTTTAAGGGTTCTTGGAATATCTGCAGGCGCCGATGTTTGAACATCTGTTACAGCGGCATTTATAGCATTATATACCGAGTTTGATTTTGGTGATATACAAACCAAAACAACAGCGTCAGCAAGGGGTATTCTGGCCTCTGGCAAACCTACCATAAGCGCAGTATCTACGGCAGCTTTTACTATAGGAATTATTTGGGGGTAAGCAAGGCCTACATCTTCGCATGCGCATACTAAAAGACGCCTACAAGCCGACGGTAAATCGCCCGCCTCAAGCAACCTTGCAAGGTAGTGAAGAGCCGCGTCGGCATCGGAGCCGCGCATAGATTTTTGGTAAGCCGATATTATGTCATAATGATCATCACCGTTTTTATCATACCTCATCGATTTACCTACGGTAAGTTCCGAAACAATTTCATCGGTAATGGTAATTGTGCCATCTTCTTCGGGCACCGACAACACGCACATTTCTAAAATGTTAAGTGCTTTTCTAACGTCACCGCCGGCACCATTGCAAATATTTAGTAAAATTCTCGGCTCTGCCAAAATTTTAATGGCTCTCTCTCCAGATAAAATTTCTATTGCGCGCTCTAGAGCCGGTACAATGTCAGCGGGCTCTAGCATTTTAAACTCAAAAACCGTGCTACGGCTTAGCACCGCGTTATATACATAAAAATATGGGTTTTCGGTGGTAGAAGCTATTAGGGTAATATCGCCGCTCTCTATATACTCAAGCAAAATTTGCTGCTGCTTTTTTGTAAAATACTGAATTTCATCTAAATAAAGCAAAATGCCATTCGGTGCATCTATTGCAGCAATATTATTTATAATTTCTTTAATGTCAGAAACCGATGCCGTAGTAGCATTTAATCTGTAAAGCTTTTTATTGCATTTTTCGGCAATTATGTTAGCAATGGTGGTTTTTCCCACACCCGACGGGCCGTAAAATATTAAATTTGTTATTTGGCCCGATTCTATTATTCGGCGCAACGGCTTGTTTTCTCCAAGCAAATGCTTTTGTCCGTAAACATGCTCTATACTGCTTGGACGCAGTCGGTCTGCTAAAGGTCTTGACATAAAGCTCCCCCGTACAATTATATTTATTATATTTTACAACATTTTTGCAGTTTTTGCAATGTTATATTATCGTCTTTTGATTCATAATTTTAAACTATAGGGACGGTGGTTAACATTAAAAAAGTTTTATTTATTAAAAATGCTGTTATTCTTACCGCAACCACTCTGCTTTTGCGGGTTGCGGGAATATTTTTTAAGGTGTTTTTAGCTGATAAATTAGATTCTGAGGGCGTAGGTTTATATCACTTAGTTTTCTCGGTTTATGTGCTTGCGGCTACATTTGCAACATCGGGTATATGCACTGCCGTAACGCGCCTTGTTACCGATGAGTTTGCACTTGGCAACTTAAAAGCCGCAAAAATCATTTTAAAAAAGGCTATTATATTAACCCTTGTATTTGCCATAGTTACCGTAGGAGTTGTTTTTGTTTTTGCGAAACAAATAGCAGTTATATTTTTAGGCGATGCGCGTGCCACATTATCGTTAAAAATAATGTGTATTAGTCTGCCTTTTATGGGTATAGCCTCTTGTATTAGGGGATACTTTATTGCATCACGCAAAACTTTGCAACCATCACTTGCACAAATAATAGAACAAATAACCCGAATTGCAGTAGTTGTTTTTTTGCTTATAAAATTTGCCCACAAAGGTCTTGAGTTTACTTGCGCTGCAGTTATTATAGGCGACAGCATTGCCGAAACTGTTTCGTGCATTATTTTATACGTAATGTATAGGTATGATTTTGCCCGTATCTGCTCTGCTTCTAGCCCTTTTCAAACACCTTTACGACTAACAAAGAAGATTTTAAGAATTTCTATACCAATTACATCTGGCCGATATTTAAACAGTTTGCTTCGCACCATAGAAAATATTTTAGTTCCAAAAGCGCTGCAAAAAAGCAGACTATCATCATCGGCAGCACTTAGTGTTTTTGGCAACATTAAGGGAATGGCTTTGCCCATTTTGTTGTTTCCGTCATCACTACTTAACTCTGTATCTATATTGCTTATTCCCGAAATGAGCGAGGCTACCGCAAAAAAACAAACAGAAACCATAAAAAGAGTAATCGACCGACTTATATGCATAACAATGTACTTCGGTTCTATTGTAGGCGCAATGTTTCTTTGTATTGGCAACGAGCTAGGACAAATAATTTATAAAAACAACCAAGTAGGCGCTCTTATTAGTGCATTGGCGCCACTTGTGCCCGTAATGTATATAGACAGCGTTGCTGACGGTATGCTAAAAGGCTTAGATCAACAACTCATTTGCTTTAGAAACTGCATTTTAGATTCATCGATAAGAATAATTTTAATTATGCTGTTTGTTTCAAAATTTGCCATTTCGGGCTTTATAGGAATAATGTATTTTAGTAATCTTTTAACAGCATTTTTAAATACATACAGATTACTAAAAGTAGCAAAATTAAAACCTAATATTAAAAAATGGTTTTTGAAACCGCTTTTTTGTTCTGGTATATCCTGCAGCATTGCATATTTTTTAATGAAATATTTTAATGTGCATAACATCTATATCCAATCCTGCTCCTTTATTTTAATAAGCGCTGTTTTTTATATTATTTTTATGGGATTTTTGAAAAATAAAAAAATAAAAAACCTAACAGCATTAAGAATATAACAAACGCAAAATTTTTGCGCTCTGATTTGCTATATGTTAATATAAAAACTACAAATTCGACGCTATTTGCCGCAAAATGTCAATTATTTTTTAAAATAGCCAAATATTTTTGCGATAATTTGCAATTTTTATGCGCGATTTATTAAATTTTTTGAATATTTTTTAGATTTTTAGCGTATTTTTGAAATCGCAATTGCAATAATCGTAATATTATTGTATGTTTTTTAGTATTTGTTGATATAAGTTGACTTTTTGCACATATTTTGTGTATAATATTGCCATAACATTACCAATTTGTGTAATTTTATTCGATTTTAAAGGTGATTCTTTATGAGCAAAGCTAAATACACAATAACCAAATCCGTAATTCAAGACGAACAAGGGCGCAGCATTAAAACCTACGGTCTTAAATCAAACGACATTGTTGTGCCCGATATTTCTTGCCACAAGCAAACCGTATTGAATTTAATAGAGCGACTAGGTAACGAAGAACTTGACGCTAAACAGCTTATGTACATAATTGAAGATATCATAATATAAAACAATATTTAAATAATGAGCATTGACAAAACGGAAGTTTTGGCTTATAATGTTTGTCGCGGTCAAAATTTGCCGCAATAATTTCTTTCGAGGTGTCGCCCAGTTGGTAGGGCGCTAGTTTTGGGTGAGGTTGCGAGCGCTCACTGTGTGAGATAAAGCGAGCATAACGCAAGCGCCGCGGTCGGCAAGCGAAATACGGCAGTATTGAGTCGCCGGGCACCGCAAGAGGGTTACCAAAACGGCACATTTGAATAAAGCCGCATAAAATTTAATACAACATATTTCGAGGTGTCGCCCAGTTGGTAGGGCGCTAGTTTTGGGAACTAGATGCCGCAGGTTCGAGTCCTGTCACCTCGACCAAATTAAAAGGAATCAGCCTTTAGGTTGGTTCCTTTTAATTTTTGTATATAGCAGGACGAGAACCTGAGAAGGTCTCGGCGTTAATAAAAGTTGCCAGCGGCAAGTTTTTAGCCGAGAGCGCGCAGTCGGGTACCGAAATTCGAAGAATTTGGGTCGACAAGCGTGTAGTATGCGAAGCAGACGGTCGAGTCCTGTCACCTCGACCAAAAAACAGTTACGACCATTTGGTCGTGGCTGTTTTTTTCTTTTGCGTGCAGGACGAGAAACGACCTCCAAACGCTACGACCAACGGGAGTAAAGCGTTTGGGAGAACAGTCCGGCGGACTGTTCGATAGCCGGAGAGGAGAGTCCTGTCACCTCGACCAAAAATCCAAATTCGATTATTTGTCGGGTTTGGATTTTTCTTTTTTATATAAACTTTTCACATTCTCCAGTCTAATTTTACTGATTCAAAATTATTAAACAAGCAAATAACATCACACCTTTCGCATTTGTTCTTATTTACTGCATACTGAATTTCGATGGTAATAACTTTTGATTTGAAACGGTCAGACATAATGTTTGACTGTTCAAAATCATTTGATTGTTACACACATATGTTTTGATTTTATACTACGACTATAAAATATGATAAGATATGTACTGTTTTCCGACTGCGAAAAACCCTTATTTTATGCAGTTTTCGGCGTAATTGCTATAATGCTATTCCGACCAAAAACCTTTGGAATTCTAGGATTTCAAAGGTTTTTCTATACAGATAAGATTTTTATGTTATAATAAGTTAGAAATTATAATAAAGGATGTGTTTACATGAGCAAAATAATAGATTACTTGCAAGAAATTGATTTATTAGAGTATCAAAAGATTGATGATTATTTCTTTACAACTGATATTGATACAATTAATACTCTAGTAGACCACATATCTACGCTAGCAAATGAAGATTGGACAATTTCGGAATATTCCCCCTATTCCTTTTCTCCATCAATGGATATTTCTGGGTTCGGTGGCTGTGTTGAAATAGGTTGTAAAATTAAAAGGGCTTCAACGTTTAGTAAATTTGCAAGTCTATATGGTGATACAATATATCTTATAATCAATTCTATTGCAAATCCTCACTTTATTAATCCTGATATTAAAAATGAGGATAGTTATGACTATAGATACTCACTGATATGTGATTTTTCCCTAATTTCTTTATATTCTGAACTAATTAAAAATCATATTGCTAAAATAATACCAACCCAATTAGGTGTTTGTCCAGACTGTTTTTTGCGCCATATAGGTAGTGAAACGGATTTAACTGCATTAGAACCATTAGTAAATAAATATGCTTCAAAAGCAATTGTAAGTGTTGTAGAGTATGATAAAGATTTCAATGACTTTTGTGTTGAAATTAAGAATTTGCCTGAATTATTTCCTGATCATGACACATACATCAACATAAAAAACGAAAATGATTTATATAACGAACATTCCACATTGCCGAGCAAAGTTGATGATTTTTCTTTCAAATATAAGTTAATTAAAAACCTTTTACACGAAGATTTTCTCACTTCAAAACTCGAAACTTTTACAAGCTCAATTTATAATTCGAAATATATTACATCTAAGTTTTTACACAAGGACATTATTGATATTACCTCTAAAAGCACTCGTGGTTCTATTTTACTTCCAATGTTTGAAATGCCTTTTTTAGAACAACTTGATATTCCCACCGCTTTAAAATTGCGCGAAAGCGAATACCATGCGTTTAACGATTATAGAATTGCATTAGACAATGCAACCAAAGAATATGTTCGAATAAATCATGATACTCAGGCCAAGGAAATATATGACGATATTATATATCCTGCTTTTACTAAATTAGATGCAATGTTTGAACGTACTAAAAAAATGAACTTCTTAAAAAATGCTAGTGAATTGTTTATCACCTCAGCAGCTGTTACATTAGGTGTAATGAATTCCGTTATCCCTAAAAACGCGACAGCAATAATTACCGCCTCTTGCGGAACAAAAGCATTAACCAAACTAGTTTCAGATGCAATTGAAAGAAAATTAAACGCAGGTAACGAGCTCGAAAAACAAGATTTCTATTTTTTATGGAAATTAAAAAGGAAAATGTGAATAACGAACACTGCCATAGAATTCCGTGGCGGTGTTCGTTTGTTTATGATACTATTTCTAATTCAAGTGTTCCTTTTCTTTTTTATTTCAGTCTTCTTTTTCTTTATCATCTCAGCAAGAAATTCGAGGAGTCTTGAGTAGCAATTACCCTCATACAAGACCTTCGTACTGTTTTTGGCTGCGAAAAACCCGTTTTTATGCGGGTTTTTACGTGATTACTATAACGCTACTCCGACCATATCGAGTGTTCACAACCAACTTGAATGTTGGAAATGGACACTCGATTTTTTATTTTTATTTTTGAGCAGGTTAATCCCTGCTCTTTTTATTACACACTTTTTTCAAAGCGCGTAACCTACTATGACACTTTCACACTGTGCAAAAATGTCGGTGGGCTCAAAAGAGAAACTATTTCTTCTGCATTGAAAAATGAATGTTATGGTGCTATAATTGTTATAATAGTAAACTTTCAAAAGCGAGGTGAGCATTATGGCAGAAAACAAAGAAAAACGATATGTGAGCGATAATGCTCAACTGATGACAGAATGGGATTGGGATGAAAATATAAAACAAAATCTTAACCCCGAAAAGCTCACGTTTGGGAGCGCAAAGAAGGCAAATTGGGTGTGTTCAAACGGACATAAGTGGGTGGCATCTATTTACCATCGTGCTTCGCGTGGTTCAAAATGTCCCTATTGCTCTAACAAAAGAATAATTCCTGGGTATAATGATTTACAATCGCAGCGGCCTGATTTAATGTCTGAATGGAATTTTGAGGAAAACACAATAGATCCTTCTACAATAGCGGTTAAATCAAATAAGGTTGCACATTGGATTTGTCCCAAAGGACATAAGTACAAAAAAACGGTATATGCTCGTATTATGGGCGGGGATTGCCCAGTCTGTGCTCGAGCTAGAAGTACTTCTTTCCCTGAACAATGCTTTTTTTATTATGTAAAAAAGGTTTATCCCGATGCCATAAATAGCTATAGAGAGATTTTTGATAATGGCATGGAACTCGACATATATATTCCTTCTATCAGAACAGGAATTGAGTATGATGGCATTTTTTGGCACAACAGTAGCTCTTTATCCCGAGAAGAAAAAAAATACAAAATATGCAAAGAAAATCAAATTCGACTTTTCCGAATTAAGGAGGGGGATTTTGTAGATTTTTCCAACACTGCAGATAGAGTTTGGTATATCCCCAAAAAGTGCGAATATCGTTTCTTAGATTTGCACATTGAAGAACTTCTCAATTTTTTAACTTTTTGGGCGGACACTATCCCTTCTGTTGATGTTAGGCGGGATAAGAATGAAATTCTGGAATATAAAACATTAAATTTAGAAGAATCTTTACTATTTCTATACCCACAAATAGCCCAAGAATGGCACCCGATACGCAACGGAAAACTTACGCCAGATTTATTTATCCCGGGTAGCACAGATATTGTTTGGTGGTTATGCCCTAATTGTGGAAATGAATGGAAATCTTCCATTGTAAACAGAACAAAGGGTCACGGATGCAATGTCTGTGCTACCCACAAAAGGAAAATCACGAAGAAAAACACTCTAATATCTAAGCGAGGAAGCATAGATAAGGAGTGGTGTCTATTAGATTGGGACTATGAAAAAAATGAATATGGACCAGAGCACTATACTAATGGCAGTGGTGAGAAAGTGAGTTGGCACTGTCACATATGCGGACACAGGTGGAAAGCAACAATTTGCGATCGCACAAGAAACCACAAGAATGGCTGTCCATTATGCTCCGGTAAAACAATAGTTACCGGAATAAATGATTTACAAACTTTAAAGCCTGAGTTAATAAATGAGTGGGATTATACCTCCAATGTAGGAATTGACCCGAAGGAAATCGGTCGTGGAAGTCACTTGGTCGTATCGTGGATATGTAGCAAATGCAGCCATAAATGGGATTCTCGGATTAATAATAGAGCTAATGGTAAAGGTTGCCCTGAATGTGCCAAAAGACTTGTTTCGGAAAAAAAGAGGAATTTAGCAATCGAGAAAAATGGAACATTAGCTGATAATAATCCATTACTTGCCGCACAGTGGCATCTTACTAAAAACGGAAATTTGACTCCTAGCCAAATTACAGCTGGAAACGATTACAAGGCGTGGTGGTTATGTCCAATCTGTGGACATGAGTGGAGCGCTAGCGTTGGTAGCAGAAACAGAGGCGCAGGTTGCCCTCAATGTGCAAGACAAAAATATAAAAAAGATAATTGAAGTTGGTTATGAACAATTGCACCAAAAAACAGTTACAACCTTTAGGTTGTGGCTGTTTTTTTATTTATGTTGCAGGACGAGAAGCGACCTCAAAGTTCTGTGAGTAAAACAAATCCTGTTTCGTTTAATAAATAATATTAAAACCGCCGAAGTTTATCTTCGGCGGTTTTTGTTTTTATTTCTTATTCTTTTCTTTTGAACGTTTATCGTTAATTATTTGCATATGCTCGGCAGTGATTAACTCAACCGAGTTTTCTTTTGCCCAATCAACACAGCCCCTTAATACAAGCGGCAGAAACACGCGAGGAACGGCAAGAACAGTTTTTAGCGCATCGTCGGTAAATTTAACCTTGTCGTCAACACGGTCTGCGGCATAACGAACCGATTCTAAACTCGCCTGGCGCATTTGCAAAAGTTCAGCTCTCATTCTACGCTTTCTGTGGAACCAGAAGTTTTTACTGTCGCGATAACCGTAATCTACAGGAAGAGCAGGAAAATCCTTTGCTCTAACACCGTTTATAATAGCATCACTATATTTTTTCTTCATTAAAATTTTATCTATTTTAAGTATAAAATGAGCTCCGAATTTGCTTGTTATTCCGTTGAAATCATGATACGGAGGTTCGTAACCGTTAAGTTCACCGGGCATATCTTTATCGGCACCATCAAGCTCACGCACCCAAGTGCACTCAATAGCTTCGATAGCATCGGTAAGCACCATAGGACGAGCTTCGCCCGTTTCTTCCTCAAGTAAACTTTTTTCAAGTTTAAATTTACATTTAGGCATCTTCTCGCTAGGTTTATCGCCCGGCCAAGAAAGTTTTACCGCTTCTTTAAATGTTTTGGGGTTATCATCAATAAAATTAAGGGTACATTTTCCGTTGCGCAGAATATTTTGCGCTGTGTTTGAAGAATTACGACAGCAAAGCAACATAGCATAGTAATCCTTACCGGCAACATAATACGGTTGAACCAGCGAATACGGACCAAGATTTGTAGTTAAGTCTTCACAAAGCGTACTGATAATAACGGTTGGCATTGGAAAGAAAAGTGAAGTCTGATAAAAATTATCTACTATTCTTAAATTTTCAAAACTGCTCATAAATCTTATCTCCTAGTTTTTTTATTATTATATCATTGTTTAAAACTTTTCTCAATCTCTTTTTCTTTACTGATATTGTCACCAATTAATTGGTACTGGTAAAAGCAATTAAACCCGACGAAAGCTCATCGGGTTTAATGTTAATTGCAGTACACTTCTATTGACTTACTAATAAATTCGGCTGTACCACTGCCATGCTTATCAATATTGTTTTTAAAGCGTTGATCGGCAACGTACATTTTGCCAAGGCCTGCAAGAATTTCTTTTGTGCAAGTATAGTAATTGGCGGTGATGTAATTTTGCAGTTCTTTTACAAGCGTTTGAGCCTTTTCTGAGTTGACCGCGTAACCGTTTTTCTTGCACTCGGCAAACTTAGCAATAACTTCATTAAGACCATCGTTTACCTCTTGCCATTTATCTTTATTGTAATCGGCGGTTTTTTCGATGTGTTCTTTATAGGCATCGGTGTTCCCGAAGCGTTGTTTTACTTCTAAATTATAACTCTTTTTATAATTCATTACTAGAACTCCGTCTTTAGTATAAGAATCAATAAGTTCAAAATCTTGGGCTGTACCGTCCATAAATAGTGGTTTGTCACCCTTATCTGCGACAATAGGCGCTACAACTATACTTAACTCGTCTATAACATTCGCACGCTGAAATGCGCCGTTTATAATGCTTCCACCCTCTAACAGCAAGGTTTCTATTCCTACTATGTTTTTGAGTTTAAAAAGTGCGAGTTCAACGTCAATTTTATCATCGCCCGCAAATATGTACGGTATTTTCATTTCTTCAAGGTAGCCGAGGTAACGCTCGTCGACATTTTCGGATAATACCTCAATAATTTGTGCGCCGTCATAACCGGGGTCGCCGTCTGGGTCGATAATTTTATTAGATTTCCAACCGAGTTTACCATTAGTATCAAAAGCAACCGCATAAAAGCCTGTTAAATTATCGGGTATAAAATCGGTCTTTTCTTTTGGCTCATACCCACTCAAATTGGGATAGTATCCGCCTGTGAAACTGCTCTCCATAGTAACGCGACCGCAAATAAAGCCGTTTGATTTTAAATTGCGGTTGATTTCGTAATACATTTCACACGCTTTTGCACTCGAGGGACTACTTAAAAACTCGCCCGTAACCTTACCGTCAATTGAGGTTACCATATGGCAGATTATGTATGGTCTGTTCATAAAATCACCATTATCAGTCAAGTATTACCGACTTTTTCTTACCGTTTTTGTTTTTGGGATATTCACGTATTCTTACAATAAAATCAAAGTTTACAGCTTCTAAAGCGCCTGATTTTTCAATCAAAATTCCGCCCTCGTTAACTTCTTTGATTATTCCTGTAAACTGTGAATTAAAGGTGTAAATAATACATTCCTTATTTAAAAATTTTTGTGCAAGTTCAAACATTTCGCTATCCTCCGTTTTCCTTTTTTTAATTATATTTTTTAAAACTGCTTTTTCATTTCGCCGTGTTATAAAGATAATTATAAGCAGTAGAAATATTGGGATATAAGAACTCATTTTTATCCCCCTATTTCTGCGTATAGCGACTTGGTTTCTTGATTACGGTATTCGTGCTTTTCGTAATAGCCGATAAGTGTGCCGTTATCGTCACGCAGAGCGACCATATAAACGTCTTTATTTTCTTTATCGTTGCGCGAAGTGTAAACTATGTTATTATCCTTGCTCTCGGCAAACCAAGCGACTACGCGGTCAATTTTTGCGTTAGAATCGTTATTATGGCAAGCCTTTAGGCTTTTGCCAGTAATGTCGGTATGATAACGCGAAATAGATGCGGGGTTCATATATACTACAGTATGCTCTAAATTGCAAATCACAACGGGAGCTTTATCGGAATCTATTACGCTTTTAAAAAATAAGTTTATATCCATTTTTTCTCCTTGTGCTTTTTAGCGTTTTGACAAACTACAATCATTATGAATTCGCTCTAGTTTTTCGTTCGCGGCCATAACCGAAATAATTGTTTTAACAAGACGATCAAGTTCGGAATTTTCGGTATAATCGGCGGGTGCATAATATTTTATTCTGCCATCACGCATCATTTTATGCACTTTTGTTTTATCTTTGTTATTTGGATCAAAAACGCCTATGGAATGACCATTGTAAGAATTTATAAGCTTCATACACGGAATATCGGTAGCGCTATCGCCTATATAAATCATATTTTTAAACGGCACTCTAAACTCATCGGGTTGCATAGAATCGTTGACAGACTCATCACTTACATCTAAAGCGCCCTTGCTTATTCTAAACAAAAACTGTGTTTTATTGGTAAAATTTATTACCTGTGCGGGCCATAAAGCCTCACCATTTTCATCATAGTAAAAAGAACTGGCATAAATGCATTTAAATACGTTTTGTTTCGCAAGGACGGTGCCGTTTATCATCTCTTTTAATCCGCACGATATAATATAGTGCTCTACATTTACGCCTTGCTCTTTGCCGTACTCATTTATTCTGTCAAACCAACTATCAACACCACTGAAAAGGCTAACCTTTTCGCCATAATTTTGCAAGGTTTCTTTGGTAAACCGTAATTTACCGTGAGCTTTTTGAATCATTTTATACATATAGGCAAGATTTGTATCCATTTGGTTTTCTTTGGCAAACTCGTTTGTTTCACGCCAAAAAGCATCAACATCATAGCCCACCGACTGTATATAGCCTTGAGCTTGCATATCATCAGGAGATAAAGTTTTGTCAAAATCGTAGCAAATAGCAACTATTGGAATGTTTTGGTTTGTATCTTTGTTATTACTCATTTTTTGCCTCTTAAATCATTTGTTTTTTACATTATATTATTAACCTATATATTTTTCAATATTTTTCGACTTTAACCCCATAAAACCCACTTGAAAACTTGATACACTTAATATATAATTATTATGTATAAATATATAAAAGGAGTGTTTTATATGTACAAATGTCCAAATTGCGATTTTAAAACATCAGATGTTGTAAATTACTGCCCTCAATGTGGCTCTAAAACAGTTTTTGAAGAGCCGGCGAATGTCCCTGCTCCCACAGAACAAATTACATATGCCGAGCCGGTTAATACAGTAATAGTAGAACCCGCTCCCGTTAAAAGAGTACACCTAGCTAAGAAAATAGTAGGTATGTCTTTGTCTGCAGGGGCATTTATATTCGCTATTATAGCTACTCTTTATACCACTATATTCTCTGTGGTAGACGGCACTGCAGGATTCATTTTTGGTATAGTATACGCCATAATGGGTCTTCCGCCCGCAATTGTAGGGCTAACAATGTCTAAGAATAACGCTAATAACGGTGACACCTCTGTGTTTAGTCGTTTGGGCAAAATTTTTGGTATAATAAGCATAGTTTTATTAGGAATTGGATTTACCGTAGGCCTTTTGTCTGTTGGCGCAGGTCACAGCTTATTCGGTTACGATTACCATTAATAAAAATATTTTTACGGACGACGGTTAAATGAACAAAAACTTAAAGCAAATTATAAACAAAAATCGTGATGCTCTTAAAAATTCAAACAAAACCCTTGCCGACATTTATAAGATAATGTTTTGGTGCTCTGATAACATTCTTTGCGAGACCAACGACGGCTACAGAATAACCCAAACCACCTACGGTGACATGGCCGTAATGATAGAGCGTGCCGCAGCGGGTCTTTTTGAAAAAATAGGCGCAACCCACAACTTTGTTGGAATAGCGCTAGACAATTCTCCAAATTGGATAGTTGCCTTTTGGGCAGTTTTAAAGAGCGGTAACAAGCCATACCTTGTAAACCTTAGATATCCCACCCACCTTACCAACAGTATTTTAGATACACTTAAGGTAGAGTACACCGTTTGCGATAAGGATTATGGGCTAAACACAAAGCAAATATTGGTTGATGAACTAGATTCCGACTCGCAATTAGATAACAGTATTTTTGAAGATGAAATTGCTTTTTCATCATCAGCCACCTCTATGAATGAGGTTGTTTGCTTTTATACAGGTTTTCAGATATCAGAGCAAATTTTGAATTTTGAAAAAATAATAAAGTTAGAGCCCAGAATTGCCAAACACTATAAGGGTTATTTAAAGCAGTTAGCTTTTTTGCCCTTTTACCACGTTTTTGGTTTGTTTGCGGTATATTTTTGGTTCACGTTTTTTGGCAGAACTTTAGTTTTCTTGCGCGATTATTCGTCCGATACAATTTTAAAAACCTGCCGTCGACACAAAGTAACACACATTTTTGCCGTACCTGTATTGTGGCACACAATAGAAAAAAAGGTTATTGCCTCCGCAAAAGAGCAGGGTGACAAAAAATATAACAAATTACTTAAAGGAATAAAACTTGCTACCACCTTGCAAAACATTTTACCAAGTAGCATTGGTGCCGAGCTCGCAAAATGGCTAACAAGAGAGGTTACCGACAAAATTTTCGGCCGCTCGGTTATGTTTTGCATAAACGGCGGAAGCTACATAAAAGAATCGGCGCTAGAACTTTTAAACGGCATAGGCTACAGCACATATAACGGCTACGGCATGAGTGAGATTGGTATTACCTCGGTAGAGCTGCGCCGCAAGCCAAAGTACAGAAACCAAAATTCTATTGGTATGCCGTTTGACTCGGTAGAATATAAACTTTCAGACGATGGTGTGCTTTATGTAAAGGGCTCGTCGCTTTGTGTTAAAAAGCTAGTTAATGGCAAAGAGCAGATTTTAACCGACTGGTTTTGCACCAACGATAATATGGTTTGCAAAGATAATCACTACTTTATATTGGGTCGCAAAGGCGATATGATAATAGGTGAAAACGGCGAAAACATAAATCCCGACACCATTGAAAAGCTATTTAACATAGATTTTATTAAGGCATTCTCGGTATTGGGCCTTGGTGAAAAAGGCTCGGAAGAGTTATCGATTGTAATTGAGGTTAACGATTATATTACCAATAAGAAGCTAGAGCAAATTAAGACTTATGTTTATTCGGTCAACGATTCTTTACAAGGTCCTTTAGCAATAAAGAAATTTTACTTTACTAAAGACCAGCTTTGTCCGCCCACCGCAATAAAAATAAGTCGCACTCAGTTAAAAAACAAAATAGCTGACGGCACAGTAAATCTCATCCCCTTTGCCGATATGAAAATATCTGCTAAAAACGGTGACGCTTCACCCTTTGCAGAGCAAGTAAAAGCAATTATTGCCGAAGTCTTGCTTATTAATGCCGACAAAATAAGCAACACCGATCATATTTTTTATGACTTAGGTGCAACAAGTATACAATATTTTGATGTTTTAACCCGCTTGTCCGAAAAATTTTCTATTACCGACTACAAGCAAAACGATAAATACTGTTACACAGTTAATGAAATTTGTGAATATTTAGAAAAGCACGTGTAATATTATGAAAAACAAATGGTTTATAAATTTTTTCTTAGCAGTTACCAAAATAACAGGGCTTATTCCTGCACTTTTGTTTTTTAAGCCAAAGGTTTACAAAGAGCAAGGGTTTAGTAACTTGCCCAAATCTTGTATTTTGGTGTCTAACCATAAATCGCTCTTAGATTTTGTTTTGTATCTTCTTATTTTCCCATTTAAAACAATACACTTTCTAATGGCCGAAGTTTTATATAACAAGAGCAAATTTTTCTCATTTTTGCTTAATTCCTGGGGTGGCATAAAGGTAGAGCGCGAAGACCGCGATTTTTCCTTTGTTTCTGAAAGCTTAGAGGTGTTAGATAACGGCGGTAGAATTGGTGTTTTCCCAGAAAGCAGACTGCCTATAAACGGCAAGCCTTGGCCATTTACAACAAGCACCGCTTTTATTGCTATGCGCACCGATGCCCCTATTATACCGATTTATACATTTGGAAATTACTCGTTATTTAAAAGAGCAAAGGTTTGTATAGGCAAACCCATTTACATAGCCGATTATTTAGACCCTGCGCTTAGTTCTCAAGAGCAGTTAACAGCCCTTACCAAAATGTTAGAAGAAAAGGTCTATGCTCTAAAAAAGCTGGCCGGAGAGTAAAATACCATGCATAAGACATTTAGTTTTAAATATTTGGCTATGGATATGGCGCGTTTAGTGTGTGCCGTGCTAATACCTATTTTGCGCATAAAGAAAAAGACGCCCGAAGGCCAAAAGTACACTTGCAAAATTAAAGGTGGCGCCATTATAGCGGCAAACCACACCTCGTTTGTAGACCCGTTTGTTGTAGGTGTTACATTTTGGTATAGACGCTTACACTTTTTAGTAGCCGAAATTGTAATGAAAGGCAAACTTCGTTCTATTCTACTTAAAGGTGTTGGTGCTATTAAAATAGACAGAAACGCCGCCGATATTGAAGCCATAAATAAGTCGGTACAAAAATTAAAAGAGGGCTTTTTGTTGGCCATATTCCCACAAGGCGGCATAAATAAAGACGATAATGTTAACACCATAAAATCGGGTGCGGTTTTAATGGCATTAAAAGCGGGTGTTCCGATTGTGCCAATACATATTCTACCCAGAAATAAATGGTATAATATGCGCACCGTAGTAATTGGAAACACCATTGACCCTAAATTATACTGTTCTAAAAAAATGCCGAGTACTGCAGATATAAAAAATATATCTGATGCTTTGGCAAACGAGCTTAGCCGTTGCAAAGCGGCAAATACAACACAGGAGTAAAAAATGGATACTTACCAAAGATTGATTTCGGTTTGCACTGCTGTTTTTGAGGGCGAAGTAGATCCTGCCACAATAACCCCAGACGCAAACCTACGCAACGATATAGGCATAAATTCAATAGGCTTACTGTATATGGCAATGGCTATAGAGGAAGAATTTAATATTAAGTTTACAAACGACGATTTTCCCTCTCTTTTAACCGTAAAAGATGTAGTTTGTCTAATAGAAAAGAAGGTACAAAATTGAACTGGGAGCCTATAGCACCTACTAAAAGCGGCGATATTATACGAACCAAGGTTAGCTTTTATTATCATTACGGTATTTTTGTAAGTGAAGATGAGGTAATTCAGTTTGGTTTGCCCTTAGACCCTGGAAAAGACGCATCGCAAATAAAGGTGCTTACTACCGACATTTTTACCTTTTTAAATGGTGGCGAAATTGAAACTGCTTTTCCCAACAAAAGCGAGCTAAAAGCTATGCGCCCTAAACATAAAATTGTCGAAATTGCCCGTTCTAAAATTGGCCAGGGCGGTTACGATATTTTGCACAACAACTGCGAGCATTTTGTAAACGAATGTGCATTTGGTAAAGCTCAGTCTTCGTTTGTAGACGAAGTGCGCCGTAAAATTCGCAGTAAGTTAAAAAAATAAAACCCGAATAACCGGGTTTTGTTTTTACATTACAGTTATTAAATATTCATCGATTATAACGTGTTCTTTTGGCAACAATAAAGTATCGGTTTTAAGCATACTTTTAGTACCGTGCTTTTTAAAATAAGCCTCTTTTGAGGTCCAAACCTCAAAAAACCTAACAAGCGTGTTATAATCGCTAATTTGCTCTTGCTCTAGGTTTTTCTCTTTTAAAACATATTCTAGTTCACTCTTTGTGCAAACACGCTTTATAAGAGCACTTTTTACCGGTTTTATAATTTCTATATCTATTCCCACACATTCTTTAGACACAGCGCACACAACGCCGTTGTGCGAATGAGATATACTTATAAAAAACTCACTTTCACTCAAAACGGGCTTGCCATTTGGCGCAACTTGAAGTTTTGCATTTGTAATGCCTTGCTTTGCAAGAAGTTCATCTATTATATGGGTTGCTAAAAGCGAGCGAAGTTTGTCGTCTTTAAACCGCATTTTATCTATATGTGCTTTTCTGGACTCAGACAGATTATTATATATTACGTTGTATTCTAAACCAGACAAATCGGTAATTTTTTTAAATAACCAGTCCATAACATTCTCCCTTTTTATTTTTTTACAGGTGGTGATAACATATGTGGATATTTTTAGGTATATTGCTGTTTTTAATTATTTTAATTACGGCTATTTTACTGTTGCCCATATATGTTACCATTAAAACAGATGAAAATGGTGAGCTTTACTTTAGATATAAAATTTTAAACAAAACCTTTGGTGAAAACCCCGACCCTAACGACCCAATATTAAAGGCTCTTAAAAGTGCATCGGGTATTTCAAGACTTGAAAAAGACTCACTAAAAACAAACATTGAAAAGACAAGCCTTTTAAAAACCGTAAAGGAAAGTTTTAGTTTAATTGTTGATCTTTTAAAAGAGCTTGTTGGCCTTTTAAAGTACTGCAAAGCAAAGGTGTTTAAACTAAACATAGTTTGCGCCAACACCGATGCCGCCGAGGCCGCCATAGACTATGGTCAGTGCTGTGCTGTTGTGTCACCCGTTTTAGGTTATTTAAGCTCACTTATAGACATAAGACCTTCGAGTAAAGATATAACCATTTTATGCGATTATAGTTCTGATAACAGCTCGTTTTATTTTGAAACAATTTTAATTGTACGACTTTGCCGTGTTTTGGCGGCACTGTTTAGGGCTATTATTGCCGAGGCTAAACGTATCGCCAAAAAGCGCAACGCTAGTACTAGTCCGCATAAAAATCAAGAATAAGTTTAATTATATTTTCAAGTTCCGTACTATTAGCCGCAAGCAGCGCGTGAGTTTCGTTTTTTATTTCTACAAATTTGCATTGTTTACATTTGCTTGCAAAAATTTTGTGTGGCTCGGTCTTTACAGTAGTGTCTTTCTCGGCGCTAATAAGCAAAATGGGTGTTTTGATTTTTTCTATAAATTTATCTTTTAAAATAGTGTTTTTTATGGTTAACGAACCTAAAACCCAACTAAACGACATTGGTGACGACTGATAATTCTCGTTGCCTTTTCTTAAATTTATATTGTAATCAAATCTAACCTTGCTAGAGCCGTAATGCTCTTTGTACTCAATAAACGGATCAAAATCTTTAGACTGGAAAAATCTTTTTTTAGGACCCAAAACAACCTTGCACATTCTAACACTTGCGCGAGCTACATATTCGGGCACACTTTTCACAACTGGATCAAAAAGTGGTGCCGAAAAAACCGCCTTTTGAATTTTTTCTTGGTGCTTGTTTAAATACAAAGCACAAACTGCGCCACCCATAGAATGAGAATATAAGTATATGGGGAGGTTTTGGGTAGGAATAACAACGCTATCTATAAACTGCTCTAAATCGGTTGCATAATCTTTAAATGAATCTACATGTAAAATATATTTATCTTTTGTAAGTCTGCCCGAAAGTCCGTGGCAACGTTGGTCGTACAAAAACACATTGTAGCCCTGATTTAAAAGATAAAAGCTTAGTTCATAAAATTTTTTGGTAAACTCGCTAAGGCCGTGTACAACTACAATATTGGCTTTTGCGTTTTCTGCTAAAAAGTACTCATAATAAATTTTTGTATTATCAAAGGCAACAAATTCGCCGGTGTTTTTATATTCATTAAGCGTTTTTTCTACATCTAAAATTTCTGTATTAAAATTTTCGTCCTTAATTATCTGAAATTTAAAATTAGGTATAAAGCGCATTTTGTTTCTCCTTTGATTAACTTTATTAAAGTCGGGTGATAATAATGGTATCAAAAAACCTTAAATTAAAAAGGATATGTTGTGCCATTATTGTTATTTTTTTGTGTTTTTGTATTTTAAACCTTGCCGCAACAAAAATAGTTTACGATCAAATTTTTTCTCGTTACGACTGTAATACCAAAGAGTATTCTACACAGCTTGTAAGCACCTTAAACCAGCGCGAAAAAATATTATTTGACTCTGGCAAAAACACCCTTAGCGGATATTTATATAAAAGCGATTCTTCAAATTCAAAAAATACTCTTATTGTTCTTGCTACGGGCCACAACGCTTGTTCCGATTCTTACCTGTGGCAAATAAAAGAACTTATTGATTTTGGTTGGAGCGTGTTTGCCTTTGACCCTACGGGTTGCTGCGAATCTGAAGGAAAGTCTGCGGTTGGGTTTTCGCAAGAACTGTTAGACTTAAAGGCAGCGTTAAATCATATTGAAAACAACAACAGATTCGGTTATAATAACATTGCACTTTTAGGGCACTCACGCGGCGGATATGCCGCTTGTTGCGCATTAGGTTACGAGTATAACATTAGTGCAGTGGTTTGTATTAGTGCAATTAACAGCGCCATGGAGGGCGTTATTGGCGGGGCTCGTGAATATGTTGGCGGTTTGTCGTATTTAAATTATCCGTTTTTGTGGCTATACCAGTCTATGCTTTTTGGAAGCAAGACCGTAAACCTTAAGGCTAGCGATATTCTGTCACAAACCGATGTGCCCGTATTAATAGTGCATGGCGCCAATGACAAACAAGTGCCTACCGACAAATTTTCAGTTTATTCTTATAAAGACACTTTAAACCTAAACAATGTTGAGTATTTGCTTAGAGAATCCCCAAATAACAGTGGTCACACAGATTTACTTTTTGATTCTGATTCAAGCGCAAACGATGAATTAATTGAAAAAATAAATGAATTTTTAGAAAAATCATTAAATTAGAGGAATATAGATGAATGTGGTATTAATACCGGCCTACGAGCCGGACTCAGAACTCGTGCGACTTGTTGACGAGTTAACCTTAAACAACCTAAAAGTAGTTGTTGTAGATGACGGAAGCGGCCCTAAATATTCTAACATATTTGAAAAAATAAAAGATAAGGCCGATATTGTAACGCTACCACACAACTGCGGCAAGGGAGCCGCTTTAAAGGCGGGTATGCGTTATATTAAGCAAAACCTTACCGAGTGCAAAAGCTTTATAACCTGCGATGCCGATGGTCAGCACCGAACAGAAGACGTACTTAAAGTTCGCAACCTTTTAGATAAAGGTGAAAAGTTTGTGCTAACGGTTAGACAGCGCAAGGGTAAAATTCCTTTTCGTTCAAGATTCGGTAACGATTTATCGAGAATTGTTTACACCTTGCTTACAAACCGCTATCTGTCCGATAATCAGTCGGGTCTGCGCGGCTTTGATATATGCAATTTAGAATGGCTTATAAATGTAGAAAAAGACAACTACGACTATGAAATGAACGTTTTGTACTATGCCGCCAAAATGGGCCTTAAGATAACCACTCTGCCCATAGAGGCAATTTACATAGAAAACAATGCTTCCTCGCACTTTAGTCCCGTTAAGGATACCATTAAAATTTATAAAAGCCTATTTTCTCTTGCAAAGGGTACTCTGTTTTCATTTGTGGTGGCACAGCTGCTTATTTTTGTTTTAGGAATAATTTTTGGTAACAAATATATTACCTTTGTTATACCATCGGTTGGAGCGATTTCACTTTCGGTGTGCATTTTGCTAAACAAATATGTATGCCTAAAGCACATACCGTTAGGAGAATACTTAACCACCGCAGTATATACCATTATTAGTTACTTTGTGTATATGCTAATGTGTTTGCTAATAAGCCTTGCTTGTCCTAATTTGGCGCTCATTGTAATCTTTAACATTGTATATTTAATATGTTTGCCATTAAGATTCTTTATGCACCAGTTAATATTTATAGCATCAATTACAAAAGAATAATAAAACGACAAAAAGACAAACCAAAAGTTTGTCTTTTTTTGTTTTGGTTATAAAGCAAGCGCACTAGCCATTTGTTCGTCAAAATTAGCATTTATAAGACGCATAATTTGTTCTACCGATGCTACTATGGTTTCTTCGTTGGCACAGCCATGCATTTTTACAACCGTCTTTTTGGTTCCTAAAAATGTTGCCGCTCCCCTTGAGTTAAAATCGAAGGCCAGCATAAGCTCTTGCTTTATTTTATCTATAAGTTCTCTGTTTTCTATTCCAAACTTTTCTACTATCTCAGTAGCTTTTTTGCCAACTGCTTCGGTGTTCTTAAGCAATATATTACCCGAAAAACCGTCGGTCACAATAACATCGGCATAGCCCGATACTACATCGCTACCCTCTAAATTGCCAACAAAGTTTAGGTCTAGCTCACTTAGCAATTTATATGCTTTTAGTGTTAACGCACTACCCTTAGATGCTTCTCTACCTACCGACATAATACCGATTCTTGGACTTTCTACTGCACAATAGCAACGCGAAAATACGTTGCCCATTTTAGCAAAACGCACAAGATCGTTTTCGGTACAGTCTATAACGGCGCCGCAATCTACAAGGCACACTAACTTTTCATTAGCGCAAGGCAATGCGCTACAAAGAGCCGGAAACTTAATTGAATTTAAAAGGCCAAGTCTGCAAATTGAGCCAACAAGCATAGCGCCCGTATTACCCGCAGAAAGCAGTGCTACACATTCGTCATCTTGCTTTAAGCGTTTGTATGCAAGAGCCAATGACGACTCATCGCGTCCGCCAAAAATACAAGCGGCAGGTTCGTTATTGGTTATATAATCGGTGGTATGTATAACCTCGTACTTTGCATTATCTATGCCGTTTTGATGCATAATGCGGTGTATAAGTTCACCTTCACCCACCAAAACAGGAAAAATATTATGTTTTTTTATACTACATGCTATACCGCTTATTACTATTTCGGGGCCTAAATCGGCACCGTAAATATCAACAACTATTTTTTTCATTGAAGCTCCTATTCAAGTGAAATTATGTAGTCGTAAACATCTTGACCGCCGTTTATAAGGCCTAGGTCGGCAAGAGGATACTGTTGCTCTAAAAATTCTTGTAATTTTTCTACTTCTGCTTTGTCTACCTTGTTGCCGTAAAATACAATTATGACCTCACTGTTTTCTGTATTAACTATTTGTTCAATAAGTTGTTTGGTAATAGTAAGGCGGTCATTATCGCAAAGAAGAATTTCCTTATTCTTTATACCTATGTAACTGTCTTTTACTATATTAACGCCGTTCATAACGGTATCTCTGGTGGCAGTGGTAACAAATGCCGATACTACAGTTTCGAGTCCCGAGCTCATATCGGCTATAAGTTCTTCTGCGCTGTCGGCCCAAAGATTCATCATGGATAAAGCGCTATAGCCCTGTACTATTGATTTTGTTGGCAGTACAAACACATTGCTTTTTTCATAAAGCTCGGCCGCTTGTTTTGCGGTTAAAATAATATTAGAGTTGTTCGGCAATACAATAATATTTTCGGCGTCATACTTATCAAACGCCTCTAAAAATGCATCTACCGACGGGTTGGCTGTCTGTCCGCCGTTTATAACAACGCTAGCGCCGATTTCGTAAAAATAATCTATTATACCCTGGCCCTGAGCCACCGTTACAACCGAATATTTTACCTTTTCTTTGGGTGCAGAAGTTTGTATTTCGGACTCGCTGTGTTGCACCGACATATTCTCAATTTTAATTGTTACAAGCTCGCCAAAACGCCTTGCATATTCTAAAACACGCTCGGGAGTAAATGTATGAATGTGTATTTTTACTATTGAATCACTTACTACGGCAACTATTGAATCACCCATATCCTCCAGCGGCTTTACAAAATCATCTTTACTAAATGCGGATATATTAGTTTTGGCATTCATAAGTTGTAATATAAATTCGGTACAGTAACCGTATTCCATTACACTATCAGGCCCAAAGGTGCTGCTCGAAACGGTGCTTTGAGAATTAAGCTCGGCTTCTACGGTTTCAATATCATCTATTGATACACCGCAAAAATATGCGTATATTCCTTCGAAAAAGCACACCAAACCCGCACCGCCGCTATCTACAACGCCGGCCTGCTTTAAAACGGGTAGCATATCGGGAGTTTTACTAAGTGTGTTTTTCATGCACAAAATTAGCTGCTCAAGGCCGCTTTTAAAATCTAAAAAGTTGTGAGCCTCTTTATTTAAAAATTGTGCCGCCTCGTTTATAACAGTTAAAATGGTGCCCTCGGTTGGAGAGATTATAGACTTATAAGCTTCTTCTTTTGCGCATAAAAACGCCTCGGCTAAATCGGCAAAACAAATGGTTTGTTTACCCTTAATACCTTGGGCAAAACCGTATATAAACTGAGAAAATATAACACCTGAATTACCGCGGGCACTAAGCAGTACCGCACGAGATAATTCTTTCATATAATCGCTTACATTTTTGTTTTGTGTAACTGCGCCAAGTCCGCCACCAAAGGTGTGCACCATATTAGTACCCGTATCGCCATCGGGCACAGGAAAAACGTTTAGATCGTTAATGGCAGTCATATTCTTTTTTAGATTACGGTAGCCAACTGTAAAAACGTAGTTTAGAGTGACTCCGTCTAAAAACTGCTGCATTTATTATTCATTCCCCTCAACAGTAACTTCTTTGCCGTATGTAAAGGCTATAACAGTACCGGGCCCTACGCTTGCGCCTACAATTGGACCTATATTGCCAAAAATAACCTCTTTAAACTGAGCTCTTTTTAGTATTTCATCACGAAGCAAAATAGCATCTTGTTCGCAATCCGCATGCGATATTAAAAGAGTTTCATAATTGCCGTCGGCAGCATCTACAATATGTTCGGCAATGGCTGCACGTGCATTAGATGTTCCCTTTACTTTTTTATATGCATAGTTTTGACCTTTAATATCAGAAATTATAATAGGTTTAACACCAAATAGGTTTCCAAAAAACGCCTTGGAGGCCTTTACCCTACCCGCACGGCGCAAATATTCCATACTCTCAACCGTACCGCACTGATTAACTTTGAGTCTGATTTGCTCTATATATTTTGCAGTCTGCTCGGCAGTTAAGCCCTCGGCTCGCTTTTTAGATGCGGCTATTAATAAATAACCTTGACCAAGAGAACTTATTAAAGAATCTACACAAAAGATTCTTTCTTCGCCTGCTTGCTCGTTTAACTCATTAGCAATAAGCATGGCTGTTTTAATTGATGCTGAAAGAGCCGAAGAACAAGAAATATAAAGAACATCTTTTCCGTCATCTAATGCCGACTTAAAGGCTTCGTAATACACATTTTTAGGCACTTGGGTTGTAAAAACGCGCTCGCCATTACGCATGCCGTCGTAGTGCTCTTTTACGCTTCTAACCTCAAAATCTAACGATGCAATATATTCTACATCGTTAACCGAAAAGTTCATAGCTACATATTCTATGCCATATTTTTGGCGCAAGGATTTTTCTAAATCACAGGTTGAGTCACCAAAAATCACAAATTCTCTCATAAATAAACACCTTTACTTTTGGTTTTGAATAATTTCTTGCATAATTGCAGTTTCTTTTTCCATATTTTCACTTATTGGCTCTCCCCAATAAAATGCTGCACACAGTCCCGGTCCAATAGATGCACCGCAAGACATACCTACGTCGTTTATAATAACTTCCTTGGGTGAGAATTCTTTAATTATCATATCTTTAAGCAGTTCTGCCGCGGCAAGACGGTTTGAGTGAGCCACAAACATTATTTGATCTTGTGGGTTTTGAACAGTTTTTCTCATGTATTTTATAACTGCATCGAAAGCCGCCTTCTTGCCCTTAAATTTGCCTATTACCTGTGCTAAGCCCTGACGGTTAAAGTCTGCCATAGGATTAATACCTACAAGGGTGCCAAAGAATGCCTTAAAGTTAGAAATTCTGCCTGTCTTGCAAAGGAAGAATAAATCGTCCATAGGGCCCATTTGATGCACTCTGTGCTTATTTTCTTCTATATACTGAGCGGTTTGCTCTAGTGTAAGACCCTCGCTTCGTTTAATTGCGGCCTCAATAACAAGTATTGAAAGTGCGGTTGAATAACGCATAGAGTCTATACAAATTATTTTTCTTTCCGGATACTTTTCGGATAACATATTTTTTACCATTTCGCAGGTTTGATATGTACCTGAAAGAGCAGAAGAAAGAGTTATGCACAAAATATCTTTGCCCTGCTTTAAATTTTTCTCGAAAATATCAATAATATCGCCCGTAGGAGCCAGGGAGGTTTTATATAGATTTTTCTTATCAGACATAGACTCATAAAACCATTTCGGATCATACTTATCCCAGTCTAAATCACTCTTTTCACAATGGCCATCGGGAAAATAAACTAGACCGCTTATATAATCTTCAATGCCAAATCTCTCACGCAAGTGGCGAGTAAGATCACAAGAAGTATCAGGTATAATAACAAAATCAGACATAATATCCTCCTAAAAACAATAAATACACCATAATGATAACACAACAAAATGCCGCTTGCAACATTTTTTAAGTCTTTTCGACAAAAAAGTAGTGCAATTATAAGGTTTTTATGATACAATATCTTAAATGCATTTTTACAGTATTGGAGATACGTATGGATATACTATTTATAATTTTAATAGTTTTTGCGGCGCTAGTAATAAGCGGTATTATTTTTATGCTTATTTTTACCTACCCGCTATCTAAAAGAGTGTATGTTTCGCAGCTGGTTCGCACCGACAAAGAAAAATGGTCTAGAGTATGCTCGGCACCTGAGAACGAGGAGCAGAAAGCAATGTGGGACCAAGGTATATTGTGGGCCAATGCACACAGCAATATTAAGCAAGACGTTCACATTCAAAACGACGGTTTTAATCTTTATGGCGAATATTACGATTTTGGCAAAAACAGATGTATTATAATTTTACCTGGCAGATGCGAAAGTCTTGTGTATTCTTATTATTTTGCGCCGCCCTATGAGGCCGCCGGCTTTAATGTGTTAGTTATTGATACACGCTGCCACGGTAAAAGTGATGGCACCTATAACACAATAGGTGTAAAGGAATCTAGCGACGTTTTGGCTTGGGCAAAATATGCAAATCAAACCCTTTTTAATGACGAAATTTATTTCCATGGTATTTGCATTGGTACTGCATCGGCCATATTTGCATTGAGCAATAAAGACTGCCCCGACTTTGTAAAAGGTTTGGTTACAGAGGGATGCTTTGTATCGTTTAGAGAAACATTTAAGCGCCATATGATAGCCGACAAGCGTCCGCTATTCCCCGTTTTAGACCTTGTAATGCTACATATAAACCGCCATACTAAAACCAATGTTTATACACAAAAGCCAATTCGCGCAATAAAGCACATAAAAAAAGATGCCAGAGTCTTGTTTTTGTATGGAGAAAAGGATATTTTTTCAATTCCTAAAAAGTCGCAAAAATTATTTAATGCATGCGCCGCGCAAGATAAAAAACTCGTTTGGTTTAAAAAAGGTGGTCATTCGCACCTAAGAATAAACAATACCGAGTTATACGACAAACAAATTATTGATTTTTTTAAGGAACAATAAAGATGGCTAAACAAAAATATGCTGTTTTTACTATGGATGTAGAAGCATTTTCTGATACAGAATGTGTATCTCGCTCGTCAGAAAACGTTAACGTTGACCTATTAGACGGGTTTGATGAATACATAAAAATACTCGATAAATATTCAATAAAAAGCACACTGTTTACGGTTGGCTCGCTTGCCCCTAAAATAGCCGATAGGCTAAAAAGTGCTATAAAAAACGGTCACCGCTTAGCCTTGCACAGTTTTGAACATATTGCACCCATGGACTTACCACACGATACCTTTAAAAATGAAATTTCAAAGGCAAAAAAGGCCTTGTCGGATATGTTCAACACCGAGATTTCGGGCTTTAGAGCGCCATTTTTTAGTCTTGACGACAGCCGTCTTAACATTTTAAAAGAACTTGGCTTTAAATATGACTCAAGCCACCTTGATTTTTCTAAAGCGCGCCATACCGTAAAGATGCATTTAAACGGTTTTAAAGAATGTGCCAAGGGCATTTTTAAAAACAATGATTTTTTTGAATTTTCTATGTCTAAGCAAAAAATATTCGGACAAGACTATCCTATTTCGGGTGGCGGCTATGTGCGTCTTGGCAACTGGGGTTTTATTAAAGGGGTTATAAAACACTATTTGCAAAACAACGAATATTACGTTTTTTATCTACATCCCTTTGAGCTTACAAGTCAAAAAATTCCATATATAAAAGATTTAAAATCTTACGACAAATATTATCTTAGAGCCGGCATAAACAGTTATGCCAAACACATAGAACAACTTATTTTAATGCTTAAAAAGTTAGATTATAAATTTATAACCTTTGAAGAATTATACGAAACATTATCTAAAAATGCATAAAACGATGGATTATATAATCCATCGTTTTATTTTTGTGCATTTAGTATAAGCTCATTTAACCGCTCGCGTACCTTATGCATAATAGAACTGTCTTCAACGCAATGGCTAAACTCTATTGTTCCTGTAATTTTTTCTATTTCGTTTACTACCACCTGGTGCGAATAATATTTTTCGCAAAGCTTTAAAACTCTAATGTCATCCATAGCGCGTTTAAAGGCTAACAAGCGTATGCTCTCTACCGGTTTGCCAAAGCGCCCGGGGTAAACTATAGCAGCATCGCCACCAATACCCCAATAACCTGCAGTCATATTGGTATAAGGGTTAATAAAATCGTCGGAAAAGCGGTTGTTGTAAAAATTATAACCCCACTGTAAAAAGCCATCTATTTTATACTTATACATTTGCATACCAATGCTTTCAAGCCTTGGCAAAGAGGTGGCTAAAAATCGGTTAGAGTATTTATGTGTTGGAAAACAACAGTAATACACCCAACGCTCTTTTATATCTTCTTTTAAAAAGTCGTTAATTACATTTGCGCACGGTATGGGAATTTCGCAAATTCCGGCTTTATAAAACTCAATATGACTTAAAGCGTCTATTATTTTAAAGCCTTTTAGTATGTCTTCAACATTTTTCTTATTTTTCTTATACTGCTCTAAGTGTTCTTCGGTAGGCTCGTCTGAAAGGTGAAAATATATATTTTCTTTAGGCCAGTTTTGCTCTAACACAGAAGTAAGTTCTTTAAGCATCTGACGCAAAAAAGCAATGTAATCCTCACCTGCGGCATCGGTTTGCCAACCGAATATTTTTTTATACTCGCCATCTACTGTTGCCATTACCTTTGGTGCATGGTATGCGCCCCACTGTGTGAACAAATGGTTTACTTCTATATACTTTACCCCTGCTCTTTTGCAGATTTGGAGCCAACGCAAAACATTAGTAAAATCAAAACTGTACTGCCCATTATTAACAGTAATTTTTACAAGCTGAGTAGTGGTGCGCTCTCCGCCCACGGCAGTATCGAGCGGAGGTGTTAAAACGGGCATCATAATCATATTTATGCCGTTTTCTACAGCCGTTTTTATAAAGTTTTCGCAAATATTAAAATGTTTATCTGAGAACGGCTCTACCTCGTAATAATCGGCAAGGCAATCGGCATAAAGCCAGTTGGTAACTTTTGTTTGTTGCTCTGGCAAGTTTAATGGCAAAACTGTAATTTTTAATGGCAGTTCAGCCAGAATTTTATCATCACATTTTATGCGAATATTTATTTTATATTCACCGTCTTTAATAGACAAATTTGGTTTAAAGTCTAACCATATGGGGTGAAGTTGCTGGTTAATAAGCGGGAATTTGCCACCGTGCGCTCCATCTACCAGTACATCGGGGTAAAGGCCGGGGGTAAAGCGCAAAAACTGTGGGTCAAGCTCTGCCAACTTTTTTGGCGTTTCGTATGCGGGCATATAGTTTGGTACACTTTCTACGCTTCGCAAATGTATACACTCATTAAACGGCTCGTCTACTTCTACGTTTAGCCATCTGCACGGCCAGTCTGAGCCAAAATACTCGGCATCATCATAGACTAAAATCTGTACTGAGGCTTGCTCGTTTTTATACATACTAAACCCTTTTAATGCTTTAAAAGAGTTTGGAGTTTGGTCTAAAAAACATTTTTCAAGCGGCGATACAATTTTTGCAGTAATCATATTTTACCCCTTTTTGCTCTGGTGTGTTTTTGGAAGGTCGCCAAATTTTGCTTTAAAGGCTTTTAAAAAATTGGAATACGATTTAAATCCGCTCATAGCACAAACCTCGTTTATAGAAAATTTATTGTATGATAAAAGATTTTTTGCGTAATCGAGTCGTAAATCGTTTAAATATTTAATGTAGGTTTTTCCCGTAGCTTTTGAAAACAACGTGCTAAAATATCCGGCGCTAAAACCTAAAAGCGATGCTGTTTTTTCTAAGGTTATATCTTCTCTAAAATGAGTTTTTATGTACGATATTGCAATTTGTACTGGAGTTGAATATGTATCACCTGAGATATACGAGTCGGCCGATTTTCTTATAAGGGTAAGAAGTAAACATTCGAGCAAATTCTTAATTATTTGATTTTTATACTCGTTATCGCTAGAATTTTCAGCCGATAAAAGTTCTAATATATAGTAAACATTTTGAAACTCTACATCATTAAGTTCAAAAAACAACTCACTAAAACCGGATAGTTTGCGTATTATAGATTCATCGAACACAATGCTTTCTCTTAGCGTTACATTATAAAGTTCTACAGTACTATCGCTCTCAAATGAGTGAATGTTAGCTGGCATAATAAGGTACAAACTTCCCTTTTTAAACGAATGCTCTTTACCGTTTATGGTAACTGTACCGTTGCCGCTTAAAATTAACTTTATTTCAAAATAATCGTGCCAGTGAGGATCAAAGGCTTGTTTTAGTATGCGCTTTTTAACCGTTAACTCGTGCTTTTCAAAGTCTGATTTTGCAGCACTAATTAACCGTTTATCGATCATTTGCTTTGACATAAAACCACCTTCTTATTTATCGCAATTATACTACCCATAAAAAAATTAGTCAACAAAAAAGCCGTCTGTTCAGACGGCTTTTAAAAACAGATTAGAATCTGCCAAACTTATTGTAAACTTCGAACGGATCCATACCATCAGCCATAGCCTTACGGCTTGCCTTTTCGTTTTCAAACCAGGTTTCTGCAATCTCTAAAACCTCGATGGTTTTGTCTTCGGGAACAATAACAACGCCGTCGTTATCACCAAAGATAAAGTCACCCGGGTTAACCTTAATCATACCGTCAATACCGTTAACAAAAATCGGGATTTGATAATCAACGATCATAGAACGGCCTAAACCTTCAACAGGGTTTCTAAAGCGGCAAAATGTCGGAAAGCCCATATTAATAAGATAGTTAGAGTCACGCGTAGAGCCGTCGATAACAGCGCCCGAACAGCCTGCGGCACGCATTGCGGTAGCGGTGATTTCGCCAAACTGACCGCAGTTTAGGTTGCCTTGCGTATCACTAATAAATACGCAACCGGGGGTCATACTCTTCATCTGACCTAAACGGATGTTGTGTGTGTAAGGATCAGAGTTGGGAGTTGTTTGACGGCGGCAGGTAAATGCAGGGCCTGCAACCTTCATATCAATAGTTAACGGATAAATACCGCTAGACATACTTCTGCCGGGAAGTCCAATAGATTCCATGGCATCGTAAATTAAAGCAGTATAAAGCTTTAAGTAACGATTGCGAATATCTTCTACATCATAATTTACATAGTGTGGTCTTCTTTCATAGGTGTCTACAATCTTGTCTTCACTCATTTTTATTTCTCCTTATCAAATAATTTCTAAATAAAAGCATATAGCTTTAATTACATAAATTTTCCGCCGTCAATATGTAGGTTTTCGCCTGTTATGTAACGACCCTCTTCACTGGCTAGCAGCAGTACTCCGCCAACGCAGTCCTCTGGTGTACCAATATAGCCCATGGGAATAGAATCTTTTACCTTTTGATGATACTCTTCGTCACTCAAAGCATCGGTGTTGCGGTCAGTATAAATGGTGCCAACGGGCACGTTATTTACAGTAATGTTTTTATCGGCCAGTTGAATACTTAAAGACTGTACCATATTGAGTATTGCAGATTTTATAGCCGAATAAATAAGCATATCGGGATGTGGTTTATCTTGTTGCACAGAGCCTATGGTTATAATTCTGCCCCAACCATTTTCTAACATATGGGGTACTGCCGCTTGCATTAGTTTAACGGTTGAAAATAGATTTGTTTTGGTTTGAACAAGCATATCTTCATCGGTAATTTCAAGCCATTTTCTTCTTATTTGAACCGATGCATTGCAAACCAGAATATCTATACCGCCAAGATCTTTGACTGTTTGCTCGACTATTTGACTTGGAACTTCCGGCTTACCTAAATCGCCAAAAACAAGGGTTGATTTTACACCCTCGGCCTCTACCAAAGCCTTGGCCTCGTCTATTGCCTTGCCGTGCGATACACCGTGCAAAGCAACATTAGCACCGCACCTTGCAAAGCCAAAAGCAAGTGCTCGGCCAATTCCGCGGCTAGAGCCTGTAATTAGTACTCGTTTGCCCTTTAAAGACTCAAAAATTGCTGCCATTTTTATTCCTTTCCTGCCATTTCCATAAGGCCCTTTAAATAGCCTATGGCGTAAAGTCTGCCGAGTGTACAGTAACCCGGATTTGTATTATCCTCACCCGCCATGGTCGGTACGTGGTCTACCCTTACATAAGCATTGGGGCAAAGTTTTTCGTAAAGTCTAACGCATCTTGCCATATCAGTAGGACCGTTGTCGTGAAAGGTTTCGTGGAATTTAAACTTGTCACCCGCAGTATCGCGAAAATGCACAAGATGTATTCTGCCCTGTTTTGCAAAGCGCTCTATGTTTTCGTAAACATCTCCACCCATTTCGCTAAAGGTGCCCTGGCACATACAAATACCCATATTATCGCTTTTAACTATATTGCAAGCGCGCTCCATAGCCTCGGCGGTGTTAAGTATTCTTGCAACGTTTTGAATGTGTTCTACCGGTGGATCATCGGGGTGAAGAGCAAGTTTTACGCCGGCCTTTTCGGCAACGGGAACTATTGCCTTTTGTAAATATTCAAAATTTTTCCAAAGCTCATCGGCCGTAATAATACCCGCCTCGGTAATTTTAGTATGGTCTATTGAACTATGGTCATAAGCGGTAACAAGTGCGCCGCCGCGCTCAACATAATCTGACGAGGTTCTTGACCAGTTAAAATGTGTTGCAAAGTTATAGCAAAGCACCTCTATACCGAGTTTACCCATATTGGTAATAAGGGTGCACATACGCTCTATTTCCTCGTCCCTGCCAGGAAGATTTTGTTTTATTTTTTGATTTAAAGGCGCGGGCTCTATAACCTTAAGTTCAAATCCACCGTCGGTATACTTTTGTTTCATAGCTTTTAGCAAATCATAACTTTCGGCGGTCTGTTCCATATGTCCGTCAGGCATACGGCCTACGGCATATTTTACACCAAGCTGTCTGGCATACGCCCACTGAATGCTGTCGGACTCGCACCGCAAATAATCTGCTACCTTCATATTAAATTTTACCTTTCTAACTTAAATTTGTAATCGCGAATTCCGCCAACCTCTAAATTAACTGCAAAGGTTGCACCCGCTAAAGGTTCGTCACGCAAAGATACGCCGTGCGCAGCAGTGGTAATAACCAAGGTTTTTAAATCTTTACCCGCAAAGGCACAACACGCAACCTGAGAAACAGGAAGCTCTATTTTGTCAATTATCTCACCCGTTTTGGTGTTAACCTTTACGGCAGTGCCACTGCCCCAAAGAGCAGTCCATAGGTTGCCGTCGGCATCTATAGTCATACCGTCGGGATTACCGCCTTTATAAGTTATTAACGGCTTTCTGTCGGTTAAAGCACCGTCTTTATACGAAAAAACATCAGTCCTACCGGTTGGAGTATCGTTATAAAAAAAGAACTTTTCATCGGAAGAAAACGCAAGGCCGTTAGAATTGCCAACCTTATCAAACAACTCTGTTAGATTGCCGTGACCATCCATTTTATAAAATGCAGCCGAGTTGTCGCGGCTAAACGTACCGCCGTAAAGGCAGCCGTCGGGACCGACTTTACCATCATTAAAGCGCATACCCTTTAAATTACAAGGCTTAGAAAAACGACTAAACTCGCCGTTTTCTATTTTATAAATTCCGTCCTCAGCGGCGCCGTAAAGGGTGTCTTGCTCATCGAAAAACAAAAATCCCGTTTGCTGAGGTAACACGGTATCGGTAACCTTTAAACTAGACCAGTCTATGCATCTTAATCTTTTGCCTTGAATATCGAGCATTAAAAGACGGTTGTTTTTTTCATCGAATATGGGTCCTTCGCCCACAATACAAAGTGCATCGGTTATAAGTTCTATATTTCTATACATAATATCTTCTCCTAAATTATCGTTGTACTCTGCCCGAGCCGTCACCGCCAACTAAGGCTAAAATATCGGCCGGTTTAGATAGATTAACGTCGAGCTCAATTGTCTGTTTTAAGCAAGATGCCGCTGCGGCATATTCAATAGTTTGTTGAGCATCGAAGCCACTGTTTAATGCGTAAATTAAACCTGCGCCAAAACTATCGCCTCCGCCAACACGATCCACAATATGAATATGGTATTCTTTAGAGAAATAAGCCTTGCCGTCGCGGTATAAAAGCGCCGACCAATCGTTATCAGATGCGCTTATGCTCTTGCGCAGTGTTATGGCTACATCTTTTATGTTGTACTTTTTGCTTATTTTATCGGCAACCTCTATGTAACCCTCTCGGTCTAATTTGCCCGAGATAATATCGGTATTAGATGCGTGAATGTCCAATACATCGGCGGCATCTTCTTCGTTAGCAATTAAAACATCTACATATTCGAGCAGTTTTTCCATGGTTGCCTTTGCCGCTGCTCTGGTCCAGAGGTTTTTACGGTAATTCAAATCGCAACTAACAGTGATACCAAGTTCTTTTGCAGTTTTACAAGCTTCTAAGCAAATATCTGCAAGGTTTTTACCAAGAGCGGCAGTTATGCCTGTAAAGTGGAAATAACCCGCATCCTTTAAAATTTCTTTCCAGTTATAATCATCTGCAGTTGAAGTGCAAAAAGCCGAATTTTTACGGTCATAAACTATCTTAGACGGACGTTGTGATGCTCCCTTTTCGGCAAAGAAAATGCCAAGACGCTCTCCGCCGTATGCAATATGATCGGTACCAACGCCATATTTACGTAACGTTGTTAGCGCACACTCTGCAATAGCGTTGTTGGGCAACCTTGTTACAAACTGTGTGGGTACACCCATATATGACAGTGAAGTGCAAACGTTTGCCTCGGCACCCGTGTAAAATGTTATAAACTTATCGGCCTGAATAAACTTTAAATAGCCTTCAGGACTTAGTCTTAAAATATAGTCTCCAAAACCTACTACCTTTTTCATAATGCATCACCCTACTTTCTTACAATGTGTATTGCAAAGCCGTTAACTTCTTGCTTTAAATATGCAGAAACTAATTTTCCGTTGGCATCGTAACGAATACTGTTATCTATAACTTCAATTTCGTTATTCTTAAGGTAATCTAACGCACGCTGCATAGAATTTGTCTTAAAGCCTATGTGACCGTTTGCGCCGTAATACATACTCTTCATAAACTCTACTGCAGTGCCGGCAAATACAGAAGAATTACCGTCTTTAACATTAAGGCCGAATATAGAGCTAATCGTATTAGCACCGTTTATAGCGTTGTTGGCAGTTTCGTTATTTATACCAACATGAGCAAGTGTAAAGCCTAATGATATATCTACCGCCCTTTTACAAGCAGCGGTTATACCCTCAAAGTCGCGATTTTTAATTTGGTCAGCAGTTGCCATATATGAGCCGCCGCAAGCAAGAATTTTATCACTTTCTAAATATGTACCAAGGTTTTTAAAGTTAATGCCACCAGTCGGGACAAACTTAACCTTTGGAAACGGACCCGACAAAAGCTTAATGGCATCTAATCCACCGCAAAGCTCAGCAGGGAAAAACTTTAATGTGGTAAGCCCCTTGCTTACCGCGTGCTGAATTTCACTTGCAGAGGTGCAACCGGGTACTACCTCTACATTTTTACTTAAACAGTAATCAACAATTTTTTCATCATATCCCGGGCAAACAATAAAATCCGCACCGGCGGCTAATGCTTTATCAACCGTGTCACAGTCTAAAACAGTACCTGCACCCACGCACATATCTGGGTATGTACTTTTTATTTTGTTTATCGACTCTAAAGAGTCGACAGAGCGAAGTGTTATCTCTATTGAGTTTATACCACCGTTTCTTATGGCCGAAGCTACATCTATAGCCAAAGAAACGTTGGGAATATTTATTACGGGTAAAATTCCGGTTTGTTTATGATTACCGATTTTTTTCAATTTGAAAATCCCCTTTGCAAAAATGCATTTACACCCCTTTTATACTAAAAAAACTTGCAAAAATCAACTATTTTGCAAAAACTTATGAAAAAAGTGAAGTTTTATATAATATTTTTCTACTATAGCACAAAAAACAAACCCGTCAAGTAAATCTTGACGGGTTGATTTTTACTTTATTGCTTTATTCATCTTTTTAGTAACCGATTTTACGCTTAGGTAAACAATAAACCATATTACAAAATATCCTACAACAAAAATTGCTGTAAATAAGGCTACTACTTCTAGTTTAAAGGGTATCCAAGAGTTAAGCACATAACAAAGAAGATATGCTATGTAAATTGTTGAAAAATGGCACAACAGTTGTTTTGTAAGGGGCCAGTGTTCTATTTGGTTAAAGACCGATGCTCCCGCCTGCAAAAATGCGAGCAGATATGCAGAAACGATTCCGAGTAAAATCTGACCCGCCGAAGCAGAAAAGTCGTTTGTAGTTTTATTTATAATAAAAATAATGATTCCAAAAATTATTGGACCGAACCCCGAAAACATGAGTCCGCGCAAGAAAAATTGTTTTACATATTTATTCATTTTATAATACCAAGCCTTTCTTTTACATTTTTTAAGTTTCGTCGTGATACATAATCCTTATACCCGTTTTTTAAATTCACCATTAACGCTCCCGAAACTGCAGCATCAAACCTTTCTATTGCATTTATGTTTACAATACATGACTGATTAATTTTTATAAAACTTTGCGGTAATATTTGCTCTATTTCGTAAAGTCTTTGCCTTAGGGCGTAGTTTTTATCTTTCAAAAATGCATATACCTTATTGTTTTGCACACAAAAACAATATACATCACTAAGAGTAAGGGGTACATATTCATCATCGCCGTAGCCCATAAGGGTTGTTGAATTATCTTTTATAATCTGTTCTATTTTTAAAACAAGCTCGCTTTTTTCGTTTGCGTAAACTATACATTTTTCCTCTATGTCTTTATCGATAAAGATTTCAAATTTCACTTAAAATCCTCCTTTCAACAACACTGTACATTAGTTTTTATTTTATTTCAAGGCATTTTAACTATTCGGTCAAAAAAAAATTCTATGCGGTAAAAGAAAACGTCAGTCAAAGAAAATTCTTTGCCTGACGTTTGAAAAAATTACTTAATAATTTTATAAGCCGTTTTGCCTGTGTCGTAGAACTTGGGCCAGTCTATGTGATCCATATTGATTACTCTAATATCAATAATAAGTTCATCCGGAGTTTCGACTAAATCAATAGAATCGCGGTCAATAGCAACATCTATGGTATAACTATCGTCGAATATAGCAGAATCAATTGAAATTTTGCTAAAATCGTAATCGGTATAGGGGGATGCAAACAAAATGTTTTCGCACACCTCGTTTACCGAGCGACCTTCTGCACGGCCTAGCGGATCGGCAGGCATAACACAGAAATGGCGGAGCGGTTTTTTGTCATCCATAGATTTGTAGAGTTTTATCCATACGCCGTCGGAGTCTATGTTATTGCGACGTGTGTTCTTGGTGCAAACTACCGTTGGGTCTTTAATATCAAAATGGAAATAAAGTTTTTCTTTGTCCATTTCAATTCTTGCATATGAATTAAGCGGCTCGGCCTTTGCAAGACCAAATAAATCGGGACCTTTATAATCTACACCCTCGGTCATTAAAAGGTTATAGCCCGAAAGAATAAGCTTTTGGTTTTCTTTCATTTTAGCAGTGTCAACCTTATCGCTTAATTCAATGTACGACATAGGAATTACTATTTTAGATTTGATTGTGTTTTCACCGTCGGTCAAAGTAACATCAACCACAGGCTCGCAAGGAGTTTTTGCATTTTTTACAGTAAACGGTATTTCGCAAAGAGCGCCGCTCTCGGCAGTAACCTTAAATTCAGTTTTTTCAAACTGCATCTCACCGTTTTGGGAATCTACGGTAATAGTATAATCCTTGCTACCCTTTGCATTGCTTGTAAAGCAAAGGGTTAACTCCTCATTGTTCTTAATGGCGTGGTCAATGGGCTTAATATATATTGGTGATAATACTGCAGCAATTTGGTTAACTTCATTTGCATTTGTGGTTTTGCTCTTGGCATAAATTTTATATTCGCCACTCGTTGCAACATCATCACAGGTTACAAACACATTATATTCCTCGGTAGTGCCACTCTGAACCCTAACCTCAACTTCAGTTTTGTCTACCTTAAAGGGTTTTGGAGCTTCAATAACAACGGTATCTACAAGGTCTTCATCTGAGAAATTATGCACCCTTAAAATATATCTTCTGGTTTCACCCGGTTTAAACTTAGAGGTTAAGAACCACTCGGTCTCGCAAGGATAAGCATCTACAAGTCCCAATATAATTTTACTGGGCAATGGCTTTGGAACAACCTGCTTTGTGTGGAAAATGGTTTTATCGGTAAGGTGCGGTAAAATACTCTCACTTACATTGTAAATATAGAGCGGGCTTTCACCTATTTGAACAGTATTATCTTTTACCGTAACTTCATTACCCATTATGTCTTTAACAACAACCGATGCATCTACGTTATGCAGTTTATAATCGTACAGCTCTTTAGTGTTTCCGTCAGCTTGAGTACCGCTGCCATCGAGGGCGATATTTTTTTCCTTAATGCAACTTAATGAACAGTAAATTGGGCGCCACAAAACACCTATAAGTTTGCCTGTTTTTTTGTTGCGGAATATTTTGTAGTAAACACCCTTGTCTTTTTCATAATCGCCTACGTAATCGCAGTGGTCAATTGCACGAATAAGTTCGGTAAGAGCCATTGCTGCAGGCCAAGGAGCAGGGCCTTCTTTTTCTAAAACACCAAAGCCGTACATATATGGGCCGTTAAAGTAAATAACCTTGGAAATACCTAGCGATAAATACATAAGCCAACTTCTAACTAAGTATATTGCCTGACCCTCATAGGTAGACATCTCATCCGGGGAATAGCTTTCGCACTTATCTTGACCGCACATTGCCGGATAGCCTTGCTCGGTACAGCAAACGGGTACGTCTATATTAAACTCATCCATTAACGCTTTAAGGTCGTAAAGACGAGCGATAGACCAGTAACTGTCGGTACCCTCGGGGTAACCCGGGAAAGAATATGCATGCAGACCTATTGTGGTTATATAATCACCCAGTCCGTTTTCAAACACAACTCTGAGTTTATTAATGTCAATACCCGCTTCACCTGTGCTTGCATACCAGCCTGCAGGGTTGGCTTCTAGGCGAGCTAAGTTTGAGCATTTTACCCATTCGGCAAGGTGGCCTAGTTTTTTCTCTTCCCAGTGCTCGTTACCGTGCTCTTTATAAAAGACACAGTCACCGTTTATTTTTTCGTAATAATATGCAGAATTGCGCCAGTACGGTGCATGGCGAACGGCTATGCGGTTCCAGTAATAGCGGTTATAAATATCATAACCCTGACGCTGAATACATATCTGCAGACCGTATTTTTCTTGTAAGCGTCTAAATTTATCAGGGTCGCCCTGTCTAATGTATCTAACACCCATTCTAGATAAAATAGGATAATGCAAATGCGGTATGCAAAAGTTTCCGCTTATACCAAAGCAAGATTCGGGTATTAACGAACGATCGTGGTGAACGGTGTAACCCAAACCCGTAACCTTGTTTATTGGCTCACTACATTCGGGCACAACATTTATCTCAGCCTTATAGTAACCTTTCTTTTTGCAAGGAACATTAAATACAAATTCCTTTTCTTCGTTTGCTTTAAAGGTATATTCTTCACTTATGTTAAGAATACAGTTGTTGTAATAATCATTAACCGTACCGTTTATTGTCACCTTTTCGACATCGTTTGATTTGTTGGTAACACAAAGCGTTACCTGTGGTTGCTCGGTGTTTAAATAAACATAGCCGTATTCAGGATATATAAATTTTGCTTCAAACATAAACGTTCCCCCTTGTGTCTGTTAATCAGATTTTACTCTATTATGTAAAAAAATAATAGTACTATATTGACCTTTATTTGTACTTTTTTGCCTTTTTAGGAATAACAATAAAATTCTTTATATGTACTTTTTTCTTGCCTTATGGTATAATTTGTAAAACTCAAAAGTTTAAGAAGGTGTTTTTATGAAAATAAAATTAACACGTATATTATGCATAATGTTAACCTGCCTTATTTTATGCGGTATGTGTTCTTCGCTCGCATTTGCCGATAAATCACAAGACATTACCGTTCTTTTTACCCACGATTTACACTCGCACTTTTTACCCGGTATTGATAACGACGGTAACGAGTACGGCGGTTATGCACGACTGGCCACCGCTATAAATGAGCAAAAAAATAAGCATCCCAATGCACTTTTGGTTGACGGTGGCGATTTTTCAATGGGCTCACTTTTCCAAACCGCATTTGCTACCTCAGCTACAGAACTTAGACTAATGGGCGCTATGGGGTACGATGTTACCACATTCGGTAACCACGAATTTGACTATTTGCCCAAAGGCCTTATGAATATGCTATCGGCCGCCAAAACAAGTGGCGATGTATTACCGCAAATAGTTGCTTCTAACTATGTACCAAAGCAAGATGATACCGAAATGATTAACGCTTTTAACGATTTTGGTGTTAAAGAATATGTAATAATAGAGCGTGGCGGCATTTACTTTGCAGTATTTGGTATGTTCGGTATAGATTCTGACGACTGTGCTCCAAACTCTAACATGGAGTTTTTAGACCCCATAACCACCGCACAAAAAACGGTTGATGCCGCTACAAAGTTTTGCAAAGATACATATTCGGCCGAGCCCGTAGTGGTTTGCCTATCTCACAGCGGCACAAGTAACGGCGAGGGCGAAGATTATGAGTTAGCTCTAGGTGTAAACGGTATAGATATTATAGTTTCTGGGCACACCCACACAACCTTAAACGAACCCATAAAGGTTAATAACACCTTTATTGTATCGGCCGGTGAATATGCCACAAATTTAGGCGTTATATCGCTTACACCAAACGCCGATAACAGTTTTGATTTAAAAGATTATAAGCTTATTGCCATTAATAATTCTATAGCCCCCGACGAAAAAATCGCAAAACTTATTGAGGGTTATAAGAAAAATGTCGAGCAAGAATATCTTGCCCCCTACTCTCTTGGTTTTGATGAAATTTTAACCACCAATTCTTATGATTTTGACTCTGTAGACGATGTTTATGCCACCCAACACGAATCTACACTTTGCAATATTTTCTCCGATGCTTACAAGTGGTCGGTAGAAAAGGTAACGGGTGAAAATGTAGATATGGCTTTAACCGCTGCAGGTGTTATTAGAGATACTTTACCAAAAGGCGCTATAACGGTATCGGACGTATTTAGTGCGGCTTCTCTTGGTGTTGGCACAGAGGGTGAATTAGTTGCGGTATATTTAACCGGTCGCGACCTTAAAAATGCCCTAGAGGTTGATGCCTCGGTACAGCCTATTATGAAAGCGGCACAATTATTCTGCTCGGGTGTTGAATATTCGTTCAACACAAACCGTATGATATTTAACAAGGTTGATTACGCTAAATTACGCAGAAGTGACGGCAGCTTAGAAGAGATTGACGATGACAAACTATATAAAATTGTTACCGGTATGTACTGCGGACAAATGTTAGGCTCGGTAAAAGAAAAATCTTTTGGTCTTTTAGAAATAGTACCTCGCGACAAAAACGGTAATCCCATTGAAGCAGAAGACCTTGTAAAGTACGTTGTAAAAGATAAAAACGGCACACCCTTAAAAGAGTGGTACGCAATTTCTGACTACCTTAAAAATATGGGTGACAGCATAGATTCAAAATATGCCGCTACTGACTCAAGAAAGGTTGTTTATTCTAGCCTTGCCCCTGCCGATATGTTAAGAAATGCAAATAAATTCACCTACATTTTAGTTGCACTTGTTTTAATTATAATTTTAGTAATTATTTTAATTGTAACGGCGGTTATAAGAAAAATCAAAAAGAAAAAAACAAATAGCATAAATTAAATAAAAAGACATCTCTTGGGTACAATATACTCAGGAGATGTTTTTTATGATTGAACAAGATACTATAAAACTGCTCAGAGAATGCGATGCAGGCATAAAAATGGGCGTAAAATCTATTGACGATGTTGTAGATAGAGTCAAGTCCGACGAATTTAGAAAACTGCTTGTAAACTGCAAAAAGGAACACGAAGAATTAGACCATGATTTGCAGGCAGCGCTCACACGTTTTAAGGACGACGGCAAAGAGCCAAACCCTATGGCAAAGGGAATGTCTAAAATGAAGACCGAAATGAAAATTGCAATGGACTCATCTGATGCTACAATAGCCGACTTAATGACCGACGGTTGTAATATGGGCGTAAAGTCTTTAAACCGCTATTTAAACCAGTACGAAGCGGCCGACGAGCACGCTAAAGACATTACCAAGCGACTTATAAATCTAGAAGAACAACTTGCAATAGATATAAGAAAATATTTATAAAAGCAAAACCGCTCTTTCGAGCGGTTTTTGTAACGTATATTTTAATAGGTTGCACATCAGCCTCACCTCTTATAAAAAATTATACAGTTTAAATAAAATTTAGTCAATCAAATAAAATCTACTTATACGCGACTTGAAAAATTTTAAAAATAAAATATAATATACTTGTAAAACACCTAGGAGAAAAGTATGGAACGTTACAAAGAAATTGAGCGCAGCATAATAAAGACCTTTCGTAAACCCATTTGGAACAACTTTGTGGGTGCGGTAAAGGAATACTCTTTAATAAACGAGGGCGATGTAATAGCCGTTTGTATTTCGGGCGGTAAAGACAGTATGATACTTGCCAAATGTATTGAAGAGTTGGCCAAACACAGTGAGGTTAAATTTACCGCAAAATACATAGTTATGGACCCCGGTTATGCGCCTGAAAATTTAGCGCTTATAAAAGAAAATTTAAAGACCTTAAATATTAATGCCGAAATTTTTGAGAGCAATATTTTCGATGTTACTGTAAATGCCGGTGGCTCACCATGTTATTTGTGTGCAAGAATGCGCAGAGGCTGTTTATACGGCAAAGCAAAAGAACTTGGCTGCAACAAAATAGCTTTAGGGCATCATTTTGACGATATGATAGAAACTTTACTTATGAGCATGATGTACTCGGCCGAAATAAAAACCATGATGCCAAAACTTAAATCTACCAACTTTGAGGGGTTAGAGCTTATTAGACCTCTTTATAAAGTAAAAGAACATGATATTATACGTTGGGCAAATTATAACTCACTGACCTTTTTACAATGTGCTTGCAAGTTTACTAAAGAAAGTGAACACCATGAAGAAAAATCTAAGCGCAAAGAGATAAAGCAGCTTATTAAAGATTTAAAAAAGGTTAACCCCGATGTTGATAAAAATCTGTTTAAAAGCATACACAACGTAAACCTTTCAACCATTGTTGGTTGGCGTGAGGGCGATAATCAAGAGTCTCATTTGTTTACCGAAAACTATTAAAAAAACAAGGAGAGAAACCATTCGTTTCTCTCCTTGTTTTATTTTTTGTCTATTTCTATCTTTTTTGTTATAAACGGTACCACCTGATTTGGCTCTATTTTAAGCACAAAGGCAAATTCTTCATACAAAAGTTTTTCGGCATCATCCATAAATCTTTGGTCTGCTATATGTAGTTTTTTTCCGCTCTTTTGTTGCTCTTCACGCTTTAAATAAAGCGTTTTTACAAGGGCTACAAGCTCGGCTCGGTCACCATTTTTAATTATTTGAGCAAAGTTTTCTTTGCGCTGAACTTCATTTTCTATCCATAAATTATTAGTATCGGGAATAGAATTTATAAGCTCATACACCTGTTTTGCCGATAAAATTTTACGCATTTTGTTTTCGCACTTACCTACCGGAGCAAATATTACAGAATTTTTGTCATATATTGGGCGAATAACATAATACTGTTTAGCTTCTCCTTTGAATTTTTCGGTTTTTTATGTCATCAATTACGCATGCGCCCGTAGTGCCGTATATAATATTATCTAATACCTTAAACATTCATTTTCGCCCCCAAAAGATAAGCTTCATAACTATGTAATAATTGTAACATATATTTTCTTTAAATGTCATACACCAAAATGACAAAATTGCCGCTTATATTTTTGTGAAAATCACAAAAATAGCCAAATAACGTTGACTTAGCGACATTTTGTGCTATATTTTAAGTATACTGTATTTGGAGGCGTATTTTATGTACACATCTACTTCTATTGAATTTGTATCCGCACGCAAAATGACCCATATTGACGGCATTAAACTGGTAAAAGACGCAGGCTTTACCGCTTATGATATGTCGTTTACCGATATGCTTTTTTCTAACAACAGCCGTTTTGACGATGATGATTATTTAGAATATGCAAAATCGGTAAGAAAGTATGCCGACAGTATTAATATTGTTTGCAACCAGGCCCATGCGCCGTTTCATTCAAGCACGGGAGATGCGGAAAGAGATGCCGTTATTTACAAAAAAATAGTCCGTTCTATAGAATGTGCTGCTATTCTTGGCGCTAAAAATATAATAGTTCACCCAAAACAGCACCTAAGATATTTAGGCAATGAACAAGTCTTAAAAGAAATGAATCTAGAGTTTTACACCGAACTTGCCAAAATAGCCGAAAAGTGCGGAATTTGTGTTGCTGTTGAAAACATGTGGCAAACTGAAAATAACAGAATTTGGCATAGCACCTGCTCTAGACCGCAAGAATTTTGTGAATATGTTGATATGGTAAACCATAAAAATATTGTCGCTTGTTTAGATATTGGTCACGTATCATTAGTAGATGAAGATATCCCTAATATGATAAAAGCATTAGGCAGCAGAATAAAATGCTTACACGTGCACGACACCGACTTAATTCACGATTCGCACACCCTACCTTTTTATGGCAAGATTGATTATAATGCTGTATGTAATGCTTTAAAAGAAATAGGCTATAGTGGCGATATCACACTAGAGGCCAATAATTTTATAAATAATTTGCCTGCCTCTATTTTACCCGCCGGTCTTAAGGTTATGGCCGAGGTTGCCGAGCATATAAGACAAAAGGTTTTAAACTAAATAAATAACAATAGCACCCAACCACTAGGTTGGGTGCTTTGTTTAATGTGAATTAGTCTTGTTTTTCTTGAATATAGTCTACAATGTTTCCAACTGTCTGAAGATTTGCGGCATCTTCATCAGAAATTTCTATACCGTATTCATCTTCTAATGCCATAAGCATTTCTACTATATCAATACTGTCGGCTCTTAAATCATCAATTATCTTTGTATCCATTGTTATTGTGTCGGCATCTACATCTAGTTGGGTTGCCAACATGTTTTTTACTGCATCAAAAATCATAATATTCTCCTTTAATATTAAGCGCACAAACGCCAAAATAAAATATAGACATAAAGCCCCACTTATGATAAAATATGTTATATATTACCATATATACCTAGTGGCAAAACTCTCTTTTACTTATAATATTTACTATGGGGCGGTTTGTCAATACTTTTTTATTTTTTTCGTTAGGACTGATTTTATGAATTGTTGTGTTATAGGGCATCCAATAGGGCACTCTTTGTCTCCATTTATACATAACGAACTTTTTAAAATTTCTAATATTGATTGCTCTTACATTACTTTAGATATTGCTCCCGAAAATTTAAAAGATAGCATTAATCACTTAAAAACTTTTGACTGTATTAACGTAACCATTCCGCACAAAAGCGCAATTTTACCATTTATTGATGTATTAGATGAAAACGCTAAACAAATAGGTGCAATAAACGTAATTAAAAACCACAACAGCGCATTTTACGGCTACAATACCGATGGTTACGGCTTTTATGAGGCGCTAAAGTCAGAGTCTATTGCACTAAAGGGTAAGGTTCTGCTTTTGGGCTATGGCGGTGCCGCTTTGGCAATAGCGCATAAACTACTGCAAAACGGTTGCTTGCTTACCGTTGGAGTAACCGATTTACAAAACCAAAGAGCTATAGATTTTTGCAACACACTCAAAAAAATATATCACTGTGATATTAATATGGAGCTTATTAAAAAAATAGACGCCCAGTTTGATTTAATCGTTAACGCCACCCCTGTAGGAATGTATCCGAACTGCAACGACTGTATTTTAAATGACGAGCAAATTTCTAAAGCTAAAGCCATTTACGATGCAGTTTACAATCCTATTGATACACTTCTTGTAAAAAAGGCTAAAGCCCTTAACATAAAGGCTATTAGCGGTATGAGTATGCTTGTTTTCCAAGCGACAAAAGCTCATAATATTTGGTACGGCGGCGAATTTAATTTAGAACAAATAAATAAAATTTGTAATGAAGCGACCAGTAAATTAAAGTAAGGAAAGAAAAATGAAAAATATAATTTTATGCGGCTTTATGGGCAGTGGTAAAACAACCATAGGAAAAAAACTGGCAACTGCTCTTAATATGCGGTTTGTAGATACCGATTCTTTGCTTGAAAAGCAAGAAAATATGAGCATACCCGAAATTTTTGCACAACACGGTGAAACCTATTTTAGAACAAAAGAAGCAGAACTTTGCCAGTATTTAAGCGAGCTTAACAACACAGTAATTGCAACAGGTGGCGGCTTTGCAGTAAACGATGCTGTTATACCGCAAATAAACAAGCTTGGCACGGTAGTTTATCTTGATGTTTCTGACAAAACTGTTTTAAAAAGGGTTTTTGCCGACCCTAACCGCCCACTAGTTGCTAACAAAAGCGCCCAAGAAATTATAACCCTTTATAATAGCAGAAAGAAAAAATATTCTGCAGTAGCAGACATAACTGTAAACGGTGAATTATCTAAAAAGCAGGTAGCACAAAGTATAATAAACCATATCAAATTGTTAAAGTAAAAGATTATACTTGAAAAATAGTAAGATATATAATAAAATACCTTAAGGTGATAAAAATGGCTAATGAAAAAATGGTAAAAAGCATAACTTCGCGTGACGAAGATTTTGCAAAATGGTATACCGACGTTGTTATTAAAGCAGAGCTTATAGATTATTCGTCTGTTAAGGGCTGTATGATTATAAGGCCCTATGGCTATGCTATTTGGGAGAATATTCAAAGCATACTAAACGGCATGTTTAAAGAAACAGGCCACCAAAATGTTTATATGCCTATGTTTATTCCTGAGAGTCTTTTACAAAAAGAAAAAGACCACGTAGAAGGCTTTGCTCCAGAGGTTGCTTGGGTAACACACGGCGGAAGTGAAAAGTTAGAGGAGCGTATGTGTGTACGCCCAACATCCGAAACACTTTTCTGTGACCACTATGCAAATATAATTCATTCTTACCGTGACCTACCAAAGCTATATAATCAATGGTGCTCGGTTGTTCGTTGGGAAAAAACTACGCGTCCGTTCTTGCGTTCAAGAGAATTCTTATGGCAAGAAGGTCATACAATTCACGCAACCGCCGAAGAGGCCGAAAAAGAAACAATACAAATGCTCAATGTTTACGCAGACTTTTGCGAAAAGTATTTAGCAATGCCTGTTGTAAAAGGTATAAAAACCGAAAAAGAGCGTTTTGCAGGCGCCGAAGCTACATATACTATTGAAGCACTTATGCACGACGGCAAGGCACTTCAAAGCGGTACATCTCACTACTTTGGCGACGGTTTTGCAAGAGCCTTTGATATTCAATTTACCGATAAGGATAATAAACAAAGCTATCCTCACCAAACTTCTTGGGGCGTAACCACACGTCTTATAGGCGCTATTATTATGACCCACGGTGACGATAACGGTTTAGTTTTACCCCCTCAAATTGCACCTACTCAGGTTGAGATTATTCCTATTGCATCTCACAAAGAGGGCGTAACCGACAAGGCAACCGAAATTTATAACCGTCTTAAGAATGTTTGCAGAGCAGACATAGATTTATCTGACCAATCTCCCGGTTGGAAATTTGCCGAGTACGAAATGAAGGGCGTACCTGTAAGAATTGAAATTGGTCCTAAGGATATTGAAAATAACCAGTGTGTTGCCGTTTGCCGCGACAACCGTCAGAAATACTTTATAAGTCTTGACGAAATTGAAACACGTATTCCCGAAATTTTAGCCGAGGTTCAGCAACGTCTTTACGACAGCGCATTAGAAAACCGCACAAGCAAAACCTACGATGCTAAAACTATGGACGAAATTATTGAGATTGCCGATACTAAACCCGGCTTTATAAGAGCTATGTGGTGCGGCAGCAGAGAATGCGAAGATATGTTAAAAGAAAAAGCCGGTATCTCCTCGCGTTGTTTACCTTTTGAGCAACACGCAATCTCAGACACATGCGTATGCTGTGGCAAAAAAACCAACAAAATGGTTTACTGGGGCAAGGCATATTAATAGTAAAAAACACCGTTGTTTAACAACGGTGTTTTTGTTTTATTCATTTATAAAGGTTACAAGCTCGTTTAAATCTTTTCGTTTTTTTGCTCTGAGTATATCGTCTTTTGCCGCGTAGCCTATGGTTATTACTAAGCGCACAGGGTTTTTTAAACCACAAATTTCTCTTATTTTTGCATCGTCAAGCCAGCCTAAAATGCAACTGCCAAGTCCTTGCGCGGTAGCCTCGGCAGTAATATAAGCCGCAAGAATACCAATGTCTATAGAGCGGTAGTCGTTACCCTTTAACTTTGCGCCGAGTGCGGCTGATTTTACATATGCCTCTTCAGAAATTACCATTAATACGGGTGCTTCTGCGGCAAATTTATTTAGCCCCATTCCCATTGTGGCTTTAGCCACTAGTTTTGCAGTTTCGCCCTTGCAAACGGTTATATGGTATGGTTGACCATTACAAGCTGACGGAGCAATTTGTGCCGCATTTAATATAGAATTTATTTTTTCATTTTCTACCTCTCTTGTGGCATCGTACTTGCGGCAAGACTGCCTATTATTTGCTATTTTAAAGAAATCCATATATATCACCTATTTAACATCATATTTAATAAAAGCACTGCCTCGGCAGTGCTTTTGGCACCCACAGTAGGAATCGAACCTGCATCTAAGTCTTAGGAGGACCTTGTTCTATCCGTTGAACTATGTGGGCATATTAAAATTTAGCCTTAATATATTACAATATTAAAGACACTTTGTCAAGGTAAAATAAAGCTCTCCTCTAATTAGAGAAGAGCTTTAAATTTTACTTATTATGCGCCCTTAATGAATACAGTCTCACCTGTAATAGGAATAGTTACCTTACCGCCCGATGCAGTATAAGTTTTTGTGTTACCCATAGAATCGTAAACGGTAACTGTTTTGGAAGAAGTGGTTATGGTTAGGTTTTCACTTTCTCTCCATAGGTTTTCCCAAGGCATAGACGGATCACGCAAATAGCTTGAATAGTCAGAGTCATTTTTAAGCTTTGCGCAGTTAGACCAAGCAACATATACTTTACCGTCTAAGGCGGTATTGGCTTCGAATACTCTTAATGTTCCGCCAGAATACTTGCTGCTCTCAACAAGGGTTTGAACGCTTTCAATTGCTCTTGTCATATTAGCAAATGCTATACCCGAAACCTTGGGCAATATTCTTCCGTAATAATCCGGATAATAGAAGTTACCAAAATGGTATTCCATATCAGTAAGGCAAGTACCCTCACCGCCGTTAGAATAGTCAAAGAAACAATATGCACCTGTATAGAAGCAGCCGTATGCGGTACCTAAAATGTAACAACGCGTATTATAGTCTGCCTGACCTCTTAGCTCTACGTTACGTAAAGTTGGAGCGTTATGATAACCTGTTTCGTCAAGGTAAACTATCTTATCGCCGTATTTTTGTTCTGCTTCTACTGTGCGCTTTAAGCCGCCCTCAACACTCCAACCATATGATACCGTGTTTACGTTGTCCGGAGCATAAGGTATGCCGTAGGAGTGTAGACCTATAGCATCAAAGTCATCCCACAAACCGCGGTTATAAAATTCATCATACCACGCAGTCTGACCTGCCGATACGCCTCCAAGCGCCAACATCTTTCCAAACTTGTCGGCGATGGTTTTTGACGGAGCAAAGTAGGTATCGTAATAGAAATCAAAACGATCCGGAACGGTATAGTCACCGTTTATGGTAGCAAGGTTAATTTCATTACCATACATTACTACATCGTGGTATGAACCATATGTGTTCCACCAGTCTTCCGTTATAGCGCCGTTCGGTACTGAATAGATGTTCTTCTGCTTCATTTTCTCTAAGAACTCAAAGTTACGTGCAGAGTCATTTGACTGAGTAAACATACTTCTGGTCTTAGCAATACCAACCTTATTAACTATGCTCCAGGTATTGTCAAACGAGGTGTGGTCTTCACCGAGTGTTTGTACTATACCAAACGGGCTTGTTGCATTGTACTTATAGGTGTATTCCTTTAGCATTGCAAAGGTATAGAACTCGGTATGAGTGTACTTATCTGACTTAACCGTTAAGTTTACAAAGTAAATACCGTATGGGTTTTGCGGTGCCTTAACACCAAAGGTATAGCGTACATCACCGCCCGATTGTAACTGTGCTGTTGCTGTTTTAGAGGCTACTAAATTACCGTAATAGTCGTAAACTGTATAGCTTGTGGTTACGGCATTAGATGTATTTATTATATTCTTAACATCTATTGCCATATCTACCGAGTTGCCAACAAAAATAGTACTATCGTCATCGTTAGGAGTTACCGGGCCTATGTAGGCTGTAAAATCAGAATCCTTAGATACAAATACTGCTTCGTTATCGGCAGTAAATTTATCTGCATTTTCTCTTAATACTATGTCGTAACCGGCATTGTAATCTACACTTGTTGAATCTTCAAAATACAGCGGTATGTTTCTTGCGGGGTATCTTACATAAAAGTCCCATATTTCATCCGGTGTATTTTCGCGGTTGAATGTGTAGAAGTAAGAATTCTCATCCATTGTGTGTATGGTTACCCAGCTGTCTGTTAACTTGTACGGATAATCTCCGTTTTCGGGGTATATCCAGTCGGTATGGAAGGTCTTCTTTAAATCGCTGTACTCATTAAGGAAGGTTCTGGCAAGATAACTAGAGCCTGAGCTTAATGTATAGTTATTGTTACTATATTTTATGTGTGCATCTACCGATATACCGTTTTCGTTAAATGTATATTTGGTATACATTTCACCGTTATGCGCCTGGATTCCGCGTGTCTGATATTTTACGGTTAGGGTTGTTTTTCCGTTTTCGACAGTTTGCTTAAACGATTTTATACCTGCATTCTTTAAAACAGTTTCATCATTAGATGTCTGCTTATTTGTGCCTATAAGGGTATATCTTCCGCCGCCGTTTATTACGTCATAATTAGTACCATCGGCTTTTTTGTATGATATTACCTCGTTATAGTTTCTGTCTATTCCGTAGGTATAATTATCGGTTTCGTATACATACACAAAGTCTATTCTCTGGTTAAACTTAGAGTCTGTATTACTTGTGCTTACAAGTAAATCGTATGCCTTTTTGACTGCATTACGGTTTTGTTTTGCAAACTCTATTATCTTATCTTTCGAGATGTTTTCTATATCTAAATGTGTAGTGTTACTTGTTACGCCGTCGTTATATGTGTTTACTATTTGCTTTGCATCATAATACATTAAAACGGCGGTTGCCATCTTCTCAGATATTGAATCTATTGAGCGTACTACTACATTTGAGCCGTAAATTGTAAACTCGTTACCGGAAGAATCTGCATAGGTTATGTATGCTCTTGCGGCTAATTCTAAACCCGTATTTTCTCCTATTCCGCTTACCGTTGCATAAAATTCACTGCTAAGGGCTGGTGTATCGGTAAATGCGGCAGTTATAGAACTTGCAGTTTCTAATGTAAGCTCACCGTTTAACATTTTTACAGGAGCAACTACTGCTCCGTAGCCTTTTACTGTATAGCCCGATAAAATATTAGCCGGTGTGTTGCCTATAAAGCGAATCTCTGATGAATCGTTAAAGCTAGCGCCTAATATTTCGGGTACATATACACTGTTATCCACATATTTTACCTGTCCTGCCGACGTAGGTATACCCGAAGAATTTAGACCTATTACCTGTACCGCTAACTTCTCACCATACTCAACATTTATCTTTGTACTGCGAACTGATGTAGTTACGTTTGTTTTATAAATTAAGTTGCCGTCTTTCTCTTCAAATACATTTACTCTATAGCTTCTAGCACCTGTCATAGCAGTCCAAGACACATTTATTTTTGCTTGGCCATTAGTGTCGGTTGGACCAGTAATTGTAGGGGTAACACTAGAATTTGCAGGTGAAAAGCCTAAGGTTTGCGGTTTGCTGGTTGCACCAACTATAAATTTGTCTATATCTTCTATTAAAGCTAGGTTATCAAAACGCACAGGATAACCCATGTAATCGGCGTTTGAGTTGCTGTGCCAGTTGCTTAAGTTTAAGGTGATTTCATTAATTTTGTGGGTCTTTGCGCTATGTACATTAGTGCCAAGTTCAAAGATATAATATCCAGATGCACCTACATTAATGCCAAAATAGCCATCCTCATTGTCAACTGTATCTTGATAAGACACTGCACCCGTAACATCATCCATAAAATACACATTGCAATACGTCTGACCGTTTTTAGCACTGTCTTTTAAAATATTTGATATTGTAGCACCGCTATCGTCTGTGAAGTCTGTAAAATAAAGCGCTGCCGGTGCGCCAGCCGGATAATCAATATAAACAGCAAACGCATCGTATTGAGCAAGGTCAAATTCGCCATTCTCGTTTATAAAGGTTACGCTCTGTCCTCTTGTAGTTAGTCCTGTAAAGCCCGAACCATCGGGGAAAACTGTAGTATCGTTTACTGTTTTACCATCAGTCAATGTAGTTGAGATATACGACATATCTGATGCTTTGTTTATAACTGTGTAGTTGTTCTTATACTGTGCTTTAAATTCTTTTAGGTAGGAAGCACGAAGTACGCTATTAGAAGAATCTAGTCCTAAAATTTGTACAGCATAATTTTCGTTGCTAGTAAGATTTGTAAACTGCGCCGATGTACTGGTTACATCTGTTTCAGATACGTAATAATAGTTGCCGTCTATTTGTTTATAAAGTACCACCTTGTACGATGCAGCACCAATAACTTCTCTCCAAGAAATATTTGCGTTGCTATGTGTCTTATCAACTTCAACAACTATTCTGTCGTCAAAAGATTTAGTATCAAACAAAAGGTTGCTTATTTGGTAGGGTTTGAGTGCTAAATATGATTCTAAATCGAAAATAGCTGTTACGTTATCAAAAGTTATTCTCTTTTTGCCCGCTTCAGTATCGCCGTTTGCATCGTTTCCCCATGCAGGATAACCTGAGCGATTCATAGAAAATTTAGTAAAGGTTTTATAGTTAAAATCTGCATTTTCGCTCACTACGGGCAAAATAACGTAGCCCTTAAAGCCTGCCGGAATAGAAATACCATTTACAGCATTGGTATTAACATTTGTTACTGTGCCGTCAATACTATACAAATAGCAAGTACCCGTGTAATTAGCACCGGCATTTAATCTGTTAGACTCTACTACTTTGTAATCGTCAGCAGTTACAGTTATGTTAAAAGCGTTTGCTGTACCATTAAATGCAGTGGTATCAGCATAAAAGGCATAAGCCTCAACACCATACAAATCCTTGTCGGTAGTAATGTCTACTGTGGTTTTGGTCCAGTCATATAGCTTAGCTGTAAAACCGTAAGCGTCAGGGACATTATCGGTAACGGAAAATTCAGTATAACCGTCAATACCAGCAGAAGCACTCGAAAACTCCGTGCAGTTATTTAATACCGTAAAAATACTTTCGGTATTAATTGCATTTGCCTCTTCTACCGTTTGAGCCTGTACACCAGCGCCCACAAATATTGTTGGAAAGCTTGAGAACACTAGCACTATTACCAACACCAAAGACAATAATTTGAATACCTTTTTCACAGAACCTCTTCCTTTACTTCAATAAATATGAGAACCAAGTTGTTTAATCCTAGTATACTTAAAATTATAATAACATAATTCAAAATTTTTTTCAACAAAAATATACTAAATTGAAATTATTTTATTTATATGTTATTTATAGTTGACCAAAAGGTCGCTTGGTGATATAATTTTTAACGTGGGTTATTGTATTCTTTTTATAATAATCATTGTAACTTGTAAAATTTTGCGAGGGATTTTTATGTTTAAAGGAAAAACGTTACTTATTACAGGCGGCACCGGCTCGTTTGGAAACGCCGTGCTCGACAGATTTTTAGACACCGATATTGGTGAAATCAGAATTTTTTCCAGAGATGAAAAAAAGCAGGACGATATGCGCCATTTATACCAGGCAAAGCATCCGGAAAAAAGTTCAAAAATAAAATTTTATATAGGCGATGTAAGAAATATTGATTCGGTTCGCTCGGCCATGCACGGCGTAGATTACATATTCCACGCAGCAGCCTTAAAGCAAGTTCCGTCTTGCGAATTCTTTCCTATGGAAGCCGTTAGAACAAATATCATAGGCACCGATAACGTTCTTACCGCCGCTATTGACGAGGGTGTTAAAAAGGTTATTTGTCTTTCTACCGATAAAGCCGCATACCCCATAAACGCTATGGGCACTTCTAAGGCTATGATGGAAAAGGTTATAACTGCAAGAGCCAGAACCGTGAATCAAGACAAAACCATGATTTGCTGCACACGCTATGGCAATGTTATGTGTTCACGAGGCAGTGTTATTCCGCTGTTTATCGACCAAATAAAAAGCGGTCTTCCCCTTACTGTTACCGACCCCGATATGACCCGTTTTATTATGAGCTTAGAAGAAGCAGTTGAACTTGTTTTATTTGCCTTTGCCAATGCTAACAGCGGTGATATTATGGTACAAAAAGCACCCGCTTGCACTATAGGCGTTTTGGCACAAGCGGTAAAAGAGTTGTTTAATTCCAACAACGAAATTAAGGTAATAGGTATACGTCACGGTGAAAAAATGTACGAAACTCTTCTTACTAACGAAGAATGCGCCAAGGCTACCGATATGGGTGATTTTTACAGAGTTTCAGCCGACAACCGCGATTTAAACTACGACAAATATTTTGTTTCGGGCAACAAAGAGCGTTGCACATTATCAGAATTCAATTCTTCCAACACAGCTCAGCTTAATGTTGAACAGGTTAAAGCCAAGCTTTTAGAGCTCAAATACATTAGACAAGAAATCAAAGAATGGGAGAACCGCTAATGAACATTCTTGTTACAGGAAGCAACGGTTTTATAGGCAAAAATCTTGTTATAGAGCTTAAAAACAAGGGTTACACCGACATTTTTGAGTATGATATTGATACCGATCCTTGTCTTTTGGATGAATACTGCAAAAAAACAGATTTCGTCTTTCATTTAGCCGGAGTAAATAGGCCCGAAACTCAAGAAGAATATATGCAGGGCAATTTTGGCTTTACATCGCTCTTGCTAGATGCCCTTAAAAAGCACAACAACACCTGTCCAATTATGCTTTCTTCTTCTATTCAAGCCGCATTAGATAATCCATACGGCATTAGCAAAAAAGCCGGCGAGGATTTGCTTTTTGAATATTCAAAGATAACCGGCAACAAGGTTTATGTTTACAGATTTGAAAATGTTTTCGGCAAGTGGTGCAGACCAAACTACAACAGCGCAGTCGCAACATTTTGCAACAATATTGCAAATGATCTACCCATAAAAGTAAACGACCCATCGGTTAATATGCAGCTTATTTATATTGACGATGTTGTAGCAGAACTTATTGGGGCACTTGAGAGCAACCCCACTTTATTAGACGACGGTTTTTGCCATGTTTTACCTGTATACAAAATAAAGCTTGGTGAAATTGTAGACCTTTTATATTCGTTTAAGGCAAGCCGCAAAGATTTATCAATACCGCTTATGTCGGACCCGTTTGTTAAAAAGCTGTACGCCACATATTTATCGTACTTGCCAAAGAACGATTTTTCGTATCAGTTAAAAATGAACTGTGATGACCGTGGAAGCTTCACCGAGATTTTAAGAACCCAGCACCACGGACAGTTTTCGGTTAACATTTCAAAGCCCGGCATAACAAAAGGTCAGCACTGGCACCATACAAAGAATGAAAAATTCGTTGTGGTATCGGGAAAGGGCGTTATACGGTTTAGAAAGCCCGACTCCAGTGAAATTATAGAATATTTTGTATCGGGTGATAAAATATCGGTGGTAGATATTCCTACCGGCTATACTCACAACATAGAAAACCTAGGTGATACCGATATGGTAACATTTATGTGGTGCAATGAATGCTTTGATAAAGAGCACCCCGATACATACTTTTTAAAGGTATAGGAGAGTTATTATGAGCAAATTAAAGCTTATGACAATTATAGGCACACGCCCCGAGATAATACGTTTATCTGAGGTAATAAAAAAGTGTGACAAATACTTTGACCAAATTTTAGTGCACACAGGTCAAAATTACGACTATGAATTAAATCAAATATTTTTTGAAGACTTAGGCCTTCGTCAGCCCGACCATTTTTTAAATGCTGTTGGTGATGATTTAGGCGAAACCATAGGCAATATTATTGCAAAATCGTACAAGCTAATAAACGAGCTAAAGCCCGACGCACTGCTCATTTTAGGTGATACAAACTCGGCTCTCTCGGCTATTTCGGCCAAAAGGCTAAAGGTGCCGATTTTCCATATGGAAGCAGGCAACCGTTGTTTTGACGAAAACCTACCAGAAGAAACCAACCGCCGAATTGTAGACCATATTGCCGATGTTAATTTATGTTACTCTGAGCACGCCCGCCGTTATCTAAACCACGAGGGTACCGCCAAAGAGCGCACATACGTTACAGGCTCACCAATGGCAGAGGTTTTGTCGGCAAATCTTGACAAAATAAAAAGTTCAAAGGTTTTAGAAACCTTAAATTTAGAAAAAGGCAAATATATTCTTTTATCGGCCCACAGAGAAGAGAATATAGACAATGAGCAAAACTTCTTTGCTCTTATGAATGCTGTAAACGCTATGGCCGAAACCTACAATATGCCTATTATTTACAGCACACACCCCAGAAGCGCAAAGTTTATTGAAAAGCGCGGATTTAAATTCCATCCGCTTGTTCGTTCCTTAAAGCCTTTTGGTTTTTCGGACTACAACTGCCTACAGCTTAACGCCTTTTGCGTTGTGTCTGACAGCGGAACTTTACCAGAGGAATCCTCATACTTTAAAAGCTTCCCCGCAGTATGTGTAAGAACATCTACCGAGCGCCCCGAGGCCATAGATAAGGGTAACTTTATTTTAGGAAGCATTACAACCGAACAGGTATTACAGGCCGTAGAGGTTGCTGTTAAAATGCAGGCCGAGGGTGATTTGGGTCTTGATGTGCCAAATTATGTAGATGAAAATGTATCTACAAAGGTTGTCAAAATTATTCAAAGCTACACAGGTGTTGTAAATAAAATGGTTTGGAGAAAGTTTTAAATTATGAATGTTTGTTTTTTGCTTGGCAAATTGCATGAAAACGGCGGCATAGCCAGAATAGTTACTTCGGTCGCAAATACTCTTTGTAAAGACCCTGATTTGAACGTAGAAATTCTTTGCTATTCCGGTCGTGAAAAAGAAGTTTTTTATAAAATTGAACCAGAAATAAAAACAACGTATCTTTTAGACGAGCACTGCAACATGAAAAAAGCGTTGCTTAAAGGAACTCATAAAAAATTACGCGAATATCTTGTAAAAAACAATATTGATGTATTGGTTGTTTGCGGTGCTATTTTTTATTTAATATCCGCGATTGCTCTCAAAAAAACCAAGACCAAATGCATTTGTTGGGAGCATTGCAATTCTATGACTACAAGCGACTTTGGTTTTGAAGGAATTTGTCGCAAAATCGGAGCCAAAACAGCCGACTTAATGGTAACACTTACCAAGCGCGATAAAAACGAATTTATAAAAAAATATAAAATTAAAAAAATTGATCAAATTTATAATTCGGTTGACCCTCAAATTTTAGAAACCGAAAATATTTATAATCCCGACGCCAAAAAAATCATAAGTGTCGGAAGACTTTCTTATCAAAAATATTTTGAAAAGGCCGTAGAGGTAGCGTCATTGGTTTTGCCAAAATTTCCGGAATACACTTGGCATATATATGGCGGTGGTAGTAGATTTGAAAGTCTACAAGCTCTTATAGACCAAGCAGGACTAACCGGCAGACTTATTTTAGAGGGTCAAGTAGGCAATATTTACGATTTATACAACGAGCACTCACTAATGGTTATGACATCTCGTTATGAGGGCTTTCCAATGGTGCTTTTAGAGGGGCTTGGCAAAAACTTACCGCTTGTAGCTTTTGACGTGTTGACCGGACCTAACGAAATTATTCATAACGGCGAAAACGGATACTTAATTGAGCCGTTTGACTCTGAGGCAATGGCAGAAAAAATTTGCGAAATATTAAACGATCGCGAACTTAGAGTAAAACTTTCTAATAACTGTAAAAATTATGTAAGCGAATTTGAACATTCAAATATTATAAAAAAATGGAAAGAAAATCTTATAAAGTTAGGCAATTCTTAACTTTTTAGGAGGCTAGTATGCTTTTTAAAAAAGAAAAAACAATAAACGATCGCCGTTTGCATGACTATTTCCCTACCGCTTTTATGCTGGCCATGTTTGGAATATATGCTTTTTTGAGTTTCTATGAAGTTTATATAAACCAAACCATAGGCGCTATTACAAAGTATTATATTTTCGCGTTTATGATTATACTTCTATTTCAGTATAAATTTGTTAAGATACAGTATTATCATTTTTGTCTTTTAGCTTGGCTTGCTCTTAAGTTTTTGTCAATTTCTTGGTCTTGGAACGGTTACAACAGGGTAGTTAGAGCACAAATTCTTTCTCAACCCGGAATGGTAGCGCTATTTTGTGTGTTAACTGTTGTTAATATAGATGAGTCGTCGATCAGAAAAATTCTACAGATGTTTAAATGGTTTAGCTTTTCGGTGGGCATTCTCGCTTTATTCTTCTCAAAAAGCTATATCAGTGGTACCGGATACGTAGCTCATAGCCGTAAAGCACTCACCATATTGGGCGTGCAAGAAGACCCCAACGCTAATGCTGCCGGTTTATTAGTTGGAATAACACTGGCGCTTTATTTTGCATTAAACGAACGCCGTAACACAATTTTAAATCTTATTATTGTTGCGGTTAATACCTTTGCTCTCTTGCAAACGGCTTCGCGCGGTGGATTTTTGTCATTATTAGCTATCTGTACATTATTTGCCGTTTTGCCTGTTGAATACGATACACTAAAAAGCCGACTGGCGCGTATTTGTATTCTTATTGTTGGAGCTTTGTTCATTTATTTTGTTGTGTTTAAATACGTTTTCCCCGACTCATTAAAAAGAATTACCTCAATTGAATCTTACGAAAGTGGCTCGGGCAGAGCATCTATTTGGAAAAACTCATTAGAGCTATTCTTTTCTAATCCATTAATTGGTGGCGGTTGGGGAAGTTATTATGGTTACAATGGTTTTAGCTATATGGCACACAACACATATGTTCAAAATCTTTGCGATTGCGGCATTATTGGTTCGGCATTATTTTTCACACCAATAATACGAGTTTTCGTTATCTCTATAAAACAAAAATATTATTTTCCCTTGCTGTTTTTGTGTGCAGCTCTTTTCCCTGCTTTTTTCTTAGACTGTATGAATCTTCGCTTTTTCTGGAATGCAATCATATTATCAACCGTAATTTTAAATAGTAATATGAAAGCTAAGCTCGCCACAAAAAAAGAAAAACAAAACAAAAAGGCAAAACCAACAACCTGTCGCTATATTAAAACCCAAAAACACTTGATATAATTATGTAAGCTTTATAACAACAACCCCTACGATAAAAAATCGTAGGGGTTGTTTTGTATTAATTAATATATTCGTTAGTTTTAACTTAAGTACTACTTTTATTTGTTGTATCCGTTAGGATTTTTACTTTGCCAGCGCCAAGTATCTTCGCACATTTTTTCTATGGTTCTTGTTGCCTTCCAGCCAAGCACGGTATTAGCCTTGGTAGCATCGGCATAAACCTCATCCGGATCACCCGGGCGTCGAGGAGCAATAACGTAAGGAATTTCTACACCCGAAGCTTTTTCAAATGCTGCTCTAAGCTCTAAAACACTTGTACCATTGCCTGTACCGAGGTTAAACGGCTCACAACCAGTGTTTTTAAGCGCCCAATCAACTGCTTTAACGTGACCCTCAGCTAAATCTACAACGTGTATGTAATCTCTAACGCCTGTGCCGTCTGCGGTTTTATAATCGTCACCAAACACGCTTAATTTCTCTAGTCTGCCAACTGCTACCTGTGAAATATACGGCATAAGATTATTAGGTATACCGCGCGGATCTTCACCAATAAGACCGCTCTCGTGTGCGCCAATGGGGTTAAAGTAACGAAGCAATGCAATAGACCAAGAATTGTCTGATGCATATAAATCTCTTAACATCTCTTCAATAAAATACTTTGTTCTGCCATAAGGGTTAATAGCTCCAAGTGGCATTCCCTCTACTAAAGGCATTTTTTCTGCCACACCGTAAACTGTTGCAGAAGATGAGAATACTATCTTCTTAACATCAAATTCGCGCATAACCTCTAATAAATAAAGAGTGCTTATAATATTGTTATCGTAATACTCTACTGGTATTTTGGCAGACTCGCCTACTGCTTTAAGTCCCGCAAAATGAATAACTGCCTCTATTTTGTTTTCGGTAAATATTTTACGTAATGCGTCTTTGTTGCGTACGTCTTCTTTGTAGAACTTCACCTTTTTACCGGTAATTTTCTCTACCCTATTTAAAGATTCTTCATTTGAGTTATCGAGGTTATCTATAACAACAACATCTTTTCCCGCCTCTAGCATACAAATACATGTGTGGCTACCTATATAACCTGCACCGCCCGTTACTAAAACTGACATAAAAACACTCCTTAAATTTGTAAATACATATAATATTAAACCCCATTTTAAAGTGTTTGTCAAGAACATTAAAAATAAGAGGTTTGTAAATTTACAAAAAGTATGATATACTTACTGTAATATTAAAAATATTTTGATAATTGTTACTGAGAGGCAAAAATGGAACAGAAAAAAATTGACAGAATAAACTTTTTGGCCCGTAAGCAAAAGGCCGAAGGTCTTACCGAAGAAGAAAAAGCCGAACAACAAGTCTTAAGGCGCGAGTATATAGATTCTTACAAACGCTCATTAGAGGTTCAGCTTAACAACACATACATTTTAAATCCCGATGGGACAAAGAAAAAGGTGCAGAAAAAATGCGAATAGTTATAACCGAGGCCGCAACAGTTTCGGCCAATGATATTGATTTGAGCGTTTTTGAAAATCTGGGTGAGGTTACTTATTACGACTATACTGCACCAAACCAGCTTTTAGAGCGCGTAAAAGATGCCGATGCCGTTCTTTGCAACAAGTGTGTATTTACCGAGGAGATTTTAAGGCAATGCAAAAACCTAAAATACATTGGTCTTTTTGCAACAGGCTATAATAATATAGATATTGCCACCGCAAAAGAACTTGGTATTAGGGTTTGTAATGCCGGCAGCTATTCTAACGATGCTGTTGTTCAGCACACCTTTGGGCTTATTTTAAATTATTTTTCAAAAATAACCGAATATAGCAGTTTTTGCAAAAACGGAGAATGGAAAACCAGCCTCTCGTTTTCGCCAATAGTTTTTAGCACCGATGAAATTGCAAACAAAACCATTGGTATTGTGGGCTTTGGCTCTATAGGTATGGGTGTTGCAAAAATTGCAAATGCCTTTGGTATGCGAGTTTTAACATATACACGCACAAAAAAAGATAATAAAGACGTTGAGTTTGTAGATTTTGATACACTTTTAAAAGAATCTGACATAATCTCAGTACATTGTCCGCTTAACAATAATACGCAAGGGTTATTCAATATTGATGCATTTAAAAAATGCAAAAAATCAGCCTTCTTTATAAACACAGCCCGTGGTCCCGTTGTAAATGAAGCCGATTTAAAATTTGCTCTTGATAACGAAATTATTGCGGGTGCGGCAGTAGATGTTTTGTGCAAAGAGCCAATGGATGAGAATTGCCCGTTATTTAGTGCCAAAAACATTACCATTACTCCCCACTCGGCATGGTCGCCGCTTACCACAAGAAAAAGACTTGTAAATATAGTTTATAACAATCTTGACGCCTTTAAAAAAGGTGAAAAACAAAATGTAATAGTATAAAAACAACCGACGGGTAAAAACTCGTCGGTTTGCTTTTTAATATATTACGGGTGCTTCGGTTAAGCCTGATTTATGCAAATTATAATTATTAGTCCACATATCAGTATTATGTATGCGCCAAGATTCAGGACCCCACCAACCAAAGTTATCGTTGGCGTTATGTAGTGGTCCGAAGCCGTTGTAGCGTGTGCCGAAAACAGTAATATCTATTTTGTGCTCGCCCTTGTTTAAATTACCAAGCGGTAATGCATAAGGTGCTGTGGCTATAATGCCCGTTTCTATTCCATCTACGCTAACTTTAATAGCTGCGCCTCCAAAGCCCTTGGTTTGTAGTGTGCGCTCACCGTAAGACTCAAGATTAACTGTGGTGTGGTAGGTAATATTACCAGTATAAAAAGGTAGAGTCTGATTAGTAATACTACTAAATTCTAGTGCATTTACACGTGGTACGGCAGTAACATTTTCGTTTTCTACTTTTACGCCAAAGTCACCCAAAACATAGCACCACTCACTGCGGCCTCTAAGAAAAAACGGTATTTCAATTTCTACAACTACTTCACCCTTTGGTATATTAGGCAGTTTAACCGTTTTAATAGATTCATCTACATAATAGCCGTCAATTACCACATCAATAGGCTTGCCGTTTATTGAAATTTTTGCAGTTTCGGCTTCTTCTAGTGCTAATTTTGTATGATCAAGTTCTATTTCGGTATTAAAAGTAAAACGGCGCTTTAAAATATGACCTTTGTCATTTTTAAGTTCCTTGGGTTCTGGCACCCAAGGTTGTACTGTAGATTGGTCACCGAACTGAGCATAAAATTTTGTTCTTCCCATATCGGAAATTATTATAGAATCTACCTTTTCGTGTGAATATTCGTCATCATCAAAAGCATATTGAGCCATATCTAAGAGTATGGCATTGGGCTCATCTAACGTATATTCCACATTGCCGTTAAACCGAATACCCTTACCGTCTAATTTAATTTGCGGCTTTGCGGGTGCAGACGGTTTTTCAGATTTTGGAATTAACTTTAAAAGAGTGCTGTCTTGTGCAAACATTTTACGGGTAATTACGGTCTTGCCGTTTTTATGGGTATAAGTTGGGGTATAAATGTTGCCTGTTAATGTATCATACTCTAATACCTCAAATTCGCCGTCCAAAGCAACTTCAAGCGGTATAGCATAAGACGGGTCAAAGTTCTCGGTTTTAGAAATATCGTTACCGTGGCAGAAGAACAGCCACTTATCTTCACCGTCTATGCGAACTTGGTGTACTATTGTGTTTTCGCGAGAGTTCTTATCTAAATTAGTAAACTCAACAAAGCGGTAATCCTCTAAGGCATTAATAACTGCATTGTTGTCGTTTTCTATTTTGACCCAATTCTTTGCGGCATTAATGCCATCAGAGCAAACACAAGCATCAATATATTCGGGTGCATCACCCATTAAAATAACCTTACCGCCGGCTTTTGCAAACTCAGTTAATCTTTCTAATGTTGTGCGGCGTAAAGTTTTTACCCCGGGTACTACAACACAGTCGTAAGCGCACTGTCCAACCTTTAGAGGATTGCTTGCCTTTTCGCAAAGTTCCGGTAAAAGTGATTCTGCAATAAAGTCAAAGTCTATACCGCTGTTGCAAAGAGCCTCGGTAAGTGTTGTAAAGCGCCAGTCAAGTTCGTTTCTTATGGCGCCCGTTTTGTCGTTAGGACCACAATACATCCAAAAGCTTTCAATGGGATGTATAACACCAACACGAACCATTGATTTGCCACGAGTAAGAGCGGTGTTAAGACGTGCAAAATGGTCTTCTATAAAGTTATACTGCTTATACCATGGGGACTGATAGAAAATTGAAGCGGGATAATCTCTTTTTGCTTCTCCGCGCATAGATGCCCAAGCCAAATGGTGAACTCTTAGTGTTACGCCTAAAGCAGCTTGCCAGTCGCCTTGACGTTTGTGTCCGTTAAAGCCATAGTCCCAGCCTGTAACACCATATAGTTCTGATATCATAGCCTCGCGTCCATACTGACGAACCGCCGAGTTTACCTGCTTTGCGGTGGTATATTCCATGCGGTCACAAAGCATATCTATACCCGGTATTTTAAAGCTACGGTAGTTGCGCATAGCCTCGCCTAAAGAATCGGACTGAGAGTGAAGAGTAGGCTCTTCCATCATATGACCGGCAAGGGCAATATTATGAGCATCGCACCACTCACCCAATGTGCCGGCAAACGAGGTTGAGAAACAGTGACTTATATGATCCATATAGTTATAACGGGTTTTTGCACAACCGTTGTTTTTCTTTTCCCATACAAGTTCTGGTAATTTTTCTAAAATGCTATCGCCGTAAGCGGCTTTATAGGTAGCATCGAAATCATCGGTAAATGCCAAGATTACCGCATTTTTATCGGTTGAGTTTTCAAGATACGAGCGGCGCGAAACCTGAGGCTCGTCGGTAAATATGGCGTGAATACTCTTGCCAAAATCTTCGCCTACGTTTTTAAAATATGCCTCGTGTGTGGTATCACGAAATTTTTCTACGGCCGCCTTGTTTAATGTGTCTATATACGACTCGCCGTTGTACCAACCACAACTATCGTGAGCATACATAAAGGCATACCAAACATCACCGTCGTACTGCTCGTTTAAACCTATTTGTTTATATTCTGAAAGATAACCGTTTGCATCTAATTTTATGCCGTATTTAGCCATAAAATAGCCGTGTGGACGTTTTCCCTCGTCAGCTAAGCGGCAAAACTCCTCGTAATTTGCGAAAAAATCGTTGCGCTCTAAAAAATTATCTTGAGTTAGCATTAAAAAACGTGCTCTTAGTTTAAAATCTTTAGAAACCTGGCCACCTGCCGAACCCGAGGACCAACGGTCTTCGTCGTAAAGCCAACAATACATACCAAGTTCTTTTGCCCTATTGTTGCAAAGCTTTACAAAGTGCATAAACTCATCACTTAAATATGCAGTTTCCATGCCTGTACGAACATGCATATAAAAGCCGCCCATGCCCATATCTTTAAAATACTCTATTTGTTTTAAAAGCATTTCGTCACTAAGTTTTGTGTTCCAAGACCAAAACGGTGTGCCTCTGTATTCTGAGGTTGGGTTTTTAAAAAGGGATTCGTCTAAAACTTTGTTTTTGTTTTGCTTATAAAACATAAATTGTACTCCTTTGAGTATTATTTATATATTCAAGTTAAATTTATCATAACCTAAAATTTTATTCAAGGCATTTTTAATTTTTCAACGATAAGTAGATAAAATTAAACCCCCGTTTGATTTTTAAACGAGGGTAAATTATTACAGTTTTTCTTTGTATTCAGCGGTGTCTATTCCATTTTGCTCCATAGCGGCGTAAACCTCTGCTAATGTCGGTAGGCTTACTCCCGCACCCTTACGGGTTACGGTTATACCCGCGGTGCAATTGGCAAATATAAGTGCTTTTTCATAACTTATACCGGCCGAAACAGCGGTACAAAATGCGCCTATAAAGCTATCGCCCGCAGCAGTTGGATCGACTACCTCACCCATATTTACGCTTTTTGAGTGCAATATATTTTTTCCATCAGAAAAGGCGCAGCCCTCTTTACCAAGAGTGATAATAACATTTTTAACTCCCATATTGTGCAAGGCTTTAATGGTATTATTTATGCCGCTCTCGTCATTAGGGCTAATGCCTACAATGTCCTTGGCTTCGTGCTCGTTAGGAGAAATATAACTAAGGCACGAAATGAGTTTTTGGGGAACATTGGCCGAAGGAGCAGGATTTAGCATTACAGGTACACCATTTTTAAATGCGTACTGAGCAACTAAACAATTTATTTCCATAGGTATTTCGTGCTGTAGAATTACCATATCGTACTCTTTTATTTTGTCTTCTAAAAAAGCAATATCGTCTTTGGTAATATCAAAATTAGCGCCCGTAACTATGGTAATGCGGTTTTCGGTGCCTTGTTCATTCTTTTGAATTTGAATATCAGCAATACCCGTTGGAGCATTGTCTGATATAAAAATATACTTTGTGTTTACGCCACTTTTCTTTATAGTTTCGGTTACACTTTTGCCAAACTCGTCATTGCCAACCTTGCCAAGCATATCTACATTTGCTCCTAGTCTTGCCGCCTGAATAGCCTGGTTTGCACCCTTACCGCCCTGTGCGGTAGAAAAGCCGTTACCAAACACAGTTTCCCCTGCACCGCAAAAGCGAGAAGCCGTTACGGTTAAATCCATATTTATAGAGCCTACTACTAAAATTTTAGGTTTCATTTTGAACTCCTTTTTTGCCTTGTTTTATACACACAATAAAAAGTGGAACTATTACTATAAGGGCTATAGCGGCGGCAAGGAATATGTTTTTATTGGGCACAAAAGAATATGTACCGTCGCTGTTTAAAATTTGTTCGGCATTTTCTAAAACCTTTTTACCTATTATGGGGCCAACAACACCAGGAATAAGCACCTGCGAAAATATGCGTATGCCTTGTAATCTGCCCGCTTTACCTATAGGTGTATTGTCGCGTATTAGCGCGCCAAACACCGCCATACCGGTTAAATATCCACTCATCATTAATAAAGATCCCACAAACACCGGTAATGTAGCTTTAAATAAATATAGAACTGCATATCCTAACATTAGCGCAATTAAGCTTAGTGTTCCGGAAAACGCAAAACCTTTTTTATCATAAATTTTTCCCCAAAGGGCCGTTATAATACTTGCCACAATTATTGCAGGTGCCATTATGAGCACATAATTGCTCATTTTTAATGAGACTTCGTAATAAATAATGAGGTACGGCATAAAAATTTGAATTGATATATTAAAAATTATAAAGCAAGCAAGAGCAATATAAAGCATTGGATTTTGCTTTACGGTTTTAGGATTAAATCCATAAACAATGCCGCTAAAATATGAATGCTCTGCCGTAGGCACGTTTGGTTCTTTTATAATAAAAATACCAACAATACCTATTAACAAAACCACAGAGCCTATAATTGTGAATATAATACTCCAGCTGCTTGATTTTTCTAAATCAAAAAACATAAAGCCGCCAAACACCACCAAAATGCTAACCAACGGCATCATGGCATTTATGCCCTCGGCTGAGCCACGGTTTGACGAATTTGTAGAATCGGTAAGCCAAGCATTAAATGCGGCATCGTTGGCGGTAGAGCCAAAAAATGTCATAACACAATCTAATATAATTGCAAGGGTAACACCTACCGTAGCAGCGCTAACCGCAAACGAAAAGGTTTTGCTTATAATATCTAACCGCAAAAGCGAGAAACAAAAAATAGATATTCCCCACAATATGTATCCCAAACACATAAACAGTTTGCGTTTGCCGATTTTATCTGACAACGCGCCCATAAATATGGTTGTAAGAGTTGCGGTTACGGCAGAGGCTGCGACCATATTAGAAATATCGGCGGCAGATGCAGAAAATATTTTGTATATAAACACGTTAAAATACATATTCTCTACCACCCAGGCCACCTGACCTATAAGGCTGAATACTGTAAGGCTAATCCAAAAACGAGCTGATAGTTTTTGTTGCATACTATCTCCCCTTTCTTTTTAGTATTGTAACATAAATTTTAAAAATAGTATATAGCAAAAATCATAATAACAAAAGACAACCAATAAATAAAAAACTAAAGTTGAAAACAAGTGCTGTTGGTGATATAATTTTATATATAAAACTCAAAAAATTCCCCGATAGGAGTGTTTTTTTGGCACATATTTTTGCATCAATTAAAGAATCTCTGTCATCGGTTTTACCTATTGCGGTTATTGTTCTTTTATTATCTGTCACCTGTGTAGCATTAGCCTCGGGTGTTTTAGTTTTGTTTTTGTTTGGAACAATTCTGTTAGTTTTTGGTATGAGCTTTTTTACAGTTGGGTCTACCATTTCTATGGAGCCGCTTGGTGATGGCATTGGTAAACATTTAAATAAGAATAACCGTATTTTTATTCCGCTAATTATTTGCTTTGTGATGGGCTTTATTATTACTGTTTCTGAGCCAGATTTACAAGTATTAGCCCAACAAGTACCCACTATTCCTAATTCTATATTAATAAACTGCGTGGGTGTTGGCGTTGGTCTGTTTTTAAGCATTACACTTATAAGAAGCAAAAAAGGTCTTTCTTTAAGGACCTTGCTTGTTATATTTTACGCTATTATTATTGGTGTTTCGTTCTTTGCACCAAAAGATTTTATTCCCACTGCATTTGATTCGGGTGGGGTTACAACCGGGCCAATTACTGTTCCTTTTATAATGGCTTTGGGAGCAGGATTAGCGGCAAGCAAAAAAAATAATTCCTCAGGAGAGTTTAGCTTTGGCCTTGTTGCCCTTTGTAGCGTTGGACCTATTTTATCGGTAATGCTACTTAGCATTTTTTATAAGCCACAAGCCGCTACAAGTGTTTTTAAAATAACCGAAATTCTTACTACTACACAAGCCTTTAAGCAATTTGCACGCGCTTTGCCTTTGTACGCCAAAGAAGTAGCTTTGGCATTTGTGCCCATTGTTTTGCTTTTTGTTATATTTCAGCTTATATCTAAACGCTACCATTCGCACAACATTTTTAAAATGGTTATAGGCTTTATTTACACCTACATTGGTCTTGTACTGTTTTTAACGGGAGCTAACGTTGGTTTTATGCCCGCGGGCAGACTGATAGGTGCCGAAATTGCAGGCAGTTCGTTTAAATTCTTGCTTGTACCTATAGGTATGCTTATGGGTTACTTTGTGGTTTTGGCAGAACCTGCAGTACACTCACTAAAAAGACAGGTTAGCGAGATTACCAACGGTGCAATATCTCAAAAATCGGTTGCTTTGGCGCTGTCTATTGGTGTATCGGTTTCGGTCGGTATTTCTATGTTAAGGGTACTTACCGGAATTCCGCTAATGCCGTTTTTAATTGTAGGTTATGCAGTGTCGCTTATTATTAGCTACTTTGTACCTAGCATTTATACGGGTATTGCGTTTGACTCGGGCGGCGTAGCAAGCGGTCCTATGACCTCTACCTTTATGTTACCTTTAGCTATGGGCGCATGCGAGGCAATTGGCTCTAACGTAATGACCGATGCATTTGGTATTGTTGCCCTTATTGCTATGGCGCCGCTTATTACAATTCAGATTTTAGGTTTGTACGAGCGAAGAAAACGCGCCAGAACAATTAAAAGGCTTCACACCGAAATTAGTATGATAAAAGACGATATTGTGTTCTTTAACAGAGAGGAGCAAGGCGCATGAATAAAAAAATTATGATGCTTCTGTCTATTGTTGAGCTTGATAAAGGCAAAAAGCTCATTAAAGAATTACAAGGAAACGATATACGTTTAAACCTTCAAACAGTTGGACTTGGCACTGCTCCGAGTGAACTTATGGATATATTTGGTCTTGGCAGCAAAGACAAGGACATTGTAATAAGTCTGGGTTCTGAAATAAAGGTAAAAGAACTGCTATCTAATATGAGCACAATTTTTTCTGAGCGAGTAAAATACGGCGGACTAATGATAGCACTAGATGTTTGTGCCGCAAGCCGCATACTTTCTGAGATATTAAGCTTTAATACCGCCAAAATTACAGAAAAAGGATCAGATACCATGAAAAACGAACACCTTAACGATTTAATTATAATATCGGTAAACGAGGGCTATACCGAAGATGTAATGCGTGCGGCCAGACATGCAGGTGCAACGGGTGGAACTATTATTAAGGGCCGCCTTGCCGACAGCGAGGAGCTTGCCGAATTTGCAAACACCACGGTAGACGCAGAGCGCGAAATTATATTCATATTATCGCCAACAAATAAAAGTAAGCAAATTATGGAAGCGGTAAACACCGACTTTGGGGTGACCTCGGCCGCCAACGGAACAATATTTGCAGTTCCGGCACAAAAGGCATTTAAAATATAAACAACCTAAAATAAAAAGGTCGGTAGTTTACCGACCTTTTTATTATTTTGATGTAAATATTTGTTCTATCTCGTTGGCCATTAGGTGATTCTTTTCCATAAGGGCTTCTACTAGGCTGTTAAGCTGCTCTTTATGGTTTTGAATGGTAGCTATTGCTTTTTGCATTTCTTCACTTAAAATGCGATTACATATTTCACCTACCTGCTTTGTGTTACGCTCGTTTTGGTTAGACATTAGTCCGTACTCGGCAACCATTCCGTACTCGGTAATCATTTTAAGGACTGTTTCGGTAGCGGAACGTAAATCACTTGAAGAACCTGCGGAAACACCTTCTTCGTCACCATAAACCACCATTTCTGCGGCGCGACCGGCAAGCGACAGTCTAACATCATTAAGAAGTTTATTTTTTGTTAATACTCCAACTTCCCCCACAGATGACTGTACATATCCGCCGTAACTTCCTCTGCCTGCAATGGTTATATAAAGCGGTTTTTTGCCGTTAATATAACTTATAATAGCGTGCCCCGCCTCGTGCACGGCAATTCTTTTTAACACATTTAAGTTTTGATGTTGCTGTTCACCAAAGCAATAGGTTTCAAAAAGCTCGTTAAACATTTCTTCGGTTAAACTTTCTTTTTGAGTTTGCACCATTGTTCTTAGGGCAAAATCTATAATAGATTTAAGCTCTGCTAAGCTCATACCTATAGACCTTGCTACTATGTTGTTAATTAAATTTTCATCTAGGTTTTGGTTGGCATTTGAAAAACAAGTTTTAATAAATGATTTTCTTTCTTTAGCGTTTGGTAGGTCTACAAATATTCTTCTGTCAAAACGGCGCAACAATGCGGCATCTAGTGCGCTTTGTTTGCCGAATGTAACATCGTAATTAGTTGCAGCCAACACAAATACCGGCTTTGAAAGTCCTGTAGAAAATCCGTCCATTTCGTTTAAAAAGGCGTTTACTACATCTTCGGCAACATTAGATTTAAAGCGGTCTTTTGCAATAATGTCTATTTCGTCAATAAACAGTACTGCCGGCGCATATTTGCGAGCCAGTGCAAACAAGCGGCGCACCTCACTTGCTCCGCCACCAACTTTTGACGATAAAAAGTGATTGCCCTGTGTTGCAATAAATGCAGCACCACACTCGTGCGCAAATGCCTTTGCAAGCATTGTTTTACCGGTTCCCGGAGGGCCATAAAGCATAATGCCTTTAGGGGCTGGGATTTTGTTTTTAGAATAAAGCTTGGGATTTGTAAGGTAAGACATAAAGCCCTTTAATTCCGCCTTGGCATCTTCTGCGCCAATAACGTCGTCAAAGGTAACATTTGTAATGCTAACACCTATAACATCTTCTTGGTCTTTGGCATCTACCGCAGGAATAACGCGAAGATTTGTAAGCTCAATAACGCCGTAATTGTAAGATTTGTACCAGTTATAAATGCAGTCGAACGAAAGTACCTTTTTGCTTCTTCCAAGTTCCCTTAACTTTTTCTCGGAATAAATTTGTTTATTTAACTCTTTTAAAGTATTAGCAACATCAGTTTTTGTGCCTTGCGCCACAAAACCGTAAGCGCCGCTTTCTAATAATGAATGTTCTTCCTCACTATTAATGATACGTTTTTCAGGTCGGTACACAAAGGTTGGAATATGGCCTTTAACCAAGGTATCCATTAGTTTGCGTCCCTCAGAATCGGTATCTTCAATGTTTAATGTAGGTTGCTCATCACCGAAAATATCGCAAATTGCAAAACAAACATCATACTCGTTTAAAAGTTCTAGTGCATGCTTATTATTTTGGGCCTTTAATACCGTGTAATATTTGGTCGATTCAAAATTCTTAAAAGCATCGGGATTTTCGCTGTAAAGCAAAATATTCTGAGTACAATCGGGCTCAAAGAGCTTTTTTGCGTCGCCGCGTAGCGGAATTTTTATTTTTATTTTTTCTACTTTATTTATGGCTGGCTCATCTTTTTCAAAGGCAAATTTTAGCCAGTTAAAAACCTCTTGGCTTATAAAGTTGGTTATTCTTCCGCTTAAAGAACGCGCGTCGGCACGGTTGCCCTCTGAAAATAGCAATGCAGCACAAAGATTTTGATCGCACTCTACGCTAAAGTTAAACTTTTTACCAACACGCTGCGAAGTTTCTTCTATAGCTTTTGCGCCGATTTTAAGAAGCTCTTGCATACCAAGCGGATTAAACAAAACTATATTACCCGCCGCAAAGCGTGAGCAAATTGCCTCTGGGAAGTTTTTGCGGCCCGTAAAGGAATTATACTCTGTTGCAAGAGCATTAATAACTGTCTTGCGGTTTGGCATTGGAGAGCCGGGCTCTAAATTTTCGTAAAGGCTCTTACCCGCATTGGTAGTCATAATGATAATTGCATTATTAAATAAAACATTGTTGCCAGTGTAAGAATCCTTTAATTTGCCCGCATCTAAAATTTGTAAAAACAAATGTATAATATTTATATGCGCTTTTTCGATTTCGTCAAAGAGCAACACGCACTTGGGGTGCTTACTTACAAAACCTGTAACAAGACCCTCGTGACTAGCTTTATAAACCTTATCGGTTCCGGCAAATTCAAGCACGGCCTCTTTGTCGGAAAAGCTACTCATATCAAAACGACGGAAAGGCATATGTAAGGCTTTGGCCGCAACCTGTGCTAAATAAGTTTTACCTACACCAGGGGCACCGGCAAATAAAAATGTAGCCCTTGGTTTTGTTGTTTTGGTTGTTTTATCTTCATCTAAAAGTAAATTAAAATAGCCCGATACAAGAGCATTTATTGCTTCGTCTTGACCATAAATTTTATCACGAAGTTTATTTTGTAGTTCCTTAATTGGCCACAAAATGCCCGATGTGGTTTCTTCTTCGGCATAAAATGGTATATCATCATCTTCTGTGTCTTCAATAATTGTTTCAGACAATATTACAGATGAAAAAAGATCTTTGGTGTGTGGCGTTAAATTAGATAAAATATCTGTTAATAGTCTGGGGGCTGTTACAACATCCTCATCTGCGAAATCGGCGCCGATAAGCGCTGACTCATAACAATCGCTAAAACCCTGATACTCCTCAATAGGCAACTTGGTATTAAGCCTTATATAATCATAAGCACGGGTTAAAGCTACATTTATTTTTTCGTTATTATCTTCAAAGCGCTCCATACAAAGTATATATTCGGGGTCGTTTTTAAATCTATTTCTTACGCTTTGCTTTAACGACAAAAGCGATACTAAAATATGTGTTTGAGTAATCTCTTGACCGTTATATTTTTGCACAAGCCTGTTTGCATTGTCGTAAAGCGACTGTAAAAACGCACTGTTTTTAAACATTTTATTCATTCCCCTTTAAGATTAATATCCTATTGCCACACCGAAAAGCAAGACAAGTATTGATATAACAAAAAGCAAAAGCTGTAGTTTCCAGGTCCATTTTAGCCATTTTAAATACGAAACGTTTGCCATAGAAAGACCTATTAAAAGCACCGGATTTGTCGGCAATATTACATCGGTAAATCCGTCGGCCATACAGTAGGTTAAAATAACAAGTTCAGGCGAAATACCAAGTGCATTTGTAACCGAAAGAACAATTGGCATTACCAAAAATATCTTTGCCGATGCCGAACCTATAAACAGTTGCAAAAAGAGTATAAGAGCATATATTAACAAAATAGTTACAAACTTACCCTTACCTACCAGCATGTTAAGTATAAAATGCGTTACGGTATCTATAATGCCGCTCTCATCCATAACCAGTTTTACCGATGAAGCAATGGCTATTAAAGCTACTGCCGGCAGCATTGCAACTGCGCCATTAAAAAAGCATTTAATTACCCTTTTAAAGTTTTTGCAAACCACAACGCCCGAAATAATTCCCGAAATTAAAAAGCTTGCGGCTAAAATAGGAATGGCAAAACCCGAAATCTCGCGTATAAAGGCAATGGCTACGAGCACCACTCCCTGTATTGCAAAAAAGACAGAATAAACACTAAAGGCTCTTTGCTTGTAAACAGAATCAAAAGTTTGCTCTTCGGTTAAATTTTCACGCTTTTTAAGATCTTGTTCATAAGTTAAGGAGTACGCGGGGTTACGCTCTATTTTTTTAAGATAAAGCATTAAAAATGCGCACAAAACAAAATATACTATTACAAAAAACACCACTCTAAGCCACACGCCCGAAGATGCGGGAATTCCTGCATATTGCGCCGCGGTGCCCACAGAAAACGGGTTTGTAATGGCAGTAGAAAAGCCAAAGCAAGCCGCCATTAAGCAAGATCCGAGACCTACCATGGTATCCATTTTCATAGAAAGCATAAAGGCAACAATAAGCGGCAAAAGGGTTACTAACTCTTCGAACATACCAAACAAGCTTCCAAAGAGCATAAAAATTAAAACGCTTATACAAACCACCGGACCGCCTTTATCACGCAAACGGTCCATAATATTTACTATAAATATCTTTATTCCGCCTGTTTTCTCGAGTATATTAAACACGCCGTTCATAACAAGCAAAAATACGCTTATCATAATAATTGTAAGGGCATTGTCTGACCCAAACACTCTAATAGGTGCAGTAATAACCTTTAAAAAAGATATTCCTTCTACATTACCCGATGTGTATGTGTCTAACAAAATTTTGTCAGCTTCTCTTATATATGAGCCTTGAGGTATAAAATACGAGAGCGAGCCGCAAAAAATAAGTATTGCAAAAAGCATGGCAAAAACCGCAACAAATGAGCGAACGCTTATTCCGGAAAATGCCTGTTCTTTTGGTTTTACGGGTGCTATGGGTTTTGCTTTGGTAATTATAAAAATTCCCCCTTACGCCTAGTTGCAATCGTTAGACATAGTATCATAAAAACACATAGATGCCATATACCAGTCTACAGCTGAACGTTTTTCGTTGGGCACAAAATACAAAATTTCGGTACCGTTATAAATTTCAAAATTTTCTCCTGCACCAAAAAGCAAACGGTAAACTCTATCTATTGTAAAATTAATCTCGTAAGGCTCTGAGTCTTTGGTGCCTACATATGTAAGTCCATTACGGTTTAAAGTGCACACACCCTCACCGGCCTTGCGCGTAAGGCCGCGTCCGTTACTCTTAACTCTAAACTCTACCTGTGATGTAAGAGTATAATCTTTGTTTTCACAAATTTCTTTTTCTAAAGTTTGTTTTTGCCATTTATACCACTCGGCAAGATTTTTAAATTTAAAATCTTTTGTAAAGGCGTATCTGTTGTTAACCGAGGTTAAATATCCGCAATTTTCGCAGTAAACCTTATCTTTTTTAGTTTTAATGGTATGCTTTGAGTTGCAAATAGGACAAGTGGTTAAAATATTCTCTAGCCCCTCGGCCATACGCGGCGATCTATACTTTATATTGGGGCGTTGCTCTAGCCACTCAAACTCATTATAATAAAGGCGTTCTTCTACGCCTTGTTTTATTTGCTCTAACGACAGCCGTTTAACCTCATCTTCGGTAAATAATACATCTAAAGTGGCTTCAACAACCGCGCCACGTCTAAAGCCCTTGCCCCATTTTGGGTCGGCAAAATAATCGCCGCTAAACTTTATGGTATAAACCGTAACACCCGATTTTTTTATAAACGAATATGTGCTTTCTTGAATATCTTCAAATTCACCTACTGTAGACAAACGAGCTTCGGGCATCATGGCAAGCATTCCGTTATTTTTTAGAACACTAAGGCAATTTTTTGTGCTTTCTATATCGGCCGCAAACATACTTTTAGGAAATCCGCCAACAAGTCTTAACAAAAATCTTAAAACTGTATCGTAAAAATAAAGTCTTGCAATTATAAAATTCGGCTTGTAGCGTCTTATTAAACTGGCCGCGAAAATAAAATCTATAAACGAGCCGTGGTTGCAAAGAACTATAGACGGTTTTTGCAGCTTGCCGGCCTTATTAACCGATTTTATACGTACTCCGCAAAGCAAGTAATAAAGACGAAAAACAACATATAAAACGCTCATTGCAAGACCGTTTACATTTTTCACCTTGTTTTGTTGTAATGTGGAGCTTTTTTCTGCAAATGTGTTTAACGCCGAAAATAAGCGGTCGCGGAATATAAACATAACTATAAGCAAAACAACCAAAACCGCAAACACACAAACCGACACCATATAATTACTTGCAATTGCCATATATCCCAATGCTACGCCAATACAAACCGACGGCAAAGAGCCAAGCATTGTAACAACCAAAAAACGTTTATAACGCATGCCAATACTTGCCGCAAAAAAGCAGATCATACCGTAAGAAATTACCGGTAAAAAATAAAGTATAAAAATTATTAGAGTACACTTTTTAGATTTTGCAATTTTGTTGAGGTCTAAATGCAATTTTTTAACAAAAAATCCGCTAAGAGTATCACCAAAGGTCTTATGTAACAAGAAAATAATTGTGTTTCCTATAAATACACCTATATAGCAACACAAAAAACCTACGCTAAAGCCAAACGTTAATCCTGCAAGCACCTGTATAGGCTCTGCCGGTAAAAAGGCACATACCACCTGTAATGCAGAAAGTACGGTAACAGTAATATATCCACGCCAACCAAAATCGTTTAATTTGTCGCGCAGTTGTTCTTTAGAAAGGTCGTTTTTTAGAATGTTTTTAAGCAAATCAAAATTATCGCCCGAAAACATAAACAGCATTAGTAATACTAAAAAAGCAACCAAACCAAAAGCAATATATATCTTTTGTTTGGTCTGTGCTTTTGTTGCTGTCATAAACCTAACCTCCTAAAAAACTGTATCATTTTAATTATACTCTAATCCGACAAAATATTCAAGGGTTACCTACTTTTCGACAAGGTCTAAAACATGCTCTCTGTTTTAGGTACTCTAAACAACTTAAATGCTTTAACATACTATATAAAAGGTTTACATAAAACTGTTGACAAAGTAAGCGCTCGGTGTTATTATAGTGGCAAAGATGTTTTCGCTTATCTTGAAATGATTATGATTTCCGTAGGGAAATTGTATTCATTTGCAGGGTAGGCTTTTTTATTGCCTTCCTGACAATATTTTGTTTAGGAGGAAAAATATGAATTATTATTCTGACCCCACCGCAAACTTAGCGCTGGGAAACATTAACCGCGAGTTTTCAAAACACATCAAAAAAGCCAAAAGGCTTTGCAAGCTCTATAAAGAGGGCAAGCTTTCGGCTGAGGCGTTAGACGCTGCACACAAGCAGTTCAACGGCCTTTATAGGCACGTGCTCGACAACGTTATAAAAGAAGACTCTGCCAAAGACCAATAACACAACCCCCTCGGAAAAATCCGAGGGGGTTGTGTTAATTTATAAATCTAATTACTTAGATTCTTTGATAGCAGACTGTGGTGCTATACGCAAAAGTGGGAAAGCACACACAATTAAAGATTAATTTCTCCATTTATTACCGCATGATTTGTGTTTATGTTGATTTTCTTAAATGCAATGCTCATACCACAAGTTACATAAGCAAGCGCCTGACCCCAGTTGGAAGGAATCGAACAAAAATTGGCAATATGTGTGACCACAGAATTGGCAACGAGGTATTGGCTGCCCATGTGGCCCAACAATACGTTATATAACGGTGATACAATTTGGCTGATTGAAGGTATAATAATTACCAAACAACCAAGGATAAGCAATTCAGGCCAAATGCCACCCTTCTTATTACCGCAGCAAATAATTAACAGAACTATACAAGCCGTACGCAAGAGACAAATCAAAAAGGATAATAGCGGAAACCGAGGCAATGTCTCCACCAAATTTTCGGGATATCCATAGACTTTGCTGGCAAGCATACTCTGAAACGGAATGGAAGCAAGAATAAGTATTAGAGAGAACCCCGCAAGCACAACAGCTATAATAGCCATTATTCGAATTGTTTTTTTCATAATAAAACTTCCTCTCTGTTTGTTATGCGAATATCTTCATATTGTTTTTATTATATCATTTATTGTGTTATATTGCAATATATACAAAAATCCCCACCGATTTCTCGGTGGGGATTGAATGTTTATTTAGGATCGATTATTTCATATCCTTAATAGCAGCCTGAGCGGCGGCGAGACGTGCGATCGGCACGCGGAATGGTGAGCAAGATACATAGTCAAGACCGATCTTGTGGCAGAACTCTACAGATACAGGGTCGCCGCCGTGCTCACCGCAGATACCGCAGTGAATTTCAGGACGGGTCTTCTTACCTAAGGTTACAGCCATATCCATTAACTTACCAACGCCTGTTTGGTCAAGCTTAGCAAACGGATCGTTCTCATAAATCTTTCTGTCATAGTATGCAGAAAGGAACTTACCAGCGTCATCACGGCTGAAACCGAATGTCATCTGGGTTAAGTCGTTTGTACCAAAGCAGAAGAACTCAGCTTCTTTTGCTACTTCGTCAGCTGTAAGACATGCTCTGGGGATTTCCATCATGGTACCAACTTCGTATTTAAGCTCTACGCCAGCTGCTGCGATTTCTGCATCAGCGGTTGCTACTACGATGTCTTTAACGAACTTCATTTCTTTAACTTCGCCGGTTAAGGGGATCATGATTTCGGGAACGATATTCCAGTCAGCATGAGCCTTCTTGACGTTGATAGCTGCGCGAATAACTGCAGCTGTTTGCATCTTAGCAATTTCAGGATATGTTACTGCTAAGCGGCAGCCACGGTGACCCATCATGGGGTTGAACTCGTGTAAAGATGCGATAATGTTCTTAATATCTTCAACTGTCTTACCCTGAGCAGCGGCTAAAGCCTTAATGTCAGCTTCTTCTGTGGGTACGAACTCGTGTAGAGGAGGATCTAAGAAACGAATGCAAACTGGGTTGCCTTCTAATGCTTCGTAAAGCTTTTCAAAGTCGCCCTGCTGATAAGGAAGAATCTTAGCAAGAGCAGCTTCTCTTTCCTCAACTGTATCTGCACAGATCATCTCACGGAAAGCAGCAATTCTTTCTGCCTCGAAGAACATATGCTCGGTACGGCAAAGACCGATACCCTCAGCGCCGAGTTCACGAGCCTTCTTAGCGTCGGCAGGTGTATCAGCATTGGTGCGAACCTTTAATGTTCTAAACTCGTCAGCCCACTCCATAATTCTGCCGAACTCGCCAGCGATTTCAGCATCAACTGTGGGGATAATACCGTCGTAGATATTACCTGTAGAACCGTCGATAGAGATATAGTCGCCCTCAACATAGGTTTTACCTGCAAGGGTGAACTTCTTGTTTTCTTCATCCATTATAATGTCGCCGCAACCAGATACACAGCAAGTACCCATACCACGAGCAACAACGGCTGCGTGAGAGGTCATACCGCCACGAACTGTTAAGATACCCTGAGAAGCCTTCATGCCGGTGATATCTTCGGGAGAAGTCTCTAAACGAACAAGGATAACCTTTTCGCCACGGTTGTTCCACTCTTCTGCATCTTCTGCAGTAAATACAACCTTACCGCAAGCAGCACCTGGAGATGCGCCAAGACCCTTACCTGCAGGAGTTGCAGCTTTAAGTGCCTTTGTATCGAACTGAGGGTGTAAAAGTGTATCAAGGTTACGAGGATCGATCATAGCAACAGCCTGCTTTTTGTCGATCATGCCTTCGTCAACTAAGTCACAAGCGATCTTAAGTGCAGCCTTAGCTGTTCTCTTACCGTTACGTGTTTGAAGCATATAAAGCTTACCGTCTTCAACAGTGAACTCCATATCTTGCATATCACGATAGTGGTCTTCTAATATTGCGCAAACCTTCTTGAATTCTTCGAAAGCTGCGGGGAACTTTTCTGCCATTTCTGCAATAGGCATAGGAGTACGAACGCCGGCAACAACGTCTTCACCCTGTGCGTTTGTTAAGAACTCACCCATAAGGCCGGGTTCACCAGTTGCAGGGTCACGTGTGAAGGCAACACCTGTACCGCAGTTGTCACCCATGTTACCGAATGCCATCATCTGAACGTTAACAGCGGTACCCCAAGAATAAGGAATATCGTTGTCACGACGGTAAACGTTTGCACGAGGGTTGTCCCAAGAACGGAAAACTGCTTCTACAGCGCCCATTAACTGCTCTTTAGGATCTTTCGGGAAATCTTTACCGATTTTAGACTTGTATTCTGCCTTAAACTGCTCTGCAAGAGTCTTAAGGTCATCAGCTGTAAGCTCAACGTCAAGCTTAACGCCCTTTTCTTCCTTCATTTTGTCGATAAGCTCTTCAAAATACTTCTTACCAACTTCCATAACAACGTCGGAATACATTTGGATAAATCTACGATAGCAGTCGTATGCCCAACGAGCATTACCACTCTTTGCTGCCATAGTTTCTACAACATCTTCATTAAGACCAAGGTTTAAAATGGTATCCATCATACCGGGCATGGATGCGCGTGCACCCGAACGAACAGAAACTAGAAGCGGATTTTCTTTATCGCCGAACTTTTTGCCGGTGATACCTTCCATTTTGTCGATGTATTCCATAATTTGTGCCTGGATATCATCGTTAATCTTTCTGCCATCCTCGTAATACTGTGTGCAAGCCTCGGTAGTTACGGTAAAACCCTGAGGTACAGGAAGACCGATGTTGGTCATTTCTGCAAGGTTAGCACCTTTACCGCCTAGTAGCTCACGCATGCTAGCATTACCTTCGCTAAAAAGGTATACATACTTGTGACTCATTTTTTTACCTCCTAAATTTACTGCGTTATTCGCATTTTAAACAATTTTTTCGACCCATAAAAACGAGCGCAAAAAAGCAAACCCGTTAAGAGTATCAATTTATTATACCATATTTTTGACAAAAATAAAGAAAAATTTTCTAAAACTATGAATTTTATAACAATTAAACAAATATTAAAACTTCTGGCTATTATTTTCTAGTCAAGTGCAAATAATTTATAGGTTCCGTTCTTTATTTGCTTTATATTGGTTTTGTCTTTAAATACGTAACCATTGGGTGCAATTATATTGCCGTTTAAATTCTTTGTCTTAAGAATTATTTTTTTATGTTTAATATTCTAAGTATTACCGGAGCTAAAACAACATTGGTAACAATTTCTAACAAGAAGTTACCCATTGCAAGAGCCCAGAATAAAGCCATGCCCGAAACACCAAGCTCTAAGGTAGCGGCAATCTGGTCTGCACTATCCATAAAGAATACGTAGCAACCCAGTAAGAATACTCCTGTGTTTACAAGCGGGCAAACAAGCGCAGCAGAAAATACAGCCAAATACTTGTTAACCTTTTTAAGTAGCTCGTAGACCAGTCCTGCCGATAATCCGCATAATGTACCTTTAAGCAAAACCGTTACGATTGTGCCTGGTATATCGAAAGCCAAGAATAAAGCCGCTCCGCCCGAAAGTATTACTACTACACCGAATACAAAGCCAAGCCAAGCACCTATCCACTTACCACAAAGAGCTGCGCCTAAAACTATAGGAATAAGCGCTACTGCAGTTGAGAATGGTCCAAAAAAGGTTGTTGCGCTTCCGAGCCATTGCAAAATGACAACGAGCGCTGTCATAATTGCGCCGAGAACAAGGGTTTGTGTTTGTTTTTTTGTTTGTGACATAAAAATTCCTCCTGATACTGCCCTAAAAGGTGCAGTTCATAAATTTTTTGACATATATAAACTGAAAAATCAGTTATGTCTGTGAATACGCATAAACTCCATATAATTGTTCCATGCATGACGTGATAAAAAGTGCATTGTAGGTGCCATAAAAAAGCCTACGTTGCCATTTAGCAGTTTTTCACCGCCCGTAAGGTAATGGTCGCATTCTTGCATACCAACTAAGCCTTGCTCATCCCACATTTTTGCTGCAGCCATACAACAAAGCTGTTCAGATTTTTGGTCTGCCCAATAATCGAGCTCTGCCGCATTTACACACACATTTCTAGGTGCTATACTTGCTAAAATATAGTGTTGGTCAAAATCTGTACCATAGCCTTGTTTTGCATACTTTTTATAATTTTTACAAAACCAATAGTCAAAGGTGCGTGTTATGTAGTCTATTGTTTCTCCACGCAAATTTTCTTCTACGGCAAAATCCCCATTGCTATCAGGTAATCCTGAGCCGCCGCGTGAAATAGCGTCGCCAGAGCAACCGGCATTGTTAGAAAACACAAAAGAAAAACGCTCATCCATCATACCGGTATAAAGGGCGGTTTTGCCAAGTCTTGAATGACCTAAAATTGCAATGTTTTTTGCATCGGTACCGTCTAGAGTGAGCACATAATCGAGTACACGCATATTAGCAAATGCCCAAAGCCCTATTTTTCCGCAGTCGGTATCGTTTTGTCTTCCCATTGGGAACACAAGCGGCGCAATACCTGTTGTAAAATCGGCATCGTCACTTGTGATAGACGTGTAGCAATATATAATAACGTCGTACTCAGTCTCGGAAATTTCTTCTATGGGAAAATATTTGTCGGGAACCTGAGGGTTAATATTTATGCAAACAATAACGGGGTGCTTTTTGCCGTCTTTATGAAGTAGGCGGTAAACCGGAAAGGTGTGGGAACCGTTTTGATTTTTAAGGGTAAAATCTACACGTGATAAATGCACGTTTCCCTTTGCTAAACGAGTTTCGAGTGTGGTTTCATTAGACACCGACCATTCAAAATCATTTTTTGGCAGATATCCGTACTCTTCACGCTGCATTATTTCGACCATTTGCTCGCGCGTTAAAAGTGACGGAAGATTTCTGTTTTTAAGATCTTGCTTTAACATAAAACACCCCAAATTATACATTCTTTTCGTATATAGCCTTTAGTCCGTCTAAAAGTAGATTTTCGTTGTAGATTATATGGCGGTTACAATGTGTTATAACCTCTTTTGAAAGTCCGCCAGTAGCTACAACGGTGGCGTCTTGACCGAGTTTAGCTTCTATGCGGTCAATTAGTCCGTCTAACATAGCGGCGGTGCCAAGTACTAACCCCGACTTCATACAGTCTATTGTGTTTGTACCTATTACCGACTGGGGTGCTTCTATAGAAATAGCCGGCAACTGTGCGGTATTAGAGGATAGAGCGTTAAGTGTTAGTCCAACACCCGCCGCAATAGCGCCGCCTAAAAATGCGCCATTTGCATCTAGAACGCTTAGTGTTGTAGCTGTGCCCATATCTATAATAATGCAAGGCATTGTGTATTCGTTTAATGCACCAACAGCGCCTGCTACTAAGTCGGCGCCGAGTTGAGCGGGGTTGTCTATTTTAATATTAAGACCTGTTTTTACACCGGGACCGAGCAAAAGCGGCACAATACAGCATATATTAGAAACCGCTTTACAAAGAGCATTTCCAACGCTTGGCACAACCGAAGAAATTACACAGTCCTCTATATCTAACGGGTCAGCACCCTTCATTTTTAAAAGACTGCATAGTTCTACAGCGTATTGGTCGGCCGTTTTTTTAGTATCAGTCGCGGTTCTGAACGTGCATTTAAGCACCGAGTCATCGTAAAGCCCAAAGGTTATATTGGTGTTTCCGATATCGACTGCCAGTAGCATAAAAACATCTCCTTTTTTACCTATATATCTTTTTCGTGAAGCTTTACTCCCCTATTTTCTAAGACAGTTTGTAAAGCATTAATATCTAAATTGCTAAAATCATTAGAAATTGCAGCTGCCGCTCCCGCCGCTTCACCGGTTACGGCACAGTCGGGAATTACACGGGTAACATCCCACATATCATCGGTTACCGATATGCTTCGGCCTGCGGTTATAAGATTTTTAATGGCTCTTGAGTAAAGTGTTCTAAACGGTATTTCAAAAACGGGGCCTGCTTTTCGCCAGTCGCTTACCATACCAATACTATCAGAAAACTCTTTGTGCTGTTCGGTATAATCTAAAGTATACTCACCCACTATTTTACGGGTCATTCTAACTTGTGGGGTAGTGGCTATGGTGGCGAGCATTCTATCATCACAAAAATCGCCATGCTTTAAATAGTCGTTCAAGACTGCCGCGTGAGAGTCTATTGTCATTTTGGTAAGTTCGCCGGCATCTACACCCTTATAACGAGCATCTTTAATGGGTTTATCGGCTTTACCAAAACTTTCGGGCACATCAGCAAACCCGTGCATTTTAAGTAAGTATTTGCCGTTTTCTATCTTGTAATACCAAGCGGCAAGAACATTACCTTTTTCGTGAAGCTTGGTATTAGAGTTTGTAAATTTAAAAATATCACTGTCACCCGTGCAGTCTACAACGCTTTTTATACTTACTGCCTGGCGGCCGCTTTTGTTTTCTATTATGCAATAATCTATTGTACCATTTTTTGCCGATACATCGCAAATGCTTGTACCGTAAAGAATTTCTACACCCTCATCTAATAACAACTGCTCTGCCGCAATAGCAAAATACTGTGGATTAAACTGCACTTGGTAGCGCTTTTTTGCGCGCTCACTAACATCTGATTCTTTAAACCAACATTCAGGCACCGGGTGAGCATTTACATTATCGGCACCTTTTTTTATAGATAAAAGCAACAATTCTTCGGCAATAGAAAAGCTAACCTGTTTTCCCATTCCGTCACAAAGCGGCAGATAAATGCTTACAAGCCCAGCCGTTGCAAGACCGCCTAACATATAAAGCTTTTCGCAAAGCAAAACCTTTGCGCCCTGTCTTGCTGCCGAAAGAGCTGCAGCAATTCCTGCAAAGCCGCCGCCTGCAACTAAAACATCGCACTCATATGCTATGGGTATTTGTTTTTCGGGCTCTGTAAAAAAATCACTCATTCAAGTCACCCCTTAAATCAAGGTCATTATATCAATATAATATAATAAAATCAAGACTAGCGGTGTATTTTTTAAAAAAATGTTGACTTAAAAGAAAAATACTGCTATAATGTGTGAGTTATTAGGGAGAAAGCGCCCTTTAACTATCCTTGCTCTGTAAAAATACAGGGCCAAATGACCAAAAGGAGGTGCAACGAATGGTTACCAACAAGTATGAAGCAGCTATGATTTTCTCTGTAGCAAACGGTGATGATGCTGTTAACGCTTTAAAAGAGAAGTTCAACACACTTATAGCTGAAAACGGTAGCATTGAGAATGTTGACGAATGGGGTAAGCGCAGACTTGCTTATCTTATCAACGACGAAGCAGAAGGCTTCTACGTATTCACTACATTCACATCCGCTCCTGAGTTCCCTGCTGAACTTGAGCGTGTAGCTAAGATTACCGACGGTGTTCTTAGAATTATGATCACAAAAAAATAATTTCGGAGGAAAGCTAAAATGTTTAATCTTGTAGTATTAACCGGCAGACTTACTGCTGATCCTGAGCTTAGATACACCTCCGGCAATATTCCGGTAACAAGCTTTTCTATTGCCGTAAACCGCCGCTATAAAGCCGGCGAAGAAAGTCAAGCAGATTTTATTAACATTGTTGCTTGGCGCCAGACTGCTGAATTTGTTACTAAATATTTTCAAAAGGGCAGTCTTATAGGTATTGAAGGCTCTATCCAGACACGTAGATACGTTGACAAGGATACCGGTAAAAACCGTACGGCTTTTGAAGTTATTGCAAACAACGTACAGTTTGTTGAGTCTAAGCGTGACTCTGCAGCTCCTGCAGCAGATGCAACCGCTTTTTCTAACAACATTGACGGTGATTTTTCTGAAATCGCAGGCGACGACGATTTGCCGTTCTAATGGTTTTAATTTAAATTCAATTTTAAGGAGGTTACACTCATGGAGAAGAATGATAAGTCTATGCGCAGAAAGCCTCGCAAAAAGGTTTGCCATTTTTGCGTTGACCGCGTAGAAGAAATAGATTACAAGGATGTTGCCCGTCTTCGCAAGTTCGTTTCTGAACGTGCTAAGATTTTACCCCGCCGTGCAACAGGCACCTGTGCAAAGCATCAGCGCGCACTAACCACCGCTATTAAGCGTGCACGTCAGGTTGCATTACTTCCTTATGTAAGCGACTAATAAACAAAATATTTATTATACCCTCGGCAATATTAATTGCCGAGGGTATTTTTTTGTCGCTATGTTTTGTTATATGGTAAAAATGCCCGTTTTTTGTAAATATTGCACAAAAATTCGCATTAAATATTTCTGTCGACACCCGAAATTTAACAAAAATGCTATTGCAAAGGCGATTTTTATTTGGTATTATATATATGTATTAGTGCGTAATTAGGAGATGAAAAATATGCAAGAAGGTAATCTTTACTCGTATCACAACTCGGTCAACGACAACTGTTATGAGTTTTTAGGCTCTTTTCTTTTTGGAGATACCGCAACATTTAGAGTGTGGGCGCCTAACGCTAAGGGAATATCGGTCGTAGGTGACTTTAACGGCTGGGACATTTGCAGGGATCCTATGCAAAAAGTAACCGACGGTATATGGGAGGCCAAAATAAAAGGCGTTAAAAATTTTGACGCTTATAAATACGCCGTTACATCATACTCTGGCACTACCGTTTTAAAGAGTGACCCATATGCCAGACATTTTGAATCTCCTCCGAGCACGGCATCTAAAATATATTGCGAACAAGAATTTGTTTGGAACGACAAAGAGTATATAGAGCAAAAAGAAAAGCAAGATATTTTTTCTTGTCCAGTAAACATTTACGAAGTAAATTTAGGCTCGTGGAAAAAGCATTTTGACGGCAATTATTATGATTATAAAACACTGGCTAAAGAGCTTGTAGAATATGTAAAAGAAATGGGTTACACCCACATAGAGCTTATGCCCATAACAGAGCATCCGTTTGACGGCTCGTGGGGATATCAGGTAACGGGTTATTTTGCACCCACCTCGCGCTATGGCACACCCGCCGACTTTAAAGAGTTTATAAACATAATGCACAAAAACGGCATTGGTGTTATTTTAGACTGGGTGCCGGCGCACTTCCCGCGTGATGAGCATGGGCTAAGCTACTTTGACGGCACACCCTGTTTTGAATATGCCGACCCTCGCAAGGGCGAGCACAAAGAATGGGGAACTCTTGTTTTTGATTACGGCAAAATAGAGGTTATGAACTTTCTAATCTCGTCGGCAGTTTACTGGATAAAAGAATTTCATATAGACGGACTTAGGGTAGATGCTGTAGCCTCTATGCTTTATTTAGATTACGGCCGAAACGACGGTGAATGGGTAGCCAACGGCTACGGCGGAAGAGAAAACCTAGATGCAGTAAATTTACTGCGCCATGTTAATGAGGCCGTTTTTAGAGCAAATCCGTCTGCCCTTATGATAGCCGAAGAATCTACCGCTTGGCCCATGGTTACAAAGCCTGCCGATATGGGCGGACTTGGCTTTAACTTTAAGTGGAATATGGGTTGGATGAACGATATGCTCCGCTACAGTTCTCTAGACCCAATTTACCGCAAATTTCATCACAACAATTTAACCTTTTCTTTTGTTTACGCCTTTTCTGAAAACTTTATTTTACCAATCTCACACGATGAGGTTGTGCACGGCAAGGGCTCACTTATAAACAAAATGCCGGGTGAATACTCACAAAAATTTGACGGGCTTAGAGCATTTTTAGGCTATATGATGGCCCACCCCGGTAAAAAGCTTTTATTTATGGGTCAAGAATTTGGCCAGTTTGCAGAATGGGATTACAAAAAAGAACTCGACTGGTTCTTGCTAGATTACGATACCCATAAAAAAACCTTAGAGTTTACAAAGGCACTTAATAAATTTTATTTAGAGCATCCCCAGCTTTACGAAATAGATTTCTCGTGGGACGGCTTTGGTTGGATATCTAACGACGACAGCGACCAAAGTATTATTGTATTTAGACGAATCGACAAACAAGGCAGAGAGCTTATTATAGTTTGCAACTTTGTACCTGTAGAGCGCAACGATTACCGCTTTGGCGTGCCCTATTTTGGCAGTTACAAACTTGTGTTTACCACCGACGATGTAAAGTTTGGCGGCAAAACCGAAAAACCGCAAAAAACTCTTGTACCGCAAAAACAGCCTATGCACTCGTTTGATTATTCGGTATCGGCCACTATTCCCGCTATGTCTGTACAAATTTATGAATATGTACCCCGCAAAAAACCCGGCAGAAAGCCTAAAAATTAGGAGATGAATTTTTATGAAAAAAACCGAATGTGTTGCTATGTTGCTTGCAGGAGGTCAGGGCAGTCGACTTGGAGTTTTAACTCAGAAGGTAGCAAAACCCGCCGTAGCTTACGGTGGAAAGTACAAAATTATAGATTTTCCGCTCTCTAACTGTGTAAATTCAGGAATTAACACGGTAGGCATTTTAACCCAGTATCAGCCACTGGAACTTAACGATTATATTGGCTCGGGAAAGCCGTGGGACCTAGACCGTAATAACGGCGGCGTTCACATTTTGCCACCGTATCAGCAAAGCAAAAAAGCCGACTGGTATAAGGGTACCGCAAATGCTATTTATCAGAATATTCCTTTTATAGAGCGTTACGACCCCGAATATGTTTTAATCTTATCGGGCGACCACATTTATAAAATGGACTATTCTAAAATGATAGAACATCATAAAGAAAAAGGCGCTGCTTGTACCATTGCGGTTTTAGAGGTGCCTTATGATGAGGCATCGCGTTTTGGCATTATGAATGTTGATGAAGAAGATACCATCTACGAGTTCGAAGAAAAGCCAAAAAATCCAAAAAGCAATTTGGCTTCTATGGGTATATATGTGTTTAACTGGAAAACCCTTAGAGAATATCTTTGCAAAGACGAAGAAACAAAGGGCTCATCTAACGACTTTGGTAAAGATATTATACCTGCAATGTTAAACAACGATGAAAAGCTTATTGTTTACAGATTCCAAGATTACTGGAAAGACGTTGGTACAATCGATTCTCTGTGGGAGGCTAATTTAGACCTATTAAATCCGAAAATTGAGCTTAATTTGGCCGATAAAAACTGGAAAATATATTCCAGAACATTCTCTCTTCCCCCACAGTACATAGCCGAATGTGCTCATGTAGAAAACTCGCTTATTACCGACGGTTGTAACGTTTTTGGTGATTTAAATGAATCTATACTATTTGAAAACGTAACCGTTGAAAAGGGCGCAAAGGTAGAATACTCTTTAATAATGCCGGGTGCTAAAATATGCGAAGGCGCCGAGGTGCGCTACTCAATAGTGGCCGAAAATGCTATTATTGAGTCGGGCGCTAAAATAGGCCAAAGCCCTGAGAAAACCTCTAATCTAGAAAAATGGGGTGTTGCAGTGGTTGGCCCTAACTGCAAGGTAGGTAAAAACGCCACTATTTTACCAAAATCTATGATAGACACCGATGTAAAGGATGGTGAGACAAAATGATTAAAAACGAAGTAATGGGTATTTTATTCACCAATGTTCACGACGAATATTTAGGTGAACTCACCGCAAAACGCGCCATTGCATCTATTCCCTTTGGTGCAAGATACCGTCTTATAGATTTTGCGCTTTCTAACCTTGTAAATGCCGGAATTTCTAAGGTTGGCGTTATAACAAAGTCCAATTATCAGTCGCTTATGGACCACATTGGCAGCGGTAAGTATTGGGATTTAGACCGTAAAAAAGGCGGACTTTTCATTTTGCCGCCATACAACACCGCAGAATCGGGCTTTTCTGACAGCAAAATAGATGCTCTTGGCGGTATTATGACATTTTTACGCCGTTCTAGTGAAAAATACATTGTAATGTGTGACGCTAATGTTGTTACCAATATTGATATTGATGCCGTTATTCAGTACCACAAAGAAAAAAAGGCCGATGTAACCTTTGTTTACAAAAGCGGCGCGGGTTCTAATAACGACCGCGACAAAATATCATTTAAGGTGCTTAAAAGCGGTGCCATTAAAGATATTAGGGTTGATGATTCTAAAAGCAGTAATTACAGCTTACAAATATTAGTTTTAGAGCGCGAAAAATTAATTGAGCTTATAAAAGAAGCTCAGTCTAAAAACCTAAAGCATCTTACAAAAGACGTATTTATGGCCAAAGAAAACGAGCTTAAATACTTTGGCTTTAAGGCTAATACATACGCTACCGTTATAGACTCACGCGAGACATACGTAAAAGCCAATTTAGACTTATTAGACCCCAAGGTGCGTGCCGAGCTCTTCTGTAGTGAGCGACCCATATACACCAAAAACCGCGACAATATGCCGGCTAAATACGGTATTGAGGCCAAGGTTTCTAACTCTCTTGTAGGTGATGGCGCTGAAATTCACGGAACGGTTAAAAACTCTATTATTTTTAGAGATGTAACTATTGGTCAGGGCGCAGTTATAGAAAACTGTATTTTAATGCAGGGCTGCACCGTAGAAGACAATGCGGTATTAAAATTTATTGCGGCCGACAAAAACTCGGTTATATCGGCAGACAGTTCAATTAACGGCAACAAAAATTACACCGTTATTATTCCTAAAGAAACAACAGTATAGGAGGTTAATATGAAGGTTTTATATGCATCAAGCGAAGCATATCCGTTTGCAAGCTCGGGCGGACTTGCCGATGTTGCGGGCTCTTTGCCAAAGGCTTTAAGGCGCAGAATGGTAGGCGCCAGAGTAGTTATGCCGCTTTATAGCTGTATATCTGACGAATTAAAGGCTAAAATGGTATTTATTAAAAGCATTACTGTATCGGTTGCTTGGCGTAGACAGTACTGCGGCATTTTTGAGGCCAAAGAAAACGGCATTACCTACTATTTGTTAGATAATCAGTATTACTTCAAGCGTGATAATATTTACGGTTACTATGATGATGCCGAGCGTTTTGCGTTCTTTGCAAGAGCCGTATTAGATATTATTCCTCACATAGACTACACACCCGACATTATTCACTGCAACGACTGGCAGACTGCTTTAACGCCTGTATTTTTAGATTTATTCTATCGTGACAAAGACCCATACAAAAACATAAAAACTGTTATGACAATACATAACATTCAGTATCAGGGTCTGTACGGCGGTGAGCTTTTAGGCGATGTTTTAGGAATACCCAACGAAGATGCTGGTATAGTTATGTATGACAACTGCGTAAACTACCTTAAGGGCGGTTTACAAGCAGCCAACCGAATTACTACCGTATCGCCCACATATAGCCGTGAGATTTTAGACCCATGGTTTGCACATGGTCTTGACAGAATTTTGGTAAACTTAAAAGACAAACTCAGCGGTATTTTAAACGGTATTGACTACGATGTTTATAACCCCGAAACCGACAAGAACATAGCCGCAAATTACTCGGTTAATACAATAGAGCTTAAAGGCAAAAACAAAGAAGCTTTACAGCGCGAGGTAGGCCTCCCCGTAAGAGATGACGTTCCGCTTATTGGAATTGTTTCGCGTCTTGTGGGGCACAAAGGCTTTGACCTTGTAAAGTGTGTATTTAGCGAGTTTTTACAGTCTGATGTTCAGGTGGTAATTTTGGGCTCGGGCGAGTATGAGTTTGAAAGCTTCTTCCACGATATCGCCGCAAAGCATCCTAAAAAGGTAGCTTTACGTCTTGCCTTCGACCCCAAATTAGCTCGTAAAATTTATGCAGGTGCCGACATATTCTTAATGCCGTCAAAAAGCGAGCCTTGCGGTTTAGCGCAAATGATTGCTTTGCGCTATGGCACTATTCCGCTGGTTAGAAAAACAGGCGGTCTTAACGACACCATTTTCGACAGCGGTGACGGAATAGGCAACGGCTTTACCTTTAACGATTACAATGCCCACGATATGTTAGAAACTCTACGCCGCGCAGTTAAGGGTTATTCTAACAAAGAGGGTTGGAATATTCTTGTAAAGCGCGCAATGGAATGCGATAACAGTTGGGCAAAATCGGCATCGGAATACATAAAGCTATACAAAGAAATTCTAAATAATGGTTGAAAAAAGCCACTTATAACAATATAATTATAGGGTAGGATAAAACTCCTACCCTATTTCTTTACTTTTGAAAGGTTGGTTTTATGATAGATATTATAAAGGCCATAATAATAGGCATTATAGAAGGCATTACCGAGTGGTTACCTGTTTCTAGCACCGGACATATATTTTTAGCCAATGAGTTTATAAAACTAAACGCTTCCGAACAGTTTTTAGAAATGTTTGACGTAGTAATTCAGCTTGGCGCAATTTTTGCGGTTGTTTTGCTCTACTTTAAAAAGCTTTGGCCCTTTACCACAAAGAAAAACGGTTTTATAAAAAAAGACTCGTTTAGTATGTGGTTTAAGGTTTTGGTGGCTGTAATTCCGGCTATTGTTATTGGTCTTCCCTTTGACGATTTATTGCAAAAATATTTTTACAACTACCAGTCTATTACCGCAGTGCTTATTATTTACGGTATTTTATTTATTATAGTTGAGCGTATTAACCGCCACCGCACACCAAAAATTTGCGATATTGACTCTTTAGACTATAAAACCGCTTTACTTATAGGTGCGTTTCAGGTTTTAGCACTTATTCCCGGTACATCGCGCTCGGGCGCTACAATTTTAGGCGCTATATTGCTTGGCCTTAACCGCTCAACTGCGGCAGAGTTTAGTTTCTTTTTATCGGTACCGGTTATGTTTGGCGCAAGTTTACTAAAAATTGTAAAATTTGGATTTGATTTTTCATCTACAGAAATAGCCATTTTACTTGCCGGTATGATATCGGCATTCTTAACATCGGTATTGTTTATTAAACTGCTTATGAACTATATAAAAAAGCGCGACTTTACGGTTTTCGGTTACTACCGCATAGCAATAGGTATTGTATTATTTATAGTTTTTGAGTTTGTACTAAATAAATAAAATATAAGCGGTCAAGGGAGAAATTCTTCCTTGACCGCTTTTTTATATTCTAAGTTCACTGTAATCTATTTTTGCGGTCTGCCGCCCATATTAGGTCGCATACCACCGGGCCCGCCGCCATTGTCACCGCCGCCAAAGCCACCAGATGAACCATTATATAAATTAGATGTTAAAGAAATTGTGGTAACAGTAGTGCCGCCCGAGATTTCTAGATTCTCACCGTATCCGTTTTTATCGGCATTTTGTACGGTACCGCCAACAACTATTCTGTATTCATTGCCTTTGGTTATATTAGGTGCGGTTACAACTACGCTTTGATACTGCTTGTTAGGTGTAAACGAAACCATAACCTTACCGTTACTATCGCAAACGGCAATATTTGTTGCGCCGTTTACAGAGCCCACGCCGGTAAGAATTGCGCCTTGGTTTTGAGCATCGCTAAAGCCTTGAGCCATACCCATAGATCCGGTTGCTATTAAAACGCCGCCCGAAACCGTAGCTTTTGTTTGATAATCAAATGCGCCGTTTCCGCTATTAGTGGGTCCGCTAACCAGAGTAACACCACCAGAAACCTCAATTGTTCCGTTAGAATCGATTCCATCACCCGATGCATCTACCAAAATATATCCGCCCGAAATATTTATAGCTCCTGTACTGTTTGTAAAGTGATTCATTCCGGGACGATTACCCATAGCCGATGAATCATTACCACCCGCAGCATTTAGTCCATCGTCAGACGCGGTAATATTTATATTGCCACCCGAAATATTTATAGTGCTGCTCTCAATACCTTCATACGATTTTAAAAAGGTTAATTCGCCACCGCTTATATTAAGGGTAGTGTCGGCATGTATGCCGTCATCACCCGACAAAGCGGTTACTCTTCCACCCGATATATCTACAAGATTATTAGAATGAATACTATCGTCTGAAGAATCTATATTAATGTTGCCGCCCGTAATTAAAACGGTGTTTTGCGATTTTATCGCTTTAGCTGATTCGGTTTGAGTGTCGGTTTGAGAATTTTGTGGCGCGGCGAAACCCCAGTTTTTGTTAAATTCGCCGTCATCTTTAAACGATGCATTCTCACTTCCGCCGCCGGTTTTTATGTTTATTGCGCCATCTTGAATTTTGGTTAGCGTAACACTCTGTATGCCGTCATTTTGGGCGGTTATATTAATAGTGCCGCTATTTATATAAACATATCCTCTATCGGCAGCATCTTCGTTATCGCTTCGTATTCCGTCAGTGCCGGCATTAATGTTTATTTGTGCATTGGAAATTTTTACACAGTCTTTGCCGTTTAACCCTACATTTTTTGATGTTACATCTATTTTTCCACCCGTTATTATAAGGTCATCTTTAGACACTATACCATGCTTAAGGTTTCCGTTAATATTAAGCGTTCCGTTACCGTTTATGGTTAAATCTTCTTTAGAAAAAAGAGCAGCATCTAGGGTGGTATCATTATCGGTCAAGTTATAGCTTTCACCGTCAGACAAGGTATTGATAGACCCCTCTGCCAAGGTTAAAACGACCTTTTCGGCAGATTTTATAAAAACTGCAGGGCCATTTTTGTTTGTTATATTTACACCATCTAAAACAATTTGAAGTTTTTCGGTGCTTGGCACTTGTACTGTAAGCGTTATGTTTTCTGCAGTACCCGAAACCAAATATGTGTCTGCCTTGCTTATTATAATTTGGTTATCGTTTAAGGTCACACCGCTTGGCAGATTTGTAATGTTAGAAGACAACACTATTTGCTTTGCTGCCATCTTATCGTAGGTATCGTTTTTGTCGCGCTCGGTAAACGAAAAGTCCATACCGTTTATGTTGGCTTCTACCGCCGATTGCTCAGATGCTGTGTTTTCGTTTTGAGGTATGCTTGTGTTTTGATTATTGTTGTTAGCTTTAGGTTTTGAGCAACCCGTTACACAAAGCAACAAGCATAAAACTGTTCCAATTATTTTTAACTTTATCATAGGTCCTCGGTTTTTTCGGCCGCCTTAATAACCGCAATTTCTAGGTTTCCGTTTTTAAGACGAAGAGCATCTATAAACTCTTTTAATTGGTTGGTATCTTTAATTTGTGCTATAAACTTTAAGCGGTAAAGACTGCCAAGATCGGTTGTTTTTACCGATAAAAGCTTATACTCTCTTGTGTATTTTTTAAATTCTTCATCAAATGCGCCGTCAATATTTATAGACTCGGGTACTGTTATATTTATAATATGCCCTTTATCTTCAAAGAAAGAAATTTTATTAACTATAACAAAAACAACGCAAACTATTAGTGTAAACAAAACAGCAATAGCAATATAGCCTATTGCGCAAGCTAAACCTGCCGCCATTGCAAGAAAAATTGCAACAATATCTTTTGCTTTACCCGGTACCGAGCGAAAGCGCACCAAGCTAAATGCACCCATAACCGCAACACCTGTACCTATGTTGCCGTTAACTATGGTAATAACTGTATGTACTATTGCAGGTAGCAAAATAAGTGCAGTAATTAAGCTTTTAGATGTTTGACCCTTTACGCCGCAAAATAAGGCTATTATTACACCGCACACAAGGGCGGCCAGAGTACAGTAAAGGTAACTTGTAAAAGTTAAACTGCCATATTCAATTATTGAATTAAAAATATTGTTCATAAAAATACCTACCTCAATTTATTTTGTATTTCTTTAATGTGAGCCTTGCCGTATTTTGAAAATGATTGCGGATATATTTTGCATTCACTAAGCGCCTTTACAAGCCAAAGCGGCATAGATCCTAACACCTTAAGCTCCATAACAGCTTGGTCATTTTCTAAAAGAGGTGTGCCGGTTGCGGCGTGGGTTAACGATAAATTATCGAACCTATATCGTATATTTGTATCGAAGGTGATTCTTAAATTTTTATCGTCCTTTGCTACAAACGATAATCTTTCACAGCAAATTGCAATTTGGGGTTTTGGCCAGTTATAAAACCGCATAAAAGAATCTATCTCACGCATAATTTGGCTATTATCTGGCAAAGTGCCGTTTTGAATATAGTCTTCGGCTACGCAAAGCGGCAAAGAAAGTCTTCTTTTATAGACTATGCCGTTAAGTTTCTTTTTTAGTTCTAAAAAGACCTTGCTGTCCTTTTCTATATTACCGTATCCGCGGAGCCGTATTTTTTCTTTATACTTTTTTGCATCTATACTGTTGCGAATAAGTAAAAAAGACGGAGTGTCGAGATAAATGCTGTGCACCGTCTGGTTTGGGTATTCATCTTCGGTTATATAAGACTTAATAAGCTCTAAAAACGAACTCATTTGCAAAGCAGTTACAACATATTTTTTCTCTTTACGTTTAAATATGTATTTGTCGGCGCCCATACTTCCTCCTTTTTAAAAATCTATCATAATTATTACGCAATAATATTTAAAATTTATTGAAAAACAAAGAACAATTTGTAAATAAAATGTAATAAATGCAAATTTAGGCAGTCATAAGTCGACCGTTGTAGCACACCTTAAGACTGCCTAAAAATTATTTATTAAACTCTAAAAATGCTCTGTAAGCTTCGTATAAATCAAACTTAGATATTGTTTCAAACGGAGCGTGCATTGAAAGTACGGGAACACCTAAATCTACAACATCAACACCCAAATTTGCAATAAACATTGCAACAGTACCGCCGCCGCCTGCATCTACCTTGCCGAGTTCGCCTGTTTGCCAAACTATATTTGCAGTATCGAGCATTTGTCTTATGCTTGCAACATACTCTGCCGAGGCATCGGATGTGCCACTTTTACCGCGCGAGCCTGTGTATTTTGTAATAACAACACCGTGGTTTATATAAGACGCATTGTTGCGCTCGTTAACATCGGCAAATGTGGGGTCGAAGGCTGCATTAACATCGGCCGATAAACAACGTGAATTTTTAAGAATTGTAAATACGTTTGTATCGGAAAAATTGGCAATATCACGCACTATATGTTTTATAAAATCTGATGCTAAACCTGTATTACCGTTAGAGCCAACCTCTTCTTTGTCGGCAAAAACGGCTATGCAGGTTTTGTTTGGATTTTTGGTGTCTAGCATAGCCATAAGTTCGGCATAAGCGCAAACTCTGTCGTCGTGGCCATAGGCGCCAACAAGTGAGCCATCAAAGCCTATATCGCGAGCCTTAAATGCAGGAACAACCATAAGTTCGGCCGATAAAAAGTCTGCTTCGGTAATACCGTATTTTTCGAACAAAATGTTTAAAATGTTAAGCTTAACAGCTTCAGATTCATCACAATCTTTAAACGGATAAGAGCCAACCAAAACATTAAGCTCCTCGCCCTTTATTCCGTCGTTAAGTGTTCTTTTGTTTTGCTCGGTTGCAAGGTGCGGCAATAAATCGTTAACAACAAAGCAAGGCTCATCGTCATTCTCACCAATGCAAACGTTTATAACATCGCCGTTTTTAAGTGCAAAAACGCCGTGTAAGGCTAACGGAATTGCAGTCCACTGATATTTTTTTATACCGCCGTAATAATGGGTTTTAAATAAGGCCATATCTGCATCTTCATAAAGCGGGTTTGGTTTTAGGTCTAAACGCGGAGAATCTATATGAGCAGCAGAAATATTAACGCCGTTACTTGCATTTTCTTTACCCACCACAACAAGAGCAACTGCTTTAGAGCGATTGTTTATATAATATTTATCGCCTGTTTTATATTTTTTACCGCTGCAAAATTCGGTGTATCCGTTTTGCTTTGCAAGATTAATAATAAAGCTTGTGGCTTCTCGCTCGGTCTTTGCATTATCTAAAAACACCTTATAGCCTTTAGCAAACTGCTCAGCCGATTTTATGTGGGCCGAGTTAACAGATTTTATGCCGTCTTTTTTTAAAAAAAGTTTATCTTTTAAGGATTTAGCATTTGTGTTATCAGTCATTCTGAACACCTCCGAGTATTTTATTTAGTATTGTCAAACAATTATTATAAAATGTATCGTAATCGGAATTATTATAAATTACCATATTTGCACGCTCGGTATAAAATTCTTCGGGCTTACCTGCTTTAAGACGAAGCTCGGCGCGCTCCTCGGTTAAATTATCACGAGTTATTATGCGTTCATTTCTTAAATTATAATCGGCCAAAATAGCAACCGTTGTGTTGCAGATTTCATCTAAACCGCTCTCAAAAAGGGTTGGTGCATCAAGCAAAACCACCTGTGCCTCTTCGGCAGAGTCAATTTCGGCTCTTACAAATTTTACTATGTGTGGCAGTGATGTGCGGTTTAAAAGGTCGGTGTTTTTGCGGCTTGAAAATGCGATTTGTGCTAAAGCAGCGCGGTCTAACTCACCGTCTTGCGATAAAATCTGCTCGCCAAAAGCCTCAACCAAGCTTTTTAAAAGGGCACTGCCTTTATATGCCGCTTTTCTTGCGCTTTTGTCGCAATTTATGCAAAACACTCCGCGCTCTGCGGCAATTTCGCTGAAAAGACTTTTTCCCGAGCCCGAAGGGCCTGTTACGCCTATAATGTGCTTCATAATTTTATCACCTTAAATGCTGCGGCACGAATAAGTCGGTTATAAACCGCTAAACCTATGCCTGTTTTTTGTGGAGCGTGCGCAAATACCGTTTGCACACCTAGTGAGTCGAGCTCACGAAGCTTTACAAAAAGTTCTTTTGCCTTTTTTGCATCGTCTAACTCGCTACCGTAAGAAATTGCAGGAATTTTTATATTTGGTTGCTCTTCACTAAAGCATAGTGCCGCAACCGATTCACCAACCTTTAGATTAACAAACTCTATAAAATCATTAGTGCTCCCCTCTACCAAAATAACCTGAGTTTTTGGGGAATAGTGTTTATATTTTAGCCCCGGAGATAAAACCTGTGAATCTTGCTTTAACTCATTTTCTACTGCAGGGTCTATTACAAGGTCTGGCAATACCTTTTTTAGCATACTAACTGTTATTCCGCCCGGTCTTAACAAGGTTGGATGCTCGCCAATTAACGATACTACGGTAGATTCTAATCCCACCTTACACTCTTTTCCGACTACTACGGCATCTATTTTGCCCGATAAATCATCTATTACGTGTTGTGCCGAGGTTGGACTAGGTGAGCCCGAAATATTTGCCGACGGTGCCGCCAGCGGATAACTTTTAGAAATTATTTTTCTTGCAGTTTTATCACTTGGCATTCTAATTGCTACACTGTCAAGCCCTGCGGTAACCGTAGTATTAAGGTCAGGACTTTTTGGAAGTATAATGGTAAGTGGACCAGGCCAAAACTTTTTGGCGCATTTTTGTGCGGTTTTTGGAAATTCACTTGCTATTTGTTTTATTTGCTTTAGCTTAGATATATGTACTATTAGCGGATTATCTTGCGGACGGCCTTTTGCAGTAAATACTTTCTTTATGGCATCTTCATTAAAAGCATTAGCCGCAAGACCATAAACTGTTTCGGTGGGTATGGCAACAATGCCGCCGTCTTTTAAAATGGCAGCAGCTGTTTTAATATCCTTTTTACTTTTACAAAACAGTTTTTTTGTTTCCATTAATTTTCGTTCTCCGCCTTTAGCATCTCGGTTCTGTAATGCGTAGTTAGAGCATCTACTATTTCGTCTATATCGCCGTTTAATATCTGCTCTATTTTATAAAGTGTTAGGCCTATTCTGTGGTCGGTAACTCTGCCTTGAGGGTAGTTGTATGTGCGAATTCTTTCTGATCTATCGCCCGTACCCACCTGTGCTTTACGGTCACTTGCTACAGAGTCGGTCTGTTTTTTTAGTTCGAGCTCATAAAGCCTAGAGCGCAAAACCTTCATGGCTTTGTCTTTGTTTTTATACTGGCTTCGCTCGTCTTGACATTCTACCACTAAGCCTGTGGGTATGTGGGTTATACGAATTGCAGATTCAGTCTTATTAACGTGCTGACCGCCCGCACCACCGGAACGGTAAGTATCTATCTGTAAATCGGCAGGGTTAATATCAACCTCTACGTCCTCTACCTCGGGTAATACTGCAACGGTTACGGTAGATGTGTGTATTCTGCCTGATGCTTCGGTTTCGGGAACACGCTGAACACGGTGTACGCCGCTCTCGTATTTAAGCTTTGAATATGCCCCCTCGCCCTCTATCATAAAGCTGACTTCTTTAAAACCGCCAAGCTCGGTAGGATTACTGGCTAGTATTTCGGTTTTAAAGCGCTTAGATTCAGCATACATAGAGTACATTCTAAAAAGGCTACCCGCAAATAGTGCCGCTTCATCACCGCCGGCACCGCCTCTGATTTCAACAATAACGTTTTTATCGTCGTTTTCATCTTTGGGTAAAAGCAAAATTTTAAGTTCATCGGCAATGCGGGCAATATCTTTTTTAGCCTCTAACATCTCTTGCTCGCAAAGCTCTTTAAACTCTTTATCTATAGACGGGTCAGATAGCATAAGCTCAGCCTCGTCTTGTGTTTGCTTAGCCTTTACATACTCGCGGTATTTCTCAACTATTGGAGTTAAATTTTTGTGCTCCTTCATAAGCTTTGTATAAAGCTCATTATCAGACACAACTTGAGGTTGAGAAAGATTATTATTTATTTCTTCATAGCGCTCTTCTACACTTTTTAATTTGTCGAACATAATTTACTATTTATCCTTCGTGAATAATTTTTTTAATATTTTTTTCTATTTTACTGCGGCTAACCATAACCGTATGGTCGCAGCCTGTGCAGCGTATTTTAAAATCCATACCAACACGCAACACCTCAAAAACGTCGCACTTACAAGGGTGCGGCTTTTTTAATATAAGTTTATCTCCTACTTCTACTTGCAAGGCCATCCCCCTTAACGACATAGATATACATATTAATTATATAACAAATATTAAATAAAGGCAATATTTTCTTGATAAAAACCGCCAGAAATGATAAAATAAGATAGATATTTTAAAAAGGGAGAGTGTTGTTTATGAGTTCGGTAAAAATTTTGCACTGTGCAGACCTGCATTTAGGCAGTCCAATATCGTTTTTGGGCAACAATGCCGACATTTTGCAAAGCGAACAGTTGCTATGCCTAGAGCGCATTATAAACCTATGCAACGAGCAAAATACCGATCTTCTATTAATAGCAGGTGATTTATTTGACACACCCGACGTTAGCGATGCTCTGCTCTTTAAAGTACGCGATCTTTTCTTAAGTCTTAACAACACCTTAGCGGTAATTTGCGCGGGTAATCACGACCCGCTGATGTATGGCGCTTCTGCCCTTGAAAGACTAGATTGTGGTGACAAGGTTGTTATATTAAATAAGCAAAATCCTCTTTTAGAAATAAAGCAAAAAAATGTAAGGGTTTGGGGTAGCAGTTTTTACGGCTCGTATTTAAATTCTGATAATCCCTTTGCCGATTTTAATATAGACAACTCATTTATAAACATTGCCCTTTTACATGCCGATTTAAATTCTGAATCAGGCAGTAATTATAATCCTGTATCAAACGCTCAAATTGCCGCTAGCGGTATGGACTATGTGGCTTTAGGCCATATTCACAAGCGCACCGATATTTTAAAGGCGGGCAACACTTTTTATGCTTATTCGGGCTGTGTGCAAGGCTTGGGCTTTGACGAATTAGGCCAAAAAGGTGTATATATTGGCACTCTTTCTAAGGGCAAATGCGATTTAGATTTTGTAAAAATTTCTAACCGCTTATTTATACACGAGAGTATAGATGTGTCGGACTGTTTGGCAAACAAAGAGATTGTAGAAAAAATAAAGTCCACCCTATTTAACAAGTATGAAAACGCCGCAAATAATTTATACAAAATAACTCTTGTTGGCGGTGTAGAAGAAAATTTTGCAGTAGATACCGCGTTTATTGTTACAGCGCTTATCTCTAACTATTTTTACATAAAGGCAATTGATTCTACTGTGCCCAAAATAGATTTAGAAGCACTATCTAACCAAAACACTCTAAAGGGTATGTTTGTAAAGCGTATGTTAGAGCTTTTAGAAACAGAGCAAGATAAAGAGCTTTTATCCCTTGCACTACAAATAGGCCTTAAGGCATTTGACGGGGAGGTTAAGGCAATTGACAATTAAAAGCATTCACATTTTAGGCTTCGGAAAATTTTCAGATTTTTCTTTGGAATTTTCCGATGGTGCAAACATAGTTTACGGACGCAACGAAGACGGAAAAACCACCATAATGGCCTTTATAAAAATGATGTTTTACGGCACCACAAAAAAGCAGTCAGAAAGCTTTAATAATCCTCGTAAAAGATATAAACCGTTAAATGCTAATGTCTTTGGCGGAAATATTGTTTTCTCGCATAAGGGTACGAATTACAGATTAGAGCGTGAATTTAAAGGCTCTAATTCTACCGACAAAATTACCCTTTATAACCTAGACCGACTAGAGCCAATTGGCTTAAAGAGCAACGATGTTGGCAGTGAGTTTTTCTCGCTTTCGGCCGATGCTTTTGAAAAAAGTGTTTATATTGGCAATATTGGTTACGACGACCCTTCTAGTGCGGGTGGAGAAATAAATTCTAAGCTTGCAAACATTACACAAACCGGTGACGAAGATGTATCGTTTGACCTTATAAAAAAGCGACTTGGCACATTTAGATCAACTTATACCACCCCCAGAAAAATTGGCGTTCTAGATGCAACCGAGAAAAAAATATATGCTTTAAACGAAGAGCTTATATCCGCTCAAGACGACCAAAACAAAAGGCAAGAAATTGCCGATACTATTAAGAACTTAGAAAGCCAAAAACAACTAAAATCTGAGCAGCTAAATGAGTTGAAAATTACTTTAGAAAATCTTAAGGCTTCTAATAAGCTTTGCCGGTTAAAGCAAAAATTAGACACATTAAATAAGTGTAACGAGTACAAAGAGAACATTGCAAAACTAGAAAACGAGCTTAAGCTAAAGGGTAAAATGCCGCAAAAGGCCGATATTGCTTTATGTCTTTCATCTATTGCCGTATTAGACAGTTTAAGCGAAAAGATAACAAATTTAAAATCTGCCGCTCCCACCTCTAACGCATCTATCGATTATGAAATAGAGCAAAAGCAAAACGAGTTAAAAGAGGTTGAAAGCAAACTGCAAAACTCCAAAAGATATACGGCCTCCCGTTTGAATGTAGTTTTGTGTGCCGTTTTTGCCGCATTAACTCTGGGCTCACTTGTGGGCATTTTAATGTCGGGACTATTTATTATTCCGGCCACTTTATTTGGTATAATTTGTATAGCACTTATAGCTACTACCGTTTTAAAGAAATCTAAGCTTTCTAGCGCAAAGCAAGTGCTCGAAAGCCAAAAGTCAGACCTTATTAGAACAATACAAGACCTGCGTCTTAAAAAGCTAGAGAGTGATAACAGTTCTCTCGCCGTTGCCGACAACTTGAATGTTCAAGCCGAGGAAGAATTTAAAAAACTAACAGATATTTTAAGCAGTTTTACCGACCAAGATATATCTACAATTAAAGCCGCAACCGCCGCAACAATGAGTATATCTAAAAAGCTCGACACACTTGCCGATTTAAACACCTCTTTAGAGGCTTTAACTGCTCTGGTAGACATTAGTGAATATAATTCGGTTAAGTCAGAGTGCGAAGAACTTGAAAAACTAGGCCTTTTGCCCGCAAGTGATGATGATATTAATTTTGCAAAAGAGCAACTAGATAAAACTACAAACGAAATATCTAACATAAATGCTCAAATTGCAAACCACAGCGGTATTTTGAGCTCGTCGTTTGGCGGTAAAAAAACAGTTTCGCAAATAGAAAACGAAATTAAAAGTCTTCAAAATGATGCTAAATCGTTTGAGCAACTAATTGCCGCTACCGATATTGCGCTTAACGCTTTAAATGATGCATACTCTTCTCTGCGCAGTTCGTTTGGCGGTGCTCTTAATAAGAAAGTGTCCGAAATTTTAAGCGGTCTTACCAACGGTAAATATGCATCTGTTGGGGTTTCTGATTCGCTTTGCGTAAACCTAGACTGCGGAGTATTAACCGATGCACGTCAGTTTAGCAGCGGCACCCTTGACCAAGCATATTTTGCTTTACGCCTTGGTGTTGCCGAGCTTATTAGTGATGACCTTGGCGGTTTGCCCATACTGCTTGACGATGCGTTTTTACAGTACGATGACGAACGCATGAAAAACGGCTTTAAATTTTTATCGGGCTATAAAGGTCAGTCGGTAATGTTTACTTGCAGACGTGAATTTGCCGATTTTGCGGCCACGCTAGAAAACACAAATGTTATAAATTTATAATTTAAGAAGGTAAAAAAATGTCTTGCCTAAAACAAAAGAAAATTGCTGTAATAAATGATTTTAGCGGTTTTGGCCGATGCTCTTTAGCTGTGTCAATACCTATAATTTCTGCACTCAAGGTTCAGTGTTGCCCTATACCTACGGCTATTTTTTCTAATCATACAGGCTTTGAAAGCTTTTATTGTTTGGACTTTACAAAGCATATGGACCGCTATATTGACGAGTGGAAAAAAATAGATATAAATTTTAGCGGTATACTTACCGGTTTTTTAGGCTCGGCTGAGCAAATAGACATTGTTCACCGCTTTTTTGAAAGCTTTAAGTCGAAAGATACAGTAATCGTTGTTGACCCGGTTATGGGCGACTACGGAAAGCTATATCCTACCTACTCTACCGAGCTTGCAAACAGAATGGAAAGCTTGCTGAAGTTTTCTGATATTTTAACACCTAATCTTACCGAAGCGTGTATTTTAAGCAAAACCGAATATAACCCTAATATAAGCGAAGAAGGTCTTTTTGATATTTGCAAGACTTTAAGCAAAAAAGGGCCTAAAAAAATTGTAATATCGGGCATTGAGCGTGACGGCGACCTTGAAAACTTTATTTACGAAGACGGCAAAGAGCCCATTTGTATTAGAGAACATAAAGTTGGCCCTTGCCGCTCGGGTACCGGCGATGTGTTTTCTTCAATAATTGCGGCAGATGCCGTAAACGGTGTAGAATTCGAAGAATCGGTCAGACACGCGTCACAATTTATTGCCAAGGTGTTGCGCAAAACCATAGAATTTAATATTCCAAAAACCGACGGAATTTGTTTTGAGGAATTTTTAAAGGAACTTTAAAATGAACAAAAATAAAATCAAAAAACTCTGCTTATCGGGTGTTTTTTGTGCCGTTATTTTTATAACTACGGCATATCTGCACATTCCAAGCCATACCGGATACACCCATGTTGGTGATACATTTATATATCTTGCAGCCTGCCTTTTGCCTACACCGTATGCAATTTTTGCCGGTGCTGGCGGTGCATTACTGGCCGACTGTCTTACAGGCTACGCTATATGGGCACCGGGTACTATTATAATAAAAACTGCGGCAGTGCTTCTATTTAACAACAAAGATCATAAAATACTAACCCTTAAAAATTTGCTTATGCTTATTCCTGCGGCCGTTTTTTGTATTGGCGGTTACTACCTTTACGAAGCGGCAATTTTGGGCAATTTTTTAGCACCTATAGCGGGTATTATGGGATACATAATGCAGGTTATATTAAGCTCGGCACTATTTTTAATTTTAGCCACCGCACTTGATAAAATTAATATAAAAAAATATATTGGAGAGTAAACTTATGATGACTTTAACCTACCCCGTAAAAAACGGACTTTATATAAATATGACCAACCGTTGTCCGTGCAGTTGCACATTTTGCTTAAGGCAAAATGCCGATAGTGTTTATGGCTCTGACCCTTTATGGTTAGACCGTGAGCCTACCGTAGAAGAGGTTTGCGCCGACCTAAACAAATGGAACTTAAACGATTTTGAAGAGATTGTTTTTTGTGGTTACGGTGAGCCAACCGAACGCCTTTTTGATTTATTAGAGGTTGCAAAATATATAAAAGAAAAGACAGAAATTAAAATTAGAATAAACACAAACGGCCTTGCCGATTTAATATGGGGTAAACCCACAGCCCAATATTTAAAGGGAATAATAGATACTGTATCGGTAAGTTTAAATGCAACAAATGCTGAGGACTACGAAAAAATAGTTCGCCCGAAATTCGGTATTAAGTCGTTTGACGCTATGCTCAAATTTACCAAAGACTGTGTAGATTATGTAGATAACGTTGTTATGACGGTTGTAGATGTGGTTACAAGCAAAGAAGAGCAAGAAAAAAGCCAAGAGATTTGTAATTCACTTGGCGCAACCTTAAGAATAAGACCGTATGAAGAATAAAAAGGTGAGTGCTTAGCGCATCTTTAATCAAACTTAGGTGATAGATATATATTTTCCTAGATTAAAAGACTTACGCGAAGACCGTGATTTAGTTCAAAAACAAGTTGCTGCTTTTTTAAAGATTGACCAACGAACCTACAGCACCTATGAAACAGGTAAAAGAGAAATTCCCACAAAATTCATTGTTGCTCTTGCAAAATTCTATAATACATCAGCAGATTATATTTTAGGCCTCACAAACAATCCAACCCAATAAAAGCGAAAACGGCTACTTTTGGTAGCCGTTTTCGCTTTTATTTAAAATTCAATTTCCATGCCGTCAAACGATACTAACATATCGTGCTGGGCGGCTATGGGCACCATTTCATCGTATACAGAATGTGTTCCGTTATGGGAGAAGTGGTTTACTACCACCTTACTGTTTTCATCAATAAGGCCTAACTCTAAAAGCTTTTGTTTGCACTTAACATTCTCGTCTATTCCCATATGTCCGTGGTATTCACCGTGTGGAAGCGTACAGTTGGTGCAATCGAGTGAAACCAAATCAAGATGCGGTTTTACCTTTGCTAAATACTCCCAGGTTTCCGTCGGGAAATAGTCGGTATCGTGTGCGTAAAGCACTGCCTTGCCCTCTTTTTCAATTAAATAAAAGTACGGGTTAGACGTGCCGTGAATAGCCTTAAGGGCGGTTACGGTATAATTTTGTACCTTAAGCGGTACAAAGGGCTCCATTTCTTTATACTGTATTCTGTCGGTACCCTTTGCAATAGCTTCTACATCAGATTTTATCTCGTCGCTACCGTACACCGTTAAAACATAACCGTCGGGAGCTTTAGAAAATCCGTAATTTAAGCATTTAAGGTCTTCGGCATAAAAATGGTCTTGGTGCGAATGGGTTATAAACAAATTGTTTATTTTTGATAGGTCAATATTATTCTTTGTAATATGAAAATATGTATCGCACGGAAAATCTAATAAAAGAGTATCGTCAACAATAGCCTGCGAGCGTGTTCTTATATTTCTGCCACCAAGTTCTCTTGCTTTTTGACAGTTTTTGCACTCACAAAAAAGTGCGGGCATTGCCTCTGCGGCGGCAGTTCCTAAATATCTTATTTTCATAATAATTCTCCTTTAATTATATTCTAATTTTGCGGCTTTTTTTATGGCATCCATTGTGGTATGCACACAAAATGCAAGTTCGCTTATTTGGTTATACTCTGTTTTGTTTTGGTTAAAATTTAATATATAATTTGCAAAATGTTTGGCCTCGCTACTCATTTGCTGCGACTTGGTTAGATGCTCGGTTATTTTAATATCGGTGCCATCTTTTAAAAGATAAATTCCCGCATACTGTGAAATTTTATCTATTTTTAATGTCCCTTTTTCGCCAACTATAACCGATGGGTCATCTATTTGATCTACCTTGCTGTAAGATAAATTTACATCAAAATCGCCATAACTAAGTGTAGCCTTACCTTTACCGTCGGCACCGTTATACAAAAGCTCTTTTGTTGCGGTAACACTGTTTGGAATTCCGAAAAAATCTACCGCAGCATAAACGCAATACACACCAATATCCATTAGCGTGCCGGCCTTTAGTTTCATATTAAAAATGTTAACATCTTCGCCGTTTAAAAAAGCATCTAATCTGCTTGAGCGTTGGTGGAAAATTAAATTTGCACTTTTTATTTTACCAATGCTTGCCAGTGCATCCTTTATAGCGGCATGTTGTGGGTTATGGCGCGATATTATGGCCTCCATATAAATAACGCCGTTTTCATCGGCTAAGGCCTTAAGCTCTTTATATTCGGCTGCACAGGCGGTTATGGGTTTTTCGCAAATTACATGCTTTTTATTTTGTAAAAACAGTTTGCTTTGCTCAAAATGGCAAGAGTTTGGTGATGCAATATAAACTGCATCTATATTAGGGCTTGTTGCCATATTATAAAGGTTAGTAAACACCTCTTTTGCGCCGTGCCTTTTTGCAAACTCTTGACCCGTTTTTGCGTTTCGGGAAAAAACCGCTTGTATGGTAAAATCGTTTAAGGTTTTAACGCCCTCTAAAAAAGAATTACAAATATCACTTGTGCCAATGGTGGCAAGTTTTAGCATTCAACCAACCTCCTTAAGCCTCTGTGATTTTTGCGGTAAATTTTATTAAACCATTTTGGTCTATGCCTTTAAAAAGCAAAGCATGGCTGTCGTGCTTATAAGAAATATTTAGTTGCTCGTTATATAAAACTTCGCTCTTATAATCTATTTGAAATTCTGTAACTATGGGAGCTCTGTCGTCGGCAAAAAGCGCATCCATAATAAAATCGGCATATTTTGTGTTGTTAACGTGGCCATTACTGTCTAGGTGCGTAAACTGCGGCACAACCGAATGTGTACCGTATGGTTCATCAAAATTAGGTATTCTTTCGTCTGATTCAAATGTTTTTTCGGTACAGTATTTAAATTCTGTAGGATACACATCTGAAGCTCTTGCAAGTTTTCGTGTGTGTAAATCTATAAACGCCCATTTAGACGAGCCCAAAATTATAAGCTCATCGTCTTCATTAAAAACCTTATATTCACGCCCAAAGCGAATTCCCTTTTGCTCTAATGGCCAGGTAACCAACTTTACTGCCGTATGCTTGCTAGGCTGCTTTAAAATTTTAAGTCTAATGCTTACTAAAACCCATAAAAGTCCTTTTTTTAGCATATCATCGCCCGAGCAAGAAAGCAGTGTTGCGTGGTGGCCGGCTATATCTTGAAACAACTCTAAAATAGCGGAAATTCGTATTCTGCCGTTACAGTCAAAGTCTGATTCACGAAGGGCATATTCTTGTATTAATTTTGCTTCCAAATATATCACCAAAAACATTATACATCTTTAAAATAGTAAAGTAAATATTTTTAAACAAAAAAGCAGAGAGAATTAACTCTCTGCTTTTTATCATTTGTTGTTCTCACAACCACCCTTGCACTGCTTTGAGTAAGGGCAGCCAACACACTTTTCGCCCTTTTTCTTTGCGCGTATTAAGTACCATATAATACCGCCCGCAATGGCAACAAGTGTAAGTATAACAATTATATTTTCCATAACAAAAACCCTAACTTTAAGATTTTATTTTGCGCTTTTTAGCTTTTTATTGGTGTTTGCAATTAGTCCCACAATAATTAAAGCAAAAGCAACTACCGCTACAAGACCGCCTATAGCCGCACCAATATTTAGCGTGCCGCCTGTAACAAGTGTTCCGATAGTATAAACCAAGTATGCTACCGTATAACCAACGGCAAGCTGAAGGCCTATACCGCCCCAGAGCCATTTTGCACTCTTCATTTCAGCATTCATAGCGCCAATAGCGGCAAAGCAAGGAGGAGTATAAAGGTTAAACATTAAATATGCTAAAGCGGCAACCTTTGTAATTGCCATAATACCTGCAACCTCACTGCCTGCACCCTCTAACAGAGCCAGCTCTTCGGTGTCAATAAGATTCTCAAGTCCTACAAAGCAAACCGCAAGAGTGCCAACAACGTTTTCTTTTGCAATAAAGCCTGTAATTGCCGCTGCGGCCAACTGCCACGATAAAACGCCCACAACCGGTACAAGCAGATAAGCAAAGGGTGATGCAATAGAGGCAAGAATTGAAGAATCTGTGCTTTCGGCAACAGTAAAGCTCCAGTTAAAAGTCTGCATAAGCTGAACGGCCATATTGCACAATAAAATTATTGTAGCGGCCTTTACAATATATGCCCAACCGCGAGCGCACATAGACTTAAATGCGCCCCAAAATGATGGGACTTTGTATTCGGGAAGCTCTATAATAAAGAACGATTTTCTTACCTTATGACCTGTTATAAGGTTAATGAGCAAAGCGCCAAGGAATATAAGAGCAATGCCCGCAAAATACATTAGCGCACTAACCCACCATGCATTATTAAAAAATGCGCCGGCAAAAAGTGAAATAACCGGAATTTTTGCACCGCAAGGCATAAATGGAGCAAGCATAGCAGTTGCTCTGCGCTCACGCTCGTTGCGAATTGTACGGCTTGCCATAATGCCCGGAACTGCACAGCCTACAGTAATTACAAAAGGAATAACCGATTTACCCGAAAGTCCTACTCTTTTAAAAATAGGATCAAGCACAACTGCTGCACGCGACATATATCCGCAATCCTCTAAAAGTGCAATTAAAAAATACATTACCATAACTAAAGGTAAAAAGCCCACAACTGCAACTACGCCACCTATAACACCATCAACCAAAATTGCCGAAATAAGCGGATTTGCATTGATTAAAAGTTCGCGAACAAAGTCCTGAAACATTTCTAAAAGAGGGACAAGTCCGGGAACAAACGTGCCGCCAACCTCTACTCCCTCTGCAATCCATGTGCCGAGTGTGGTTTGCGAAATATAGAACACTAAAAACATAACTACAGCAAAAATTGGGATACCTAACCACTTGTTTGTAAGAATAGCATCTATTTTATCGCCAACGTTTTTGTTTTTGGTAAGCACCTTGCGGGTTTCAACCTCTTTTACAATGTTGTTTACAAAATCAAAACGCTTGCGGTCGGCTTCTCTTACTTTGGCCTTGTTGGTAAGGTCAATGTCTTTTTGTATGTACGGAGCAGACTGGCCTTTGCCTATTTGTGCTTTAGCTTCATCAATAAGGGCTTTTAGTCCCTCAGCCGAGGTAGAAACGGTCTTTACTACCGGACAACCAAGCAGTGCCGAAAGTAACTGATCGTTAATAGCGTTACCCTTTTTCTTGCCAATGTCGCTCTTGTTTAAAGCTACAACAACCGGTATACCCAGCTCTAAAAGCTGTGTAGTAAAGAAAAGACTGCGGCTTAAATTATCGGCATCGACAATGTTTATTATAACATCTGGGTTTTCGTTTTTTACATAAGAGCTCGTAATGCTTTCTTCACTTGTAAATGGTGACATAGAATATGCACCGGGAAGGTCAACCGCAGTAATCTGAGTGCTGCCTGCATACGCTTTTTTAACCTGGTGTTCTTTTTTGTCAACCGTAACGCCCGCCCAGTTTCCAACCTTTTCATTGCGGCCGGTTAGAGCGTTATACATTGTGGTTTTGCCCGAGTTTGGATTGCCCGTTAAAGCAATTCTCATATTTTTTCCTCCTGCTTTTTAATCATATAAAATTTAACATATAAATTCGCTCTCTGCAGTTAGCCGCCGCTAACTGCTGTGCCAAAAAAATAAGCCAAAGCTTATTTTTGTTATATAATTATGGCTTCTGCCAGTTGCGCATCTATACTGTATCTACCGTCTTTAATAGAAACGGTGCAGCCACCCTTTCGGTGCGCGATTACGGTAATTGCTTCGCCACTATAGCACCCAAGAGAGAACAAAAACGAATTAAGCTCTTCATCATCTATATTTATTTGTTTAATTATATATTCCTTTCCAACTTGCGCCTGGCTTAAATTCACAACCGTCACCACCGTTTTTATTTAAGTTAGCAACCGCTAACTCGTAAATGTTAAAATATAGTTAGCCGCCGCTAACCAATATAATATTATACCTAATTTTTCTAAAAAGTCAATGTTTTTCCTCTAGTTTGGGCATATTTGTAAAAAATGCATAAATATTGTAATTGATTTTTATGAAGGTTTATGTTATTCTAATAATTGTTAAGGGAAGTCGAAACCAAGAGGTTTCGTCATAAAAGCAAGTTTTTTTGGAGAGTTAATTATGTCATTAAAACCGTCGGGTGAGATGTATCTAGAAACAATTTATGTACTAAGTCAGCAAAAAGACTGCGTGCGCTCAATTGATATAGCTAATCATATGAACTTTACAAAACCCAGTGTAAGTCGCGCAGTAGCAACTTTAAAAAAGGAACATTATATTTTGGTTGATAAAAACGGAAGCATTACCTTAACCGATAACGGTCTTAAGTTGGCTCAAAAGATTTATGAACGCCATACCGTACTTAGCAATGTTTTAATTAGACTTGGTGTTGATGAACAAACCGCCTTAGAAGATGCTTGTAAAATTGAACACGTTATTAGCGATAAATCGTTTGAGATTTTAAAAAAGCATATAGAAAGCAAATAAAATAATAAAATATAAAAAGCAGAGAGGCCTAAACCTCTCTGCTTATTTTTGTTCGTTTAGTTTCCACATTTTAAGGTTTTAAAACAAAACCCTAAATGTGATAACTAAAATTCTTGAGAAATTAAACTAACTCAATAATAGCCATCTCGGCAGCGTCGCCACGGCGAGCGCCTGTCTTGGTAATTCTGCAATAGCCGCCCTTAACATCCATATACTTAGGTGCGATTTCGGTGTAAAGCTTGTTTACAACGTCTTCCTTAGTAATGAATGCCATAGCTTGACGCTTGCTTGCAAGACTATTATCCTTTGCGAGTGTAATATATTTCTCAGCCATAGTGCGAACTTCTTTAGCTCTGTAAACTGTGGTTTCGATTCTGCCATTTTCAAGCAAAAAAGTAACCATTGCTCTGAGCATTGCAATTCTATGATCGCTTGTTCGTCCAAGTTTTCTTGTTCCTGGCATTTATACTCACTCCTTTATCAGTGATTATTCTTCTTCTTTGCTAAGGCTAAGTCCAAAGGAATTAAGCTTAGCAATAACCTCTTCGAGCGACTTGCGTCCGAGGTTGCGGACCTTCATCATATCTTCTTCGGTCTTACCGCGTAAATCTTCAACGGTATTAATACCTGCTCTCTTTAAGCAATTGAAACTTCTAACCGATAGGTCGAGCTCTTCAATTGTCATATCGAGAACCTTTTCTTTTGCGGTATCAGCCTTCTCTGCCATAATGCTCTCGGCATCCTTAGCGGCTTCTGAGAGATTTAGGAAGAGTTCAAGGTGATCCATTAAGATTTTTGCTGCAAGCGATACTGCATCGTTTGCTGCTAAAACGCCGTTGGTCCACACTTCTAAGGTTAAGCGGCCCTTATCGGTAACGTTACCTACACGGGTATTTTCTACAGCAAAGTTTGCCTTTAATACAGGTGTGTAGATAGAGTCAACCGGTATTACGCCGATTACCGAAGGATTAGGCTTGTTCTGGTCGGCAGGAACATATCCTCTGCCCTTGCTTAAGGTAAGCTCCATATTAAGCTTTGCGCCCTCGCCTAAAGTGGCAATGTGAAGCTCAGGATTCAATACTTCAACCTCAGAATCAGCCTTAATAGATGCGCCGGTTACCTCACAAGGACCTTGTGCATCAATATATACGGTCTTAACAGAGTCGCCATGAAGCTTAGCTATAAGACCCTTAATGTTTAGAACAATTTCTGTAACGTCTTCCTTTACGCCTTCTATGGTGGAAAACTCATGAAGTACTCCGTCAATCTTTATCGATGTTACTGCAACGCCCGGTAGTATAGAGAGTAATACTCTGCGCATACTATTGCCGAGTGTAATTGCATAACCACGCTCTAGCGGTTCCATCATAAATTTGCCATATGTGCCGTCAGACGATAACTCCAGTGTTTCAATTCTGGGCTTTTCAATTTCTATCATTTAAAAGCTCCATTTCTCCGCACTATTATATTTTTGTTGTCTGCCGTTTTGTGCGGAAAACGGCAGTACAAAACCTTTTGTTGTAGAATTTAAGCAAAATTATTACTTAGAGTAAAGCTCGACAATGAGTTGCTCCTCAACAGGTGCATCAATTTGATCGCGCTCAGGTAAAGCAATAACCTTTGCTTCATAATTGTCGCGGTTAACGTCGATCCATGCAGGAACGGGTCTTGCGCTATTTGCTTCAACAACAGCCTTAATTTTATCTAAAGATCTGCTCTTTTCGCAAACTGTTACAACATCGCCTGCTTTAAGTAAATAAGATGCGATGTCTACTCTCTTACCGTTAACTTCAAAATGACCGTGGCCTACGAGCTGACGAGCTTCTTTTCTGGAAGAAGCAAAGCCTACTCTGTATACTACGTTGTCAAGACGGCTTTCGAGAATTCTTAAAAGGTTTGTACCGGTAACGCCGGTCTTTCTGGCAGCAACCTCAAAATAATGAGCAAACTGGCCTTCTTGTACGCCATAAAAACGTCTTGCCTTTTGCTTTGCACGAAGCTGTAGTCCGTACTCTGAAGACTTTTTACGACCCTGACCATGCTGACCGGGTGCATATGCTCTAATACCTACAGAGCACTTTTCCGAATAGCAGCGTTCGCCCTTTAAAAACAGCTTCTGGCCTTCGCGGCGGCAGAGTCTGCAAACGGCTCCTGTATATCTTGCCATCTAATTACACCTCCAAAATTTACGGTTATACGCGTCTTCTCTTGGGAGGACGGCAACCGTTGTGCGGAATTGGGGTTACGTCTTTAATCATGCTAACCTCAAGTCCTGTTGACTGCAATGCTCTAATTGCAGCTTCACGTCCAGCACCGGGACCCTTAACATAAACTTCAACGGTCTTTAGGCCATGCTCCATAGCAGCCTTTGCTGCTGTTTCTGCTGCGCTTTGTGCAGCAAACGGAGTGGATTTTCTAGAACCTCTGAAGCCCAATTCACCAGCAGATGCCCAAGAAATTGCATTACCTTGTACATCTGTGATGGTAACAATTGTGTTGTTGAAGGTTGACTGGATATGGGCAGCACCGCGCTCGATATTCTTCTTCTCGCGGCGTCTGCGGGTTGCGGTTGTGGTTTTACCCTTTGTTGCCATATTATCTTCCTCCTACTTATTTCTTCTTGTTTGCTATGGTCTTCTTCGGACCCTTACGAGTACGAGCGTTTGTCTTAGAACGCTGACCTCTTACGGGAAGGCCCTTACGGTGACGAAGACCGCGATAGCTACCGATTTCAATAAGTCTTTTGATGTCAAATGCGATTGTACGACGACGGTCGCCTTCTACCTGAAGGTTCTTGTCGATGTATTCACGCAACTTTGAAATGTCATCTTCGGTAAGATCCTTAACTCTGGTATCAGGGTTGATACCGGTATCTTCAAGAATCTTTTTTGATGTTGTAAGTCCAATACCGAATATATATGTGAGTCCTATTTCAACTCTTTTTTCATTCGGCAGATCTACACCAGCAATACGTGCCATTTATATTGCACCTCCATAATTTTAAGAGCTCTAAGGATTAACCTTGACGCTGCTTATGCTTGGGATTTTCACAGATTACCATGATTTTTCCCTTACGCTTAATGACTTTGCACTTCTCGCAAATCTTTTTTACAGAAGGTCTGACTTTCATTATTATACCTCCTAAATATTTCGCTTACTTGCTTCTCCAAGTAATGCGGCCTTTTGATAAGTCGTACGGCGACATTTCTACTGTTACCTTATCACCGGGAAGAATTCTAATGTAGTTCATACGAAGTTTTCCCGAGATATGTGCTAGTATTGTGTGGCCGCCCTGAATTTCTACTTTGAACATTGCATTGGGCATAGCTTCTACAACTGTACCCTCAAGTTCGATCATGTCTTCTTTGGACATAATTTGTGGCCTCCTATTCGGCTTTTGCTTTAAACTTATTTAAAGCGGTTTTAAGTGATTTATCGGTTTTTAACTGTTCCTCTTCTAAAACGCTGTTTGTTAGGGCAATGTGCTTTATGTTTTTTAGCTTTGGTTTACTTAAAGGGTGTGCTTTACCGTCGCATAGCAAAACATAACCGTTTTTTTCTTCAGTAGCTACCATAAAGTTACCCTTGTCACGTCCTGCTAAAACACACACTATTTTTTTAGTCATAGCTTTTACTCCGCTACGGTCAAAATTTGTGGACCGTTACTTGTAATTGCAATAGTATGCTCAAAATGAGCAGACAAGGAACCGTCTTTGGTCAGTACTGTCCAGCCGTCAGGCATTATTTTTACATCGTAATCGCCCATATTTACCATAGGTTCGATTGCAAGTGTCATACCTGCTGCTAAACGGACTCCCCTACCTCGCGTGCCGAAATTGGGGACTTCGGGTGCTTCATGTAAACTCGTGCCTACTCCGTGCCCGACAAATTTTCGAACCACCGAGTACCCACGCGCTTCGACATAGCTTTGCACTGCATAAGATATATCGCCGATTCTGTTGCCTACACAAGCCATTTTTATGCCTTCGTAAAGGCTTTCTCTGGTTGTGTCTATCAGCCGCTTCGCCTCAGGTGAAATTTCGCCTGCTGCGAAAGTTGCAGCATTATCGCCGTGATATCCCATGTAACACGCGCCGAGGTCAACACTTACTATGTCTCCCTCTTGTATAACGCGTCTTGTGTTTGGAATGCCGTGAATTACCTCGTTATTTATGGATATGCAGGCAGTTGCGGGGTAACCGTTATAACCCTTAAAGTTAGGGGTGCCGCCTTGCGATAAAATATACTTTTCAGCTATTTTATCAAGCTCGGCTGTGGTAACACCCGGTTTAACTGCCTCGCCTACCAACTTAAGTGCTCCTGCCGATATTCTGCAAGCCTCTTTCATAATGGCAAGCTCTCGGCCAGTTTTTAAAACTATCATAATTAAAGACCCAGTGCTGCAAGAGTTAGCTTTGTTGTATCAGCTATTGCCTCTTGACCCTCTACTATATAAAGCTTATTGCTCTTTGCATAGTAGTCCTTTAACGGCTCGGTTTGCTCGTGGTAAACTGCGAGTCTGTCTAACACTGTTTGGGGCTCGTCGTCCTTGCGCTGAATAAGCTCGGCAGAGCAAAGGTTACATATACCTTCTTTCTCGGGCTTTTTATACTCAAGGTGATAGCTTGCGCCGCAAGCGGGGCAAACTCTACGACCCGACATACGAGTAGCAATTTTTTCGTCGGCAACCTCTATAGAGATTACACGGTCAATTTCGATACCCATATTGTCTAATGCTTCGGCCTGCGGAATAGTTCTCGGAAAACCGTCTAGAATAAAACCGTTTTTGCAGTCGTCTTCTGCCAGTCTTTCTTTAATGATGCCTATAACAACATCATCAGGAACTAAATGGCCCGCATCAACAAAAGCCTTGGCTTTAATACCCATCTCGGTTTCATTCTTCATAGCAGCACGAATGATGTTGCCTGTAGAAATGGTGGGTATTGATAGTTTTTCGCAGATAATTTCTGCCTGGGTGCCTTTACCCGCACCCGGGGCACCAAGAAGAATAAGTTTCATTTTGTTCTCCTTTAGTTATTAGTCAAGAAAGCCCTTGTAGTGTCTCATCATCATCTGAGATTCAAGGTTCTGAACGGTTTCAAGTGCTACACCAACTACGATGAGTACCGAAGTACCGCCGAGCGATACCGGAATGGATCCAACATTACCGATTATAATAGGTAATATTGCAAGTACGCCAAGGAATATAGCGCCCATTAAGGTTATTCTTGACAAAATTTTCTGAATAAAATCAGAAGTGGGTTTACCAGGTCTTATACCCGGAATTGAACCGCCGTTTTTACGAAGATTGTTTGCCATTTCTACGGGGTTGTACTGAATGGTAACATAAAAATATGCAAAAGCAATAATTAGTACCAAGTAAAGTACTGCGTAGAAAGCACCCTGCACGCTAAACTGCATAAGGATTTTAGCAAATGTGCTTGTCTTCTTAGGCATAAACGAAAGGATCATTGTAGGAAGCATTAAAATAGAGCTTGCGAAGATTACCGGCATAACACCCGACATATTAACCTTAATCGGAATATGTGAGTTTTGGCCGCCGTACATCTTACGGCCTACAACCTTTTTAGCATACTGAACGGGAATTCTGCGCTCGGAATTGGTCATCCAAACGATGAACGCAATAACAACTAAGAAGCCCAAAAGTACTGCAACAACAGGAATGATCTTTCCGTGTTCAATTTCATGAACAAGTGCGGCTACGGCGTTAGGTGCTCTAGAGATGATACCTGCAAAGAGTATCATAGAAATACCGTTGCCAATGCCGTGCTCGTCGATTTTTTCACCAAGCCACATAACAAGTGCAGAGCCTGCTGCAAGACATACAACAATTACGGGTCCTGCAAGCCAGAGCCATCCGCCCTTAACAGATATACAGCCAGATGCTTTAAGATAGAAGAAGTAACCGATACCCTGTAAGGTTGCTAAGATAACAGTTGCTACACGGGTTAGAGCTGCTATCTTCTTGCGGCCTTCTTCACCTTCTTTAGATAATCTTTCAAGTGCCGGAATTGCTACCGCCAAAAGCTGCAATATAATTGAAGCGTTAATGTACGGAGTAACCGACATAGAGAAGATTGCGGCATATTCGAGTCCGCCACCGGTTAGTGTTGAAAGATAGTTAAAGAATTCAACACCTGTGCCCGATGTTAAAGATGCTAATGCATCATGGTTAATATAGGGCACCGGAATAACAGAACCTATGCGGAAGATTATAAGAATAAGGAAAGTAAACAGAATCTTTTTACGAAGGTCAGCTAATTTCCAAGCATTTCTTATTGTCTCGAACATATTACTTCACCTCAGCCTTTCCGCCGGCTGCTGTGATTTTCTCAGCTGCTACCTTAGAAATAGCGCTAACATTAACTGTAAGCTTCTTTGTAAGATTGCCATTGCCAAGAACTTTTACCGGAACTTCTACCTTTTTGATGAGTCCCTTTTCCTTTAAAGAAGCATTATCTACAACAGCACCGTTGTCGAATACTTCTAAAGCAGAAACATTTACTATTGCACACTCTTGTGCAAAAATGTTGTTAAAACCACGCTTGGGTACACGTCTGTGAAGGGGCATCTGACCACCTTCAAAGCCAGGTCTTATGCCACGACCGGCACGAGCCTTTTGACCCTTGTGACCTTTACCGGCAGTTTTACCGTTGCCGGATCCATGACCTCTACCAATACGCTTTGCTTCCTTTACGGAGCCTTCAGCGGGGGATAGTTCATGCAGTTTCATTTTTTCGCACCTCCTTGCTTAATGCGTCGAAAGTATTATTTTACTTCCGTTACCTCTACGAGGTGGATAATCTTACTGATTTTGCCCTTGGTTGCTGCGTTATCGGGTTGAATTGTTTCATCGCCGATTTTCTTTAGTCCAAGGGAAGCTGCTGTAGCTATCTGGTCTTTTTTAGCACAGATAAGGCTCTTTGCAAGCTTTATTTTAAGGCCGGCAGCCTTCTTTGCTTTTGTTGCCATTGTGCTGCTCCTCCTTAACCTATGATTTCTTTAGCCGACTTGCCGCGTTTTGCAGCAACTTCGGATATGCTACGAAGTTCGCTTAAGCCTTTAACGGTTGCGCGAACAACGTTGCAGGGATTTTTAGAACGTAATGTCTTTGTACGGATATCTTTAATTCCTACGGTTTCAAGTACGGCACGAACCGGACCGCCGGCGATAACACCGGTACCGGGGGCAGCGGGCTTCATTAAAACTCGGCCTGCGCCAAACTCGCCTATGATTTCGTGGGGAATTGTTGTGCCGCGTAAAGAAACCTTAATAAGATTCTTCTTCGCGTCTTCTATACCCTTACGGATAGCATCCGGAACTTCACCGGATTTACCCATACCAAAGCCAACTATACCGTTACCGTCACCAACAACTACTAAAGCAGCGAACTTCATAATGCGTCCACCCTTAACAGTTTTGGATACGCGGTTTATAGCAACTACGCGTTCTTTTAAATCTAATACTGATGCGTCAATATTTGTAGCCAAAAGTACTCCTCCTCCTTATTAGAACTTGAGGCCGCCCTCACGGGCACCTTCGGCAAGCTCCTTGACACGTCCGTGGTAAATGTATCCGCCGCGGTCAAATACGACTACTTCGATACCTTTTTCCAACGCACGCTTTGCAATTAACTGTCCAACCTTACGAGCTTCCTCTTTGTTGCCTGTTGAGCCGGCGAATTCTTTTTCAACCGACGAGGCGGCAGCTAAGGTAACTCCGTTTACATCATCAATAAGCTGGGCTGTAATATTCTTATTGGAGCGGAATACGTTAAGGCGGGGGCACTCAGGTGTGCCGCTAATCTTAGCGCGAACACGTGTGTGGCGCTTAAGACGTGCCTTATTACTGTTAGGTTTGCTAACCATTTATCATACACTCCTTTATTATTTCTTAGCACCCTTGCCGGCTTTACCTTCTTTACGGCGGATATATTCTCCGACGTACTTAATACCCTTGCCCTTATATGGCTCAGGCGGACGCTTCTCGCGTACCTCTGCGGCAAATTGGCCGACCTGTTGCTTATCAGTTCCGGAAATGATTACCTTATTAGGATTAGGTACTTCTATGCTAATTCCGGGAATTTCATCCATAATTACCTGGTGAGAGAAACCAAGGTTTAGTACCAAGCTCTTACCTTGCTTTTGTGCACGGTAACCTACGCCGTTAACCTCGAGCTCCTTGGAATATCCGTTTACAACACCCTCTACCATATTGGCGATAAGTGTACGGGTTAAACCGTGAAGTGAGCGGTTTTCTTTAGTATCGTCAGGACGCTTAACTAAAATTTCGTTACCTTCTACAGATATTGCCATCTGCTCTTTGAAGCTGTTTTCTAGTGTGCCCTTGGGACCCTTAACCGAAACGGTGTTGCCGTTAACCTTAACCTCAACTCCTGCAGGAATTGTGATGGGTTTGTTTCCTATACGTGACATACTTACGGCACCTCCTTACCAGACAAATGCGAGGACTTCGCCGCCAACGTTGGCTTTGCGTGCCTGCTTGTCAGTCATAATACCCTTAGAGGTGGAAAGTATAGCTATACCAAGGCCCTTCATAACCTTAGGCATATCTTCTACGTTAGTGTAAATGCGCAGACCGGGCTTAGAAACTCTCTTAATTCCGGAAATTATCTGCGACTTGTTCGGGCCGTACTTTAATGAAACGTGTATCATGCCCTGCTTTCCGTCTTCTACGACTTGAAAGCCATTGATGTAACCTTCGTCAAGTAAAATCTGGGCTATAGCCTTCTTTACATTTGACGCAGGAATATCAACCGAATCATGTTTTGCTGAGGATGCATTACGAATTCTAGTAAGCATATCAGCTATTGTATCGGTGATTTGCATGCCGTCAACCTCCTTTGTATGCAGCTTACCAGCTTGCCTTCTTCACACCTGGTATCTCACCCTTATAAGCGAGCTCCCTAAAGCATATACGGCAGATGCCGTACTTGCGAAGATAAGCGTGCGGGCGGCCACAGATTTTACATCTGTTGTATTCTCTTGTTGAAAACTTAGCAGGTCTTGCCTGCTTAACTTTCATAGCAGTTTTAGCCATAATTTTTTCTCCTTAACTTATTTCGCAAACGGAGCGCCCATAAGCTTTAATAACTCACGTGCCTGCTCGTCGTCGTTAGCGGTTGTAACAAAGATAATGTCCATACCGCGAACCTTGTCGATCTTGTCATACTCGATTTCAGGGAATATTAACTGTTCTTTAACGCCCATTGCGTAGTTACCGCGACCGTCGAAAGAATTGGGGTTAATACCTCTGAAGTCTCTAACACGGGGAAGAGCTGCATTGAAGAGTCTGTCAACAAACTCGTACATTACGTCTCCTCTGAGTGTTACCTTTACGCCAATCGGCATACCTTCACGAAGCTTGAAGTTTGCAACTGATTTCTTTGCTCTGCAAACAACAGGTTTTTGACCTGTTATTTTTGCGAGGTCTGCCATAATTGCGTCGATAGCCTTGGAATTGTCCTTAGCTTCGCCACAACCTACATTGATTATTACCTTGTCGAGTTTGGGGATTTGCATGACGCTCTTATAGCCAAACTTTTCCATCAATGCAGGAGCGACTGTTGCTTTGTATTCGCTTCTTAGTCTTGCCATTAGTCATGTTCCTCCTTACTCTATTTCTGCGCCGCACTTCTTGCAAACGCGTACCTTTTTGCCATCTTCAATTTTGTGGCCAACTCTTGTAGCCTTAGAGCATTTGGGGCAAACAAGCATAACCTTGCTTGCGTAGATGGCGCTCTCTGTTTCGATTATACCCGAAGGGTCGCCGGCTTTGCGGGGTTTAGCATGTTTTTTAACAATGTTAATACCCTCTACAATTACCTTACCTTCTTTAGGGCTAACCTCAAGTACCTTACCGGTCTTACCACGGTATTTATCATCACCGGTTAGAAGCATTACTGTATCTCCGGTTTTAATGTGAAGTTTACTCATTATTTCTTACCTCCCATTAAAGAACTTCGGGAGCCAAAGAGAGTATCTTCATGTAGTCTTTCTCACGAAGCTCTCTTGCAACCGGTCCAAAGATACGGGTTCCTCTGGGGTTTTTATCCTCACGGATAATAACCGCTGCATTTTCATCAAATCTGATGTATGTGCCGTCACTGCGACGTAGGCCCTTTGCAGAACGAACTACAACTGCCTTTACTACATCACCCTTCTTAACTGTACCGCCGGGTGCAGCCTTTTTAACAGAAGCGATGATTACGTCGCCGATATTGGCATACCTCCTTTTGGTGCCTCCCAAAACTCTGATGCACATAATTTCTTTTGCACCGGTATTGTCGGCAACCTTGAGGTAACTCTGTTGTTGTATCACAGTGTTTTCCTCCTTAACAGACTATTTAGCCTTCTCAATTATTTCGACCACACGCCATCTTTTGTCTTTAGACATGGGTCTTGTTTCCATAATGAGAACCTTGTCGCCGATAGCGCAGGTGTTTTCCTCATCGTGTGCTTTAAGTTTTATTGTGTTCTTGATTATCTTCTTGTAAAGAGGATGCTTAACGTTGTCTTTAATAGCAACTACAACAGTTTTATCCATCTTGTTGCTTACAACTAAGCCTACTCTTGTTTTACGAAGGTTTCTCTCGCTCATGCTTTACCTCCTATTTCTTACGCATTAGCGCTGTCGCTAAGTTCGATTTCACGAATAACTGTTTTTACTCGTGCAATGTCCTTCTTAACAGCACCGATACGCATGGGGTTTTCGAGCTGGTTAATGGCAAGCTGGAAGCGGAGATGGAATAATTCATCCTTTAACTTTGCAAGCTGTTCATTAAGCTCGGGTAAAGTCTTTTCTCTAATTTCCTTTGTATTCATTACTGCTCACCACCCATTTCCTGTTTACAAATAAATTTACACTTGATAGGCAGTTTGTTTGCTGCAAGACGCATAGCTTCTCTTGCAAGCTCTTCGCTAACGCCACCGATTTCGAACATAATTCTTCCGGGCTTAACTACCGATACCCAGTATTCAGGTGAACCTTTACCGGAACCCATTCGAGTTTCAGCGGGTTTCTCTGTAATTGGCTTATCGGGGAAGATTTTGATCCAAACCTGACCGCCACGCTTAATGTAACGTGTCATAGCGATACGGGCTGCTTCTATCTGGTTAGAGGTGATCCACGCCGGCTCTAAAGCCTGAAGGCCGAAATCACCATAGGTAACTTGGTTACCTCTTGTAGCGGTACCGGTTAAACGGCCACGCTGTACACGGCGGTATTTAACACGCTTAGGCATTAACATTAGCGTGCACCCCCTTCTTTTGCAGTTTTCTTGGAATCATGAAGAACTTCGCCTTGATAAATCCAAACCTTAACACCGATTTTACCGTATGTGGTATCGGCCTCAGCAAAGCCGTAGTCGATATCGGCACGAAGTGTTTGTAGCGGAATAGTTCCTTCATGATATTGCTCGGCTCTTGCGATTTCAGCACCGCCTAAACGACCGGAGCACTGTATTTTTATACCCTTTGCACCAAGGCGCATTGCTCTGCCGATAGACATTTTCATAGCTCTACGGAAAGAAACACGCTTCTCTAACTGTGTTGCAATGTTTTCTGCAACAAGTGTTGCGTTAATATCGGGTTGCTTAATCTCAACGATGTTAATAATAACAGGTTTGTTAAGCTTCTTCTGGCAGGTTTCGCGGAGCTTTTCGATTTCTGCGCCGTTGCGTCCGATTACCATACCGGGCTTTGCGCAGTGAAGGTGAATGCGAACCTTACTTGCGTCACGTTCGATTTCAACCTTTGCGATGCCTGCTGTGTAAAGTGTTTTCTTAAGGTACTTACGGAGGTTGTAGTCCTCTACCAAAGTGTCACCGAAAACATTATCCTTGGCAAACCAGCGGGAATCCCAATTCTTTATAACGCCCACACGAAATCCATGCGGATGAACTTTTTGGCCCATAACGTAAACCTCCTTACTTAAATTTCACGTTCCCTGAGTACCAGGGTAACATGTGATGTTCTCTTTAAAATGCGGTGTGCTCTGCCGTGATCCTTCGGACGAATTCTCTTTAATGTAGGACCGGGGCAAACGAAACACTCTGCAACATAAAGTCTTGCAACATCCATATTGTGATTGTTTTCTGCATTAGCAATAGCTGATTTTAAAAGTTTCTCTAAAACCTCACAAGCGGCCTTAGGAGTGTACTTTAATATAGCTAAAGCTTTATCGGCAGGTTGATTTCTGATGATATCCAATACTAACTTCACCTTACGGGGCGAAATGCGGATATGATTTGCAATTGCCGTTGCTTGCATAATTTTACTCTCCCTTCTTCTACCGCTTATTTCTTAGTGGTTTTAGAACCGGCGTGTCCCTTAAATGTTCTTGTGGGAGCAAACTCGCCGAGTTTATGACCAACCATATCCTCTGTTACATATACCGGAACATGCTTACGTCCGTCATGCACTGCGATAGTGTGTCCGACGAAATCGGGGAATATGGTCGATGCGCGGCTCCAAGTCTTTAAAACTCTTTTTTCGCCGGCTTCATTCATTTGCTGGATTCTCTTTAGCAATACTTCTTGCACAAAAGGACCCTTTTTAATGCTTCTTCCCATTGTTTATTCTCCTTTCGCCTACTACTTACTACGACGCTTAACAATGTACTTGTCAGAGGCCTTATGCTTAGCTCTGGTCTTGTAACCAAGTGCAGGTTTACCCCAAGGTGTTACAGGACCCGGACGACCGATAGGTGATTTACCTTCACCACCACCGTGAGGGTGATCGCAGGGGTTCATTACAGAACCGCGAACTGTCGGACGCCAACCCATGTGACGTTTTCTACCGGCTTTACCGATGTTAACGTTGTTGTGTTCAGGATTACTTACCTGACCAACTGTAGCCATACAGTTTGCAGGAACATTACGTAACTCGCCAGAGGGAAGTCTTAGTAATGCCATTCCGTTTTCTTTAGCCATAAGCTGTGCCATATTACCTGCAGAACGTGCGAGCTGTGCGCCCTTACCGGGGTAAAGCTCTATGTTGTGTAGGAAGGTACCAACCGGAATGTTTATAAGCGGAAGTGCGTTACCGGGTTTAATGTCGGCATCGGGACCGCTTACTACCTTGTCGCCAACCTTAAGGCCGATAGGAGCGATTATATAACGCTTCTCGCCATCGGTATACTGAACAAGGGCTATAAATGCTGAACGGTTAGGATCGTATTCAAGTGTTAAAACTTCAGCTTCAACACCGAAACGCTCTCTTTTGAAATCTATAATTCTGTACTTAACGCGATTACCGCCGCCTCTATGACGAACGGTGATTCTGCCGTAGCTGTTGCGACCTGCATTTTTCTTTAAAGGTGCAAGCAAGCTTCTTTCCGGTGCAACTTTGCTTAGCTCGGAATAATCCATGCTAGTCATGCCTCTGCGACCGGGAGTAGTCGGCTTATAATGTTTTATTGCCATTTGTTTCACTCTCCTATTTTGGCTTAGCGAGAACCATTTGGTTCCCATACATCACCTGAAATTAAATCGCTTTAATTTCAACGGGTTAATTACATAAGACCGTCAAAGAATTCAATTGTCTTGGACTTGTCTTTAAGTGTTACGATTGCTTTCTTCCAAGAAGCTGTGTAACCGCTGTAACGGCCCATTCTCTTTTCTTGACCGCGAACGCTGATTGTGTTTACCTTAGCAACTTCTACTTTAAAAAGTTCTTCAACTGCTTTAGCAATTTCAATCTTGTTAGCGTCCTTTGCCACCTTGAAGGTGTACTTTTTGTCGGCTATACCAGACATACTCTTCTCGGTGATTACCGGTGCAATAATGATATCCTGTGCGGTTTTCATTATGCATACACCTCCTCAAGCTTTGCTACGGCATTCTTAACGATTACGAGCGAATCGGCATTAAGAATATCATAGGTGTTAATGGTGTTGAACTGTGCAGTTTTAACGCCGGGAATATTTGCTGCGCTCTTAACTGCGAAAGAATTGTTGTCTGCAAGAACAATTAAGGTCTTCTTGCCAGCGCCGATTGCCGAGAGACAATCTACAACTGTCTTGGTCTTGTAACCATCTAACTTTAACTCGTCTAAAACGATGAGTGAGTTATTTAAAACCTTATCAGAAAGAGCAGACTTAAGAGCAAGTCTTCTAACCTTCTTGTTCAGTGCATAAGAATAGTCGCGGGGCTTCGGAGCATGAACTACTCCGCCGTGTCTCCATTGGGGAGCACGTGTTGAACCCTGACGAGCATGACCTGTGCCCTTTTGTCTCCAAGGCTTTTTACCGCCGCCGGAAACTTCGGAACGAGTCAATGTGGATTGTGTGCCCTGACGCTGATTTGCAAGGTAGTTAACAACTGCCATGTGCATAACTGCTGCGTTGGGCTCAATTGCGAATATGGAATCTGCAAGAGCGATTTCGCCAACCTTCTTGCCAGCCATATCTAATACTGCTACATTAGGCATATTCAGCACTCCTTCCCTTAAGCCTTAACGCTATCGAAAAGAACTACTACCGAGCCCTTAGGACCGGGAACCGCACCCTTAACTGCGATTATATTCTTTTCTGCGTCTACCATAACGACATCAAGGTTTTGAACGGTTACGCGCTCATTACCTAAATGACCTGCCATCTTCTTGCCCTTAAATACTCTAGCCGGGTCTATAACACCAAGCGAGCCGCCATGACGATGAACAGGACCTGTACCGTGAGACTCTTTAAGACGAGCGAAGTTCCAACGCTTAATTACGCCGGCGTAGCCCTTACCTTTGCTGATGCCTCTTACATCTACCTTGTCGCCCTGAGCGAAGATGTCAGCCTTTATAATGTCGCCGACATTGTATGTGGATGTGTCTTCAAAACGGAACTCTCTGAGTACCTTCTTAGGAGCAACATCGCCTTTTGCGAAGTGTCCCTTCATGGGCTTGTTTACCTTAGAAGCCTTTAAGTCGCCGAAGCCTACTTGAACTGCTTGGTAGCCGTCATTCTCTGCGGTCTTCTTTGCGGTAACTACGCAAGGACCTGCTTCGATTACGGTTACAGGTACTACGTTGCCCTGTGCGTCAAAAAGCTGAGTCATGCCAAGCTTTTTTCCTACTAAACCTTTTTGCATTCTATTTTCCTCCTTTGGTTATTGGTTGACTTATTTGTCAACATGACCACGCGACGTATTAAAGTTTAATTTCGATTTCTACGCCGGCGGGAAGCTCAAGACTTCTGAGTGCTTCAACAGTTTTGTTAGAAGGTCTCAAGATGTCGATAAGCCTTTTGTGAGTCCTTGTTTCGAACTGCTCACGGCTATCCTTATATTTGTGGACAGCGCGTAAGATGGTTACGATTTCTCTTTCGGTAGGTAGCGGAACCGGACCGGAAACTCTAGCGCCTGTGCGCTTTGCAGTTTCTACAATCTTCTCTGCAGACTGATCTACCAATGCATGATCGTAGCCCTTTACTCGAATACGGATTTTCTCTTTAACTGCCATAGTTAAAATTCGCCTCCTTAAATTAGTTGGCGGGCAAAACATACAATGCGCCGGGTGTTTAATTTTGGCGCATTTTAAAACCGGATGTTTGGCAAACGCCAAAACTCCGGGGACAGCCCTGCGGCTGCCTGCCCTTTTTACCCTATTTTACAAGGTGTAAAAAGCGCTTACTGTTCTTTCGCCCGGTTTGTAAATCGGACATACTCCGCGGAAATTCCCCGACCTAAAGTCGGCCACCTCCCGCATCAACGCATATCTATACGCATAACGTACTGGTGTATGATAACATATTACTTTAAAAAAATCAAGTGTTTTTTCAAAATTTTTTTAATATTTTTTTGAGTCAAAAAGCCTTTATTTGTGCCGTTTTTAAGGTATTTTACGAGATATGGTGTTTTAGGCGCAACCCGCACCAATTTGACACAATATATTGGTAAAAATCGGCGTATTTATATAAAGGAAATTTTTTGTATAAATATATATATAATTATATATTGCATAATTTTTGTTTTCGTGTTACAATAAGTAAAACTTAAAATTAGGAGTTGTAAATAATGAAAAAGATATTAGCCCTTTTATTAGTGCTTGTTTTTGTATTCTCGTTTGCAGCATGTAAAGACCAGCCCACAGTTGAGTCTTCGTCTGATGAAACCGCAACAACAAGCGAAGAGGCCGTAACAACAAGTGAGGAAACTGTTACTACAAGTGAGCAAGCTGCTACTACAACCAGCAAAAAGCCCACTACCACAACCACAACAAGCAAGAAACCTGATCCTGCAACAACAACCAGCAAAAAGCCGGATCCTGCAACAACAACCAGCAAAAAGCCTACCTTTAGCGGTACATATGCAGACGACACAACTATTGCTGATTTAGCATATAATTATGATTCTTTAAAAGCAGAGCTTGAGGCTTATGTAGCAGCTAATCCGTCAGCTAGCGGCACTGTTGATTTGTCCTCTAACTTTAAAAAGTACAGTGTTTTAGGTTACTATGTAGACGGCGCTACCATGGAAGCAAATGTTACCTTAAATGCCGATAGAAAGGTTACCTCGTTCACTTGTAAAATTACAGCCGCTTACAACGAAAAGAGCTTTATAGAGGAAGCATTAAAGAGAGACGTTGCTAAAGTAAAGCAATTTGGCGGCAAAGATCCTATGATTTACATCTCTATGCAATACGGCAACCCCGTAAACTATTCAAGCTTAGCAGATATGCCTGCATCAAGAGCCGACAAAATTTACAGTGGCGCTTCTTCTGAGTTTTTCAACGTTAAAATGGAAGATGGCACCGCAGACGTTGTAAAGTTTTCGATAAAGACTACTCGCGACGCTCAGTACAACAAATCGTTTACATCTGAATTTACTGTACTATACGAATATTAATATTAATCCCCCGTTACTTTAACGGGGGATTTTTTATTGAGTATTTTGGCCTTTTGTGTTATACTTTAAAAAACACATTACATATAAAGGTAAGTCGTTATGAAAAATATAATACTATTTTTACTTAGCTTTTGTTTGATTTTATCTTTCGTTGGTTGTAATAAACAACCAAGCGTAGAGTCATCGAGTGAAGTTACCACAACAAGCGAAGAAATTACAGTTACCACAAGTGAAAGTACACAAACTGCAAGCGAGCAGACTACCACAACAAGCACAAATACCTCTACAAGTAAACCGCAACCTCCAAGCTCGTCAAAGCCGGTTACCACAACAAGCAAAACTTCAACCGCTACCACAAGCAAGGTATCCTCTGTTCCAACATACTCGGGTACATATTTAGACGATATGACCCCTGCTGAGTTAACCTTTAGTTATAACTCTTTAAAAAGCAAACTTTCTCAGCACATTGCAGGCAAATCACCCACAAGCACAAGTGGCAATTATAAAACTTACAACATAAGCGCAAATTATAAAGATTTTAATATTTTAGGCTACCCTGCCGACCAAGTAACAACGGTAGAGCTAAATGTTACTACCGATGCTGAAAGTCAGATGAAATCGGTATCGTATATTATTACTATGGCATACAAATCGGCCGAGACTGTTGAGCAACTGGTAATTCGCGATATGAATAAACTGTTTGAGTTTACCGACAACGCCGAGATTAACTACTTTTTAAACCGTGAATTTGGCAACCCCGACGAGTTCACAAGCTTTGAAGAATTAAACGCCGCAGAAAATACCAGAAAAATGTACAAGGGCCAAAGGGATAACTCCTTTATAAACATACAATATTTAAATGCCGATAAATCTATTAAAACAACATTAATTGTTGGAACTACTAACCAAAACGGTATACTTAAAACCACCGTTAAGGTGCAAATAAATTATTAAGGATAAAACTATATGAAAAGAATTTTAAGTTTCTGCTTGGTACTTATTTTTTGTCTTAGTCTTGTAGGCTGTGACAATAAGTGTGAAACCTTAACCATAACCATTCCCGCAAACAGTTCACAGTCGGTGGTTTTTTACGACAAAGAATTTACCGCCACTAAAAATAAGCTTAAGGTATCTTTTGAGGGTATAAAACAGGCCGAGATTTTACTCTCGACCGAAAACGATACCCTAACCGGATTTATAACCCAAACAGTAACCGAAAAAAAGCCCACAAAGATTGACGCCAAAAAGAATGAAAAGTTTAAAATAGGTATAGTATCGCAAAACACAACCGATAGCGACGTAACGGTAACGTTAAAGATTAAGAACATAGTATTTGAATAACAAACAAGACGGCCTACTGGCCGTCTTTTAATTTGCACTGTGTTCCGTCGTGGATGATTTGGTAATTGTCTTTATATATTAAATCTTCTATAAACACAAACTCATAGCCTTTATCGAGTAATGCTTTTAAAATTACGGGCAAGGCTTTTGGGGTGTAATCAGCATCGTTATGAAAAAGAATAATTGAGCCAGATTTGGTTTTATTAATTACTCTGTTAGCAATACTCTCCGGGGTGGCGGAATCTTTCCAGTCAAGACTATCAACATCCCACTGTATAGTATACATATTAAGGCTTGTTAAGGTATCTAGCACTGAATTTGAATAATCGCCGTAAGGTGGGCGGAACAGAGTTGGTGTTCTGCCGGTTATGTTGGCTATTTTTTTATTGCACTCGTTTATTTGCTCGGTCATTTGCTGTGTGCTTAAGTGCGGCATATTTGGGTGGGTATTAGAATGGTTTTCTATTCTATGGCCGGCATCGCACAGTTGCTTTACAGACTCGGGATATTTGTCTACCCACTGTCCTACCACAAAAAAAGTGGCGGGTACATTATACTCACTTAAAATGCTAATAAGCTCTTCGGTATCGTCATTACCCCATGCGGCATCGAACGATATAGCTATTTTGTTATCATCGCGCTCTACACAGTAAATTGGTAATTTTTTGCCCGTAGAAGCAAATACCCCTACCGACACTATTATACCTACAATTATACTAAGAGTTGCGGCGGTAATTATGGTAAGTTGCTTTTTGCCTATAATTAAAAATTTCATAAAAAATCCCTCACAGTCTTACTAAAGACTATGAGGGAATTTTTATTTTTATTCTACGCCGAGCATTTGTTTTAACACCGGATAAACCTTTTTGGCCATAAGCATAAAGCCAAGGTCGTTTGGATGACAATTTTCTACGGTGCAAAGTCCGTTATCGTAACCCTCGAAAAAGGTATCGCCACTAATAACGTAAACATTATTGTCCCCTGCCGCTTTGGCATTTAGGTAGGTTTGCTTTATTAAATTTATGCGCTCTATGTTCTTATTCTTCTCGGGTGTAAAGTCAGGTCTTGTTAAAATAAGAATAGGTAAATTGGGGTTTGCATTTCTTATTGTTTTAAAAAACTTTTCATGGGTTGACTTTAGCAACTCAAAATCATAAGCATTGTGGTCGTAATCTAAAACAAAGGCGCTCATGTTAAGACCTGCAATATAATCGGCAATAGGTTGTTCTCCCCTTGCGCCGTTAGAAAAGCCGAGGTTTATATAGTCGGCATCTAACCAGCGGCAAACGAGCGAAGTATAGGCGCTGCCAACCGAGGTAGCACAACCGCCCGCGGTAATAGACGAGCCATAGAACACTATGGGGGTGCTTATTGTGTATGGGTTGGGACTTCGAAGTATATACTCGTCATCAACCGAAATTTCCATACTTGTTATGGGGTGGTTGCGGGTGAGGTTTATGGTTACATTTTCAAAATCTGAAGATTTGTGTATTTCAAGCTCACCCTCGGTTTTGTCATAACTCTTTGGCGAGATGATTCCTGCCCAACGGGCTTTTTCACCATTGCCCACAAACACGTCGGCACTTGCAGAGCCCGATATAGGAATTGCCCAGTCTACAACTTGTTCTTTAATGGTCATTTTAACCTTTATTCTGGGCGCATTAGTGTTAAAACGCACTCTGCCGCCTATTGTAAGGTGGTTTTGCCCCAAAACATTGGCGCCCGCCTCGGCAACCTCTTTAGGCAAGCGCCAGAAGTTGCCGTTGCCATCGTAATTTACGCCGCAAATTGCAATTTCGTTACTGTTTAAATTGTATGTTTTCATTTTTTACCCCAAGTATTTAAACACCTTGTATTCTTTTACTGTACTGTCTTTGCCAACAAACACATAAAAGTCACCGGGCTCGGTTACGTAATCCATATTAATATCGTAAATTCTAAGGTCGTCGGGTGTAAGAGTAATATCTACGCTTACCTCTTCGCCTGCCTTTATCCAAACCTTTTTAAAGCCCTTTAACTCTTTTACCGGGCGCGATACACTTGCAAAGCGGTCGCGAATGTAAAGCTGAACAGTCTCAAAAGAATCTCTATTGCCGGTATTTTTAACCTTTACTGTAGCGGTTATAGAGCCGTCTTTGGTGAGGGTATCGCTTGATAGTGTAAAGTCTGAATATTCAAAGGTAGTATAAGATAAGCCATAACCAAACGGATAACACGGCTCACTTGGGATATCTATATGTCTTGAGCCAAACTCGAAACTATTTTCAACCGGGTGGTCAGTAGGCAGATAGTTATAGTAAACAGGAATTTGACCGACACAAAGCGGGAATGATGCAGAAAGTCTACCCGACGGTGCTGTAATACCAAATAGCATATCGGCAATAGCTTCGGTTGCCATGGTACCGCCAAACCAAACGTCTAAAACAGCCTTGGCCTTATCGGCAATATTCTTAATTTCAACAGGGCGGCCGTTAAACAGTACAACAACTATATTTTTGTTAACCGCATATATTCTGTTAAATAACTCTATCTGAACATCGGGCAGAGTTATGTGTGCCTTACCTCTTGCCTCACCGCTTTCGAAGTAATGCTCACCGATACACATAACAACAGTATCGACCTTTTTGGCAAGCTTTACGGCCTCTTTCATTTTTGCCTCGCGAGTATCTTCACACATATCGTACTTTAAAAACTCGGCTTGGTAATACTGCTCAACACCTAACAGCTTAGAGCCCTCGGCAAACTTAAAGGCTTTATCGCCAAAGCGCTTTTTAAGTGTTTGCTCTAAGGTTGGGCTATTTTCGTTTTTATCTAAAACACTCCATGCGCCGTTAAGACGTTTTTCGCAAGTGTACGGGCCGATAAATGCGATTTTGCCCGATTTTTCACTTAATGGCAAAATATTATCTTCATTCTTTAAAAGAACACTCGACTGACAAGCAAGCTCTTTAGCATCGGCTAAGAATTCATCGCAGCCAATAATCTGTTTAGCTTTCTCGGGGTTAGCAAAGCGATATGGGTTGTCGAACAAACCGAGTTTGTTTTTAAGCTCTAAAACACGCATTACACTTTCGTCTACAAGTTTAATGTCTACTGTGCCCTCGTCAATAAGCTCTTTTAGATGTCGGTCGTAACAAGGCGTGCACATTTCAATGTCTACGCCTGCTTCGATTGAAAGTCGTGCGGCTTCCTTTTGGTTAGCGGCAACCGAGTGAGATATCATGGTATTAGCTGAGCCCCAGTCGGTAATAATTGTACCGTTAAAGCCCCACTCATCACGCAAGATATCACGCAAAAGTTTTTTATTGCCAGTAGAAGGAACTCCGCCAATGACGTTAAACGAGGTCATAATAAGTGCAACGCCTGCATCTACGCCGGCTTTATAAGAGGGCAAATAATCTTGACGCAGAGAACGCTCTGAAATATCTACAGTATTATAATCGCGGCCACCCTCAGCACCGCCGTATGCGGCAAAGTGTTTAACTGTAGCAGCAATTGTGCCGTCTTTTGATAAATCTTCACCCTGAAAGCCCCTTACCATAGCAGCAGAAAATAAAGTGTTAAGGTAAGTGTCCTCACCGGTAGACTCTAAAATTCGGCCCCAACGTGGGTCTCTTGCCAAGTCTACCATAGGTGCAAATGTTACGTGCATACCGTCGGCCGATGCCTCTGCAGCAACATTGCTATTACATTTTTCAACTAGTGCAGGATTAAACGAACAACCTTGTGCCAAAGGTATTGGCATAATGGTACGGTAACCGTGAATAATGTCGGCCATAAATAGCATAGGTATTTTATGCTCGTTATTTTTAAGGTATTCATCCTGTATTTTCATAAGCTTTTCGGCGCCGAAAAGATTTAAAACAGAGGTAAAGTTTTTCTTAATTTCACCATTGTTTTGAGTGGGTACACCGGTTTCTAATCCGGTAGCTTCTATAGTAACAGGAGATACCTGCTGAAGCTGACCTATTTTGTCTTCTAAGCTTAATGAATTTAGCAATTCTAATAATTCTTGTTTTGTTTTCATAAACTGTACTCCAAACAAAAAGGAGAACGGAAATCAATTGATATTTCAATCGTTGCCGTTCTCCTTAAAATTTTAGTCAATAGTTTTTAAACTATTATTTTGCGCCCTTAATAAATACCGGTGCGCCTGTTAATTTAACTGTTGCTTTACCGTCAACGGCTGGAATAACTTTTTCTTTGCCGCCAAGAGTAATAACTGTTATGCTATCACCAACAACATCTAATACCAAGTCTTCGGTATTGTCACCCCAAAGCTTTTCGCCATCCCATGGGCATAGCGGAACTCTCTCATAACCTTTGTCGTTGGGGAGTAAGTAATTGTTAGACCAAGCAACAAATACTGTGCCGTATAGTTCGGTATCTACAGCAAATACACGCTTTGAACCGCCGCCGTTTTTGTTTTGTTGGTTAAAGTTAGAGTACTTTTCGCTCTCTACGCAACCCTTGTAACTTTCTAAGGTGCGGGTTAAAGTAGCAAATGCCATTACTGTGGGCTTGGGTAAAATCTGGCCATAATAGTCAGCAAGGTAGAACTGACCAAAGTGGAACTCGGTACCGCCAACCTCTGTACCAAAGCCGCCTGTCTGATAGTCGAACAAGCAGTAAAGCGATACTGTTTCTGCGCCACAGCCAACACCAAGTATATAACAACGAATGTTGTAATCGGCTGCTGTACGGATACATACGTTGTCACTTTCGGGTATACAAGAGTAGCCTGTTTCGTGAATCTGCCACGAAATCTTACCGTATTTTTCACAAGCGCGCTGTGTACGGGCAAAACCTGCCTCAGCACCCCAAAGAGCATAGTACTGGCTCTTTAAGTCTGGTGAATTTCGATAAAGTGAATACGAGTGAATTGACTGCTTAACGCTGGGTTTCCAAAGGCCTGCCTTATAGATTTCGTCGAACCAGTAATCAGCACCTGCAGAGTTACCTGCCAAAACGGGAATTTTATTGTACTTAGTTGCCATTGCCAGCTGAGGAGCAACCTCTTCTTCGTAGTACATAGACCAAACAAGAGGTGCATCGTTAACGCTGTACTGACCGCCGTTAATCTTCATGTTGTACTCGTTACCGTCGATAAATTCGGTAATATATTTACCGTAGTACTGATCTCTCTTAGCGTCCCAGCCACCGTGCTCGGTATAGTGGAAGCCCTTTTGTTTAATATCTTCAAGTATTCTTGTACACTGTTCAATCTGCTTGTCAGTTTTGGTGTGTGTAAAGCCGCCACGAACCGACGAAATACCAATTTTACAGAAGATGCTATATACGTCTTCTAAATCGTGTAAATCGGGCTCAACAATCTGGTTCATACCGAACGGGTTGTTAGCATAGTACTTATACTCGTAATCATCAAGCATTATAAACGGATAATACTCGCGATATGTGTATTTATCGGATACAACAAGCAAGTTAAGGAAGAACATTCCGTAGCCGTGCTCTTTAGCCGAAACCTTAATTGTACGGTTTGCCTCTAGACCTGCAAACACAGTAGAGTTAACGTGAATACCCTTATCTACAAGGTTGCCGTAAAAGTCGTAAAGCTCATAACGAACGCTAAAGTTAACATCTTGCTGAGTTAAGTTAGTAACATTCATATTAAGCTCAACTTCGTCGCGGCGGAAGATTGAAGAAACATCGTCGTTAGCTTCTACAGGTGCAATACCTGCGGCGTAGTCGGAATTTCTGGAATAGAATCTTGCGCGATAATCGTTTTCGGTATTGTCTTCTTGCTCATATGCAAGTACGATTGTATATTCTGCAGTGTAGTTTACAGAATAAACCGGCTCGGTTGTATCGAGAAATACCGGAACATTTTGACCCGGATATCTTACCAACATATCGAAATAATATTCGGGAATGTTACCTGTATTAAATACATATACCGAATGCTTACCATCGGGAAGAACGTTCTTGTTCATAAACGAGAATGTTTCTCTGTATGGGAAGCCGCCGTCTTCGGGATAATACCAGTTAAAGTCGTACTTCTTCTGAACCTTGCTGGTAGAAACACCACCTAGGTAGGTCATATTAATAGAAGCACTTGATAGCATAGTATGGTTACTGTTGTAGCTTACGTTTGACGAAACCTTAATATAATCATCATAGAAAACAAGGGTGCTCTTAAAAATTGAGTTGTGAGCCTCTTGGCCTAAGCCTTCAAAGGTAATAATAAGTGCCGAGTGGTTATCTATAAGAGTTTTCTGATATTCAGCAACATCTCTGGCAGCTGCTACCTGACCAATAATATTAGTATTGAGCACGTAGCGACCGGTACCTGCTAAGGCATCGGTATAAGAGCCGTCGGGATTAATGAAAGCAATTCTTTCATAACCCTCGTTTGTAATACCGTAAATATACTTTTTGGTTTGATATTTGTACTTAAAGTCGTCTAAATTCTCAAACACCGAAGGCTCAGCGAAAGGATCTTCTTCGCTATCGCCAAAATTATCACCTTCATCATCACTATCATCTGAACCGCCCGGAATAGAGCTAACACCGTTATTATCAAAATCTTCAGTGCCCTCTTTGTCGGCGTTGGGATCTGAACTTACGTTAAGTTCCCAATCGCTTGGACTTGACGGTTGATTTGATGTTATGTCTGAGGAGGTACCGCCGCCAAAACATCCGCTAAAGCAAGCAGCAAGCATTAAAGTTGCACAAATCAAACTTAATACTTTTGTTAGTTTCATTTTCCCTCTCCTATCTATTGATGTTGTAACATCAATTTTAATATCATGCAAACAAAATTTGATTGCGAACATTTATCCTACAAGGCCGGTTCTTTCTACACCCTGTACAAAGAACTTCTGACAAATAACATATAGAAGTATTACCGGAATCATAGACAATAATGTTGAAGTATTGATAAGCATAGAGGTATACATGTTACCTATTGTTTCGTTCCAACCGCCAAGGTAAGAAGAAATTGCAACACGTATTCCGCTAACTGTATGTGCCATAACATCTAAGCTTGGTGCAAAGAGTGATGTATAGAAAGTATCGTTCCACTGCCATACAAATGCTAGTATGAACGCCACCAATACTGTAGGAATAACGTTGGGGAGTAAAACCTGTAAGAAGGTTCTAAGTCCGCCTGCGCCGTCAACACTTGCGGCTTCTTCTAATTCTTTAGGCAGACCGCGGAATGCCTGACGAAGAATATAAATATAAAGACCGCTTCTAATACCCATACCGGTTACAGCCATTATAAAGAAGGGCCAAACCGAGTCGATGGTATTTATTCCTTTACCACCGTTAAACAAACTTATTAGCCAGAAAAAGTCAAAGTTCATAAACTGGCGGTAAAGAGGTACTATGTAGGTTTGCGGAGGAACAACAAGTGTTCCTATAACAAGTAAGAACAACAAATTTCTGCCCTTAAACTTGTATCTTGCAAAGCCGCAACCGGCCAAAGTACATGTAGTAACCTGTAAAAAGGCTGTAAGTCCGCAAAAGCCAACTGTTCTAAGTAATACTTCCCAATAATCAGTAACGGCAACTACGGTCTGAACATTTTTGAATGTAAAGTGACGCGGTATCCATTTAACTGTAATATCTTTTAAGTCTATTTGGTCCATGAAAACCAATGAGAACTTAACAAGCAAAGGGTAAAGTATTACGTAGCTTATGCCAAGCAACAAAACGAAACGAGCAATTGTCCAAAGAATTTGAGGTGTTTTGCGCTTTATGGTAACCGGATTAATTTTTATTTCTGATAATTTAGTCACGCTAACACCTCCTATTAATCGTCGTAGTAGAATACAAGTCTAGATACCAAGAACGAGAATACGCCAAGTATCAGCGCAACCGCTACAAAGTATATCCACGCCATAGCCGCCGAGGCCGAGAAGTCCATGGCACCCGAGAATGCGGTGTCTTGAATAAGACCCATAACTCCGTTGCCCTCTGATGTAAAGGAGTCAACTATGGTGTAAACAACGCAGGTTAGAATGAGCGGGCTTACCATTGGGAATGTAATCTTCCAGAAAGATTCCCAAGGTGTTGCACCCTCAACCTTTGCTGCTTCGTAAAGCGATGGCGATATAGACTGCATGCCTGTTAATAATACAAGTATTTGAATTGCCGAAAGCTCAATAACAGCATAAACACTATCAACTATGCCCGTTATGGTTTCGGTGATGTCTTTAGGAATACCTAAAGACTGCATGTACTCGGTAAATGTAGCAGTAAACGATGTCATGCTGCCGCCGAAGGTACTCTTAAATTCGCCATAGCCATTCATAGCAAACTGAAGACTATCGGCATTATCTACGCTGGTAATAGCGGTAGATACAACTATTACAGGTAAAAACAAAACTACTCTAAAGAATGTTCTGCCTCTAAACTCTTGGTTTAAAAGTGATGCCATAAAGAAGCTGAATACCAAAATTATGGGAGCCTGTAATATCATATCACCAAAAGCCTCAACTACTGTTGGGAAGTAGTTTGGATGCTTAAAGAATATGTAGTCGTATGCTCTAAAATTGTTCCAAGTAAGAACATATCCGTTTTCACTGGTTGCTACATCTGAGAAACTGAATATAAAGGAAGTAATAACCGGAATTATAAAGAACCATATAAGACCGTATAATAACGGAATAAGAAACAGGTAACCGGTGTTAGCCTGTCGCTTGAGAAGTTTACTGTGCGATTTTTCTCTCATTATTTTTCACGCCTTTCTATAAATTTGGCAACTTCAATTTCTTATTAAGAATTTGCAGTTTCTACACACAGGAAACTCTCGGGATTAACTGTGTTATTTCCAATTGTTACAGGTTCTTTGCCGTAGTTTACATATACGGTATGGCCGCTTGCAAAATCGGTCTGCTTTAATGTAGCCGATATAGACTTGTGTGCGGTAATTTCGGACTGGCCTATTTTTGCAAATAAATCCTTAATCTGTGCGCCGAAATCTTTTGCCTGCTCAATTGAGTTAGAATAGATGCAGTTGTAGTAATTTTCGTAAATATCAACAAGGTCTTCCTCGTTGCGATATACCCAAGAATACTGAATTTGAGCGCCGATTTCTACACTCTCTAAGAATGCTGTAACCGAGTCGTCAGCAGTATTTATGGAATCGGTAACGTATGCAACCGAGCCTCTTACTACTATGGGGTAAAAAGGTACATCGGTATCTATAAGCGAGTACTGACTCGATGTTGTGGGCATATCGTAAATTTTATCGATATAAGGCAATGCATAAACGCTGCCGTAATCTACCGAAACTGTTGTGTTTTCATCGAGTGCCTTTAAGAAGTCTTGAATCTTAAGGCGAGCCTCATAGCGCTCAGTGTAATTTCTAAGGTTAAAGTCGCTATCTACCTTTATTGCAATATCTGCAAGGTTTACAGCGGTTATGTTTTGTTTCTTCAGTGATTTTGGTATTGACTTAATTTGCTTATCAATAAACTTAGGTGCTAAAAGCACAGAATACTTTCTGCGGTTAAAGTACTTACTTATAAAGTCGTACTCGTAAACCTTAGCAATTTCTTTACTAAGTGTAAATGATGCCTTAGATTTTGGAACATCTTTACCTGTGCGCAAATTAAACGAATATGCAAAATCGTTAACCTTATCGTCTAGTGCTAAGCGATCATTCTTGCTACCAAGCACCTTTTCGGGAGAAATCTTTGTTATAGCTTCTTGCTGTTTGCCGCCGTTTACAGCGTTAACATAGTTAATGTCTACGCCGTCAAGACCAAGTTCATCTATAACCTGTGCTGCCTCTTTATATGTCATAAGTCCTTCAAGCTTATTGTAAAGGAAACCTAAGAAGTTTTTCTTAACGCGTGCGGTTGCAATAAACTCAGCATTAAAGGTTGAATCATCTTGTGCGGTTTTAGTTAACACACCAATATTCTTTAAGTGATTACGATAACCAATTGCCATTTCATCGTACTCAATATGCTTAGAATAAAGGTGATAAGAAACCTCTATGCCGCAGCTAACCGGTGACGGAGCATATTTTACAGATGTATCGTCGGCGGTATTTTTACCCGATATAGAAACTTTATCAAAGGGTACTACATCGAAAAAGCCCGAAACAAAGTTATATGGGTGGTTTTTACCCGAAATATCTGCAACTACGCCGCCGTGTTCATAGCCAACGTCAACCGATGCAAAATATCCGCTGTCTTCATCAGACGAGCCGAATACCGGAAGTACCGAATATTCGCTTTGTGCGGCAAGCTCTACGGCGTTAATAGCCGAATCGTTTGCAAAGAAGCGCTTCCAGTACTGGTCGGCAGTTATCTTTTTATTATTAAAGTTTATTAGAGCACCTTCACCGTCGGGAACAAAGATGTAGCCCTGTTTTGTGTTGTTAGATGCTTCGAAGTAGGGTAAGAAATCTACACGTATAGGCGGATATTCTTTGTCATAAACGGTTTTCTGTGTGTTAAGACGAGCAGTAAAGCCATCATTATTTAAAGAATACTCTACCTGGAAATCAAAGCTTACAGGCGGTTCATAAAGGTTCTCAACCTGGTTTTCATCGCAATCGCGCTGAAGGTCTTCATGAGTGTAGCCTGCCTTTTGGAAGTATCCGTAAATACGCTCGCAGATAAACTTCGTTTTAACTGTTAGAGCATAAATGTCATGGTCTGCAAGTGCAGGATACGAAACCTTCATTTTGCTTAATGTATCGGCATCAAGCTCATCTCTTGAATATAAAGCGTAGCGGGCTAATATGTAGTCCTTTTCGCTCTCTTCAAGTTTAGATAAAATGTCTTTTTCCATTCTCTCGCGTGAGATTACAGGAGGTAACATTTCTACCTTAAACTCGGTTAAACCAAAATGGTAATCTACAACCAGCTTATTATCGGTTACCTGTGACTTTACCTGGTTAAGACTTGCAGACTGAGTGTAACTGTCGACTGCCACTACGGTAAGCTCATCGTAATAATAAGCAATTATTTGGCTTGATGTGTTTTTGTAAGCCTGTGTTGTTGTGCTACCTATGGTTGCTTCTCTGTCTTGCGGGTTAGAATAAAATACTGTGCCGCTTTTTAAATCCTTAACAGCTATTTCGGCAGTGGCAGCTTTGTAATAAAGCTCGTAGTTGTCGTTAGATAACTGTTTGGTAAAGTCTGCGCCTACCTCGCCAGAAGTGGTCACTACGGCATTATTAGTAGCCGTAGGCTCAGCAAAGGTTGTGGCTGCACACATTATTAACATTACAACCGATAGACAAGCACAAATAATTTGTCTTGTTAATTTTTTCACCTTGTTACACCTCAATACTATAGTCTAAATGATATTTCTTTAATTATTGATAATACAAATGTCCAAACCTGCTGAACAAGGTTTATGAACAAAATAGCTATAACTACTATTAACACAATTGCAAGTACTGTAAGAACAACAGTGCAAATAGATTTAAACATTGTGTATTCGTGTATTTGCATATTAGAGGCTAAGATAAGGAAGATAGTATAAATAATTGCTACTGTATTAAAGAATGTAAAGAAAGCAATTTCTTCGTTAACTATAACCTGACTAAGTATTGCCAAGGGAATATTGATAATGGTCATAGGGGTTAGCGAGTATGCCAGCGATATTATAATATCTTTAAAGCTACCGCTACCTGTTAGGAGTGTTGTAATACTCCAGTTTGCTATGCTGTATAGTAGGAACACACCTACAATTAGCGCTAAGAGCATCCAAATTGAGAAGCTTATTAGGTCTACTGTAGACACTAAATACGATGTTGTATAAAGACGGATAACCATTGTTATAAAGAACAATGCCAGCATAGTCATGGCCGAACCGATTGTTCCTATTTTTTCCGACTTTAAGCACCAAAAGCCATCAAATGGGTGCTTTAGAATATACAGCGCATATTTTAATCTGTTCAAAAATTTCATAAACAATTCCACCTTAAGTGCATCGGTTTTTAGTTTTTATTTTTCTTTGCGCTTGTCTTTTATTTTCTTTATAAATGAATTTATTAAAAGTGCACCAATAGCCACAACCGCAACAATAAATATTATTGTTATGTTGTTTTCTATCCATAAAGCACGTTTTTTGGCAAGTGACTTGGAATATAAAGCCTTGTTGTTGCCAAGTTCGAACTCTTCCATAGCTTTTTCATAATCGCCAAGGTTATGGTAAACTTTACCCGACTGAATGTGAGCCATTTCAAAGCCCGAGTTTAGTTCTAAAACTCTCTGCCATTTCTCGAAAGCTAAGTCGTAATTAAGCTCTGCTTGAGCTGCAACGCCCTCATGAATGGCAACTGCATAATCGGTGGGTGTGAAAACTGTAACGCTGTTACGTTGCGCGTCTACCACGGCTATCTTCATACCGTCTAACCATACTACTGCTTCGGCGCCATTAAAGCCACCATCTTGATTAGAACGGGCACCAAGTGTGTAAAGTAAGAAACCATCTTCGTTATATACGAATATTTTACCGCGGGTATAATCCATACAAGCATATAATCCGTAAGGTCCGCAAGCTACATCATAAAACGAGCTCTCACCCTTTAGTGCACCCTTTGCAACTGCGTATGGGTCACCTGCAACCGGAACTGATGAAAGATTTACTAAAACATCGTTTCCGCCCGGATTTAGACGCTTAACCATTTTTAGATTTTGTTTAGTATAGGTTGTTACATAGAAGAAGCCGTCTTCGTCAGCATCTATACCAGAAAAGTCTTGAGGAATAAACTGTACTCTGGCTTCTCTTGCCTCTTCAGACAAAAACTGCATCCAGAATATTTCCCAAAGAGAAGGGGTAACATTGTTTGTGCCTATAAAGCCGGCAAACTCGCTATCCCAGTCCATAGTAATAATACCTTCGTATGTACCTTCACCTATTACATAAAGTAATCGGTCAACGTCTACTGCAATGGATATAGGTTTAAATACGAAGTCTGCAGATAACATAGACGATTTTGGCGCTGCTACCACCTTTGCAAGTGCAAAAGTAAACTTGTCAAAAATAACTATACGGTGGTTTGAAGTATCGGCCACATAAATGTAAGCATCGTCTACATAAAAGCCTTTGGCACCTTTAAAATTATCTTCTGCGCCATTATTAATAAAGCCCTTAATTTCTGTTTTTAATGTGTAATCGGCATTTAAAATAAGTATTCTGCTGTTGCCGGAATCTAAAATATATATAAGACCCTGCTCGTCGGTAGCAATATCAGAAGGCTCTACCATATCGGTTGTACCTAGTGTTTCGCCATAAATAACGGCATCGGGAACATATGCTTGGGGTCCTAAAACAACCTGCATTCCTTTTTCAGAGTAGGTGTAGTTAGAATACGGCAAGGAAGTATCGGCTAAAGCAGATACGCTCAGTATGCTTATTAAAAGAATGCTGATAAATATAATTTTTAAATATTTCATATCGCTTAATCCTTCATTCCTGATGAGCCCATGGTCTCAATAATATTTGACTGTGTTACTATGAATGTTAAAATTGGAACCGACATCATAAGTAACGATACCGCACCCGATATACCTACACGAGAAATACCTGCCGAAACTATTTGGCTAAGTGCCTGTGGTAGAGTTTTGTAAATTTCGGAGTAGGTGTAGCTAGATGTTGCGTTCCATAAATTTTGAATTGACAAAATTACAAGTGTTAACCATGCGGGTTTAAGTAGCGGCATTACTATTTTAAAGAAAATAGATAATTCGCTTGCACCGTCAATTCGGGCAGCTTCCATAAGTGCATCTGGCACCGAGCTTTCTAAGAACTGCTTCATAAGGTAAAGGCCCAGTGTAGAAGTAAGTGCCGGAAGCATCATAGCCCAGTAGGTATCTATAAGACCTAGCTTTGCCATAATTATGTACTGCGGAACACCCGTAACCGATGCCGAGAACATTAACGATAAAACTATAAGTCTAAATATAAAGTTTGCACCCGGGAAAGGTATTTTAGAAAGTGAGTATGCACAAAGTGATGATAAAATAACCTGTGCTAAAGTACCTACTATTGTAAGTAAAACTGTATTAAATATGTATCTGGTAAGCGGCATACCAAGCTCGCCAACCAAGCTAAATAATCCGGTAAAGTTTGCGGTTGTTGGGTTTTGCGCAAAAATACGCGGTGGGAACAAATACAACTCGTCAATTGGTTTAAATGCGTTGTTTATAACATAGAGCATGGGTATTACCATAAATGCTCCAAGTATAATCAAGAACATGAGCAGTACAGCGTTACCGCCGACACTTCTGCTTACGCGTTTTGCTTTTAATCGTGCCATAAAACTGCCTCCTGTTCCTTAGTTTCCTGCGTACTTAATAAGCTTATTAACAAGCTTATTGGCGCTAACTTCGATTATAAACAATATAACTGCAATTGCACAAGCCATACCAAGCTCCATACGAATACCACTATAGTCACCAAGGTGTAAAACAATTGTGTGGGCTGCGTACTGCGGACTGGGGTTACCAACAAGCTGAGCGCCTATGTTACCAAACTCAAATGCGCCGGTAATAGCAAGTAGTGCCGAGAACATAAGCTGCGGCTTAATTGCCGGAACTGTTATGTACCAAAGCTCTTGTATACGGTTCTTTATACCATCAATTGCGCCTGCTTCGTAAAGAGACTTATCTACGCCTTGCAAACCTGCTATGAACGAAAGGAAGCTGGTGCCAAGACTGGCCCAAAGAGCAGCAAGTACTATAACGGTAATCATATACTTGGGGTCTTGTAGCCAAAGTATTGGGTCTTTTATAAAGCCAAGTTCCATAAGTGTGTTATTAACAATACCGTAAGAGTCGTTAGAGAAGATAATTGCCCAAATTGTAATAACACCGCCCGAAATTGCGGGTGCATAGAATATTATGGTAAGTATTGTACGAACCGTATGTGAGAACTCGTTAATCATCCAAGCAACGAAAAGACAAGCTGCAAACGATAATGGTCCGATAATAAATGCGAATAGGAATGTATTTTTTAATGATGTTAAGAATACCTCGTCATTTAAGAACAGATCTAGGTAGTTTTTAAAGCCTACAAACTGCATAGGTTGTAGAATGTTGTAGTTTGTAAAGCTCATGCATATAGCCGCAATAACCGGAATTACCGTAAAGGTAAAGAATATAATCAAAAACGGTAAAGCGAATGCAATCGAAACTCTGTACTGCGAGGCAAATTTATTAGATTTCTTTTTTGCCACTTGTTTTCACGCCCTTCTTTAGTTAAAGCCGAGTTCATCGCGCTTTCTTTTAATTTCGTCATCTATAATCTGTGAATAAGATTCTAATTCTTCGGCGGGAACACCTGAATTGAAGAATACTCTGTTCATAGCGTTAGAAAGGTGACGGGAAACGAAGTAGTTACCCGGAACTGCCGGAATTGCTACTAGTGTTTCGGCTTGCTTGTTTATAACTGCAAGATCATCGGGGTCCCAAGCAAGTTTGTTAAATACTGCTACGTTAGCAGTTGTGGAACGCGACGATATACCTAAAATTTGCTCAATGGTTGTTGCATATTTGTAGTTAACTTCTTCAGAAGACCACCATTTTAAGAATTCCCAACAAGCTTCTGCTTTTTCTTCGTTAAGAATTATAGAGTAGGTTGTGGTAGAAGTTATTGTTCTGTCTAGTGTGCCGTCTTCCTTTTCGGTTGCAGGCATTAGTGCCATTCTCCATTTACCCTGAATTTCAGGAGCCGAAAGAGCTAACTGGTTACAGAACGCATAATCTGCAACTACAATAGGCATTTCACCTGTTCTGAAACGGTTTGCGGCGTCGAATGCCTTAGGTACAGAATAGTCAGTAAATAAGCTACATACAAAGTTGAATGCATCTATAGATTCTAGTGTGGTAATTTGGGTTGCGGTTAAATCATCGTTGTACATCTGGCCGCCCTTTTGATAGAGAACGGTCTGATAAAGTGTTGTGGGAAGACCAACCTCAAGGTTTTTCTTCTTTAAGGCCGACATTACCGAAATAACCTCGGTCCAAGTATTAGGAGCCTTAAGTTTTAGTTCTTCTAAAACGTCTGTTCTGTAATACAAAACTGTAAATGCTTGTGATTCGGGTAGACCGTACATTTTGTCGTTAAATGTAACCTGAATTCTGGTAGACGGTCTAAAGCGAGTTAGAGTTTCTTCTAAGTCGTCAAAACGGGAAATATCTACAACAGCATCACGGAAGGCGTAGTTCATAACACTTGCTTCGTCTTGACCTAATGCAATATCGGGGCCCTTGCCCGAAACAATTGCCATAAGCAGCGATGCTGTAACAAGCTTAACATTAACCTTTGTGTCGTGGTAGGGGTTGTATTCACTTTCTACCAAAGCTCTTATAGTGTTCATTTGGGTCTGACCGGTAGATAACCAAACTGTTATGCTGTTTTCATCTTCGGTGTAGTTTAGATATTCGTCAGAGAAAGTACTGATGAACGATAAGAACTCGTGCTTTAAAGCACCCCAGAATGTTGGATTAGCAGCCTTTATTTCTCCCTCTGGAGCAGAAAGGGCAATGCTGTCTAGCTGTAGTGGCTGATTTGTTGCCGACTGTAGCCAAGTTGTAAGGGAAGTAATGTTTGTTTTAAAGTTAGAAAGACGAGATGTCATTCTATACGGGTCATCTATAAAATCTTCAAGCTGCGTTGCAAGGGTATCTAAAACCTTAGTACCGGTAGATGCACTGGACATCTCGGTCATAATGGTGTTATACATACGCTCAAGATTTTCTTTTTCTGTTGCGAAAATTTCCATTACTTCGGGAAGATTTTCGTCAATCTTATAGTCACGGTAAGAGTCGGGGTCAGCTGTAGTAAGCATTATAATTCTGCGGTATGCGGTACTTAGGTTTTCTGCAGTATCGCTAATATCAGAAAGTAATGTTTTGTATTCGCCAAGAGCTGCTTCCATACGAATTGTATGCTTACCTTCGCTAAGCTCTATTAAAGCGGGCTTATCGCCTGCCATAAGGGTAACATTTTGATACTGTGTATCGTACTGGAAAGCTACCTCTTGGAACTCAGAATAAGGAATTTTGTCGTCTATATAAATGCTTCTAAAGCTTGAAACACCTACATTTTGGTTCTGACGAGCCTTAAAAGTAAGAGCATAAAGGCCATCTTCGGGAACAACTATTTCCCACTCAACAAACTGACCGGGTGTGTTAAAGTTAGTACCGCCGAATACGTTAAGGTTCTTAACCTTTATATCGTAAGGAGTAATTGTAGGAGAAGTCCAGTCGTTAGCACGAAGAATAGTTGTATCAGACTTGGTTAAAATATTCTCGGCTTCATAATAGATGGTCTCGCCACTGTATTCTTTATGTTTAAAGGAAGAGGAAACTTCGTTATAGGTAGGAATAGTCGGAACCTGTTTGAAAGTAATCTCGCTAAGTTCAATAGCTTCGTTATCCATATTAAAGGTAATAGCATTAACGCCTGCATTTAAGTAGAAATAAAGTACGCCACCGTAGTTACCTGCAATATCTTTTACGAAAACGGTTGTATCCTTAAAGATTTCTTCATTTTCGGGGACAATTTCGTTACCGCTGGTATCTCTATTGCCGATGTTGGTTTCTTTATACTGTCTTTTAAACTTAACCGATTCGGCCTCTTTAAACTGATACTCACCATTAATTGCAATTTTTGCTATAGGCATAGTACCTCTACCCGCAATATTCTTGTAGGTAATTTGTAAAGCGTATAAACCCTCTTGCTCAACTACAAAGTTTGTAGTGAAGGCTTCACCGTCGTTAAGGGTTACTCTTTCACCGCCTGCAGCCAGAACAACGGCCTGAGCGCTCGGATATGCGGCGTCTTTTTTGCTTCTTTGAAAATTAAGGAATGAAAGCTTTGCGTGAGCTATGTCAACCGCTTCAACCTTTTCTACCTTGCCTAAAGTTGCTTTAGCCGGAGCGGCAAATGCTGCAACAGAAAATGCAGACAATGCAACTAAAAGAGCAAGTACACACGAAACTGCCTTTTTGAACATATTAGCTACCTCTTTACTGAAAAATTTTCCTTTAAAATCTATTTAAAATAAGTTTTTGCTTATTCTAATTTATCAATACCGGACCACAGCGAGTCAATCTCAGCTTGAGCGGCGTCCTTAACGGAGTCGATGAATGCTTGAGGAGATTTACCCTCAGAAATGCCGTAGTCGGTCCAGAACACGTTACTGTAGGTCCATGGGTAATATGTATCCCATCCCTCGCCTACAGTTGTGTTGGCTCGGTTTACCATATCGAGCTCAATTTGTATTGAGTATTCATCGGAATGTCTGGTTTCCATTACCTGTTCTATGGTCTTGCGCCACGGATACACACCATAATAGTCTTTAATAACCTGACACACACCGGTGAATATGGAATCTTTAACGGTGGTAGGAACAACCGTTATGCTTCCGGCGCCTGCGCGGTAAACGTAATCGTTTGCATTGGGGCCTATGGGGTAATATGCAAAGCCTATATCGTCTTCGGCGGTTAATACCCAACCTGCAGAGCCCTGCATGGCAATAAGTCCTGCATCCCAAAGGGAATCACCATTAGATTTTGGCGCGTAGCCTGCATCGTACAAATCTTTACCAAACTGAATACACTCTAAAACCTCGGGCGCGTTCATATTAAACTGATACTTGCCCTCACCCATCTTTAAAATGGTGTTTGCATTATTAGACGAAAACCAAATGGCACTCTTTGCTTTATCAATACCGTAATACTGAGTTCCGCCTTCGTTGCGGGTCATGGTCTTGCAAAGTTCTTTAAATGTATTCCAGTTCCAGTTGTTTGCCTTTATATAATCGTGAGGGGTTTTAACATTAAACTTTTGGAACAAGCTTTTTCTAAAAGCAATGCCGCCACCCGAATTGTAAGCGTTATTTATGGCAAATGAAAGATAATAGTGCTTGCCTTTTAGTAGCAAAGCATCGTTAACAACTTTATCTACAAACATTTCGCTGTCCCAGTCAAACTGACCGTCTAAACACCTAGCATAACCGCTAAGCGCTGCCGACGGGAAGCCTTGGTCACCGGGGACGGCAACAATATCGGCAAATTTGGTGCCCGACATAGATTGTGTAACAAATGAGTTGTAGTACTTAATAGAGTCTGCAATGAACGGATACTCTATTTTACAGTTGTACTTTTTCTCAATTTTATCTATAAGTTCAATTTCTTGCTTGTAGGTAGTAGAGGTTTTGTCGGGCTCGGCGCCTTTATCACCCCAACTGGAGATTGTAACCGTGCTACCTTTAAAATCAAAATTACCGTTATTATTTTCTTGTTTAGAAGTTGTATCTTTGATACTGGTATTTTGGTCTGTGTTCTCACTCGATATGTCTTCGGTTTGAGAATAGGTTTCTTCGTCCTCCCAAACCTCACTGGTTACGGTTTGAACCTTTGTACAACCCACAGAAGAAAGTACCACAGCAAAGGTTAATATAAATATTAATATTTTACAGATATTTTTCATTATATATATATTACTCTCCTTACCGTACTTTTAAATTTGCAAAAAACGGATAAATATTACTGATTTATTCGGCTTTTGTAAACCTAAAATTAAACGGTGTCTCCCCGCCCGAAATTTCTTCGGGCGGGGATATTATTTAGTTTAGATTAGTTAAATTAACTTAAAATTAATCTAACTTTTCAATACCGGACCAAAGTGAATCGATTTCTGCCTGAGCAGCATCCTTAACGGAGTCGATGAATGCTTGAGGGGATTTACCCTCAGAAATGCCGTAGTCGGTCCAAATAACATTGGAGTAGGTCCAAGGATAATATGTAGACCATCTGTTAGCTGTAGAAGCACGCATAACGGTATCTACATGAAGCTCTAAGGAGTATTCGTCAGAGTGACGGTTCTCTAGAGCTTGCCGAGGAGTTTTTCTCCAGGGCTGTACAGAGTAGTAGTCAGAAATAACTTGGCAGATGCCTTCGAAAACAGAATCCTTAACAGTTGTAGGAACAATTGTAAGACCTAACTCGCCGCCTTCGTAAACATAGTCGCTAGCGTTAGGACCAATGGGATAATATGCATAGGCAATATCATCTTCACCGGTTAAGCCGTACCAAGTTGTAGAGCTCATAGCTACTAAACCTGCATCCCATAAAGATGAATTGTTGGACTTAGGTGCATAACCCGCATCGTAAATATCCTTTGCGAACTGGATACATGCAAGTGCTTCGGGAGTGTCAAGATTAAACTTGTATTTACCATCGTCTAACTTCTTAACATACTCTACATTGTTAGAAGTAAACCAGATAGCGCTCCTTGCGCTCTCTAAGCCGTAGTACTGTGTGCCGCCTTCGTTACGGGTCATAGTTTTGCAAAGCTCTTTAAAGGTATCCCAAGTCCAGTTGTTTGCCTTTATGTAGTCGTGAGGTGTTTGAACACCGAACTTTTTAAATAAGCTCTTTCTGAATCTAATACCGCCACCTGCGTTACTACCCATATTCATAGAGAATGCAAGGTAATAGTGTTTACCCTTAAGTAAAAGAGCATCGTTAACGTAACGGTCAATAAACATTTCGTTGCTGAAATCGAACTGTCCGTCAAGGCAACGTGCATAGCCGCTAAGTGCTGCAGACGGGAAGCCTTGGTCACCGGGAACCGGCACGATATCTGCAAACTTTGTACCTGCCATAGACTGAGTTACAAAAGAGTTGTAATACTTAATAGAGTCAGGAATGCAAGGGTACTCAAAGTTACAGTTGTACTTTTTCTTAATGTCTTCTATAAGCTTAACTTCTTGCTTATAGGTGCTAGAGGTTTTGTCGGGCTCAGCGGGTGAAGACCAGCTGTGAATAGAAAGTGTAGTGCCCTTAAAATCGAATACGCCGGGCTTTTCGGGGTCTTTTGATGTTGTGGGGCCTTGGCTACCGGTTTCGGTAGATACGTCAGAAGTTTGGGTATCGTCACCCTCTTCTTCTTCCCAGGTTTCACTGGTAATGGTTTGAACAGTGGGGGTACAACCTACAGCCGATACGATCATAAGTATGGCCATAAGAAGTGTTAAAAGTCTAATGACATTTTTCATAATTTCCCTCTCCTTTAGTTTTGTTCGGTGTTAGTGTTAGTATTTGTATTGTCCACACCCTCAGCAGATTCACCGTCATCTGCTTCATCGGGTTTTGGTGCTAAGATTATGCCCTTCTTCTTTAATATAAGAAGTGTTGTTATACCGCCTACTAAAACTACTGCGGCAACTATTATAACTATTATTAGCCAAATAGGTGTGCCAGAAATAATCTGGTAGGTTGTAACGGTTTTCTTCTTACGCTTAGAAGAGGTTTGGTTGTCTTGCTTAGACGAGGTATCTTCTGAGGTTTCAATTTCGCTTGAAGAAATAATTTCTTCGATTACCGGGTTTTCTGCACGGTATTTGTTTGCCTCAAAATCCATATCAAACTCGGTTGAAGAATCGAGTGACTGGAAGTATTTAAGCATTGTATCGTTTAAGCCCTGGAAGATATTCTTGCTACCTGTGGCCTCAAAGTTACGCTTACTCCAGTTAATTATGGGAGTCCAACGAATGTATGAAGACCAACCTGTGCCGGTACCGTCGGTAAGGGTCATAACAAATCTTATCTTATCGCCGGCCTTAACAGCCCTGTTTATTGGTGTGTACGAATAGGCCGACTTGTAGAACTCTGTACTGGTTACTAAAGTTTCGTCGTTGTGCATAATCTTAATTATTGCACCGGCCTCTTCGGTTGTGGCATTAGAGAAGGTCACCTTACCTTCGCTAATTTGAATATAACCGTCGTGCTCAATTGTAAGTGTGCGTGAGAGTGCTGCGTGCTTGCCGTTGCCATCCATAAACCAAGTGTAGTCTTTGGCTATACCAAGCTGACCTGAGGAGGTGTCACGCCACATACCAAACTCTGCAAACCAGTTTGCTATTGGACGCCAATTATAATTTTCGTTGTCGTACGAAATCTCATAAGACCAGTAAGGACTAATTTGATACTGTGTAGTCCAGTCAGATACAGGGTTGAATCTCTTCTTATCTTTAGTTACAGACTCAGGATCAACCAAAACTACCGAGGTATTACCAAGCGGAATTAAACCTGAGCTTGTGGCAATAGGATTGCCGTCTTGGTCAAATGTCTTCATGAACAACTGGAATTCTATTTCGGAGCCTGTGCCAATATCTAACTCTAAACCGGTAAAGCTAAATGTTCTGTTCTCGTTATGAACGTGAGCCCAGTCGCCTTCAAGTGGCCAAATAGTTTCACCATTAAGCTGAATTCTGAAATAATAATGGAAGTACTGTGTACCTATTACATTACCATTCTCATCTTTTACCTCATTCACAAACTTGTTCGGTGCAGGTGTACCGGTAAACCTTGCTGTACCGGTTATTGGCGATACAAATCTCCAAGACAAACCGTTGGATCTAAATGTAGAGGTATTTGTAGCAGAATCGGTATCTATCTTGTTGTAAATCTCACCTGTAGCTTGGCTGCCTGCTGAAGAAATATGATAACCTTCGTTATCGTCACCCATTAGGTAATGGTTCCAAGACCTTTTGTAATTAGGAACAGGTCTTGTTGAGAAGGTATCAGTAGAGCTAAGTGCACCAGATGGATCATTTTCGGTTGATTTGTAGGTTAGAAGTTCAAAATTCCATCTGCTTTCAACCGGATTATGCGGACCGTCATATGCAGATTCACCATAGGGGTTGTAATTGTGTATTGCATAAACGTCTGCCTGAGCATCGGGTGATAAGAAACGGCTCTTACCTGTAAATTTAACTACAGGGAACATCATATTAACTGTTACTGTATCGGTGTTAACATCGGAAGCATAGATTTCTACCTTTAAAGAATCGCCTTTGTTTAAGCTGATTTCGTAAAGCGGGAAGTCTATTGCGTCGCCACCGGTAAAGTCTATAACATGCCATTCTTCGTGAGCCGGCCATACAACAGTATCGTTAAGGGTAATTCTTGCATGTAGCTTACCGTTATCGGTATTTGCATTCTCGGTTATGAACGACCAAAGCATATCGGCATTGAACTTAGAAGGAGCAATAAACTCAACGCTAGTGCCGTAGAAATCGGTGCCGTCGTTTTTAAGAACTGCCTTAAGACCTGTGGTTGCAAACTTATAGCCTGTATTTAACATACCATTATTATACATGTAACGATCTTGTGTAGAATCGTAATAGTTAACCGGCTCTAAGGTTGCTGGATCAGAAGAATTAAATGTATTAAAGTTCCAAATTTTTAACGGGTGTAAATATTCGCCCGTGTATGCGCTACCCTTATATGGGTCATCGTTATGCGGATAGAAAGCTTCGTCGGTTTCTAGGTTGCCAACCTTGTGGTCGCCAATAACTGCAACGCTAGGTGCACCAAAGGCTATTGTTTGGTCGGTTTCTGAGAAGATTTGAAGCTCTACTACATCGCCTACTGCGAGAGAGGTTTCAATAATTTCTACACCAAGCGAGCCATCGGCAGCGGTGTCGGTCCAGTCTTGTACAACTGTGCCGTTTACTAAAGCTCTAACCTTAGCAACACCGTTAGGCTTAAAGTATATGTTAGATAAACCGCCTACGGGTAGGTCTAACTTTAACGATACGCCTGTGTTGGCCTTTAAGGTTGCTACAACCTCGCCTGTGGCAAAGTTAAGTGCTACAGAAGAATCGGAATTTGCAAGAACGCGTGTATCGGCATTGTAGTTTTCAAGTTCTGTTTGGTTATAAGAAGAATCTAACGCAAAGAACTCATATCGGTTGCCCATTAAGTTTACAACTACATCTTTACCGTTTACTGTTTTAGGTTCATAAAGAGCAGGACCGAATACATCCATATAGCCCTTCTGAGCAGGAATTGAATTGGGTACCTTGTAAACTGTAGGTGAGCCGATATCGAGTGTTACTTTATTGCCATTGTTAGAAACAGCGTACTGTAAAACAATCTCTTTACCCGCAACAGCAGAAACTAAAACTACGGGAACTTTGTCGTTGCTAGAGCTATCTTTTGCATACCAGCTACCGTCAGAAGGCCATACAACCTGACCGTCATATAACACGCGGTAGTGAGCTGTACCAGAGCCATTTTCAAAGCCAAGACCTGTTACAACATCGTACATGCCTGTTGCAGGAGCCTTAAACGAAATTGCGCCACCTGTACCAGAGCCGATAACGGAACTATCAGAACCGGTTACATCTAAGAGCAAGCGCTCGTCATTATCAAAATGGAAACCTGCGCCATTGTACACCGAATTATAAAGTAAATTGTTTTCGGTATCATCATAATAATCGGCAGCAATAATTGTGCCCGAGTTAACATCTAATGCACCAAAGTTAAATACCGAGGTAGGAGCAACTGCAAAATCACCCTTATAAGATTTATCAATATAAGGACGCTCAAGCTGAGCTGCGAAAGAATTTTCTGATGCTTGGTTATATGTATTGCCGCTCATAAAACGGAAAACTTGTGTTTCAGTATATGGAGCGTCAGGAGCAATTAAGTAGGGGTGTGTGCCGCCTTCTGCGTTTCGCATAATCTCAAACTTAATGCTATCGCCCTCGTTTACATCAACCGCTACGGTAATAACGTCGGAATATGCTAACCACTCTTGATCGGTAGGATAAACCTTAACATCGTTTACAAGAACACGGATTGATGTATAGCCCGAACCTCTGAACATAGCAGATGCTTTACCGGTGAACGGAGCAAAGGTTTCTAATGAAACACCCTTATTCACGCCAATTTCGGCCTGTATACCATTACCCTTAGAGTGAATTGCCGAGCCGTTGTCGAACTGGAGATAATGATCCCAGTTTTGAACATAGTTTATTGCTTTTGTGCCGTAAGTAGTGTTATATGTTACGGGGTCGTAGGTAAGACCTGCAATATTTACGCTGGACTTGTTTAAAACAATGTCTGCGCCGCCTACTGATTCATGATCTTTATGCGAACGCTTAAACGCAAATGCGGTCCAATTATATTCAACAAACTTACCCTTAGAGTTATCGGAAACCTCGTTGGTAACTACCATAACAGGAGCGCCTAGGGTTACATCTACATAACTGCCACTTTCAAATGCCATAGATGTGGCTATAGAAAGTGTTTCGCCCTGTTTTAAGTTAAGTCTTACAAATGTAAGGTCGTCGGCCGCAGGGGTTTTGTTGGTAGCGGTAACATTTATTGTCTTTTCGCTACCGTTTGTGGGCCAAACAACAGTTTGGTTGCCCTGTAAATCGGTCTTTATTAACTTATATTTAAGTATACCTGTTGCGGCTGACGGATTATTTCTAACAAAGAAGTTGCCGTTAAACTCGTAATAATTGTCTTCGGGTGCGGTAAATGTTAACTTTGCACCGTGTGAACCTGTTAGGCGGAAACCAATGTTACCGTAGCTAAGTAAATATTTAGCATCGCCGGCAGATGTGTTACCAAGTGTATTTGCACTAAAGTTGTCGGCGTTAAGAATAGGCTCACCTGCAATTATAACCTCTTGTGCCTTTGCACCGGCCTGGGCAGCAACATCAGCTGCAAACTTTTCGATATCCTTAATAAGCATAAGGTTATCTAAATAGTAAGGCTTGCCGCGATTAACTGCATTATGACTATAGTGCCATTGTGTTGCGGTAAGTGTAATTTTATTTGTTACATAATCGGTAGCTTTTACTAAATCTGAACTGCCAATTTTAAATACCAAATAGAATTTATCACCTGCGTTTATGTTAAAGAAACCATTTTCACCGTCGCAAGTGTTATGGTTAGCAAGAGAACCGTCTGCGCTTACAGTGTATATGTTGCTTACATTTGCAGCCGGATTATTATTATCTTTAAGTACGTTTGTAAGCTTTTTACCCGCAGCAGTTGTAAGGTTTTGGAAGCTGAACGGTGTTGCGGCGTCTACATAAAATGCTACTGCCTCATAACTTTTAAGGTTAACGTTTGTAAGGTTGCCTACACTGTTTAAAAGATTAAACGTAATATTGTTAACACCTGTGTCAAACTTAATACCAGTAACATCTGATTCTTTAGCATAGTTTATGCCAACATTAGTCGTTTGCAAAACAGTGTTAGGGAAAGTAGATGTAATAGTAGATAGGTTAGACATATCGTTCATAACTCTGATATTTGTAGTATCAAAGGGTGTGGGTATTGTAACCTTAGCAGCAACCGAGCCCGCCACAACTGCGTCTTGGTCGTTAAATGCTACAATCTGCACAAGATATGTAGTGCCTTGTGTAAGACCTGTGAAAGAGCAAGCAGTTGTATTGGTTTGCTTTTCATCAGAAAGCACATATTCGGTACCTGCTGTATAAAGCTTTGCCTTATAATAAGCAGCGCCTGTTAGTGCAGCCCAAGATACATCCATTTGTGTATCCGAAATTACAATCTGAGGTGCAGCAAAATCGGTGTTTGATGCTTGGAACAAGCCCGATGCCGCCATATTGTCTTGAATTTCGAATTTCCACGGACCTTCGGTGCTAACACCTGTATCCTTGGTGAACTGCTGTATTGCCGAATATGTTACGGGTTCGGCAGCGTCGGCAGACATGTCGTTAAATACTGTAAATCCAACGTATACTGCGCTGAATAACATAAGAACCGACAAAAAAGCCGAAAGCACTTTTATAGAAGTGTTTTTAATGTTCATTCTTTATCCCCCTTAAAGTTAACATTACTTAATAATCTTATAGGCAATCTTGCCTGTGTCGTAGAACTTAGACCAGTCGTTATGGTTCATATTTATTACTCTAAAGTCAAATATGATATCTTCACCAAACTCTGCTAAGCCAATAGAGTCACGTTCAACTGCAACGTCTATAGTGTAATGATCTTTAAATACATCAGACTTAACAGCAATTTTGCTAAAGTCGTAATCGGTATGCGGAGAAGCAAACAAAATATTTGCCGAAACTTCGTCTACCGAGCAACCCTTTGTTTGACCCTTTTGGTCAACCGGCATTATGCAGAAGTGACGAACTGCATTTTTATCGTCCATATTTTTGTAAAGTCTAATCCAAACACCATCAGAGTCTATATTGTTGCGACGTGTGTTTTTGTTACACACAACAGTATCATCATAAATATCAAAATGGAAGTATAGCTTAGCGTCGTCTGCCTCTATACGAGCATAAGCATTAAGTGGTGCCGGCTTTGCAAGGCCAAATAGCTCGGGGCCCTTATAATCTACGCCCGCGCTCATGGTTAGGTTGTAGCCAGAAAGCATAAATTTTTGTTTATCTTTTAGGCTATTGGCATCTACTGTTTTTGCATACTCAATATAAGCCATAGGAATTACTACGTCGTAATTTGTAGTGTTTTCGCCGTCGGTTACAGTTAAATTAATAACCGGCTCACACGGAACTGCACACCTTGTAAGCTTTAACGGAATTTCGGCTACCTTACCGTTTTCAACTTCTACGTTAAACTCGGTCTTTTCGAACGCAAGTTCACCGTTATTAGATGCAACCTTTATATTATAGGTTTTTGTTCCTTGTGCATATGAAGAATAGCAAATTGTTAATTCGCTGCCCTCTTTAACCGCCTCGTTAACTGTTTTTACATAAACAGGTGTGTAAACAGCTGCTATTTGGTAAACCGGGTGGGCATCTGTATTGGTGGACTTTGCATGGATTTTGTATTCACCGCATGCAGCAACGTCGTCGCAAGTTACCAAGAGCTCGAGCTCCTTGTACTGACCCGCTTTTACAAATACATCTACCTTAGGTTTATTAACCTTAAACGGCTTTGGAGCGTCGATAACAATTGTATCGTTAAGGTCATCGTCAGAATAGTTATGTACTCTTAATTTATATGTTCTGGTTTCACCAGGCTTAAACTTAGAGGTTAAGAACGATTCACCGGCGGGCGGCCATGCATCGCAAAGGCCTAAAATAATCTTGCTAGGCATTGGACGCTCAATAACATCTCTTGTGTGGAATACTTGTTTGTCTACCAGCAACGGAACAATATCTTCGTTAAGATCACACACATATAAAGGACTTTCACCAATCTTAACTGTGCCGTTTGAAACATCAACCTCGTTACCCATAATGTCTTTTACAACGCTTGTTGCCGAAAGGTTATGAAGCTTATAGTCAAATAGCTCTTGTGCCTTGCCATCAGCCTCGGTATATTTACCATCTAATGATAAGTTCAACTCTTTAATTGAGCTTCTTGCATAGTAAACGGGGTGCCACAAAATACCAACCAACTTGCTTGTGTTGCGGTTACGGAAGACTTTAAAGTATGTGCCTTTTTCTTTTTCGTAATCGCCTATATAATCGCAGTGGTCAATTTGTCTTATAAGCTCGGTTAAGGCCATTGCTGCAGGCCACGGTGCCGGACCCTCTTTTTCAATAATGCCGAAGCCGTCGTACCACGGGCCGTTAAACCAAATTATTTTTGAAATACCTTGGGATAAGTACATAGCCCAGCTTCTTACAAGGTAGTCTGCCTGACCCTCTAGAGTAGCCATTTCACCGGGAGAATAGCTTTCACACTTGGTTTGGTCGTACATTGCGGGATAACCTTGTTCTGTACAACAAACCGGAACGTTTATGCCGTATTCATCCATAAGCTTGCCGAGGTCGTTAAGACGTGCTACCGACCAGTAACTGTCGGTGCCCTCTGGCGAGCCAGGGAAGGAATATGCGTGCATTGAAAGGCTTGTTATGTAATCGGCAAGGCCGTTATCAAACATAACCCTTAGCTTTTCAATATCTACACCCGGGCAGCCTGAGTTTGCATACCAGCCTTTAGGATCTGCTTCTAAACGGGCAAGGCCTGTAACCTTATGCCATTCGGTAAGCAGCATTAGGTTTCTTTCTTCCCAGTGCTCGTTACCGTGTTCTTTATAAAAAGCTAAATCGCCGTAGCGCTTTTCGTATAGGTAAGCGGTGTTATCTTTATACTGTGCATAGCGAATAGTCTGACCCCAGAAGGTGCGGAAAGCATCTTTACCCTGGGCCTGAATGCAACTTTGCATACCGTATTTTTTAAGCAGATGCTCCTTACCTTGAACGCCCGCTCTTAAATAGCGGATACCCATTTTTGCAAATAGAGGATAGTGCCATTCGGGATATTCGTAGTTACAGCTTACACCGAAGCAAGAATCAGGTATTGCCGAACGCTCGTGAGCGGTAGTAAGGCCAAGACCTGTGGTCTTTTTTATGGTTTCGCCACTGCCAGATGTAATGTCAATATCTACAAAGTAATAGCCAAATTTTTTGCAAACAATATCAAACGAGATTTCGCCGTTTTCGCCTGCATTTACGGCTATTTTGTCTTTAAACTCTTGGGTTTTTTCACCGTAATAGTTGGTGACTATACCATTTATGGTATAATTTTCTGTTTTTTCGCCGTTGTTAGCAACCGAAAGGGTTACTTTTGGCTCTTCAGTATTTAGATAAACATAGCCACCTAACGGGTAAACAAATTTAATTTCTGTCATAACTACCCTCTCCTTTTGTGCAAAATGGAAATATGTTTTGGGTAAATTTGCCAAAGCGTATGCGGTATTTTTGTGGCACTTGCACAAAAATTGTTTAAAATGCCCAACAAAACCGACATTCCACCCACTTTGTACTGTGACATTATACAACATACACAAATAAATTGCAAGGGAAAAAAGTATAAAAAAGGTGTAAAAAAGTTATTTTTTGCATTTTGGGCGTCTATAAATTGTAGAGTTTTTAACGGTGCAAAAAACAAGATTCGACTAAAACCACAATATTTTTTGTATTAGGTTCTTCTTAACAACTATATATAGTTTATGTGCAAAAAGCATAACAAATAAAAAATTTTTTGTGCCAATTGAATATTTTATTAAAAAATTTTTTAGTCTTAAAAACTATAAGACATTACAAAAAAGCCCGCCAAAATTGGCGGACTTTTTGATAACATATTGTTTTTAAATTGTTTAATTATTGTTTTAATGCGCGTTCAAGCCAAATAGCACCAATATCCATAGCCTCGTAAAGACCTGTTTTTTCACTTTGCTTTACCGGTTTTTGCTTTGCGCTAAGCTCAGGGTCAGATAAAACCAGTTCTACCTTTACTTTGTCGGCAAGTTCAATGTCACCGCTTTTTTTGGTAGATAAAACCTCAAGCTTTATAACGTATTTTTCGGACATATCGCCATAATAAATGGTGTTACCATTGCGAACTAAGGGTTTACCCTTATACTCTAAAAATTTTTCTGACATAAAAAATCCCCCCTATTAGTTCTCTTCGGGAACTTCTTTGTAAAGATTAAAGCGGAAAAGCAAACTTTCGTCCTCTGGGTTTTGGCATTTTATTGTTACCTCAGATATAGCTGCACCCTTTAGGATATTTGCAATGCCTATAATCTGGCAAAGCTTAGATTTTAAATTTAAAACATCACCTTCATCGGTTTCTATTAAAACATCGCCCTTGCAAGCATCTAGTGTTTTAATGAAATCGGCAATATCAATATTATGAAGCTGTAATTTAGCCATATTTATTTCTCCTTTTTGTGTTGTTGTTTTATTATACGAGAATTAACTCTTTATGTCAATTATATTTTACCCGTTGAGCCAAAGCCGCCGCTCCCGCGTGATGTATCGGTTAGCTCGTTAGACTCTAAGAAGTCTACCGACAAATAAGGTGTTATAACCAACTGGGCTATGCGCTCGTTGGGTTCTACAGTCTGCTCTGTGTCAGAATGGTTTAAAAGCGCAACACAAACCTCGCCCCTATAATCAGAATCTATAACACCAACCTTGTTTGCCGGAGCAAGACCGCGTTTACAAGCAGACGAGCTTCTGGCATATATTAGCCCAACATATCCCTCGGGAATTTCCAGCGCAAGTCCCGTTTTAATAAAAACGGTTTGACCCGGTTTTATAACAATATTTTCACTTATATTTGCGCAAAGGTCGGCACCCGCGGCCGAAAGAGAGCCATATTTTGGCAAAACTGCCGTTTGGGTTAGTTTTTTTACTTTAACAGTAGGTTTCATAAAATCACCTTTAGTTTTTTTCTTCGGTAGTTTCACTAATTATATATTTTGGACGAGCTTTGGTTTCTAGATAAATTTTTCCTATATATTCGCCTATTACGCCAATGCTTAGTATTTGTATGCCGCCAAAGAAACTGATTATAGCAACGGTAGACGCCCAACCCGCTACAGCGAATTTAGTAAAGTAGCAAATAATAGACCACACTATAAGCGCTAACGATAAAAGAGTTACAAGCACACCCAAAGCCGTTACAAGTCTAATAGGCTTTATGGACAAGCTCGTTATGCCGTCTATTGCCAGCGATAACATTTTCTTTAACGGATAATGGCTTTTGCCTGCAATTCGCTCGTTTCTCTCGTAATAAACGCCGGTGCTTTTAAAACCAACCATTGGCACCATTCCGCGCAAATAAATATTAACCTCTTTAAACTGACTTAAAGCATCTAACGCCCTTTTTGATAAAAGTCGGTAGTCGGCATGATTATAAACCGTTTCGGCGCCAAAGGCATTTAAAAGCTTATAAAAGCCTTGTGCTGTATGACGTTTAAAAAATGTATCGGTCTTGCGAGAACTTCTAATGCCGTAAACAACCTCACACCCGTTTAGATACTCGCGCACCATTTGCTCGGTAGCGGTAATATCGTCTTGGCCGTCGCAGTCTATGCTAATGGTAATGTCGCACTTATCTTTAGCATACATAAGGCCTGCCAAGAGAGCGTTTTGATGGCCGCGGTTGCGACTTAAAGATATTCCTTTAAATGCATCATTATCGGCAGAAAGTTGCGAAATAATATCCCAAGTTTTATCTTTAGAGCCGTCGTTTACAAATAAAATTTTGCTATGTTTATTTATTAAATCTTTTTCTATTAAATCATTTATCTGATTTAAAAACAGTTTCGACGTAACGGGCAAAACCTCTTGCTCATTGTAGCACGGTATTACCAGATACAGTACGGGCTTTTGCACCTACATTCCTCCTTAAATATACATATAAATATTATACACCTATTTGGTAAATTTAACAAGTAGTAAGCAGAAAAATTACGGCGATTTAATCACCTAAACAAAAAGCGGCACCAAGAAAACTCTTAGTGCTGCTTTTAAACTGTCGTTATTTTAACTTAAAGGTTCTAAGACGATCGATATACCGCTCTACCACCTGCAAAACAACCACATCAGGTTTGCAGTCTTCAATTACAGACGGATAGTAAGATGTTATGTGTACATAATTCGTGTTATTAAACTGCGTGTTTAAAAACGGCTGCAATGCGGTGGCAAAAGAATCTCTTACAACCAAAACACTTCTTGGATCGGCGTTTTTGGTTGAATATTGATCGATCTTTTCGTGCGAATTATCAAACGCAACACTGTTTGTTGAATAATTATTAACGGTGTATTCTACATGGTAGTTAAACATATCGGGCAAGCCCGTCATATCGGAAAGGTCGCCCGCTCCGCCTTGCTTAGATGTTATATTAAGTTCGTTAAAGCTCGGAGATTGAATATCAAGCGCATTTAAAAGTTCTTTAGCACCAATGTATCCGCCCAAACTATTCCAATGGGTATCCAGTTTATAATAAAAGTCGTACTGCGGGTATTGTTTTATTGCATTTAAAATTTCATTTTTGGGATAAACAATATTTATATCGGTATTTTGTTTTATATAATCTACAACCTGATCGGCCATGGTCGACTCAATCTTCGCATTGTAAGATTGCGGCAAATAATCTTGACCGTATATGCTCTCTTTATTTGGCGCCACCAAAACAACCAGTTTTATATTTTGCTCGGCCAAAATTTGTCTGGCCAACAACAAGTTTTCGGCGGTTTGCTTTAAGTCCTCTTCGCTCATTTTAAGGCCTGTGCATTGGGCTATTGGCTGACTGTCTTCTATAGGCGGATTGTAAAATAGCCAACCTTCTTTGCCCACAATAACCCTGTCTACTGGCGATTGCCCAAACAACTTAAAATCTATAAGACCGTTTGCCCGTATAAGCTGCGAACGAAAAGGAAGATTGTCGTTATAGTAGTTTTCATACTCTTTTGGAAATTTCTCTATGGTATCTATCGTTAAATCGGGTTTTTGAGCCATTTTGCGTTTTTCAAAATTCTCTTGATCTATTTTAGACTCAAAAACACCAAATATAAGAGTAGGCAACAAAAAAAGAACAAAAAACAGGCAAATATACATTATACAAATATGTTTTTTCATTTTTGTTTCTCCTCTCTTTAAAATCTGAAATAAATAAACGGATTATATGCATTAGACGCCAGTAATAAAATACAGTAAACAGCCACAACCGCCAAGAATACAATCTCAGGGATGCTGTTTTTCCATTTATTCGATATTTGTTTAAATTTATCACAAACAACCTTTATAAGTCCGCATCCTAATATTGCAACACCTAGGGTAACCCACGTGCGCGGTGCCATAATACCAGCGGATATAAACATCGCTTGACCAACGCTTTGCCACGGGGTTAACATTCTCAGAATGTATTGCATAGCGTCAGTAAGATTTTCGGCTCGGAATATAACCCACCCGAAAACAAATACTACCACGCAGTAAACATGGCTGAAAATTTTATGCTTTGACAAAAACTTTTTAAAGCCCAAGCGCTCTATTATTTGGAAAAAGCCTTGATATAGTCCCCAGACTATAAAGTTCCAACTCGCACCGTGCCACATGCCCGTTAAGAAAAACACTATTATAAGGTTTATGTATGTGCGTGCTTTGCCTTTACGGTTACCACCAAGGGGTATATATACATATTCTCTAAACCACGTTCCCAAAGAAATATGCCAACGCTGCCAAAACTCTTGTATGCTTTTGGAAAGATACGGATAATTAAAGTTTTCTAAAAAGTCGAAACCGAAAATCCAACCTAAGCCTATAGCCATATCTGAATAACCCGAGAAATCATAATAAATTTGGAAAGTGTAGCAAAGAGCACCTATCCAAGCAGTAGCAAATGAAATTGAGGACAACTGCAAATCAAAAACTGCATCTGCCGCTTGTGCAAGACAGTTAGATATTATAACCTTTTTTCCTAAACCATAAACAAACCTGCGCACACCGAGCGAAAACTTTTCAACATCTACCGTACGCTCTTGAAGTTGACGGTCTATATCGCTATACCTAACAATCGGGCCTGCTATAAGTTGCGGAAAAAATGATATGTAAAGTGCCAGATTAAATAAATTTTTTTGCAGCTTACACTCTTTGCGATACAAATCAATTACGTAAGACATTGCCTGAAATGTAAAAAACGATATTCCAATAGGTAGCGCTATGTTTTTTACCGGCAAAACCTGCCCCGAGAATATAGCATTTACATTGTTTGCCAAAAAATTATAATATTTGAAGTAGCCCAACAAGGCCAAGTTTAACGCTATACAAAGCACCAGTACGGCTTTTTTGTGTTTTTGACTCTTTTCAATTAGAAGCCCGAAAGTCCAGTTTAAAAAAATCGACAAAAGCATCAGCAAAACATACTTAGGCTCGCCCCATGCATAAAAAATCAAACTGGCAATAAGCAAAAAGAAATTACGGTATTCTTTTTTCAATAAAAAGTTGCCTATAACAACAATAGGCAAAAATACCCAAACAAACAGCATTGAACTGAATAGCATATATTTTTCTCCCTTTATATTAAACCGCAAAAATAAAAAAAGTCATAAACAATCATATTTTTACACTTGTAAAATCGCAATTATTATATCATACCGACACACTATATGCAATAAATTTTCTCGTGTTTTTCTGCAAAAAGCAGCACTGCTCTTTTACAAAAACACACACTGTTTTTGCAAATTTAACAAGTATCTAAAATGGCACAAAAAAGCCTTAAGTAACACTTAAGGCTTTTTTTGTATTTTGTTTAACAGTTTTTACTCTATATCAATGGGCATACCGCCGTTTAGACGTGATTCCTCAGCAGCAAATGCCATAAAGTGACTTTCTAGTGATTCGGCAATTTGGTAAGACGGAGCTTCGTTATTGTATACTGCATCTACTAAATTTCGAAGCATTACAATATCACCGCCGCCGTGACCGCTAAAGTCGTCGGTAAGCTTGGTAACATCTATATGGCGCTCCTCCTTGCCAAATGGGTAAACGTGAATAATGTTTTCTTTAAAGTCGGCTCTGATTTCACCCTTAGTACCCATTACAAAGACACCGCGTTCACCGGTATTTGTAAATGCGGTCATGGTAAAGTTTGCGGTTACACCGCCTTCAAAGAGCATATTAACAACTTGTTGGTCAACAACATCATTATCGCAACGGTAAACACAACGGCCGTACGGACCTTCATCAATGGCTTTTTTAACATTTTCTTTGGTAGGGTCAGCGGCAAGAATATTTGCAGGCCACCAAGTGCTATCTTCATGTACAAGCGGAAGATAAAGGTCGTAAGCATTGTAAAGGCAGTCTTTTACAGGGCAGTCTTTACAACGTGCAGTGCTACCTTTAGGCGCATTTTCTTCTTTGAAATGATAAAGCGAGCCAAACGAAGACACAGTTTTACACTTTTTGCCCATAAGGAAGCGGATAATATCCATATCGTGACACGATTTTGCTAAAATCATAGGTGCAGAAGTTGCCTTGTTGCGCCAATTTCCACGAACAAAAGAGTGTGCTTGGTGCCAGTACATAACACGCTCAATAGCGCTGAGCGTTACTACCTCACCAATCTCACCGGAATCTATAATACGCTTAACCTCTGAATAAAGCGGAGTGTAGCGGAGCACGTGGCAAACAACCACTAAAGAGTTGCTCTTATTTGCGGCATCACGCACAATACGGCAGTCTTCTGGTGTGGTGGCTATGGGTTTTTCGAGCAAAAGATGGTAGCCTTTTTCTAAGGCTGCAACCGCCTGAGATACATGACATTCATCGGGCGTGCAAATGCACAAAATATCGGCAAGCTTGGGCTGTTTTAAAAGTTCCTCTGCCGATGTGTAGCAATTCTCCTTGTCAATGCCGAATTCCTTTGCCGATTCTTCTAATGCATCGGGCTTAATGTCTGCAATAGCAGCTATGTAAGCATTGTCGATTCTCTGTAACATTCTTCCGTATGTGTTGCGGCCTCTGCCACCCATACCAACAATAGCAACCGATACTTTTTTCATAAAATTACCTTCCTTTTTTAAGAAGTTTTTTCAACAACATTTTGCCACACAAGAAAATAAATGTCAACCATAGTTTACATAAAAATAAAAAGGACGGCTTAACGACGTCCTTTTTCTATTTTATTTCTTGCTCTAAATTTTTAAAATAATCGGTATCAAAAAATTCAGTTACCGTAATACCCAATCCGTCGCACAATTTCTTTATTGTGGCAATTCCGGGGTTTTGACTCTTATTATAAAATATTGATTTTACAGTTGTATATGGCACACCCGATATGCTGGCCAATTTGCAATAGTTTAAGCCTTGCTTATAACACAACTCATCAAACCTCTTTTTTACCGCCTCGGTAATGTTCATATAATCACTCCTAACAAAAATATTTTATTGCTTTTGTTAGGAAGTTTTAGACGATATATTATACTATTATGCTATATATCGTCTTTTGTTGATAAAAAAAGAAGCTATTTGTATAAATTCTTTTGCTGTGCACTCAAGTCCTGATCGGTTTATAGCTTGTTGCATTGCATTTTCAATTTCTTTTTCGGTTTTATTTTCTTTAATTGCCAGTTGTTTTAATATTTCATTATAACCCATATTAATCACCACCTTTGAATAGATTATACTATATATCGTCTATCAAAATTTGTCGGAATTTGTAACAAAAATAAAAAGGCCTGAAAAATTTCCAAGCCTTTTAAATAACACATAATTTTATTTATCTTCGTCTATTTCTTTTTTCTGCTGCTCGTTAATGTCTTGCAGTTTGTTTGAATAAGCCAGTTGCTTTAACAATAACTGCATTGTGCGGTCTAGCTCGCTGCCCTTTGAATAATCAGCCTCGAACATAAAGTCAACGCGTTTGTGTTTAAGTAAAGGTGCCGCGTTTTTATCTTCACCCTTGTGATAAATTGCAATAGAGTGGCCGCCCGACTGCTTAACCAATTTCATACACGGAACATCGGTTAAACCATCGCCAATATATATCATATTGCTAAAGAAAACACGCTTTTCACTATCGGGACGAGAACTGTTTAAATCGACATTATTATTAATATCTAAAACGCCCTTGTTTATACGGTAAACAAACTGTGTTTTGTTGGTATAGTTAACCGCCATTTTGGGCCAGTAGGCTTGGTTATCTTTATACAAAAACTCGCAAGCATAAATTCTTTTAAAATATTTGGCTATACTTGTGCCCTCAATAATCTCTTTGAGCCCTGACGACAACACATAATGCTCAACCACAACACCTGCATCTTCGGCATATTTATTAATGCGCTCAAACCAGCCCTCTACACCTTTGTGATATTCAATATCTTTACCGCAATTAACAAGCATCTGGCGGGTTAAAGGTGTGCCGGTTTCGTGAGCTTTTTCGACCATACAGTACATATAGGTTAGTATGGAATCCATAGTCTCTTTTTTGGCAACCTCGCCGGTTAAGCGCCAAAATTCATCAGGCTGCATACCAACGCTTGGTATAAAGGTGTACTCTTGCATATCGCGAGTACATAGAGTTTTATCAAAATCGTACATGATTGCAATAATGGGTTTGTTCATAAGTTTCCCCCAAAAAAAGTTTTGTTTATTGTAGGCTTATCTTTGATTATGCTTATCTATCATATCTAAAATATCGCTATCTATATTAGCATCAAATTTACGGGCAAACAGCATTCCGGAATTTATAATCTGATCATAATGCTCTTTAGTTAACGGAATTGGATGTCCGCCTTTAAAAATGTAGAACCAACGTCTATTCATATAATTACCATCTTGGTCAACCTGAATAGAATTGTTTTTTTCATACTTCATAACGGCTGTTTGAAAAAAGGTTTCATCGCAACTATAAGAATCGCTTACGGCATTGCAATAATATTTACTTTGGTACTCTTCACATGCCTTATCAACCAACGAATCGGGTAAGATCCACCACTGCGATCCGCAGTACAAGGGATATCCCTTTTTTTGCAATCGCTTCTTTGGAGACTTTACAAACAGTTCTTTTATACCCGATACCAAAAACACAAATCCGGCTGGGAAACAGCGCAAAATTTTATATGCTTTATTTGAAAAGTTGTTCCTTAAAAAGTCATATGCCTTCATCTTAAATTGCTTTAATAAGTAAACGTGTTTAAAGTTTTTCTTAACATAGTTTGTTTGGGTCGGTGAAACCGCTTCAATAAACGGCTCGGGGTATCGCTCGGACAAATAATTGTAAATATAATCTATATGAGCAATAGGATAGCATTGTGCGCTCATCATTATAAAGTATTGGTATTGGCCGTGTTGACGCGCCGTATGGATTAATTCAAATTCTGCCTGAACCATTGAAAAACCAAACAAGCCAACATCATGTCTATTTTCTGTAAATACAACTCTTTCGCCGAAAACTACATCAGACGGACAAAATGGTGCTTTTTTATCTACATGAACATAAATATCAACATTATCATGACGCAAAACAGACAACAGTCTTTCTAACTGCTCTTTGTTTTTATGTGCCAATATAAGAATTGCAATTTTCACAATTTACCTCCCATATAATACAACCAAACATTGAGTGTTGCGCCAAGAAACAACCCTCAAATTCCCGGCAACATCAAAAATTAAAAATAAGAATCACTATTATAAGTTGATTATATCACAACTAATAAACAAAATCAATTTATCTGTTTAAAAATGTGAAATGTGTTTTATAAAACAACTAGCCGCTCCAAATGGAACGGCTAGTTAATGCATTCATATTAACTTTACAAAGTAATTGTAATTACTTGTTTAAAGCTTCGTTAACTGCAACTGCACAAGCAACAGTCATACCAACCATGGGGTTATTACCTGCACCGATAAGACCCATCATCTCAACGTGGGCAGGAACAGAAGAAGAACCTGCAAACTGAGCATCGGAGTGCATGCGGCCCATAGTATCGGTCATGCCGTAAGAAGCAGGACCTGCAGCCATATTGTCGGGGTGTAGGGTACGACCTGTACCGCCACCAGAAGCTACCGAGAAGTACTTTTTACCCTGCTCGATACATTCTTTTTTGTATGTACCTGCAACCGGATGCTGGAAGCGTGTGGGGTTGGTAGAGTTACCTGTAATAGAAACATCAACGCCCTCTGCATGCATTACTGCAACACCCTCGCGAACATCGTCTGCGCCGTAGCAACGAACCTTAGCTCTGGGGCCGTTAGAATAAGCGATTTCCTTTACAACCTCAAGTTTGCCTGTAAAGTAGTCAAACTTTGTTTGAACATAAGTAAAGCCGTTAATTCTAGAAATAATCTGAGCAGCGTCTTTACCAAGGCCGTTTAAGATAACTCTTAAAGGCTCTTTTCTTGCCTTGTTTGCGCTGTTTGCAAGACCAATAGCGCCCTCTGCAGCAGCAAAGGATTCGTGACCTGCTAAGAAAGCAAAGCACTTTGTTTCATCTCTGAGTAACATTGCGCCGAGGTTACCGTGGCCAAGACCAACCTTTCTGTCGTCAGCAACAGAACCGGGAATACAGAAAGCCTGTAAGCCTAAACCTATTTTTTCAGCAGCCTCTGCAGCGGTTTTAACACCGTCTTTAATAGCTATAGCGCAGCCTACTACGTAAGCCCAGCAAGCATTCTCAAAGCAAATGGGCTGAATACCCTTTACAATGTTGTATGCATCTACACCTGCGTTATCGCAGATTTCTTTAGCCTGTTCAATAGAATCAATACCATGCTTTTTTAATTCAGCATTTATTTGGTCAATTCTTCTCTCATAACTTTCGAATAAAGCCATTTTACATTACCTCCGTATTATTCATGACGGGGGTCGATTAGCTTTGCAGCATCATCAACTCTGCCGTACTGACCGCTTGCCTTGGTTAATGCTTCGTTAGCATCCATACCCTTTGCGATCATTTCCATCATCTTGCCAAGATGTACAAACTTGTAACCTATAATTGTACCCTCTTCATCAACTGCTACCTTGGTTATATAACCTTCAGCAAGCTCTAAATAACGGGGGCCCTTAACCTTTGTTGCATAGGTTGTACCGGTTTGTGAACGAAGTCCTTTACCTAAGTCCTCTAAGCCTGCGCCTATGGGTAGACCGTCTTCAGAGAATGCAGTCTGTGTTCTACCGTATACTATTTGTAAGAATAACTCGCGCATTGCGGTGTTAATAGCATCGCAAACGAGGTCGGTATTAAGTGCCTCTAAAAGAGTTTTACCGATTAAGATTTCAGATGCCATAGCAGCTGAGTGTGTCATACCCGAGCAACCAATGGTTTCTACCAATGCTTCTTCAATAACGCCCTCTTTTACATTAAGGGTAAGCTTGCAAGCGCCCTGCTGAGGTGCGCACCAGCCAATACCGTGGGTGAGGCCAGAAATATCCTTAACCTCTTTAACCTGTACCCATTTGCCCTCTTCGGGGATTGGAGCAGGACCATGGTATGCTCCCTTTGCTAAGGGACACATGTTTTCTACTTCTTTTGAAATAATCATTATATGTACTCCTCTCAAGATTTTAGCCGTATTACAAAATTCGACCATTCGTAATGATTATATCAACTTTTTTTAAAAAACACAATAGCATATTAGATAAATTTTTAACAATTTTTCTTTTTTCAGTTGTTATATTTTTTTAATGTGATATTATGTATGTATTAGGAGTTGATAGTTATGTTTAAAGAAATTTTAGCAAAAGATATAAAAGACAACCTCATAAAAGCCATTTCAGACGAGTGGATGCTTATTAGCGCCGGCGATAAAAACGGCCATAATATGATGACTGCATCTTGGGGCTTTATGGGCGAGATGTGGGGCAAAGACTGTATAACTGTAGCAATACGTCCACAGCGCTACACTTTAGAATTTGTAGACAAAAACGACCGTTTTGCGTTATCGTTTTACGGCGACAACAAGGCTATTCACAAGGTTTGCGGCTCTCAGTCCGGCAGAGATATTGATAAAACCGAAACCACAGGCCTTTCACCCATATTTGATAATAACACCGTTTATTTTAACGAGGCCAGAATGGTAATTATTTGCAAAAAGCTGTATACCGACTTTTTAAGACCTGAAAACTTTTTAAATGATGAAGAAACGCAAAAGTGGTACCCAAATTCCGACTACCATAAAATGATAACCGCCGAAATAGTAAAGGTACTTATAAAAGAATAAACCATCACCGCCGATTCAGCATACAGCGAATCGGCGGTGCTTTTATTTATGATATTTTCTGTACTCGGTAGGCGGTATTCTTTCAGATCTTGAAAATACTTCGGTAAAGTATGATGCACTGCAAAACCCGCATTCTTCGGCAATATCACTTATAGTTTTGTCAGTATTTATAAGCATAAGCTTTGCCTTTGTAAGTTTAAGCTCGTTGCGGTATTCTACAATGGTTGTACCTGTTTCGGTTTTAAACAGGTGAACAAGATAATAGCGACTTATATTTACTTTTTCTGCCAATTTAGAAAGCGAAAATTCCTCGGTTAAGTTTTGCTCTATGTCATCTTTAATTTTATCTATTATAGGACTTTTAGGTGGGTCTGTTTTAGGACTTTGGCGAATTGTATCTATTATTTTTATTAAAAGTTCTTTGTCGGTGCAGTCGGTTTCTTTAAAGGACTTTATAAGAGAATCGAGTTCTTTGGCACTTGTGCTTTTAATATTTACGCAATTTTGCGGATATTTTTTAAAAACGGTAGCTATAATATCGGTGTCGTTAGAGATTATAAGCTCTTCGGCCAGCCTTTGCGACGATATTCGTTTACTTAAGAACGGGTCAAAATCAACATAATTGCCATTTTTAAGCTTAAAGGCTACACGTTTTAAGTAGCTTTTTTCGTTAATGAGTGCGCCGTTTATAATATCGGCTTCGGTAATTTTAGCAGTTAAAATTTCACGCGACTGATTATAAACCTGCTCCATGTTTTCTAAAAATGCCCCGCGTTCACGGTCGTAGGTAATGTATATAAAGCCGTCATCACTCTCTACCGCGTCGGGATATGCAATGTTACTACGTTCATCAAGCAAAAGTGAATATTTAAAGGTTTTACCGTCATCATCAGATAAAAGAGCAGTTAAATTATTGCGCCCGCTAAAGTTATAGTGGTTAATAAGCAACACTCTGCCCGATTTAAGACGGCTTATAAAAAATCTTGAACACGGCCCCTTTATAAATGAATCTTCCGCCTTGCTCCAGCATTTTCCGCGGTCGTAAGAAAACGAATGTGCTATGCCGTAGTAAGTACGGATTAACATTCTTAAAACGCCGTTTTGCTGTTCTAGTACCATATGTTCATCAAAGCAACGGTCCTTTGCTGCAACACCGCCAAGTTTTATAAAGGTTTTTCCGTTATCGCTGGTTTTATATACAAAGGCCGCAGATTCGTCGTCATCTTTAAGGTCAGATTTACGCATGTGATTCCAAAGTGAAAAATCCCACAAAGCTATTGGGAAAAGCCACTCGCCGCTGGTTAGTACGGTGGGTTTGTTAAGCATTATTCCTCGACCTATATAAAACGGTTCTGAAAATATAAGGTTATCTGCGTCGGGGTCATCACAAATGGCAGCATAAACTTTTTCACCGGGCATAACGTTCCATATAAACCAAAGTCTGTTTATGGGGTCTATCCAAATTGTAGGGTCATAACAACGTTTTTTACCCTCAAGAAAAGTTACGGCAACAGGCTCACCAAAGTTTTGCTCGTCATCACTCTTTAAGAGAAAGCAGAAATTTCCGTAATTTTCGTCGGTACCGCCCGAGTATGCAGTAATAAATATTCTCCCCCTTTTTGTGCGCTCAATACTGGGTATGCCCACCCACACCATATGGTTGGAATAATATTGTTCGAGTTCTTTTCTGTCGGTAATAAGCATAAAAAAGCCCCCTTTTTTTGAATTGTAACACGGTCGTTATATTGTTCGCAATAACAATATTGGTATTTGTTAGAGATTTGCGCAGTAGCCCATTCATCTTTGTGCCTCAAAAAAAGAAAAGCACCAACCACAAGGGTTGATGCTTTCTTTATTGGAAAGGGAACACAAATTCAATGCCCTTTGAAATTTTGACCTATGTGTTCGAACCACTACATATTTTGGAGAAAGTGTTTTATAGTAGGGATAACAGTTCTGTATCTAATCAATATTGGAATTTATCGATTTAAAATTCGGCTCTTAATATTTCTAAAAGACCTAAAGGAAGCTAAGAAAGTCACAATTGCCATAAGAAAATATAATTGCAGAGCAATAGGCTGACATGCCGCATTAACTGCTTTATATAGATGGAATTGGGTTTCTAAATCGCTTTTATCCAAAAATCCAGCAATAAACATAGAACAAAACAGCGATATGGGTGTAATTGCGGTTAGCAAATAATCAAAAGTTCTATGGGTGGTAGAGAAAAAGCCTATAGCCAAAGAAAAAAGCAAAAGCAAAGCACTAAGTATGTAAGGAGACATTTGCAGCAGCTCTATATTATCAAGCAGCTCGCAAAGCAGCAGCAATAGCGGGACTGCCACAAAAGGTATTAAATAATATAATTTATTTTTCATAGAGATACCTCCTACATCAAATTCCAGTTTATCGTTTAGATTATACCATAAATTATATTTATAATCAACGCTTTGCAAGCAAAGCACATTAATTATCATGGCGAAGCCGTGTATATCATCAATTCCATAAGGAATTGCATATCATCAAAGCGGAACGCTTTGTATATCATCATTGCGAAAGAATTTTTGATACACACCTAAAGGTGTGACGAGATACAAGGGCGGCAACGCCGCCCTTGATGATATACACGCTAACGCGTGATGATATGCCATTGCTTTCGCAATGGATAAAAAAATTCGACTTGTCGAAACAAGTCGAATTTTTTGGCTGGGGAATAGGGATTCGAACCCCAACAAACAGAGTCAGAGTCTGTCGTGCTACCGTTACACTATTCCCCAATGGATTGTAACATAGTTATTATATAGCATTTTTTGGCATTGTCAAGCAAAAAATAAGGCTTTTTTATATTATTTGCGAATGTTCTCAAAAAAATACTTGATATTTTTTAAAAAATACTGTATACTTACTTGGCACAAAATAAACGGGGGCGTAGCTCAGCTGGGAGAGCGCTTGAATGGCATTCAAGAGGTCATGGGTTCGATCCCCACCGTCTCCACCAATAAATAAGACTCACCTTTATGGTGGGCCTTATTTATTTTTACATAAAACTTGGGGATCGAACAAGCCGTTAAGAACAACAGTCCGGGGGACTGTTGTTTAGGCGCGGCAACGAGCGTAAGCGAGGCGATAGGCGCGGGTAGCGCCGAGACAAATCCCCACCGTCTCCACCAATAAATAAGACTCACCTTTATGGTGGGTCTTATTTGTTTTTGCATAAAACCTTGGGAACTAACTAGGGCGCTTTGCCTATGTTGACTTTTTGTTGCTAGGGTATATAATAAACTCGTAATTTTTAAAGGGGTTAAAAATATGAGTGATTTAAATATTCATTGCTTTAGTGAGGATATAAAAATTGCAAACAGCAAATTAAAAGCCGCAAGCAAAAGTGACGTTGGATATATTTTTGTATCAGATCTTCATAACGGTGCTTATTTGCTGCCCGATAAGGAGGGTCATTTGTCGTTTTACGAGAGCGATGAACTTACAGCATCAAAAGAGGCTCTTCGTATAGCAACACTTAGTGCCATAGCCGAAATTGCAAAAGACAACGATAATATTGACTTTATTTGTGTTGGTGGCGATATAATCAACGGCTACGAAACTTGTGAAGATGCCAGAGAAAAAGCGGCAAAGCTAATAACCGTTCAGCTTGATGTTCTTTTAAAAAGCGGTAAAAAGATTTTTGTTTTAATGGGCAACCATGATGACGGCAGTTTTCACCGTATTTATTATCCGTGGTGGAATCAAATTCACACAGACATTGTTTTTAGTGACAAATATTGGAACGAAAATTTTCTGGTGCCATATATCCCCGACGCTTGCGTTCACGACAGTACATATGAGCTTTCTAAATATTATTACTACGATTTAGAGAAAAACGGCAAGTTAACCCGTATTATTTGCCTTGATGCATTTGATGCGCGTATGCCCTTTGATAAAAACGGTAATGTTACCGAATGGATCAGAGAAAATGCAGAGTACGGCTATTCGGCTAATCAACTTAAATGGCTTGTAACCGAAGCGTTACCTAACGATTTTAACGGTGAGGCTATTATTTTGGCCCATATGGGAATTGATGCTAATGCCAACGGACATCATACCCCGCGCGGCGATAAACTTCGCGCAATATTTAATGCATTTCAGAATAAAACCGCCTACTCTGACGAAGAGCTGGGTGTGAATGTTGATTATTCTAAAAACAAAGGAAAAATTTTAAACTTTCATTTTGGACATATTCACAAAAGCACTGCAACCTACGGTGACGACATTGATTTGTGGCAAATAAGCACCGATGCCGCTCCGTGCTTTGATATAATGCTTATATCTGGTGAGTGTATTCAGCGCATAAATGTTGGTAATGCCAAAGATGAACAAATCGATATAAATAAAAACCACTAAACCGCTTTAGCTAACGGAAAATCTTTTGGCTTTGAAAAGGTTTACAAACAGTTGTTTGAACACATTTTTGATCCTATATTACAAAGATTTAATTATCCCACCGACTACCGAAAATACGTTATGATGTATTATTTAAACGGCATAATGGCAATTGTAAACGAATGGCTTAAAGAAGGTTGTGAAAAGCCTATTTTAGAAATAGCAAAAATTATTGATATTTGTATTTTTGGCTTTAAAAACAAACAGTAAAATGTTCTAAAAAACCGAACAGAGTAAAATCTCTGTTCGGTTTTTTTGTTTTATGATAATTGAAATAAAGTTTTGGTTATGATATAATAAGGCAAAACTTTTGTTAGAAAGGAGCGCCTGATTTATGGGAAAATATACTGTTTTAGGCATGAGCTGTGCGGCCTGTAGCGCCAGGGTAGAAAAGGCAGTTTTAGCCGTTAAGGGTGTAAAAGAATGTTCGGTAAATTTGCTTACAAACTCTATGAGTGTAGAGGGCACCGCACAAGAACAAGAAATTATTGATGCCGTTAAAAAAGCGGGTTATTCGGCTTTAAAAGCCGAAAGTCAGAGTTTACCTTCTTCGAAGGTTGATTCTTTGCGCGACACTCAAACCCCTATGCTTTTAAAAAGGCTCTGCTTTTCGCTTATATTTTTATTTGTTTTAATGTATTTATCTATGGGGCACGTTATGTGGGGCTTTCCACTGCCGCAAGCACTCGAAGAAAATCCTTTTTTAATTGGAATTTTGCAGATGGCGTTATCTTTAACGGTAATGTGCATAAACTATAAATTTTTCACAAACGGTTTTAAGGGTGTTATTCACGGCTCGGCAAATATGGACACTTTAGTATCGTTAGGCTCGGGTGTGTCGTTTTTATACAGTGTATACGTTTTGTTTTTTACGGGCGAGCATTTTTTGCACGATTTATATTTTGAATCTGCCGCAATGATACTTGCTCTTATAACCCTTGGCAAAATGTTAGAAACTCGTTCTAAGGGCAAAACCACCAATGCTATAAAGGCTCTTCTAAGTTTATCTCCTAAAACCGCAACGGTTATTCGTGACGGGGCAGAAACCAAGGTTAAAGTAGAAGAGGTTGTTACCGGTGATATTTTTATTGTTCGCGCCGGAGAAAGCATTCCGGTCGACGGAATTGTGCTAGAGGGCAACAGTGCGGTGGATGAATCGGCTCTTACGGGAGAGAGTATTCCCAACGAAAAGCAAGAGGGTGACACCGTTAGCGCCGCAACAATAAACTGCTCGGGCTACTTAAAATGCCGAGCCACCAGAGTCGGCGAAAACACAACCCTTTCGCAAATTATTAAGCTTGTAATGGAAGCATCGGCCAGTAAAGCACCCATTGCAAAAATTGCCGACAAAGTATCGGGCGTTTTTGTGCCGGTTGTTATTGCTATTGCCGTTATAGTTTTAATTATTTGGCTTATTTTGGGTCAAAACATAGGCTTTGCACTTCAAAGAGCAATATCGGTATTGGTAATAAGCTGTCCGTGTGCTTTGGGTCTTGCCACGCCCGTTGCCATTATGGTAGGTAGCGGCAAGGGGGCTAAAAGCGGAATTTTGTTTAAAACCGCGGCATCTTTAGAAACAATGGGCAAAGCACAAATTATAGCCCTAGACAAAACCGGTACCGTTACTAAAGGTTCTCCGGAAGTTACCGATGTTATAGGTGACGACGAATTGCTTAAAATAGCGTTTAGCCTAGAGATTAAAAGTGAGCACCCAATAGCAAAGGCCATTGTTAAATTTGGCCAAGATAAAAACATATCGGCTCTGCCCACAACCGATTTTAAAACATTTGTAGGCGGCGGGGTATCGGCCATAACAGACGGTAATTTTATATGCGGTGGAAACGCCGATTTTGTAGGCAAATATTTAGAAATTCCAAGTGATATTTTAAAAACCGCCGATAAATTATCAAAAGAGGCAAAAACGGTAATATTCTTTGCTAAAGAAAACCAAATTCTTGGCATTATAGCTGTTGCCGACACCGTAAAGGACGATAGCGCAAGTGCCGTTTTAGACCTTAAAAATTTAGGCTTTGAGGTTGTTATGCTTACGGGTGATAACTCTTTAACCGCTACAGCAATTGCCAAACAAGTTGGCATAAATAATGTTTTTGCCGAGGTTAATCCCGAACAAAAAGAAAATATAATTCGTAATTTAAAATCGCAAGGCGTTGTCATAATGGTTGGCGACGGCATTAACGATGCTCCTGCTTTAACCAGAGCCGATGTAGGAATTGCCATTGGCGCAGGTACCGATATTGCAACACAAGCCGCCGAGGTTGTACTTGTTAACAGCAAGCTGTCTGACGTTGTAGCAGCCATAAGACTAGGCCGTGCTACCCTTAAAACAATTTATGAAAATTTATTTTGGGCGTTTATTTATAATATAATTTGTATTCCGCTGGCGGCAGGCGCATTTTGTTGGGCGGGGGTTACCCTTAACCCCATGATAGGTGCAGCGGCCATGAGTTTATCTAGCTTTTGTGTGGTTAGTAACGCACTAAGACTGCAGTTTTATAATATCTACTCGGCAAAAAAAGATAAAAAAATAAAACAAAACAAACAAAAAGAGGTAATTAAAATGCAAAAGACATTAATAATTGAGGGTATGATGTGTCCGCACTGCGAGGCAAGGGTTAAAAAACTGCTCGAAGAATTAGACTTGGTTGAATCGGCCGAGGTTTCGCATACAAGCGGCAGTGCAGTACTAACACTTAAAGCCGATATTTCTAATGATGTTTTAACAAAGCTTATTGCTGATAACGGTTATAAGGTAATTGATATTAAATAATAAAAAACTAAAATAAAACACCGTCTTGCAAAAACTGCAAGACGGTGTTTTTTAAATAATTTGCATACCTTGGTTTTGTGGGTCTGAGAATTCGAAAATTTCTATATTTTGTTCACTAAACACAAGTGAATCGTAACTAAACAGCGGCAATTTTGTTACCCCGCGCGACAAAAGGTTATCGCGTATTTGGCAACAGCGCTCATAGTCTTCGCAAATCATAATTATTTGCGGGTTATTAAACCTTTGCTTTGTTTTATCTACATTTACAAAGCCTTTTGTTTCAGCTATGGTTTTTATGCGCAAATATTTATCGGCGGCTTTGTCTACTGTGTAGTGACGCCTTACCGCAAATGTTATATAGTGGGCGTGTTTGGTTTTAAAAATCGCCTCTACGTTGGCGCGGCCGTCACATTCGTCGGCATCTAAGAACGGTTCAAAGGTTATTTTTTCAAATCTTTCTTGGTTATTTGTATACACCTTAGAAAACCACTCGTTAAAGGCAAGTGCTTTAACAACGTCACCGCGGCGCATATTGTTGAAATTTTGAATTTTTGCAAATACCTCGTAATTTGCATTTATTAGATTGGTTAAAAATCTTTGGCCGTAGCCGGTCGATACAGTATAAACCTTGTGCTCAAACTCGCCCATATTTATACGGTATAGGTTTACAAGACCTAATTTTTTACCTAAAAATCTTAACCTGTGCACAATATCTTTAGGACATGTAATTTCTGGGCAATGACCGTTTTGTGCGAGGGTGGTTAGCACTATGCGATTAAGCACGTTAAGGTCTACGAACTTTAACATATATATCCAGTATAAAAGCAGAAAATCGGCATGGTCGAAATTATAATTTTGGTAATTTGCAACCGTAAGCCTTAGCTCCCCTTTAGAAACATTATCGGCATCGAGCATTTGCACCGAAACATTTTCTTGGTCTACTGTTTTAGACATATCGGTTCTAAACTTAAATACGGCATTAGTGCTTGGCATTTGCGATAATGCTATTTTGTTAAAAGGTATGGGCTCTGACGATGATGCAGTTTGGTCATTTTTATTTTCAATAACATTAAAGTCTACTTTTGCACCGTAAGATAACAGTATTTTTTGACCGTGTTCGGTGCAGGTTATATCGCCACTAACACCGGTAAAGTCGCAACCGGCTATAAACAGCTTATAGCAATTTGGAATATTGTTTATTTTCTCGGAATCTTTATAGAAAATAATGTCATCATTGGTGGCTTTAACCTGTATGTTATCCATATTGCCCATTTGTATGCTTGGAGCTGAGCCGTTAACATTAGAGGCATAATCGTAATTTTCACGATCAACCGGAACCAACTTCATATACATATTAAGATCTAAGAACAAAATAGCATCTTTATTTGCCTTTGACTGAGCCCTTTTTGCTCCGGTGTTTTCGGGATATCCTATTCTTATACCTATTATTTTGCCGGTTTCTTTTTCTTTTACATAGCCAAATTTAGCTCTGTAAAGGCAGGTACACGGAACACACCTTATAACCTTGGCTGTATCGTAGCTTATTTCGTAAACGAAGTTTGCCGATACCGCAAAAAATGTTCTGTTATATGGGTGATTTATTATGCCGTATATTTTTTTGGTTTTTGTTTTAAGCATGCGAATAAGATTTTTGTCGGAATCGTAAAAAGAGGCGGTTATAGGTGTTAACGCTACTATTTCGTTGCCGTTATACTGAGCCTTAATTTTTTGACTGCCAGAGTTATAGTCAATTTCTCGCATGGTGAGCGTTTTGGGGTTAAATTCACACACTGTCCATGTGGTAACGCGTGAGGAATCGGCCCTTGTGTACTGCTGATAAAGCGAAAGCAAGAAATTATCGGAATCGGTAGCAGCATCGACACTAAGAATTCGCTTACCAAAAAGGCGCATTGCCAGTGGGTTTTTGTGGGTTGCATCAAGTATTTTTTGTGAATATTCGTTTGTTAAATTATCTAATTCTTGCTCTAGCTGTGTATCTACCGCACCACCTTTTTCGGTTAAATATTTTAATATTTCAGCGGTTATTCTTATAGGGGCGTCGTGCCAATCGTGGTTGCGGTCGGTAAACTTGTGCTGTTTAGATACAAAATACTGCTTTCTGTCGGCATTGGTATTATAAGCATCGTCTGGGAACATTTTGTAAAGGTTATATTTTCTTAAAATATTTTCAAGCTTTACAAAATACTCATCTAAAAGCAAAGGATAAGCTATTTTTTCTTCTTGCCAGCCATCAGTAGTATTTTTATACATTTTAAAATTATCAAAAACGGCATTTTCGGCAAAAATTGCGGTATCGGCGCTTTCGTTTATATCTGCCGAGCCGTTAAGACATCTAAAATCTACCATATCGGGCTCGGTTGGGTTGGTTATGCTTTTGGGATTAAAGGGGTTAAACAGGGTGGTAAAATAAACCTCGCCGTTTTGGGTGAAGATATCTTTTAGCGGCTCGTTTGAGCTATAAATAATCTGCTGTGTAAGGCCGTTTTGGTATTCAATTTTGAAAATTTTATCTACGCTTTTTGCATAAATAAACTGGCCGCAAGGTGAGAAAATTATTTTGTTTATGCCCTCGAAATCGCCGTAGAGCGATAAAATGGGGGTTGAATTATACATATCGCGCGACCAAAGCATAAGATTATTGCCAAGGTCTAGTGTGGCTATTTTATCTTGGCAAATGCAAGCAGCGGTAAGATAAGAGAAAACCGTTTCGGAATAAATATTATTAAGGTTTAGTTTTGCGTTTTTAAAGCTTGTAGAATAGTTTTTGCCGTTATCAATACGCGACAATACCGTAGCTTTAAGCTGGGACTCGGTTAGGTTAAGCTCGCTAAAATCTAAATTAGTAAGGTCTTTGTCACGAACGCTATTTAAAATATACACAATATTGCGCACAACGAAAGGTGCATTTTGGTTTTGGTTGTTTCTTAAATTATCTAACGCCTTTATTAGAGGATTATTTTTGTTGCAGGAATAATCCCACTCTCCCTCTTCTTTGTTATAATAAGGCTTACCTGTTTTAATAAATAAGTCAGAGGTAAAATCGCGTATATCTTTTTCGTAATTTTTGGCGGTAAAAATGTTAAAGACCTCACCGTGCTTTATTAGGCCAAAAAGCTTAATATTTTCGTAAATGTAACGCGAACAGAAAAAGTCACGGTATATTTGGTGTGAAAACTCTAGCCCGGTTTGTCCGTTTACCTCGCTCTGACGCAAAAGTTTAAGTTTGTTTACAGCAAATGCCTTAAACATACCCATATACTTTTTGCGCTGAATTACATTGGTACCCGACACTAAGTCTAATATCTCGGCTATATAATCGGTAAAGCTTACATCAAATCTTTGGGTAAACTCGTTATCGTAATAGTCTAAAAACTGCTCATCGTTGGCTATAGCGTCACAATATTCTTTTATTTTTGAATATAACTCGGCCTCGGTAATTTCAAAGGCCTCGTTAAGCACCATATTATAAGCTATGTACGGTAAAAGATGGTGCAATATTATTAGGTTTGGAATATCGTCTATTGCGGCTTTTTTATTTTTATTTGCAGAAAACTGTTGCTTTAAAAATCCGTTTAAAAGCTCACCCTTGTTTAGCAACTTTTTATCTTCAGAGGTGCAATAGATTTTTAAATACATTGGTATTTGCAGTATTTTGTAAAGGGTTTTATCTACCGAATACAGACTTTTGTAATGAAGCTTTAAATACTGCTTAACATCGTCTTTGGTTATGGGGTTAATTTTATATATTTGCTTAAACTCGGCCTCTAGACTATCGGAAATATCACGCGTGGCGGCAACTACTCGGCAATTAGCAAATGTGCAAAGGGCCTTTAAGTGTTCTAATATTTTGGCACGGTAGCTGCTTGGAATTTCGTTAAGGCCGTCGATTAAAAACAGATATTGCTTAGTGTTGTTTTCTTGTGTTCTTGTAAACGAGCCTTTAAAGTCTTTAAAAGCAGAGTTCTCGAACCTTGCAGCCATTGTTATTTGCTCTATATAGCGCACAAAAATATTGTCTTCTTCGGCGCCTAAAGAATTGTCTAGATATTCTTTTATAGACAGTATGCGGTTTGCCTCTACAAAGACCGGCACAAACTGTGGTTCTGCCAATGTGCTGTTTAGGTCTAAAAAGCTTACAAAAAGCGTTTTTAAAAGGGTGGTTTTACCTATACCGCCGTCTTCACCTAAAATAATGGTGTTGTTTTGTTTTATTTGCTCGGTTAGTTTTTTTAGGTCTACATTTTCTTTTGTTTCGCCTTTGGTTGGCTTAAAAGTAGTGTTTATATAGTCTTCGGTTGTAAAAAAGTCGATATTTGCATTATAGTAGCTTTTAGCTTGTCCTAAAACATAAGATGCATAATCTTGAGCTATTAAAGACGGATTATTAAAACGGGCGGCAACTATTGCTTTTTCTATAAGCTGTTTATAATCGGCAATATTAGCGCCTTTTCCCAAAACAATATGGTTGGTATTGCCAATGGTGAAAATATTGTCGGGGTCGTCAAAATTAACCTTATCGCACAAGAAAATTCCGAAAAAAGCAAGGTTGTAATTAGGATTAAGCCATATTCTTCTCTCGCATCTGTCTTTAAAACGGGCCACCTCGCCGCGCATACGGCCATAGCCCGATTTATTAACCTCGTCGGTAGAATCGGCCACAAAAATTAAAAATTTAGAGCGGTCTATGCTAATGTTTTGGTGGGCATCGTTTTGCTCTGCAGCGTCAAATCCGCCATCGCGGTCTAAGAAAATGTTCCAATTAGGATTTATCTGATTTAAAACATTGTTAAGCTGTATCGCTTGGTCTGACAAGTGCGAGTTGTGCGAAATAAAAATATCGTACTCGGCGTTATTAGAATACACACCTATGCCACTTTGTAAGTTTTGCTCGCTCATTTTTTCATCTCTTTTCGACTTTTCTTAATATAATATTACTATATCGTACATTTTTTTGCAACCATGAGAGAAGCATTGTGTTGAAAAACTAAAAAATATGTGGTAAAATTTTTTTATACTTATTACAGGAGTTGTTTTAAGGTGAATTTTTTAAACCAAATTAACCTACAAAATTTAAAATATATTTTTGTATTGCTGGGTGCGGTTTTATTTTTGGCGCTGTCGGTTGTGTTTTTAATTAAAAAAATCACAAAAAACACAGCACAAATTACCGATATTAATTCGGTTTTAATGTTTTTGTTTGTTTGGGTATCGGCATTTTTTGTTTTAATTTGTGCCGAAAAAACCGTAGACGGTAATCTTTTAAGCATAGTAGAATCGGCTTACTTAGCGCTTAAAATGTTTTATGCCGACGGCAACGCAAGGTTTAATCTAGACAACGAATTTTACACCGCGGCTTTTAGAACTGTTTATTATGTAATTGCTTTTTTTGCTCCGTTAAGCCTTATTTATACCGTTTTGGCCGCGTTCGATAACACAATAAACAAAATTAAAATTAGACGTCTTGCTAAAAAACGTAACATTTATGTTTTTAATGAGCTTAACGACCGCTCTTTAGCTATTGCAAAAAACTATTTTGAAAACTCAAACTACCATATTGATGTTGGCGATGACTCTATATGCTGCAAAAACGATTTTTACAACCGCAAAAACTACATAAAGTTAACAGAAAAGAATAAAAAACTGTTTGTATTTTGCGATGTTTACAAGCAAAACACCGAGGTATCTAGCGAGCTTATAAGCAAAGCGTTGTCGCTTGGCGGTTTGATTTTTAAAGATGATATTGTATCACTCCACCGCCACACCGCAAAAAAACTTGCAAAAACAAACCAAAAGCTTGTTAACTACTTTTTGTGCGGATATGATGAAACCGAAAATGTTCGCCACGCTGTAGAAATTGCAAAATGTGAGGAAGAAATACCGGTAGAAAACCTAGGTATTTTTACCTTTGCCGGAGGCCAGACTAACGGACACATTATAGAATCGCTTAACAAAAGTGAATCCTTCTTTGTAAAACGTCTAAACCCCTCTTTAATGATGGCTATGGATGTTGTATCGGCTACCGAAAACCGACTTGTTACTAAAGCAAATGCCGAAAAAGACCTTAATGTATTAATTGTAGGTATTGGAAGCTACGGTTTAGAACTTTGTAAAACTCTTTCTTGGTATTATCAGCGCAAAAGCGGAAAAATAACCATACACTTAATAGACAAAAACGCCGTTATAAGCGATAATTTTTTAGGTATTAACGAATCTCTTTTTAACTACCGTGCAAATACTTTAGACCGCGAAAACTTTGAGCAATACGAAATTAAAATACACTCCGGCTTAGATGTTTTTGGGCCAAGCTTTACCGAATTTTTAAATACTGCCACTAAGGATTCTTGTGGTTTTGATGCTATTTTTGTTGCTCTTGGCGACGACAACCTAAACACCGACGCCGCTTTGCACATAAGACGTCTTTTAGACCGCAAAAATTTTGAATTGTTTGCAAAAATTAATGAGAATTTTGAAAGCTTGGGCGCCAGCGTTAACACCGAATATTTTTATTTTGACGGTAAAAAGCTACACGATAAAATTAAAATATTTTCTATTGTTCACAACGACCAAATTAAAGCCAATATAGACGACTCGGCAGAGGTTTCTCAAAACATGGGTGTTACATTTGTTGGCTCTAACGCTTGTGTTTACAGCTGTAACAACATATTTAATCCGCTCTTAGAAAGCAAGGCTTTAGCACATCATTTAAACAGAGGACAAACCTTTACCGATTACACGGCAAGCGAGTATAATATTTTGTCATCACTCTCTGAGGTAGTACATCATAAGTTTATAGACTCGCTTTATAAATCGGACACCGAAGATTATATACAAATGCGTCAAAAAATAGGCAACAAGCGTTGGAACACCTTTTTACGCGGTTTGGGTTACACTGCTTTTTGTATTGATGACACCGAGCGTGAGGCATTATTTAATAATCGGCACATTACTCCGCTCCCAAAACGCCAATGGCACCGAGGTAAATGGCACAACAGTATAGTCCAGTTTGACCGCTTGCCAAAGGCAGAGCAAGAAAACAACTATAAAAAATAATTTTAGTTTAAGAAGATTTTATTATGACAGTTATTGAATGCTTTGAAGAAAACCCCATAGAAAATATTATTTGCACACTGACAAACAAGCCGGAAAGAATAATATTTTTTGGTGATATTAATTTAATTAACGAGCAAAAACAGCGCTACGAAGACTTTTTTAACGGTCGTAGTGAGATTAACTGCACCATTACTCCTTGCGGTGTAGACAAAACCGACCGCGAGCAGATTATAAAAGAGGCCACCCGTATTGCATTAGAGTATGACGACTGCATTTTTGACCTAACCGGCGGTGAAGACCTAATTCTTTCGGGTGTGGGCAGTGCTTACGAGAATTTAAAGCACACAAAGCCCTTTAAAATGTGTCTTTTTGATATTTTAGGCGGCACGGTACGTGACTGTATAAGCGGTAAAGAAGAATCGTTTGAAGAAAAAATTAAGTTATCTGTAAACGAACTTATTATGCTTTTTGGCGGCAGTATTGTGCAAAGTGAAGAAGCCAGTATTGAAAATTTATCGGCGGCCGATATTAACGCAATGTGGGCACTTAATGTAAAAAACTCGCAGGACTTTAACCGCTTTTGTAATTTATTGCGCGAATTTGAGAAAAAATGCAACTTTACTCCATTTGATATGGATATTTATTTAGATTTATCGTATTTGCGCTCTTTGTATTCCGATTTTACCTTAAGGTACGCATTTTTTAAAAACTACTTAAAACACATATCAGCAACGGGACTTTTAATAAATGTTCATTTTGGGCCAAACTTTGTAAAATACTCTTACAAAAAATCAGATATTAAGCCCTTGTTTTTAAAGGCGGGTAATATTTTAGAGTATAAGTGCTTTTTAGAGGCAAAAAATCTTAAAAACGCCTGTTTTGACGACATTAAGGTGGGTGTTTTTATAGACTGGGACGGTATTGTGCACTCGGTAGATAGCGGCATTAAAGACACCAACAACGAAGTAGACCTTGTTTTAACAAGCGACATGGTACCAATTTTTATATCTTGTAAAAATGGCAAGGTAGAAGAAATTGAGCTATATAAATTTAACACCGTAGCCGACCGATTTGGTGAAAAATATGCCAAAAAGGTGCTTATTGCTACCGATTTATATGCGGCAGATCCAATAAAAGCCGACACTATAATTTCTCGTGCTAAGGCTATGGGAATTACACTTATTCCAAAGGTAGCAAAGTTTTCTAAAGACGACTGGGAAAATTTATTTAAAGGTTTAATTTAGTATTGCTTTTTTAAAAAACTATGCTATACTGTGCTTACAAAAGAATAATGCAGGCCATAATGGTTATGGTTAGTCGAAACATCTTAGTTTCGACGCAAAATCTTTGATTTTGTGTCAAATTTTCTTTGAAAATTTGTCCATACCCATTGTAATGAGTGTTGTGCAAAATTAAATTTTGTAATTTAATTTTGCTAAAGCCACTTAAAAAGTGGCTTATCGAAACGCTTTTTAAGCGTTTCGATGAACTACAATCATTATAAAACAAGTTTGTTTTTTGTCGGGCATATTTAACAGAATATGTTCGGGGATAAGGAAATCGCAGTGAGAATCTGCAGCAACAGCCATTACCGTATCTCTTAAAAGAAAACTTTTAAGTCAAGTCGGAATGCTTATCGGTCTGTAAAATGTAGAAGGCTCTTGGGCAAATGGAGGGTCAAAGACACGGTACGGCAGGATACTGTTTTGTTTTTGCGCCCTCTTTGGAGGGCGCTTTTGCTTTATCCTTTTGTAAAAAAAGGAGGAAAATAAAATGAAAAAAATCTTATTAAAAAGCGTTAGTTTAACATTGGTTTGTATTTTTGCACTCATGTCTGCCGGTTGCAGTGCAAAGGTAGAAAAAACTGGACTTTGGGAAAATGCTACATATTTAAGCGACACTACTCTTGGCAGTGGTGAAAAGACCTTAACTGTTAAGGTTCGTGCCGAAGACAAGGAAATCACCTTTACTGTTAAGACCGACAAATCAACCGTTGGCGATGCTTTAGTAGAACACTCGGTTATAGAGGGCGAGCCCGGCGCATACGGACTATACGTAAAAAAGGTTAACGGCATTACTGCCGATTATGACACCGATATGGCTTACTGGGCTTTTTACGAGAACGACCAGTATGCTATGAGCGGTGTTGATTCAACCAACATTAACGAAGGCACGGTATACAGTCTTGAGTACACAAAGGGCTAAAAAATTAATTACCCTAAAAGAAATAATCTTTTGTACAATTTTTGGCACACTTATGTTTGTTACAAAGGTGGCTATGTCGGCGCTTCCTAACATACATTTAGTTGGAATGTTTATAATTGTTTTCACCTTTGTTTTTAGGGTAAAGGCGTTGCTTTCTATATATTTGTATGTAATATTAGAGGGCTTGTTTTTCGGCTTTACGCCTTGGTGGGTGCCGTATTTATACATTTGGACTATTCTTTGGGGCATTGTTATGCTGCTTCCAAAAAGAATGTCAATAAAAATTCAGTGCATTGTATTTCCCTTAATATGCTGTTTGCACGGACTTTTCTTTGGAACGCTTTTTGCTCCTGTTCAAGCGTTAATGTTCGGTATGAATTTTAAGCAAACACTTACCTGGATAGCCGCGGGGCTCAGTTTTGATATTTTGCACGCGGTGGGTAATTTATGTGCGGGAATGCTTGCCGTTCCGCTTGTAAAAGCGCTAAAGAAAATAGTTTGAGTTTTAGAGTCTTAACCCTAGGTTAAGGCTCTGTTCTTTTTTCTTTACATTTAAGTTAATGTTCGATATAATTAATTTGCATAATTTAAAAGTTTTTAATTATTTGTTCACAAATTGGGTGTAAAATATTCCCTGCATTTTTTTAAAAAAGGTCTTGAATTTTACGTGAAAAAAACACCCTTGTTTTACAAATTCATAAAATGTCTTGTTTGGGCTTTATACCCTAAATTCAAAGTAGTGGGTTTTGAAAATCTGCCTACTGACGCCACAATTATTGTGGGCAACCACTCGCAAACAAATGGTCCGGTTTTTAGCGAACTGCATCTGCCTATAAACCACCAGACCTGGTGCCGCGGTGAAATGATGCACCTTAAAGAGACCCCTCGTTATATGTTTAACGACTTTTGGGGGCAAAAATCGCGCCTTACTCAGCCTATTTATAAGGCGTTTGCTTACATAATTGCACCATTGGCGGCCTTTGTTTTTAAAAACGCCAACACTATTGCTGTTTATAACGACTCTAGGGTAATGACCACCTTTAAAACTACCATACGGCATTTAGAAAAAGGTGAAAGCATTGTAATATTTCCAGAGCACGATGTAAAGTACAATAACATTATTTATGATTTTCAGGACAAATTCATAGACACAGCGCGTCTTTACTATAAAAAAACTGGTAAGTCTTTAGCATTTGTACCGCTTTACATTGCCAGAAATTTAAAAACAGCATATATAGGAAAGCCTACATACTTTTGTCCCGATACCGATATAAACTCTGAGCGCGAAAGAATAAAAGAATATTTAATGAATAACATTACTCTTCTTGCCAAAAACGCGCCCGAACATATAGTTGTTCCATATAGGAATATTCCAAAACGAATGTATCCAAAAAACACCGACTGAGAGTTGATAAAAATGCGAAAACCTGTTGTAGATTATAAAAATTTTAGATTTTCTAAAATAACGAGCCCAGAATATAATCACCTTTTATATTTGTCGGGTTGGATACTCTATTTTACTCTGTATACCTTAACCGAGTTATTTATACCTAGCGATAAATGCTTTGTGGTACATCATTGGCTCGATGATGTTATTCCGTTTTGCGAATTTTTTATAGTACCATATGTGCTATGGTATGCTCTTATTGTGGTATCTCTTTTGTATTTTGCACTTTATAACCCCAAAAACTTTAAAAAGCTTCAGATTTTTATAACCGCAACACAAATAATCGCAATGTTTATTTACATAGTTTGGCCGTCACGACAAGATCTTAGACCCACCGAATTTGCGCGTGATAATTTCTTTACCGACGTTGTTGGTCTTTTATATACAATAGACACCAACACAAACGTTTTTCCATCACTACATGTTGGTTATTCGCTTGCGATGATGTCTATTTGGGTAAAAGAAAAATCGGTTTCTTGGTATGTAAAACTGTTTATAAGCATTTTCTGCATAACAGTTTGCCTATCTACCGCATTTGTAAAGCAACACTCGGTGCTAGACGGCTTTGCATCAATTATAATGTGCGCTGTTATAGAGGTAATTTTGTTTAAGGATTATTACTTAAATTTATTTAAGAAAAAAGCGTAAAAATCAACACCACCGCAATTTAGTTTGTCAAGGGGGTTTTACATTGTGATAATTTTTGATAGATTATGGGTTACAATGAAACAAAAGGGTATTTCTACTTATCGTTTAAGAGAACAATGCTCTATAGACAGCAAAACCATACGCAGACTAAAAAGCAACGATAACATAGAAACCAAGACGTTAGATAAGTTATGTTCCGCGTTAAACTGCAAAATAGAAGACATTGCCGAGTTTGTAGAAGACAAATAACTTTAATTTAAGCACCGCTTTTAACTGCAATAATAAAAGTGGTGCTTTTTTGTTAAATTTATAGGTTTTTAGCTGAGATGGTCTTGTTTTTTGCGGGCGGTTGGTGTAAAATGCAAGTATTAAGTTATTTCTCTTTGGAGGTAAAATAATGGAATTTATAAGCTTTAACGACAAAAACTTTAAATACTCTGGCGTTTGGCAAGAGGGTATTGAAAAGGATATTATCTCTTACGGCTCGGCCACATTTGTTGAGGTTGGCTTTACCGGAGAAACTATTGAGGTGGTTGGCTTTGTTGCAGGCATGGCAGAATTTTTTATTGACGGCCAAATAACCCCGGCAACAAAAACCGACGATGGCTTTTTATTTAATGTTCAAAACGGCAAACACACACTTAAAATACGTATTCGCAGAGGCCGACACATTCACTTTAAGGGTGTTAGAATAAACGACGGTGAATCGCTATTTGTAACCGAAAACAAGCCCTATATTCATTACATAGGCGACTCTATTACCGACGCATACCCGGGTTTTGCCGAAGGCTCAGCTTTAAGCCTCGGTGTAGATTACTCTATAGTATCGCAAGGCGGTATGGCTTTAACAGACGGTTGGGGTTGGTATACAAAGCACCCCAAAGCAAAGTATCGCAGAGGAATGGAGAGCACCTATTTCGGCCTTGAATTTGGTGACGAAGCCGAAAATTTAACTCCTTATAAGTTTGAATATTTGCGCCTTCCCGACATTGTTGTAGTATTTTTAGGCACCAATGACTATTTAGATGCCCCTATTGACGAAGAGCGCGGAAATATTAAGATTTTTGCAGAGCATTATTTGTCTTTTGTTAAAAAGTTACGCGCACTCTACCCTGCAGCTCCAATATTTATGTTACAAGCGTTATCTGACAAGTACTGCCGTGTTAGAGGCATTGCGGCGGCTTTTGAGCTTGTAAACGAGAATGTTGAAAATGTACACCTAGTACCCTCTAACGAGTGGGGTGTAGAGATATCGGCCGACGGAACACATCCATCCTCGCCAGGTTTTAGATTTATGGGTGAAAAGCTTGCCGAAGTTTTAGAAAGCAAACTAAAAGAACTTGGTCTAAAATAAAATATTTAAAACCAATAAAAACTCTATATTTTCTAACCCGCAAAAGTTTTTCTTGAAATTTTTGCGGGTTTGTTGTATAATGGGTCTGTATAATTGTATACAATCACAACTTGTATACGTTTTAGGAGGAAAAGAAATGAAAAAATTATTAGCAGTTTTACTTACTCTAGTAATGGTTTTAGGTGTTGTTGGATGTACAGGTACAGGCGCAACTACTATGACTATGGGTACAGGCGGTACAGCTGGTACTTACTACGGTTACGGCGGTATTTTAGGTAACCAAATTAAAACAAGCACAGGTATTACAGTTAACGTTGTTTCTACCGACGGTTCTAAGGCTAACATCTTAGGTATTGATGCCGGCAACTACCAATTAGGTACAGTTCAGTCTGACGTTATGGCTTATGCATGGGCAGGCAGCCGTTCTTTTGAAAAAGAAGGCAAGATTGATTCTTTCCGTGTTATAGGCGGTTTATATGCAGAGGCTGTTCAATTAGTTACTATGGACGCTAATATTAAGTCTGTTGCAGATTTAAAGGGCAAAAAGGTTTCTATTGGCGCTGCGGGTTCGGGCGTTTACTTTAACGCTGTTGACATTTTAGGCGCTGCAGGCTTAACCGAGGCTGACATTGTTCCTCAGTATCAGTCATTTGCAGACAGTGCAGATGCTTTAAAAGACGGTAAGATTGACGCTGCATTTATAGTTGCAGGCGCTCCCACACCGGCTATTCAAGAGCTTTGCACAACATCTAAGGCATACTTAGTTCCTATTGATGGCGACGTTGCTGCTAAATTAATGGAAGGCGACGACAGTTTCTACACAACTTATAAGATTCCTGCAGGCACATACACCGGTCAAGATGCAGACGTTACAACCGTAACCGTTAAGGCTACCTTAATTGTTAACGCTGACGCTTCTGAAGAAGACGTTTACAACATTACAAAGGCCATTTTTGACAATAAAGATGCTATAACAAGCGCACACGCTAAGGGTGCTGAGTTATCACTTGAAAACGCAACAAGCGGTATGGCTGTTCCGTTCCATGCAGGCGCTGCAAAGTACTTTGCAGAAAAGAACATCACAGTAGCTAAGTAATTTTACTTAAAAGTGTAAGACTTTGGCTGCAGTTAACCACTGCAGCCAATTTATTATCTTTATTTTTGGTTTTTATTTTTTAAGGAGGTAAACAATGGCATTCTTTAAGAAAAAAGCCGAGCCGGTAAACGCTGAGCCGCAAAGCTTAGACGATGTTATGAAAAAGTTTGACCGTGAATCGAACACTCGTGTTTGGGATGGTTGGCAGAAAATAGTCGTTCAGTGCATTTTGGCTACCTTCTCGGTTTTTTGTATTTACGTTACTCTTATTGCAACTTGGCTTGACGAAATAAGACTAACATCGTTTATGGCATTTATAATGTTTATAGGTTTTTTAGTATTCCCTGCAAAAAAGGGTATGCAAAAAACAAATTATATGCCTTGGTACGATATTATTCTTACCGTTTTGGGTACAGGTTCGTTTTTATACTTTACCTTTAATGCTACCGAGATAGTATCGAGATTTAAAATTGCTCCCTTTGAGGTTGTAATTGGTATTGTAGGCATACTTTGTCTTGCTGAGCTTTGCAGAAGAAGTGTTGGTTTACCAATACTTTGCGTTGCTACAGCACTACTTATATACGCTCTTATTTGGGGCTCTACCAACCCCGACTTCTTTAAAAGAGTTACCGAGCTTGTAAGAGTATTATTCTACTCTAAAGAGGGTGTTTTATCGACACCTATTAATGTTTGCTCTAAGTACATAGTAATGTTTATTATATTTGGTGCTTTCTTAGAGCGCACAGGCATTGCGGACTTCTTTATTCAAATCGCAAATGCGATGGTTGGTCGCTTCTCTGGCGGTCCTGCTAAGGTTGCGGTTGTAGCATCTGCGCTAGAGGGTATGGTATCGGGCTCATCGGTTGCTAATACGGTAGGCTCGGGTGCGGTTACAATTCCGCTTATGAAGCGTACCGGCTACAAGCCCGAATTTGCCGCTGCCGCAGAAGCCTCTGCTTCTACAGGCGGTCAAATAATGCCACCTATTATGGGTGCCGCGGCATTTTTAATGGCCGAGACTGTCGGTGTTCCGTATTCTAATATTGTTCTACGCGCCATACTCCCCGCAGTTTTATATTTTGCAGGCGTATTTATTACAGTTCACTTAGAGGCTAAAAAAGAGGGTCTTAGAGGTTTAAGCAAAGAAGAATTACCCCGCTTAAAGCCCTTACTTAAGCAAACATATTTGCTTTTACCCTTAATTTTACTTATATATCTTGTTGGTACTTCTAAGCGTTCTATTGCTTACGCTGCTGCAATTGCAATTGTTGTTGCAATTATTGTTAGTTTGTTTAACAAAGAGCATCGCATTACTCCTAAGCGTTTATTAGAGGCTTTGGCAGCCGGTGGTCAGGGTATGATAACCGTTGCCGCAGCTTGCGGTGTCGCAGGTATTGTTGCAGGTGTTATTGGCGTAACAGGTTTAGCATATATGCTCTTTAACGGCATTGTAGCTTTGGCCGGCAACCAGGTAATTATTGCTTTGTTCTTAACAATGCTTTGCTGTATTGTTCTTGGAATGGGTGTTCCGACCACTGCAAACTACTGCATTATGGCGGCAACCTGTGCTCCTATTTTGGTACAGATGGGTGTTCCGATGATTGCGGCTCACTTCTTTGTATTCTATTTTGGTATTGTTGCCGACTTAACACCGCCCGTTGCGTTGGCCGCATATGCCGGTGCAGCTATTGCAGGCGCAAACCCAATGAAGACTGCATTTACATCTACAAAGCTTGCTATAGGTGCATTTATTGTTCCGTACATATTTGCTCTTAACCCCGCAATGTTGTTTATCGATACCACTATTTATGACGTTATAATTATTTGTATAACCTCACTTATTGGTATGTTTGCAGTTTCGGCATCGCTAGAGGGATACTTGCTGCGCAAAATGCCTTGGTACGAGCGCATAATAAGCGCTGTTGGCGGATTACTTCTTATTTATCCGGGTCTTGTTACCGATATTATTGGAATTAGCCTGGTAGCTATAGTTGTTATTGTTCAAGCAATTACAAGAAATAAGAACAAAAGCACACCCCTTGCAGCATAAAATAAAATAATATGTTTTCACCCCGCCGATTACTCGGCGGGGATATTTTTTGGGTACCATACGTAGCACCTCTATTTTTACCTCTTAACTGTTTGACATAACGTTATACCTCATTATACCTTTGTGTATGATATATTTTAGTTTGCAAAAAGAAACTATGCTTTTGCGCTAAAAAATGTTATAATATAAAGGAGAAATTCAGTTGGATTACTTATCGGATGTTTTTAAAGCGGCAATTTGGGGAGAAATACCACCAGAACCACCGGAATGGAATAAATGGATACACAAAAATTTAAGCAATAATCATTGCGAGGTATGTTTAAAACTTGATGAATGTTGGTTTAAAAAGGACAAAACTCCAAAATGGCCACACCACCCTTTTTGTCATTGTATATTAAAGGACGTATCTTACGACGATGTTTTATTTAAAAGTTCCGCTAATAGTGCTTATAGCAAGTTTGATCCGTTTTTATTTAATACGCAACAAGCCTATTCACATAACAAAGAAAAATTGTTTAAAGAATGGGGATATACCGTGGCAGATGCTATGTGGCTAAAAAATGAAATAGAAAAACAATGTCTGGAAAAATATATATCCGGCGACTACATTTTAGGTAAATTAAACCATGATGGTCAACGCATTAGCATAAGGGTAGAAATACCACGTAAAGATAATTCACAAAAGGTAACATTTCTTACAGGCTGGATGGTTTATCCAAACGGTCACATTCAAATGACCACACCATATGGAGGTAAATAATATGAAAATGATGGATTGCGTAGAAGTAATTGTTGAAAAAGAAAAGTACGTTAGAGACGGAGTTCACAAAGGAATGCAAGGCTGGATTTGTCTGGAACAAAGAACCAACGGATATTGGCTTGTTAACTTCCCTCAATGTGGAGAAAAAGAAGATATTGCAGAAATAAGTATAAATGAAGAGGATTTAAAAACTATTCCTGTAATGCACGCTATTGTTAATGAACAAATAAAAGCCAAATTTGGTGATTAAACCACCCATCATCATTTAATAAATTCCAATGGCTTTCGAGGGGAATAGAAATGAAATACCTTGATTGCGTAGAAGTACTTGTTTAAAAAAGAATATGCTAAAAACGGGGTTCATAAAGGAATGCACGGTGTTATTTGGTCAGAGGAATCAATTAACGGAACTTGGGACGTCTTTTTTAACTTATGCGGCGAGCATGCTCCAATAGGCGATATCACCATAAAAGAAGATTTAATGCTACTGCCAAACGGAATGAATGCAAAAGTAAATGAAAATATCAAGGCTTATTTTGACGAAAAATAAATAACCATTTCACCCCGTCGAGTAATCGGCGGGGATATTTTTTGCCTTTTGAAAAAATTTCAAGATTTTTTGTAAATTGAAAGTGAGAAAAAACGAGCAAATTAAAGAAAACAAAAGAAAAAACGAGCTAGGTAAAAATAAATTAAAAAATACTAAATTTAGTGTTGACTTTATGTTTTATGTGTGGTATCATACATAGGCTCACAAAAAGGCAGTCTTATTCTGCCACAAAATTAGGAGGAAAGCTAAATGTCTACTTATATGGCAAAAGCGGGTCAAGTTACACGCAAATGGTATATTTTAGATGCAGCCGGCAAGCCGCTCGGCAGAGTTGCTACAAAGGCAGCAGATATACTTCGCGGTAAAATTAAGCCCGAATTCACACCCCACGTTGACTGTGGTGACCACGTAATAATCATTAATGCCGACAAGGTTGTATTAACAGGTAATAAGCTTGAAGACAAGTATTATCGCCGTCATACAGGCTGGGTTGGCGGCCTTAAGGAAGTTCAGTATAAAACCCTTATGGCAACCCGTCCTGAGCTCGCTATGGAGCTCGCAGTTAAGGGTATGGTGCCCGATACAACTATCGGCCGCGCTGCTCTTACACGTCTTAGAGTATACAAGGGTACTGAGCATGTTCATGCTGCTCAAAAGCCCGAAGTTTATGAGTTTTAACGAAGGAGGACAGAATAATGTTTGAAGGTAAGCCTTATTTTTACGGAACAGGCAGAAGAAAGAGTTCTGTCGCTCGTGTTCGTATTTACAACGGTAACGGTAACATTACCATTAACGGCAGAGATATTGACGATTACTTTGGTTTAGACACCTTAAAGTTAATTGTTCGTCAGCCTCTTGCTTTAACAAATACTGCTGATAAGTTCGATATCGTGTGCTCTGTTGCAGGCGGCGGTGTATCGGGCCAAGCAGGTGCAGTTCGTCATGGTATTGCACGCGGTCTTTTACAGTTTGATGCTGAACTCAGACCCACACTCAAAAAAGCAGGTCTTCTCACTCGTGACCCAAGAATGAAAGAGCGTAAGAAGTACGGTCTTAAGGGCGCACGTAGAGCACCTCAGTTTAGTAAGAGATAATTGCTATTATTTCAGGACATTCAACCCCGAAGCCATATTTGGTTTCGGGGTTTTGTTTTTTGCGTTTATTTCATTTTTTGGCTAAAATAAATAAAAAATGAACAAAACATATTGTTTTAATGAATATATTAACAGTTGACTTGTTTGTAGTTTAATGGTACAATACTGCTTGAAAACGAGAATTTTGGCTTATTTTGGCTTATTTTGGCTCTCGTTCACAAAATTTAAAAATTTTTAAAAACTGAACAAGGAATGACAAAAATGAAAAAAATTATAAAATTAGCATCTTTACTTCTTTGCGTTTTAATGGTTTTAGGCCTATTTGCAGGCTGCGGCGAGAAAAAGGAAAAGGTAATTATTTATACCAGCGCCGAGGATTTTAGAATTGAACATTTAAGGGAACGCATTGATAAAGAGTTCCCAGATTATAATATTGTTATTGAGTATATGTCTACCGGTAACCATGCCGCAAAGCTCTTAAGTGAAGGCAAAGCTACCGAATGCGACATTACCTATGACCTTGAGTACCCCTATTTGCAAAAATTAGAGTCGCAGGGCTTACTTGCCGATTTGAGCGAATTTGATAAATCTATGTTTTTAGATAATGTTGCGCCCAGTAACTTTCATAGACCCGACGTAAGAAACGGCGGCGCCGTTATTATAGATGAGCAGGCTTTAAAAGATAAAGGCATTGCAGTTCCTACTTCTTATGAAGACCTACTAAAGCCCGAATATAAAGATTTAATTTGTATGCCAAACCCCAAATCTTCGGGCACAGGCTTTATGTTCTTACAGTCTTTATGTAAGGCTTGGGGTGAAGAAAAGGCGCTTGCTTATTTTGATAAATTATCAGAAAATGTTATTGAGTTTTCTTCCTCGGGCTCGGGTCCTATAAACAAGCTTATACAAAAAGAGGCTGCTATTGGTCTTGGCATGACTAGCCAGGCAGTTAACGCCAACAAAAACGGCTCTAACCTAAAAATTGCCTTTTTTGCAGAGGGCTCACCCTACTCTATGTACGGTCAGGGCGTTATTGCGGGCAAATTAGAAAAACCTGCTGTAAAAGAGGTATTTACCTATCTTTCGGGCGAGTATACAAAAATTAACAACCAAGAGTTATTCCCCGAACAGCTTTATAAAGAGGGTCCCGCAAAGGTAGAGGGTTATCCGTCTGATATAACCTATGCCGATATGGGCACTCTTTCTCCAGAAGAAAAAGACACGCTACTAACAAAATGGAAGTATTAAGGATATAAAAATGGCAGAAATTAAACTTAGCATTAAAAATCTTTGCAAAACTTACGACAAATTACCCGCATTAAACGATGTCAGTTTTGATGTTTATGACGGTGAATTTTTATCGATTTTAGGTCCGTCGGGCTGCGGTAAAACTACACTACTTAGAATCTTAATAGGCTTGCTTTCTGCAGATAGCGGTCAGATTCTAAAAGACGGTGAGGACATTACAAATATTGATGCATCTAAGCGCGGTATGGGTATTGTATTCCAAAACTATGCTCTGTTTGAAAATATGAGCGTTTTAAAAAACACCGAATATGCTCTTAAAATTAACAAGGCAACCCGCGACGGTGCCAGAGAAAAAGCTCTTGCCATTTTAGAGCGAATGGGACTAAGTGAACACAAAAACAAAAAGCCGGGCGAATTATCGGGCGGTCAGCAACAGCGTGTTGCTATTGCAAGAACCTTAGTGCTTAATCCCGACATTATTTTGTTTGACGAGCCCATGAGCGCATTAGACGTTGCAACAAGACTAATGCTAAGGGATGAGCTTAAGAAAATTCAAAAGGAATTTGGCACAACCTGTATTTACATAACCCACGACCAAGAAGAAGCCTTTGCGCTATCTGACAGAATTATGGTTATGGATAAATCGCGCCTTATTCAGATTGATACCCCCGAAAACATTATAGACAACCCTGCCGACGATTACGTTAAAAACTTTGTTAATGCGAATTTGCGCAAAAAAATAGATTCGCTTATAAAGTACGTGAGGTAGGCTATGCAAAGTATAAAGCATAAGGGTTTAGATATAGTTTCTAAACTTATATTTATAAGCATTTTTGCGGTATTTATTTTGCTACCGCTTATAACAATGCTTTCCCACATAGACGGTGCAAGTGCAAAAGCGATATTTACAAGCGCTCAGTTTTTACCGAGCGTTACACACTCGCTTATTACAGCCTTAGTGGCAACTGTAATTACTATTGCAATTTCGTTTACTTTAGCGGTTTGTATATCTAGAACAAACATAAAGCTAAAGGGCTTTTTTACAATTATTTTTACCTTGCCCATGCTTATTCCGTCGATATCGCACGGTATGGGACTTTTAATTGTACTTGGCAATAACGGAATTTTAACGCGTGCGCTGAATTTGAGCACCTCTATTTACGGCTTTACGGGCATTGTTGCGGGTAGCGTTATGTACGCTTTCCCCGTTGCCTTTATTATGATAAGTGACATTTTAAAGTATCAAGACTATTCTCCGTACGAGGCCGCTAAAATTTTAGGTTTAGGCTCGTTTAGACGTTTTTCGGCTATTACGCTGCCATATCTTAGAAAACCGCTTATTTCTATAATTTTTGCGGTATTTACTATGATAATTACCGACTACGGTGTACCGCTTATTATTGGCGGCAAGTACAAAACGTTATCGGTTTTAATGTACGAAGAGGTTATTGGCCGCCTAGAATTTAAAAGCGGTGCGGTAATTGGCGCGCTATTGCTTATTCCTGCAGTTGTTGCCTTCTTGTTAGATTTAATGAACAAAGACAAGGGCAACATGACCTTTGTTATAAAACCATTTGAGCCAAGCAATAAGCCGCTCTCTAAAATTTTTGCATACATCTTTTGCTCAATTATAAGCCTTGTTGTTATTGTGCCTATATTCTGCTTTGGCGCTTTGGGCTTTGCAAAAAAATACCCCATAGATTTAACCCTCACCTTAAAAAATATAGAAAAGGCTTTATCTATGGAGGCCGGCACATACCTTATAAACTCGCTTATAATATCGGTTGCGGTGGCTTTGGTTGGTACTGCAGTTTGCTTTTTATCGGCATATTTAACAGCCAGAGCTAAGACAAAGCTTTCTAAGGTTTTGCATTTAATTTTAATAACCGCGGCGGCTATTCCGGGTATGGTTTTAGGTTTATCATACGCTATGAGCTTCTCAGGTACGGCCATGTACAACACCATTGCAATTTTAATTGCGGTTAATATTGTACACTTTGTGGCATCGCCTTATATGATGATTTACAACTCGCTCTCTAAGATTAACGAAAACCTAGAAGATGTTGGTAAAACAATGGGTATTAGCAGAATACGTATGATAAAAGACGTATTTTTAGCACAAAGTATGCCCACCGTTTGCGAAATGGCAAGCTATTTCTTTGTAAACAGTATGATGACTATTTCGGCCGTTTCGTTCCTATCAACCACATCTACAAAACCAATAGCCTTAATGATTAACCAGTTTGAAGCAAATATGCAGCTTGAGTGTGCGGCTATTGTTTCTCTTGCAATACTTATTGTTAACATTATAGTTAAGGCTCTTTTCCGCATAAAGCCAAGGAGAATATAAAATGACCAAGAAGACATTTGATATATTAAATTATTTAACCACTATAAATGGCTCTACCACACAAAGAGAAATTGCTAATGCTACAAATATGTCGGTTGGTACGGTTAATAAGCTTATGTCTGAGCTTTGTGCCAACGGTCTTGTAGAAAACGGCAAGATTACCGATAAGGGCTTAGAGGCATTAGAGCCCTACAGAGTGCGCCGCGCAATATTTATCGCTGCAGGCTTTGGCTCTAGAATGGTGCCCGTAACACTTAATACTCCAAAGCCTTTGGTTAGGGTTAAGGGCCAGCGCATTATAGATTCGCTCTTAGATGCCGTAGTGGCGGCCGGTATAGACCAAATTTACCTTGTTCGCGGATATTTAGGCGAGCAGTTTGACCAACTTTTATACAAATACCCGAACATTAAGTTTATAGAAAATCCGCTTTACAACCAAGCAAACAATATTTCTTCGGTTTTAAAGGCAAAAGACGCACTGTGTGAAAACACCTATATTTTTGAGGCCGATATTTTGCTTTACAATAAAAAACTTATAACAAAATATCAGTACTCATCTAACTACCTTGGTGTTCCGGTTAAGACCACAGACGACTGGTGCTTATACACCGAAAACGGCAAGGTAACAAAGGTTGCTGTTGGCGGTACCGACTGCTACCATATGTACGGAATTTCGTACTGGTCAAAAGAAGATGCTAAAAAGCTACAGTCTGATGTTGAAGCAGTTTACACCTCCCCAGGCGGCAAGGAGCGTTACTGGGACCAAGTGCCGCTAGACTTTAAAAAGGAAAACTACTCGCTCTCAGTTAGAGAATGTACCTTTGACGATATTATAGAAATAGATTCGTTTAACGAATTAAAAGAGTTAGATAGCTCGTATAATGTATAATAATTTTTAAAGCACCGATTTCTCGGTGCTTTTTGTTTTATTCTTCCATTCCCATTATTTTTAATGGTGATACAGGTTTTTGATCTTTAGTAAACTCTAGGTGCAAATGCGCTTGGTCTAAGCTTTCGCACGGGACAGTACCTAGTGAGCCTATAACGGTGCCTGCGTGGACTGTATCGCCCGCTTTTACAAGCGGCTCTTTTTCTAGGCCTTTGTACTTAGCTATTATACCGTTGCCGTGGTCGATTACAACCGTCACTCCAAATGTGTCGTTAGTTGTAACCTCTTTTACTACGCCGTCACCCGCCGATTTTATGGCGGTGCTGTTATCGGCCGCAATATCTATACCGAGGTGTAAGCGCATATCGTTAAAAGTAGCCGAATACTGAAGCTCGCTTTCGCTAAAGCCCTTAATAATATTACCTGTTACGGGTAGCACAAAGTAGTTTGCTACGGTTGTTTTTGGCTCACTCGATACCGGTTTATCGACCGGCTTATTACTGCTTTGAGGAGCTGGCTCTTTGCTCACATCATCGGTAGAAGAAATGTCGGAATAGGTTATATCAGATATAATATTATTAACATTACCGCTAATGGAGGTTGTAGTATCCCCCGCACTGCTTGTATCGCTCGGCTTTGACTCAATAGCGTTCATTAGGGTTTTGGCGCCAATGCCCAAGGCTACAAGGCAGAGTGACAAAATTATATACACCGACATTGAGCGGTTTTTCTTTGGTGAATTATAATATTTCATAAATACTCCTTTTAAAATTTATTTATGATAATATTATTGACACAAAAAATAAAAATAAACTTTGGAAAAATAAAAAGCACCAAACCCTAAAAAATGTTTGGTGCTTTTGTTTTATGCAAAATTTTCTAAAATGTTTACTATTCGTTGCATATCATTTTTATTATAGCGCTGATCTATAACTATAGATAAAACTTTCGTATATATTAAATTAGTGCTATTCGTTTCGTTAGGCCAATGTATAGGGCAGTAAACATCTGCATCGCAAAGCCTTTTTCGCATTGCGTCGCGAGCATCTTGGCTGTTGAAAATTACGGGTACAAAAAGAGGTACATCAGCGTCTTTAAGATTAAACATAAAACGCAAGTTTTTACATTTTGCCGTATAGATTATTTTTGCATTCTCGCGGCGGCGATTTGCTATTGCTGTTTTATCAATATGATTTATTAGATTAAGACTCTTTTCATCGATCGCTCTGTCTTGCCAATCGGTACACAGTATTGTATCGGCACGCGAAAACTCGTCTAGAAACTCTGCCTTTTTATCGTTAGACTTGTCTTGCGAGTTTAAATACTGCAGTTTCTTGCTCATTGCCGATTCTTTTAATTGTAAAAACTCTTTACTAATCGGCACTTTGCCATTATGCACGGTGCCGTTGGCCTTTACAAGCATTCCGCCCGAAAATACTCCAACCCATTTTCTTATGCTCGCCACAAAATAATCGGCATTACTACGGCGGTTAGATAAAAGTCTATGAGTTATATCTTCTATAACCGTTACGCCCTTTTGCTTTAGTTTTAAAACAATTTGGTCTTGGTTAGACTCTTCAAAACCAAAATAGCTCATAGCAAAAAATATATCAAAATTTTCATTAAAATCTATTTTATATTCTATGCCACCGTTAGAAAAGACAACCTCGTAATAAATTACCTCTATACCGTTTTTTATAAACGGCTCTACCATAGAAAAACAGCAGTAATCGGGTAAATACGCTTTTTTTATGCGCTTTTGAGTTTTAATGTCTTCTATAGCGGCGTAAATAGCCGCTCTGCCCGTGGCAAAATATGCAGCATTACTGCAAAACGCTTTGGGTTGTTGCTTATCTAAAAAAATATTAGATAGGTCAAATTCGCTTCCTATTTCCACGTTACTACTCCAATTAAATTATTCGAAATCGGCAGGTTTCTGAACTATGCCTTCTTCCCACTGTTTTATTCTGTATGTATCAAAATTACCCTGTGCGCTTGTTTCTACAATATCGCTACGACAAAAAACTTTTTTAACAGTTAGGAAAATAACCTTAATATCCATAAAAAATGTAAGATTATCTACATAATCTATATCGTACTTTATACGCTGGTCCCAATTAGCAGCCGTTCTGCCATTTACCTGCGCCCAGCCGGTAAGTCCGGGACGCACGTTGTGACGTCGATACTCTTCGGGTGTGAAATATTTAAGATACTTAACCGTCCACGGACGAGGTCCTACTATAGACATATCGCCCTTAATAATATTTATAAGTTCTGGCAGTTCGTCAAGCGAAGTGGCTCTTAAAATTTTACCAAACCTTGTAAGACGTTGTTTTGATGGCAAAAGGTTGCCGTCTTGGTCTTTTTCATTAGTCATTGTGCGGAATTTATAAAGTTTAAATATTTTTCCGCCTTTGCCGGGGCGCTGTTGCACAAAAATGACCGGCGAGCCGAGTTTGATTTTTACAAACAAGGCAACTATTGCTAATATAGGCCAAATAACCAGCAAGGCAAGCGAGCAAAGCGCTACATCTAAAAAGCGTTTTATGTATTTTTGATACATACCAATTCTCCTAAAATATAATTACTTGTATTTTAACACACTTTTGCTTTGTTGTAAAGTAATCATAGCTTTTTGCAGTTTTTCATATAATAAAAATGTAAAGATTTTTGAGGTGATAATATGAATTCAGATTTTAAGTCTAACGTTAACCCTGAACACGTTAAAAAGATGTTAGATTCTTTGAGTGAAGAACAAAAAAATAAACTAAACACCATTTTAAAAGACAAGGCCGCTACCGAGCAGATACTGTCTTCCCCTAAGGCTAAAGAGTTGCTTAAGGCTCTTATTTTAGGCGGTGATAACAATGGACGACATAAATAAAAGCATTTCTGATATTTTAGCAGACCCAAATAAAATGCAGATGCTACAAAGCATGGCATCACAACTTTTTAACCAAAGCGAACCTGAAAAACCACCATCAACCACAAGCTCTGCTGAGGATTTAATAGGTAGCGCTAAGGGGCTTTCATCTTTAATTTCGGCGGTTGGTAATGCTAATTTAGGGGCCGATGATGAGTCGGTGCGGCTTTTACTTGCTCTGCGCCCACATTTGAAAGACGAGCGGCAAACAAGAGTGGACACCGCAGTTAAAATTTTGCGGCTTATTAGACTTGCACCCATATTAAAAAACAGTGGGCTTATAAATATTTAGGGGCTTTTTATGGACAGAGACACCTTTGAAAAATTAACCAGTGCGGCGCAAAACAGAGTTATAAACCAGCAAAGAAAAGAGAGCTCTTATACAAACCCCAAGCAAAAAGAGCTAGAGCCCGAACACTCTAAAGCACAAGAAAGTAATATTAACACAAGACCTAAAAGCCGCTCTAAAGAGTTGCTCGGTCTTCTTAATTTAAAAAACATTTCGATAGATTCTGAGCGGGCGCTTATTTTAGGAATTTTACTGCTTCTGGCTAACGATGAGGCAGACGAGTGGCTTATTTTGTCATTAATTTATATTATGCTGTGAACAAAAACCGCACCGTTTATATTTTGGAAACAGTGCGGTTATATTTTAGTGTTTATCTATAGTATATGTGCCAACAATTTCGGCTACGGCTTGTTTTATATCGGCCGAGTTTTTATTGCAAAGCTTTTTAAGCTTAACAAGATTTTCGGCAAATTCTTCGGCGCTAAACTCTATAGGCTTGCCTATGTATATAAGCTTATTTTCGGTTTTTAAAAGGCCTTCTTCGCCCATTAAAAGCTCCTCATAAAGCTTCTCACCCGGGCGTAGTCCCGTGTACTCAATTTTAATATCAACATCGGGTGTATAGCCCGAAAGTCTTATAAGGTTGCGGGCAAGGTCGTCGATTTTAACAGGTTGTCCCATATCGAGCACAAATATTTCACCGCCGTTAGCATAAGCGCCCGCCTGGAGCACTAACGATACAGCTTCGGGTATAGTCATAAAGTAACGTATAATATCGGGGTGTGTAACGCAAACCGGTCCGCCCTTTTTAATTTGCTCTTTAAACAGCGGAATAACCGAGCCGTTAGACCCAAGCACATTACCAAAACGAACACAGGCAAACTCGGTAGACGAGTTTTGGTTTATGGTTTGCACCACCATTTCGCACATACGCTTGGTTGCGCCCATTATGTTGGTGGGATTTACGGCTTTATCGGTAGAGATAAGTATAAACTTCTCTGCACCGTATTTATCGGCCGCCTTTGCAACATTTAGGGTACCAAAAACGTTGTTCTTTACCGCTTCATTTGGGCTATTCTCCATTAATGGCACATGCTTGTGGGCTGCAGCATGGAACACTATTTGCGGATTATATGTTGCAAAAATACTATCTATTCTAGCTTCGTCACGCACCGAGGCAATAACAGTTTCTAAGTTTAGTAACGGATGCTCGCGCAATAATTCTTGCTGAATTTCGTAAGCATTGTTTTCGTAAATATCTAAAATTATAAGTTTTTTAGGCAAATTACGGGCAATTTGACGGCATAACTCACTACCAATAGAGCCACCGCCACCGGTTACTAAAACGACCTTATCGGTTAAGGTGTTTAAAATATTGCGGTTATCTATTACAATGGGGTCGCGGCCTAAAAGGTCGTCTATTTCGACATCTCTAATTTTTCCAACCTGCAACTCGCCGTTTATCATTTGATATAAACCGGGTAAAATTTTAAGGGAACATTTTGTGGTTTTGCAAATATCTAAAATGTGTTTTTTTTCATTACTGCTTGCCGACGGAATTGCAAGCACTATGCTTTTTACACCGTATTTTTGAACAAAATGGGGTATTTGTTCGGTAGTACCAACAACCCTAATGCCATCTATGTATTTACCAACCTTGGTTAGATTATCGTCTACAATACAGCAAACGCGGGTGTTTATTTTGTCGGACTCAGAAAGCTCTCTAACAGCAATACTGCCCGCACTACCTGCACCAATTACCATTGTTGGTATGCTCTCGGTAGTTTTGCGGCCCGACACAGCTCTAATACTTTTAAAGGTGCGGTACGAAAGGCGCAACAGTGTAACGAAAATAATGTTTAAAAGATAAATAATAAATATTTCGCTAAGCTTAAAGTTAACCTTTAAAATATAAGTTAAAACAACATCAAAAAGCGATGCTACTGTAACGCCCAAGAATATTTGAACAACATCCTTTGTAGAAACAAGGCTCCAAACAAATCTATACATTCTAAACACAAAGAAAGTGCCCACAAATAAGACAGTTCTAAACGGCAAATAAAGGGTTAAATCTTTTAAATGTGTTGCGACCGCAACAGAAATTTCAAAATCGTGTTTAATTAAGGCGCCGAACAAAACCGATAAATTTATAATTAAAATGTCAAAAAACAAGACAATAAGTGTATTTCTTAAAGCTTTGTTCATTATGCTTGCCCCTCTCTTTGAATATATTTAGTTAATTATATATCTTTTTTATAAAAAAAGCAACCCTTTGATACATATAGTTAGCATTAGAATTTATTGGCAAAACAATTATTTACATTAAAAACAAAAAAAAAGCAACCTAAATTTTGTTTAGGTTGCTTTTTGCTTTAATTAAAATAATCGGGATCTTGCCAGTTTTTGCGTTTTTTTGTGGTTGAATTTATTGCATCCACCTGCTCTAAACGGTATGACGGCTCTTCGGAAGTTGAATTTTTTTCTTTTTCCTTTGGAATAACCTCTAAAACTGTGCAAGGATACTGTCCGTCATTTGTAATTATTCTTAATTTTTCGTTCTGCTTGGGCGTTTTGCCTGCCACCATAGTAAACTTTATTGTTTTTTTGTAGCTCTTATATCTATCGTCAAAAATAACATACGTTTTCTCTATTTGTTGGCTTCTTTCAAATTTTACTTCACATATATATTCATTTGTATTTTTTCTAAACGGCAACACATCAGGAAATTGCACTATAATATTATCTCTTTTTTGCTTTTCGTCTTCAATCATATCGTAATGCGTTAAGAAATACAAATACAAGAAAATAAACGGTATCAACACCACCAATACAATAGGAATAAAGGCCAAACCAAGAATTACATAAAAAACAATGTCACTTTTCCAAAATTTATTTGCTTCTTTTATAGCTTCATTTTTGCAATTAGCGCACTTGTTTCTAAACATAGCAAAAAACTTGTGAACAGGACGCAAAACCGGGCTGGTTACCATTCCCGCTTTTTGAGCAGCAGAAAAAGACAATTCTCCGCAATACGGGCATCTAAATTGCAATACAACCCCTCCTTTAAATTAGTCCGGTTCCAGGCTCATATTTATAATAAGAACACAAGGGGACGGTTCTCTTGTGTTAATTTAATTTTCTAAAACACAAGGTTATATACAAAATAATTATATACATTTGAAAATAAAAAAGCAACCTAAACAAAAATTTAGGTTGCTTTTGTACACTAAGATATAAATTAAAATTTTGCTTTGGGTTGACGGGCGCTCTTTTTGCCCTCGGGGGTGATTTCGTCAACACACAGAACCGTCCCCTGTGTTGTGGGGGGTGATTTCGTGCGCTTTATTCGAGCAATTGATTATCACTGCCGTCTATACGCATTTTATAGTACTCATTGAGTTTGGCAGATGAATAATATATCCAATCTCCAACAACACCAATATTACCAGATTTTATATCGTTTAGTTTTTGAAGCTGGGTACCATCTGTTTTAACCTTGTAAATGCACTTATCTCCCCACATATTGTTATAATAAAGCCAATCATTCTCTATAGTTATAAGGGTTCCTGATGGCGCAACCGTTACTTGGTCAACCGGGTCATCAAACACATCATTAACACTTAACTTTGTAATAGTACCGGTAGCATATAAGTAGTCTTCGTAGATTATCATAGCTTGAGTATTGGCATATGTGCTTTTGATTATAGGGTCACTACCGTCTAAATTGCATATACAAAGGCCGTCCATCGTCATGCAATATATTTTGTCATCTGTTATGTTAATTCTAATAACAGAATCGTCAATTATAACAGACTCTTGCGATTTGTCGGGCTTAATTCTGCGCAACCGAGAACTAATATCGGTATAATACAGCCATCCATCAGCATAAAAAAGATAACCTGCATTTTCTATTAAAAGTTCGAGGCCGGTTCCGTTGGTTTTCATCTTATAAACTTCGTGGGTTTCTGCATCGCAAAAATAAAGCCAATCACCCGAAACATTTAAATATTCCGCTTCTTTATCATAAAGTTTTTGTGGGGTTTGGTTGTTTTTAGTTTTATACATTCCGCTAAGAGTGGAATAATATATCCACTCGCCTTGTTTTGTAGCAATACCACCGTTGCCGTTAATATTTCCTATTATATTACCGAACTTATTAGCTTGAGAAGCGCCACATCCTACTAAAGACGTTGCAACAAGAACAACGCTTAACAAAACGCTTAAATAACATATAGATTTTTTAAAAATATGTTTCATATATATTGCTCCTTTTTAGAAACTTTTTACTAATTAAAATAATCGGGGTCTTGCCAGTTTTTGCGCTTTTTAGGAATAGTATCGGCGACTTTTTGTTCGGGAATGATGCTTGGGTATGCGGGTGTTTTTGGTATAACCTTTATAACTCTTCCGTCAAAAGTGTCTCCGTTTTTTGTAATAACCCTTACCGCATCATCTAAGCAAGGCGTTTGTCCTGTGACAATGCAAAATTTTAACGTTTTTTCCACGCCTTTATATGTATCATCAAAAATAATGTATGTTTTTTCTTTATTCGACAGTTTGCTATATTTAAGCTCACAAACATATTCGTTAGTATTCTTTTTGAAAGGAACGGAGCTATCAAACTCTATTAGAATGTTGTCTCTTTGCTTGCGATCGGAGCTTTTAAAGAAATCACAATGCATACAAAAATACATTACTATATACCAAACTATTAAAAAAACGGGCATTAGAATAAATGCCAACCAGGTTTGGCACAAACAAGTGAATACCACACACATCAATAATAACACACACCATGTTATAAACGGATGCGAAGTAACACAAGAGAGACAATAAAATTTATAATTGAATTTCTTATATATCTCCGCTCCGCAGTCTGAACACTGAATATCAGTAAACAATGCGGGGTCAACTAACCTATATGCCAAACCCGGTTTGGTTTGCATTTTATTGATAACAGCATCATTTCCACAATACGGACATAAAAACTTATGCTTTTTTTGTTTTTTAGAGTTGTCTTTTTGAAGATTCGTAACATTTGAATAGTTTTCAGTTTTAGGAATTACCTCAACAACCTTACCCAAAAACACATTGCCTTTGTTTGTAACAACTTCGACTTGATCTTCTACGTGCGGAGTTGGGCCCGCTACCATACAAAATTTTAATCTTTTTTCTTGTTCTTGATATAGATCATCAAAAATAATGTACGTTTGTTCTTTATTTGATAATTTTTTATATTTAAGCTCACAAATATATTCGTTCGTGTTTTTCTTTAACGGAACAGAATTTGCAAACTCTATAATTATATTATCACGCTGTCGCCTTTCTGAAATTTTTAAAAAATCGCAATGCATACAAAAATACATTGTTATATACCAAATGTTTGTCAATATAATCAATAAAGCGCATGCTACAAAGACGTTATATATAAAACTAAATGGCAAACAAAATAAAAGTAAACAAAAATATGTTATACCGGGAAAATTGCTAATACAAGTTAAATAACGAAATTTATAATGAAATGTTTTATATACTTGATTTTTGCAATTTGAACATCTATATTCAGTTAATGATGTGGGCACTATGGTTTTAAATGAGCTTCCGTACCTCGTTTGCATTCTCGGAACAACAGTTTTTTCGCCGCAATACGGACATCTACACCGTAATACTTTGAATTTTGTAAATGTGATCATCACCAATTTCTCCTCATATCAAATCGTCCGACGAATAACCACCTTGGTAATACAGATAGTTTTCATTATCATTTTCATCCGAATCTGGATAACCAAAATATGAATGTGAAAAACCATTTGTTGTTGTCAAACTTTCGGTTCGTTCGCTTTGTTCCAGGGATTCACTAAAAATTTCTACATAATCAAAATACATATCATAATGACCCACAAAGTTCGTTCGTGCAGTATCACTATCGATTTGTATTTTAACCATTACTGTGCCTGGTGTAACATAGTTTTTAACATATGTTTCTCCAGAATCATATAAAAACGTTGCTATTTGAATATAAACATTAGAATTTTTGGCTATTCGCATTATTGAGTTTTTGATATTTTCGTCATTAATAAGCTTCAATATTATCTTTTCTACACTAATAACACCAAGAAATTCCTTTAAAAAATAAGCAACATTAAAAAAAGTAATGGGTTTTTCTTTGAATTCCAGATAAAGGGCTTGTAATCTAACAAATTTTTCTATATTTTGAAGTGTTCCTGATTTGATATTTAACAATTCAGTAACGGATGCTGGCAAAAAATCATCTATATTGAGGAGCATAGCCTCGCCAATTTGTGTAATTTCATGATACTCTTTAGTGCCTATTTCAATGTTTGTGCGAAGTGTATCCTTGTCATACGTATAAATATACGGGCTTGCGCATAAGTTTTTATAATTTTTATGTTGATATCCACTGTATTTTGAACGTATTTTATCAACCGCTCTATAACAGGTTTCGGCATGACGCTCATTGACACTAAACTGATCTGATATAGCCAAGCCAAGCAATGCTGTAACAGTAATAAAATCTGCTTCGGTTAATATATCTGCATCTTGATGTTCGGGATGTAAAAATTCTGCACCGCAACATTTACATGTAAGAATATGTTTTATTTTTTTCTCTTCTCCTGCAGGTGTTGATTCTACCTTTACTTCTAATTGACCCGCATGTGTGTCGGCATATCTGCTATCACAAACGTTCACTTTACAGGTTGCTAAAACATCCGGGTTTTCTATTAGGTAAACCGTTACCACAGTTGTTCCGGCATTTACACCGTAAACTGTACCGTCGGGGTCAACTTCAACAACATTTATATCGTAGCCTCTAAACCCAACCTCTACATTGGTTGCAAAAATTGGTCTAAAAGACATATTGAGTTTATATATGCCTGTTTGTTCACTGCTAATATCTAGGTTAATTTCTGTTTTAGACAGTATAATTCTTTTTGCATTAGCATTGTTTTCAACTTGGTTGCTTAATATGTATGCGCGTTTATATGCAACGCTTCCTGCGGTAGAGTTATATTCATACTCTATATATGAAAATTCTCCTTCAATATATAAAACAGTAACCGTAATTGCCGAATAAACCCTATCAACTACAGAACTTTGTGTAGACGGCATATCATATATAATGCCGCTGTTTACATATTGGTTTGTTCTTGGATATCTGTTAATATCAATATTATAATTAACTGCATCAACAGGTATATATCCCCTTTTAAGTCTTACAAAAATACCGTTATCGTCGTAATAAGGATATTCTACATAGTTATAGCCGTTTTCACTCCATAAAACGTTAACAAATACGTTGTTGATTACATCGGAAGAAGCAACATTCCAATAATCTTCGCCCGGGCCGTTTAACACAGTACTTTGCTCGGTTACATATGCGTTAGGGGTTAGGTCTATATTAGAACGGACTATGCCTAAAGTATTATTAAATGCATAATTGTTTAAAGATAATCTCTTTAAATCGTCATAGCCGTCTAAATAAAGACTAGCATTTTCGCCGAGCACATATTTACCGTTAACTGTAAGGCTACCGTTATTTATACGAATATCGCCGTCTAAATGGTAAAGCATACCTTCTACTGTTAAGCTATGACCGTTTAGGTCTATGCCGCCAAACAAAACAGACAGGTCGCCGTTATACGACATATCGTGCTTTAACGTGCCATTTATTACTATAGTATTATATTTGTTTTGTATAAATCTATTACCAAAAACCAACGAAAAATCGGAATTAAATTTTTCAAGATTTACATATACCGGATACGTTTCTCGCTGGGTGTTATATGCCGCCAAATAGTTGCCTATAAGGCTTACGCTTTCACTTTCGGCACTTGCAATATAGACACCGTACTGGGTATAAGTTGATATATCATTATAATTTATTTTTACTAAACCTGTGCCCTGATTATTAATTTGCATTCCCATAGAGGCATTTGACACAAGGTTATTATTAACGGTAAGGTTGCCGTTGCCAAAATTAGCAACATCAATTGCTATAAATACATTTTGAATATTATTATCATTAACGGTTATGTCGCCATTTGAAGTGCTATAAATAGACACTGCGCTCTTAAAGCTGCCAACAGGATATATAATATTATTACCCACTACCGATATATTAGCGGTTGAGGCTGCTTCGGTATTTAAGGATACCGCAACTAAATAAACCGAACCTAAAGTATTAGGATTATTAGCACTGCCTATATTTATATTGCCGCTACCCGAGGTTATGTTGGAATATATACCGTAATCGGCATAGTTTACGGTGCTGCCTAATACATTTATATTTCCGTCGGCATTGGTTATTTTTATACCTAACGCCAATGTGTCTGCATTGGAATTATTGCCGGGCGGTGTGTGCTGAGAAAATTCAATTACGGTATCTTCAATATTTACGCAAACTCCGCTGTTTAATACTACGTCGATACCCACGCCATAAGACGCTAGCGTGTTGATGTTACAACCTATTATATTTACGTTTGCAGATATATTACCATTAATTTTAACAGATCTTGCTCTAGAATTCAAGATATTTGTGTCGGCAGCACCTGTATAGGATAATACTATGTCGTGGAGTACGTCAGAATTGTATATTTCAAAAAGTTCTGCTCGAGTTCCAGTTACAATGACATCGCCACGTTTTTGATCAGAGCCGATAATATGTGAATTGTCTAATTTTATGTAAGTTGTATTTTGAATTTGAATAGTACCATACAGCATAAGGTTATATATTGTTGCGTTGCCTTTTATAAGAATATGATCGCTTGCATTACCTACGAGTAAATCTGCAACATCGAATATACCAAACTCATTAACCGTAATAGATTTCCAATATATATCACCGCCTATGCTGGTGGGGTTGTTTGAAGAACTTTCGGGTACTTTTAAAGTTCCGTTTACTGTTATGCCGTATCCGTCCGCAAAATGCAATCTTGTTCCGGGTAATATGGTTAATTTAACATCATGGGGGATAACAAGGTCTCGGCCAAAGGATATTGTTCCGTTTTCAATAGTTGTTGTACCCAAAGCAACGTTTTTATGACCGTTATCAATTGCGCTTTGCAAAGCAGTTGCGCTTTCGCATAATATTGCTATATTAGACTCATTTCCAAAAGCATTCTCGTGTATTTGTAAATTTTCATAGTCGGGCAATATAATAGCGGCCTCGAGCGATGGCATTGAAAACGCATTACTTTCAACAGTATAAACACCCCAAGGTATAGTAACTGTAGTAAGTGCGCAGTTTTTAAACGCGCTTGCTCGTATAGCTTGTGCGTTGGTATACATTCCATTAAACCAGTTTAAATGTTTTAGGCTTGTACAATCTTCAAATGCAGAATACTGTATTTCGGTAACGCTAAGAGGAATATAAACACTTGTAAGGCTCGTACATTCGTAAAACGCATGGTCAGAAATTACTGTAAGATTTTCAGACAGGTCTATGCTTTTTAGTGCGGTACATCCTATAAACGCGCCATTTTCCATAGTGGTTACACTGTCGGGCATATCAAAACTCACGAACGGGCACCCGCTAAAAGCATAAGAGCCGATATATGTAAGACTATTTGGCAAGGTTATTTGCGTTAGGCTTTCGCAACCCGAAAATGCCGCAAAATCTATTTTTGTTACGGTGTCGGGAATTGTGACCGATTGCAAATCGGTATTGTTTATAAAAGTCTCTCTACCTATAGTGGTTACCGCCACACCATCGACATATGACGGTATAGTAAACCCGGTTACGCTTCCAACATAATTTGAAATAGTGCCGGTTGTTGGGTCAAAGTCAAAATCTATTATGTGGTTAATAACTACCGTATACTGACAGCCATTACCCGCTTGGTCTATCGCCCTAAAATAAAATTCGCCATTTTCGGTAAAAGTAAATGATTCGGCATTAAGTGTGCCGTCGTCGCAAGACGCATAAACAGTTACGCTATCTCTTGTGGGTTCGGTAGAATAAGGCAATATTGTTATAACGGGTGCTACGCGGTCAATATTGGTTATTGTGATCGTTTCGGTAATAGTGTCTGAAAATATATCTATTGCGGTAAAGGTATAACTACCGTTATCGGTAAACACATACTCAGAGTTACTTAGGGTACAGTTTACGCCCGTAGCAGTTACTTTGATATTTTGGTTTGTGGGGGTAGTAGTATAGTCGTTTATGGCTATTTCTATTGTGATTGCTGTAAAGGGAACGGAGTTTTGGGTGCAGTACGTTGCCGCGGCAGAATCGGCAAACGAATAAACTGTTAGGGCGCTACAATTCGCAAAGGCATTGGCGCCTATGGTGGTAGTATTATCAGAAATATATGCCGATTCTAAAACCGTACAGTTTTTAAAGCAATTAGCACCTATGGACAAAACGCTTGACGGAATTATTATATGGGCAAGTTTTGCGCCCGAGCCAAATGCGTAAGCGCCTAACTGCTCTAAACCGCGAGGTAAGGTTATAGACTGCAAACTTTTAGAGTTACAAAAAGCAAAATCGCCTATGGTTTTAAGCGCACTGTTTTGTGCGAAAACCACCTCGCTTAAAGCGTTACAGTAATTAAACGCATGTTGGCTTATTGTTGTAACGCCGGAAGGTATTGTAACACTTACAAGCTTTATACAACCGTAAAAAGCATTATTTTTAATTTCGGTTACTGTATTTGGTATTTCAACCGAAATCATTTTAGTTTTGTTTCTAAACAATGACTCTCCAAGTGCGGTTACGGTTATACCGTTTAAAGATTCGGGTATAACAACATTCTCTTCGCTTGCGTTATAAGATGTAAGCACACCATTTTGGTCTATAGTAAAGCGTTTGTCGATGTTTGTTACTGTAACAGTTTTTTCTGCGATATTTCCAACGTTGTCTACCGCAGTAAAGGTATAACTGCCGTTTTCGGTAAAGGTATACTCACAAACCTCCATATAACCGTTTTCTGCAACAGCGGTTACTGTTATATTGTTATTAGTTGTGCCTGTAAAATAATCGTTTACGGTTATGGTAGCAAGCGAGCGGAAACTGTAAAACAGGTTATTATTAAGCACATAATCGTGGGCAAACGTACCCTGTTTTACGTAGCAAATAACGTTTTCACAGCCTTCTACTATACCCGTGCCTATAAAGCTTATATCTTGCGGTAACGATATATACTCTAAGCCTGTACAATCTTTAAATGCGCCGTTACCTATAGAATTCATTTCAGATGGCAAATATACTTTGGTTAAGTTCTGGCAAGACGAAAAGGCCTCTATCTCTATGCAAGTAAGGCTTTCGGGAAAATTAATTTGCTCTAAATTTGTACAACCGTTAAAAGCATCTTTTCCTATTTTGGTGACGCCTTCGGGAAGTATTACGGTTTTAAGCGAAGTACATCCGTAAAACATACTATCGTTAATATATGTAATGCCTTCGGGTACTGTAAAGGTTTCAAGCGCGGTACATTTTCTAAACAGTGCTTGCGCCGTTATTCCACTTTGTGCTACTTTTGACGGTATGTTTATGGTTTTAAGGCTTGTGCAAGACGAAAAAGCGTAATTACCAAGCTGCATTATGCTCTCGGGTAAAGTTAAATTCACCAACCTAGTGCAGTTATTAAATGCAGCAGTGCGTATTTCTACAAGAGCTCCGTTTTCGGCAAATGATATGTTTTTAAGATTTACACAATATGAGAACGAATAATCGCAAATAGCCTGTACTTTATTTGGAATTATTACATTATCTAAATTTATGCAACCATAGAAAGCATAATCGTATATATACATAAGCTCGCCCGACATTGTAGCGTTACTTAAAGCTATACAATTACGGAAAGCTGACGGGCCTATAACCAATGTTGAAGAAGGAATTATAACACTACTAAGTTTTTTGCACTCTGCAAAAGCATAGCTGTTAATATATTTTAGTCCGTTACAAAGCACAACGTCGGTAATATTTGAGCAACCGTAAAAAGCGTATTTGTCAATAGTCGTAATTCCTTCGGGAAGAATAACAGTATTAATGTTTAGGTTATCTTTAAATGCCTGCGAGCCTATTTTTACTACGGCTACCGAATTTATGCTCGACGGTACAGTTACGTCAGTATCAGTTCCGTTATATTTAACTATAGTTCCAGTTGAAACATCGAACTCGTAATCACCCGAAATAATTATCGAAGAAGCCTGTGTTTCGGTTTGATTTTCGGTAGTGTCCGAATTGATATTTGAATCGTCAATAATTTGATCGGTTAAGTGCGAAGCACTTGCCGATGGGTATGCATACATATACTCTATGCAGTCGTTCTTGGTGCCGTAATAACCTGTGGTAGCTTCTATATTTTTACCACTTAATGCCCTTATTAAGCCACCAACTGCAAACCAGTCGTAATCGTCACTTAAAACAGCTGTTTTTTCTTCAAAGCAGAGCATGCCAAGCAAAGGTAAATCTTGCTCAAAGGTAATAATACCGCTTAAGCCGTCATCTGACAACTGAACTTCTGTGGCTTTTACCACTATGTCATTTTGTTGGGCATCATATGCGTATATAAATTGTTCAGGTGTTTGGGTTAAAAACTGAACAGGCTCACTAAATGTAATTTTAAGTGAATTACTGTCGTTAGGCAATGCCGAAACAAATTTTGCGTAAATATCGGTATCGCAAGACACCGTTTTGCTCGTATCATTGCTTTTACAAGGTGCAAAGCTATAATCACAAATTGTTTGAATATCAAAAAAGTTATTTTGCGCCGTTGGGTCTGATATAGTTATACTAAAAGACGTAATATTTGCATCGGTGGGAATGTTAAATTTTAAAATAACATTATTGGAATATTCGTTAGCATTATACTTAACCGGCGCTTCATAAACGCAAGAAAATTCTTCGTCGGCAGATAGGGTTATAACTTCTGTGTCTGTTACGCATTTTAGCTGAACGTTTTTATTATTAAGATTTACTTTCTCTGAGAATTTTAGGCGAACGATACCTTTATATTCATTTATAATTTCCGCACCTAAAAGTTCTGCAAAGTCTGCTACAACAGTGTTAATTTCACCATTGAATTCTCGATCTTCAAAAATTTCAGAAGAGCTAGGTTGTATAACCTTTATTTCTCCGCCCAAAACCGAGCATTCAAAGACTATATCAAAAACATTGTTATCTACAGCCGTTATGCTTTGTGGATAATATTGTACTCCGTCTACGAAAAGCAAAGTGTTTTCTAACAATAACTGTTCGTCTGCAACAGCTGAATTAAACTTAATGCGCACAGTATTTTGAGATAACCTTTTAGCATAAAAAATATCTGCTTGTTTTTTATATTCAATAAAACACAAGCCTATTTGTCTTCCTGAATCATCAAAATTTTGTGTAAAAATTTGTTTGCCGTCACCTAAAACAACTGTTGATGTTCCGTCAACCGAGCAAACTAATCTAATATAACCGTCTGTAGTTATATTAGAATCAAAGGTGACATCATACACAGCACCGCTTTCGTCGGTAGCCACAACCTGCTCTGCATAAGACACGCGAGAACTAATTTCGGTATTTTCTGATATGCTAAACAAAGTTTCAGGGTTTTGCGTGTTGAAGCTTATAGGCTTAGAAAATGTAATTCTTGCCTTGTTTAGCTCTAAAAATTTAACATCTAAGGCATATATAAAGTTATTTGTGTATGTGAAAACTATACTGTCGCCACCTATTAACGACGGGTTATTGGCTTTTATTCCTTTATCATCAGAAACACTTAAAACAGTATTCATGTATTCGTCAACATCTGCAACTGCTTCACTTATTACGATGTTACCGTTTTCATACAGCGCGCTGTTAAATATAACTTTATAGGTGCCAATATCTGTTTTTTCTATACTCTTGGCGCATATAGTATTTCCGGATATATCTTGTACAACAATATATTCGCAAGGGTTACCTAAAAACTCAGTATCACAATTAAATTTAAGTGTAGCCGTATTCTCCGACGTTAACAATACTTGACTAAGCATATTCTCTATCGTATAAGAGCACATTACTGAATCAAAATTATTATAAGAATTGTTTGCAACAAGTAAATCTCCTGTGTTATCGCAAATAGGGGTAATATATCCGTCAAAAGTTTCGTCGGATATAAACATATATCCGTCCGAATATACTTCTACTGCAAAATTAACGTCTATCGCAAGCGCGTATCTTGTGCTATTATATTCGTATGAATCTACAAGTTCGATACTGGATGAAATAATTTTCTCGTTAGATGTATATTCACTATTTTGAGTAACAAAAAACTCAAGATTTTCCTCATCTATCTTTGCCGGACGGTTAAGGGTTATTCTTAACTTGTTCCTTTCACCATTAACACTTTGCACGCTAACTACGCTTAGCGGCTCTTCTTCGGTGTTATTTGCATCACTTGCACAAACAACCAGAGGTTGTATGAATAATACAACCGAAAGAATAATTGATATTAGCTTGTTTTTCAAATTCTTCATTTTTCGCTCTCCTTTTATTTACCAATTTTTACCAATTATAGCGTTTGTTTTCAGTTTTGTCAACACCGATTGTAATAAGCACATAAAAAAGCCCTTGCGAGTACTCGCAAGGGAAAGTTATTTCTTAAATTTTTGCTTTGGGTTGACGGGCGCTCTTTTTGCCCTCGGGGTTGATTTCGTGAGCCTTTTGAAGAGATATTTTTGTAAGATACGGACCTATAAGCTCGTAAATTAGCACCGAGAAGAGTGTTATGTTTCTTACCATAATACCAATCTCACCAAGCTCCTCGGCCTTAATTGCCATACCGAGCGCTACGCCCGCTTGCGGCAAAAGGGTAATACCTAGGTATTTAACTATGTTTTTATCGCACTTGGTAGCTTTAGCGCTAAGTGCCGCTCCCGAATATTTACCTATGGAACGAGTGAGAATATATACAAAGCCAATAAATACTACGGCAGACGATTTAAACACGCTAAGCTCTAGCTCGGCACCGCTTATTACAAAGAACAGCACTAAGAGCGGCGCTGCCCAACGCTCAACTCGGTCCATAAGTTCTTCTGAAAAGTCACACATATTGCAAAATACTGTACCGAGCATCATACAAACTAAAAGTGATGAAAATGCGATTTTTATGCCTGCTATTTCAAAGCTTACCATAGAAAGCGCAACTGTGAGCAACACAAAGGTAACGCTCATTGCTATGCGCTTTGAACGAGAATGGAAAAACTGCTCGAAGAAGGTAAAGAGTAATCCCATAACAAAACCGAGCAAGAGCGATAAAATAACCTCTAAAACGGGCTCTAAAATTACCGATAAAACATCTACATGGCCTGCTATGAGCGCTTTGGCTATACCGAAAGATACTGCAAACAAAATAAGACCTACGGCATCGTCTAGAGCAACTATAGGTAGCAAAATATCGGTTAACGGGCCCTTTGATTTGTACTGTCGAACAACCATTAAGGTTGCGGCGGGAGCCGTAGCAGAGGCCACTGCACCAAGAACTATTGCCGATTCTAGCGGCAAAACCTCGGGCATTGCAAAGTGAAGACCTATTAATGCAGCATCTACCAAAACGGTTGCGGTAACGGCCTGAACAATACCTATTACGGTTGCTTGCTTGCCTGTGTGCTTTAGGGTTTTTAGTCTAAACTCATTACCAATAGAAAAAGCAATAAAGCCCAAAGCTACGTCCGATAAAATACTGTAGCTTTTAATATCGGCCATGCTAACAAAGCCCAGCCCTTTAATACCTAACGCGCCAAGTCCGTACGGACCAATTAAAATACCTGCTACAAGGTAGGCAGTAACGGCAGGAAGTTGTACTTTTTTTGCCAGACGTGAAAGCATTAGTCCCGCAAAAACTGCTACCGATAAAGAAAGTAGTGCTTGCAAATGGGGTCATCTCCTAAATTTAAATGTTTTATACATTGTATATTCCAAATGCAAAGTTTAGCACTTTTACAAAATTTGTCAAGTTTAATTTGCAAATTTTTATGTTTTAAACTATAAAAGCATATTGATTTTTAATTTTTTGTATAATATAATTGTATAAGATATTATCATTTTTCATTTTGAGGTGCTTTTTAAATGGACTTTATGCAAAAATACTTATTCTGGTTAGAAAATTCCGACGATGAAACCAAGGCCGAGCTTTTAAAATTAAAGGGCAACGAAGAAGAAATTTACGCCCGTTTTGGTGCTGAGCTTGAATTTGGTACAGCCGGTATGCGCGGTATAATAGGCGCCGGTACAAACCGCATTAACCGTTACATTGTGGCAAAGGCAACAAAAGGTTTTGCCGACTATATAAACAGTGTTGATGGTGCTAAAAAACGCGGTATTGCCATTGGTTATGATAACCGCCATATGTCTTATGAATTTGCCCTTGTTACTGCAGGTGTTTTAGCAGCTAACGGAATAAAGAGCTTTTTGTTTGAGTCGCTTCGCACCACACCTGAATTGTCTTACGCGGTACGCCACTTAAACTGCTTTGGCGGTGTTGTTATTACTGCATCGCATAATCCGCCCGAATATAACGGATATAAGCTTTATGACGAAACGGGTTGTCAGTTAATTCCCTCTTTAGCACAAAAGGTTATGGATAATATTGCTAAAATTGACGACGAATTAAAGGTTAAGGCTCTCCCGCTCAATGAAGCCGGCGATTTAATAGATATTATAGGTGAAAATATTGACATTCCTTACTACAACAAGGTTTTAGATTTAAGGTTTGACAAAGACACCAACAAAAACATAACCGTAATATACACACCTCAGCACGGCACAGGCAATATTCCGGTAAGGTATGTTTTGCAAAAGGCGGGTTACAACGTTATTCCGGTTTTAGAGCAGTGCGAGGCAGACCCTAATTTTTCTAACACAAAAAGTCCTAACCCCGAAGTAACTGCCGCTTACGAAAAGGCAATAGAGTTATTAAAACAGCACAATGCCGACATTGCTATTGCTACCGACCCCGACTGTGATAGACTTGGTGCGGTTATAAACCACAAGGGTGAGCAAATTCTGCTAACCGGCAACCAATCGGGCGCGGTTATACTTTATTACTTGCTTTCTCGCCATAAAGAAAACGGCACATTACCGAGTAATGCGGTTATGTTTAACACGGTAGTAACTTCGTCACTTGGTGATAAAATTGCCGAGGGCTTTGGGGTGACCACCGAAAAAACTCTAACCGGATTTAAGTTTATAGGCAACAAAATTGAAAATCATAACAAGGCAAACGACAAAAAGTTTGTTTTTGGTTATGAAGAAAGCTACGGCTGTTTGGTTGGCGATTTTGTAAGAGATAAAGATGCTGTTCAGGCCTCCCTTATGTTCTGCGAGGCGGCAAATTATTACAAAGCGCAGGGCAAAACACTTATAGATGTTTTAGAGGAAATTTATTCAAAGTTCGGCTATTTTTACGACACTCAAAGTTCTGTAACCTTTTCTGATGCCAGAGGCAGCGAGAAAATAAAGGCAATTATGGAAACCTTAAGGACAAAGACCTTTAGAGAGATTGCGGGATATAAGTTAAAAAGCACAACCGATTTTTTAAACAATATAGACGGCTTTGTAAAGAGTAACGTTTTGCTTTACACATTTTTAGACGGTGGTTTTGTTGCGGTGCGCCCCAGCGGTACCGAGCCAAAATGTAAGTTCTACTACTGCATACAAGGTAACGACAAACAACAAGCACTAGAAAAATGCGAGAAAATCAAAAAGGTTTTTGAGGTAAAGTAAAAAGATGGCAAAAAAATATCCGCTTTTACTTGGCCCCGTTATTAAAGACTACCTTTGGGGCGGAGTTAGACTAAAGCAAGAGTTTGGTTTTAAAACCGACCTTTCAAAAGCGGCAGAGGGTTGGATGCTAAGCATTCACAAAGACGGCACAAACACCGTTTTAAACGGCGAGTTTAAAGGCAAACACTTGAATGAGGTTTTAGACGCGTTTGGTGAAAAATCACAAGACTTTCCAATATTAATAAAGCTAATAGACGCTAAAGATAACCTCTCTGTTCAAGTGCACCCGAGCGACGATTTTGCCCTAAAGCACGAGGGTGAGCCGGGCAAGACTGAGATGTGGTACGTTGTAGACTGCGAGCCCGGTGCCGAGCTTGTTTTTGGGTTCAACCAAGATATAACGCGTGCCGAATTTAAAGAAAGAATAGAGCAAAACACCTTAACAGATGTTTTAAACTATGTACAAGTTCAAAAGGGTGATGTGTTCTTTATAAAATCGGGCACATTGCACGCTATTGGCGGCGGAATTTTAATTGCCGAAATTCAGCAAAACTCTAACACCACCTACCGCGTGTCTGACTACGGCAGGCTTGGTTTAGACGGCAAACCTCGTGAGTTACATATAGATAAGGCTTTAGAAGTTACCACATTAAATAAAAGCGGTGAATTTTGCCAGAGTTTTTTACCGCAAAAGCACGACTGCCACACAACACAAAAACTGGCCGTTTGCGAATATTTTAAGGTAGAAAAAATAAACCTTAACGGCACATTTAAAATTAACTATGACCACTTTGTAAGTCTTTTAATTTTAAGCGGCAGCGCCACAATAAATTACGAAAACAATGTTTTAAATGTTAAAAAGGGCGACAGTGTTTATATTCCAAGCGCAGTAGCTTGCCAAATTACAGGCAAAGCAGAAATTATAAAATCTACAAATTAAAAAACCAAGCAGAAAAACCTGCTTGGTTTTTTGTTTTATTCGTAATCGTCGGGCATTACGTCGGCATATAGTTTAATTTTATAAATTCTTCCCGTTGGCCAAACCGCCAAATTATTATCGCACTCTATGTCTACATACTGTTTGTTCTTATATAAGAATGTTACAGAATTATAATCATCGGTATTTGTTCCGCCAATTAGTACTAAATCGCTAAAGTCTTCTATGGCGGTGCCGTCTATCTCATTTTTAATATTAAAAATAAAATCGGTAACCTTAACATTATAAACCGAGTTGCAAACGGCGTTTTTCTTTGGTTTTGGAGCTTTTTCAAATATCCATTGGCCGTTTTTGTCGGTAGGTACGCTAGACCAAACACCTATGTCGTCTGCATTGGTACCCCAGTCTAAATCTCTAAAGCCATACCAAACGTCAGTTTTTTCAAACTTGTAAACCGCGCTAAATAGTCCGTCATAAAAAACATCTACAACATCGCCGTATTTTTTGGTTAATTCTTTAAATGTTTTGCCGCCAACCACTTCAATAAGCTCGGTGTTAATTTGTAACTGCTCTGTGGGTGCCGGTGCAATGCTTATGACATCTTCTTCCTCACTTGAGGGGCTTTGATTAGATGCAGTTGTATTAGACGGGTTAGAGTTGGTTGTTGTACCGCCGTTTGAGGTAGTTGTTTGGTTATTGGGCTTTGAGGTGGTTATTTGAGAAGAATCTTCATAAAACGGATAGTATGTACTGTAATCGTCATACTCAAAATCATCGTCTACGCTTGTTAAGATGTTATTACTTGGGTTAAGATTTGCGTAATAATTAGATATTACATCTCCGCCGGTTTCTTTGCAGCCGCAAAGGCAACTCAACAATATAATAAATATAAGTAAAAAGGCTAAAGGCTTCTTCATTTTTTTATCTCCTTTTATCTTGTTACACTTATTATATTATATAATTATGAATTTTTCAACATGCGGTTAAATTTTCTTGTTGTCGGTTGGATTATTTACTATTCCAAAGGCCACAAGCACGGGTAATAAAACATTCATAAGACCGTCTACGGTGTTTGATATATCGACACCCGCAAACTCTTTAACGCAGAACACTACAAGTGCTGCTACCGAGAGCCAAAGCGCCCAGCTTTTAAAGCGTTTTAAAAAATTTTTCATAATTATCTCCTTTATTTTGGTTTGTGAAATTGTTCTAAATCGTCAATTCTGTGGTTTATTACCTTTATATCCTCTTTAATAACGGCGTCGCGTTGCTCCAGTTTATAAACTCTGTCTATTACCTTGTTGTGAGTTTCAACCTTTTTTTCTAACTGTTCTATGCGGTAATTAGAAAGTTTATTTGCCGTTAAAATGCCTCCAAAGGTGCCAAGCATGGTGCCAAATAGGGCTATTAGGCTTGTAAAAAGTTCCATTTTTACACCCCTAACAGTCTTTTATATGTATTTACTCCAACAATGCCGTCGGGATTTAGTCCGTTTTGCTTTTGAAAATTTATAACCGCATTTTTGGTATTAGTACCGAATTTTCCGTCGGCAGTAACACCAAGGCACTTTTGAATGAGTTTTGTTAGGTTTTTATATTTATAAACCACTCGCTTTTTGAGTATTGCTTTGTTTGCCACCGCTTCGCATTCTTTGCCCCATATTCCGTCGGCACCGCTCATTAAGGTAAAGCCGTCGGCCAGAGCGGCAGTCTGAAACCGCTTTATTAAAGATGCATCTAAAAATGTTGCGCGGTACTCTTGCGAATGAGAATACCAAAAACTTTTACTTATACGGGTGTCTATATGCACAAAAGTATCGTAAAGACCAATTCCAAAAACACCAATGCTTTCGGCGTATTTTGCAACCTCTATAGGCTCAACACCCTTTACCACAATGTCGGCGGCAGAGCCGTAAAGATGTTTTGAATTTTTTGCGCCGCCAACCTTACCGTTATGCACCGCACACCTATAGGCGCTGTTAATAACTACGGGGGTGTTAAAGTGATCTCTTATTTTTTGCAAAAAACCTACTAGTAATGGATCTATTTTTGTTAAACTGCACTGGTTACATTTGCAGTCAAACTCTAAGGATTTAAAGTTTTTAGAAAGTTGCTCGCCTTTGCCCTTTGCATAAATATTTGCCATATTAAAGCGCCCTTTCTGCATTAATGGCACACTCTATGTCGGATAAATCTGACTCGGTTAAAACGCCCTTTTCAAACCAACCCACCGCATTTAAAATAATTTGGTAGTCAGCCATATTGCCTATAGCCTTTATTAGTCCGCTTTTTATAAATTCTGATAAATTAAACACTAAATATTACCTCCTAAAGAAATTATTGCTTGTGTTAGGTTTTCTATAACCTTATTTGTGTCTTGGTTGTACTCGCAACTAACAGTTATGTCATCGCGTTCGGCATCGAGTTTTGTTACCGGATATAAAGATACAAGGCCTTCTACAGTGCCGTCGGCATTAGATTTAGCGTAATTGTCTAATCCGGTATCCAATGAGGTTTGTCTAACAGTTATGCCAGATATATCTGGAACATACTTCGTGAAATCGGTTTGTGTATCGCCTTTTTCTAACTGTATTTTGTAACTATATTCTCCGTAATTATTACTTTTACCCAAGATGGTAATTACAAAGTCTTCTGCTATATTTAAAGAAAATACCAATTTATTTGTTGAAGTACCGACATATAACGTTTTTAATGCTTCGGTTTTACTTGTTGCTTTGTATAAGGTTATAAGAAATTCTACGTTTTGTGAAACGGGTATTACCGATAACACATATTTTCCCGCGTGGGTGACTATAGATTTATCTCGGTTTATATACAAACCGCTGCTTGTAAAGTTTGTTGTAAATACATCGCCATCTAGGGTGGTACTTTGTGTACTCAATGTATATTCTTGCGGATTAAAAAGGTTTTTGCTTGCCAGTTTAATATTTAAGTCGTGCTCAACGGGTGATATATCATCTAAAGTTAATGTTTTTACCGCCATTTTACTTATTCTTAAAGCATTAGCAAAGTTTTGGGTTGCAAAGACCTTTGTGATTTCTCCGGGGTCACCTTTATCACCTTTTGGGCCCCTAACATACGGCAGGTCATTAAACGCGGTTACACCGTCACCGATTTTTACGCTTTCGCCATCTTTGCCACCAAGAACAATAGCAGGCTCACCCTTTAATAGAACTGGGTTTTGGGTTTGCCAATTTTCTAGCGTGTCGGCCCTGTGGGCAAAACGGGCATTTGCAAAAATTTTTGTTGCCATTTAGTTTTCCTCCTTTACTTAATTCTTACAAAGCAGTATGCAACCTTGTAGGGCGGCATATGATTGCTGGAGTCGGTTTTGCCGCCTAATTGAGTAAGCAGACCGATTTCTTCGTCTTCACCGGCCGCTTCAATACCGGCGCCATTGGTTCTGTGTGTTGCACTCATCGCGTAAGAACCGGCGACCTCTGTCACATTATACGCAAGACTATCGGGATCATTAACGCTTTGTCCTATTAGAGCAAAACCATTCTCGCTAAGTGCATGCGAATGTGTTGAACTTCCGCCTATAGCACCAACCTCGTCATAACCGTCACCCGCGGCAAGAATAAAGCGGTCTTTTATTTGCTCCCACTCACCGCCAAAAAGCAATGACGGATTTATAGAATTATCGCTCCAGTAGTATGAGCCTACCGGGTGGGCAAGCAGTAAAGCATCGGTTTTGGCTTTATTTATTTGCTCGTTAAAAAACTTAAAAACGGCACTATTTGCTATAGGATTTTGGCTAAACTCACTTAAAGTATCGTCTACAACAAGGTCTATATCTAATGCACTTGCAGCGTCGCCACCTAAAAATACAAACTCTGCGCCGTTTTCTAAAGACGCTTTTGCATTTTCGGTGCGCTCGGCATTTATAAGGGCGCTGTCGGCCGAATTTTTGGCCACATTAGCATACTGTTCGGTAGCCTTGTAAAGCTCGGTTAATGAACTATATTCTTCTTGCTGTACTTCACTTGCCCTGGGCAAATGTACAAGTGATAAATTTGCAGGGAACGAATATAAATCTACCAAAGTTTGATTGTTGTTTAATATGCTTATAACAAGGCAAATTTTTATATCGGCGCCGCTTTGTGTTAGCTGATTAGATAACGGAAAGGTTATTAAGTCGGTCGTTAGTTCTTTAGGCTCGGTCGATATTTTTTTGCCGTCTTGAGTAAATGCATCTATGCGGTAAAGCGGGGTTGAGTCTTTTGCCTCATGCTGAATTTTTAAAAGCAGTGACGGCTCTATTAAAAACTCTACGCTTGTGGCATTGTGCTCACCCTGAATTCCGCCCGACTGGGCAAGGGTAGGGCTTATTGAGTTTGCCGATAATACAAACTGAACTGTTCTTATTGACATATTTTGCCTCCTATTTTATTGGGATTAGTTGCATACCGAAATAACCGTTTTTGGTGTATTCATCGTAAAAGTTGGCGGGAATACCCGCCTCGGTTAAGGCATAGCGCAACAAGGGTAGTTTATCTTCGGTTAGGTTTAACGACAAAATAAAGTTGTGCAAATATCCGCTACCAAATTGCATGGCATTTTTTATGCCCTCGGTTAGTATTTTTTGGTATGATTTTTCAGAACTTGAAGTTTGGTTTTTAGATTCTAGTTCTTTTTCTTTAAGCGCCGCAGATGTGTTTGAGGAATAAGATTTTTCGGCATCTGAGTTTATAAGCTTTTGATACTCTTTTTCCAGTGCGGCAAGATTTTTTGCGGTGGTAGAATCTATGTCGCCAATGCTCTTTATTTTTTCGAGCGTTGCGGCGTTTATATCGCTTTGCTTTGCTATGCCGCTTTGGTTTAAAGAGTTTAGGTAAGAAATTTGTGCTGCTGAAAGCTCGGTTAGGTTTTTGCCTGAATTTGTTAGTCCTAAATTCTCGTTTTGCTCCTTTGTTTTGCGCTCGTTTACAATGCGGTTAATTAAAAGTGCGCGTTCAAGCTCGGCATACTTTTTATTAATATCGTTTATTTGGGACTTATAATCTCCCTCGGCCGATGCCTTTAAACGCTCACTTTGAGTTTTTATGGCGCTAATTTCTTTTTCCTTGGGCTCGGCATATTTTTGTTTATAAATTTCTAGATATTTTTCTAAGGGCTGTGTTTTTGTTATTGCCATTATTTGCCTCCTTTTAACTTTAATGCATCTACGCTAAAGTTGCCGTGTGCTAACACCTTTAAAGAAAAATGCAATGCGTTTTTAAAATTGGGGTAAAGCTTTATGCTTTTATTTCCGCTAAAACTGTTTGCCGGCGGAGTAATTTGGGTAGATTTTATAAAATCGTTAGAGCCATACTCTACAACAAGGCTTTGTATACTGTTTGACCTTAAAAACAACTCGGCAGACAAAATATTTTTTGCATTAAACATACCGGTAAAGCTAAAGCTTTTTGTTTTAAACATACTTAAAATAGGCAGTTTCTCGCACTCGCCGCTTGCGGTTATTACTTGGTCAGATGCGCTGTTTTCTTTAAAGGTCGCAAATACAGTTTTATCACCGCTTACACCGGCAATAAAAAGGGTGTTGTTATGCTCTGCCAAAACGGCGTTTTGGTAATACTGTGTGGGTAATGTGCAAAAATACCAAGAATACTTACTGCTTGTTTGCTCAGTGTTGGCATAGCAAAAAACGTACAGATTCTGACCCGATAAAAGCAGATATTTGCCGTTATAGTCTATACTGACTGCCGTTTTTAAGTCGGTGTCGGCCATTAGTTTTTTGTGCATTAATTCGCCTATTTCGTAAAGGTTATGCTCGTTAAATTTGTTAGAGCTTTTAAGGGTGTAAATTTTGCCGTTTGAGTTTGCAAAGGTTAACCTATTGTTTAACAGTTGTAAGGTGTTTGGACAGTCGCAACCGACCTCGGCGCTAATTTGTGTTAGCGGAAAATAAACACTTTTTGCAAAATAATCGTAAACCGAGCCGCTTATAATATCGTCGGCCGAAACCGATGTATCTTCGGTGTACTTTGTGTAGTAAATCTCGTTTTCGGTAAAGATTATTAACATATCGGACTGTGGCTTTAGTGCGGTTACACTTCCGCTGGAGCCAACGCAAAAAAAGTTGTTTTCGGGAAAATATAACGGATTATTTAAATCGCTCCAAATCACCCGGTTTGGCTCGTTTTTATTGCCTGCTAAAAAAAGTCTTGAGCCGCCGTATATACCCTTGCCGCCGCCAAACCAACAAGACAGATTATTTTTAAAAACCTTATCTTTTCTTGTTTTATCTTCTAATATCGGGAAGGTTATTGTAAGGTCATTTTTTAGTAATAAATCGGACTTATACTTATATGCTATTTGAGTGTACTCGGCATCGGTAAAAAAGGTTATGTTGTTTATATTTGCAAGCATATAAAGACCGTCGGTTGAGGTGGTTTCTTTGCCAAAACCAGTATCAGACAAAACTACCGAGTGGGTGTGCTGTGTACCAAAAGTATCGGTTAAAGTGGCGGTTATTGTTTTTCCTTTATACTTACTTAAATTAGGCTCGTAGAAAAAATTTACGTAGGTCATTTCGTGCAAAACTTGGTCGGTAAGAGCGTTATGCCACGCCTCGTTTTTAGTGGTATAAACAAGTGAGTAAGAATTGGCAAGCAAATTAAACGGCTCGCAAAAAACTCCGTCAAAATCGGCCGAATATTTGCAGTCGACCGCAACTGAGGGAATATAAATTTTGCCGTTTGCATCTTGCCAAGTATTATCGTTATTAGAAAGCGTAAAAATATTGCCGTCTAAAAACAAATAAAGTGTGTTTTTATGCTGTGTTAGTAAAAAATCTTCGGTGTTTAGACTAATTTGAGGTAGCTCGGTAACAGAGTTTTCAGATACAATAAAAAACTGTACTTTTTGACCATCTTTGTGTTTTGCAGAAATTAGCGTTCCGCAGTTATTTTTATAAGAAAATGTAATAAAATGATTTGTAATTTTGGCATTTAAACTGCCCAAAAACTTAATTGGGTCAGTAATTGCCGGGCGCGTAGTAAGGGCTCCGTTTAAAAAAATCATATTATTACAGTCGGCAAGCTCATTATCGGCAATATTGCACTGACTATCTAAAAAATTTACACCGCCGTTTAAAATGGGTAGTGTGAGATTTAATTCTTGAGAATTAAAAATTCTTGGGTATTTCATACTCTTGCCCCCTTAAACGACTTCTTTTCGTTTGTAGATTGTTGAGAACTTTAACCTTTGCGAGTTATAAAGAGCCGAGTAAAAGTTATAATCGTCTAACTGATTAGCTTTAAGCGCCAAGCCCATACATGCCCCATAAATAAGTGCAATATGGCAGCTTGGCTTTAAATTTATGTGATCAGACAGACTGTTAATAGGACAAATGTCGCCCTCACCCGTAATTTTGGCAAGATCTAAATAAATATCGTTAATAATATGCACCGCTTTTGAAAGTAACCCTTTATAAAGCTCTTCGCCGCTTGCTTCGGGTGTAAAATCTAAACGGATAAGGCACTGGTTAAAAATTTTTTCTGCCGTCATACTGCACTCCCCTTTAGCTCGTTAATTAAACCTGTGCGGTCTGGAATAATGTTATCGGGCAGACGCTCTAAATACTGAAGCGGTGTTATAATGCCCTGGCTTAGTAAGGAATCTAGGCTAGATACCACAACAGATGTGCTCCAAACAGTAGATGCACCAATGTCGACCTTGGCGTTTATTAAAAGGTCCTTGTAGCGCTCTGGTGTAAAGGGCACATAAGCAATGCCGTTTTCGGTATTTATTTTGAGTTTTCGGTTTGAGTACAAATTAACCCAAAACTGAGCCCAAATTCGCATAACATCTTCTATAAATGTGTAGTACTGATTTTGCTTTAACTGCATGGGCTGCAAGGTGGCCTCGCGCATTTGAATAATAGCGGCGGCGTTGTCGGGTTTAACATTACCCAAGGCTACGTCGTTAGCACCGGCATCGTAAAGGGTGTTAGAGGCAAGGTTGTCTACACTGTTTATCATTTGCGACGCAAAAGATGACGGCTGAACGTAACGCACAGCACCCGCAACGTCTAAATTCTCACCGTAAATTTTAATTATCTGACCGGGGTCGTTGGTTATTTCGGAATCTACCACATCGCCGTTTACAAGCATAATGGGCATGCCGTTTAGCATGGTAGACCAAACCTCTGCCGATAAAGCCCTGTTTATTGCAATTTGGTTTGGAATTAAATAGGTAATCTCGCTCTCTCCATAGGCGCTATGCTGTTTTGTATCCCAGTCTACCTTAGCAAGCGGATATAGCTTTATGCCAATATTAAAGGGCTCTTTTATGGTTACGGCATTTGTGGTTTTTGTAGCAAAAATTTTATATTCGCCGTCGTCGGTATACTCTTTGTAAAACTTGGTATAAACCGTAACTCTAGATGTTTCTTCGGGTTCGTCGTCTGATAAATAAAGAGCGTCTTGTTCGGGCACGATTTTTGCAATATCTTCTAGCCTTACACCGTTTTTCTTGGCCTCGCGGCGCACATCTAAACAGTTTAGGCGCTGAGCAATTATTATGTAGGGCTGATTTTGAACATCGTTTAAGTTTGGGTCGCCAAAAACTACATTTTCTATGTCTATAACCTCGCAAGAAATGTCACCCTTAATGGCAATTTGACGCGCTTTATCTACAAAAAGACCTGTTTTTATATTAGGGTCAAAATATGTGTAAATTAAACCGCTGCCCGAAATGTAAGCGTTTTGTAAGGCCTGACGGGCTAAGGTGTCGAACTTAACGCGCTCTGATGTGGTTTTAGAGTAGGCGGTTAAAAACTGCATCATTAACGATAACTCTAAATTATCGGGGGTGCCGGTAAAATCGTAACCCGAATATACTATTTTGTTAAATGCATCGGCTCTTTGTTCCGATAAAACCGAACATTCCTCTACACCCTCGGCGCTAAAGTTAACGGCTATTGGACTTGCCGCAACGCTAGACAGTTTATATTCGCCTATTCTTTTAATAATGTTACGCCTGACAAGCGGTCTTGAATTTGGACTTTTTAGAGAATACCATTGGTCGCCGTTATAAAAACGGCCGTTCATTTTGCTCTGTTCGAATAGTCCTTTTTCCCCTATTGAAGATTTAAAATTTGTGCCGGCCTCATATTCTTTTTTAATATTGGCCGGAGAAGTTTTATTGTTTTGCATTTTATTCACCATTTATATATTTTTTGTGTAGCGGACAGATATTTCTGCCCGCTACGGTTTTATTTAAAGGTTTTAAAAGTTATGCAATTGCAAAAATGGTCTGCTCTTTGTTTTTCTTAACAAAAAGGTCGTAGTAAAGTCTAAAATCTACTACGTAAGAGTCGGCTAAAATGTTTTCATCGGGTGTGAAAACTCTTAAATTTTCTACCTTTTTAACAAGTGTTGCCGAGCCCTTAGGTAAAACAACCGCTCTAATATTTGTGGCGTCCTCTGTTGGTGCAAAGCCACCCTCGTTGGCAGAAGATCCGCTATTGAATTCGTAGTCAGACATCATTCTGTTGGCCGAAACGGGTATAATAGCGCAGCCGTTAAGTGTGTTTACCTTAAAGTTAGCATCGCCCTGCTTAAAGTCAGATGTAACTATCATTCTGGTAAGCTCGGGAGAGTTCATAAGTAGTGCGTAAAGAGTTGGATCTACAAAAGCAATAAGCTGTTCGTCGGAATAACCGCTCTTTTCGTCTACCGCGTTAATTGCGGCAATTAAATCTTTAATAGCAGTTTCTTCTTTAAACTCGGTAACGTTGCCGTTTTTTGTTGCTACCTTGTAAAGAGATGAAATATTGTAGGCGTCCATTTCGGGAATAACCTGAGTGCGAGTAAACTCGCCTGCAACCTTGCCTACTAAATCTGCTACGCCGCTCTCGTCGGCATCTTGTGCGTCAATGGGTAACTGACGGCCACGGTCTTTAGTTAAGGTGTAGCTTGTTTGCTTTACTGCAGTGTCACCCACGGGGTAGCCGTTTTCTCTTGAGTAGTCGCCAAGGCCTACAAACTCAATGTCGGGCATAATTACGGTGTTTGCGCCAACGAATTTAGACTTAAATGCGCCGTCAGCAAACATACCTGTTTTAGATTTTTGTGATATAATTTTGTCGATTTCGGTTGAATAACGCGATGCGTATAAAATGTTGTTTGCCATTTATTTTTTCTCCTTTAATTTTTGTTTTGGTTTTTTATTTGCCCCATAAACTCTTTATAAATCGGTCGGCAATGGGGTCTTCTGATTGGTTGGTAGACAGCGAGCCTACCGAGGTGTTTGCCGCATTTTCGGTTGCGGCTTTAATTTTGTTTTGCTGTTTTTCGGTTAAATATTTATGTAACAAATAGGCATAGCCTAAAGGCATACCGCTGTGCGCTGCCTCTAAAACAGCAGGCGGTATATCGGCAACAGATTTTATTTCGTCGCCAAAGTCTTGCTGTAAATTTAAAAACTCATTTGCAATTCTTTCGTTAATGTCTTGCGCTGCAGCCTCTTGGTTTTGGTTTTGATTTGTGTTTTCAAGCGACTCTAAAAACTGCTTTACGCTTTGATTACTGCCCTGGGCCAAGGCTTCAAGGCGGTCTTTAATGGTTGAATAATGCATTCCCATTTCGGCAAATTGCTTTGCCTCGTCTTTAGTTAGGCCCTTTGTTTGCTTTAAATATTTAATTTCTAAAAACGGCTCGGCACCTTCTGTGGCAGGAAGTGTGTCGGGTGAATTTTCTTCGCTCTCGCCGGCTTGCAAGGGCGAAGATGTATTTATATTATCGGACATGGCGGTCTCGATATTTAACGTGTTTTCCATTTTGTTCTCCTTACTGTTTTAAATTTTGTTGTTGTTTTGGGTATTTATAGAGCCGTCAAAATACCAAAAGTCTTTTTCGGCTTTTTTTATGCGTTTTATTTCTATGCTTTCTTCTTTTTTAGGCTTTTGAAGCTTGGTTTTTTGGTGTGATTTTTGCTTTGTTCCTGCAAAAAATCCCAAGCAAACCGATATTGCCCACAAAATTATTAAACTTAAAAGCGAAAAAATCATATTATCCCCCCCAGTTGCTAAGCATTTCGGAAAATTCTTTGCGCTTTTTTGATTGATTTTCGCGTGGTTTAAAAAACCGAACATCAAAAAATGCATATCGCATGGCATCCATTAGATGATTATTGTTGTCCTCTGGCAGAATTTTGCCGTTTTCGTTCTTTTTATTAGAATATTTATAAGAGCAAAGCTCGTTTATGGTGTTTTTGCACCTTGGATGCACAAAAATTTTGTATTCGCTTATTTTGTCTATACCGTTTAAAATTGAGTCCTTACCCTTAACGCTGGGTGCTATTCTAATAATTCCGAGCCGTCTTAAATCGTCGTTAGATTTTGGCTCGGCGCTGTCGGCCCTAATGCGCTCTTTTGAGTAGCCTTTTTGCTTTATAAGTTGCGCAATATCGCAGTTTAGCATTTTGGTTTTGTAGTGTTCGTCAAAAATAAAAATCTCTTTTTTTACAGGGTTTGCGTAAAACGCAATAAAGGCGGTGGGGTCGTTAACATAACCGTAGTCGAGCCCGAAAAATGCGCGGTATTGGTAAGATGTGTTATCGGTTGCGCCCAGAGTTTTTTCATCAAAATCTAATACCTGCCAGTTTTCAAAAACAAGACCCTCAGCAATGCCCCAGTTGCCCAACCCCGCCACCGAATATTTACGGTAGTTTGTGTTCTTTAAACGCTCAAAAACCTCTATATCGGCTTTGTCTAAAAACTCGTTTATAAGATAATTTACCTTGTAGGTAGATATTTGAGGCGTCTTTTTAGCATCGAAAAACCGCTTTTTTAGCCAATGGTCTGCGCTCCATGGGTTAAAGGTGAGTGTTGTTTGTTTAAACAGCGGTTTTGCTATTTTACCGCGTGGAATCGATAAATCTAATTTGTCAAAATCGGCTTCACTCTGAAGCTCAAAGGCCTCCTCAACCCACACCCAACAAAGACTCCCGGTTGATACGGTGGTAGATGCAATTTTTAAAACATCATCGAACCCGCGAAAGAGTATTTTCTGACCGGTTGGAATAAAGGTCATTTCTAGCGGAGATGTGGTGTTTTTCCATAAATGAGCAACACCTAACTTTTCTTGCGCCCATTTAAGCTGTGCATAGGTGGAGTCTTTGTGGGTGTTTAGTACGGCGCGCACAACCAAAAGGTTAGATCCCTTGTAGCGCATTAGCCTGTATATGTAATTTAGCGCGGTGGTGGCCGATTTTTTACTGGCCTTGCCTCCCATTAGCACGCGGTAACGAGATTTATCGGACCAAAATTTTTTATAGCCGCCGCCCACAATGCTTGGCAAATATACCTTTTTAAAACCAGTGTTTTCACTCAAGCAAATCGTCCTCTCCAAAAAACATAACCGAGTCGGTGCCGACACTGTCATCGCAATCGGAAGTATCTACAAAAATTCCCGCCGCCTTGGCCTTTAATTCCGATGCCTTTATTCGTTGCCGAATGTCGATGCTATCATCATTAATAATCTCGCTCCAAAAATTTATTAATTCTTCTATGGCCTTGGCTTTGTCTAATTTTTGACTGCTGCTGTCTGCCTTCTTTTCTTGCTTTTTTATGTTAGCACCTCCTTTTTAAAATATATCTCCCTCCTACCCAACCGTCAGCCGTTTGTTCTGACACAAAAATTTGTAAACAAAAATCATTTCGCCCCTGTCTGATTTTTTCGAATAAACTTCGCGTATTTTGGGCGTGTTTTCTCTTTACGTTTGTTACCTTACCACAAACCAAAGTATAATGAGGTATAATGTATGTGCTTTGCACAAATTAAGCGTTCCTTTAGAACACGAAGACGCTAACGCTAATGAAGTAGCCTTTGGCTATGAAGTGTGCTGCGGCACATTAAGGAACGCTTTGCTTAATACAGCGTAAGCGGTACTTCATACGAGCAAATCTCGTGCTTCATGTTTGCGCAAGCAAACACTTCATTTACAACCTCTTTTGTTTGTTATATAATAACTTTGAAAGTAGGTGCTACTATGCGTGATGATAAACTTTCTAATATCTCTATCGATTTTTCGATCTCTATAATTAATCTTGTGAAAGAATTAAAACAAAAAAAAGAAACTATTATATCTAACCAAATTGGCAGAAGCGGTACTTCAATAGGTGCAAATATTCATGAGGCACACTATGCTGTTAGCAAAGCCGACTTTATAAATAAACTACAGATAGCATTAAAGGAAGCAAATGAAACAGGCTATTGGCTTGAAATTTTATATAAAACCGAATATATCACACAAGAAACTTTTAAATCTCTTGATAACGTTTGTGCAAACATAAGAGTTTTATTGATTTCGTCCTTAAATACGGTTAAATCACATACAGATAATATAAAAAAATAAAAACCCTCAATTTGAGGGTTTTTACTATTTAAACATGTATGACCTATATATTTTCTTACAGTCTTAACTTTTCAAGTGCTGATTTATGTATTTGTTTTATTCTTGCCTCGCTGTAATTAAGCTCACTGCCTATTTGCCAAAAGTTGAGCCTATTATAGCGGTTGTTCTGAGCCTTGCCTATGTAATGAAGCCACAAAACCGCGCGCTCGGTATAGTTATCTAGGCCATTTATGGCGGTAAAAATGCGAGTCTTTAAATCGCATAGAGCGTCTATTTGTTGCTCGGTTTTTGCGTTTAACTGCTCTATTTTTTTAATGCAATTTTTGTAGGCGGTTTTATCTAAAATGTTGTTTTGCGCCTTTAAAATAGAGTTTAGCAATGAATTTAAATTTTCTTGGTCTAATATAAGTTCGTTTACGTATGAATCGAGCTGTGCAAATTGTGTTAATATTTTCTTTTTATCTAATACTGTCATTTTCGTTCCTCTTATATTTGCAATTTACTAATTCTTCAATATACGTGCTTGAGCATACGGGGCATTCTCTAAACAGTTCGTAGGGCGGATGGTTAAACGAGTGGGCTTCGTAATGCTCTTTTGGGGCTGAAAACTGAGCATTACAGGTGGCACAAATGTACATAAATTTCCTTTCCTTTGGAGCGAGAAAGGCAGGTACGGCAAATTAAAATCTGCCGCACTTAATCCACATCACCGATTATACATAAAGTGTGAATATTTGTCAACATCTTCCTATAAATTTTTTTAAAATGTTGACAATTATTCACGAAAGTGGTATATTATAACTGTAACAAGACATTTTACGACAAAATGTGAAACTATTTTTTGACAAAAATTGTTTTCTATATTTTTTGTTTTTGGTGGTATTATGACAAATATTTCAAATTTTATTAAAGAGCGCAGAAAGGCGCTAGGGCTTTCGCAAGAAAGTTTGGCTTTACTCACCGGGTATACCGACCGCTCATCTATTGCAAAAATAGAAAAGGGTGAGCTAAACCTAAATGCTTCTAAAATAAAGTTAATGGCCAATGCTTTACAGTGCTCGGTAAACGAGCTTATGGGTGCCGACACACAAGAAAACACTGTTGTTTTTAATATAATTGGTGATATTTCGGCAGGCTACGGCGGTGTTGCCTACGAGCAATACGGGGCCGATACTATAAAGATTAGCTCGCATTATTTAAATGGCTTAAGTAAAGACAATTTTTTTGTACTGCGCGTTAAGGGGCAAAGTATGTATCCCGCCTTTTGCGACGGTGATTTGGTGCTGATTAAAAAATGTGCCGCTGTAAATAACGGTGAAGTAGCCGCCGTAATTTACGATGATGAGCTTGGCACTTTAAAAAAGGTAGAGTACCAAAAGCAAAAAAACACAATGCGCCTTGTTCCGATTAACCCAAATTACGAGCCCGTAACAATTAAAGACGAAGAGCTAAACCACTGCAGAATTTTAGGTGTGCCGCGACTTTTAATAAGAGAGTTTGAATAAACAAAAAAGATGTGAGTTTTTTTACTCACATCTTTTTTTATTTATTTTGTAATGTCAAAATAAAATTCTTCGGTTGGCAAAATTTGACCGAATATGTTTTTATTTTCTTTATACATTAAATCGAAAAACGCCGAGGTTTTTGCCTGCATTAAACCGCCGGTTAAAACCACCGGTTTTGCTTTTTCTCCCATGCTGGTTGCCGAGCTTATTCCACCGGCAATTCCGTGCTTTTTGCAATACTCGCCAAGCTCTTTGATGTTGCCCTGTTGCATAAAGGTATACGACTCTTTGTAGCCCTCTAGCAACTCATTTATTTTATCGGCTTGTCTTTTAGCAAATTTTTTGCTGGACACAAGTGCCATATAGCAAATGGGGGTATTCTCATAAACTTTATCCCACTCGTCGTTTACATCTACAACAACCCTTGTGTACTCGCTTTTTGCTTCTATTGCCGTAGCGGCGGGCTCTGCAACAAAACACAGAGAATCAAGGTTCGAATAAAATTCTTCGCTTACCTTAGCATTTGTATCAAAATACTCTACCGTAGTGTTTAACTTTGGGTCTAGACGGTTATTTAGTAAAACCTGTTGCAAAATGGTATCGGTAAAGCTGCCCTTTTGCTTTGCATATATAGTTTTTCTCTTAAGGTCTTTCATGCCGCTAACGGCGGGCTCTATACTGCTTTCTAAAATATAAAGCGGAGCATACGACACAACCGCCGACATTACATATTTGCCTTTGTTGTTATTATAAAGCTTTGCTGCAGAGGGGGTTGTAGTGGTAATAATATCTACCTTTTTGCTCTTTAAAAGCTCTTCGGCCTCTTCGTAAGTATCTACCACGGTAAATTTGAAGTTTGTGCCTTTGTATTTTCTGTCTTTTTTGTTTTGCTCAGACTTTTCGACCATTTGTGCAAACGATACACCAACGCTGTCTTTAACAATGGCAACCTTTACGGTCTTTTTGCCACCGCAACCCGAAATTAACAGGCAGAGTAACACCGCAACCAAAAAAAGAGATATTAGTTTTTTCATTCCAAAACCACTTTTCTTAATTTTTTGTCGTTTTTAAGTCTTTTTGCAAGTGCTCTTAATGCGGTTGAAAGATACGGACAGTCGTCCATATACTTTAGTGCGGTGTTTAACAGTTCTTCATCTTCGCCAACGGCTCTTAAAATTATTGCCTCGCTTATAATGTTGCAAACTGTTCTGTCGCCGTTTACGTAATTTTCGCAAAGGGTGTCTATTACCTTTTTAAGCTTTTTCTTGTTGTCTTCCTTTAACTGCGCTTTAAGTTCTACGCAAACAGTTTCTCTAAAGAACTTTATGCACAAAAACTCGCCATATTGCTCAACATGCTCTTTATAAGTATCTTTAAACTGCGGATAAACCGAAAGCAAGCTAGAGCAAAGTCCGCTAACGTTTACCGACTGGCCTGCGCGTGCTTTTTCGGGTAAATCTACCACCGTTTTTCTTTGCGGTGTAGGCTTTGCGCCCAAAATACCAAGCATAGTATCGGCAAAGTCTTCGCCGGCAAACTGAGCATCTTTTTTATTGTGGTCTGCCGTAAAGAGCCATGCACCTTTTTGCTCAAGGTCAGATACCGCACCGTCTTCTAAAACATCGGCAACAAAGAGTAAAAATTGCTGCTTTTCTTCATTATACTCTACCTTAAATGCCTTTTTTTCGTTTTTATATATTCCGTCTTTCTCTTTAAAAGACTGCTCAGCCAAGACACCAAGCATAGTATCTATAAGGGTTTGTAAATTTTGATTATCCATATTTTTCTGCCTTTCGGATAAATAATTTTTTTATATTGTACCACAAAAAATTTGCTTTGTCACTAATAAATATTTGCATAGTTAGATTATATATGTTATACTATATTTCCACAAATTTTTTAACTTTTGTTTAAAGGAGGCAGAACTGTGAACTTTTTTGTAAATCCGATTAATTTTACATCTAACTTTTCGGTACCAAGCGCGGTAGTAGATAACTACATTCGCATTGCAGGGGCAGTTCAGTTAAAGGTTCTGCTTTTTGCTTTAAAAAACATTACTCAAGACGGCATTGACCCAAAGCAAGTTGGTGATGCACTCTCAATTTCGGCAGCAGATGCAACCGACGCACTAAATTTTTGGGCAGATGCTAATATTTTAACAAGGCCAAATACCGAGATTACCGTTAAAGAGCCCGAAAAACCCGCTAAAAAAGCGGTTGTTTTAAAGACCGTAAAGCCCACCAGAAGTGAGATTGCAAAGCGCGGCGCCGAACAGCCAGAAATTGCATTTTTACTGCGCGAGGCACAAAATGTTTTTGGCCGTGCCCTAAAGCAGTCTGAAGCATCTACTTTAGTATGGCTTTATGATGACGAGGGTATGAGCGCTGCTTTAATTCTAACCCTTTTAGAATACGCAAAATCTAACGAGCGCCTAAACATTGGCTTTATTGAGCGCACCGGTGTTGAATGGATAAACAACAACGTGCTAACCGTTGCCGATGCCGATGCATTTTTAAACAATTTAGCCAAAAAAAATACGGCCTGGAGCATTGTTCAAAAGGCATTTGGGTTAGACAAAAGAATGCCGTCTAAAACCGAACTTGGTTTGTCAGATTTATGGGTTAATGAGTACAAAATAAGCCGTGAGTTGCTTAGAGAAGCGTACAATATGTGTGTAGATTCAACCGGTAAATTTAGTATGCCCTACATAAAAAAGATAATTGAATCTTGGCACAAAGCAGGCGTTAAAACCATTGCCGATATTGAAAAGTTTAACCAAAAAGCCCAACAGAAACCGGGCGGTAAGACTAAAAACACCTACTCAACATCTAACATACACGATTTTGATAAGTTTATAGACAGCAACGATTAAAAGGAGGTACAAATGTGGGTTACCAAAGCAAGACTTTAGATAAAGCACTAGACATAAAACTACAGTCGGCCAAAGAGCACAGAGCTCGTTTTGATAAAACAATAAGTGAAGTTTATGCAAAGACCCCCCGCCTTTTTAATATAGATAACGAGCTTTCTAAAAACGGCGCTTCGGCTGCAATTAAGGCCATAAACGGCGATTTAGAATCGCTTAAGAGTTTAAGAGAAGTATCGCAAAAATTATCGGACGAAAAGCAAAAAATTTTAAAAGACGCGGGTGTAAACGAGTTTAAGCCCCTCTGCCCTCTTTGCAACGACACAGGCTTTGTAAAGGGCACACTTTGCGAATGTGTAAAAAACATTGCAAAAGGCCTTTTAGTAAACGAGCTTAACGAGCAGTTGCCCTTAAACACAAGCCGTTTTGATAATTTTGATTTAAAATTTTACCCTAATGTAGAAGAAAACGGTGTTAATTCTAAAAAACGAATGTCGGCAATTTTTGATTTTTGCAAAAATTATGCTAATTCTTTTACTAAAAGCAGCGAAAGCTTGCTGTTTTTAGGCGGTGCGGGGCTTGGTAAAACACATTTGTCCCTTGCTATTGGCGCTGCCGTTATAGAAAAGGGCTACGGTGTAATTTACGGCTCGGCGGGTAATTTATTTAGCAAAATAGAAAAAGAATATTTTTCAAGAAACGAGCCCGAATTTTCTGATGCAGTACTAGAGTGCGATTTACTTATTATAGACGACCTTGGTACCGAGTTTTCTACACAGTTTACACACTCGGCGCTATATAACATAATAAATACTCGCATACTTGCTAACAAACCAACCCTAATAAATACAAATTTATCGTTTGCCGAAATTGAAGAACGCTACACCGCTCGTATTTCATCGCGGCTTGCCGGCAGCTACACCATAAAGAAATTTATTGGCAACGATATTAGAATAATAAAAGCAACAAATAAATAAAAAATTTTTGAGCGGTAGAGCACAAAACGTTCTACCGCTTTTTTATATAAAATCTAAAAAACAATAAGATTTTTAAAAAAATGCGTGGTAAAAATAAAAATACAATCAAAAAAATATTGACAAAGCCGAATAGTTGTGTTATATTACATTTACTGTCGAGAAAGTCGGCAATATAAGCTGGTGTAGCTCAGTTGGTAGAGCAGCTGATTTGTAATCAGCAGGTCGGGGGTTCGAGTCCGTCCACCAGCTCCATTTATTTTTTGAGTCTTTAATCGGACTCGAATCAAAATTTAATATGGGAGTGTTCCCGAGTGGCCAAAGGGGGCAGACTGTAAATCTGTTGTCTTCGACTTCGGTGGTTCGAATCCACCCGCTCCCACCAAATAATAAGAGTATCATCGCAGATGGTGCTCTTATTATTTTTTGATAAAGAAAGTGGATTCGAACCAGGGCGTAGGAGCAATGCAAAGCAATGCGACTAAAAAACAGTTCGGTGAACTGTTTTTAGCCCTCCAAGCGAAGCGCGATAAAATCCACCGAAAAAAGATAACGATTTCCAACATTTTTGTTGGTTGGTTTTTCGTTTTGGTAGATGGGATTCGAACCAGGAATGGAAGCGAACACCGAGTGTTAGCGAGGTAAGGAGCGACAGACAAACAGTCCGGTGGACTGTTTGGACATTCCTCCAAAGGAGCGTAAGCGACTGCGATAAAATCCACCCGCTCCCACCAAAACGAAACAACCGACCAATAAGGTCGGTTGTTTTGTTAGTATGTAATAATATTTTATATCTTGTTAGTGTTATTCTTATAAATTTCGCAGATAATATTTTGTATTTTTAGAGCCTCTTTGCCCGAAATTTCTAGTTTTTCTTTGCCCATAACGGCATTATAAAACTGTCTTATTTGTACTGCGTGCTGAAAGCCCCAATAATCTTTACCGCCAGAGTATTTAATTGACTCATCGGGTTTATTTTCGGCTGTTTCTATGGTGCCGTCGTTATATTCTATAACCGCTTTGTCGTAAGAAAAAGTGGCTTTTCCGTTTTCACAAAGAAGTCTTATTTCTATAGGCTCATCTATAAAATAATTGTTCATTGCATAAAACGATAATAACGCGCCGTTTTGGTATTTAATAAGTCCCTCGGCGGTGTCTTCAACCACCATTATTTTGTGATTTCGGTTATAAAGTGAGGACTGAATTTCTACAGGTGTGCTGTTAATCATCCAGTTGGCAAGGTCTATAGAGTGTATTGCTTGGTCTATTACAACTCCGCCGCCCTCTTTTTCCCAAGTGCCCTTCCAGTCGGAAGAATCGTAGTAATTGTCGGGTCTGTACCAAGTAAGTGTGGTGCGGCCGCACTTTACTTTGCCTAGCTTTCCGTCTTCTACTCTTTTTTTAACAAGCTGTGAAGGAGCATTGTAACGGCACTGAAAAATAACACCGTACAAAACAGAGCATTTTTCGGCAGTTTCTACCGCAAGTGCAGCATCTTCGTACTTTATACTCATAGGCTTTTCGCTTAAAACATTTACACCACTTTTAAAAGCATCAATAGCCACCGGCACATGCAAATAATGAGGCAAGCATATATGCACAGCGTCTAGCTTTTCATTTTTAAGCATTTGTAAATGGTCGGTATAAACCTTACCGCCGTATTTTTTAGATGCAGCTATTGCACGGTCCTCTTTTGTATCGCAAACGGCTACAAGCTCTATATCTTTAAACGACGCAATAGAATCTAGATGCATTACCGAAATATTTCCGCAACCTATAACGGCAACCTTTAGTTTCTCCATTTTTATTCTCCTTCTCTTTGCAAGTTTTAATTATTTATTATTGTATCAACAATAATGCTTTTTTTCAAGCACCAGTTAATATTTTAAAGACAATTATACAGAATTTTTAAAAAAATCAACAAAAAAATTAAAATTGTGGTATAATGTTTTTTTGGTATAAAAGGCGGTGTAAAATTATGCAAATTTTTGCTCAAATAATAGGCATTGTTGCAATGTGCTTTAATATATTATCTTACCAAGCAAAGCGCAAAAAACTGCTTATTGCAATGCAGCTTTGCGGCGCATCTCTTTTTACCTTAAACTATTTTTTGCTTGGCGCTTATGTCGGCGCAATGCTTAATGTTTTATCGGTAATTAGGGCGGTGGTATTTTTATTTAAAGAAAAGCTTAATACCAACCATATTGCTTGGCAAATTGCCTTTTGTGTATGCTTTTTGGGTGTTTATGTTTTATCGTTTACTGTATTAAAAAAAGAGCCTACATTTTTAAATTTGGCTATAGAATTATTGCCGGTTATGGCTATGGTTATTGCAACCGTTTCGTATAGGCTTAAAAATGCGGCGGCAATTAGAAAACTGTCTATTTTTGCATCGCCAATGTGGCTTATTTACAACATTTTTGTGGAATCTTTAGGTGGAATTATTTGCGAGTCGTTTGCAATAATTTCTATAATTGTCGGTATGTTTAGATTAGACAGAAAGGATAAATTATGTTAGATAACTTTTTCTCGGTTTTTACTCAGGTTGTGGTACTGTTTTTTCTTATTTTTGTAGGTTTTTTGTGTGGAAAATTAAAATTTTTGAGTGATAATTCTGCAAAAGCCTTAACAGATCTTGTTTTGTATTTTGCAACACCATGTATGATAGTAAAATCGTACCTTATAGATTTTAAAAAAGAGCTTCTGACCGATATGGCGGTATCTATTGTGCTATCGCTGCTTATTCATATTGTGTTTATTTTGCTCGCAACTGTTTTGTTCAGAAAAGACAATAAGCAAATCTTCCGTTTTGCCACAGTTTTTTCTAACGCAGGCTATATGGCTTTACCGCTGCAATATGCCGTTTTGGGTGATATTGGCGTATTTTTAGGCGCGGGATATGTTGCGGTATTTAACATTGTGCTTTGGACCTACGGCGTTTTGTGCATGCAAAAGCAGGGAGAAAAATTTAGCATTAAAAAAGCATTTTTAAACCCCGGTGTAATAAGCGTTTTTGTTGGAATTTTAATATTTATATTTAAAATCCCTCTACCCGAAATTTTAACCTCTGCCATAACACATATGGCAAATTTAAACACCCCTTTACCCATGATAATTATAGGCTTTTACCTATCTAACATAAAACTGGGCGAGCTTTTAAACGGCAAAACTTGTATGCTTTGCGCCGTTAGACTGCTGTTTTTTCCTGCCATTGTCCTATTTTTAATGTACCTTTTTGGTGTTAGAGGCAATATGCTTTATTCTATGGTAATTGCCGCATCTGCACCAACTGCCGCGGCCACAACAATGTTTAGCGTAAAGTATGGCCACAACCCAAAAATATCGGTTAGTGTGGTAAGCTTAACAACCCTTTTGTCGTTAATTTCAATGCCATTACTTGTTGCATTTGCAATGCTTATTGGGTGATGTGTGCCTTGTGGCACATTAACAAACACTTAATTTTTAAAAATATAGTTCTTAAACTATATAATATAAACATTATTTTTTCAGGTGTTTTATGAAGATTTTAGTTTTATCGGACTCGCACACAGCAAAAGTCAGTTTATATGATGTTTTAGATGCCGAAAAAGACATAAAATATGTGTTTTTTTTAGGTGACGGACTGCGCGATTTAGAAGAAATTGAGCATTGCTTTACCGATAAATTTTTCTACAAAGTACAGGGTAATTGCGATATGTTTTCATTCTTCCCGTCTTGCACATCTACCGTTTTAGAGGGCAAAAAAATACTCTTTACCCACGGGCATTTGCACTCGGTAAAGCAGTCGTTATTATCGTTAAAAGAGGCGGCAAAACAGCACAATGCCGACATCTGCCTTTTTGGGCATACCCATACCCCGTTTTACGAGTTTTGTAACGGTTGTTTATTTTTAAATCCGGGTAGCATAAATAAAAACAAGGCAAATAAATCGACCTATGCGGTAATTGAAATTAGTAAAGATAAAATAATACCAAAAATTATTGAGATATAAAAAGAACGAAATTTTATTTTCGTTCTTTTTTTCTTTACAAAATACATCATTATATGAAGAAATTAAGTGTTTTCTTGCTCAAACATGAAGTAGGGTTTGTTAATGTGCCGTAAGGCACACTTCATAGCCAAAGGCTACTTCATTAGCGTTAGCGTATTCGTGTTCTAACAGAATGCTTAATTTGTGCATAGCACATACATTATACCTCATTATACTTTTATTTGTTTTATAATGCTTTTACAGTAAATTTTAGCCATTTTAAAGCCCATATTTTATATGTAAAATGTTTTTATTATATTATATATATAATTATTATATTTTAGGGTTGAAAAATGTTAATAACTATGGTAAAATGTTAAGCAGAGTATTATCGAATTTTTATATATATTATTTTTTATTTGGGTGGTAAAAAAAATGCAAATAGAATCTTTATCAGATATATGGGGTGCCGTGTGCGGTGAGGTAAGGCAAGACATTAACGAAATTGCCTTTAATGTTTGGATAAAAGACCTGCATCCGGTGTCTTTAAATAACGGCGTTTTAACTCTGGCAATTTACTCAGACTACAAAAAGCAAATTGTAGAGGCAAACTATATGCACATTCTTAAAAATGCCGTAAAGAGCATTATGGGTATTGATATGGAAATATTCATTGTGCTAGAAGACGAAAACGGCGTTTTAATTAAGGACGAGCCTACTTCAAACGGTGAAAATGCATATGAAAATTCCTTCACCTTTGATAATTTTATTGTTGGCTCATCTAACCGCTTTGCTCATGCAGCAAGTATGGCGGTGGCAGATAATCCGGCTTTAATTTATAACCCGCTTGTTATTTACGGTACCAGCGGTGTTGGTAAAACCCATTTGCTTTACGCTATAAAAAATCATATGGCCAAAAAGATGCCCAACAAAACCGTAATATTTGTTAGAAGTGAAGATTTTACAATTCAGCTTATTAATGCTATTCACGATGGCGGCATAGAAGAATTTAGGCTTAAATACAGGGGTGCCGACGTTTTACTTATGGACGACGTACAGTTCATTGCCGGTAAAGAGCAAACCCAAGAAGAGTTTTTTAACACATTTAACACATTATTTGAAAAGAATAAGCAAATAGTTGTTACTATGGACCGTCCTCCGCGCGATGTTAAAACTCTTGACGAGCGAATTCGTTCTCGTTTTGAAAGCGGATTATTTGCCGATATTACCCCGCCCGATTTTGAAACAAGGGTAGGCATTATAAGAACTAAGGCAGAGCTTTTAGATATAAAGCTTGACGAAAACATTGTATATTACATTGCCGAGCACATAAAAATGAACACAAGGCAGTTAGAGGGTGTTGTTAAAAAGCTTCAGGCATTTATTAAAATACAAAATGCTATGCCTACAATAAGCATTGTACAAGGCGTTATACGCGATATTATTAACGATAATCAGCCAGAGCCCATTAAAATAGAAAAAATCATAACCGAGGTTGCAAGAACCTACAATGTAACCGAGAACGATATTTTATCGAACCGCCGTACAGCCGAGCTTGCAATGGCAAGGCAGATTTCTATGTACATAGCAAGAGAAACCACCGAGCTTTCGTACAAGGCAATAGGTGAAAGCTTTGGTAAAGACCACTCAACCGTGCTTTACTCTTGCAGACAGATAGAAAAGTTTATGCGTGATAATTCCTTTGAGCGCGACACCATTAACGACATTATAAAGAACTTAAAGAGCGAGTAAACTGTGTCTAGGCACTTGGCAGAGTTGATATTTTATCAATTTATATAACCGTGTCGGCAAATTATATCTTTTGATAAATAATATATTTCGTATTGCGTCCGAGGCACTCGGCTGAGTTAATGTTTTATCAATTTATATAACCGTGTCGACAAATTATATCTTTTTATAAATATTATATTTCGTTTTGCGTCCGAGGCACTCGGCTGAGTTAATGTTTTATCAATTTATATAACCGTGTCGGCAAATTATATCTTTTGATAAATATATATTTCGTTTTGCGTCCGAGGCACTCGGCAGAGTTAATGTTTTATCAATTTATATAACCGTGTCGGCAAATTATATCTTTTGATAAATATATATTTCGTTTTGCGTCCGAGGCACTCGGTTGCAAAAGTTTACATAATTCGCTATTTTTCCACATTATTAACCTTAATTAACAGTTAACTTTTTAACATATGTGTTAGTTAATAAGTAACCATCAAAAATTACTAAAATTTTTTTCTTACATTTACTAACACACACTTTGGCTTGTACTCGTGGTGTAAATAGGTTTTTAACCGTTTTAACACCCCCTACTATTACAATAAATTTATTTATATACATTTATTTATTTTTGGAGGCAAAGTTATGAAATTCATAATAAATAAAAATAATTTAAGCGCAGCAGTTACAAATTTATCACGTGCAGTTGCAGTAAAGTCGGCAATACCGGTGTTAGAGGGTATTTTAATAAACGCTAAGAACGATACTCTAACACTAACCGCCTACAACCTAGAGCTTTCTATGACCAAAACAGAGCACTGCAGAGTTGTTAAAGAGGGCAGCGTTGTAATTAACGCAAAGCTATTTGGTGAAATTTTAAGAAGACTAAACTCTGACGAGGTTGTGCTTGAGTGTGACGAAAAATTAATGTGTCATATTTCTTGCGGCTCGGCTAAGTTTGATATTTTAGGTATGGCAGCGGCCGATTATCCTGAAATTCCCGAAGTGCCCGATTCTACCGACATTGTAATAGACGGTGAGCAGTTAAAGCGATTAGTTCGTCAAACAGGCTTTGCGGTTGCTCAAATAGAGGGTACACGCCCAATTTTAACCGGTATTAACATTTCGGTTGAGCAAAATATGCTAAAGTTTGTTGCAATAGACGGCTACCGTTTAGCAATTAGACAAGAGCCAATTAAGTGTGATACCGAGTTTAATATTGTAGTATCCAGCAAGGCAATAACCGATGCAGTTAAAATTCTAACCGATGAGCAAGAAAGCGTTACTGTTAGAATTTCTAAGCGTAATATTTCGTTTGAGATTAACGGCTATGTTTTAATTTCTCGTTTACTAGAGGGCGAGTTTGTAGACTACAAAAAGGTTATTCCGCAAGTGTTTATGCAAACAGTAGAATTATCTACAAGGCAGTTTATAGACATTATTGAGCGTATATCGCTAATTATTAACGATAACTTCTCTACCCCGGTTCGCTGTTTATTTAAAGAGGGTGAGGTTGTGTTTACATCTACTTCTTCTGTGGGCAGAGCAACCGAATCGGCCGAGATTAACTTGCAGGGCCCAGATTTTGAAATTGGTTTAAACAACCGCTATTTACTCGATGCTTTAAGAGCAACTGAAACCGATACTGTAAAGGTAAAATTTAACGGAGGCTCGTCGGCAGTAATTATAGAGCCACTAAAGGGTGACGACTTTATTTACATGGTAATGCCGATGAAGTTAAAATAATGAATAAAATTGAAATTAAAGAAGAATACATAAGGCTAGACTCATTTTTAAAGCTTGCGGGTTTAATTTCTACAGGCGGTATGGCCAAGGTGCTTGTGCAAGACGGTCAGGTAAAGGTAAACGGTGAGGTTTGTCTTATGCGCACAAAAAAACTTCGCAAGGGCGATATTGTAGAATTTAATGGCTTAAAAGCCGAGGTAGGATAAATGCAAATAAATTCTTTAAAGACTAAAAACTTTAGAAATTTAAAAGATATTGAATTTAAAGTGCATCCAAACAAAAACGTAATTTGCGGCAAAAATGCCCAGGGCAAAACCAACATTATAGAGGCAATTTGGCTTTTTTCGGGTGCTAAAAGTTTTAGAAGCGCAAAAGAAAAGGACTTAATTAAGTTTAACGAAGAAAGCGCTAAAATTACGCTTGATTTTATAGGCTACGGCACACAAAAAACGGCCGATATTGTAATAGACGGCAAAAACAAGAGTTTTTATGTTAACGATAAAAAAGTAGGCTCTACAGGCTCGTTTTTGCGCACCTTTAATGCCGTTGTGTTTGCGCCCGACGATTTACGCATTGTAAAAGAGGAGCCAGAGTTCAGACGCCGCTTTTTAGATTCGCTAATTTCTCGTTGCGACCCGGTTTATTTAAAAACTCTGCTCAGATACAATAAAATTCACGCTCACCGCAACAAACTGTTAAGAGATTATCAGTTTAACAATACTCTTCCAATTTACGATATTTTACCCGGCATTAACGAGGTTTTATTTACCGAGGCCGAAAAAATTGCCGCATACCGTAAAGAATATGTTGCCTTGCTTAGCAAATATGCCGATCGCTATTATTTTAGAATGAGCGGTAAGCAAGAGCATTTAAAGGTAAAAATTGCAACTCAGGTACACCGCTTTTACAGAAAAAATTTTGAAAGATATCAAGAGCGCGATATAAAAAATTGCAACACACATTTCGGTCCGCATAAAGACGAGCTTTTCTTTGAAATTGATGGTTATATGGCGCGTTACTTTGGCTCTCAGGGTGAGCAACGCTCAATAGCGCTGGCCCTAAAGCTTGCCGAGGCCGAAATTATAAGAATAAAAACCGGTGATATGCCCGTTTTACTGTTAGACGATGTTTTAAGCGAGCTAGACCCCGACCGTCAAAGCTTTGTATTAAACTACATAAAAAGAATGCAGGTGTTTATAACCTGCTGTGATGCATCTAGCTTTAGCCGAATGAAAAAAGGCCAAATCTTTTATGTAGAAGACGGAGAAATAAAATAATGTTTATTCATTTAGGTCAAAACACCGTTGTTAAAAAGAAAGATATTATTGGTATTTTCGATTTAGACACCTCAACGGTATCTATTCATACCCGTAATTTTCTAAAAAAAGCAACCGCAAAGCAAGAGGTTATAAATGTAAGCTTAGAGCTTCCAAAATCGTTTGTAATAACCTCAAAAGGTAAAAAAAATCAAAAAGTATATATTTCACAGCTCGCAGCATCTACGTTAGAAAAGCGCAGCGAAAACTTACTTAAGGAGTAATAAAATGGAAAACAATTTAGAAAACCTTCCCGTAACCGAAAATTACGACGAAAGTTCAATACAGGTACTAGAAGGTCTAGAAGCCGTAAGAAAGCGTCCGGGTATGTATATCGGCTCAACGGGTGAGCGCGGTTTACACCACCTAGTATACGAAATTGTTGATAACTCAATAGACGAAACCCTAGCAGGCTTTTGTGATAAAATTACTGTAGATTTATTAGATGACGGCATTGTAAGGGTAGAAGATAACGGCCGTGGTATTCCGGTTGGTATTCATCCACAAAAAGGCATACCCACAGTTAGTGTTGTATTTACCATTTTGCACGCCGGCGGTAAGTTTGGCGGCAGCGGTTATAAGGTATCAGGCGGTTTGCACGGCGTTGGTGCTTCAGTTGTTAACGCTCTTTCAGAATGGCTGGAGGTTGTTGTAAAAGACGGCAAACATATTCACCGTCAGCGCTACGAAAAGGGCAATATAGTTAACGAGTTAGAGGTTATTGGTGATACTAATGAAACCGGTACTACCGTTACCTTTAAGCCCGACCCCAATATTTTTACCGACACCACCGAGTATGATTACGATACTCTGCTAAACCGTCTTCGCGAGCAAGCATTCTTAAATGCAGGTATTAGAGTTGTTTTAACCGACAAGCGTACCGACCGCGAAGAGCGTTCAGATGATTTACACTTTGAGGGCGGTATAAAAAGTTACGTAGAGTTTTTACTGGAAAAATCTAAAAAAGACCGCATAATAGACGATGTTATCTACCTTTCTGCCCAAAATGGCGATTCCTCTGCCGAGGCCGCATTACTTTGGTGCACAGGGTATGACAGCAAAATAATGTCGTTTGCAAATACAATTCACACAATCGACGGCGGTACACACGAGTCTGCATTTAAAAACTCGTTAACCAAGGCTATAAATAAGCACGGCTTAAAGTTTAAAATACTAAAAGAGGCCGACCCAAGACTAAAGAGCGACGACATTAACGAGGGCCTTATAGCAGTTATATCTGTTAAACTTACCGACGCTCAGTTTGAAAGCCAAACAAAAGCAAAACTCGGTAACACCGCAATGGGCACATTGGTTAACAATATGGTAAGCGAGAAATTACTCGAATACCTAGAAGAAAACCCCGCCGTTGCAAAGGTTATTTTAGATAAATCTATTGCTTCGTCTAACGCGCGTGAGGCCGCTCAAAAGGCAAGAGATTTACAGCGTCAAAAAACCGGCATTGCAGGCAAAGTGCGTATGCCCGAAAAGTTAACCGACTGTATTTCTAACGACCCGTCTAAGACCGAAATCTTTATAGTAGAGGGTGACTCTGCAGGCGGCTCGGCAGTAGAGGGCAGAAACTCAACCTACCAGGCAATTTTACCGCTTTGGGGTAAAATGCTAAACGTAGAAAAGGCAAGGGCCGACAAGGTTTACGGTAACGATAAATTAACACCCGTTATTGTTGCACTTGGTACAGGCATTGCCGAGAATTTTGATATTGAAAAATTAAGATACGATAAAATTATAATAATGGCCGATGCCGACGTAGACGGCTCGCATATTAGAACATTGCTTTTAACATTTTTCTTCCGTTATATGCCACAGCTTATAGAAACCGGCCATGTGTACTTAGCACAACCGCCTCTTTATAGAGTAGCAAAGGGCAAAAAGCATTTCGATGCCTTTACCGACGAAGAAAAAGCACGCTATATAGAAGAGCTTGGCGGTCAAGCCGATGTTCAGCGTTATAAAGGTCTTGGTGAAATGAACCCCGAACAGCTATGGGAAACCACCCTTGACCCCGAGCGCAGAACCTTGCTAAGAGTTACAATGTCAGACGCCGCCGCAGCCGACGAAATTTTTGTAACACTAATGGGCGAAGAGGTAGAGCCAAGACGTAAATTTATAGAAGAAAACGCCGTATTCGCAACAGATTTAGATATTTGATATTTTTAAATATCTCGACGCCGTAAAAAAGTAAGCATATCATATGCTGTTTATTACCAAAAAATCTGCGGCGTCCAAGCGTGTACCATTATTTACTAAAAATGCAAAAATATACTTAATTTTATGTATTCTAACTTTAAGGAGATAAAAAATGGCAAAGCAAGAAAATGTTTACTGGCCGTTAACCGAAGAAACTAATGTTCAACCGGTCGAAATAGTAGACGAAGTAAAACAAAGTATGCTCCAGTACGGTATGTCGGTGCTAGTTGGCCGTGCCCTACCCGATGTTCGTGACGGCTTAAAGCCTGTTCACCGCCGTATAATTTATACAATGTACGAAAACGGACTCACTCCCGACAAGGCCTACAGAAAGTGCGCCGATACCGTTGGTAGTGTGCTTGGTCGTTACCATCCGCATGGTGACTCGTCTGTTTACGATGCAATGGTTCGTATGGCACAAGATTTCTCTCTTCGTTATCCGTTAATCGACGGCCACGGTAACTTTGGTAATATAGACGGCTACCCCGCCGCTGCTTACCGTTATACCGAGTCTAAAATGAACCGTTTGTCATTACATATGATGGACGATATCGAAAAAGACACAGTAGATTTTGCCCCCAACTACGATGACCGTCTAAAAGAGCCCACTGTATTACCAGTTCGCTTTCCGCAGTTACTAGTTAACGGCTCGTCGGGTATTGCTTTTGGTATGGCTACCGAAATTCCGCCTCATAACCTAGCCGAAGTTATAGACGGTATGTGCTGTTTAATAGACAACCCCGATGCCGATTTACAAGAAATTTGCCAGTACATTAAGGGTCCCGACTTCCCAACAGGCGGTACTATTATGGGCCGTTCGGGAATACGTGCCGCATATGCTACGGGCAGAGGCAAAATTGTACTTCGCGGTAAGGCTGAAATTGAAGAGAAAAAAGACGGCAAGTTCCGTATTGTTATTACCGAAATTCCTTATAAGGTTCGCAAAAAAGACCTTGTTAAGCATATTTACGACCTTGCAGCCGATAAGCGCATTGAGGGTATAGACGACGTTGTTGACTACTCGTCTAAGCGTGACGGCGGTATTAGAATTATTGTAGACATCAAAAAAGACGCCAACCCTCAGGTTGTATTAAATAAGCTTTATTCTTATACAGCTTTGCAGTCTACATTCGGCGCAATTTTACTTGCCATTGTTAACGGCAAGCCGCAGATTTTAACCTTAAAAGAGATTTTACAAAACTGCATCGACTTCCAGTGCGAGATTATATCGCGCCGCACCGCCTTCGATAAGAAAAAGGCCGAAGAGCGCGCCCACATTTTAAAGGGCTTAAAGGTAGCGCTGGACTTTATTGACGAGGTAATCGCAATTATCCGCAATTCTAAGACTATACCTGAAAGTAAAGATGCATTATCTGAGCGCTTTGATTTAGACGATATCCAAACAACCGCTATTGTTCAAATGCCTTTAGGCCGTTTAGCAGGGCTTGAAAAGCAAAAGATTTTAGACGAATTACAAGAAAAGCTAGACTTTATAAAAGAGTGTGAAGAAATTCTAGCCTCCAGAGAGAGAATTCTCGATATTGTTAAGACCGAAAGCTTAAATCTTCGTGACCGCTTTGCCGACGAAAGAAAGACCGATATTTCTGACGTTGCAGGTGAGGTTGATATTGAAGACCTTATTCCAAATGACGAGTGCGTAATTACCATGACCGATAAAGGTTATATTAAGCGCCTCCCGTCAGACACCTACTCGGCTCAGCACCGCGGCGGCGCCGGCATTAAGGGTCTTACAACAAGAGAGGGTGATATCGTATCTAATATGTTTATCTGCCACAACCACGACTATTTAATGCTCTTTACAAACCTTGGCCGACTTTACAGAATTAAGGCTTACGAAATTCCCGAGGGCTCACGTACAGGCAAGGGTATGAATGTTGTAAATATCTTGCCATTAATGCCCGAAGAAAAAATTATTAACATTCTAACCGTTGGTGAGGACCTTAAAGACAACAGCTACATTTGTATGATTACAAAGAACGCAGTTGCCAAGCGTACCGAGCTAGATGCATTTAAAAATGTACGTAAAACAGGTATTATCGCAATTTCTATTGACGAGGGCGATGAACTAGCATTCGTAGCAAAAACCACAGGCGAAAATTCATTGCTTGTTGCTACCAAGAAGGGCTACGCTATCCACTTTGACGAAAATCAAATTCGTTCAATGGGCCGTCAAGCCAGAGGTGTTAGAGCAATTAGAATGCGCGAGGGTGATGAGGTTGTATCGGTAACCGTATGTAATGAAGATACCACACTTCTCACCGTTACCGAAACCGGCTACGGTAGAAAGAGCAGTATTTCCGATTACCGTTTACAGTCCCGTGGCGGTAAGGGTATAATTAACTACCGCGTTGCAAAATACGGTGACGTTGCTAATGTTCTGGCGGTTGACGATAATGAGGACGTTATAATTATAGCCTCTAACGGCATAATAATAAGAATCCCCGTTGCTGAAATCAGCACATTCTCACGTCCCGCAAAGGGTGTTAGAGTAATGCGCGTTCCGGCAGACGAAAAGATACTTTCAGTTGCAGTTGCCGAACACGATGAAGCCGAAGTTAACGCTGCCCCCGAGGCTCCCGATGCCGATGCCGCAGATGTAGGTAACGAACCCGACCCCGTAGATGATGAAATTATAAACGACGATAACGGCACACCTACTGAGGAATAATTTATAAAATTTTAATGTAACGGCGGTGCCATAAGCGCCGCCTGTTGCTTAATAGAGCTATAACACTACCAAACATATAAAAGGTATACTTAATATACAAAGTCCGAGGCCAAAGCCAAAAGCCAAAGCCAAGGCCAAAGTCAAAAGGTCAAAGCCAAAGCCAAAAGGTCAAAAGGCAGAGCCAAAGCCAAGGCCAAAGTCAGAGGGTCAACACAAAAAGGATAGAGCCCATTTAAAACAACCCGGCGTCCATGCGTGTACCAATTTTTACCACATTTAAAGAAACAGAGCAAATTGTCGCACAGAGGCTAATTTTAAAGAACAAGAACAAACCCGGCATCCATGCATGTACCAATTTTTACCATATACATGGAAACAGAATGCAAATACTGGGATAAGATATCATAAAAACTCTTCAAATAGCCCCCGCGTCCATTCATGTACCAAAATTTACCACATACATGGATACGTATAAAATCTTAGTTCTAGCGTTAGCGTAAAAAAGATAAAAAAATTTCTGTCGTCCATGCATGTACCAAATTTTACCACATACATGGATACGCATAAAATATTAGTGCTAGCGTTAGTAAAAAAAGATAATAAAAAAAGTCTGTCGCCCACGCATGTACCAATTTTTACCATATACATGGAAACAGAATGCAAATACTGGGATAAGATATCATAAAAGCTCTTCAAATAGCCCCCGCGTCCATTCATGTACCAAAATTTACCACATACATGGATACGCATAAAATCTTAGTGCTAGCGTTAGCGAAAAAAAGATAATAAAAAAGTCTGTCGTCCACGCGTGTACCAAATTTTACCACATGCATGGATACGCGTAAAATCTTAGTTCTAGCGTTAGCGTAAAAAAGATAAAAAATTTCTGTCGTCCATGCATGTACCATAATTTGCCATAAATGTAAAATTATAGTTTTTTGTCAAAATTTGTCGCAGAAAGGAAAAATATTATGCAAGAATTTAATAACCAACAACTAAATAAAACTTCCCCTACGACCGATTTTGATGCAAGCAATCAGCCAATTGCTGAAAATGAACAAATAATTGATGATAAAATAGATATTAACGAGGCAACAGAGAATCTGCCCGCTGAGCAAGAAAATATGCCCGAGCAAAATGTAGAGCAATTTGATAGTCAAGTTATGAAGTCGCAAGAGCAAAATACAGAAAACCACACCCAAACAACCCAAAACCATATAATTTTATCACAAAATTCGTTTGAGAATCCAGGGTTAATAGAGCACCGCACTATTAGGCGCCGTGCAAATGCATTGGGCTTTGCGTTCGGGTTGACCGTATTGACAAACCTATTCCTGTTCCCTATATTAAGCTTTGTGTTTGCGGCGGCAGGGCTAGATTCAAAAATTTTGTATAATGCGGTATCAGACCCGTTTTATTCAATGGTTTTTCAAATTTTCTTTTCAATAATTGCCTTTGTGCCCACCTTTTTGGTTGCGGCAAAAATGAGCAGAGTAAAAGTTAGCAAAATAATTCCCTTTACCAAGGCTCAAAAAGGCACCACACTTCCCTTTTTGCTAATTGGTTTCGGATTTTTAGCCGTCGCTAACATACTTTCTAATATTTTTAGCACAGTTTTAAAAAATCTTGGCATTTCTAATTACGAGTTCGATTTAAACTTACCAAGCGGCGTTAGCGGATTTATAATTTCTGCCATTGCAGCGGCGGTTGTTCCGGCTTTGGTTGAAGAATTTGCTTACCGAGGCGTGTTTTTAGGTCTGCTTAAAGAATACGGCGAGGGCTTTTGCATTATAGCCTCGTCGGTAATGTTTGCATTAATGCACGGAAATTTATCGCAAATTCCATTTGCATTTATTGTTGGCTTGGTGCTGGGCTTTATAAGGGTAAAATCCGGCTCAATTATTCCGGCAATGTTGCTTCACTTTTTAAATAATTTTGTGTCGGTTGTATTATCTATAGTAACCGAAGATGCCGGCTATGCTTTAATGGTTGGTATAAATACAGTTTATTTTGCCGTTGCAGTAGTTTGTATATCGGTTGGTTTGCTATTATTAAAACCCGGCTCGTTTGAGATGTTTAGAATAAACAGAAGCAATTCTGCCCTTTACGAATCGCAAAAATCGTCGGCATTTTATGCCGCCCCCATGATTATAGTAGCCTATATTCTAACATTTTTACTTATTGTATCGTCGGAGATTATGTGATGGATAAAAAATTTATGCAAAAAGCCATTTCTCTGGCAAAAAAAGCGGCCCAAAACGGTGATGTCCCCGTAGGTGCGGTTTTAGTAAAAAACGGCGAGATTATTGCAAAAGCATACAATAAGCGAGAAAAAGACGGCCTTGCCACTGCTCATGCCGAACTACTTGCCATAAATTCAGCTTGCAAAACCTTAAACACATGGCATTTAGACGAATGTGAGCTTTACGTTACCCTAGAGCCTTGCCCAATGTGTGCGGGAGCAATAATAAACTCAAGAATTAAAACCGTAATTTTTGGCGCTTACGATTTAAAGGCCGGCTCTTGCTCAAATGACAGCGTTATAAATCTGTTTAGCCTACCTTATAATCATACCCCCGAGGTGTACGGCGGAATAATGGAAAACGACTGCGCAAAGCTGCTTTCAGACTTTTTTAAAGATAAAAGGTAAATTAAAAAAGCACTACATATTTTGATGTAGTGCTTTTATTTTATTATGTATAATAAAAAACGACTTGCAATAAGCAAGTCGTTTTTTGGCGCGCTGAAGAAGATTCGAACTCCCGACCTTCTGGTCCGTAGCCAGACGCTCTATCCAGCTGAGCTATCAGCGCATTTTTGCTGCCGATATATAATATCACATATTAAATATAAAATCAAGTATTTTTTAAATTTTATAAACATAAAATTATAATTGAGTCAAATTTATTACTATTTTTCCTTTTTTCTCGGCTAATTCTTTGAAAGTTGCTGCTCCACCGAACGAGTGATCAACATTAACAACAACAATTTCTGATTCACAAATCATCCATTTATTGCGGTAAGAAATTGCAAATTTTTTAGGTGCCCTAGCTACTGCTTCGGGGAAAAGTGTATTGGAATAATCAATATAATTTAATTCATTATTTTTTCTTGGTAAGTAAGCTAAAACAACATAATAACTTATGTTAGGGTATTTATTTTTTAAATCTTTAAGTATTTGTTTTACCCAAAAGTCAAAATTCCCATTATTCCCAACCAAAAAACGAGTCGCTTTTTTGTTTTCAATTAAATCTATTAAAACTCTTTTTAAGTTTTCTTGTATGTTTTGTTTTGTGTTTTTATGTCCCAAAAAAGTAACAGTCAAAATAATATCACCCCTTTGCACCTGTATAGGTGCATAAACATAATATAACAAAGTTATAATATTGTCAAACAAAATTGTGCTTATATTAGTGCAAAGGTGGTGTGACAATGAATGCAACAAAAGAAAAACGAATTGGCGAGAAAATAAAATCTTTAAGAATAAAGGCTAATTTAACACAAGAACAGCTAGCAGCAAAGTTACAGCTTAACGGTTGTGATATCACCCGTAGTGCAGTTGCAAAAATTGAAGTCGGCCAGCGTCATATTTATGCAGATGAAATTATACTGATTGCTAAAATTCTAAATGTCACATATAACCAAATATTAGATTAATTTACGGCAGGATTTATTCCTGCTTTTTATTTTTCCTTTGCTTTTCAGCCATTTAAAATGTTTAAAACAATACATTACTCATAAATTTTAAATAAAATGTCTGAAATCGAAAGCATACTATATATAGCATATATAATTTTAATAATATACTATATAATGTATAAAAATATTTTTTGCATAAATAAAGATTGTCCGTTAATAATATTATTAAAGTAAACGGTTTTGGTGAAAAAATGGAACTTTTTTTAAAGCTTTTAAAGGCATTTTTAGTTGGTGGCGGACTCTGTTTAATAGGCCAAGTGTTAATAGATTTTACCAAGCTTACCCCAGCAAGAATTTTGGTTGGCTATGTGGTAAGCGGAGTATTTTTAACTGCGGTCGGAGCCTACGAGCCACTTGTTAAATTTGCCGATGCAGGTGCAACTGTTCCACTCTCGGGTTTTGGCTATTCTTTGGCTAACGGAGTAAAAGAGGCGGTTGCGCGATACGGCTTTATGGGAGCTTTAAGCGGCGGATTAACCGCAACGGCGGCAGGAATAACTGCGGCAATATTCTTTTCGCTAATAGCGGCACTGCTTTCAAAACCGCAACCCAAATAAACAACAAGGCAAACTGCACAGAGTAAATGCATACTAAATGTTCCGAGCTTTGTTGTAAACGGAGCATAGTGGCGGACGAAATCAAATTTTTATGGTTTCGTCCGCCCATTCTTTTTAAATAGATGTTTCACGTGAAACATTTTTAAAAAATCACCCCTACCCCCTTTACATTTAATATCTGTTTTGCTATACTATAAATAACGATTTAAAAATTGCAGAATGTCTTATTGTTTCACGTGAAACATTTGCATACAGTATATAAAAAAAGGGGGAAAAAGCTTGGGAAAAATAATATCGGTTGTTAACCAAAAAGGCGGCGTTGGTAAGACCACATCGGCCGTAAACCTTGTTGCCGCACTCGGACAAAGCGGAAAACGCATTTTGCTTGTAGATGCCGACCCACAAGGCAATACCACAAGCGGATACGGTGTAAATAAAAAGAACATTAAAGCCTCGTCTTATGATTTACTTGTTGGTACCGCCACAATAGACCAGGCAATAGTTAAAACTCAGTTTAAGGGTGTAGATATTATTCCGTCTGATATGAACCTTGCCGGCGCCGAAATAGAGCTTATTTCTATAGAAAACCGCGAGCAGCAGTTCAAAAAGACACTTAACCTTGTTAGAAACAATTACGATTACATATTTTTAGACTGTCCCCCCTCTTTAGGCCTTATTACCCTAAACGCACTAACCGCGTCAGATACAGTATTGGTGCCTATTCAGTGCGAGTATTTTGCATTAGAGGGATTATCTCAACTAATGGCTACCGTTCGCCAGGTAAAAAGGCTTTATAACCCTATTTTAGAACTAGAGGGCGTTTTGCTTACTATGTACGACGGCAGATTAAACCTAACACAACAGGTTGTTAACGAAATAAAGAAATTCTTTGCAAACAAGCTTTATAAAACGGTTATTCCGCGTGCGGTAAGACTTTCAGAGGCTCCCAGCTACGGTATGCCCATACAGTATTATGACCCACGCTCTAAGGGCGCGGCGGCCTATAACGATTTAGCTAAGGAATTTTTAAAAAATAATAGGAGATGATATACATGGCAGCAAAAAAAGGCGGCTTAGGACGTGGCTTAGATTCCCTTTTTAACGAGAACTCAACCGAATCAAGCGCGGTAGAGCTTAAAATAATAGATATTGAGCCCAACAAAAACCAACCCCGTGCAAAGTTCGACGAAGAGGCTCTTTCAGCCCTAGCCGACAGTATTGCTAAGCACGGCGTACTGCAACCAATAGTTGTTAGACCCTTAAAAAACGGCATGTATCAAATAGTTGCCGGTGAGCGCCGTTGGCGAGCATCAAGAATAGCCGAGCTAGATACTATCCCCGCCGTTGTTAAAGAAATGACCGATTCCGAGGTTGTTCAGGTAGCCTTAATAGAAAACCTACAAAGGCAAGATTTAAACCCCGTTGAAGAAGCAAACGGCTATAAAACTTTAATGGACGAGCATATGTTCACTCAAGAACAGGTTGCTGAGTCTGTTGGAAAATCACGCTCTGCCATAGCAAACTCACTAAGACTTTTATCTCTTACCGACGTAGAGCTTGAAAACCTTAAAAACGGCGCAATTACCGCGGGTCACGCACGCGCATTACTTGCTGTAGACGACAAAAAGTTGCGCTCCGCAATGCTCGAAAAGGCATTAAACGGAGCATCGGTTAGAGAACTTGAAAATATTGCAAAGTTCGGCAAATTACCGCAAAAAAAGGCAAAAAGCCCTATAAAGAACAAGTTTTATAACGAGGTAGAATTAAGCCTTAAGGCCGAAATTCACCGCAAGGTTAAGGTTGTTCCCACCAAAAACGGCCGTGGCACACTAACCATAGAGTTCCATTCCGATGCCGACCTTGCCGATATAGCAAATGCCCTGCAAACATTAAATAAATAAACCTACAATCCCGAAAGGAAGAATAAAAATGTTAGATATTAAAAGAGTTAGACAAAACCCCGACCTAGTAAAACAAGCCGTTAAAAACCGCAACGGCAACCTAGATGCCAAAATAGACGAGCTTTTAGAAATAGATAATCTCCGCCGTGACATTACCGGTAAGGTTGAGGCCATGAAAGCCGAGCAAAATATTGCATCTAAGCAGATTCCTATGTACAAAAAAGAGGGCAAAGATGTGTCAGAAATAATGGCAAAAATGAAAACCCTCTCTGAAAACATTAAAGAGCTAGACGCTAAATTAAGCGAGTGCGACAAGGCTCAGCGCGACATTTTGCTTTCTATCCCTAATATTCCGCACGAATCTGTACCTGTAGGCAATTCCGATGCCGATAACGTAGAAATACGCCGCAACGGTACCCCTACCGAGTTCCCCTACGAGCCCAAAGCACACTGGGACATTGGCGCACAGCTTGGCATTTTAGACCCCGAAACCGCCGCAAAGGTAACCGGCACACGTTTCCACTTTTATAAAGGTTTAGGCGCAAGACTAGAGCGCGCAGTTATAAACTACTTTTTAGATACCCACACAGAGCACGGCTATACCGAAATTTTACCGCCATTTATGGCAAACCGCGCATCTATGACCGCTACAGGCCAGTTGCCTAAGTTTGAAGAAGATGCATTCAAACTTTCTAACAACGAGTATTTTCTTATTCCCACAGCCGAAGTACCCGTAACCAATATGCACCGTGACGAAATTATAGATGGAAAGCAAATGCCTTTAAAATACTGCGCATATTCTGCTTGTTTTAGAGCCGAAGCAGGCTCTGCCGGCAGAGATACCCGCGGTCTTATACGTCAGCACCAGTTTAATAAGGTAGAATTAGTTAAATTTGCTTCTCCCGAAACCTCTTACGACGAGCTTGAAAAACTAACTGCCGATGCTGAGCGCGTTCTAGAGGGCTTAGGACTACCCTTTAGAGTTGTATGTCTTTGCTCTGGTGACTTAGGCTTTTCTTCGGCAAAAACCTACGACATTGAGGTTTGGATGCCATCATACGGCCGCTATGTTGAAATTTCTTCTTGCTCCAACTTCGAAGATTACCAGGCACGCCGCGGCTCAATTCGTTTTAAAAACGAAATTAAAGACAAAGCTCAGCTTGCCCATACACTTAACGGCTCTGGCGTAGCAGTTGGCCGTACAGTTGCCGCTATTTTAGAAAACTATCAAAATCCCGACGGTTCGGTAACTATACCTAAGGCTCTTGTTAAATATATGGGCTGTGACAAAATTACAAAGTAATAGCACCGCAAATAAATATATATATATATAAATGTAAAGGACAACCTCACCAGCGGTTGTCCTTTTTTTCCTATATTCTATATTTAACCATAAATAAATTATTCCAATATTATGTAAACCACAACAAATTGTGGTGTCTAAAACTGCAAAGAATAATTTTTTCTATATATTGCAAGAACAACGATGATTGACAAAAAAATATTGAAATAATAACCTAAATGTAGAAAAAATAATTAAAAATATGTGCAACTTGCACAAAAAGTTTAAAATATCGGTCAAATAGCACAAAACAACGAACTAAAAACTGTTTAAAATAACATAAATTTCAAAAAATTTAGTGCTTTAAATCGTTTTTTAGGGGCAAATATCGATTATTTGTGCAAAAAATAGCCTTTTTCCCCTTGCGCTTTGTGCATTTTTATGATACACTTAAATAGCCAATAATAAGGTCGTATTGGTTCGGCCTTACATTAAATAAATAAAGGAGAGAAATTTATGAAAAAGTTGGCAAAACTTTTATCGGTTGTATTGGCAGCATTAATGCTATTTAGCTGCATTCCTACAACCATGGGTGCATTCGCACTCGAAGGTGCCTCTTATGCAGTAATGAATGACGCATCTGGCGTAGATGCAAATACAGTACTAGCATATGAGCTTAAGGATCAAAAAGTAGGTACCGAAGTTGGTTTAGCACCCACAAGTGCATATTACCAAGCACAAATCTGGTCTCCATTTACCTGGTCCACATGGTCCGGCTTCTTAGTAGATGTTGACCCTGTAAAGCTAACAGGCGCACAGGCTGTTGCTATTTGGGTAGACTTTACTGAACTCGGTAATGAAGGCAGTGATGCTAACCAGAGCTGGAAGTTTGCTCTTGGTACTGTTCATGACAAGACCGAGAACACAAATGGTGACACAAACTCAGAAACTGGCGAGCCTATAGTTAACTACGCCGACCAAAATGCTCAAATTGCCGCAACAGAAATAATGGGTCACAATGGTGATACCACTGTTTACTTTGTTGGTATAGACGGCACAGTTAAGTCCCAAAAGGTTTGGTACGATGCAAAAGCTGGCGTTAACCTTGGCAACCGTGCAATAGCAGGCTTTAAGGGCTGGGTTGTTGCTCCTATTAATGGCGACACTTCTGCAGACGTTACAGCTAATATGCTTTGTTTATCTAGAAACGGTAACTTACCAAACACAATAGACGAGCAACTCGCAACAATTAGAATTGACGAAATTTGCGCAGTTTACGATATTGAAAGCTTTATTGCTGAAAAGCAGCAGGTTATAACTGCTGATGCTGTTGTTCTTAACGACGGTTCCGATGCTACAACATTAAGTTTAGTAGCAAATGGTGCGGCAAGGCCCATAACTGCTGCAAACAACCCCGGCGCAACTTTAAATGCACCGTACCTTTATACATCGTATAACGGTATTAATGAATCTCAGGCATTCTGGAACACCTGGTTAGGCGCTACATTTACCCTTTCTGTTCCCGAGGGTGAAACTCTTGAAGGCACCGAAGCTATCGCAATGTGGGTAGACTTCTCTAACCTTAAGGGCTCAGAGCCTTGGAAGTTTAACCACGTTTATAACGCCGCAGCCGGTACAGCTAGCGACGTTTTACTTAACAATAGCAATACTGTTATTACCCTAGTTGGTACCGACGGTACAGTTAAGAACGTTAAATACAACTATGACCCTAACACCAATGATAACCTAGGTATAGCTCTTGGCGGCTTTAAGGGTTGGATTATCAACCCTGTATCCAACACTGAAAATATTGCAGCTATAGATACAGTATCTTTCAGCCGTAACGGTTACACCGCCGTTGATACAGCTAACTTTGCAAAGGGCATTTGCTTTGATACTATTACAGCAGTTAAAGATTTACACTCATTTATTTATGCAGAGTCTGCAAAAATTGCAGCAGCTAATGCAGCAGTTTGCGCCGACACACTTAACGACTTTAGCGATGTTTCTACAATTACCTCTACCTTTGCTAACAGCGCTGCTTCTGTAGTAAGCTTAGACGGTAAGGGTTATAGGGTAGACACAACCAAAGCAAGAAATATAACAATTTCCTTTGCAGAAACTGATTTAAGCCAGTACGAAGCACTTGCTTTATATGTAGAAACAACTGTTGATTATTCGTTTGTTAACTTTAAAAATGCCGCAGGCACAAACTTAACAAACGTATTAAAAGGCAACCCCGGCATTACATTCGTAGGCCTAGACGGTAAAGTTGACCACACCGCAATTGTTTCTAACGAAAAAGGTTACTGGAACCTTATGGCAGGCAGAAAGGGTTACTTACTTATAGATTTAGCAGACGGCTTAGATGCAGCTGCTTATGTAACCAACGCTTTACAGTTTACTTCTACACAGTATCATTCTTCTAACAACGCGGCTAACAACGGTGTAAAGATGTATATCGATAACCTTTTAGGTGTTAAAGATGCAAACACATTTGCATTAGGCTTTAATACACTTAAGTATGCTGAGGACAGCAAGCTCCCCGGTACTGCAGATTTAGGCGTAAATGTTTCTTATACAAACAATGAAAAATCAAATGTTAACATTACCTTTACTGCTGTAGACGGCGCAGACAGTTACGACGTAGTTGTTTGGTCTGCAGATGGCAAGGCAGTTAACAATGTGACCGACGCAATTTACAATATGGACGTTGCACAGGGCGCAGAATATATGATTCAGGTTATAGCTAAGAAGGGTACATCCACAGTAGCAGTATCTGCTGAGTATGCCTTTACAGCATACGCTCCCCTACCCAACATCATAATTCCGTTCAACACATTTAATGATTCTAGTACAGTTGCTTCTACCATAGGTGGCGATGGTGTTCCTACCACAATTCTTTGGAGCCAAGAAGGCGTTAGTTCATATGCTGTAAATATGCAAATGTACGGTTGGTCGGCAATGAATGTAAACAAAACCAATACCGCAGAATCTATCACCGGTGTTGAAGGTATTCTTGTTTATATTGATTCAACTAATATGACTAAAGCTCACAGCTTTAGATTAAATGCAGTTACTGTTAATGAAGATGGAAGCAAAACAGAAAACAACATTTGTGGTATAACCGCAGGTAGCGGCGTATTCCCTGTATATGTATTTGATGCTGTAACAGGCGAACAATATACAACACAAAACGCATATACCGTTAACGGCTTCGCGGTATTGGAAGGCAAAAAGGCATATTATTTGATAGATGCAAAACGTCTTCCTGAAGGCTTTGACTTCGCTACTGTAGATTACATAACTATTGGACGTTCAGGTTATGTAGGTCTTGGTGACGATAATGCAAAAATACTCAAGTTCGATAACTTATCTTTAGTTACCGATATAGACGGATTCATTGCAAATAAAGACGCTTACATGCAGTCTATTGGTATCAACCCCGGCTACGATGCTGAAGATACCGCAAGACCTAACATGAACCTTTATGAAGATGGTTCCTTAATAATTGAGCCTACAGTATTTGCAGGCGGCACAGTTGAAAAAATCACTTACGAAGAAGTTGTTGTTGATGGCGTTGACCCCGAAACCGGCGAGCCTACAACAGAAATCGTAATGCAAGAAACTGTTGTTGAAGTTGTAGTTGACAAGGTTGTTGTTAACACCTACAATGAAACGGGTAACTTAATTGCAAGCGAAGTTGAAGAAGACGGCGCAGTTGTTAACTACGACATAGTAGTTGACCAAAAGTATGGCGTTCAGGCTATAGCTTACGACGCAGAAGGCAATATTATTTATGCAAGCAAACCTGTATGCTTTACAGCAGCACTTGGTTGTCAGCACAAGTGGGAACTTACCAATACCATTACAGAGCCCACATGCGGCGCTGAAGGTGAAGGTAATTTCACATGTATTATGTGCGGAGAAACCAAGACCGAGGCTCTTCCCGCAACAGGCGAACATAATTATAAAGAAGAAATCACAACACCTGCAACATGCAACCAAGCTGGTGTTAAGACCTTCACCTGTGAAGTTTGTGGTGATTCTTACACAGAAGAAATCGCAGCAACAGGCGAGCATACTTATGATAACGAAGAGATTATTACTCCTGCAACTTGCGTAGAAAGTGGTTTAATAAAATACTCTTGTGTATGTGGTGATTCTTACGAGGCAGAATTACCCGCAACAGGCGAGCACAACTATATTGAAGAAATCACAACCGAAGCAACATGTGGCGAAGATGGTGTTAAGACCTTCACATGTGACGTTTGCGGTGATTCTTACACAGAAGCTATCCCCGCAACAGGCGCACACAACTATGTTGACGAAGTAATTCCTGCAACACCCGAAGCACAAGGTTATACAAAGCACACTTGCTCAGTTTGCGGCGATACATATAATGATACATTCGTTGATTATGTACCCACAACAACACCTGTAAGCGACTTTACATACACAGTTGCTGCTGATGGTGTAACAATTACTAAGTATAAGGGCAAAGATGCAGTAGTAATCGTTCCTTCCGAAATC
>JAZQEI010000023.1:0-120056 GCA_045538935.1 Acutalibacteraceae bacterium
TGGCTACGATCCGACTTGATTTAAGTGCTTCAACCTGATTATAACATTCTTCAATATCGGCAGGTTTTACATCTTCACCGACATATTTTTCGGCAATTGCTTTAATAACCTCCTCACGGGGGCTGTTTTCAAACATAGAAATAATATCATAGGCAATGTCATCTACTGCGTGAACCGAGCCGGAGCAGATATCAAGCACAATGTTGTATCCAAAAAGCTTATACTGGTGTACCATAAAAAAGAATCTCCTATATATCATAAAAAAAGCCGCCGGGGGGATAATTCTCCGGACGGCTAATTTTAAAAGATTTTATTTGCTCTCTTCGGTGTTTTCGCACTGCTGATTAGCAATACCACAGCTGGTTTTGCAAGCAGACTGGCAAGAAGTTTGGCACTCGCCGCAACCACCGTTTTTAGCGCTTTCGCAAAGATTGCGAGTTTCAATAGTTTTAATGTGCTCCATTTATAGTCGCTCCTATCTGAAATTTCTAAATATATAATATCACCTAAAAAGTAAAAAGTCAATAATAGGTAGAAAAAATAACCTTTTTTCTTGACTGCAGACACAAAATTTATATAATAATACTATATTACTTTAAAAAGGACTTAATCGATGGTACGTAATGCAACGCTTTTAGACGTAGAAGATATTTTAAATATTTATGCCGAGGCAAGACTTTTTATGCGCCAAAACGGAAATCCACACCAATGGAACGGTGCATATCCTGCGAAAGAAGATATTTTGTGTGACATAGAGCGTAATTTGCTTTATGTTGTTGAGCGTAACGGCGAAAAAGTCGGCGTGTTTTTCTTTGCGCCGGGCCCAGATGTTACATACAAAATAATAAAAAAAGGCGAGTGGTTGAGCGATGAGCCTTATTACGTTATTCATCGAATAGCCAGTTTAACAAAAGCACACGGTGTATTTTTAGAAGTTCTGAATTTTTGCAGGGAAACTGCAAATCATATAAGAATAGATACTCATTCTGACAATACTGTAATGCAACATGTTTTAATTAAAAATGGCTTTTCAAAGCGCGGTATTATATATTTGCTGAGCGGCGATGAAAGAATTGCTTTTGAAATTATTTAGGCAAATTTTTATTGAAAAATTTGGTAAATGATGATATATTTAATTTAAGAAAATTTTAAAGGAGAGATATTCAATGGAACTAAAGGGAAGCAAAACCGAAAAAAATTTAATGGCTGCTTTTGCAGGCGAATCTCAGGCAAGAAATAAGTACACATATTTTGCATCGGTTGCAAAAAAGGAAGGCTATGAGCAAATAGCTGCAATATTCCAAAAAACAGCCGACAATGAAAAAGAACATGCAAAATTGTGGTTTAAGGCTTTAGGTGCACTTGGCGATACCGCACAAAACCTTGAAGCTGCTGCAGACGGTGAAAATTACGAATGGACCGACATGTATGCAACTTTTGCTAAAGAAGCTGAAGAAGAGGGCTTTACAAAGCTTGCATATCAGTTTAGAGCAGTAGCCGAGATTGAAAAGTCTCACGAAGAACGCTACAGAGCATTACTAAACAATGTTGAGATGCAAAAGGTATTCGAAAAAGCCGAGCAAACCATGTGGGAATGCCGCAACTGTGGTCATTTGGTAATGGGCACAAAGGCACCTGAAATTTGTCCTGTTTGCGCACATCCGAAGAGCTATTTTGAAGTAAGAAGCGAAAACTATTAAGATTTAAAAAGTAAAAATAAACGGCAATATCGAGTTGTAGGTATTGCCGTTTTTATATAATCTATTTATTAATTTATTGGAGGTGATACCGTGATAGTTAAAGTGCAAAACGGAGCAGTTGGCTTTGGTGCTAACATAGTTTTTTCGCACATAAATTTTGAGGTCAACAAAGGTGAAAAAATAGCCATTGTGGGCAGAAACGGTTGCGGTAAAACCTCGTTTTTAAAGCTTATAACGGGTGAGTATTCTTGTGCCGATTTAGATGACGGAAACAGAGGTAGCGTTATAACTGCCAACGGTATAAAAATAGGATATTTAAGCCAGGTGCAGTTTGACGACGAAAATAAAACTCTGTTAGACGAGGTGAAATCGGCATATATAGAAATTATAAATACCAAAGAGCAGATGGAAAAGGCTCTTTTGTTAGCCGAGCAAGGTGACTCCGAACAAATACAACTTTATTCAAAGTTAGAAGAACACTTTAATTTGCTGGGCGGATATTCTTACAAAAAAGAATACGAAACCGCAATAAAAAAATTCGGTTTTTCTGAGGAAGAAAAACACAAACCCTTAAATTGTTTTTCCGGCGGACAACGAACAAAAATTGCCTTTATAAAATTACTGCTTTCAAAACCCGACCTTTTGCTTTTAGATGAGCCTACAAACCATTTAGATATAGAGGCGGTAAACTGGCTTGAAGAGTATCTTGCAAGCTACAAAAATTCGGTTGTTATAGTATCGCACGACCGCGAATTTCTAGATAAAACTGTTAATATTGTTTACGAAATAGAACGCGGTAAAATGACCCGATACATAGGCAATTACACCGCTTTTTCTAACAAAAAGCAAATTGAGTGGGAGCATCAGCAAAAAGAATATATTGCTCAGCAAAAAGAAATCGCACGGCTTTCAGGGTTGGTAGACCGCTTTAGGTACAAAGCCACAAAGGCGGCTATGGCGCAGTCTAAATTAAAGCAAATAGAGAAGATGGATATTATCGAAAAGCCTGAAACGGCAGATACACGCGGCTTTTTTGGTGAGTTCGAGCCCGAAATGATAAGCGTAAAGCAAGTTCTTAATATAAAAGACCTGCAAATAGGTTATTCAACACCGCTATCTACGGTGAATACTGAAATTTTTAAAGGCGAAAAAATAGGTATTATTGGTCAAAACGGTAGTGGAAAGTCTACCTTTTTAAAAACCATAGTTAATAAATTGCCTAAACTATCGGGTAGCATAACTGTAGGCGAGAGGGTAAAGATAGGCTATTTTGATCAGCAAATGGCGCAGTACAAAAGTGAGAAAACAGTTCTTGACGATTATTGGGACGAATTTCCAAATCTCACTCAGACCCAGGTGCGCTCAGCCCTTGGTGCGTTTTTATTTACGGGCGATGATGTTTTTAAATGTGTGAATTCGCTTTCCGGCGGTGAAAAGGTAAGACTAGAACTTTGCAAAATTATAAGGCGCAGACCTAATTTGCTAATTTTAGACGAGCCTACAAACCATATGGACATTGTGGGCCGAGAAGTGCTTGAAAATATGCTTAAAAACTATAGCGGAACACTTGTTTTTGTATCGCACGACCGCTATTTTATAAGGAAAATTGCCGATAAAATTATTGAGTTTTCTGACACAGCAGTAAACTATTACCCATACGGTTATGAGCAGTATTTAACAAAGCGTCAAATACCCAAAGCACAAACCATAACAAACACCAAGACAGATAAGCCCAAAGAAAAAAAGGTTTATATGACACCTGCAAAGCAAAAGGCCACCTTAGAGCGAAAAATTGCTAAATTAGAGGCACAAATTGCCGAGGCAGAACAAGAAACCAACAGTATAAATCTACAACTGCAAGAGCCCGAGATAAGTTCAGACTATATAAAAACCACCGAGCTTATGAACAGATTAGCTGAGCTCGAAACACTTTTAGAACAGCTTATGACCGAATGGGACGAGGCCTGTAGCGAGTATAATACACAAGTTTTAAATTAAAAAATGACAGTCAAGTGACTGTCATTTTTTAATTCTATAGACCGAGCAATTGCTTTTTCTTTGCGTCAAATTCTTCTTGAGTAATTATTCCGCTATCCAGTAAATCTTTGAATTTTTTAAGTTCATCTGCTACAGAAACAGATTCAGTTACAGATACTACCGTTTCGTTATTACTTCTTTTTAAACCCTCGTCGAATACTCTGTTAGAGTCTTTTAAAAACTCTTCCATGTCAATATTTACATCAGTTGCTTTAACGGATAATTCTTGCTCAACAAATTTGGTCATATCAGAATCGTGTGCTTCGTAACGCGCGCCGAACATTTGCACTATTGTATAGCGTACACCAACTGCAGTTCCTGTTTTATAAGGAATAAAATGAACGTGGCAGGCACCACCGTTCATATTGTATTTAAAGGAATAATTAAGACCAAAACTTATAGTGTGATACGGAGTTTCACTACAATCTTTCCCAAACTTCTCCTTTGCCGCTTTGGCGTAAGTCGCATAAATTGACTTAACATCTGATTCAAAATAGTGGAATAAATCTCTTTTCATAATAAAAACCTCCAAAATTATATCTTTATATAAGTATATATCTGAATAAGTAAATTGTCAAGGGGGTATATATTTATTAAAATATACTTGAGAGGTGATTATGTGATTAGAATATCCTTAGATAATGCTCTTGAAAAATATGGTATTAGCCGATATGAATTGGCAAAGCGAACAGGGATACAGTATCAAATAATTGATAATTATTATAAGAATAGGGTTAAAAGATACGACAGCTTTGTTTTAGAACGTATTTGCACCACACTTAATTGTGATATAGATCAGATAATTGAATTTATAAAAGATTAACACCCGTTCCCATTGTGGAAGCGGGTGTTAATCTTTTTCTTTATTATTTATTCTTCTTCGGCTTTGGCTTTTTTATTTTATTAAGTTTTTTATTAAGGGCAAGTAATTCTTCCTTAGTAAACTTAATATCGGCCATACCGCCCATAAGGGTAAAGAGTCTGAGAACGGTAAAGCCGCCCATCATGGCCATCATTTCGGGGCCTATTTCAAAGCCCATAGCTTCTGGCTTTTTGCCACCCTTTTTATTGCCGCCGAGCATTTTGCCTACTAACTTCATAAATAGCATTTTACCGCGGAAAGTAGCAAGAACGTCGCTCATTTTATCGTTAAGGCAAAGTCTTCCTTCTTTTGTTTCAACATCGAACCAGTTTAGTATTGCGCCTTGCTCTTTTAGACGATAATCTTCATTAAAGGTGTCTACTTTGCGAATATTACTTGTATCTTTGCACTCACCCGCAACTGCAACAAGCTCGGTTTCACCCTTGTTTTCTACCTCAAAATAGAAGAAGTGGTCATCTGCAGTTTTTTTGCCAACCGAAACACCGTTTGCAAATAATTCTACTTCCGCTTGGTTAGAGTAAACTGTAACCTTGGTTACATCTTCAACTCTGTCTACATAACGCTTAGAGCAAATATGAACAAAAGGTTCATCAGAAAGCCATGCTTTGTAGGCATAGAAAGAGTCTTTTTTATACTTTCTGTCCATTGTTACAAGACCCTTGTGGTTTTGACCGTTTTCGCCGCCCTCGTTTCTGGCATCGGCACCAAAGTCGAACATATTCCAAACGTGTGTTGCCCAAAGATATTTTCTGCTAAAGAGCTGTTTTATAAGCTCTTCATGGTAATATGCTTGGTATTCTTCGGTGTAGTCACCCTGCATGGGGGTGGAGGTGTGCCAGTTTAAAGCCTCGCAACCATACTCTGAGCAACCAATTGGAATATTTGGATGTGTTGCATGGAATTTATCAAACCAAGGGCCGTTCATGCTGGTTTCACCGCCGTACCAACCAAAGTAGTGGTTGTACGATACAACGTCGGGAATTTGCAAATATGGGTCATCTATTTTGCACATAGAAACAGCCGCTATTGTTGTAAGGCGTGTAGAGTCCATTTCGTGACACATATCATTAAGTATGCGGTGATTTTCTAACAAATCGTCATCAGAGCCACCAATACCAATTTCGTTAGAAAGGCCCCAAACTACAATACTTGGGTGGTTGTAGTTTTGCACAATAAGTTCTTTCATTTGAGAAATTGTATTTTCTCTGCCGGTAGGCATATGCTTAGAAATATAAGGAATTTCTGCCCAAATAACCAGACCTTTTTCGTCACACAAATCGTAAAAATATTGGTCGTGTTGGTAGTGTGCCAAACGAATTGTTGTGGCACCCATTTCACAGATTAAATCAATATCTTCTTTGTGGTGTTCGGGAAGTAAAGCATTACCAACACCCCAGCGGTCTTGGTGGCGCGAAACACCTCTTAACGGATATTCTTCACCGTTTAATATAAATCCGTTTTCGGCGTCTATTTTAAATGTGCGGCAACCAAAACGGGTAGTTACATTGTCTAAAACGTCATCACCGTCTAATAGCTCGGCAGTAGCGGTGTAAAGATACGGGTCTTTTTTACCGTGCCAAAGATGAACATTATCAATAAGAATGTTTACTTGGCTATCTTTACTTAAAACTTCGGCCACAACTGCACCCAAAGCGTCTAAAACGGTATATTTTATATCTTGATTTTCACTTTCGTTAGAAACAAAGGTTTCAATTTTTATATTGGCGTTTTTGCCGTCAATTTTAGGGGTAACGGCAATACCGGGACCACCATAATAATCTAAATCAAAGTGGGACTCTTTTACGCAAATAATATTTACATCTCTGTAAACACCACCGTAAAAAGTGAAGTCGGCCATTTGCGGATATACTTTATCGTTAGCAGAGTTGTCTACCATTATAACCAGTAGGTTTTCATTATCTAAAGTGTCGGTAAGGTCAACTCTAAATGTAGAATATCCACCATCGTGATGAGTTAAGTGTTTGCCGTTTAAATAAACATCAGCCGATGAGTTTGCGCCCTTTATCTCTAAATAATAGTGGTCATAGTCGCTAGGTAATGAACTTTTTGAAAAAGCATTTGCATAAACGGCTTTACCTCTGTAATAATCATTACCGCCGTCTTGACCGTCGGTAGCGTTAAAAGAGTGTGGAAGTGTTACCTTTTCAAAATCCGGGCCAATTTGGGTAGGAATCTCTGTTTGTTTTGCAAAAGCCCAGTCTTTATTAAAATTAACAATTTGTCTCATAAAATTTTCTCCTAAAATCATTTATAGGGCAGAAGATATTAATTTTCTTCTGCCCCAAAGTATAGCTTAAAATAAGGCTAAATAAGTGAACAAATTTTGAATTTTAAGCTTTTTATGCTTCGGTATTACGGCCTAATTCCTCGTTCATTTTTGCAAGTGTTTTCTTATCAAGATTATAAACAAGGCCAAGACCGATGTATTGTAATATAGCCGAGAACATATATGTGCCTGCCACTAAGTAGCGCATATTAACAGCAACCTGCCATACTTGGTTTCCTTCGTTTTCGCCAACATAGCCTAAAGCTACCATAATAACCAAAACTAAAGCAGGACCAACACCCTGAGCTAATTTTCTGAAGAATGAGTGTAGTGAATAAACTGTACCTTCCTCACGGTTACCGGTTTTCCATTCGTTATAGTCTATAGCATCGCCCATCATAGCCCAAGAAACTGTTGAGTAAATACCAAGGCCAAGAGAGAATATAAGCTGGAATACAATGTAAAGAATAAGGTCGAGATTTGTGTTATCGGGGAAGACAATGAACAAACCTAAACCAGATACCATAGAACAAATTGATCCGAATGTAGCAAGTTCTTTTTTACCAAACTTAGCAACTGCTTTGCGAGCAAGAGGAGTGAATACTACAATTGGTATCATAGCAAATAACTGAACTATACCAGAAATTTGTACATTCTTAAAGTACGACTGGAATATAACAGTTACTGCTGTGGCGGCACCTTGCATACCTATAAACATACCCATAGCAGCAATTGTAGCGCCAACTGCAGGACGATTCTTTATAAAGTTTGCAAATGCTTTAAATACATTAAATTTCGGTTGCTCTTCGTTTAAAGCAACATCAGTATCAACACGAATTTCGGTGTTTCTAATCATAAACTGGAAGCAAATAAATCCTAAAGCGCCCATTATTAAAGCGGCAATAAATACGCGCTCACCTATAAGGTTGTTGTCTTTATCATAAATAATAAAGGGTAAAATTACCATAGGAAGCATGTTGCCGAATATAGAGCCAACCGAACGCCATGCAGAAAGTGAAGCACGGTCTTTAACATCGTTAGAAATTAAAGAAAGAAGTGAACCGTACGGAACATTAGCAACGGTGTAAAATGCATCCCAAACAACATAGCCTGCAATAAATATAATTGCTTTAGCCCATGTAGGAGCATTTGGGAAGGGTAAGAAACAACAAGCACCGCCAACTATAAGACCAAGAGAGCCTGCCCATATGTAAGCCAAGAATTTGTTTCTTTTGTACTTGCGTTTGTCTGCGTCTATAATAGAACCTATAAGCGGGTCATTTATAGCATCCCAAACCTGAACAACTATGAGTAATAAAGCATACCATAAGTCCATGCCCATAAACTGAGTCCAGAAAATTGACATGGTACCCTTAAGAGCAAAGCTCATGTTGCAACCTAAGTCGCCCGCCGCGTAGGCTACGCTGTCGCGTATACCAAAACGGCGATAACCATTTTTGTCTAAAACTTTTTGTTTAGCCATTATAATAGCCTCCTAAAAAATAATAAGGGTTCATCCAAGTATATTATATATTGTTTAATAACTTTGAGTGAGTATTATTTTTTACTGTTTTTGTATAATTTTTATGTAATCTGTTGAAAACTTTAAAAAATTGTACTATAATTATATTGCAATCTATAGTTTTTTTGGTAAAAATTGCAAAAGGGGAAGATGAGTTGTTTTATAAAAATGAATTAAAATTTTTATCAGATACTTTTAAAAAATGCCATTTGCAAACCTTGCTTTTGCCTCTTGGTACTAGTATTAACTTGCAGATTGATTTAATGCTTCGAAAAATAATAGGCGGTAGCGAGTTGTATGACAAGACATTTTCAAAGATTTTTAATGATATATTAGACAATACCATTTATCGTTTTATTGATTCGTTTAATCTGAATTACATTTTTTTAAAACTGCCCGATAACAATACTGTATTGTGCGTTGGCCCGTATTTAAGCCATGAAATATTTGATCAAAAGATTTTAGAACTTGCCGAAAATAACCATTTAACAACATCTTGTATAAAAAAATTAGAGCAGTTTTATTCGGGTGTGCCTATTATAACCGAGCAAAGTCGAATTTTTGCAATGCTAGACTGTTTTGCCGAGATTATATATGGCGGAAGCGAGAAATTTACGGTGGTAGATTTAGCGCCCGATATTTCATCGGACATTACACCGCTAAACGAGTACAATATATTGCATGAGGACGACCCATTAATTGAAATGCAAATCATGGAACAGCGATATAATTATGAAAACCAAATGATTAGAGCCGTATCGTTAGGTCAAAGTCATAAAATTGAGCAGCTGTTAAATAATTTTTCGCAAATGAGCTTTGAAAGGCGCCTTAGTGACCCAATACGAAATCTTAAAAATTACTGTATTATTATGAATACCTTGCTCAGAAAAGCTGCTGAAGAGGGTGGGGTACACCCAATTTATATTAACTTGGTATCTACCGATTATGCGATTAAAATAGAACAGTTAAGTAGCATTGCAGCAGTACAAAAATTAATGGAAGAGATGTTTTACGGTTATTGCAGACTTGTAAAAAAACATACAACAAAAAATTATTCCGCAGTAGTACAGAAAACGGTTGTTTATATAGAATCAGATTTATGCGGAAATTTAAGTCTTAGCAATTTGGCAAGAATTAATAATGTAAGCGCTAGTTATTTGTCTACCCAGTTTAAAAAAGAAACCGGTAGCACCTTGACCGATTACGTAAATAAAAAGAGAATAAAAAATGCTATGCATCTTTTAAAAACCACAAATTTACAGGTGCAAACCGTAGCACAACATAGCGGTATTTTAGATATGCAGTATTTTACTAAACTTTTTAAAAAGCATACCGGAAAAACACCAAAAGAATATAGAATAACTATCTAAAACAAATGAAAAACGCGAGGCTTTTGCCTCGCGTTTTGTTATCTTGTTTAAAGCAATTAGATTTCTGCGAAATACTTAATTGTTCTAACCATCTGGCTTGTGTAGCTGTTCTCGTTATCGTACCAAGCAACAACCTGAACCTGATAAAGACCATTGCCCATATCGGTTACCATTGTTTGAGTAGCATCGAAAAGTGAACCGTATGTGATGCCGATGATGTCGGAAGAAACGAGTTCTTCTTCGGTGTAACCGAAGGAAGCAGAAGAAGCAGCCTTCATAGCAGCGTTAATGCCTTCCTTAGTTACGTTCTCGCCCTTAACAACTGCAACAAGGATTGTTGTAGAGCCGGTGGGAACGGGAACACGCTGAGCAGTACCGATAAGTTTACCGTTAAGCTCAGGAATAACAAGGCCAATAGCCTTAGCAGCGCCGGTAGAGTTAGGAACTATATTGCAAGCGCCTGCTCTTGCACGACGTAAGTCACCCTTTCTGTGAGGACCGTCAAGAATCATCTGGTCACCAGTGTAAGCGTGAATTGTAGACATGATACCGCTCTGGATAGGAGCATAGTCGTTAAGAGCCTTAGCCATAGGAGCTAAGCAGTTTGTTGTACAAGAAGCAGCAGAAATGATGTTGTCTTCTTTTGTAAGAGTATCTTCGTTTACAGAGAAAACGATTGTGGGAAGGTCATTACCTGCAGGAGCAGAAATAACTACCTTTTTAGCGCCAGCGTTGATGTGAGCCATAGCCTTGTCCTTCTTTACATAGAAGCCAGTGCACTCTAAAACAACGTCAACATCTAATGCGCCCCAAGGAAGATTGTTTGCATCGGGCTCTTTGTAGATTTTAATTTCTTTACCATCTACAGTAATGCTGCCCTCACCTGCAACAACGGTGTGACCGTCGTAACGACCCTGCGAAGAGTCATACTTTAAAAGATGAGCAAGCATTTTGGGATCTGTTAAGTCGTTGATTGCAACGATTTCGTAGCCGTCTGCACCAAACATTTGTCTGAAAGCAAGACGACCAATGCGGCCGAAGCCGTTAATAGCAACTTTAACCATTGGAAATTACCTCCTAAAATTTTCTAGTTTATATTTTACCCCAAACTTTTAAATTTTTCAAGCACTATTGTAGATTTTTTAACAAATATTCAAAAATTCGGGTTTAAAATACTTATTTAAGTTTATTTTGTACAATAATTTATACTATTTATTACTGCTTCAGCTACTTTTATTCCGTCTACCGCGGCCGACATAATTCCGCCTGCATACCCTGCGCCTTCTCCTGCGGGGTATAAGCCTTTGAGCGATGACTCAAATGCTTCGTCATCACGTACTATTCTTACAGGACATGTGCTTCGTGTTTCTGGAGCTGTAATAACGGCATCGGGCATATCAAAGCCATGTAATTTATTAGCAAAAAGCGGTATTGCCTCTTTTAGTGACTGAGTAATAAAGTCGGGATATATTCCGTCTATATTGCAAGGCACAAATTTTGGTTTGACTGTAGGAGTAACGCTGCCAATTTTGGTAGACTCTTTTCCGTTTAAAAAGTCACCAACAAGCTGTACGGGCACACCTTGTCCGCTTGTTTTGTTATATGCGGCTTTTTCACACTTTTCTTGTAATGCCATACCGCTTAAAACATCGTCACCTACAAGGTCAGACTCCAAAACATTAACAAGCAAAGCGCTATTAGCATTTTTACCGTTACGTAGCGAATAACTCATACCATTTGTAACAAAAGTGTTTTGCTCACTTGCGGCGTTTACAACCACACCGCCGGGGCACATACAAAAAGTATAAACACCTCTACCGTTATTTAAATGTACTGCAAGTTTATAATCAGCAGGAGGTAGGTGTTCATTGTTGTGCAAATCACCATACTGTGCCTTGTTTATAACCTCTTGCGGATGCTCTATTCTAACCCCCATAGAAAACGGCTTTCGTGCAAGTGTAATATTGGGTTTTGTGGTTAACATTTTAAAGGTATCTCGTGCAGAGTGACCTATACATAAAATTAGTTTTTCGCAATTGATATTATAAGTTTTGCCGTCATTTTCTACGGTTATACCGCAAACTGTACCATTATTTATTAAAATATCGCAAAGTTTAGTATTAAACATTATTTTGCCGCCAAGAGCAATGATTTCTTCTCTTAAATTTTTAACAACATTTACCAAAATGTCGGTTCCAATATGCGGCTTTGCATCGTACAAAATTTTATCATTAGCACCAAAGTTAACAAATTCCTCTAAAACGGCTTTGCATCTAAAATCTTTAATACCGGTATTCAACTTGCCATCAGAAAATGTGCCGGCACCACCCTCGCCAAACTGAATATTAGAACTTTCGTTTAAAGGACTGCCGCTAAAAAACGACTCAACATCTTTTACTCTTTTCTCTACACTGCTACCGCGTTCTATAACAATGGGTTTTAGACCTGCTTTTGCAAGGGTTAAAGCGGCAAACATTCCTGCAGGGCCAAAGCCTACTACAATAGGACTTGGAGATGATTTTGTGCATTTTAAATAGGTGTATGGCTTTTCATTAAATATAGATGCGTTTTTTGTTTTCTTTAAAAACTTTTCTTGGTCACTTTTTACTTTAACAAGTATAGAGCAAATATAATGAATGTCTTGCTTTTTACGACAATCGAGTGAGCGTTTATTAAGTTTTGCAAAAACAATGTTTTCAATATTGGTTTTCAAAATTTTTGCAGCAACTTGGTTTAAATCAGAAAATGAATCATCTATATTAAATCTAACATTACTGAAGAGTATCATTATTTATCACCCTTAATAAATCTTACCGCGCTATTTGCGGCAAGCATACCGCTAGACCAAGCCCATTGAAGATTAAAACCGCCACAGTCGCCGTCCACATCTAAAACTTCACCTGCGGCAAAAAGACCGATTACTTTTTTAGATTCTAAAGTATTAGAGCAAAAATCTTTAGTATCTATTCCGCCTGAGGTAACCTGAGCGTTTTGAAGCCCAGTTGTGCCTATAACAGAGAATCTAAAATCTTTAATAAGATTTACAGATTTTTTAATGTTATTGTAGCTTATTAGTGAGATATCGTCATTAAGGTTAACACCGCTAAGTTTTAAAATAACCTGTCCTACGCGTTTGTTTAAAAATCCCGTAAAGAATTCACCCGCAGGGCGACACTTTAATGTGTGTTGTCTGTTTTTGCATATGCTAAATAATTGCTCATAAGAAATGTCGTTTGCAAGGTCTAACGAAATCTCTAAATTTTTGTGAGTATTATATAGGTAGGAAAGTTGTAAAATAGGTGGTCCCGAAAGTCCGTAATCGCAGAATAAAACCTCGCCGAAATCTGATTTTATAGTTTCTCCGTTTACAACTGCATTTATAAGGCAGTCTACCTTTATGCCTTTTAACTGACGTACAATTTGCGGTTCGGTCTTAAGTTGCACAATAGACGGTTTTGGCTCTAAAAGCGAATGGCCAAAATTTAAAAGTAAATTATAATTTTGGCTTTCACAACCAAATTTGTTTAGTCCTGCCATACCGCCCGTAGCAATAATGATCGCCTTTGCAGAGTGCTTTTGGCCGTTAGATAAAAAAGAAAATACGCCGTTTTGTTTTTCTAGTTTGGTTATTTTAGATTCGGTTAGAATTTTTATACCTAAAGCGTCACATTCAAAGCGCAAAGCATCTACAACCGATGCTGCCTGTAATGCGGCAGGGAAGGCCTTGTCACCCTCAAACACAAATGGTACGCCTAAGGAATTAAAAAATTCTGCAGTAGTATCTACATTATATTTGTTTAAAGCAAACTCGAAAAATGGGCCGTTATTAGAGCGGTAGCGGTTGCTGGTAATGTTTTTGTTGGTAATGTTACAACGTCCGTTGCCGGTTACGCTTAACTTTTTGCCAACCCTTGCTAACGCTTCAAACACAGCTATATTAAGTGAAGGATATTCTCTTTTTGCGGATATAGCGCTAGTTAAACCTGCGGCGCCACCGCCGATAATGGCAATATCAAACATACTTATCACTCTTATCTTCCGGTAAAATCGTTATCTATTGTTATTACACAGCAAAAAGTAGAATCTATTTCAGACACTGCTTTTGCTATTTGAGCCTTTAACTCGTTGTGCTCTATTTTTACGCTTGATGGTACTACAACATCGAAAATTAAATTTGTGCGGTCTTCACCTTTTGGGGTCATTCTAAAATCGTGCAACGACAAAACGGGGTCTATTGCATGTAAAATTTCGATTGTTTTGGCCTTTGTTTCGGTTAAAAACTCGTCATCTGTGGCTATTGGGTCCATATGAATAACAAGCTGAACGCCAAGCTTTTCGACAACTAAATTTTCACAAAGGTCAATTTGTTCGTGGCAGCGTACAATATCACTATCACTCGATACTTCTACGTGCACCGATGCAAAAATTCTTCCGGGCCCGTAGTTATGAACAATAAGATCGTGTAGCCCTAAAAAATTATCGAAACTTAAAATAAGGTTGGTTATGTTGGCAACCATTTCGGCAGTGGGGGGTTGACCTAGCAATGGGTCTAATGTTTCTTTAGCAGATTTTAAGCCCGAATAAAGAATAAACAACGAAATTAATAGACCTATGTATGCATCTAACTGAAAAGAAAATAAGTTAGATAACGGAATAGATATTAGAATAGCCGCCGTCGTAATAGAGTCGTTAATGCTGTCTTGTGCTGTAGCAATAAGCGCAGATGAATCTATTGCTTTGCCCAAAGAACGTACGGTGCTGAACATAAACAGTTTAATTATTACCGATGCAATTAAAATTAAAACGGCAGTTTTATTATATGTAACGCTAACGGGGTTAATTATGTTTTTAATAGAACTTATAAGCAACTCGCCGCCAACCATAAGTATTAAACCCGATACTATAAACGATGCCATATATTCGATTCTGCCATGACCAAACGGATGGTCACTATCGGCCGGCTTTGATGCCATTTTAAAACCGATTATGGTTATAATAGACGAGCCCATATCAGTTAGGTTATTTAAAGCGTCGGCAATTATAGAAATACTGCCTGTAATTAAACCTGCTGCAAGTTTAATTACAAAGAGCAGCAGGTTGCATATTATACCAAAAATTCCGCCAAGGGTTCCATAGGCCTTGCGCACGGCGGGATCGTTATGTTTTGAGTGTGACTTTATAAAAAGTCTGGCAATAAGCGGTGATTTAATCATAATTTGCTACCCTTGCTGCCCTTAGAGCCAAAACCGCCCGCGGAGGACAGAATGTTTGTTTTTATAGTAAACATTAAATTGTTCCTTTGACGGTGGCGCTTAAATGCCAGTTCCGCAAGCTCGTCTATAAGCTGCGGATATTTTAGTCCACTTGCATCCCACAAATAAAATGCTAGTGAGCCCGGAATTGTGTTTAGCTCGTTTAAATAGATTTCGCCAGAGTCGTTATCTATCATAAAATCAATTCTTATAACACCGCTAGCCCCTACAGCTCTAAAAGCATCGGTTGCCATTTTTTGAATTTTAAGTGTTGTGTCGGCATCAATATCGGCAGGTATTTTGCGGCCTAACGATGCCATACCCTTAGATTTTGATGAACTTAAATATTTTTCTTCATAAGAAAGCATATCGCTGTTAGATAAAGGTTGCTCTAAAACAGATGCTCTGCAACTGTCTTTATCGCCGAGTACCGAGCAGTTAACCTCGGTTAAATTGGTAATAGCTCTCTCACACAAAACAGTTTCGGAAAAAGATAGAGCAAGCTCAATGGAGTCTATAAGTTTGTTAGCTTCTTTTACAACACTTATACCTACGCTTGAGCCTAAATTTACAGGCTTAATAATAAGGGGCAAACCAATTTTCTCAACAAGCATATCTAAAATGGCTTGATTATTTTCGGAGTACTGTCTGGCAGTAAAGGTTACACAGTCTAAAACATTTATTCCGTTTGCCTTTAATACATGTTTGCATGCAGCTTTGTCCATACCAACTGCAGATGATAAAATATCGCAACCAATATATGGCAAACCTAAAAACTCCAAATAACCTTGAATTGTGCCGTCTTCACAGTTGGTGCCGTGAACAATAGGGAATGCAAGGTTAATCTCTACTCTTTTCTTGTTAGAAAATAGACCCGACTTTAAGTAACTCATATAAACCGTGCCGTTTTCCTTAACAAAGGTTATAGGGTCAGCGCTTTTTATAAGAGAGGGTAGGTCTTTGTAATTTTCTATGTTTAAAAGATGTTCTCCTGTTAGCATTTCGCCCGACTTTGTAACGTAAACCGGAATGCAGTTATATTTTTCTTTATTAACATTACCCATAGCTTGAACGGCCGATATTATAGATACTTCGTGTTCAACCGAGATACAGCCGAAAAATACAGCAAGATTAATTTTCATAAAATTTACCCCTTTATTTTTTGTAGTTATCGGGAAGGTCATTTTCAAACAAAACAACCGTTTTTGAATCGGTCATGTTTTGTAAAAGTTTTAATGCGTCGGCAAAGGTTTCGGCCACGTAAAAATTATTGGTGTTAAAGCCCGAGTCTTTAGCTGCAGTACTAAACGGTACGGCACGAGTTTTGCCAACGGCTATAATTATATCACAAACCTTACTTGCGGCAAGACCTAAATTGTAGTTGCATTCGTATTCTCTATTGCCAAGCTCAACAAGTCCGGGTGTAACTATTATCTTTTTAAAGCCGTCAAAATTCTTTAAAACCTCTACTGCTTTAATGCTACCCTCAGGATTAGCATTGTAAGCATCGTCTATAAGTGTACTACCGTTTATAAAGCCCTTAAGCTCTAAACGGTGCTCTGTAGGTTTAAGTCTGCTAATTGCATAGGCAATATCTTTTATAGGAACATTCATATCATACGCCATACTCGCTGCCGCAAGTATGTTAAGAACATTAAACATTCCAAGTAATTTTGCCGAAACGCTTATGCGCTCACCCTTTAATACTAGGTCAAACTTAAGGCCAAAGCGGTCGGCAGAAATATTTTCTGCGCGGTATTCAAAATTCTTACTGGTTCCGTAAACCTTGTATGAGTCATTAGGATTTTGGGTAATATAATCTAAAATGTACTCATTATCGCCGTTAACATATACATTACCGCCGTTTTTAATACATTCATCGGCTAACTCAAACTTAGTTTTAACAACATTGTTTATGTTTTTAAAGGTTTCTAAGTGTTGAGGACCAATGCTTGTTATTATTGCATTTTGAGGTTTGGCAATTTGGCAGATTTCGTCTATATCGCCAACGTTTTTGGCACCCATTTCGCAAACAAAAACCTGAGTATCGTTTTTAAGCGACTCTCTAACCGTTCTTACAACACCCATAGGGGTATTATAGCTCTCTGGTGTGGTAACGGTATTATATTTTTCACTTAAAATGCGAGCCAAAATAAACTTTGTGCTTGTTTTACCGTAACTGCCGGTAACTCCAATTACCGACATATTATTTAAATCTCTTAAAATCTTTTTTGCCGAGCGTATATATGAGTTTGCTATGAGCTTTTCGGGAATATGGTTTAGTACTTTAACCAAAAATCCGCTAAGTACATTTACAAAGCTAAAAACAAAAATTAGTATAATCGGAATATTTGATTTTAAAACTATGCAGAGTATTAAAAGCAAGGCAAACACAATGCCAAGTGTAACATACATTCTTTTAATGCGCGCGGTAATAACTAAAGGCTTAATTGATTTTTTCTGTAATGATATTTGACTTTTTATTTTTATAAGCGAAGCAACACATAAAACAAGCAAAACAATATCAAAACCTAAACTTAAAAAAAGTGATGCTATGGCCGCTAATACAGCGCCAAAATAGGTGGCGGGCATATGGCTTTGCAAAACCCACTTGCCATATCTTTTTGCAAAATATGAGTTTTGCTGAAGCATTTGTGCTTGGCGTGTAAAGCCAAACATACCGCTTATAATTACACATATTGCGCTTAAAATTTGTAACAAACTCAAATTAATTACATCTCCTTACGGCAAAAAGCTGTTTAGTATAGCGTGCGCCTCAAAGGGCTTTTCAACAAACGAAAAGTGGCCAGTACCCTTTAATACACAAATTCCGCTGTCGGCTATTAACGATTTTATTTTTTCACCGTCACAAAGCGGTGTTGCAGTGTCGTTATCACCCCAAATGAGTAGGGTAGAGGCCTTTATGTTTGGCAAAATATCGGTAAGGTCGGTGTTAACCAGACTTACCAGTGTTTTTCTTAAAACCTCGGGAGCGGCATTGTAATCGGCTGAACCAAAATGTTCACGAGCTTTTTGGAGCAAAGGCTCGGAGTGATTTTTTATGCCGGGAAGTGTTAAAACTGTTTTAATTGCTTTAAAACTTTTTTCCCTTGCTTTTTGCTTAAGGCTCTTTTTAGGAATAAGTCCCGCGCTGTCTATAAGCACTATTTTCTTTGGAGATACCATACCGCTACCTGTCATTTTTAAAATAACTCTACCGCCGTGCGAGTGACCAATCATAATAGGGTTATTTAGATTTTGGCTTTTTATAAATTCTAAAACCAAGTTGCAGTAGTCGTCTAAGCTCCAAGGAGCGCTCATTGAGGGTGTTTTGCCGCAACCGGGAAAATCTAATGCAAACAAACGGCACTTGTGCTTTAAGGCATTTACAACGCCCTTATATGCATCGGTAGAAGAGCCCCAACCGTGTAGCAATAACACGTCAGCGCCTTCACCCTCGACGATATAGTTTATGTCAATACCCATTAAATTTACTGTCATTTGTAAGTCCCCTAAAGGTATAATAAATTTCGCTATTTAAATATTATACCAAAACTTACCGAAAAATAGAAGAGTTTTTTATAAAATATTTCTTTTTTATATATAGCGGGGGGTGTGTGAAAACAAAAAATATCCCCCAAAAATTTTGAAAAGCAAATTTATCAAAACTTTTATGGTTTACATAATACTGATTTTCTTTAATTTTCTTCACAAATATTATAATTTTTTGTAAATTTCCAAAAAATTCTATAAAAATGCTTGACTATTGCAAAGTAATCAATTATAATTTGTAATTACTTAAATGGGCGAATATGCGCTGTATCAATTACGGTTGACTCTTGAACGTGTAATTAAGCACTGCTTATTACCCTAAAAGCAATAAATTTAAGGGGACCTTAAAAGGCCACCGAAATTACGCTGAGGAGTGATTAAATGCCTAAAAAGCAACCGGCTATGGTAAAGCCAGTACAGTACGGCAAAAACACACGAATGAGTTTTTCGAAAATCGATGAAGTTATCGATATGCCTAACCTTATCGAAATTCAAAAAGACTCGTACAAATGGTTTGTCGAGGAAGGACTAAAAGAAGTCTTTGAAGACATGTCATCTATTACCGATTACACAGGTAATTTGGTGCTTGACTTTATTGACTACCGCCTTGACGAAAAGCCTAAGTATGATGTTGCAGAGTGTAAAACTCGTGACACAACCTATGCTGCTCCCTTACGCGTGCGCGCACGTTTAATGAATCAGGAGACAGGCGAGATTAAAGAGAGCGAAGTGTTTATGGGCGATTTCCCGCTTATGACACAGTCGGGCACCTTTGTTATTAACGGTGCAGAGCGCGCAATAGTATCTCAGTTAGTACGTTCTCCGGGCGCATATTACGACGTAAAGCAAGAAGAAAAAACAGGTAAAAAACTTTATTCTTCTACCATAATTCCTAATCGCGGTGCTTGGCTTGAGTACGAAGGCGATATGAATGATGTTGTTTGGGTAAGAATTGATAAAAACCGCAAATTACCTATCACAACATTTATTCGTTCGTTAGGCTATTCTACCAATGAGCAGATTTTAGAATTATTAGGTGAAGATGTATCGGTTTTTGCTACATTTGATAAAGATACAACCACCAACACAGACGATGCTCTTATAGAAGTATATAAAAAGCTTCGTCCGGGTGAACCTGCAACCGTAGAAGGCGCATCAAACCACATTAACCAATTGTTCTTTGATGCCAGAAGATATGATCTTTCTAAGGTTGGTAGATATAAATACAATAAAAAGCTAGCTATTGCCAAGCGTATAAACGGCAGAGTATTAGAGCGTCCGGTTGCAGATCCTTTAACTGGTGAGCTTATTGCCGAAGCAGGCGAGCTTATTAATTACGAAAAGGCTCTTGAAATTCAAAGCAAGGGCGTTAGCGAGGTATATCTTGATGTTACCGATAACGAAGGCAACAAGTCGGTAGTTAAGGTAATATCTAACGGAATGGTAGATATTAAAGATTACGTAAGCTACGATTTATCTGACCTTAAGATAAACGAGCTTGTTAGCTTTAATGTTTTAAAAGAAATACTTGAGAATAATCATACCGAAGAAGACGTAAAGGCTGCAATAGCAGAAAATATTGATGCCCTTATTCCTAAATTTATTACAATTGAGGATATTATTGCATCGGTAAGCTATTATATAGGTTTAACACACGGTATTGGCAATGTAGACGATATCGACCATTTAGGTAACCGTCGTATTCGTTCCGTAGGCGAACTTTTACAGAACCAATTTAGAATTGGTTTTGCCAGAATGGAAAGAGTAGTAAGAGATAAAATGACCTTACAGGCTCAAGATGGTGATAACGTAACACCGCAGTCACTTATAAATATACGTCCTGTGGTTGCTGCAATTAAAGAGTTCTTTGGTTCTTCACCACTTTCGCAGTTTATGGACCAAACCAACCCGCTTTCTGAGCTTACACATAAGCGTCGTCTTTCTGCTTTAGGTCCTGGCGGTCTTTCTAGAGATAGAGCATCGTTCGAGGTTCGTGACGTTCACTATACCCACTACGGCCGTATGTGTCCTATCGAGACACCGGAAGGTCCTAACATTGGTCTTATATCTTATCTTGCAACATTTGCTAAGATAAACGAGTACGGCTTTATTCAAGCTCCCTTTAGAAAGGTAGATAAATTAACCGGTAAGGTTCTAGATGAAGTTGTTTATATGACTGCCGACGAAGAGGACGATTTTGTTGTTGCTCAGGCTAACGAGCCGCTTGATAAAGACGGTCACTTTGTAAATGCAAAGGTTAATGCACGTTACCGCGACTCATTCTTAGAAACAGAAGCTAAGAATGTAGACTATATGGACGTATCGCCTAAAATGGTAGTATCGGTAGCAACCGCTATGATACCCTTCCTTGAAAACGACGATACCAACCGTGCACTAATGGGCTCTAACATGCAGAAGCAGGCTGTTCCGCTTCTTAGAACCGAAAATCCAATTGTTGGTACCGGTATGGAATACAAAGCAGCACTCGATTCGGGCGTTGTTGTTCTTGCTAAAAATGCAGGTACTGTATCTTATGTATCGGCAAATAAAATTACAGTTAAAACCGATTCAGGCGAAATTGATGAGTACGAGCTTATTAAGTTTATGCGCTCTAACCATGCAACCTGTATCGACCAAAAGCCTATAGTTAGTGTTGGCCAAAGAATTGAAGCAGGTGAGGTTATTGCCGACGGTCCTGCAACAAAGAACGGTGAAATAAGTCTTGGTAAGAATGCTCTTATCGGCTTTATGACCTGGGAAGGCTACAACTACGAGGACGCTGTTCTTATTAATGAAAAATTAGTAAGAGAAGATATGTATACATCTATTCATATCGAAGAGTTCGAGTTAGAAGCTCGTGATACCAAGCTTGGTCCAGAAGAAATCACGCGTGATATTCCCAACGTTGGTGAAGATGCACTTAAAGATTTAGACGAGCGCGGTATTATTCGCATTGGTGCAGAGGTTACCAGTGGTGATATATTAGTAGGTAAGGTTACACCTAAGGGCGAATCCGAGCTTACTGCAGAAGAAAGATTACTTCGTGCTATATTCGGTGAAAAGGCAAGAGAGGTTAGAGATACTTCTCTAAGAGTTCCGCACGGTGAATACGGTACGGTTGTTGACGTTAAGGTGTTCTCTCGTGAGAATTCGTCAGAATTAAGCCCTGGCGTAAACTTGGTTGTACGTTGCTATATAGCACAAAAGCGTAAGATATCTGTGGGCGATAAAATGGCCGGCCGTCACGGTAATAAGGGTGTTGTATCTAGAATACTCCCCTCAGAAGATATGCCATTCTTACCAGACGGTACTCCACTTGATATCGTATTAAACCCACTCGGCGTTCCGTCACGTATGAATATCGGTCAGGTACTTGAAGTTCACCTAGGCTATGCCGCAAAGGCATTAGGCTGGAACATTTGCACACCCGTTTTTGATGGTGCGCACGAAGCCGATATTAGAGAATGCTTTGCTTTAGCAGAGGCAGGCAGAGAAGAACATCCTAACAAAGATACTGCAAAGATCGACTTCTCTAAAATACCTATGTGCGAGCATGCAAAAACTCAGTTGTTCGACGGTAGAACAGGTGAGCCGTTTGATAATTTAGTAACCGTTGGTTATATGTATTATCTTAAACTGCATCACCTTGTAGATGATAAGATTCACGCCCGTTCCACAGGTCCGTACTCACTTGTTACTCAACAGCCTCTTGGCGGTAAAGCACAGTTCGGCGGACAGCGTTTTGGTGAAATGGAAGTTTGGGCACTTGAAGCATATGGTGCAGCTTACACACTACAAGAAATTCTTACTGTTAAGTCCGACGATGTTGTTGGTAGAGTTAAGACCTACGAGGCAATCGTTAAGGGTGAGAACGTACCGCAAGCGGGTGTTCCTGAATCCTTTAAGGTTCTTATTAAAGAACTTCAGTCTTTAGGATTAGATGTTAAGGTGCTCGATAAGGATAACGAAGAAATCGACCTCCGTCAGACATTTGATGATGATGACGGCATAGGCTTGGTGCCCGCAAACTACGAAGAAGAAGCAGCCGGTACCGATGCAGGCGATTTTGATGGATTTACATTCCAAGACGAGCAGGGCGAAGATATAGTAGTAGAAAACAACGATTCTTACTATTATAACGACGAAGACGATAAAATTTAAGTTGTGGAGGAGAGCAAATGGAAGGTATTGAGTTTGAATCAATTAAAATAGGCCTGGCGTCTCCTGAACAAGTCAGAAGCTGGTCACACGGGGAAGTAACAAAACCCGAAACAATAAACTACAGAACCCTAAAGCCCGAAACAGGCGGTCTTTTCTGCGAGCGTATTTTTGGTCCCCAAAAGGACTGGGAGTGCCACTGCGGAAAGTACAAGCGTATACGTTATAAGGGCAAGGTTTGCGAACGTTGCGGTGTTGAAGTAACCAGAGCAAAGGTTCGTCGCGAGCGTATGGGTACCATAGAGCTTGCTGCACCCGTTTCGCATATTTGGTATTTTAAAACTATTCCCTCGCGCATGGGCTTAGTGCTCGATATCACCCCTAAGGCGCTTGAGCAGGTGCTTTATTTCTCGCAGTACATTGTAACCGACCCAGGTACAACCCCGCTTGAGAAAAAGCAGCTCTTAACCGAGAAAATGTATAGGGATATGCGCGAAAAATATGAGGACGATTTTAAAGCCGGCATGGGCGCAGAGGCTATTAAAGAGCTTCTTTGTGAAATCGACCTTGAAGAGACTTGTGCGCAGTTACGCGAAGAGCTTGAATCTGCAACCGGTCAAAAGAGAGCCAGAATCTTTAAGCGTTTAGAGGTTTTAGATGCATTTAGAAAGTCTGGCAACCGTCCTGAATGGATGATTTTAGACGTTATTCCGGTTATTCCGCCCGATATTAGACCAATGGTTCAGTTAGATGGCGGCAGATTTGCTACATCTGACCTTAACGATCTTTACAGAAGAGTTATTAACCGTAATAACCGTTTAAAGAGACTTTTAGAGCTTGGCGCTCCCGATATCATTGTAAGAAACGAAAAGAGAATGCTTCAAGAAGCAGTTGATGCTCTTATAGATAACGGACGTCGTGGCAAGCCTGTTACAGGCCCCAACAACAGAGCATTAAAATCTCTGTCTGATATGTTAAAGGGTAAGCAAGGACGCTTTAGACAGAACCTACTCGGTAAACGTGTTGACTATTCCGGACGTTCGGTTATAGTTGTAGGTCCTGAGCTTAAAATGTATCAGTGCGGTTTACCTAAAGAAATGGCTTTAGAGCTCTTTAAACCATTTGTTATGAAGAGCCTTGTAGAAAAGGGCTCGGTAACAAACATTAAAACAGCACGTAAGGTAGTTGAACGAGCAGGCACAGAGGTTTGGGATTCTTTAGAAAAGGTTATTAAAGAGCATCCGGTACTATTAAACCGTGCTCCTACACTTCACCGTTTAGGTATTCAGGCATTTGAGCCGGTACTTGTAGAAGGTAAAGCCCTTAAACTTCATCCGCTTGTATGTACCGCTTACAACGCCGACTTCGACGGCGACCAAATGGCTGTTCACGTACCGCTCTCGGCAGAGGCACAAGCAGAAGCAAGATTCTTAATGCTTGCTGCTAATAACTTGCTTAAACCCTCTGATGGTAAGCCTGTTGCTGTTCCTACACAAGACATGGTTTTAGGTTCTTACTATTTAACCATTGTTAAGGCTGATGAACCCGGAACAAACAAGGTATTTAGAGATAAAAACGAAGCTATTATGGCTTACCAAGACGGCGTTATAGGCTTACACGCTCCTATTCGTGTTCGTTTTGAAAAGGAAGTAGACGGCGTTAAGAAATCGGCACTTGTTTGGTGTACAGTAGGCTTTATAATCTTTAACGAGTCTATTCCGCAAGATTTAGGCTTTGTTGACAGAACCGATCCTAAGCATGAGTTCGATTTAGAGATTTGCTTCTCTCTAAAGGACGAAAATGCTATAAAGGTTGAAAGCAACGATGACATTATTCAAAACAAGGTTGGCAAAAAGCAGCTTGGTAAAATTATTGATAAATGCATTATCAATAAAAATACAAGTGAAGCCGCTATTGTTCTTGATAATATTAAGGCTACAGGCTTTAAATATTCTACAAAGGGCGCTATTACTGTTGCTGTTATAGATGCAGTAATTCCTGAAGCAAAGCAAGAAATCATAAAAGAATCTGAACGCCAAATTGACGAGATTAATAAGCAGTATCGCCGCGGATTTATGGATAATTCCGAGCGTAGCCGCCATGTAATCGAAATTTGGAACAAAGCTACCGAAGATGTTGCTGATGAGCTTAAAGATAACCTTGATGAGTTCAACCCCATTTATATGATGGCAGACTCTGGTGCTCGTGGTTCTATGAGCCAGATTCGTCAGCTTGCCGGTATGCGTGGTCTTATTACTAACACAGCAGGTAAGGTTATTGAGGTTCCCATTCGTGCTAACTACCGTGAAGGTCTTAACGTTTTAGAGTACTTTATTTCTTCACGTGGTGCTCGTAAAGGTCTAGCAGATACTGCTTTAAGAACTGCTGACTCCGGTTACCTAACAAGAAGACTTGTTGATGTATCGCAAGATGTTATTATCCGTGATGACGACTGCGGCACAACCGAAGGCTTTATTGTTAAAGACATTAAAGACGGTAGCCAAGTTATCGAACCTTTAAAGGAACGTTTAGTTGGCAGATATTTGCTTAACGATTATGTAAGCGAGAAAACCGGCGAGGTTTTGGTTGATAACCAACACATTATCACCGATTCCGATGCCGATAAGATTATTGCTGACGGCGCAAGTGAGGTTGCAATTCGTTCTATATTAAACTGCCGTTGCTATCACGGCGTATGTAAGAAGTGCTACGGCTCTAACCTAGCAACAGGTAAGGCAGTAACCGTAGGCGAAGCAGTTGGTATCGTTGCTGCTCAGTCCATTGGTGAACCCGGTACACAGCTTACAATGCGTACCTTCCATACAGGTGGTATCGCATCTACCGAAGATATTACTCAAGGTCTTCCCAGAGTTGAAGAGCTCTTTGAAGCCAGACGTCCTAAGCGTTGCGGTCTTATTGCTAAAATTGGCGGTAGGGTAAGCATCGTAGAAGAAAGAAAGAGTAATGTAATAGTAATTACCGATAATGAGAATGCTAACGAAGAAAAGGTTGCAATTCCTTACGGAGTTCATCCGCTTGTAGTTGATGGTGATTACGTAAATGCAGGTGACCTATTAATTCCAGGTTCTAAGCATCCGCAGGATATCTTAGAGGCTATGGGTGAAGAGGCTGTTCAAGAATACATCATTGCCGAAATTCAATTAGCTTATAGAATGCAGGCTGTTGATATTAACGATAAGCACGTTGAAGTTATTATTAGACAAATGATGCGCAAGCTTAAGATCACCGAGCCCGGCAGTACTTCGCTACTCTTAAATTCACTTTATGAGCGTGAGGAAGTATACAAGGCCAACGATGAAATTAATGCTAGAATAGCTGCTGGCGAAGAAGGTTTAACGCCTGCAAGCTATGAACCTGCATTACTTGGTATTACAAAGGCATCTTTAGCAACCGAATCATTCCTTTCTGCTGCATCCTTCCAAGAAACTACCAGAGTTCTAACCGATGCCGCTATTAAGGGTAAGGTTGACCCGTTATTCGGTCTTAAAGAAAATGTTATTATCGGTAAGCTTGTACCTGCAGGTACCGGTTTAAGAAGCGCATTAGGTGCTGACGATGATGACCAAACAGAAGAAACCTTTGTATCGGTAGATGAAAACAACGCCATTTAAAAATAGGTGTTGACAATAGCAAATATTAGTGATATTATTTGTTATTGTGTGGGCTTATGTAAAATTTGCCTATATTATGTGTAATATATTAACGCAGGCTGTGTAAAACAGTCTGCGTGAATATACATTTTATATTTAGGAGGTGTAATATGCCAACCTTTAACCAGTTAGTTCGCAGCGGAAGAGAAACTATTGAAAAGAAGGCTAAGGCTCCTGCTCTTTTAAAGGGTTATAACTCTATGAAGCGTCAGCCTACCGACCATGATTCTCCGCAAAAGCGCGGCGTTTGTACTGCTGTTAAAACTTCTACTCCTAAGAAGCCTAACTCGGCTCTTCGTAAGATTGCCAGAGTACGTCTTTCTAACGGTATTGAAGTATCAGCCTACATTCCCGGTATCGGACACAACTTGCAGGAACACAGCGTTGTTCTGATTCGTGGCGGCCGTGTTAAGGACCTTCCTGGTGTGCGTTACCACATCGTAAGAGGTACTTTGGATACTCAAGGCGTTGCTAAGAGAATGCAAAGTCGTTCTAAGTACGGTGCAAAGCGCCCGAAGGCAGGTGCGAAATAAGTAATCGGTTAGACGAATCTCTGCTGCAATTTAACAAGCGGCGTTTATATATGTATATACGCTCTGCTTGGTGTTCACGGGAGTTTTGTCACACTCGAGTACCTATGATATCATAAATGTGAAGGAGGGAAGAGAAGTGCCAAGAAGAGGCTTTGTAGCAAAACGTGATGTTTTGCCGGATCCGCTCTATAATTCTAAAATTGTTACCCGTCTTATCAACAACGTAATGCTTGACGGTAAGAAAGGTGTAGCCCAAAAGATTGTTTACGGTGCTTTTGAGATTATCGCTGAAAAAACCGGTAAAGAACCTTTAGAGGTGTTTGAGCAGGCAATGGAAAATGTAATGCCCCAGCTCGAAGTTAAGGCCGTTCGTAAGGGCGGTGCAACCTACCAGGTTCCTTTCGAGGTTCGCCCCGAAAGAAAGCAGACTTTAGGTCTACGTTGGTTAACAACTTATAGCCGTACACGTTCTGAAAAGACAATGAAGGAACGTTTAGCAGGCGAAATTATAGATGCAACCAATGGTATGGGTGGCGCAGCTAAGAAGCGCGATGACACTCATAAAATGGCAGAAGCTAATAAGGCATTCGCCCATTACAGATGGTAATTTTACCACTGAAAAATTAACGTATTTCGGCATATTTTTATATGCAATTAAATTAGGAGGACACTATGCCAAGAAAGGTATCTCTTGAAATGACAAGAAATATTGGTATAATGGCCCACATTGACGCAGGTAAAACAACTACCACTGAGCGTATCCTTTTCTATACAGGTGTTAACCGTAAGATGGGCGAAACTCATGACGGCGCGTCTACCATGGACTGGATGGAGCAAGAGCAGGAGAGAGGTATTACCATTACTTCTGCTGCTACCACATGTTTTTGGAAGGATCATCGTATCAATATTATAGACACCCCCGGACACGTTGACTTCACAGTTGAAGTTCAGCGTTCTTTAAGAGTACTTGACGGTTCTGTTACAGTACTTTGTGCTAAGGGCGGTGTTGAGCCTCAGTCTGAAACCGTTTGGCGTCAGGCTGACGAGTATCGTGTACCCCGTATGATCTATGTAAATAAGATGGACATTATGGGTGCCGATTTCTATCATGTTCTTGACATGATAAAAGAACGTTTCCAGTGCAATGCTGTTCCGATTCAGTTACCTATAGGTGCTGAAGATACTTTTAAGGGTATTATCGATCTTATCGAGAATGAAGCTGAGGTTTATTATGATGACCTCGGTAAAGATGTTCGCAAAGAACCCATTCCCGACGATATGAAGGAAATAGCAGAAAAGTATCGTACTGCTTTAATCGAGTCTATCGTTGAGCAGGACGAAGAACTTATGGAAAAATATTTTGAAGGTGAAGAGCCTACTGTAGAGCAAATGAAGAAGATTATCCGCAAGGCTACCATTGCAAACGAAATGGTACCTGTTTGCTGCGGTACTTCTTATCGTAACAAGGGTGTACAACCCTTGCTAGATGCTATAGTTGATTTTATGCCCGCACCTACCGATGTTGAAGCTATTAAGGGTGTAAACCCCGATACTGAGGAAGAGGAAGTTCGTCATTCTACAGACAACGAACCCTTCGCAGCATTAGCATTCAAAATCGCTACCGACCCGTTTGTAGGTAAAATCTGCTTCTTCCGTGTTTATTCCGGTACTGTTGACGCAGGTGCTCCTGTATTCAACTCTGTTAAGGATAACAAGGAAAGAATGGGTCGTATCTTACAGATGCACGCAAACCACAGAGAAGACTTAGAAACTTGCTATGCCGGAGATATCGCTGCAGCAGTTGGTCTTAAGAATACCACCACGGGTGATACTCTTTGTGATGAAAAGCATCCTATAATACTTGAATCCATGAACTTCCCTGAGCCTGTTATTCGTGTTGCTATTGAACCGAAGACCAAGGCAGGTCAAGAGAAGATGGGTATTGGACTTTCCAAGCTTGCAGAAGAAGACCCAACCTTCAAGTGCTATACTGATGAAGAAACAGGTCAGACAATTATTGCAGGTATGGGTGAGTTACACCTTGAAATTATCGTAGACCGTCTACTTCGCGAATTTAAGGTTGAAGCAAACGTTGGTGCACCCCAGGTTGCCTATAAAGAAAGTATTCGTAAAAAGGTTGACCAAGACACCAAGTATAAGCGTCAGTCCGGTGGTTCGGGTCAATACGGTCACGTTAAGATCATTGTTGAGCCTAACGAAACAGGCAAGGGTTACGAGTTTATTAATGCTGTAACCGGCGGTTCTATTCCTAAGGAATTTATCGCTCCTGTTGATACAGGTATTCAAGGCGCATTACAGTCGGGCGTTCTTGCCGGATATCCCGTTGTTGACGTTAAGGTAACACTTTACGACGGTTCTTATCACGAAGTTGACTCGTCTGAAATGGCATTTAAGATTGCCGGTTCTATGGCATTCAAAGAAGCTTGCCGCAAGGCAGATGCAGTTTTACTCGAACCCATCATGAAGGTTACAGTTATTGTTCCTGAAGAGTATATGGGTGACGTTATCGGCGACCTTAATGCTCGTCGTGGTGAAATTCAAGGCTTCGAAGATCGTTCCGGCGTTAAGCAGATCAATGCCCGTGTACCTCTTGGCGATATGTTTGGTTATGCAACCGACCTTCGTTCTAAGACACAGGGTAGAGGTCAGTATGTAATGGAACCCGACGGTTATAAAGAGGTTCCGAAGAGCATTGCTGAAAAGATTATTTCTTCCAGAGCGAAGAACGACTAATTATCAGTAATAAAACTCTTGATATTTTTAAAAATTTTTGGTATTATAAAGGCATAAGCGTTAGCTTTAGACTTATTGATTTAAATTTAAGGAGGAAATTTCCAATGGCAAAGGCAAAATTTGAACGTAGCAAGCCCCACGTTAACATTGGTACTATCGGCCACGTTGACCACGGTAAGACTACATTAACAGCAGCTATCACTAAGTTCCTTTCTCTTAAGGGTCAGGCAGCATTCGAGGATTATGCAAACATCGATAAGGCTCCTGAAGAGAGAGAGCGTGGTATTACAATCAATACCGCACACGTTGAGTACGAAACAGACGCACGTCACTATGCACACGTTGACTGCCCCGGACACGCTGACTATGTTAAGAACATGATCACCGGTGCTGCTCAGATGGACGGTGCTATCCTTGTTATCGCATCTACAGACGGTCCTATGGCTCAGACTAAGGAGCACTTACTCCTTGCTCGTCAGGTTGGCGTTCCCTACATTGTTGTTTTCATGAACAAGGTAGACCAAGTTGATGACGAAGAGCTTTTAGAGCTTGTTGAGATGGAAATCCGCGAGACTCTTGATAAGTATGAGTTCCCCGGCGATGATACTCCTATCATTAAGGGTTCTGCTCTTAAGGCGCTTGAGAGTGCATCTAACGATCCTACAGCACCTGAGTATGCACCTATCCAGGCTCTTATGGATGCTGTTGACTCTTACATTCCTACTCCTGACCGTAAGGCAGACCTTCCTTTCCTTATGCCTGTTGAAGACGTATTCACAATTACAGGTCGTGGTACAGTTGCTACAGGTAGAGTTGAGCGTGGTCAGTTAAGAACTTCTGAAGAAGTTGAAATCATCGGTCTTACAGAAGAAAGAGCTAAGACAGTTGTTACAGGTATCGAAATGTTCCGTAAGAACCTCGACTATGCAGAGGCTGGCGACAACATCGGTGCACTTTTACGTGGTGTTCAGCGTAACGAGATTGAGCGTGGTCAGGTTCTTTGCAAACCCGGCTCTATCAATCCTTTAACAAAGTTCCACGGCCAAGTTTACGTTCTTAATAAAGAAGAAGGCGGCCGTCATACACCTTTCTTTAACAACTATCGTCCTCAGTTCTACTTCAGAACAACCGACGTTACAGGTGTTATTACTCTTCCTGCAGGCACAGAGATGTGCATGCCTGGTGATAACGTAGAGATGGACGTTGAGCTCATCACTCCTATCGCTATTGAAGAAGGTCTTCGTTTCGCTATCCGCGAAGGTGGCCGTACAGTTGGTTCGGGCGTTGTTACCGCTATCAACGGCTAATTTTAATTAGTTAAATTCAAACAACCACTGCTTTGCAGTGGTTGTTTTTTATTTATAAAAATATATAATATTCTTTATTTTTAGAAAAATTTATGGTACAATAAAAGTGAATATACAAAAGGAGGGATTACGTGAATAAGTTTGAGTTAGTATCGCCTTATAAACCAACCGGCGACCAACCGCAGGCTATTGAAAAGCTGGCAGATGGCGTTAAAAGAGGCCTCAAAGAGCAGGTTTTGCTGGGCGTTACAGGTTCTGGTAAAACCTTTACTATGGCTAATATTATTGCAAAAGCAAATAAACCCACTCTTGTTCTTGCTCACAATAAAACCCTCGCAGCACAGCTTTGCACCGAGTTTAAAGAATTTTTTCCCGAAAATGCTGTTGAATATTTTGTTTCCTATTACGATTATTATCAGCCTGAGGCATATATTCCCGGTACTGATACTTATATAGAAAAAGACTCTGCTATAAATGACGAAATTGACAAACTCCGTCATTCTGCCACTTGCGCACTAAGTGAGCGCAGAGATGTTATCATTGTGGCATCGGTTTCGTGTATATATTCACTCGGTAGCCCTATTGACTACCGTAATATGATAATTTCTTTACGTCTTGGTACCGAATATGGCCGAGACAAGCTTATACGCCGCCTTGTAGATTTACAGTATGAGCGCAACGATATTAACTTTACCCGTAATAAGTTTAGGGTGCGCGGTGACGTTGTAGAAATTTACCCCGCATATTCGCATGATGATGCTATAAGGGTAGATTTTTTTGGTGATGAAATAGACAGCATTAGCAAAATAAACATAGTAACCGGTGAAGTTAAAGAGCAATTAAAGCATATAGCAATTTACCCTGCATCGCACTACATTGTTCCGCCCGATAAAATGGACGAAGCTATAAAAGATATTGAATCTGAAATGGAGCAAAGGGTAAAGTTTTTTGAAGAAAACGGCAAGCTAATAGAGGCTCAGCGCATAAGACAGCGCACCGAGTACGATGTAGAAATGCTTCGCGAAATTGGCACCTGCAAAGGCGTTGAAAACTATTCAAGGGTATTATCTAGAAGACCCAAGGGTAGCACCCCGTTTACTCTTTTAGATTATTTCCCCGACGATTATTTGCTTTTTGTAGACGAATCACACGTTACACTCCCGCAGGTTAGAGGAATGTATGGCGGAGACAGAGCCCGAAAAGAAAATTTGGTTGAGTACGGCTTTAGACTGCCGTCTTGCTTTGATAACCGTCCTTTAAATTTCGATGAGTTTTACAGCCGAATAAATCAGGCAATATATGTTTCTGCAACCCCTGCCGCGCTAGAGCGTGATGTCGCAGCGCAAATTGTAGAGCAAATTATTCGTCCAACAGGACTTATCGACCCCAAGGTTATAGTTAAGCCAATTGACGGACAAATAGACGACCTTATAAGCCAAATAAATATTAGAACTGCCAAAAAAGAAAGAGTACTTATAACCACCCTAACAAAAAAAATGGCAGAAGATTTAACCGAATATTTGCAAAATGCAGCTATTAAGGTACGCTACATGCATCACGATATAGATACTATTGAGCGTATGGAAATAATACGTGATTTACGTCTTGGCGTGTTTGATGTTTTGGTAGGCATTAATCTTCTGCGCGAGGGCCTTGATATACCCGAGGTATCGTTAGTGGCTATTTTAGATGCCGATAAAGAAGGCTTTTTGCGCTCACAAACATCGCTCATACAAACCATAGGCCGTGCTGCACGTAACGCTGAAGGCGAGGTTATAATGTATGCCGATTCTGTAACCGATTCTATGGAGCGTGCAATAGTTGAAACCGAGCGCCGTCGCTCTATTCAACAACAGTACAATCTAGAGCACGGCATTGTGCCCAAAACCATTGTTAAAGATGTTAGAGCTATTATAGACATGGGTGTGGCCGATAACTCAAAATCTAGCAAGAAACTTAGCTATAAAGAACGCGAGAAGCTTATTGCACAGCTTACTGAAGATATGAAAAATGCTGCTCAGCTTTTAGAATTCGAGCATGCAGCAAAACTAAGAGATAAAATAAAGAAGTTAAGAGATGAAATGAATGCCTAGCGAAAAAATAGTTATTAAGGGTGCAAGAGAGCACAATCTTAAAAATATAGACCTAGAAATCCCGCGCGATAAGCTTGTTGTTTTTACAGGCCTTTCTGGCTCGGGAAAATCTTCACTCGCCTTTGATACCATTTATGCCGAGGGTCAGCGCAGATATATAGAGTCGCTATCATCTTATGCCAGAATGTTTTTAGGCCAAATGGAAAAGCCCGATGTTGACAGCATTGAAGGGCTTTCTCCGGCTATATCTATAGACCAAAAAACCACCTCTAAAAACCCAAGGTCAACGGTTGGTACCGTAACCGAAATATACGACTATTTGCGTTTATTATATGCAAGGGCGGGTACTCCGCATTGTCCTATTTGCGGCAAGGAAATCTCACAACAAACGGTAGACCAAATTGCCGATAAAATAATGCAGCTTGAATCAGGCACTAAAATTCAACTTTTAGCCCCTATGGTGCGTGGCCGTAAGGGTGAGCATCAAAAGGAATTTGAGTCAGCCAAAAAATCGGGATATGCAAGGGTAAGGGTAGACGGCATAATTTACGATTTGTCTGAGCAAATAAAGCTAGAGAAAAATAAAAAACACAATATAGAAATTGTTGTTGACCGTTTAGTTGTAAAACAGGGTATAGAGAGCCGTTTAACCGACAGCATAGAAACCGCTACTAAGCTTTCGGGCGGACTACTTATTGTAGATGTTATTGATGGCGAAGAAATGACCTTTTCGCAAAACTATGCTTGCGATGAGCACTCGGTTAATATACCAGAGCTTACCCCTACAATGTTTTCGTTTAATAGTCCGTTTGGCGCATGTCCAACATGTACAGGTTTAGGCAAGTTTTTAAAAATCGACCCCGATTTGCTTGTGCCCGACAAAAATTTATCGTTAGCTCAGGGCGCAATTAAAGCACCTGGTTGGGGACAGCATTCTGCTAACACAGGCACCTTGCCAACCGTTGCTAAAATATATTTAAAGGGTCTTGCCGAGCATTATGGCTTTAGTATGAATACACCGTATAAAGATTTGCCGCCCAAGGTGCAAAATGTTATAATTTATGGCTCGGGTGACGAAATAATACGTTTTCAGCGCTCTAAAGAGTGGGGTGGTGGCTATTTTACCACTGTTTTTGAGGGTGTTGCAAATAATTTGGAACGCAGACACAACGAAACCTCAAGTGATTATTCTAAGGGTGAAATCGAGCAGCTTATGCGTGAGTGCGACTGTCCTGACTGTAAGGGCTCAAGGCTTAAACCCGAATTTTTAGCCGTAACTATTGGTGGCAAAAATATAAACGAACTATGCGAATTATCGGTAAACGATGAAATAGACTTTTTTGACGGTTTATCATTATCTGCCCGTAACGAACAAATAGCAAAGCCAATAATAAAAGAAATAAAAGCGCGTCTTAACTTTTTACAAAGCGTAGGACTTGATTATTTATCGCTATCACGTTCGGCCGGCACACTATCGGGTGGTGAGAGTCAGCGCATAAGACTTGCCACCCAAATTGGCTCATTTTTAATGGGTGTGCTTTATGTTTTAGACGAGCCAAGCATAGGACTTCACCAACGCGATAACGAGAAGTTAATCGAAACCCTAAAAAAACTGCGTGATTTAGGTAATACCCTTATAGTTGTAGAGCATGATGAAGATACTATTCGCGCAGCCGACCATGTAGTAGATATTGGTCCGGGAGCAGGTATTCATGGCGGTAATATTGTATTTTCGGGCAGCGTAGAGCAGCTTAAAAAATGCAAAGAATCTATAACCGCCGATTATCTAACGGGCAGAAAGAAAATTGAAGTACCGCCACAAAGAAGAGAGGGCAACGGCAAGTTCTTAACAGTTAAAGGTGCCAGAGAAAACAACCTTAAAAACATTGATGTTACCATACCGCTAGGTAAATTTGTGGCAATAACGGGTGTGTCGGGCTCGGGCAAATCTTCGCTTGTTAATGATATTCTCTATAACCGTCTTGCTGTAGAACTTAATCGCGCAAAACGTTTCTGTGGAAAACATTCCGATATTGTAGGAATAGAAAATTTAGATAAGGTTATAGAAATAAGTCAGGCTCCAATAGGTAAAACTCCTCGCTCTAACCCCGCAACCTATACAGGCGTTTTTGACGAAATAAGAGCGCTTTTTGCATCCACCAAAGACGCCAAAGCTAAGGGATATACTGCCGGCAGATTCTCGTTTAACGTTAAGGGTGGCCGATGTGAAGCGTGCCAGGGTGACGGTATTATTAAAATAGAAATGCATTTCTTGCCCGATATTTATGTGCCTTGCGAGGTTTGTAACGGTGCTAGGTATAATAAAGAAACTCTAAATGTTAAATATAAAGATAAAAACATTTACGACGTTTTAAATATGACTATAGAAGAAGCAATGTATTTCTTTGAAAGCATTCCTAAAATTCACCGAAAATTTAAAACTCTTTATGAGGTGGGCCTAGGTTATGTTAAGGTAGGTCAACCTGCCACAACACTCTCTGGCGGTGAGGCACAGCGTGTAAAGCTTGCCACCGAGCTTTCTAAAAGGCCAACTGGTAGAACGATATATATTTTAGATGAGCCCACAACCGGACTCCATTCTGCCGATGTTCACAGACTTATAGAAGTATTGAACCGCCTTGTAGACACAGGCAATACCGTACTTGTAATAGAACATAATCTAGACGTTATAAAAACTGCCGATTATGTTATAGATTTAGGCCCAGAGGGTGGAAACCGAGGCGGTGAAATTGTAGCCCAAGGTACACCGGAAGAGGTAGTACAGTGCAAAGAGTCTTACACTGGCAAATTCTTAAAGCCACTACTGGAAAAATAAACACAAAAAAAGGAACGCATATGCGTTCCTTTTTATTTTAATTAAATTATGATAAGAAGTAAATCTCAACGTTTCTTCTACCAAACTGATATGCCGACGAAGAAGAGGGGAAGAATAAGTCTACGTTTGTAGGACGATTCTTTATAAATCCGCCTGTATCTGCAGCAACTGCATAACCGTAAATGTATTTGCCGTCGGTAGAGCGTATGAACATTTTTGTTCCATAAGGAATAATGTTAGGGTTAACTGCAATGTAACCGGGTTTAGCGGTAACGCCTGTAGCGGTCGAAACGCCGTCTTCGGGTGAATATGCTGTAGCCTGTACAACCTTTTTGCTTTTATAGTTAACCGGAATTCCGTTTTCATCAAGCTGAATTTCAAACGGAGGCTTTAAAGTAGAAATTGTTTTGGTAGAGCTGTAAGAGTTGGTTTTAACCTCTTTTGTGCCTACGGTTATAACCTTATCTACCTTTTCAACAACTATTTCTTCCGATAATACTTCGCTGTCAAGTAAAACACCGTTTTCATATCTCTTAACAAGAGTCACTTGCTTAGAGCCTTCTTGACCCTTTGTGGTAACCTTTGTTGTAGATTTGGGGTATTTGTCGGAATAAACTGTTTTAGACTCGTAAGGAATGGTCTTTGTAACAGTTTCAGTAACATATTCAACATCTATAATGTCAATACATTCTGATTTGCTTAAAACAGCATCTAACTCTAAATTTACAAGATCATCTTCACCAACACTAAAACCTGCTAGTGTTATAGCATCGTTAACTGTACCACCAGTAACGTTTATTTCTTTAGTTTCTTTACCAAAGGTTACTGTAACAGGGAAAGAACGAACTACGCTTAAATTTATTAATCTGCCGTTTTGGTCTGCAACTATTTGGTCAGTGTCTGAATACTCAACACCAAGCTGTTCTAAAATAACATCAGAACTTGTTTGCAAACTGTAAAAAGTGTTTGTGTTACCGTCAAAACTAACAGTTATTTTATTTACACTAAAACCTATGACCGCAACCACTGCAACTGTAAGGAAGGCAAGTACCGCAATGCATACGTTTTGTACGCTGGCGTGTTTTAAAAGCTTTTCCTTAAAGCTTTCTGTAATCTTAATCATTGAATTCTCCTTTTCCGTTATTGGGCAAAGTAAAGAAATGTACGGAAAAACACATTCTGCCCACTAAAAAATATACACACTTTTTGCGTGTATTATGCATTATATTCAACCGAATGTAAAATGTCAAGCCAAAAACAGCCCTCGTTTTTGTGCATTATGCACAACAAAAACTGTAAAAACTAAAAGTTACAAATTTGTAACATATTGAAATTTGTCGAATTATGGTAATTTATGGTAGTTATTTTGTCGAATTTCACGAATTTGGTATATAAATGTTTATAAAACGCTCTTATCGGCTTGCTGTGAGGCTTATATATGCGGTTTTTGCTTTACAAATAATTGCTAGTATGATATATTAAACATAGTGAATCTTTAATTTGGCACAGTGATGTCGACAAGGTTTTTATATTTAGGTATATATAATATATAATACATATTACCTATAGTATTTGTGGCCTTGCATTTTGTGCAAGGCTTTTTTAGGAGGAGTTCGAAGTTGACCTTTAAAGCTCTTATTATGGATAAAGATGCACTTATGCGTGCTCTAAAAAGAATATCACACGAGATATTAGAGAAAAACGGCGGAAGCGAGAACTTATGTATTGTAGGTATAAAGAGCAGAGGAGTACCGCTCGCGAAAATTATAGCAGCAAACATAAAAGAAATAGAGGGCGTAGAACTTGATGTTGGCAGTCTTGATATTACAATGCATCGCGATGACAGAAAACACGACTCCCAAAATGCTATAGTTAACAGCTCTAATATACCTTTTAGTATTGCGGGCAAAAAGGTAATAATGGTTGACGATGTTCTTTATACCGGCAGAACTGCTCGTGCCGCTATGGAGGCACTAATAACCTTAGGCAGACCGTCTGCTATACAATTTGCGGTTTTAATAGACAGAGGCCACCGAGAATTGCCAATTAGAGGTGACTATGTGGGTAAAAATATTCCAACATCACTTTCAGAAGAGGTTTTAGTTAAGGTGCCCGAGTTTGATAACGAAACGTCGGTTTGTTTATACTCAAAGTAGGTGTAAAATGAATAAAAAGGTATTTGTGGGCATGAGCGGTGGTGTAGATAGTGCCGTTACTGCCTTACTGTTAAAAAATAGTGGATACACCGTTACGGGTGTAACATTAAAGGTACACAACAAACAAGTGCAGGGTGCCACAGGTGCTGTGTGCGGTTCTGAACAAGAGGCAAAAGATGCCGCAAGCGTTTGCGAGTTTTTAAAATTAGAACACAAACTTTTAGATTATGGCAAAGAGTTTGAACAAAACGTGGTTGAGCATTTTGTAAACTCTTATTTAAATGGATACACTCCAAATCCATGTATAGAGTGTAATAGAAAAATTAAATTTGCAAAGCTTTACGAAAACGCGCTTTTAAACGGTGCCGATTATATAGCAACAGGTCATTATGCAAATGTTTGTTATGATAAAGGCTCTGGTAGATTTTTACTTCAGCGCGCTAAAGATGTATCAAAAGATCAAACCTATGTGCTTTATGGTTTATCTCAAGATATTTTAAGTCGCACAATATTTCCTCTTGGCGACTTAACAAAACTAAAAGTGCGCCAAATAGCAAATGATAATAATCTTATTAGCGCAAATAAGCCCGACAGTCAAGATATATGCTTTGTGCCTGACGGTGAATATGCCTTATTTATAGAGAACTATACAAACCAAAAATCTAAACCCGGCAATTTTGTAGATATAAACGGTCTTGTTTTGGGTAAGCACAACGGAATTGTACGTTATACGGTAGGTCAGCGCAAAGGTTTGGGTATAGCTTTGGGTAAGCCAATGTTTGTAAAACAAAAAGATGCCGCTACCAACACAGTTGTACTAGCAAATAACGACGAGCTTTTTACAAAACGTATTTTTGTAGACAACATAAATTATATTCCGTTTAAAAATATAAATAGTCCTATTAATGTAACGGCAAAGCTCAGATATTCTGCAAAAGACACACCTGCGCGTTTAATTCCATTGTCAGAGAGTAGCGCTATGTTAGAATTTAACGAGCCACAACGTGCTGCAACACAGGGTCAACATGCAGTTTTTTACGATGCCGAAACAGTTGTAGGCGGCGGCATTATTATAAATGCAGAGTAAAGGATAAGTTATTATGGAAAAATATATTGAGCAAACTATAAAAGCACTAGAAAAAAACAATATGCAAGCGGTATATGTTGATAAAAAAAGTGATATATTAAATGCCGTAAAAGAGTTTTTGCCAAAAGGCTCTACTGTTGCGGTCGGCGGCTCGGTTACTCTTGATGAATGCGGCGTTATAGATTTACTAAGAAACGGTGACTATGTTTTTTACGACCGCTATGCACCGGGGTTAACCGCAGAACAAACCAACGATATTTTTGAAAAATCGCTCAGCGCCGATGCGTTTTTAATGTCTAGTAACGCCATTACCAAAAACGGCGAGCTTTACAATGTTGACGGAAGGTCTAACAGGGTGGCTCCGTTGGTATTTGGCCCTAAAAGTGTTATAGTGGTAGCGGGTAAAAATAAAATTGTCGAAAATATTGATGATGCAGTTTTAAGGGTAAAAACCATAGCGGCTCCGCTTAATGCAAAACGTCTCAACTGCAACACATACTGTGCAAAGTTCGGCAAATGCGTATCGTTAAACGATCCAAACTCCGAAATGTCTTCGGGCTGCGGCTCAGATGCAAGAATTTGCTGTAACTATGTTATCACGGCAAAACAACGCACAAAAAATAGAATAAAGGTAATAATCTGCGGGGAAGATGTAGGTTATTAAAAAAATCAGAGCGGCATATCTATTCTTTAAAGGGAGGTATGCCGCTTGAAAAATTTTATATGTATTGCGGTTTGTGTTGCTTTGGTTATTTGTGGTGGTACTTATGCTTTAGCGCAAACAAAGACTACCATTTCTACAGAGTATTATTACGAAGGATATTTAGACCCGTTAGAACAAATAGAGCCTATAAATGCCGATGTTTATACTGCACTCGATATTAATGCAAAATCGGTTATTTTAATGGAACCTCACACAAAAAAGATTTTGTATGAAAACAATTGTGACGAAAAATTAGCACCGGCATCAATAACCAAAATTATGTCGCTTTTGCTTATAATGGAGGCTATAGATGAGGGTAAATTAACCCTAGAAACCTTAGTTACTACAAGTGAACACGCAGCATCTATGGGCGGCTCACAAATATGGTTAGAGCCCGGAGAAACCATGAGCGTTCATGATCTTTTAAAAGCGTCGGTTATTGCCTCTGCTAACGATGCTACTACCGCTCTTGCTGAAGCAGTAGCCGGCAGTGAAGAGGGCTTTGTTGCTTTGATGAATGAGCGTGCTGCAAGTCTTGGAATGAGTAATACGCATTTTAAAAACTGTAGCGGTCTAGATGCCGAGAATCATTTAACCACAGCGCATGATGTTGCTATTATGTCTAGCGAACTAATAAAACATGACCTTATAAAAGAATATTCAACCGTCTGGATGGACTCGTTAAGAGACGGCAAGAGCGAGCTTGTTAACACAAATAAATTAGTAAGATTTTATGAGGGCGCCACGGGACTCAAAACAGGTACTACTTCTACTGCGGGGCATTGCCTTGCGGCAACGGCCGAGCGCGACGGATTAGAACTTGTTGCGGTAGTTATGGGTGCGCCAACTACTAATGACAGATTTAACGGCGCTAGAAAGCTTTTGGATTTTGGTTTTGCAAACTGGTCGTTTATAGAGCTTGAGCCTAATTTAACCGAAATAACTGTACCTAAAGTTGAAAAAAGTGTAGGAACACCTTTAATTCTTACTGCCGAGCCACTTAGCTTGCTTTTAAAAAAGGGAACTGCCGACAAAATACAACAATCTGTTGAATTACCCGAAACCATAATGGCTCCAATTAAAGAGGGTCAGGTCTTAGGATATTTACATTTAACACTTAATAATGAGCCTATAGGGGTTATAGAACTAAAAGCCGCACAAGATATACAAAAAATGAATTTTTTTGTCGCAATACGCTGGCTAATTGGTCAGTTAATGTGCCTTTAAATAGTTATAATAAAAAAATATTTAAAATAGGTAAAAATACAGTTGAAAAAACTACAGTTTTATTGTAAAATAATTACAAGGACAGTATCTTGGAGGAATTTTAATGTCGGTTAGGTTTGACGAAAAGTTTGCAAAACCTTTCTTGCGTGAGAATGACCTAGAAGGTTTAAAAGCGCAAGTTAAGGTTGCACATGAACAATTAAACAGTAAAACAGGTCTTGGTAATGACTTTTTAGGTTGGCTAGACCTTCCAATAAATTATGATAAACAAGAGTTCGCAAGAATCAAAAAAGCAGCTGAAAAAATTATAAGTGATACCGATGTTTTAATTGTTATTGGTATTGGCGGTTCTTACCTTGGTGCAAGGGCTGCAATAGAGTTTTTAAAATCTCCTTACTATAACAATCTTAATAAAAAAACACCCGATATTTACTTTGCGGGCAATAGCATTTCTGGCAGTGCATTAAGCGATGTTTTAGCTCTTTGTGAGGGTAAAAGAGTATCGGTTAACATTATATCTAAATCTGGCACTACAACAGAGCCTGCAGTTGCATTTAGAGTATTTAGAAAATATTTAGAAGAAAAATACGGCGAGCAAGAAGCCGCAAAGCGCATTTACTGCACTACCGACAAAGCAAGAGGCACATTAAAGCAGTTGGCCGATTCTAAGGGCTATGAGTGCTTTGTTATTCCTGACGATGTAGGCGGTAGATTCTCTGTTTTAACAGCAGTAGGTTTGTTGCCCATTGCAGTAAGCGGTGCTAATATTGACGCTTTAATGGCAGGTGCCGCAAAGGCGGTAGAAAAGTACAACGTTTGCGATATTGAGAAAAACGATTGTTACCGTTATGCCGCACTTCGCAATGCTCTTTACAGAAAGGGCAAGGCAATTGAACTGTTAGTTTCTTATGAGCCTCGCTTTACCATGATGAGTGAGTGGTTTAAACAACTTTACGGCGAGAGTGAGGGTAAAGACGGCAAGGGTATATTCCCGGCATCTGTTATTTTCTCTACCGACCTTCATTCTATGGGTCAGTACGTTCAAGACGGTAGCCGTATTTTGTTTGAAACAGTAGTAACCATTGGCAATACCGGTTCTGACGTTATAATAGAAAAAGAAGAAACTGATGGCGATGGCCTCAACTTCCTTGCAAATAAGCCGTTATCGTTTGTAAACACAAAGGCATTTGAGGGCACTGTTTTAGCGCATACCGACGGCGGTGTTCCCAACCTAGTTATAAACCTAGATGCATCTGACGAAGAAAATTTAGGCGAACTTATTTATTTCTTCGAAAAGGCTTGTGCTATTTCGGGTTATATGCTTGGCGTTAATCCGTTCGATCAACCGGGTGTAGAAAGCTACAAAAAGAATATGTTTGCATTGCTTGGTAAACCCGGTTATGAAGACATGAAAAAAGAGCTTGAGGCAAGACTAGGCTAATAAATTTGTTAAAATTACCGAAAACCTTAAATTTACCCATTTAAGTATTTCGGTGTAATATAAAAGGAGTGGTTTTATGATCAGTATCATCATTGGCAACAAAGGTTCGGGTAAAACAAAGAAGTTAATAGATTTAGTAAATTCTACAACTTCCGAGAGTAAGGGTAACGTTATTTGTATCGAAAAAGGCGATACATTAACATATAACATAACCCACAAAGCCCGTTTGGTTGACATAGAGGCATACGGCATAACTAATTATACAGAGTATTATGCATTCTTAAAGGGAATGTGTGCAGGCAACCATGACGTTACCGATATTTTCGGCGATGCTACACTTAGAATTGGTGGCAGAGATTATAACGAGTTTGCAAAATTCGTAGCAGCTTTATCGGAATTCGCTGAGAAAACAGATATTAAGTTCTGCTTCACAGTATCTTGTGACGAAACCGATTTACCCAAAGAAGTATTTGATAACGTAAGCGTTATAAAGTAATTTATAAACCAAAAAACTGCGGCAAAATTTTACCGCAGTTTTTTTATCTTAAAAGTAAAAATAAGTGCTTGACAAAGTGCAATATAAAAGTTATAATATCTTGTGTTATATTGAGGTGAGAATGTGTTTCTTGATTTAAAAAAGATATTTGTCAACGAAAACTCATCACTCCCGATAAACTACGAGTTGAACATGTCGGATGTCGAGCTTTCGGGAGGGTTTCCGCTCCAAAAACCCGCAAGCATATCGGGCAAAGTTTTCAACCGCGCAGGTATTGTAACCTTAAAACTATCACTAAATGTCGAATATTCGGCACCGTGTGATCGTTGCGGGGAAGATGCCGTAAGAACTTATTGCTTCGATATTGATCGTGTAGTAGTTAATCATTTAGACGGTGATGATTTAGACGAGTATATCGTTGCACAAGACATGCAGTTAGAGCTTGATGAGCTATGTAGGTGCGAAGTTTTGCTAGAATTGCCTATGAAGCATCTTTGTAAAGAAGATTGCAAGGGTGTCTGCCGTAAATGCGGTAAGAATTTAAACCTTGGCAAATGTTCGTGTCCTGAAAAAGAGCTAGATTCAAGATTTGCTGCACTTGACCAGTTGTTAAATAATGAATAATATTAAGTTTGTAGTACTTTAAGGAGGTGCCAAAATGGCAGTACCGAAGAGAAAGACTTCCAAAGCAAGAAGAGATAAAAGACGTAACAATTTATGGAAAATCGAAGCTCCGGCTCTCGTAAAATGTCCTCGCTGTGGCGAGTACAAAAGACCGCATCGTCTTTGTCCCGAGTGCGGTTATTATAACGGCCGCGAGGTTGTAAAGGTTGCGGAATAACTTAGTTTATGGGTAGAGGAGGATAAGTTATCCTTCTCTATTTTTTTAATGTTATATTTTGTAAATGGTGGTGGTAAAATGTCGGTAATAATAAAATCTGTTATTAAACATTCGCCTGCACATAAAGCGGGTATAAAAGCAGGGGATACTCTGCTTAGCTTAAACCAAAATCAAATAATAGACGTATTAGATTACCGATTTTACCAGAACGATACCATCCTTATAGCCGAAATTTTAAGAAAAAACGGCAAAACAAAGCAATATAAGATTAAAAAGCAAGAATTTGAGGAACTAGGCCTAGAGTTTGAAACATATCTTATGGACAAACAACGTTCTTGCAAAAACAAGTGTATTTTTTGCTTTATAGACCAAATGCCCAAAGGTATGCGCGAGAGTTTATATTTTAAAGATGATGACTCGCGACTGTCTTTTCTGTTTGGCAACTATATAACCCTTACCAATATTACCGAACACGAAATAGATCGCATAATTAAAATGCACATAAGTCCCGTAAATATTTCGGTGCACACCACCAACCCTGAGCTTAGGGTTAAAATGATGAAAAATAAAAATGCGGGCGAAGTGCTTAAAATTATCGATAGACTAAACGATGCGGGCATAGCAATGAACTGTCAGCTGGTTTTGTGTCCGGGATTTAACGATAATGATGAATTAAAACGAAGTTTAGAAGATTTAACCGCTAAAGAAAATATTCAGTGTATTGCCGCCGTGCCGGTAGGTATAACTCGCCACCGCGATGGTTTAGAGCCGTTAGAATCTTTTAATAGCAAAACTGCAGAAGATACCTTAAATATTTTAGATGAGTATGGCAACAGATGTTTAGAAAAATACGGTGAGCGTAGGGTTTACGGAGCCGATGAATTTTATATATTATCGGGCAGAAAAATACCCGACGCATCATATTATGGCGAGTTTAGACAACTCGAAAACGGCGTTGGCATGTGGGCTTTGTTTGAGCGCGATGTTTTAGATGCTTTTAATGATTTTGAAGGTCCTACTAAGCCGATAAATATGTCTTGCATAACGGGTAAAGCGGCATATCCTTTAATTTCAAAAACTGTTGACACCGGCATTGCAAAATGGCATAATTTGAATTGCAAGGTTTATTGTATAGAAAATAACTTTTTTGGTGAAAAAATAACGGTTGCGGGCCTAATAACCGGTACCGATATTATAAATCAGCTAAAGGGTAAAGATTTAGGCGATGTGTTACTGGTACCTGATGTTATGCTAAGACACCAAGGAGATATGTTTTTAGATAATGTAACAATAAAACAATTAGAAGATGCGCTTAGCGTAAAAGTAATTGTTATAAAAAGTGACGGATATTCATTTATAGAGGCTTTGTGCCAGTAAAAATAGGAGTAATTTATGAACAAACCTATTGTAGCGGTAGTTGGCCGCCCAAATGTTGGTAAATCAACATTATTTAACAAGTTAATAGGTAAACGTTTGTCTATAGTAGATGATACCCCCGGTGTAACCAGAGACCGTATTTATGCCGATGCCGAATGGCAAAATCGCAAGGTAATGCTTGTAGATACCGGCGGTATAGAGCACGGTACCGACGATGTTATTCTTTTAGGTATGCGTTCTCAAGCGCAGCTTGCTATAGAAACTGCAAATGTAATAATTTTTGTTACCGATTTAAAGAGTGGTGTTACTGCTGCCGATGCAGAGGTAGCTGCTATGTTGCAAAAAAGCGGTAAACCAGTTGTGCTTTGTGTTAACAAGTGCGACTCTGTAGGTGCAACTCCCTTAGAGTTTTATGAATTTTACAATCTGGGTATAGGTGACCCTATACCTGTATCTGCAGTACACGGTCATGGCACGGGCGATTTATTAGAGGCTGTATTTGAGCACTTACCCAAAGCTGACGGCGATGAAGAGGAAGACAATTCTATAAACGTAGCTATCATTGGCAAGCCAAATGCGGGTAAATCTTCACTTGTAAATAAAATTTCGGGCGAAGAACGCTCTATTGTGTCTGATGTTGCAGGCACTACCCGTGATGCTATAGATACTTATGTTACCACTCCTCAGGGTGAATTTAACCTCATAGATACCGCAGGCTTAAGACGTAAAAGCAGGGTTGATGACAAAATAGAAAAATACAGTGTTTTAAGAGCTCAAATGGCTATAGAACGCGCCGATGTTTGTGTTATTGTTATAGATGGTAAAGATGGATTTACTGAGCAAGACTCTAAGGTTGCGGGACTTGCCATAGAACAGGGCAAGGGCTGCATTATAGCGGTTAATAAGTGGGATATTGTTGACAAAGACGGTAAAACCATGGATGCTTACCGCAAAAAGCTTATGAACGATTTTAGCTTTATGTCTTATGCGCCAATAATATTTATTTCGGCTAAAACAGGGCAAAGAATCGATAGGCTTTTAGAGTTAATTAAATACGTAAACACGCAAAATTCTATGCGCATTACAACTGGTATGTTAAATGATTTACTTGCCGATGCCACAGCGCGCGTTCAGCCTCCAACCGACAAAGGAAAGCGTTTAAAGATATATTATATAACTCAAAGTTCAACTCGCCCGCCAACATTTGTTTGTTTTTGTAATAGGGCAGATCTTTTCCATTTTTCGTATCAAAGATACATTGAAAATCAAATACGTTCCAATTTTGGTTTAGAGGGAACACCGGTACGGTTTATTATTAGAGAAAGAGGAGACAAATAAATGTACCCTAAAATAATACTGTCTGTTTTAGGACTAAGTATAGGAGCATATTTAATAGGTAGCATTTCCTTTGCGGTTTTGCTTTCTAAAATTTTTGCTAACAAGGATGTTCGCGATTACGGCAGTGGAAATGCCGGTATGACCAACGTTATGCGCGCAATAGGAGTTTTACCAGGCATACTTACATTTGTGTTAGATTTTGCAAAAGGCTTTGTTGCAGCTGGAATAGGTAGAATTATATTCGAAAACCTGCATAGTTTATATCCAAATGCAAAGTTTACTACTGCTTTAACCGGTGCACTAATAGGTGCATTTGCATGTATGGTAGGCCACGTTTTTCCGATTTTCTTTAATTTTAAAGGCGGCAAAGGTGTAGCAACCGGTTGCGGTGCTTTTTTTGCAGTTTGTCCCATTACTATAGTGTTTGGACTCGGTATTTTTGCAGTATTGTTTTTACTAACAAAAATAATAAGTATTAGTTCTCTGTCGGGAACATTGGCAGTTGTTATTTCATCTATTGCTTTTTCTGATATAAATTCCGGTCTAGTAGGCTTTATACAAATAGTATTGCATGTTGGATGCTGTGCCCTTATTTTTATAAAGCATAAAGATAATATTGTGCGACTTGTAAATGGTCAAGAGAAAAAATTATCGGTTAAAAAAGGAAAATAAATATGAGTAAAATATCAATTCTCGGATGCGGCGCTTGGGGAATGGCATTGGCTCTTTCGGCTCACAGTTGCTCACACAGTGTAGTAATGTATTCTCCTTTTGAAGAAGAAGTTAATCTTTTAAAAACAACGCGTCAAAATGAAAAGCTTTTAAGCGGCATAACATTGCCAAACGACATATATATAACCAATAATTTAAATGATTTAAGTGATAGCAGCATTACTATAATTGCAACTCCGTCATTTGCGGTTAGAGAGACCGCAAAGAAGATTAGCTTAGTTAAGAATGCAGGTATTATCGTAAATGTTGCAAAGGGTATAGAAAAGGCTACGCTTTTGCGTTTTTCTGAGGTTATTGAACAAGAACTACCACAAATGTCTATAGTTGTACTATCGGGTCCGTCACATGCCGAAGAGGTTGCAAGAAAAGTGCCAACATCACTTGTTGCCGCTTCTAAAGACTTGGCTGCGGCCGATATAGTGCAGTCTGCACTGTCTAGCGAGTTTTTAAGAATATATACCAATTCTGATATTGTGGGTGTAGAGTTTGGCGGAGCACTGAAAAATGTTATTGCCATTGCTGCAGGTATTTGTGAGGGCTTAGAGCTTGGTGATAACACCAGAGCGGCTTTAATAACTAGGGGCCTCACCGAAATGGCAAGATTAGGCTCTGCATACGGCGCTAACGATAAAACCTTTGCAGGACTCTCTGGCCTTGGCGATTTAATAGTTACTTGTACCTCTAAACATAGCCGTAATAACCGCTTTGGTAATTTACTTGGTAAGGGTGTAAGTGTAAAAGAAGCGCTAGATACTGTGGGTACGGTAGAAGGCTATTATGCTGCCGAAACTGCTTATAAAATGGCAACCGATGCAGGTGTAGAAATGCCCATAATAGAGCAGTGTTATAATATTTTATATAACGGTTTTGACACACGCACAAGCGTTAAACAGTTAATGCTAAGAGAAAACAAAAACGAAATTGACGGAATAAACTTTTAAAAATAAAACCCTGTTACCGAGTTTTAGGTAACAGGGTTGTTTTATTATTCTATTGTATTTGCTGCATTGTCTAGGTAGTCGGTCTTAAAATGCTCAAACTCACCTTGGTCGGCAAGAGTAGCGTTGTCGGTGTTTATTGGAACTGCACCCAAGAAATTAACGCCAAGCTCTTTGCAAACCTCTTCTGTTTTGCTTTCGCCAAATATTTTAAGCTTCTTGCCGCAGTCAGGGCATTCTACATAGCTCATATTTTCCACAATACCAAGTACAGGTATGTTCATAGATTTTGCCATGTTATATGCTTTCTTAACTATCATAGAAACAAGCTCTTGCGGAGAAGTTACTATAATAATGCCATCAAGCGGTAACGACTGAAAAACAGTTATCGGAACATCGCCTGTTCCTGGGGGCATATCTACAAACATATAGTCGGTGTCGCCCCAAACAACATCGGTCCAAAACTGCTTTACAGCGCCTGCAATTACCGGACCGCGCCAAATAACAGGGGTATCAGCACTTTCAAGCAATAAATTAACCGACATAATTTTTATACCGCCGTCACTGAGTGCCGGCATAATACCAATATCAGAGCCTTCGGCGCGTTTATTAATTCCAAACATTTTAGGAATTGAAGGACCTGTAATATCGGCATCTAAAATACCTACTTCATAACCCTTTCTGCGCATTAAAACGGCTAGAGAACCGGTAATAAACGATTTACCAACGCCACCCTTACCGCTTACAACGCCTATTACTTTTTTTACATTGCTAAACTCATTTGTTTTTTCGTGTTGCGGTTTTTGTGAACACGAAGAAGCCGAGCTACAGCTACTGCAGTTACCGCTGCAACCTGAATTTTGACTCAATTATAACATCTCCTTGGGTATTTTTATAATTTATTTTAATACGAGTAATATTATATTTGAACCAAACTGTATTGTCAACCCAATTAAATCTTCATTTATTTGACAATATTGTCTTTTTATAGTATAATACTTAAACTGATTTAGAATGGGGTGACAATGTGTTTAGTGCTAATTCTCACACATTTGCGGTATGTGCTTATAAAGAGAGTGATTATCTAGAACAATGTGTTATTTCGCTAAAAAATCAAACCGTAAAAAGCAATATTATAATGTGCACCGCTACCGATAACGAAAAAATTAGAAGTGTAGCGCAAAAATACGGTATAGAGCTTTTTGTAAACCAGAATAAGCCCTCTATTTGCGGTGACTGGAACTTTGCTATGAGCAACTGTAACACCGAGCTTGTTACCTTGGCTCATCAAGACGATGTATATGAGCCCGATTATTTAGAAAATGCAATAAAAGCATTAAACTCAGCAAAAGACCCAATAATATTCTTTAGTTCTTATAGTGAACTTAGAAACGATAAAAAGGTTTACTCTAATAAATTGCTCAATATAAAAAAGTTTATGCTTTTACCACTTAGAGTAAAGGCGTTTTGGCAAAGTAAGTCTGTAAGACGCAGAATACTTTCATTTGGTAATGCAATTTGTTGCCCGTCAGTAACCTATGTTATAAGCAAAACCGGCAAAGAGCCGTTTTGCAGTACTATGAAAAGTAATTTAGATTGGGAACAGTGGGAAGTCTTTTCTAAAATTGCGGGAAGTTTTGTATATTTAGCAAAACCGCTTATGAGCCACAGAATTCATGAAGAATCCACCACTAGCGCTATTATTGCAGATAATACCCGTACTTTAGAAGACTATGAGATATACAGAAAGTTTTGGCCAGAGTTTATTGCAAAATTTCTCACAAAGCAGTATCAAAAGAGTGAAAAAAGTAACGAAAGTAAATAGGAGTTTTGTATGAAAATACTTGTTATAATCCCTGCCTATAATGAGGGCGAAAATATAGAACGCGTTGTAGATAATCTAAAAGAAAAATATTCTCAGTACGATTATCTTATAATTAACGATGGCTCTAAAGACAATACCGAAGATATTTGCATAAAAAGAGGGTATACTTTTGTCAGCCATCCTGTAAACTTAGGGCTAGCAGGTGCTTTTGCTACAGGTATAAAATACGCAAAAGCAAATGGTTATGACGCCGCAATTCAGTTTGATGGTGACGGTCAGCACGAGCCTATGTTTATTGCCGATATGGCAAAATGTATAGGGGAGGGCGCCGATATAGTAATTGGCTCTAGATTTGTTAGTGAAAAAAAGCCCAATACACTTAGAATGCTTGGCAGCAATCTTATAACCACAGCAATACTTCTTACTACCGGTAAAAAGATAAAAGACCCAACGTCAGGTATGAGAATGTTCAATAAAAAAATGATAGATGTTTTATCATCTGCATTAGATTTAGGCCCTGAGCCTGATACTGTAGCGCTTTTAATGCGAAATGGTGCAAAGGTAAAGGAAGTACAAGTAACCATGTACGAAAGAATAGCAGGTACAAGTTACTTAAACTTTTCGCGTTCTATAAACTATATGCTTAGAATGTTTACCTCTATTTTAGTTTTACAGTGGTTTAGAAAGGGGAAATAAATTATGATGCCGTTAAGCTTAAGACTAACTCTTTTAGTGGTTTCGATAATAATTGCAATATTTGTTTTCCGCAAAATACGCAAATCGCAGTTTGTTATAGAAGATTCACTTTATTGGATATTCTTTTGTGTTTTTTTAATTATATTAAGTATTTTTCCACAAATTTCAATGTTTTTTGCAGGATTAATAGGCATAGAATCTCCTGCAAATTTTGTGTTTTTAGTTTTTATATTTTTGCTTCTTATAAAAATATTTTTCTTATCGCTTAAAGTTTCTAAGTTGCAAACAAAATTAGAGCAGTTAGTAAGTAAATATGCTATAGATAATGCTCATACTGATAAGGATAATATCGGAGAAAAATAATGAAATACAATCAAAGTGTTTTAAGCAAAACAAGACAGGCACTGTTTAAATCGGGTGTGCACTACGCTTCGGTTGACGAAAGCCTATATAAAACATTAAAAATAGGTTATGTAATTTTTTTCCTTTGGGCATTTTTTATAAATACCGCTCACGTGCTTTCGTATATTCTAAAAATAAGCGGCAACGGAGAACATTATATAATAGATGATGTGTCGTTATCGGATATGAAAAACAGTATTATTTTTACTGTGCTTTTTACTTTGTTATTTATTGTTGCATATGTTTTTAGCATTTTAAATAAGCATATTTTATTCACAGCAATATCAAATATTAGTTGCTTTGTAATGTTCTTTCATTTTAAAAACATATACGCTTTAAATTTATTAAACGAAGGTATTAAGAGTTCGTTTTATACACGCCATGTTATACCGCTTGCGGCACTCTTTTTAATAGGCAGTATTATGGGATATATAGCCATAAAACAAAGTGTTATAGAGAAAAAGGCGTATATAAAATTTGTTGACGGCTTGTATGAGCAATTTAAACAACGTCAAATAAAGCTTAGCGAAGAAGCAGGCAAAGACAAGGCGTTTGTTAATTTAACCGAGCAAGAGTGGAAAGATTATATAAATGCTTTTGCCGACGCACAAATAGAAAATCAAACACAGAGCACAAAACGCTCTGTAAGAATCAGACAAAGAAAAGAAAAAGAAGAATAATCAGGACCCAATTAGGCCCCGAAGTGTGTTTTTAGAAGGTGCTTTTATGATTACCGCAAAAAAACAGATAGATATGCTAAATGGTCCGCTTTTAAGCAAGCTGCTAATGTTCTCGTTGCCAATTATGGCATCGGGAATATTGCAGCTTTTATATAATGCAGCCGACGTTATTGTTGTAGGTAGATTTGCCGGTAAAGAGGCTTTAGCAGCGGTTGGTACGTCAAGCACGCCAACACATTTATTTGTAAATATATGTGTTGGTATAGCAAGCGGTGTTTCAATTATTGTTGCGCAAAGCTACGGCGCAAAAAATGCTGAGCGTGTAAGTCAAGCGGTTCATACATGCATAACGTTATCGCTTATAGTTGGTGTGCTACTTACAACTGTGGGAATTGCTTGCTGCGGATGGATTTTACGGGTAACAGATGTGCCAGATGAAGTTTATCCACTAGCATATAAGTACATTTTTATTTATCTTTTAGGAATGCCTGCAAATATGCTCTACAACTGTGCTGCGGGTGCGGTAAGAGCTACGGGTGATACAAAGAAGCCGTTATACATATTAATAGTTTCGGGCATGGTTAATGTTATTTTAAATGTAATTTTAGTAAAATTTTTCCTTTTGGGCGTAGAGGGTGTTGCTATAGCAACCGTTGTGTCGCAGGTTTTATCGGCAGTACTTATAGTTATAGTGTTAATAAAAAGTGATGATATTATCCGCCTTAAAATATCTAAAATAACATTACACATACCAACGGTTAAAAAGATTTTAGCCATTGGTATACCAGCAAGTATTCAAAGTACGCTTTTTACGGTATCAAACCTTATAATAAATGCCGGAGTAAATTCATTTGGTACCATAGTTATTGCAGGAAGTGCGGCCGCATCTAACATAGAGGGTTTTGCATATGTTGCGATGAACTCTATAAGCCAAACCTCTATGACCTTTGCGGGTCAAAATTACGGTGCGGGCAAAACTCACAGAATTTCTAAAATTTATAAGCTTTGCACCTTAATTGTTTTTGTGGTTGGTGTAGGAGTAGGCGTAGGAATGTATTTGCTTGGAAATACGCTTATTGGTATATATAATGCCGATCCCGAAGTAATAGCTGCAGGAATGATAAAGCTTAAATATATTTGTTTGCCTTACGTAATTTGCGGATTTATGGAGGTTACAAGCGGTATACTAAGAGGCATTGGCAGGGTTATTGGTCCTACCACAATAACACTTTTGGGGGTTTGCGCGCTAAGAGTTATTTGGATGAATACCATATTCAAGTTTTTTGGCACGTTAGATTGCATATATGTTAGTTATCCTGTAAGCTGGTTTATAACCTTTGTTGGATTAACAATTTATTTTATTTGTGTAAACAAAAAATTGAGGGGAAACAAATGAATGTTTTAACCATTGGTAATAGCTTTTCACAAGATGCAACACGCTACTTGCACGATGTAGCCAAAGCACAGGGTAAAAACATAACTGTTGTTAACCTTTGTATTGGCGGATGTCCTTTAAGCGCACATTATAGAAACATGTTATCTGACGATAAAGCATATTCTTTAGAGTTTAACGGCGCAAATACAGGCTTTAAAATGTCACTTTCTGAAGCATTGCTTAGTCGAGATTGGGATTATATAAGCGTTCAACAGGTTAGTCATTTGTCGGTAAATTACGAGACATACCAGCCCTATTTAGATTCTTTCGCAGACTACATAAAGGAATGTTGCCCAAAAGCAAAACTGCTTGTGCATCAAACTTGGAGCTACGAGCAAGGAAGCGACAGACTGCATGTTTGGATGAAATATGAGCACAGAAAAGATATGTTAAGCGATATTGTAGATTCTTACTCTAAAGCTGCAAAAGCAATAGGTGCATATAAAATTATTCCATCAGGACAAATGTTCGATATGCTTTTAGATAGTGGCATAGAATCTGTACACCGCGACACATTCCATGCATCACTAGGCCTTGGACGTTATGCTTTAGCACTTTTGTGGTTAAGAGCCTTAACCGGTGCCGATATTACGCAAAACAGTTTTTCTCAGTTCGATGCTGAGGTAAGCGAAGAACAGATAAAAATAGCAAAAGATTGTATAATGAAAATTATATAAATAAAAAACTCCGCATCTGCGGAGTTTTTGCTTTATTTATTTTTCTTTCTTTGCGTGTCTGCCTTGTCTACCGTCGTAAACAACATCGTACTTAACCTCTGTAGGTGCCTCTTCTAACAGCTTGGGGTTAACGGTATAACGCTTAAAACGGCGGAACACAACAGAAAGCTGTGCGCCAGAGCATAAGCGTTCATCCATTACAATACCAAGGGGCATACATTTTACGAACTCAATTTCTTTACCTTTTCTAATAGGTACCTCGCGCGAGTTACCCATAGTAACTATCATACCTGTGTTGCCAAAGTTATAACAGTGGTGGTAGATATGATTAGTTCTAATACTTGCAAGGTTAGAAATTACCATGCTTGTATGGAACGGAGACGCATCTATAATAGAGCCGGGGAGTAAATTGTGTTTATCCATAAACTTAAACAGATTAACTCCAACCCTCAAAAGACCCGGTATGCTAAGCAGTGATTTAATGATTTTATCGGTCGAGTTGCTTGAAGTGTGCTTACGGTTCTCACTAACAAACTCTTCTATGGTATTGTGTACATCAAAAATAGTGTCTTTAACGTCAAAATACATTTTAGACATTGTTTCTTCGTTAACATCTCCGCCTTCTTTTAAAACAACCATACCAACAGGTAATTCGGTACGGGCATATATGTTTTTATTCATTATAAAGCGGTTAAGCGCAGGAAACTCTGCTACAGTTCTTACATACGCTGCGATTATAATATCCATATGCGAAAAATTATTACCTTTTTCGCGTTGCTCTTTTATGTATTCAGATATCGGCTCAAGCGGTATGTCAATGGTTATAGCATTTAATGTATCGTTACGTTCGGGCATAATATGCGGAACTATAGTGTACATAGGGTCGGTATTTCTTAGACGCTTTCCGTCAGCTCTCATAATGGGCCTCCAAACACAAATTCGTATAACAAATGTTAATAAAATATTAACATATTTTGGGTTAATATGCAAACATTATTTTTGCAGCGGTATTATTTTTTTAAATACACATGTATGCTTTGGAGTTACTCTGCGGTCCTCGTGCAAACTACCAAAGTACCAGTGTTTAAAATTACATGCGCTAGAAATTTGGTCAAAATATCCGTTAAGTTTATTTACAGTATCTATTTGACCCGAGCGTAGTAACATAGCACTTTTAACCAAAGACGGTGGCTCATGGGTTAATATGTAATCTACATTTAAACCTTCTTCATCAAGCCTAGATGCACCTAAAGCCATTTCTTCGGGCGTTGGTAGTTCTTCACGCCACCAAAAGCCTTCTTCTATGCGCATGTCTTTGTCTTGGCTTTCTCCACCGCCAAAGGTAAAAATTTTGTTGCCTTCAATTTCAAATATCTGGCCTCGCATTAAGTGCAAAAGATTGCCCTTTATTCTGTGTACCTTGCCGCCTTTCCAAACGGTAACGCGGTTAGAGTTAAGAAGTTCAAAGTTTTCATGTGTGCCGTCTAAAAAGGCAACAGTAAATTTTCTAGATGCTAAAAAGTCTATAGCTTCGCGCTCTCGCTTAGAGCCATCCCAAATAAAACCAAAGTCGCCGCAAATAAGTAAAATATCACCTGGCTTTAGTTTGTACCACTCTTTATCAAATAAGCGTTCTTCAATTCCGTGCATATCGCCGGTAACGTAAATCATTTTATTCTCCCCAAATTTAAAAAAATGCTTTTAATTTTTTATATAGTATTGTATAATTATATTAGTGTTTTCTATATTATACAACATATTTGGTGATTTTTCTATGGTAAAAAAACTTTTTCCAATAATTTTAATATTTATTTTGCTTTTTTGTACTGTTTTTTCGGCAAATGCTTCTGCTTATGAGATATCTGGTTTTGAGGTGCGTGCAAAAACGGCCTTGCTTGTTAGCCTAGATACTAACGAGGTAATATACTCTAAAAATGCCGATGAAAAAATGTACCCTGCGTCATTAACAAAAATAATGACAGCCTTAATAGTACTTGAAAATACCGAGGATTTAGATAAAGAAACCGTTACGGTGTCAAAATCGGCACTAACAAAAATATTGGGTACAGGCTCTACTGTAATGGGTCTTATAGAGGGCGAAATAGTTACGGCCAGGCAGTTGTTATATGGTTTATTAATGACTTCGGGCGGTGATGCTGCATATGTAATTACAGAGCATTGGGGCGGCACCACAAGTGAGTTTGCAAAGCTTATGAATCAAAAGGCAAAAGACTTGGGTATGAACTCAACCAATTTTGTCAACCCGCACGGATTACACGATGACGACCACTATACCACAGTATCTGACCTTGCAAAGCTTATAAAATATGCTTTAGAATTTGAAGAGTTTAGAACAATAGTAGGCTCCAGAAGGTATCATATGGAAGCTACTAATATGCACAAGGCTCGCACACTGGTAACTACCAACTATTTAATAGATTCTTCTACCGCATATTATTACAAATATGTTAAAGGTATTAAAACCGGATATACCGACCCTGCCGGCAGATGTCTTGCAACATATGCCGAGAAAAATGGCTACAAATATATGTGCATATTACTTGGTAGTCCTAACAAAAACGAAGCGGGTCAGACGGTTAGGTACGAGTTTACCGATACTAAAAATTTGTATGAGTGGGCATTCAATAATTTTGAATATAAAAATATAGGCAACACAACTTTACCAATATGCGAAATGCCGGTAGAACTGTCTTTAGATGCCGAGCATGTATCTTTGGTGTTAGAAAATGATTTTGCCGCCATAATGCCCAAACAGGCCAATGATTCTACCATACAAATAGTTACTCATCTTGTGGCCGATAGCGTAAAAGCTCCGGTTAAAAAAGGCGATTTACTTGGAACGGCCGATGTTATGTATGCCGAGCAGACCATAGCTACGGTTAATTTGGTGGCTGCAAATGATGTTGATTCAAGTGCTATACTGGTTGCTTTATCGTACGTAAAGGGCTTTTTTGTATCTAAGTTTTTTAAAGCGTTTGTTATTATTGTTTTAATGATACTTGTTCTTTTTGCAATGTACTGTGTTTATTTAAACCGAAACCGCAAGAACAAAAAGCGCAAGGTGGTATATAAACCGCTTAAAAAAGACGAAATACCAAATGATAACGATTATTTTAATTTATATTAATTACTGTAAAAAAGCGGGTTTTGGCCCGCTTTTTTTGTTTCTTAAAACTTTCTTAAATGTTTAAGGGTTGTATCTTAATACTTTTTTTGCGATAATTGATAACGTGATATATTCTAAGGGGTGGTATCTTATGTATAATGTTTTGGTTTGCGATGATGAGAAAGATATTGTTGCAGCGCTCAAAATATATCTTGAAAGTGAGGGCTATAATGTTTTTGAGGCTTATAACGGTGTAGATGCATTAAAGATTACAGAAATTGAAGATATTCATTTAATATTAATGGACATTATGATGCCTAAGCTTGATGGAATTTGTGCAACTGTACGGCTTAGAGAAAAGAGCAATATTCCGGTTATTCTGCTTACAGCCAAGGGTGAGGATACCGACAAAATTTTAGGACTTAATATTGGTGCAGACGATTATATTACTAAACCCTTTAATCCGGTAGAAGTGTTAGCCAGAGTAAAGTCTCAATTGCGCCGATATATGCAACTTGGTGGAAATAAGAATAATTTATCACAAACGCTTGTTGTAGGTACTATAGAGTTAAACGATAAAACTAAACAAGTAAACGTAGATGGCGAAGAAATTAATTTAACACCAACTGAGTTTGATATTTTAAAACTTTTAATGCAATATCCGGGTGAAGTAATGTCGCCAAAGGATATTTATCGCAAGGTTTGGAACAACGACCCTTACGGTGCAGAAAGCACAATAGCGGTACATATAAGACATTTGAGAGAAAAAATTGAAATAAACCCTGCAGAGCCCAGATATTTAAAGGTTGTATGGGCAAAGGGATATAAATTAGAAGGGGGTAAGTAGTTTGAAAAAGCTAATAAGCAACATAGCGGCAAAATCGACGGCAATAGTATTAAGCACTATTGTGTTTGGTGTGATTTGCTTTTTGTGTGTAGCGGTTGTTTTTGGCGGTGTGGCGGGAATGTATACCGACTCAAAGGCAACGGTTTTAAAAAATGCACTAAGTGACGGGCTTTATAACGGCGCGCATGGGATTATTCAAGATTTTGCAACCGACAGAAAGATTGAAGATTACAGCAATACTAATTATCTGTATATAATAACCTACAAAAACGGAGAGGTAGTTGCTTCAAATACCGATAAAATAGATGAAGAGTGTTCGGTGAGTATGAACTTTTCTTTAACGACTTATGGCGGTTATGATTTTGGCGATGATGCATATCTTCAAAAGTATTACGGTAATATGTATACAATAAAGGTAACGGCCAATATGGAGTTTGAGCACAGCGATTATCTTTGGCTTGTAAACAAGGTAGTTAATGTTGCATATTCAATGCGTTATACCGCAATATTCATAATTTTGCTTTGTCTTGTGCTACTTACATTTTTACTAATATTCTTATTTTGTAGTGCAGGATACCAAGGTAATAGTTCGCAACCTAGACTTAATTATATTGATAAAGTGCCGCTTGATCTTTTTACTTTATTTTTTGCAGTTATTGCACTTTTCGAGCTTTATTGTATAGGTGAAATAGTCACCGTCGATTTTGTTGCCGTCGTTTTATCGTGTGTATTGCTTATAATAGATTTTCCTCTTGTGCTATGGTATTTTTTAAGCCTTGCCACAAGAATAAAGGTTGGCTCTCCTTTTAAAAATACCGTAACATATAAAATGGTTGCATTTTTTGTTAAAATAACAGGTAAAGTAATTAAAAAGATAATATGGCTCGTAAGAAAAATGCCCGTAATTTACAAGACGGTGTTAATAACGGCAATTGTATCGTTTGTAGAGTTTTTTGTAATAATAACCTTTGCACGCGACATAGACGTAATGATAATGCTTTGGATAGTCGAAAAAATGATTATAATACCGCTGATTTTTTACGCTGCAATAATGTTTAAACGACTTAAAACCGCCAGCGAGGAAATATCACAAGGCAATTTAGATTACAGCATATACAATTTAGATATGCTATACGATTTTAAGAGCTTTGCAGTATCGCTTAACAACATAAGTCTTGGAATGCAGTCTGCAGTAGACCAAAGGGTAAAATCTGAGCGTTTTAAAACCGAGCTCATCACAAATGTATCGCACGACATAAAAACTCCATTAACATCAATAATAAACTATGTGGATTTAATAAAAAAAGAAAATCCGCAAAATCAAAAGATAAATGAATATATAGGTGTATTGGAACGTCAATCGGTGAGGCTCAAAAAACTTATAGAAGATTTAATTGAAGCCTCTAAGGCATCTACGGGAAATATTAATTTAAATATGCAAGAATGTCAGCTTGATGTTTTGCTTACCCAAGCAATAGGAGAATATAGTGAAAAGTTTGAGTCTAAACAGCTTACTACAATAATAGAAAAACCAGATGCTCCTATAAATGTTATTGCTGACGGCCGATACTTATGGAGAGTTTTTGATAATCTTCTTAACAATGTTTATAAATATGCTCTTAAAAATACAAGGGTATATGTTAGTATTTATACCCAAAACAATACAGTGGTTACGGTTATAAAAAACATATCTGAAACGCAACTTAATGTATCGGGTGAAGAACTGGTAGAACGATTTGTGCGTGGTGATGCTTCGCGTAATACTGATGGTAACGGCCTAGGGCTTTCTATTGCACAAAGCCTAATAGAATTACAAAATGGTACACTTAATATTAGCGTAGATGGAGACTTATTTAAGGTTAGTGTAACACTTTTACAAAATAGCAAAGATGATGATTAGCGAGTGCATAATAATCTAGGTATTGACTTTTGACTTAAATTTTGTTATATTAAAGGTCGCGCCCAATAAAACTTATTGGGATTTTTTGCGCAATAAATTAAAAAAATGCATTAGCCGAAGTTACTTTGCACTTATATGTGCCGCACGGGGATAGTGTTTCCCATGTTTTAATGGAGGAAATTATGGAGTTTTTATCGCTCTTCAATTTCATAATCGGTATTTTGTTTTTTGTATGCTATACTTACCAGTTTGCTTATATTTTTGTTCCTTTCTTTAAGAAAGACAAGCCGCACAAACCAACAAAAGCACACCGATATGCAGTGTTAATTTCTGCACGAAATGAAGAAAAGGTTTTACCGCAGTTACTTAAAAGTTTGCAAGAGCAAACTTATGATATGAGTTTGGTTACCGTTTTTGTAGTTGCTGACAACTGCACCGATGCTACTGCAAAGGTGGCAAGTGAGTTTAATGGTGTTAAGGTGTATGAGCGTTTTAATACCGAGTTGGTTGGCAAAGGCTACGCTTTAGATTTCTTGCTTGATAATATAAAGAAAGATTATCCGGCAGGCACGTTTGATGCATTCTTTGTATTTGATGCCGATAATATTTTAGATAAAAACTATATCGAGCAAATGAATATGACCTTCTCTGACGGTTATAAGATTGTTACAAGTTACCGCAACTCTAAAAACTATGGTGATAACTGGATATCTGCGGGTTATTCATTATGGTTTTTAAGAGAATCTAAGTACCTTAACTATTCTCGTATGCTTCTTAATAATAGTTGTGCGGTATCTGGCACCGGCTTTATGTTTAGCCGTGAAATTATAAAGAAGACTAACGGTTGGAAGTTCTTCTTACTTACAGAAGATATTCAGTTTACCGTACACAATGTGCTAGATGGTGAAAAAATAGGCTTTTGCAAAGGTGCTGTTCTTTACGACGAGCAACCAGTAAAATTCAGCCAGTCTTGGAAACAAAGACTTCGTTGGGCAAAAGGCTATTTACAGGTATTTAAAAACTATGGCCTAAGGATGTTTAAGGGCATAGCAAAGAGCTTTTCTTGTTTTGATATGAGCATGTCTATAATGCCCGCTATAGTAATAACTGCTCTTTGTATAATTACTAATACAGTAGGCTCGGCCGTTTTGGTAAGTATGGGCGTTTCTGTTCTTGCTTCTTTAAAACCACTTGCTATAACCATTTTAAGTGCATACGGTACAATGTTCTTAGTAGGTACAGTTACTACTATAACAGAGTGGAAAAACATACGTACAAACACCTTTAAAAAAATTAAAGCAATGTTTACGTTCCCGTTATTTATGCTCACATATATTCCAATTTCTTTAACGGCTTTCTTTAAGAAGGTTCATTGGACACCTATTGAGCATAATATAAACGAGATTAAAAACGATTAATCTAAAATTTCTTATGCCGACATAAATTTTTATGTCGGCATATGCTTTATAAGAGGTTTTTATGAATGAATTTGAAATAAAAATACTTGATTTTATACAGCAAGTATTCTGCAACCGCTTTTTAGATGTTATAATGCCTTTTATAACACATCTAACCGACGGTGGCGCTATTTGGATACTGTTGTCTGTTGTTTTACTCATATTTAAAAAGACACGCAAAGCGGGGCTGAGTATTGCAATTTCGCTTGTTATAGGTTTTGTTTTTGGTAATTTATTTTTAAAAAATGTTGTAGGCAGAATTAGACCGTATGATGTAAATACTTCCGTTACGCTTTTAATAGAAAAGTTATCTGACTTTTCGTTTCCGTCGGGGCACACCTTGGCTTCTTTTGAGGCAGCAACTGCACTTTTTTTTCATTACAAAAAAGCCGGAGTCTTTGCACTGGTGTTTGCAGCTATTACGGCCTTTTCAAGACTGTATTTATATGTGCATTACCCAACCGATGTTCTATTTAGTATAGTGCTGGGAATAGCAATAGCCATACTTTCAAATTTTATTACAAACAAAATTTATACAAAAATAAAAGTCAAAGACTAATTTTAGTCTTTGACTTTTTATTTATGGTTTTATAATAGATGCGCTAGATAATTTTATGCCCGACTTATCTAATTCTTTGTAAATTTCTTTGTAGTAGCGGTCGTTTAAAATGTCCAAAAGGGGAGATAACACAAATGCTCGTTCTTCCATACGCGGATGCGGTAATATAAGCTCGGCAGTGTTTATGGTAGCATCTTCATACAGTAAAAGGTCTAAATCTATTACTCTGGGCCCGTTTTTAATTTTTCTTATTCTGCCCATACCTGCCTCTATGCCAAGGCATGCGCCCAAAAGTGCCTGGGGTGAAAGCTCACTTTCAACCCTTACTACTGCATTTAAAAAATTGTCTTGTTTTTTATACCCAACAGGCTCGGTTTCGTACACCTTAGAGACGGCGGTGACTTTAACACCCGGCACAGTACTTAATGCCCACACGGCTTTGTTTAAATTTTCTGCCGCATTGCCTATATTAGAGCCAAGGGCAATATATGCTTGTTTTGAATTTGTTTTAAACATTTATTTTCGCTCCCGTGTAAATTCAACCGCCACATAGTCAAAATCTGCTTTAATGGGTGCTTCAGGTTTTTTAAGGGTTATGTCGATTTTCTCAATTTTCTTGTATTCTTCAAAAATCTTTTCTACAACCGCGTTTGCCGCTGCTTCAATTAGGTCGTAAGATTTTTCGCAAAATGCTTTTGTGACTGTTTTGATTATTTTTGCATAGCTTACGGTTTTTTCTAAATCGTCGGTAATGGCTGCCTCTGAAAAATTTGTGTAGCAAACAAGGTCTATTATAAAATTTTGTCCGTCTTGCTTTTCTTCCGTGTTTACACCGTGGTATGCAAATATTTTAAGTCCTTTTATAATTATTTTATCCGTAAAAATCAAACCTTTCTTATTGCATCGCAAAGCTTAACAGTATCTGCGGCGGTTTTAACACAGTGCACTCTTATGATGTTTGCACCGCCCATAATGGCTATGGTATTAGCGGCGGAAGTGCCAATATCACGCTCATCTGGTTTAATGTTACCAAGAGGCTCACCTATGCAGCGTTTTCTTGATGCACCAAGCAAATAAAAATAATCTTTATGGCGTATATTAGCAGTGTTTTTTATAATAGAGTAGCATTGCTCATTTGTTTTGTTAAAACCAATGCCTGCATCAAAGCAAAGCTGTTCTTTTAAAACACCACAATCTAAAACCTTTCTTGCGGCATCTTTGAAAAACAAATTAATTTGTTCTAAGTCTAAAGTATCGCAGGGCTTGGCGTTGTGCATTATTATCCAGCCTGCACCACTTTCACTTATGAGACTTGCCATTTCTTTAGTCGGATTACCACTTACATCGTTAATAATATCTGCACCGAGGTAGAGGGCCTTTTTGGCCACCTCTGTATAGAATGTATCGACCGATACAGCAAAGGTTTTGTCTTTGCAAAGAATTTTCAAAACGGGCTCAATTCTTGTCCATTCTTCTTCAGCAGAAATAACGGTGCTACCCGGTCTTGTTGACTGACCGCCAATATCTATAATGCTAGCACCGTCGTTTACCATATTAAGTGCCGCGTTTACGGCTTGAGTGGGAGCTAAAAACTTACCACCGTCGGAAAATGAATCGGGGGTAATGTTTAAAATACCCATTATATGAGTTTTGGTGTTATCAAAAATAAAGTTACGAGCCTTAAAAATCATAATTATTTACCAATTAAAAGCTCTAGTGCTTCACTTCTTATTTTAGCATCGTCTTTAATGCAACCGCGCAGTGCACAGGTGCGAGTGCTTGAGCCAGAGGCTTTAATACCGCGCATTGTCATACACATGTGCTCGGCTTCTATAATAACAGCAACGCCTCTACAGCTTATGTTGTTTATTAAAAAGTCTGCAATTTGCCCTGTAAGACGTTCTTGAAGTTGAGGGCGCTTTGCATAGCAGTCCACTATTCTTGCAAGTTTAGAAAGGCCCAATACCTTATTGCCCTTTGGTATATATGCAATGTGTGCCTTGCCTACAAAGGGTAATATGTGATGCTCACAAACAGAATAAAGTGGTATATCTTTTACAATAACCATTTCTTCACTGTCGGTTGTGAACAGCTTTATGTGCTCTGTTGGCTCTTTGTTTATGCCGGCAAAAATTTCTTCATACATATCGGCTACACGGCGTGGAGTATCTAATAAACCCTCTCTGTTTGGGTCCTCGCCAATGCCAATTAAAATTTCACGCACGGCATTCATAATTCTTTGTTTATCCATTTTTCTCACCTAAAAGTGTAATTTGTATTAGTATACCATATTTTAGTAAAATGTAAAACCCTTAAAATAAAAAAATAATAGTCATAAATGCTTGACAATAACCTTTAGTTGATTTACTATATTAAAGAATATGAATATTTATCGGAGGATAAAAAATGTTAAAGAATACCGAAAAAAATATGGAAACAATAGTAGCACTTGCAAAGGGCAGAGGCTTTGTATATTCGGGCTCTGAAATATACGGCGGCCTTTCTAACACTTGGGACTACGGCCCGCTTGGTGTTGAACTTAAAAATAACGTTAAAAAGGCATGGCTTAAGAAGTTCGTTCAAGAAAATCCTTATAACGTAGCACTTGACAGCGCAATTTTAATGAATCCTCAGGTTTGGGTTGCATCGGGTCACGTTGGCGGCTTCTCTGATCCGCTTATGGACTGTAAGGATTGTAAAACTCGCCATAGAGCAGACAAGCTTATTGAAGATACAGGCGTTAATCCTGCAGGTTGGAGCTTTGAGCAAATGAGCGAGTACATACGCGATAACGGTATTACTTGCCCAGATTGTGGCTCTACAAACTTTACCGACATAAGAAAGTTTAATCTTATGTTTAAAACCTTTCAAGGTGTAACAGAAGATGCTAAGAATGAAATATATCTTCGTCCCGAAACTGCACAAGGTATATTTGTAAACTTTGCAAATATTCAGCGTACAACACGCCGCAAGGTACCTTTCGGTGTTTGTCAAATAGGTAAATCGTTTAGAAACGAAATTACTCCCGGTAACTTTATTTTCCGTACACGTGAGTTCGAGCAAATGGAACTTGAATTCTTCTGCAAGCCCGGTACCGATTTAGAGTGGTTTGCATATTGGAAAGAATACTGCAAAAACTGGTTGTTAAACCTTGGTATAAAAGAAGAAAACCTACGTCTTCGTGACCACGAAAAGGAAGAACTTTCGCACTATTCAAACGCTACTACAGACTTTGAGTTTATGTTCCCGTTTGGTTGGGGTGAATTATGGGGCATTGCCGACAGAACCGACTTTGACCTTAACGCTCATATGAGCTGCTCCGGCAAGTCTTTAGAGTACTTTGATCCGCAGACAAATGAGAAGTATGTTCCTTATGTTATTGAGCCCTCTTTGGGTGCCGACAGAGTACTTCTTGCATTCCTTTGTGACGCTTACGACGAAGAAGTAGACGACAAGGGTGAAACAAGGGTTATTTTAAGGCTTCACCCCGCACTCGCACCGTTTAAGGCTGCAGTTTTACCGCTTAGCAAAAAATTATCTGATAAAGCAATGGAAATTAGAAATACCCTTGCTAAAGACTTTATGATCGATTTTGACGATGCAGGCTCAATAGGCAAGCGTTACCGTCGTCAAGATGAAATTGGTACACCTCTTTGCATAACTTATGACTTTGAATCTGAAACCGACGGTTGTGTTACCGTACGTGACAGAGACACAATGGAGCAAGAACGTATAAATATTTCAGAACTTTCTGCGTATATTAAAAATAAAATGGATTTTTAATGCGTTAAGGATGTTGGCCGACCTTAATTGAAATTTAAGGTCGGCTTAAAATTTGTTTGGTGATTAAAATGAGAAAAACAAAAATAGTATGTACAATGGGCCCCGCTACTCGTGATTACGACGTTTTAAAGCAAATGTGTCTTGCAGGTATGAATGTGGCAAGGCTTAACTTTTCGCACGGCACGCACGACGACCATTTAAAAACCATAAATCTTATAAAACGGGTTAGGGAAGATTTAAATCTGCCTATAGCTATTTTGTTAGATACAAAAGGCCCAGAATTCAGAATAAAAACCTTTAAAGAAAATCAGGTTACCTTAAACGAAGGCGACACTTTTACTTTTACCACAAACGATATTGTTGGTGATAACAAAATAGTATCGGTAAGCTATAAAAATCTTGCCAAAGAGCTAAATGTTGGTGACAGAATACTTCTTAATAATGGGCTGTTAGAATTTGTAGTTAACAGTACTACCAATACCGATATTATTTGCACCGTTAAAATTGGCGGAATTTTGTCTAACAGTAAAAGTATGAGCTTTCCAAATAAAGTGTTAAGACAAAAGTATTTAAGTGAGCAAGATAAAAGTGATATTCTTTTTGGTATAGAGCATGGCATTGATTTTATTGCTTGCTCGTTTGTATCACAAAAGCAAGATTTATTAGATGTTGCTGAATTTTTAAGAGCCAATGATGCAGAGCATATTGAACTTATAGCAAAAATAGAAAACCGCTCGGGTGTAGATAATATAGAAGATATTTGTTCGGTTTGTTCGGGTATTATGATAGGTAGAGGCGATATGGGTGTAGAAATTCCTTTTGAAGAACTGCCTCGAATACAAAAGCACATAATAACCGAGTGCCGTCTTTTAGGTAAACGCGTTATAACCGCTACCGAAATGTTGGAATCTATGATATACAATTCGCGCCCCACCAGAGCCGAAATTTCTGACGTCGCCAATGCCGTTTACGACGGTACAAGTGCTTTAATGCTATCGGGTGAAACAGCTGTGGGTAAATATCCGGCGCTTACTGTTGCTACAATGTCTAAAATTGCCGAAGAAACCGAAAACCATATAGATTACGACGAGTTGGTTTATAGTCATAATTTTAAAATAAAAAATACTGTAGACGCTATTTCACATGCGGCGTGTACAATGTCTATAGATATTAAAGCAAAGGCAATAGTGGTTTGTTCGCTTTCGGGCATTACAGCCAGAATGGTATCGCGTTTTCGTGCACCAGTGCATATTATTGGTCTTACCACCAACGAAAACACTTGGCGCCGACTCTCGCTTTCTTGGGGCGTAGAGCCGTTGCTTGCCGAACAGTTTCACTCTACCGATGTTTTATTTTATTATGCACAAAAATTAGCCAAAGAAAAATTAGGTCTTGTAAGTGGTGATAAAATAATAATTACCGGCGGCGTTACTAATGGTAAATCAGGCAATACCAATTTAATAACAGTACAGACAATAGAATAATTATAATAAGTTATTAATGCTATATAACCACATATATGGCATAATATACTTAATTTTATTAAGTTTTTATCGGCAAAGCCTTTTATTTTAATGCTTTGCCGATTTTTTGTTTAGAATGTTATCTATTTCAATAAATTGGTTGACAAGTATGTAATTAAAGGTATATACTTATGTGCGAATTTGTTTTAAACTACTATACTTGGAGGCACCAATGTCAGACATAACCAAAATCTTTGCTTCGGAAGTTTTTAACGACTCCATTATGCGTGAAAGACTGCCGAAGGATACATACAAGCAACTAAAAAAGACCGTAAAAGATGGTAAAAAAATAGATAGTAGCATAGCTAATACTGTAGCAAATGCCATGAAGGATTGGGCTATAGAAAAGGGCGCAACCCATTTTACACATTGGTTTCAACCCATGACCGGCATTACTGCCGAAAAGCATGATAGTTTTATTACTCCGACCGATGACGGAAATATTATTATGGAATTCTCGGGTAAAGAACTTATAGTTGGCGAGCCCGACGCTTCTTCGTTCCCCACCGGAGGACTACGTGCTACCTTTGAAGCTCGTGGTTACACTGCTTGGGACCCTACATCGTATGCGTTTATTAAAGATAACACACTTTGCATACCTACCGCTTTTTGCTCTTATAACGGCGAGGCGCTAGATAAAAAAACACCACTACTACGTTCTATGGAGGCTATAAATCGACAGGCACTTAGAATTTTGCGCTTGTTTGGAAATAACGAGGTTAAACATGTTATAACCACCGTTGGACCCGAGCAAGAATATTTTTTGGTGGATAAAAAGATGTTTGATAAACGCAAGGATTTGCTATATTGCGGAAGAACTCTTTTTGGCGCCAATGCTCCTAAGGGTCAAGAACTTGAAGACCATTATTTTGGTGCGCTAAAGCCTAGAGTTTCTGCTTTTATGAAGGAGCTTGACGAAGAACTTTGGCGGCTTGGAATACTTGCAAAAACTAAACATAATGAGGCGGCTCCCGCACAGCATGAGCTGGCTCCAATATACACAACAACCAACATAGCGGTAGACCATAATCAGCTTACAATGGAAATTATGAAAAAGGTTGCAAACCGCCACGGACTTTCTTGTCTTTTACACGAAAAGCCCTTTGCAAGTATTAACGGTAGTGGTAAGCACAACAACTGGTCGCTTTCTACCGATACCGGTGTAAACCTTTTAGATCCTGGTAAGACACCTTCTGAAAATGCTCAGTTTTTGCTGTTTTTGGCTGCCGTTATAAAGGCTGTAGACGATTATCAAGATTTACTTCGCGTGTCTGTTGCATCTGCATCTAACGATCACAGACTTGGCGCTAACGAGGCTCCGCCTGCCATAGTTTCTATTTTTGTTGGCGATGAGCTTGCCGCCATACTAGATTCTTTAGAACACGGTGAAGAATATAAAGGCAGCGAAGCTGTTAAAATGGAACTTGGTGTACACGTTTTACCCAAATTCCCTAAAGACAATACCGACCGCAACAGAACATCGCCATTTGCCTTTACGGGTAATAAGTTTGAGTTTAGAATGCTCGGCTCTACAGCATCGGTTGCCGACCCCAACATAGTTTTAAACACAATAGTAGCTCAGGCGCTAAGTGAGTTTGCCGATGTACTAGAAAGTGCCGACAATTTTAACGAGGCCATGAACAAGCTTGTTCGCAAAACCATAAAGAAGCATAAACGCATTCTTTTCAACGGTAACGGATATTCTGCTGAGTGGGAAGAAGAGGCTAAAAAGCGCGGACTTTTAAATCTTAAAACTACGGTAGACGCTTTACCGTATATGATATCGGAAAAGAATATAGAACTTTTTGCAAATCACAAGGTTTATAACCGCTCTGAAGTTTTCTCGCGTTATGAAATGCTTGTTGAAATTTATTCTAAGGTAATAAATATAGAAGCTCTTGCTACAATAGATATGGTAAATAAAGATTATTTGCCTGCTATTTCCAAATATTCAAAAGCATTATCTGATACTATTTTATCTAAAAAGGCGGTAAGCGAAAACATAAATTGTGATGCCGAAACCTATACTTTAGCCGAACTATCTAGGCTATCTAGTGATGCTAAGCTTTTGGTGCTAAAACTCGAAAAGGCCGAAAGTAACGCCGCTGCATTGCACGGATTAGATCAAGCAAAAGCATATGCTAACGAGGTTTTAGATATAATGAACAAGCTGAGAGTTGCTATAGATTCGGCAGAAAAAATTACCGATTCTGCATATTGGCCGGTTCCTACTTATGGCGAGCTTTTATTTGGCGTATAGTTAATTTACAAAACACAACCCCCACAGTCTTTTGACTGTGGGGGTTGCTATTTAAAAACAGACACACAAGAGAGGGGGATGTGTTAACTGTTTTTAAAACAAAATAAATTAGTCGTTTATATTCATAACAAATCCTAATGTTATCGGTTTGTTACCTAAACGGTACTGTTCGTCTAGCATAGGTCCGCAACTGTTAGAGCCTATTCCGCTGTGGGCGGCATCTATACACAAAATACTGTAACCGCTCTTTTCAAGCTCAAAGTTATGAGCTTTATTAGTAAGTTCTTCTGATTCATATTCGCTAAAGTTAAAAGAGAGCGGATTTAGAGTACATCTAACATCTAAAGCACGGTTTTTACCCATAACGGTTAATTGCTCGGTGTTATAGTGTGCGCCGTTTTCTTGTGGGCGAATATAATCTTCAAACAGTTGCTCTATGGTAGCAGAAAATTTACCAAAGTATGATGCTCTGTGTTTATCCGGATAGCTTTCATACGGGCCGTAGCCTAAATAATCTACAGCGTTAAACGAATTATCTAAATAAAGCTTTAGGCCAAAACGCGGCAGATATGGCATTGCAGGATTTTTCTCGGCATTTATACTAAACTCTATTTTAGAATCGCCGTAAATTTTAACTGTACAATTGCCATTTAATATGCGCTGACGCGAAATGCTGAGTATAGCAATTTGGCAGTCAATTTGTAAATATGTTTTGTGCTCGGTTACATTTGCCGAGTAGCATCTGGCATAGGCCTTATGATAGTGTGCTTTAAACCATTCGTTTTTCTGATATTGGTCATTATCGGTAGGAGCACGCCAAATGTTATACTCCATAGGCTTTTTCAAAAGTTCGGAGTTGGCCTTTTTTATGCTGGTAAATGTAGCGTCAAGGGTACTAAATACATATTCAAAATTATTGCCGCTTATTATAACGCTTGTATTTGTTTGCTTATAAGCGGGAGCGGTGCAATCGCATAAAACTTCTGCCTTTTTAAAAGGTGTAATTTCTATGCTGTCAAAACCAAGTTCAAAGCCCGCCTTGTAAAAGAGAGTATCTTTAGCGGCAAGGTATATAAACCTTATAAAGCAGTGACCACTTAATGATTTAGGTAGCAAGAACGGAAGTTTTAAAGTTTCGTAAGGTGCAGGGTCAGGGGCGTTATTTATAACACCGTTTTCTATAACTTTGCCGTCAGATGTTATTTCAAAATAAATATTGGCAAAATCTTTTATACGGCTAAAGGCGGTCATATTTTTTATATAAAATTCACCGTCTTTATAGGTTATTCTAATGGGGCGTCTTACGTTTTTGGCTTCCTTTAAACCGGTATGCTCTGTGCGGTTAGGGTAAACTAAACCGTCCATACAAAAGTTCGAGTCGTTTGGAAAATCGCCAAAATCACCGCCGTACAAAAACTTATCTTTACCGTTGGGAGCTTTGCCGGTATACACGGCATGGTCGCACCATTCCCAAATAAAACCGCCACAGAAAACATCATAATCTTCGGCTATTTTATGGTAATCTTCAAGGTCGCCAGGTCCGTTACCCATAGCATGTGAGTATTCGCATAAAACAAAAGGCTTGCGCTCGTTTTCGGGCTTAGATAAAGTATCTTTACAAATATCTCTTGCGGCTTGTACTGACGGATACATACGACTAAAGGTAGTAAGGTTAGAATAGTCGGCAGTATGACCCTTAGATATTATATAGTCACTTTCATAGTGGGTAAGACGTGTTGGGTCGGTTTTGTTTAAAAACTCTAGCGCTGCCTCGGTGTTAGGGCCCCAACCTGACTCATTACCAATAGACCATATAATAACACTTGGCCTATTTTTATCACGCGAGTATAAAAGCTTAGAGCGGTCTACAAACTGTTCTTTATACATACTCTCGCCCGCTAAGAGAGCATAGTCGGCATCAGCACCGTAAAGCAAGTTTACACCGTGTGTTTCAAGGTCGGCTTCATCTATAACATAAAAACCTAATTCGTCGCAAATTTGCGTAAAATACGGAGCATTTGGATAATGGCTTGTGCGAATAGCATTTACGTTGTTTTGCTTCATTAAATAAAGATCTTTTAAAACATGGTTTATATCAACGGCCGGTCCGCTAAACGGTGAGGAATCGTGTCGGTTAACACCCTTAAATATTATTCTTTGACCGTTAAGTTTTAAAACACCACCATCGTTGGTTATGGTTCTAATGCCAACCTTTTCGGCTATATATTCACCGTTACAACTTAAAACTAAAGTATACAAATACGGATTTTCACAATTCCAAAGTGTAGGCTCGTTAACATTTATTAAAATTTTACCGTCATTTGATTTTCCGTCACACAGTAAATTGCCTTTTGCATCTAAAAATTTATAATCTACCGTTTCTATGTGGTTCAAAAACGAAATGTCTGCCGAAACGGTTGCAGCATTGTTGTGGATAGCTGTTTTTATAGTGTAGTCGTATATGTGGTTTTTAGGACGAACAATTAAATATACGTCGCGGAAAATACCCGACATTCTAAATTTATCTTGGTCTTCAAGGTAACTGCCGTCACACCATTTTAGCACCAACACTAAAACAGTATTTTCACCCTCGATTAAAAAATCAGAAACATCAAACTCACTTGTACAGTGCGATACCTGAGAGTAACCTATAAATTTAGAGTTTACGTATAAATAAAAGCAAGAGTCTACTCCCTCAAAATTCATATAAATATTTTTTTTGAGTTCGCTTTTGCTTATGTTAAATGTTCTTTTATAGCAACCGCAAGGGTTGTTGTGCGGAACAAAAGGAGGATCATACGGAAACGGATATAAAATATTTGTGTAATTATTAGTGTCGTACCCATTAATCTGCCAAACCGACGGAACAGTTAGATTGTCATCAAACTCTACACCGTCTGGAAAAGCGCATGGTAATTCATAAACAGAGTTAAAATATTTAAAATCCCAATTACCGCTAAGCATTTTTATGCGCTTAGATTTTTTGCGCGACTTGTCAGTTAATGCGTTTTTTTCACTTTCACAGGGAATATAATATGCTCTTGGCTCCATTGTACCAACATGAATAGAATTTGGATCTTGGTGATACATCTTCATAAGCTATACTCCAAAGAAAAATTTATACTGATAAGTTTTGTTTTTATATTATTACGCCATTATAATTATACATTCTTAAAAAATATTTGTATATAAACATAATAATTCAAAATATGCACAAAATGATACAATTTTCTTTACAAACATATTTTTTTCTGGTAAAATACAAACATAAAATAACAGAAGGTGAGACTATGCTTAACATTTCTGGTTGGATAGGTGAGACAAGCAAGTGGTCGTATGTAAATAACGATGTGCCTCTTTTGGTATCATCGGTGGGCCACTATAAAGTTATAACAACACCAAAGTATACAACATATCGAGAAAAAGGAAGAACTGATTATCAAATTTTGTATGTAGCAAGCGGTGTAGCTACTTTTGTGTTCGACGGTCAAGCACACAGGCTATCTGCCGGAAGCTTTGTTTTATATAAACCAAATCAAACACAGTTTTATTCGTATAATTTGAACGATAAAACCGAAATGTATTGGATACACTTTACGGGTAATCAGGTTGAGGCAATGTTACAAACATACGGACTTTCTAATCGCCAGATGTATGTTGTTGAAGCATCGACCAAATATATAGAGCTTTGTGAAAAAATGATTTGTGAGTTACAATTAAAACGACACATTTTTAACGAAGTTACTGCGGTGTTGTTTTTAGAATTGCTCGGTAGTTTATCTCGAGGGTTGCAAAAGCGAAGAGAAATTTACGATGAATCTATGGAAGAGGCACTTGTGTATTTTCACCAAAACTATAATACCAATATTGAACTTGAAGAATATGCAAAAAAATGTAATATGACTATTTGCTGGTTTGAACGTCAGTTTAAAAACCGTACGGGGCGTTCACCTAAACAATATATAACAGACATTAGGCTTAGTAATGCAAAAATTTTATTAAACTCTACCGATAAAACCATAGGTGAAATTGCCGAGATGTGTGGGTATGAAAATCAACTTTATTTTAGCAGAGTGTTTAAAAAATATGTTGGTATATCGCCAAGAGAATATAGAGAAGCAAAACAGTAATAATCATAAAAGCATTGAAATATATGGGCTTTTGTAGTAAAATTTCGTTAAGGGGGCAGTATTAATGATTTATACCGAAAAAACCAAACGTGCAATGAGAATATGCTTTGATGCGCATAAAGATCAAGTAGATAAAAGTGGCTTACCTTATGTTTTTCATCCAATTCACCTTGCCGAACAAATGCAAGATGAGAACACAACTATAGTTGCTCTTTTGCATGATGTTGTAGAAGACACCGACATAACCTTAGAAAATCTACGCCAAGAAGGCTTTTGTGACGATGTAATTAACGCCATTGCACTTATGACACATGGTGATAAGGTTGAATATTTGGAATATGTAAAAAAAATAAAACCTAACCCTATAGCCCGTGCCGTTAAATTAGCAGATTTGCGTCATAACAGCGATATAACAAGGCTAGATGTTGTAGACGAAAAGGCCATAAAAAGACGTAATCAGTATTTAGAAGCAATAGAAATGCTCGAGAAATAAGTTTACAGTAAAATATTAAAAATAAAAAGCACCATCTTTTGATGGTGTTTTTATTTGGCGTAGAAGAGGAGATTCGCCCACTGCGCTACCGCTTGTGGCACGCACCCGACCTTTGCGACCGTTCACAGAAAGGTCGCAATTCGGCGAAGCCGAACCGGTCTTTTCGAATCTCGCTCAGAAAACAAAAAAGAAACCATACCTTGCGGTACGATTTCTTTTTTTACTGGCGGAGAAGAGGAGATTCGAACTCCTGCGCCGGTTACCCGACCTACGCCCTTAGCAGGGGCGCCTCGTCACCAACTTGAGTACTTCTCCGTATTGGTAACAATATATATAAATTTTAAATTGTTTGAGAGTTTGGCGGAGAGGAAGGGATTCGAACCCTTGGCTCTTGCGAGTCACTGGTTTTCAAGACCAGCTCCTTAAACCGCTCGGACACCTCTCCGGATGTGACTAAAGTATTGTAGCATATTGAATTTAAGTTGTCAACCACATTTTAATTAAAAATTTTAAAAATTGCTTGACAAGTATCCATTGTGTTGGTATAATAACGTAGTCGCAATAAGCGATATGATCCATTAGCTCAGTCGGTAGAGCACTTGACTTTTAATCAAGGTGTCCGGGGTTCGAATCCCCGATGGGTCACCAAAAAAAGAAATACCCGTTTGGGTATTTCGTTTTTTTTACATCGGGGATTCCAACCAGGAATGGGAGCGAGGCACGAGCGACAGACAAACAGTCCGGTGGACTGTTTGGACATTCCTCCAAGCGAAGCGCGATAACAAAAAATATCTTTTCATAAAATTTTTATTAGCGAAAATACCCGTTTGGGTATTTCGTTTTTTTTTACATCGGGGATTCGAACCATAAAAGTGTTTCAACAAAAATCCCGAAAACATCCGGTTACTTTTGCCCACTTGTATTTTTGGCTAAAATATAATATTATTATATATACCAAAAGGTACAAAGGGGGAAGAGCAATGGAAAAACAAGAACACATAAAAAATCTGCTTAAAAAAGCAAATTCATTGCCGGAATCTCCCGGTGTATATATTATGCACGACAAAAATGATACCGTAATTTATGTTGGTAAAGCCAAGGTGCTTAAAAACAGGGTTACACAGTATTTTCGTAACAACTCACAGCACACTCCTAAGGTTATAAAAATGGTGAGTTTGGTTGATTATTTTGAGTATATTGTTTGCGACAGCGAGTTTGAGGCTTTAATTTTAGAGTGCTCGTTAATAAAACAGTACTCTCCAAAATACAATATTCTTTTAAAGGACGATAAAGGATATCATTATATAAAAATAATAAAGGGTAAACGCCCCGACATACAATATGTTAAGCTTAAAGAAAACGACGGTGCAGAGTATTTGGGCCCATATAATTCGGGTTGGATAGTTAGACAAACCGTAAATCAAGCCAAAAAGATATATAAGCTTGCCGATTGTAATCGCCGATTTGATGTAAAAAGTAAGCCTTGTCTTAATTACCATATAGGTCTTTGCTCTGCGCCTTGCGGTGCAAAGGTATCTATGGCCGATTATAACGAGAGCTTTCTTTCGGCGGTAGATTTTATTAAAAAGGGCGGAGTGGGCGCTAACGAAATAGATGAACTAGAGCAAAAAATGCTTAAAGCATCTGAAAATTTAGAGTTCGAACTTGCCGCAAGAATTAGAGACAGAATTGCTGCCATAAAGAAGATATACCAGCAGCAAAAGGTTATTATTGGCGATAATAAACGTCAAGATGTTTTTGCTATTGCATCGGTAGGTAATAAAATCGGTTTTGAGGTATTTATGTTTAAAAACGGAAAATTGTCTGACCGTTTTGAGCATATTTTAGAGGCGGAAGAACCTAAGCCTGAAATTAGAGCTGCTTTTTTAAAATCTTTTTACGATACTCACGAAATTCCACCTATAATTTTAACCGATGGTGAAGTTGAAGATGTTGAACTTTTACAAAGATATTTGAGCGAAAAATCCGGTCGAAAAGTATCTATAAGTATTCCTCAGCGTGCAACACCGTTGAAAATTGTTAGTATGTGTGCAAATAATGCGGCAGAATATTTATCGGCTACAATAGAGCGTAGCTCAAAAGAAACACAAAGTTTAGACGAACTAGCTGAGCTACTTGGACTTAGTACGGCGCCAAGACGCATAGAGGCTTACGATATTTCTAATACTGCAGGTAGTGAAAACGTTGCCGCTATGACCGTATTTTATGACGCTAGACCTAAAAAAGAATGTTACAGAAGATTTAAAATTAAAGGTTTTTTAGGTCAAGATGATTATAGGTCTATGCGTGAGGTTTTAGAGCGCCGTTTTAGTGAATATGAAAACAAAACTCAAGGCTTTGACATTTTGCCCGATTTAATTTTGCTCGATGGCGGTAAGGGTCAGATATCTGCAGTAAATGATATTGTCCAAAAATACGGTGTACCGCTTTTCGGTATGGTTAAAGATTCAAAACACCGCACTCGTGCTATTGCAACAAGCGGTGGAGATATATCTATAAAGGCTAATCGCAAAGCATATACACTTATTACTAATATTCAAGATGAAACACACCGTTTTGCAATTACCTACCATAAACAAAGAAGCAGTAAGAAAAATCTTGCAAGTGCGCTTACCGAAATAGAAGGTATAGGCAACACAAGAGCCATGAATTTATTAAAGCACTTTAAAACCTTAACAGCCATAAAAAATGCCAGCATAGAACAACTTTGCGAAGTAAAGGGAATTAGTAAATCGGCGGCAGAAAATATATATAATCATTTTAGAAAATAGTGTTGCGCTACAGATAAAAATATGGTAAAATTATTCGAATGTAGTTTTGTTAGGAGGGTAGACTATGGCAGATAACAGACCTATAGGCGTGTTTGATTCAGGCCTCGGCGGTCTTACCGTTATGAAAGAAATAATAAAACTTTTACCTAATGAAGACATTGTATATTTTGGTGATACAGGCCGTGTTCCATATGGTACAAGAAGTAGCGCTACCATAGAAAAATATGCCCTTCAAGACCAAAAATTATTGCTAAAAAACGACGTTAAACTTATTATCGCGGCTTGTGGCACTGTAAGCTCGGTTGCCAAAAACGCCGCAAAACAATCTACCGTGCCGTATTTTGGTGTGGTAGAATATGCTGCAAGGCAGGCGGCTAAAGCAACTAAAAATCAAAAAATCGGTGTTATAGGCACTGCCGCTACAATAAAAAGCGCAGCGCATGAAGAACATATTAAAGAAATATTGCCAAATGCAACGGTAATTGCACAGTGTTGCTCGTTATTTGTGCCTTTGGTTGAAGAAGGTTGGGTATCTAAAGATAATCTTGCAGTTTACGAAACCGCAAAAAAATATTTAGAGCCTATAAAGCAAGCCGGGGTAGATACCCTTATTTTAGGCTGTACACATTACCCGATTTTAAAGGATGTTATAGCTAGTGTTATGGGCGATGGCGTTACTCTAATAAATATGGGTGAGGCAACCGCTATGGCTGTAACAGAATATATTGAAAACAACTCACTAAAATCTAACAAGCAAGGCGCAAATTATCGATTCATGGTTACCGATAAAACTGCTTCTTTCTCAAATACCGCCTCGCTTTTAATGGGTAAGAATATAGAGAGTGAGAATATAGAGTTAGTTGATATTGATAAATTATGAAAAACGTAAATATTCAAATAATTAGCACTCAAACCGACGGTAATCAAACAAACCGTGATGTTAACGATTATATAGGTACATTTGAGAAAGAAGATGGCGGATTTGTTTTAACTTATAACGAGTCGGAGGATTTTGGCGCAAAAGCACAAACTAGTGTTAGATTAGAGTCTAAGACAAGAGCCATTATAGAGCGTACAGGCTCTGTGAACTCTGTCATTATAATAGAAAAGGGAGTAAGCCATACAAACGTTTACCCAACACAGTACGGTGATATACTTTTAAAATTTTACGCTAAAGAGGTTAAAAGTACTCTTGACTCAAATGGTGGAGAACTGTTTTTAAAGTACGAAATATTGGCTGATAAAAACAGTATTAGCACCAATACTATAACTCTAAGTTTTAAGGAGATGCAAAACTAATGTCGCTTTTAAAAGAAAAAGCAAACAAACAAATATATCAGTGCATATTAGACGCTGCAGGTAAAGCTGTAGCAAACGGTCAGTTTGCCTCGGAACCGCTACCAGCATTTAAGGTAGAAGAGCCGGCAGATCATTCTCATGGCGATTATGCTGCAAATGCCGCAATGGTATGGGCAAGGGCGCTAAAATCTGCACCGGTAAAAATTGCTGCAACCATAAAAGAAAATTTAGATTTTACGGGTACTTACATTAAGTCTTGCGAAATTGCAGGCCCGGGTTTTATGAATTTCTTTTTGAGTGACGATTATTATTCCGATATTATTTTAGACATAGAGCAAAAGGGCGAAGATTACGGCAAAAGCGATTTTGGTAAGGGCAAAAAAGCACTTGTTGAGTTTGTTTCGGCAAACCCAACAGGCCCCATGCACATTGGCAATGCGCGCGGTGGTGCTTTGGGTGATTGCCTTGCAGCAGTATTATCGGCTGCAGGTTATTATACCGAGCGTGAGTTTTATATTAACGATGCAGGCAATCAAATAAATAAATTTGGTTTGTCTTTAGATTTACGCTATTTGCAACTTTTTGATTCTACTATCGAAATGCCCGAAGATTCTTACCACGGTGACGATATTATTGCTCATGCAAAGGCTTTTGCTGAAATTCATGGTCAAGCTTACGTAGCAAAAACAGAGGCAGAGCGCAGACAAGCCTTGGTAGAGTTTGCTTTACCTAAAAACATTCAGGGTTTAAAGGACGACCTTTTAAAATATCGTATAACCTACGACACATGGTTTAAAGAAAGCACTCTTCACAATTCCGGTGAAACCGCAAGAATAATCGAACTTTTAAAGCAGAGCGGCCATACCTACACAAACGAAGATGCTCTTTGGTTTAAGGCTACCGATTTCGGTTGTGATAAAGACTTTGTTTTAGTTCGCGCAAACGGTGTTCCAACCTACGTTGTGCCCGACATTGCATACCACTACAATAAGCTTGTAACACGTGGGTTCGATAAAGCAATAGATATTTTAGGTGCCGACCATCACGGCTATGTTCCACGTTTAAAGGGTGCTTTAACAGCACTTGGTGTAGATGCTGACCGACTAGACGTTGTACTTATGCAAATGGTAAGACTTGTTCGCGATGGCGAGGTCATAAAGGCATCTAAACGTTCGGGCAAGGCAATAACCCTTGTTACACTTTTAGACGAGGTACCAATAGATGCCGCAAGATTCTTCTTTAATTTAAGAGAAGCAAATAGCCATTTTGATTTTGATTTAGATTTAGCGGTAGAGCAATCTAACCAAAACCCCGTTTACTACGTTCAGTATGCACATGCAAGAATTTGCAGTATTATTAAAAATTTAGCAGCCGAGGGTGTTAATATTAAGCCTTGCACAAACAACGAACTTAACTTACTTACACAAAGCGAAGAGCGTGAGCTTATAATTCATCTGTCGCAGTTTACCGATGAAATTATTACTGCTGCAAAAACATACGACCCTGCACGTATTACTCACTATGTTCAGGAACTTGCAACATTATTCCATAAGTTCTATAATGCTTGCAGAGTTAAGGGTAACGATGAAAGCCTAATGCAAGCAAGACTTCACCTTTGCTCTTGCACCGCAACTGTTATTAAGAACGTTTTGCAGATGCTCAAAATTGACGCACCCACAAGCATGTAATAAAAAACCCGACTCGATTGAGTCGGGTTTAAATTTTTTCTTTAAAAAACATATGTTAGTACAGCCTGTCCTAACAAAACGCCAACTACTGCGCCAACCGCAACGGTTGTGAGGCCTTTTTTAAATAAAGCAAGAATTAAAGCAACCGCAAAGCCACAAATGGCGGTGTAGATATTGTCGGTTGCAAAAAATACTGCAGGCACAGTCATAGCGCATAAAACGGCATAGGGCATATAGTGTAAAAACGATAGTACAAAAACATTTTTTATTTTTTTCTTTATAAGCACCAATGGCAACATTCGTATAAGATATGTAACAGCCGCCATTAAACCAAGATATACAAAAAAGTTATATTTCATCTAACGCGGCCTCCTTTGTGTTTATTGGGAACAGTACTGCCGCCACAATGGCCGCAACACAAGCACAAATTATTATTACAAAGCCTTGAGGAACTACCTTTAAAAATGGAACAAAGTAAAATAAAATACTAAGCACACAAGCAATTAGCGCACATATTGCGGTAGATTTATTGGCTTTAATCTCAGGCACCACTATGGCTATAAACATTCCATAAATAGCAATAGATAAAGCCGATATTATGTTTTTGGGCAGTATATCTCCCACAACCGCGCCAAGTAATGTGCCTAAGCTCCAACCAATGTATGGCGTTAAAATAAGTCCGTACATATATTTTTTGCCAACATTCTTTTTTTGACTGGTAGCAACAGCAAACACCTCATCGGTATTAACAAAGGCAATAATAAAGCGATGAGGTAAAGTAATAGAACTATCTAATTTTTGTGAGAGCGATACCGACATAAGAGCATAGCGCGAGTTTATAACTAATTGAGAAACCGCAAGCTCTATAAGACTTCCGCCGCCAACAATACAAGGCACAGCCGCGAGCTGACCGGCTGAGGTTACATTAGTCATAGAAATAAGCAGAGCCTCTTTTACGCTTAAAGAGCTGCTAACCGCAAAAATACCAAAAGCAAAGGCTACCGAAAGGTAACCTAGGCAAATCGGAAAGCCGTCTTTTACTCCTTTTAAAAAATCTCTTTGTTTCATAAATTTATCCTCGGTAACAGTAATTATGGCTTTTGCATAGTGTGTAAAAGGACCATTACTAAATGAAAGCGTGTAATATAATGACAGAAATTAAAAGCCTTGCTGATTTAAAACTTAACGACACCGCTACGGTTATTAGTGTTAACTGTTTTGGTCCAATTCGCAGAAGGCTAAGGGATATGGGGTTAATTGAAGGAACACAAGTTAAATGTGTTTTAATTAGTCCGCCCAAAGACCCTAAAGCATATTTAATTAGGGGAGCGGTAATAGCGTTAAGAAATGAAGATGCATCAAAAATATCTGTAAAAGCCGATGTATAAAACATCGGCTTGTGTTATTTAGTTGATTTTTTTATGGGTAGTTGGGTTAAAATTATCGCCACAAACATTAAAACGCAACCAAGCGATTGCAAGAGGGTTAATGTTTCACCGTAAACAAGACCTGCAAGCACCGCAAAAACCGATTCAAAACTCATTAGTATGCTTGCAACCGATGGGTCAAGATTTTTCTGGCTTATTATCTGCAAGGTATATGCTACACCGCTTGATAAAATACCGGTGTATAAAATAGGTACGTATGCTTTTAAAATTTCGGTAATATTGGGTGATTCTAATATTAACATGGCTATTAAAGACAACACGCCACATACAAAAAACTGTAAGCACGATAATTTAACACCATCAACCTTTGGTGAAAAATGCGATATTACCAAAATATGTGCGGTAAAGCAGAAAGCACACACTACAACCAGTAAATCGGCAACTCTAAACGACAAATCAGATGTTAGACATAAAAACGCAAGGCCTACAAGGGCAATAAATATACTTATCCAAACTCTCAGTCCCGGGTTTTTCTTAAAAAATATGCTTACCAAGGGTACTAAAACTATGTAAAGTGCAGTTATAAAACCGCTTGTTCCGGCATCTGCACCCAAAGTTAGACCTAACTGCTGAAAGCTTGTTGCAGTAAAAAGTATACCGCCACACAAAGCACCACCTATAATAAGGTCTTTTTTTGAGCTTTTGTTTTCAGTAGCTACACCGCTTTTTTTATTTTTAAAATTCATTACGGCTATAACAGGCAGTAAGGCTACCGAGCCCAAAATCATTCTTACACCATTAAATGTAAACGGCTCAACATTCTCGGTACCTGCTTTTTGTGCCACAAAAGCAATGCCCCAAATAAAAGCTGCAAGCAAAAGCATTAGGGCAGATGCGAGCTTGTTTTTCATATTAACACTCCTAACCCAAAGATTATAACAAACATTTCGTCAAAAATCTACAGTAAAAAATAATAATTTAGTAACACTTTTTTGCAAAAATATGGTATAATAAATAAAATGCAAATTTTGGAGGCAACAAAATGGATGTTTTTATAGAACAGTTAAAAAGTGTTAGACGTACAGGTAAGGATAATTTAAAGCTCATACTCATAGCTTTAGGAATGTTTTTATTGGTTGCAGCACTTTTATTTGTGTTTTTATTTTTATTTCGTAGCCCTTTTATTGCGGCTTTTATATTTTTAGCTCTTTATTTTTCGGTTAAACTTTTAGGCATGCAGTCGGTAGAATATGAGTATATAATCACGAACGGTATTTTAGATATCGATAAAATAAAAGGCAAAGCAAAAAGAGAGCGTTTGGCATCTATAAATTGCTCTAAAATAGATGCAGCGGGTGAATACAATATAAACACACACATTAGCGCATCGTACAACAAAAAGTTTGTGTGTTGCAACGCAGATGATAAAGCATACTATATTGTAGCGTCCGATAAAAACAACGGTAAGGTATGTATTGTTTTTGCTCCTAATGCAAGACTTAGTGAGGCGCTAAACAAATACGTTCCGCGCACCGTGGCACATAATTTATTCAAGGGTGAATGATATGTTAATGCTGACTTCACAGCAAATGCGCTCTGCCGAACTTGAGGCTATTCGTTACGGAATGAACGAGCTTAGGCTTATGGAAAATGCAGGTGCAGCGGCGGCAAAGGTTATAAACGATGAATTTAGTTGTGCACAAAAAAACGTTGCGGTTGTTTGCGGTTTTGGCAATAATGGCGGCGACGGATATGTTGTTGCGCGCAAACTAAAAGAAAAAGGCGCAAATGTTCACATAATAAGGGCTTTTGGTTTACCTCAAACAAGCACATCTAACCAGATGTGCTTAAAAGCTATGGAAATATCCGTACCAATTTTAGATTATGCTTCTTCATCAGTTAACTCCAATGCAGTCATAGACAATGCCGACATTATTGTAGACGCTGTTTTTGGTCTTGGCTTTAGAGGAGAAGTTGATAACAAAACCGCTGAACTTTTTGGTGCTATCAACAACGCCAAAGCAAAGGTCGCCAGTATAGATTTACCGAGCGGCATATATGCCGGCGGTGGATTTTCTAACAACGCAATAATGGCTGACCTAACCGTAACCTTTGAATGCTATAAGCCTTGTCATTTACATCCGTCTTCGTTAGACCTTTGCGGTAAGGTAAAGGTAGTTTCTATTGGTATACCTAGTGATATTTTAGAAAGCTTTTTAGACGCACCTAAGAAAACAGAACTCGATATTCTATTAAAATCACTGCCTAAAAGATTACCAAGTTTTCATAAGGGTAATTGCGGTACCGCTCTTATTATAGCAGGCAGTTACGGGTTTGCAGGTGCGGCCGTTTTGGCGGCTAAAGCGGCTTTAAAAAGCGGTGTCGGACTTGTAAAGATTGCATGTGTAAAAAGCATTTATCAAATAATTGCATTAGCACTTCCGGAAGCAGTTTGTGTTCCGTTAGATGAAAACGAGAGCGGAACAATAGCCATAAGCCAAATATCCAAGGTTTTAAAACATATAAACACAAGTGATGCTGTGTTGGTCGGCCCGGGTCTTGGCTGTAATGATGATACTTGTGCTTTGGTAAGAGAAGTTATATTAAACAGCAAAGTACCTATTGTTATAGATGCTGATGGTCTAAACTGTATTGCTAATTGCATAGATATTATTGAACAGAAAAAGGCAGATATTGTTTTAACACCACATCCAAAAGAGTTTTCAAGGCTTACCAAATTAAACGTTGCCGAGATAGAAAATGACCGTTTTGAAAATGCTAAGAATTTTGCTAAACGCTATAATGTAAGCCTTGTTTTAAAGGGACGTTATACCGTTATTGCTGATGCAGCAGGGCTTTGGTTTAACACCCTTGGCAACAGTGGTATGGCCACTGCTGGTAGCGGAGATATGCTTAGCGGTATTATAGTGTCATTGATGGCGCAGAATATGGATTTTTCTTCGGCAATAAAGGCAGCGGTAACAATTCATGCCGCGGCGGGAGATTTAGCCAAAGAGCAATTTGGCGAGCGTTCTATGACTGTATCTGATATGATAGATCAGTTACCCATTCTGTTCAAAAATACATAGTGCAAAAGGCGTGGTATTGTGTACAGAATTTTATCTGTTTTTCTTGTGTTATTGTTGTTTTGCGGATGCTCAAAACAGGCGGTTCCGCCCAAGAAAGATACATTTACACTTAGTACCACCATTAATTATTTGGGTAATGAATATAAGGCGGATATTTTTGCATCTGCGGCCGATGTGTTTAAAATAGAATTTACGGCTCCTGAAAAAATTAAAGGACTTTGCTTTAATTGGGACACGCAAACGGGTTTTATAGAATACAAAAAATTGCAGTACAAATTTACCGCAACCGATGCACCCGAAATTTTTAGCAGTATTAAAGATGCGTTTACACTAATATTTTTAAACACTGGCACTGCAACCTTAAATGCTAACGATACCTTTACAATCGAAAAAGATGGTATAAGGGTAGAACTTGATAAAGGTGGAACCCCAATTTTAATAACTGCAGACGGTATAGAAATTAAAGTAGATACAAAAAGCACCGAAGGTTAATTCTTCGGTGCTTTTAAATTAAATGTTTATCTTAATATTATCGGCAAAATCTACGGTAACGGTCTTGTTAAGCGTTTGAATTGTTAAGGTTTTATATTTCTTAGCATAACCGTTGTGTGTAAGTGATGCGCTGAATACCCCGTTTTTATAGGTGAATTTGTAAAGATTATATTCGCCGTTTTTGTAGTTAAAGTCACTACCGTTGTCGGAATAGTGTTCGTATTCGCAATCGTTTCCGTAAATCTCTAACTTCAAATTATCAATTTCCTTTTCACCAACATATAACTGTTCGGGGAATTTTGGAATAATTGAGTTTTCCTTAATGTATATTGGGCAAACGTCAAGTTCGGCCGAGCGTATAAACATATTTTTTCCGCTTATTTTCTCTTTGGTCCAATAATCGTACCAATTGCCCTCGGGCAAGTAAACTGTCTTGTGGGTTTCGCCTTGGTCGGTTACCGGAGCAACTAATATGCTGTCACCCAATGTAAATTCACTGTTTAAGGTGTGGGTTATGGGGTCAGACGAATATCTAAAAATAAGTGGGCGCATAAGAGGAAATCCGGTTTTCTCCCCTTGGTAGAATAAATCGTAAAAATAGGGAAGTAGAGTATATCTTAGGTTGAGATATTTTCGGAATATACCAATAACTTCATCGTTAAAGCACCATGGTTCTTGGTGTTTTGTTCCGTTTGCAGAGTGGTTACGGCAAAGTGGGAAGAATATTCCAAGCTCCATCCAACGTGCTGCAAGCTCTGGTGTGGTGTCTTGGCTAAAGCCGCAAAGGTCGGTGCCGGCAAACGACATACCGTTAAGACCTAAAGTTGTAAGCTGCGGAATTGCCATTTTAAGATGTGCCCAAAGACTTTGGTTGTCACCGGTCCAAGCGGTTGTATACTTTTGTGAGCCCGCATAGCATGCTCTTGTTATAACAAACGGACGTTTTCCGGTGTGCTTTTTTAAACCCTCGTAGGTTGCGCGCGACATATTGTGGCCATATACATTATGCATTTTAGCATGGTTAGACTTTCTACCATCATCATTCATAACAATGTTATCGGGCATAAAGCCGTTAAAGGTAGAGGGCTCATTCATGTCATTCCAAACACCAGAAACGCAGTTGTCGGTTAAGAATTTAATATTTTGGGCCCACCAATCTCTTACCTTGCCGTTTGCAAAGTCGGGAAATACAGTATCGCCCGGCCATACAACATTGTGGTAATTTTCTCCTTTTGGTGTAGTGCAAAAATAATTATTTTTAACCCCCTCGTCGTATACATAATAGCCTTCTTCGGCCTTTACGCCGGGGTCTATAATTGTTACGGTTTTAAAGCCTTTGTCCTTTAGTGCGGTTATGGCTTTTTTGGGGTCTGGCCAACGTGTTGAGTTAAATGTGAATACCTTGTAAGCATCCATATAGTCAATATCTAAATGTACGGCATCGCAAGGGATATTGTATTTGCGCATATTCTCAGCAACATCTTCAATATCCTTTTGAGTAATGTAGCCCCAACGTGATTGTTGATATCCTAAAGTCCAAAGTTGAGGTAGGGGAGTAGTACCCGTTAAATATGTGTAAGCACCAACAATATCGGCAACGGTTTTACCTGCAAAATAGTAATAGTCTAAATTTCCGTTGTCGGTACCGTACCAATAATAGTTTTCGTTTTCTTTGCAAAGGTTAAATACCGAGCGGTATGTATTATCGAAAAACAGTCCGCAAACACCGTTGTCTTTTAGTGTGATTAAGAATGGAAGAGTTTTATAAAGTGACTCATATGCTTCGGTGTGTGTGCGAGGTTCATCGGTATTCCAACTTGTGAATTGATAATACTTTTTGTCTAAAGGGCTTAGTTTATCGCCAAGGCCGTAAAAATGTTCGTCACCAAAAACCTTTTTTTGAACAAAAATGTTGTAATCACTTTTTGGCGGTGTTACTGTGTGACCTTCTTGTTCCATAAGCTTAATTGCATCTTCAGAAAGACTTGGCTCCACAGTACGTTCACAGTCGGTGTCTGAACAAATCACATTGCCGTTTTCGTCGGCAAAATCTATAAGCATATTATCTTTTACGGTTACTGTAACACACTTTGTTTTAAGTACAAGCACTCCATCATTAAATTCAGTAGTAAACTTGGTAGGTACAGACTTTTCGGTTTCTATGGCTTTTGAGTTATGCTCATTGCACTCGAAACCGCAAAAAACATTTATAATATCATCACGTATAATTTCAAGCCTTGCAACTCTTTCTACAAAGTTTAAATTTACTTTGTTATCGGTTGTGTTGATTGATAAAAGCTTTCCAAAATTGTACATAATATTAAACCTCTTTAAAAAGTTTTTATATTCTCAGTATATAAAATAAGTGTAAAAAGTCAATGTACTTTTAGTAGAGTTTTACATCTTAAAAAAGCAAAAACATATTTGTTTTGGGGAAAATGATATTTTTTAAAGCTTAATTAATAAAAATGTTGCGGAATTTATCATTTTTTGTTATTATATAAACAATTGTGATATATTAGAATATTATATAAATATAAGAACTTAAAGTTTAAGGAGATTATTATGCTTAGAGTTTTAAAATTTGGCGGCAGCTCGCTTGCAGATGCAAAACAGTTTGAAAAGGTAGCAAATATTATAAAGGCTGACGATTCAAGAAGATTTATTATTGTTTCTGCCCCCGGAAAGCGTTTTTCTGATGATGAAAAAATAACAGATATGCTTTACGAGTGCTACAATTTAGCAAGCAAAAAACTTAGCATAGATGAAATCTTTGCAAAAATAGAAGAGCGCTATAACGGCATAATTAAAGATTTAAATCTAGATTTATCGCTTAAAAGTGAGTTTGACAGAATTCGTACTGCTATATTAAACCATGCAGGTCGCGATTACATAGCAAGTCGCGGTGAATATTTAAATGCAATAGTAATGGCAAATTATTTAGGATTTGATTTTGTTGATGCTGAATCAGGAATATTCTTTAACGAAAACGGAAAATTAGATAACAAAAAAACCTATGAAACTATTGCTCAAATTTTGTCTGAGCATACACACGCAGTAATTCCGGGCTTTTACGGCGTAATGCCTAACGGCACCATAAAGACATTTACACGTGGTGGCTCTGATATTACCGGTTCTATAGTTGCACGCGCTATGTCGGCCGATATTTATGAAAACTGGACTGATGTGTCGGGTATGCTAATGGCTGACCCCAGATGTGTTAAAAACCCAAAGGTTATAGAGCACATTACTTATAGAGAACTTAGAGAACTTGCCTACATGGGCGCAACTGTTTTGCATGAAGATGCAATTTTCCCGGTTCGTGAGTGCGGTATTCCAATAAACATTCGCAACACAAACTCTCCTGCCGACGCAGGCACAATGATTGTATCGGAAGTTGACAATACTTTTGATAACGAGGTTATTACAGGTATTGCCGGTAAAAAAGGCTTTTCTATAATAACAATTGAAAAAGATATGATGAACTCCGAAATCGGCTTTGGCAGAAGAATTTTAGAGGTTTTAGAAAATCATCAAATTTCTTGGGAGCATTTACCATCTGGCATAGATGCTATGTCGTTAGTAGTTGCAACCGATGTAATTAAAGATTGCAAAGAATCTATTATTTCCGACATTATTAAGAAAACATCACCCGACTCTGTTGTTATAGAAGATGGCCTGGCTCTTGTTTCGGTAGTAGGTCGTAGTATGGTAGGTAACAAGGGTACCGCTGGTAGAGTTTGTTCGGCTATTGCAAAAGCGTCTGTAAACATAAAGATGATAGACCAAGGCTCTAGCGAAATAAATATAATTGTTGGAGTAAGTGAAAACGATTTCTTAACTGCTCTTAATGCAATTTACGATGAATTTGTAGGATAGGAAGTTTAAATTATGATTTGTGATAATTTAACAGTTAAAGACGGCGTTCTGCACTTTGCAGGTGCAAATACAGTAGAACTTGCAAAAGAATATAAAACGCCGCTGTATTTAATGGATGAAAATAGAATTAGATATAATTGTCGCGTTTACTTAAACGCTATGCAAAAATATTTTGGCGATAATGCTATGCCTCTATATGCAAGCAAGGCAGCATCTTTTAAAAAGATTTATGAAATTATGCGCGAAGAGGGCATGGGCATCGACGTTGTATCGTCGGGTGAAATTTATACGGCAATTAAAGCCGGATTTGACCTAAAAAATGCATATTTTCACTCTAATAATAAAACCGATGAAGATATTAATTTTGCAATGCAAAACGGCGTTGGTTACTTTGTTGTAGATAATAAAGAAGAGTTAGATGCCATAAACGTAATTGCCAAAGAGCGCGGCCTCACACAGAGCATATTGCTTCGTCTAACCCCCGGTATAGATACCCACACTTATGAGGCAGTTAATACAGGCAAGGTTGACTCTAAGTTCGGTACTGCTATAGAAACAGGTCAAGCAGAGAAAATGGTAGAATATACCCTAACACTTTCTAATATTAAGCTGTGCGGTTTTCATTGCCATATAGGCTCGCAGGTTTTCGAGTCTGACACATTTATTAGAGGCTCTAAAATAATGCTCCAGTTTATTGCTGGTGTTAAGAATAAGTTGGGTTTTGTAACCGAGCAGTTAGACCTTGGCGGTGGCTACGGTGTTAGATATTTAGATTCTCACCCCATAATTGACATTGCTGACAATATTCGTCAGGTTGCAGAATGTGTTAAGAAAACATGTGCCGAGCTTAATATAACTGTTCCTAAAATTTTGTTAGAGCCTGGCAGAAGCATAGTGGCAGATGCCGGTCTGACCCTTTACACAGTAGGTACTGTTAAAGAAATTACAGGCTATAAAAACTACACATCTATAGACGGCGGTATGACCGATAATCCGCGTTTTGCATTATATGAATCGCCTTATACCATTTTACCCGCAAGTCGTATGAACGACACAGTGGACTTTAAGAGTGATGTAGTAGGTCGTTGCTGTGAGAGCGGCGATATTATTCAAAAGGACGTAATGCTTCCCAAGTCAAAAAGAGGAGATATCTTAGCGGTTTGCACAACAGGTGCATATAATTACTCTATGGCATCTAATTACAATCGCATAACACGCCCCGCTGTAGTAATGATTAAAGATACAAAACCTTACATTGCAGTTAAGCGTGAATCCTTAGAATATCTAACCGAAAACGACATTTAATTTTAAAAGCACTAACCAATGGTTAGTGCTTTTTTGTTAATTGTTTTATTTTTAAATGTATATGTAAAAAGTACTGTGCAACAATATTTTTGAGGTGTGTTAAAATAGAATCATTGTGGCTTAAAACGGTTAAGTTACCCGAATTTAACAGTTTAAAAAACGATATTAATACCGATGTTCTTATAATAGGCGGTGGTATAGCAGGTGTTTTAACAGCATACTTTTTGCACCAAAAAGGCATAAACTATGTTCTGGTTGAAAAAAACAGAATATGCCATGGTACAACCGGTAACACTACTGCCAAAATTACCTATCAACATTCGCTTAATATTAAAGACATTGTAAAATCATACGGAATAGACACTGCACAGCAATATTTAAACGCACATAAAATGGCATTTTTAAAATATGCTGAACTATGCCAAAATATTGACTGCGATTATGAAATTAAAGATAATTTTGTTTATTCTTTAAACAACAAAAAGGTTTTAGAAGATGAACTAAATGCTCTTAATAAAATAGGGTTTAATGCAATGTTTTGCGACAATTTGTCTTTACCGTTTAAAACAGTGGGCGCTGTGTGCTTTAAAAATCAAGCGCAGTTTCATCCGTTAAAATTTATTGCACATATTTGTAAAGACCTTAATATATATGAAAATACGTTTGTAAAAGACATTTGTAAAACAACTGCTATAACCGACAAAGCAAAAATAAATGCAAAAAAAATAATTGTAACAACACATTTTCCGTTTTTAAATAAACACGGCAGTTATTTTTTAAAAATGCATCAACACAGAAGTTATGTATCGGCATTTGAGGGTTGTCAGAATGTTAACGGAATGTTTGTCGATTGCGATATAAAAGGTATGTCTTTTAGAAATTATAATGACCTTTTGCTTATAGGTGGATTTTCTGATAAAACCGGAAAACAAACTGAAAACTGGCAGGGACTTAGAAAGTTTGCAAGGCAATATTATCATGGTTCTAAAGAACGGTTTTATTGGGCGGCACAAGACTGTATGAGCCTTGATGGTATGGCATATATTGGAAAATATTCTTTAAATACTCCTAATTTATTAACTGCAACCGGTTTTAACAAATGGGGTATGACCGGTGCAATGCTTTCGGCTATGATTTTAAGCGATATTATAACCAATACTCCTAATGCTTTCGAAAAAACCTTTAGTCCATCACGCAGTATATTAAAACCACAATTGCTTGTAAATGGATTTACAAGTGCTAAGAATTTGCTAAGTCTATCACCAAAGCGATGTTCACATTTGGGTTGCGCGCTTAAGTGGAACAAGGCAGAACACACGTGGGATTGTCAGTGCCATGGCTCAAGATTTTCTAAAGACGGAAAGGTTATTGAAAATCCTGCAAACTCAGATCTAAAATCATAAAAAATGCCGCTCACACTGAGCGGCATTTTGTTAAATTAAATTTAAATTTTAATAACACCAAATACATTTAAAATGGAAGAAACAAGTATTAAAATTATAAATACAGGTGCTACAAATTTTATAACTACAGAGAACAAGGCTTTAGACTTGAATTTGCCACTTATTTCTGCCTCTTCTATTAAAGATTTTGGTTTTATAAAATAACCAACAAAAAGGCATGTTAGGAATGCAACTATAGGCATAATTATATTGTTACTTATAAAATCAAAGAAATCAAGTATTTGCATACCAATGATTGTTACGCTGCTCCATGCGCTATAACCTAGCGACGACGGAATGCCAAGTAAAATGCTTATGCCTAAAACTATAAAGCAACACGTTTTTCTGTTTATATGCAGTTTGTCGTGAAATATAGAAACAACGGTTTCCATAAGTGATATTGATGAGGTTAAAGCCGCAAAAAGCACCATAATAAAGAAAGCAGCACCAACAATATTTCCACCCGGCATAGAACTGAATATTTTAGGTAGTGTTACAAACATAAGACCAGGACCTTGGCCTAAAGCCGATTCATCACCGCCAGAGAAAGCAAATACGGCGGGAACTATCATTAAACCCGCAAGAAATGCAACGCCGGTGTCAAAAATTTCAATCTGATGGGCAGAGCCTTCTATGCTAATATCTTTTTTTATATACGAGCCAAAGGTTATCATAATGCCCATTGCAAGCGACATAGAGTAGAATAACTGACCCATAGCGGCAACAGCGGTCATAACCGAAAGCTTAGAAAAGTCTGGTTTTAGGTAGTAAACAATACCCGCTAATGCACCATCCATAGTAATGCTTGTGTAAATTACTATGCCTATAATTAGAAAAATTAGAATAGGCATCATAATTTTACTTACCTTTTCTATGCCTTTTTCAACACCGCATAAAACTACAATTGCAGTAATGCCTATAAACACAGCAAACCATAAAAGCGGCTGTGTTGTACTGCCTATGTAATTGTTAAAATAACCGTCTTGAGCCATAATGTCGGTTTTGCCTAAAACAAATTCGGCAAGATATTTAGTTACCCAACCGCCTATTACAGAATAGTAGGGGAGTATAATAATTGGAACAAGTGCTGCTAAATATCCGACAAAAGAAAAGCGCTTATCTAATGCTTTAAATGCGCCTATTGCACTAAGGCCTGTTTTACGGCCAATAGCCACTTCGGCAACCATAAGGGCAAAACCAAATGTAACTGCAAGTAAAATATATACAAGCAAAAACATACCGCCACCATATTTTGCTGCAAGGTAGGGGAATCTCCAAATATTACCCAAACCAACAGCCGAACCTGCGGCTGCTAATACGAAACCGATTTTTCCGGTAAACGAACTTCTTTTAGTAGTCAAAATCCTCTCTCCTTATTGAGTGTTGTTAGCATTATCACATATTTTTCAAAAAAAGGCAACAAAATTTTACTTAAACATTATATTAAATAACAAATTTATCGTCTTCGGTTAAATTTAGTAAATCTACCGCACGTTCAAATATCTTTTTGCAATTATTAAAGGTGCTTGGGTGATGTGCGTCAGAGCCACAGTAAAATTTACAACCGGCTTCTTTTGCGATTTTATAAGGCCTTAATATAATGTCGGCTTCCTTTTCGGCAAAACTCATATCACTTGCATTTAATTCAATACCGATTCCAAGTTTAGCCGCTTTTTTAAAGAGCTTTTGCATTTTGTCTGTTTTAAGAAGATTTAAAACCTCTAAATACTCATTTCTTGTGGGGGCAATTAGACTGCAAGTTAAATGCGCAAGACCGATTTTTTTAAACGGCAGATTCATTTGCAAAACAGCTTCTAATCTTTTAACCCAAGCCTCTGCACGTGTATATGCATTTAAGGAGTCTTGCTCAGATAATGTAAACCCACGCATATGAAAATGAGTGGTAGGAATAATAAAAAAATCAAACAAATCAAATTTTTCTTTATAAATACCCAAGGTAAAATCTTTATTAAGCTCGGTTTCACAGCCAAATAAAAAGCGAACATTACTGTCTTTAGGCAAGGGAAGAGCTTTAGATATATGTGCATAATTTTGCGGTGCGTACCAGTCGGAAGCGCCATTTACAGCACTATCCCAAAAATGATCGGTAAGGCATACTGTTTTTAAAGAGTTATCCTTAGCGTACTCTAAAATTCTTTGGGTGGTTTGTTCGACATCAGATGAACAAGAAGAAAGAAGGGAATGAATATGCAAATCGTTATCAACAATATATTTCAAATTAATCACCCAAAGTATTATACTACAAACCATTCTTTAAAAGCAATAGATTGCTAAAAATACAGAAAGATATATTATTGATTCGCGGTCAATTCCCCGTTTATACTAAACAAGAAATAAAAATAGGTAGCACTTTGCAGTACTACCCACTTTATTTTTTGGTGGAGCGGGTGTCATCAAGGATGAACACCCCTCCGTTTCAGCATTTTCGCCCTCAAAAGCTTCTTCAATATCATCAAGCGGGATATTTTCGATGCTCAAAGGCTTCTTACTTGCGTTGATAATCAAGGTGAAGTGATCGTCATACAAGTAAATGGAATGAACGAATATATTGATAATCGCTCTGCGCTTATTAAAGTCATCAAGGGGCATTTCGCATACATAATCAAGAAAGGCTAAAATCTGCGCTTCGGACAAACAGATTTTCTTGTTGTTCTCGATAGCGAGCTGAGTTTCCAATTCCTCTTTTTCTGCTTGTCGCTGATGCAGTCGCTCAGTGAGCATATCAACCGATTGACCTTGCTCAATACCTTTCCAAAGGTTTTCGATAGCAATATCAACTTCCTTAATAGCCTTTTTGAGTTCACGCACCGATATATTATCGGGACTCTTGTTACATTCCTCTGCAACCCGTTTTGCAATATATCGGATTTTATCATCAGTGAGCATTTTAAGGCATTCGCTGACAACACGATCTTCGATATAATCCTTACCGATTATCTTCTTATCACATTTCTTTTTACGAGCCTTCTTGCACATATAATAGTGGTATTGCTTACCGGACTTTCCCGTGCCACCGTATCCCACCATCATTTCCTTACAATGACCGCAGAATAGTTTTGTAGTTAAGAGATATTCGTTTTCGCCCCTTGTTCGGGCGGGTGCAGATTTGTTTTTGTTCATAAGCGCTTGTACCCGATAAAATAAGTCATCATCCAAGATGCGTGGCATACCACCGGGCGTTTCAACTCCTTTGTATAAATATATACCAATATAGCGTTTGTTTTTGAGAAGGCGGCTAAGGCTGTTATATGTGAACTCATTGCCAATAGAGGTTTTAACCTTTCTTCGCTGTAAATCTTTAACGATTTCCGCTTTGGTTTCACCACTTGCATATCGTTCAAATATTTCACGAACAATAGCCGCTTCTGCTTCATCAACATAAAAGGTGCGGTCTTTCTTATCCACCTTAAATCCAAGTCCGGGATTGCTACCGTTTGACAGGCATTTCTCGGCATTGATAGACATACCTCTGTGGATTTTCTGTGCAAGTTCCACCGAGTAATATTCTGCCATACTTTCAAGGACACCTTCAATAAGGATACCCGAAGCATCATCGGTGATATTTTCTTTCGCAGATAAAACCCTAACACCGTTTTTCTTTAATTTCGCTTTATAAATCGCACTGTCATAGCGGTTACGGGCGAAGCGGTCAAGTTGATACACAAGCACGCCTTCAAAAGTGTGTTTATCACTATCGGCTATCATTCTTTGAAAATCGGCACGGGTATCAAACTTACCGCTTTGTGCTCGGTCAATATATTCACCAACAATCGTATAATTGTGCGATTCGGCATATTCATAACAGACTTTTAATTGTCCTTCAATAGATTGCTCGGTTTGGCTATGGCTTGAGAACCGAGCATATATTACAACATTCATCTGTGTTCCTCCAATCATATCCATACATAATTATAATCATCCTCCTTTAATAGTCGATTGTACGGAAAGTTAGACACCCGATGCGGGTGCATCGGGTGTCCTTTCTGCATATTCAGGGTGGTTAGCAAGCCACTTTTCAAAGTATGCTTTGCCCTCATCACTATCATAGAATTTCCTTATCTCAGGTACTAATGCTTTTGCAAAAGAAGTGAGCAGTTCTTCGGGCAATTCTACGTTGGTATAATCAATTTTGGGGTATTTTTTCATAGGCTCACCTCATCGATCTCGGTCACGCTGTCGGAGAAGATAACGGTGATAATGCTCGCAGGCTTTAAGCACAAATTCCTCCGTCTGCTTTGCGTTGGCTTTAGGAACGTATTTGCGAATACGCTCCATTGGGACTTTGAACATTTCCCGCTGATTGGCTTTTTCCTCGCTCATCACGGCGGCGATAACTTCGGGAGTCAAACCTTGCTCTTGGCTCATCTTCTTAAAGCGGCAAGCCTGAGAGAGTGACGGGGTGCAATCATTCAACTCCATCTGCTCCAAAAGGTCGTACTGTTCCTGCTCATTGAGATAGGAAAGTTCAACGGCGGGAGTGAAGGAAATACGCCCGTCGTCCACATATTGCAGAATTTCGGGGATAAGGTTGGTAAGGCGGATATAGCGGCGTACTTGTTCGTGACTGTCACCACTTTCTGCTCCGACCATTTCAGTTGTACGGGACTTTGCCACAACTTGTGGCGAAGTTAGATCACTACGCCATCCTTGATGCTTCATTGCTTCAAGTTTCATCTTGTAAGCAAAGGCTTTTTCAGAAGGTAGAATATGCTCTCGGTGTAGGTTGCTGTCCACGAGCACGATTGCCGATGCATCACGGTCAAGGGAAACAACTAAGGCAGGGACTTCCGTAATCCCTGCCTTTCTGCTTGCCATAACCCGTCTGTGACCGGATATGATCTCATATTCGTCTGTGGTGTTTTCCAAGGGGCGGACTATGATGGGAGATACAACGCCGTGCGTCTTAATGCTTTCGGCAAGGGTTTCCATTTCTTCGTTGTCCTGCACTTTGTAGGGGTGGTTCTCAAAAGGGTGTAATTTCTCGATAGAGATGTTTTTCTTAGTATTTTTCATCGTTCATAACCTCGTTCTTTCTTTTTAATCAAATTATTTCGTTTCATTTCGATATTGCGCTCCTGCTCAAGAAGCTCGTGAATTTTTGGAATATGCTCCTCGATGCGTTTTACAATATCTCTATGCTTTCGCAGGGGTGTGATTTGCTTGGTGATTTCTTTGGCTTGTGCCTTCAAAGCAGCATCTTCTTCAGGAGTTTTGGCACGGCGGATTTTTAAGCGAACCGCATACCGTTCCTGCTCCAACTCAGAGATATGGGTAGATAAGTTTTCTTGAAATGACAAAAGCTCCTTTGGCGACTCAATGTGGTTGTCGCAAAGGAGCTTGTATTCCTCAATATATTTATCTAATTTCTGTACCTCTGTCCGCATCATTGGGGAAAGTGGGCGGTTGTGCTTTTCCTCGATATTGTTGCCCGTGCATATTTTCAGCAGTTCAATAAACAGGGCAAATAATACTTGAACTGTGTCCATACGCTCCACCCGCCGCCATTCATATTCGATTATGAGCAGGGGTTTTCGCTTATACGGCGCATTATAAATGGTGGTCAGAATCTGTCCGACTTGATTTTCACGGCACCGCTGACGTATGCGCTCTTTGGAATAATCCTCACCCAAACTGCTGATACGGATTGCCCGTTTCCATCCGTCTGCTATAACGGAAGGATGATCGTAGTAAAAGTCACGCTCAAAGCGATAACCGAGATTTTTCATACAATACTCGATTTCTTTGAAACTTCCGCTGTTTGCGATGGCTTCATCCACATCCCGACGCAGTATATCTCGGTGAGTGAGCTTGCCGGACTTCTGTACCCAATACGCTTTCTTATTTCCGTAAAAATGCGTAAAGGGTATTACGGACTTTCCGTGTTCTTTGCAGACCGCATCGGAGATCTGTCGAAGCTCCACGTGGTCACGGATATGGTTTTCAAACTTCCTGCCCGTCCTAAACGATACCGAGTTCACCACAAAATGATTGTGGATATTATCGGTATTGAGATGGGTGTTGACGACTACCTCATAATTTGCTCCCCACATCCGTTTTGCTGTTTCTACACCGATACAGTGTGCTTCGGCGGGAGTGACTTCTTCTGCTACAAAACTCTGATACCCGTGATAAGCAACGTTGCCGCCAAGTTTCCCATACCGCCGTTTGGTTGCCATCATACATTGATAAGCTCGTTGCTTCGGACAATTAATTCCCGACACATACATTGTTTGGTCGGTCTTTTGGTCGTTCTCCACGTAACGGAGCGCCGCCCACAAGTCCTCGTCCAAGAACTTTTTATCGGTGGTTTTATCGGGGTTCTCCGCATAGTCGATAACTTCCTTTAATCGGGACTTGACGGGCCAGAAGCCTGTGCTTGCCATTGTGCCACCTCCTTGCGTATCTGCCGTGCGGTTTGCTTTGGCGTATCTATGATTTCGGCATAAATATCGTCAAAGAGTTTCAGTGCCGCCGTTTCCACTTCGGGAGATAACTCACGGTTGAGCAGTTCGCTCAGTTTCTCGTTAAAAGCATAAAAGGCATCGGGAACAACTGCTTTCACAGTATATCCCAATGCCCGTTTACGGAGATATTCAGCGACGGGGATGCCACAACTTTCGGCAAGCTCGGTGATCTTCTTTTTCTCCTGCGGAGATACCCGAAGATACAAGCGGCACAGTTTTTCTTTTGGGTTTCTATTCATATACATACCTTCTTTCTGTAATCGGGGTATTAGGGGTGTCCCCTAAAGGTGAACAGTAGGCGGGAACGCTTACTGTTTATTTGGAACTTGCCGTACAAGTTCCCTGCTTGTTACGGTGTAAGACAGGCTTTATCTGCCTCATACCGTTCTACCTTCCTCAAATAGGCAATGCCATTCTTTGCTTTCTCAAACGTAAGCATAAGCGTTGCGCCTTCTTCAATTTCGGGGATGCCGAGATAACCGGTGTTTTGCCAAGCGGAAGCCATAACCTTATTGCCGTTTTCAAAGGTGAAAAAGCCGAGTACATTTCGGTTTTTCCCCCAACGCTTATAGTCGAGCTTTGCAATAAAAACACCGTCATTTTCGTTTGTTTTATAATCGTCTACACAGATGCCTAAACTCTGCATCTGCTTTAATGAATATGCTCTCATAAATGATTTCCTCCTTGATTTTGATATAATGCCAAAGTGATGCCGCCCATTATTTCGGGATATAAAAAAGCGGCATCACCCTGATGCCACGAATTAGAGAAACAGATCGAGGGAGTCCATAAGTTCATCCTCATCTGCCGATATTTTTTCGGCGGGTAAAACCTCCGCTGTCTGTATAACAGACATATCCTTAAGACAATCTCTGATTGTTTCCCGTATAACCTCTGTCAGATTGCCTCCTTGCTCAAAATAAGCATTTATTGCCATAATAATTGCTTTGTTTTTTGAGTCGGTCACAGTCAGCAAATGTTCCCAAGCCTTGCGGTCAGTTTCATTATCCAAATTAAACCTAAGGCTTAATCGCTTAATTTTCATACCTGACGACCACCGCTACGGAGCAATTTCATTTCAAGCATACGCTCATATCCTTTAGCGGTGGCACAAATATCATCATTGATAGTCACTCGACTTTCGTCGCAATCGGCAAAATTACGGATAAGACAACCGCCGCCACCTACAACATACAATTTCATCAATTTCGGATCATAACCGTGTTTGCGAAGTCTGCGGAATATGCCTTTCACATATTCCTTTGCGGTCTCGGTAATTGTTTTGAGATAATCACCGTCAATATCTGCTGTGCCGAAGCGAAGTACACGAGTAATCATTTCTTCGGGCGGTTCAGTGTGATGAATCCTCATTAAGTTTTCTTGTACCTCAAGCATACATTTGTGAGTGCCAAACTTCTCGGTGTAGCAGTTGGCGGGATTCGGCTTCTTATCGTTGACGAACATAATATTCATCGTACCATTTCCAATATCGCAAAGCATATTAACGCCTGTGAAACTGGGTAGGTTGTTGACAATAGCAGCAAACCCCTGCGGATAGATTTCCGCACCGACAATCTTAATGCGGTAATCTTTATTTCGGAAAGTAAAAGACACCTCATTATGCTGAAGCAGATATTCTTTGAACTCTGCCTTTTGTTCGCTTACCCAAGTAAGCGGCAGCCCTGCAGCGATATACACCTCCGCTTCGGTTATTTGTTCACGCTTTAATTCCCGTGCGATAGCGGCAAGAGTGAGAACGTAATAATCCTCATCGTTAAACTTGTCCGCCGTAAATTCCTTGTGACCGACTCCGATGGAATAATATTTATCGTTCCAAATGAGCAGGTCGCTGACAAAAGTAGGCTCGGTATCGCTTTTCATTACTCCGGTGGGAAAGCAGCAGTTCGCCGTTTTCATATTTCCGTATCCGTGATCGACACCGATAACATAAATACCGTTAATTCTTTTCATTTTGCTTGTTCTCCTTTTCTTACTTTAATTTGTTGAGTTTCTTGATTTGTTCGTATAGTTCTTTATCTGCGGGAAGTACAGCTCTTTTGAAATAGTTGCAGTAAATTCCCGAACAACTGATGATTTGTACGCATTTGTGAGATTCGCCGTCATCAAGCAAAATGCAGTTGCCACGATCATAGCAACTGCATAAGGTTTTTACTAATTTATTTACCCGCCTGAGATGTGACGGATGGATCTTCCATATCATTTGCATTCCTCCTTTTTTGATTTTGGGCATAAAAATAACACCTACCGATTTTTCATCAATAGGTGTTATCCAGTGATTTTTCTGTTTTCAAACCCGTAATCTTCGCCAGTAAACTTTTCATAAGCTAAACCGATCTTGCGAATACGCTTTAGAACGCCGCTATGATTTTTGTAGCTGAGCTTCTCAGCAATATCTTCGAGCGTATCGCCCTCTATACGCATTTGGAGAATTGCCATATCTCTTTCAGTCAGCGTTGCCTTAAACTGTTCGACCAAGATCTCAGAGGTGATATTTTCCTCCACGTCCTGCGAAGCATCAGGCTCGTCCCACTCCTGACCGTTGTGGCTCTCAGCATAGTTATCTTTGAATTCTTCAAGGGAAATCATTGGATGCTTGGTTCGGGTGTGATACCATTTGCGGTAAAAGTCCGTCTTTTGCCGACTGTTCCGAAAATCAAAATCTTCAAAGCATCTAAATTCCTCCGCTGTTTGTATGGTAGCATTCATATTATGCTTTTGCATTACTCTTGGTACGATATACTGCAAGTAAACGCCGATTTCTTCCTCGGATACATACCCGAAATTCTCATTGCAATTTTGGAACAAATTATTTACAGTGGGAACAATACCCTCGTCTATAAGTTCCTGTACCCAATAACCGGGTGAATGAGCAAGAATCCAAGCGGGATCATAACCGGAATATACCTCCATATACTCACTGTGTCCCATATACGGCCATACCATATATGAGGTCGCATCAATGATAAGCAGTAAGAATAGATCGCTTTCAATAAATTCACACGCTTCTCGATTAGAGAAAATCATACGTGGGTTTCGTGGGATTGAATTTAATTCAGCACCGCATTTTTGTAAAATGCTTTTGGGGATAAAGTAGTAAAACGGAATATATTCCGAGTTGCGAAACGGTGTGGGCGGTCCGTTTCGTCTTGTTAATAATAATGGCATTTTCTTCGCCTCCTTTCCAGAGGATAGTGTCCTCTATTTATATTTCGACACAAGCAATAGTGAATTGTTCCTGCTTTATGAAAATAATTATATCATATTTCAGTGTCCAATAAAACTCCCTTTGCCGAAAAAACAAAAAAAGCCCCGTTGGGAATGCAGAAAATACTGCGCTCCCAACGGGGCAATTATTATGCGAGGAATCGGTACATTCGACTTGTATATCGCATTTACCTAAAATTATGGTGACAATTTATAATCATACTTTTCGGGTAAAATATTATTAAAACTATCCGGAGGTAAATACGATGAAAGGAAGAATTTTAACAGATAAACAAATAGCGGCTTTTGCCGTTTATCTTAAAAGCGAGGAAAAGAGCGAAAACACCGTAGAAAAATACATCCGTGACGTAAGGGCGTTTGCAGCTTATGTGGGCAATGTGGAGATAACAAAGGAAACTGTTATTACCTACAAAAACAATCTGCTTTCCGAAAGCTATGCCGCACGGAGTATCAATTCAATGTTGGCGTCAATCAATGGTCTGCTTTCATTTCTTGGATGGACAGATTTGAAAGTGAAGTCTATCAAGCTCCAGCGGCAGATCTACTGTCCAGAAGAAAAAGAACTAACCAAAGCGGAATATATGCGCTTGGTTCACACTGCAAAGCAAAAAGGCAATGAACGATTGAATCTGCTGATCCAAACAATATGCGGAACGGGCATCCGTGTCAGCGAACTGCAATATATCACGGTTGAGGCGGTAAGGTGTGGAGAAGCAATAGTCTCTCTAAAAGGTAAAACACGCTCGGTATTCATTGTCAGAGAACTGCAAAAGAAATTGCTCCGCTATGCAGCAGAGCAGAAAATTACAATGGGAGCAATATTTATAACTCGCAATGGCAAGCCGATGAGCCGAACCAACATTTGGCGGGAAATGAAAAGCCTTTGTGAGAAGGCGGGGGTAAATCCACAGAAGGTGTTTCCCCATAATTTACGTCATTTGTTCGCACGAACATTTTACGGCATCGAAAAGGACATTGCCAAGCTCGCTGATATTCTCGGTCATAGCAGTATCAACACCACACGAATTTATATTATCACCACCGGCAACGAACACCGTCAGCGGATGGAAAATATGCGGTTGATAATATAAAAATAGCCCCCGAAAACGGCGGCAAGGACATAATCAGTATTATGTTATAAGCAGTTGGATTAACCTAAAACTACATAATGCATTATAGCACAATACGGAGATTTTTGCAATACATTTTGTGGAGAAAAGTATGATTTGTAATAGAATTGTCGATTTTAATACAGCACAAATAAGCCTTCTCAAAATTAGAAAATGAAAAGGCTTGGCTTTTTATACCCATTTTTAATTGTCAGCGTTCACGAGTTGATCGTGAGCGTTTTTTATTTGCGACAATATACAACATAATACTGATTATGTTGCGGTTTTCTGATCTGCAACAGATAGCAATTTCACCGTTAGAAAATACGGTTTTTATTTTGACCTTCACCTCTCAAGAAGTTGCGAATTTTGTTTTAGGTCATAGCAAACTACAAAAAACAGTATAAGGAAAGTTATATTAACAAAAATGATAAGGTCTTAGGTAGATGAGTGTATTATGAAGATAAGTTATAAAAAACTTTGGATATTGCTAATCGAAAAAGACATATCACCGGCTGCATTGCGAAAGGATTTGAATATTGCAACGGGTACTATGACAAAGATGCGTAAGAACGAGGAAGTTGCCTTATCGGTTTTATTGAGAATTTGTGAGTATCTAAATTGCAATATCGGCGATATTTGTGATGCAGTCAAGACGGAAGGTTAGGTCTTTTGCTGAAAGGAGTAAAAATGGCATTTTGCGTAAATTGCGGACAACAATTAGGTGAGGGAGCTAAATTCTGTACGAACTGCGGACAGACAGTTACAACTCACAAAACTGAAAACTCTGAGCGCAAGACGGTTTATGATGGTGAAATACATAAATGCCCCAACTGCGGGGAAATCATTGATGCTTTTATAACCAACTGTCCTACTTGTGACTATGAAATAAGGGGTTCTAAAGCGACGGTATCGTTACAACAATTTTATTGGGATTTGCATAGAGCTAAAAATTCAGAAGAAAAGGCTTCAATGATAAGAAACTACCCCATTCCCAATTCTAAGGAAGATATTGTTGAGTTTATGATTTTAGCTTCTTCTAACATAAGCGGCGAAGCGGACAAAAACATATTTGAAGCGTGGGTTGCAAAATTTGAGCAGGCATATCAGAAAGCGCAAATTACTTTACAAAACGATCCTGCATTTGCTCAAATAGAAGATATTTATGAGAAAACCGAAAAAGCAATCAATAAAGAAAAAATATCTCATACAACCGCTTCTGTCGGAAATATGATAACAACTTACTTTAAGTTCATGCCTAATCCCGTTTTTGCGGTTGTCTTGATTTTACTTCTTATATTTAACTTGGTTCGCTTGTTCAGCGGAGATTTTGCAGGCTTAGACATAATCTTTGATGCAATAATTTTGGCTGCTACATACGGCATTACAAATAAGAAAAACAAAAAGTAATTGAAAGTGAGGAGTTTATATGTCGTTATTCGGAAAACCAAAGGCCGGTGGCTTTATGGATGAGATACGATGTGATGAACCGTCTTATCTAATATGGAAATGGCATCCGTCCGGCTCACAGCAAGGTAACAATAACCGTGAAAATGCAATCCGTTGGGGTTCATCTCTGCGTGTAAAGGATGGCGAGGTTGCGGTATTTGTCTACAAACAAAAAGATGGAACTATGCAGGATTTTATAGTTGGCCCCTTCGACCAAACTATAAAAACTGCCAATCTGCCTATCTTAGCCAATATCTTAGGCCTTGCTTATGAAGGCGGAACGCCTTTTCAGGCAGAGGTTTATTTCATCAATCTTGCTCAAATCATTCAAGTGAAATTCGGTGTGCCGTTCTTTGATGTTTATGATCCGAGGTTCGAGGATTTTGGTGTGCCCGTTTCTGTTAGAGGAACAATCAGCTTTAAGATTAGAGATTACCGTGAATTTATCAAATTACATAGACTTAGCGATTTTAATCTTTCAGATTTTCAGTTGCAAGTTAGAGATGCAGTTTGTCGCTATGTAAAAGATGTTGTGGCAAATGCACCCGCCACAAACAATATTCCGTTAGTGCAAATTGAAACGAAAACCTCGCAAATTAATGATGTCATAGAGTACGACATTGGTGAGCGTTTTAAGGAAGCCTTTGGTGTAACAGTTTCGGGTGTGGATTTGTCTGCAATAGAGCTTGACAAATCAAGCGAAGGTTATCGCCAACTTATGGGTGTAACCAAAGACATTGCGGGGGCTACTGTTAAAGCCGAAGCCGAAGCGAAGATTAGAGATATTGCCGCAAAACAACGTATTGAAGCCGAGCATTATGAAGAAACGCTCCGTATTCAGCGTGAGGAAGGACAGTACGCACAACATAAGGCTACACAATCTACTAATATCGGTGCGTTCCAAGTAGAAAAGCAAGCCGAAGTTGGTATAGCAGGTGCAAATGCACTCGGACAAATGGGTGCTAACGGTGCGGGAGATGTTAGTATTGGCGGTAACGGCGATGGTTTTAATATGGCAGCTATGATGGCAAGTATGGCTGTTGGCGGTGCTGTTGGTCAAAACATCGCAGGCGCAATGAACAATATGATGGGTGGAATTAATCAACCTATGGGAGTCACACCGCCGCCCATTCCAACTGCAGCATATCATATTGCGATAAACGGTCAAGCAACCGGTCCTTACAATTTGAATACTATCGCTCAAATGGTAAATGCAGGTCAAGTCAATGGTGATACGCTGGTTTGGAAAAATGGTATGGCTGAATGGATGAAAGCCGCAACAGTTGATGAACTTAAAGGCTTGTTTTTCGTTATGCCGCCAATTCCACCAAGCGAATAATTTTAATATGGTTCCATTGCCGAATGGCAACAAAATAGATCAAAAAATTATCTGGAGGTAATATTATGAAATGCAAACAATGTGGAACAGAATTTGAGGGAAGGTTTTGCCCTGAGTGTGGCGCAAAAACTGAGGCCGAAATGCCCATAACCCCTCCACCAATCCAACAACAATCAGCTCCCGTGCAAACCGGAAAGGCTAAAAAGAAGAAAAAGCCGTTTTTCTTAAGATGGTGGTTTATCCTTCTTGCGATTATTGTCGTTGGCGTTATCGCTCTTAGTGCAGGTGGCGGTGGCGAGAAAATCGTTTGGGATGATATAATTTTAGGTGATATGTTACCCGAACCTCCTGCAAATAAAGGTGAAATACATACTAATTCCGCTGATGATCTTTGGATTGATATTAACGATCTTTCCGACAAGCAGTTCAACGATTACGTTGATGCTTGCAAAGAGAAAGGCTTTACTGTAGATGCTGAGTCTAATTCTTCTTCCTATGATGCTTATAATGCAGAAGGTTATAAATTAAGTCTTGGTCACTATGGTAGCGATGCGGATATGAGCATTCAATTGGAAGCTCCTATGGAAATGACAACTATCACTTGGCCTGCAAGTGCTGCAGGTAAACTGTTGCCCACTCCAAAGTCCACAACCGGCAAGTTCTCTTACGAGTATGATGATAACTTCTTTGTATATGTAGGAAATACCTCAAGAGCCGATTATGCAGAGTATGTAAATGCTTGTTCCGAAAAGGGTTTCAATGTGGATTATAGCAAGGGTGATGACTATTATTACGCTGACAATAGCGAAGGATGGCACATTTCTGTTCGTTATGAGGGAAATAATATTATGACCATTGATATTGATGCACCGAGCGAGGATAATAATAACGATACCTCTACACCGTGCACCGACTCGTCAAATCAGACTTCTGAGCCTGATGCAACAGAAAAAGAACCTGATAAAGACACTTCTAATAATGGTGGCTTAGATCCTGATTTCAAAGCTGCAATGGATAGCTATGAGAAATTTATGGATGAGTACGTTGCGTTTATGAAAAAATATAGCGCTAACCCGACTGATATGAGTCTGCTCACAGACTATGCTGATTATATGAGCAAATACGCAGACTTCGTGGAAGATTTCGAGAAGTGGGAAGATGAAGAAATGAACGCCGCTGAAACCGCATATTATATTGAGGTTCAAGCAAGAGTAAGCAAGAAATTACTTGAGGTGGCTAACTAAATATACTGCTACATACAAAACGATCCCGACACATTTTCGTGCCGGGATTGTTTTATAATTTTGCAAAATACTCATCTATTAAATCTGTGTGTTTTAAATAAGATTTTAAAATGTATACAATAAAAGGAACTGTTTCGGCTTTATGAAGAACGGTGTCAGATGCTTCATCATAAAGTGTTACATTACGTTTTATGGGCAAAGTCAACGGTATGCTTGCCTTATCAATCTTAAAGGATTTCAAACGGGTATATTCATTGCCTTTTATATCAGAATTTACCTTACGTTGTTCATAATCACTTTTGCTATAAAATACAAATTCGTGATCGATATGTGTTACAAATATTTCGTTGCCTTTGTTTAGATAGTTCAAGTGTATTACTTGAGTAATTACAGAATCATTGAAACTATTTTCGTGCTCACATAATTCTTCAAATGTTATTTCCGAATCGGTGCTCTTTATCCATAAACTATCCTCATAATTTACAGAATATAGCTTTGTTACAGGAATATCACCTATATTTTTAATAGAAAAAATTTTTCCTCTTTCAACTGCTTCTAAAATAGTCTGCATCTCATACTTGCCATCGAATATATTTATTGTTGAATTAGAAACCCTAAGAGATATTTTTTCGTATAGTTTTAACCTGCTTAGTTCGATGAATGTATTCAACAGTTCCTTGCTTACATTTGATAAATACAATGTCTTATCTATGCGAGGATCATAAATTCTCGGCGGATCTATTGCAAGCATTTCGCAAGTAGGGGTTAGTTCTATCAATTTATATGTATGAAGTTCTGAACTTTTACCTAATACACCATGATACAGTTGTTTTAGGACATTAATATCCCCACAATATTTACTTGTTAGATTGTATTGGTAATTTTGATAACCATACGTTACATAACATAACCCTTTATAATGAGATTCATCTATTTCAAAATTTCCAGTTCTAATGTATGGAACAAAAAAACGCTTCAACCATTCCTCGATGTTTCTGCGCCTTAAAAGCGACAACTCATCCTGATAAGATTTGCACTTACACTCCGTCATCAAATCTTTTTCTGCTTTTAACAGTTCTCTTAAAGCCCTTTCCTTAATTGGTATCAGCTGATCGCAAAGTTCTTCATCGGTAAAATCATCATTCAAAATGTCAATTAAACTTTTATCCTTTTCCGAGTATAGTCCGAGTACAGGACCAAAACTATAATTACAGTATCGTTTAACTCCCCATTTAGGATCATTTTGTGAATCAGCTTTCATCCAGTCGTGATGTATATTTAAAATTTTGTTATATAATGCTTGCAATATGTCATTGTTTGCCTTCATAGTTTTTAGCACCTAAGTCCTTTATTTTTCTTTATTATACTAAAAATACTTAAAGTTTTCAATAAATGCTCAAAAATAAAGGTGGGTTTAATGTCCCACCTTTCTTTTATGTATATATCAGTTCTTTGTTAATGATTTCCGTGATTCTACTGCGGATGTTATTCATCCGACCAACCCACTCCATTTGATTATACGACTTGAGTTGTTCGGTCACACCCTCACGCTCTGTCATCTGCTTTATAAGCCGAGAAAACATTCCTTCCGCCTGCTTATCGAAATCTGCGAGGTAGCCGTTCAGTTTACCACTTGTCAGTAGATTATAATATAACACCTTGCGGTTTTGCTTGATATACCGTAGATGCCGCTGTCCCCATACCCCGATAGGCTGTTGCTCTTCTTCGGGGAGCTTTAAGCAAGGAATATAATAGTCACCTTGAAGTTCGTACCAAAGACCATTCTTTTCATCATAAATAACCTTTTTCATAAAATAAAGCCTCCTTGTTTTTTGTAACACCATTTTACAAGAAAGCTTTATTCAAGTCGAATGTACGGAGTTGTATTAATACCTTTATAAGTTTTCTATGGCCAATTTTTGCACACTTTCCAAAGAGAAAAAACTTACCCTGTCAACAATCTCAAGACCATTGGCTGTGAACTTGGCAATGATTAGCGAAAACTCTTTTTTATCCGGAATGTTCACTGCATATACGATATAAGTGTCATATCCGTTTCTTTTTTCATTTCTATAATTGTATATATACGACGTAGTTGCGGAAAGCTCCTTATGTATTGTTTCGTACTGTTTTTCTGCTGATAAAGATTGATCAACTGTAGTAAAGAAAACGGGAATAAATAGAAGAATGTTTTTATCAGTATTTATAACTTTATCAAAAAAATGCGTTACTGCTTTTGCCTCCATATCCTTTTGTGTTCTTAGGTATTGTAGACGAGTATCATCTATATTACGACAGCAATTCCAAATAAGAACCACCTTTTTCTTTAGTTGTGATGGATTGTGAAACGCTTTAACGCCCGGTGCTATTTCTTGTGCTATCGGTGCCGTTCTGCTTTGAAACTCTTTCAATGTTTCAGAAATCATCATTTTGAAATCAATTTCATAACCCGAATTATCAGCTATTACATCGGGTTGCTTATTACATTGGTTCTTAATAAGCGAAAAATTTCCTCCGCATAAACCAATCATCTTTTTGCTCTTGTTCAGACACTCGCATAAAATCGGTTCATAAACATCCTTATTTGATGTGTAATAATGAGGAAAAAAATCATATTGCAAAATCGCATTTTCCATATTGCACTATCTCCGATTAAAGAAGGTTTTAATATATTATAGCATATCGAGATGAAAATCTCAACAGGACGCAAATAACGGAACTGCCACCTTAGAGTCTAATCCAAGATGGCAGCCAATCAAATTTCTTTATATATCACTTTGAATTTCTTTTGTTTTGAATTTATAATTTTCAGCAAAACCTCATCCACCGCATCAGTGTACTTGCCGTTGGAAATAAGGTTGTTTCGCATTTCGTTCAGAGAGTTCACAACCACCCTGCGCTCAAAATCATCTAACGCTATGTAATACTTTTTATCCCGCATACAGGTCACTCCTTTAGCAAGTCTTGAAATGGCGTGTCGGTGGCAACAAAGGTATCGTAGGTAAAGTTCGCTCCCAACCGAAATCCCATCATAAAACTGTCAAGGTTGGATTCGCCGTTTACCACCCCCCACGCATTTACAAAGTCGAGAAACTTTTTCTTATTCTCACCGGAAAGTGCGTCGGTCAAAAATTCCTCGTTTAACATCAGCACCTCCATTTGCTTCTGCACGGCTTTGTTTTGCTTGGTGCTTCGTGCCTGCGGATCAATGTTGCCGTAGTAAAATTCTTCTATAAATTTACTCATATTGTTACCTCCTTTGATTTTGTGCCATAATTGTATCCAAAGGTGGTGTAATAGTCGAATGTACGGCCCCGGACACAAAATTACAGGGAGAAAACATTGCCGTTCTTCTTGATGTTCATTTTGGAATCAAATATCACGCCACAGTTGATATTTTATAAATTTTAATTATGTTTAGAAAATGGGAATTATTTAGATTTATTATACCCGTCTTGCTCATATATGAATGCTTTATATATGCGTTTAAAAGCAGGGAGATTACACCATTCATTTTCTTTTTCAATTTTATCTGTAATAAAGGGTGTAATAAATCCATAACCCATAAGTATTTCGTTAATAACAGGTATTAACGAACCAACACAAGAAAAGACTCTGGAATAGAATGAATTTTCTATTTTTCTGTATTTTTGAAGCTTTCTTAAATTTTCATTGGCTTTTATAACATCATTTCGCATATTAGCAAATGCTTGTACATCTCCTTGTCTTAGGCAACTTATCCACTGGTTAAATACTGTTCGAAATGATATTAAATTAGAATCTTGCCTTAACGTACAAACATCATTTAATGTCTCTGGCCAAGGTATAAGATTAATTCCACTAGTAAAATCGGCATTTATTATATAATTGTTGATATCAATACAATCCTGTATTTCAATTTTCTGAAGATTTGAAGTGTCAAAAATAGGAGAATATAAAGTTCCGTTCTTTTGACATAATGTTTCTGTAATACCGATAAATACTCTATCAAAGTATTGAAATAAATGGCTTTCGTATTCGTCGTACCAGTTTCTAAATGGTAATATGCTTTTGAATAGATTTTTCTTTTTCTGCGTAAATGCGTCTGTATATAATTGGTTTTCTAGATAATAATCAACTATCCATTGATTTGGAAAACCATCAAGGAACCTAAACGAGTCGTCATTTGTGAAATGATAAATAATATTTTTCAAATAAAAACGAAATACGTTTTCTGCTTCCGTTAATGTCTTTTGTCTTGGGAGTTTAGGTTTTTCATCAAAAAAAGATATACCAATGTCAGGATAATCAACATTAAAGCAATTTAATATGCTATGGGAATATGAAATGCCAGGTTGTATTCGTGAAATGTTTATTTCATCAAATAGGGTTAATAATGCATATAGGTATTGAATACGATACCCTTTATGCAGAATATTAATTTCTTTATCGTTATGTAGCAAGTCGTATTTGTAGGACGGATCTTGACCAAAGAAAAAATAATATAAGTCGGATTCTTGTAAACCAGTTAAAGTCGCATCTCCATTATAAACCATATAATATTGGAGCAGTTTACTAGCTTGATAATCGAGAGTTAGCACTTGTTTCATTTTAGACTCCTTTGATCGCAATGATTCTATAAGTAGATTTTACTGGATTATTATACCACAATTTCTCGATTTTTTCTACTAAGTAATGATTTCACAACCTAATATATTAGCTTTCTAAACTTTTAGCTGTTCTTATAATGAAAAATCAAATTGTAGAAAATATGTTGTCAAAAAAGGAATATATAAAATTGAAAAATTAATTAATATGTTGTATAATAATATAAAAAGTTCTAGTAGGAGTAATGATATGGACCACGAAAAGGATGAAAGAAAATTCCGCCGGCATAAACCGAGATTGGAAATTATAAAAGAATGGATTAAAACAAATGGCAATCAATGTCCAATTTGTGGTAGGGTTTTAGAACCTGCTAATTGTGTTATCGATCATATATATCCGGTATCTATGGGTGGAACTGATGAAATTGATAACTTACAAGTGCTTTGCGGTCACTGTAATATCGTTAAAGGAGATAGACCTTTTCTTGGATATAAGTTTGAAGAATACATAAAAAAACTATTGGAAGCAAGCGAGAAATACACCAATGTTTCAAGCCATATTAAAATTGGTGATAAAGTAATTGATGCTGATATTGTGTTCGAGGAACAAAATGAGAAACAAAAAACAAAATATATCGCTGAAGTATCCATTTCCACGTCCTTTACTGTATCACAAATTCAAAGGACTATAAAACAACTACTTGAATATAAAGACTTACTTCCATCAGCAACCGCTGTATTTATTACCCCGAGTGAATTGCCGCAAAAATATGAGGAATTAATCCAACAAAACGGCATTGAATTATGGGATAAAGATTTTCTTGCCACCGAGTTCCGAGATCAGATACTTCAGGCGAAGCCATCCTCTTTTAGAGCATTTTTCGATTTATCAAACAATATAGTTGATAAATCGGATGAGTATCAAATTCTAATCAACAAGCTTAATAGCTGCCCTTCGGGATGGCAGAATTGGGTAGATTATCAGGATTTAGTTGGGAATATATTGGAGTTTTTGTTTTGTCCGCCTTTAAATTCACCAATACCTCAAAGCAATGATAGAACAAAAAAGAATAGAAGAGATTTTATTCTGTCGAACTACTCTAAAGAAAATGATATTTGGGAGTTTTTGAGAGATCGATATGGTGCTGATTATGTAGTCGTAGATGCTAAAAATTCAGGGAAATACATATCCAAGAATGATGTATTACAAATAGCAAATTATCTTAAAAAAGATGGCACCGGCTTGTTTGGCATTATCGTTGCAAGAAAAGGAACTAACGGCTCTTCTGAGAACGCTTTGCGTGATATGTGGATATATCAACAGAAAATGATTGTGGTTTTGAATGATACAGATATAGAGCAAATGATATTGACAAAAAAAGATGGTGAAGATCCTGCAAGACTAATTCTTAAGAAGATTGAAGAGTTTAGGTTAGCTATTTAACAATTGAAAACAACAAAAACCGCCACCTTAGAACTTAATCTAAGATGGCGGTTTTCTGTTTCGTATTAGAGCATCACCTTGACGGCAAAGCCGCCACTAAAGAAGTAGGTGTTCGTCCAATACACGTTTGGTGGAACATAACGCACGGCATACGAACTCTGCACCCTCGGTGCCGAGGCTGTCAACCTCGGCCAGGGTAATGGTACGCTTATCACCGGAATAGTTAAAGGTTATGGTTACTTTATCATCATACACAAACACGGCATTTACAAAGGTTTGCACCAACTGCTTTTGGCACTCCGGATCCTTTATGTTTTTATCCCGCATTTCATATAAGAAAAATAAAATGTGATCACGGGTGAGCTGCCAGGACCGTACAAGCTCAAGGTGTGAAAGCTCGGCCTCGATTTCCGCACGCTGTGCATCCAACTCATCCATACGCTTTTTGGTGGCATCATTGAATATGCCGGCCTCAATGGCCTTTATAATATTGGCGGTGGCCTTATCCACCTCGGCCAGCTTACGCTTTAAGGCATCGGCAAGATCGTTATCCGCATTTTGCTCCTGGTAGTATGCAAAAACACCATCGGCAATAAACTCCAGCAGCTCCTCATCCTTGAGCAGATCCACAACGGCGTTAAGCACAACGCCCTCGATCCACTCCTGCCGCACGGCCTTTTTGTGGCAGGTACGCTCCCGCTTACGCTTGGTGCAGATATAATAATTATGCTTGGCACCGGTTTTGCTGGTACCGCTTTCACCCACCATATTGGAGCCACAATGCCCACAGAAAAGTTTATCCGTAAGAATATAATCGGCACGGCTCCAGGTGTGTGCCGGTGCCCTTTTGTTTACTTTTAGCATTTCCTGTACCTTTGCAAATGTTTCCACATCAATTATGGCCGGCACGCCGCCCTCAATTCTTAAATCATCCTTATAGGTATATACACCAATATACTTTTCATTTTTAAGCATTGAGTGCAGGCTGTTTTTGGTAAACTTACCGCCCCGGAGGGTACGGAGCCCCCGGTTGTTGAGCTCGGTAACAATTTCCGTAACGGTGCTGCCCTTGGCGTACATATCAAATACCAAGCGGACCGTTGGCGCCGTTTCCGGATCTATCACAAATTTTTTAGTGGCGGGATCCGTTTTGTACCCCAGAGGCCTATTGCCCCCGGTGCTTTGGCATTTCTCTGCACTTGCCCGTTGGCCACGCAGGATGTTTTGGGAAAGCTGGAGGCTGTAATATTCAGCCATACCCTCAAGCACGCTTTCCAAAATAACACCCTCCGGGCTGTCTGGGATGCTTTCAGCAACATATACCACTTTTACACCATTCTTTTTACAGCGGTATTTATTGAAAGCGATCTCCTCACGGTTACGCCCAAAGCGATCTATTTTCCACAATATTATTGTATCAAACTGCTTTTTGGCCGTATCTTTGAGCATTTCCTGGAACTGCTCACGGTTATCATTGCGGCCCGTCATTGCTCTGTCGCAGTATTCTTTTACGATGGTAAGCCCGTGTGCTGCCGCATATTTGTATGCCTCGGCAAGCTGCCCCTCAATACTTTGCTCACCCTGCCGATGGCTGGAGTACCGGGCATAAACCACCGCTATACGCTTTTTGCTCACAGTACCACGCCCCCGGAACGGGTGCAACGGCTTTGCAAAGCATAAAGTGCCTTGCCGGTTTTAACCTCCATATACCATACGGCAATATGCTTGCTGCCGCCCTCTGCGGCATAGGTAAAGGCAGCGTACCACTTAACACCCACCTTGGCGGTGGCGGTGTTTGCGTTGTGGTATTTTAGCATATAGTTTGCCTCCGGCATAATATCCACGCACTCAATTTTTGAAAGCGGGAGGGTAACGGATGCACCTGCCGTGGTACTGAACACAACGGCCTCCTCCCCAATATCCATAAAGCAAGGCATATCCTGCTGAAAACCTGGGAGCCCTGCATAATGTATCACACTCAAGCCTTTTGGCTTTTTCTTAAATAACATACAAACCTCCTTTGCCTCGGCTCTGCCGGGGCTTTTTTATTTTGCAAGATCGGCAGCATAGGCAAGCAACTGTGCCTGCTTTACCACATCCAACTTGCCGAAAATCTCAAGCAGGGCAAGCTCCTGCTCGGTGAGCTTTTTCTCGGATCCGTTGATTATGGTAACAGGTGCGTGCGTATGCCCAATGATGCCGTGGTTATCCTGCACGGTTTGTACGCTTACCTCCTCATCGCTGGTGAGGTATTCAACTGTAACGCCGAAATAATCAGCAATAGCCTTGATCTTATCCGGGCGGGGTTTAGATCCGTTTTTCCACCCGGTGATGGATGCCTTATTGATAGATAAGCCGGGGATCTTTTGGCTTATAGAGGATATGGAAAACCCCGCATTTTCGCACAGCTCTTTGATCTTTTCATAGGTAGTCATAACGCCCTCCAAAAATAAAAACTAAACTTTTCCTAACTTTTTTTGCAAAAACGCTTGACAACCAAACCAAACTATGCTATACTTAACTCAACCAAACAAAAGGGTGCAACAAAGGAGCCCCTGCTGATGGTTGTTTTTCGGCAGCGGTTTGGTGGTATATCGTTTTTGTTGGCACTAAACATTATACCACTAAACTAAACCAAAGTCAAGAGAAAGGAGGTATTTTGTTTGGAAATGTTTTATAGCTGCGAGCAGGTCGCAGACCGCTACGGGGTAAAGATTAGTACAGTTTGGGCGTGGATCCGTGAGAAAAAGCTCCCGGCTGTAAAAATCGGCAGGACCTACAAAGTAAAGGCTGAGGATCTTGAGGCCTTTGAAAAATCTAACCAAACCATTGCAGACGAATAAGGAGGCCACGCCCGTATGATACCCGTACCAAGTACAACCCAAAAACCTGCCGGCATTGAGGCCAAGATCTTATTTGCCCGTTTTACAGACCGCATAAAGGCTTGGTATGAGGATCCGGCAAACAAACGCCGCTTTGAGGAGTGGCAACAGAAAAGGAGGGAGGCAAATGACCGCCCAAGAATATTACGCCCGCAGGCGTAAAAAGCAGCGTGAGCAACGCATTGCAATACTTACCGTTATTGGTATAGTGCTTTTGATCTTTGGGCTCGGCGTGCTTTTCGGTTGGCATCTGGGAACGGCCCACGCTGTGGAGCCGATACCGGCGCAGCTTACCGAGCAAGCCAAAGCAACCCCACAGATCACTCCCAAAGCAGAAACACCCCGCTTTGAGCTTGTGGCAGACACGCCAAGCATTACCACCTGCAACCTTATTGTGAGTGAGGGCAACGCTTTAAGCCCGGAGCTGCAAAAGATTATGCAGGAAAAATGCGAGGAGTACGGTGTGCCCTACGCCCTGGCACTTGCTTTGGCTGACCAGGAAACCCGCTTTGATCCCGATGCTGTAAGCAGCACCAATGATTATGGGCTTATGCAAATTAACAGCATCAATTTTGAATGGCTCCGAGAGAGAGGCATTGATCCGCTGACCTATGAGGGAAACATTGAGGCGGGTGTGCTTATTCTTTCCAAAGCCATTAACCGCTACGGCGATTATGGGCTTGCACTTATGGCTTATAACTGCGGTGATACCGGAGCAAAAAGGCTGTGGGATGCAGGTACATACAGCACCAAATACTCCAGAGAGGTTTTGGAGCGTTACAACAAATGGGTGCAGATCGTGGAGGGCAAATAAATGGCCTATTACCACACCTGCCCAGAGTGCGGGGCCAATTTGGATCCCTGCGAAAAATGCGATTGTCAAACAATAAAAAACAATATAACCAAGGAGGCTAACGAAAATGTTAGAAATGAAAATCACGATTGCCGCCCCGGATCTGGCGGCAGCCATCAACAACCTTGCCGTGGCACTTGCTAACGGCAACACCGTACCCGCTGAAAAGCCCGCAAAGGCCGAAAAGCAGACCGAGGCAAAGGATGCCGCACAGCAGGCACAGGCACCCGTAAACCCTATGCAGGCAACTGGTGCACCTTTGAGTGCGACACCTGCCCAGACCGTGGCACCTGTGGCTAATGTTCCCGTTGCACCCGCTGTGGTACAGCAGGCAGCACCTGCCGTGGCACCGGTAGCACAGGCACCTATTGCCCAGGCTCCTGTTGCATCCGCAGTACCCACCGGAGCACCTACCTACACCCTGGAAATGATTGCAAGAGCCGGCACGGCACTTGTAGATGCCGGCAAGATGGATGCTCTTTGTGGCCTGCTTGCCAAGTACGGGGTTGAGGCTCTTACCGCATTGGATCCCGCACAGTACGGCAACTTTGCAAACGATTTGAGAGCCCTCGGTGCACAGATTTAAGGGGGGGGGTAAGATTATGCCGACACCGGAAAAACACGCTCTGCTGTCTGCATCCTCTGCCTCACGCTGGCTGCATTGCACAGCCGCCCCTCGATTTGAGGAGCAATTCCCGGAAAAAACCTCGGAATACGCAGAGGAGGGCCGACTTGCCCACGCTATTTGTGAGCTCAAGGTAATTAAGAAATTTACCACACAGCTTACACCCCGTATGTATAGCACACGCATTAACAAGCTCAAAAAGGATCCGCTGTACACCGATGAAATGGATAAAACATCGGATCTGTATGTTGAGCACCTTACCGAAAAGGCTATGACCTATGACAGCACGCCCAGCGTTGCCGTTGAGGTGCAGGTTGATTTTGCCGAATATGTACCGGAGGGCTTTGGTACCTGCGATTGCATTATGATCGGCGGCGATACCCTCAACATTACCGACTATAAGCACGGCAAAGGCGTGCCTGTATCGGCAGAGGGCAACGCACAAATGAGGCTTTATGCCCTCGGCGCTTTGAAACGCTACGCACCTATTTACGGCAACACCATTAAAAAAGTGTGTATGACCATTGACCAGCCCCGCATCCAGGATGAGCCCAGCACCGAAACCATCACCGTTGAGGAGCTGCGTGCTTGGGGTGAAAGCATCAAGCCTGCTGCCGCCAAGGCATATATGGGGCTCGGTGAATTTTGCCCCGGTGAGCATTGCCGTTTTTGCAGAGGCAAGGCACAATGCAAAGCCCGTGCTGCCATTAACACAGCCCTTGAGGAGTTTAAGGACTGCGTACCGCAGAACGGTGAAAAGCCGCCCCTCTTTGGCCAGGGAGTGCTTACGGATGAGGAGATCGGTGATCTGCTTGTAAGGGGTAAGGAGCTTGTGGCCTGGTATAAGGATCTTGAGGAGTACGCACTTAACGCCCTGCTTAACGGCGGTACCATCCCCGGATGGAAAGCGGTAGCAGGCAGGAGCAACCGTACATTTACGGACACGGATGCAGCCGTTGCGGCTGTTATCGCTGCCGGGTACGATGAGGCCCTTGTTTATGAGCGTAAGCCCAAAACCCTTACCGAGCTTGAGAAACTTATGGGCAAGGCTGAATTTGCAGCCAAATTGGGTGCCTATGTGGTTAAGCCTTTGGGCAAGCCCACCCTTGCACCTATGACCGACAAACGAGAGCCTTACAGCCCTGCCGCCGCCGATTTTGCGGAGGTGGCAAACAATGGCTGAAACCGTTTACTTGCTTGATGGCACTATGGAGGTAGTGCTCACGGAAAAGGATGTTTTTATTGAGCGCCTTATCCGTGAAAAGCTCGGTGATGATGCCGCCCGCTTTGTTACCGAATATATAAAGGAACTTGTGGAGGAGGCAAAATACTCCGAGGAGGCACAGCAAGAGGCTGAAAGCATATCGGATGGCTACCTCACCCTTTGCAACGATGCCCTTGACACTTTCCGGCAGTTAAAGGCATTGGTGCGAGAGCCCCGCCTCGATAAGGGCAGGCTCCAAACGGTTATTGATGCCGGATATAACAACCTTTATAAAAACCTATAAAACCAAGGAGGCATAAAATTATGCGTTTCAATGAGAACATCCCCCCCCCGTATGAGTGAGGCCCGCAAAAAGGCAGAGGCAGAAAACGCCGCCTGTGATTTTCTGCTTGACCTTATGCTTGAGAGCAATATGCCGGAGGAGCGTAAGGTTGGCCTGCACATTATGAAAGCAGCAAGAAACCTGCACGAGGCTATCAGCAATATTGTTGGTGAGTATGCGGATCCCACCAAAGAGGTGCCGTATGAAACCGCCAAGCAGGTTGCTGAATACCTCGGCCTGGTACACACAGGCATTATGCAATTTATGGAAACCCAAAACAACCAATGTACTGAATGAAATTTATATCAAAGGAGATCAAGTTATGTATCAAAACATTGCAACCAAAGTATTAACCGGTGAGGTACGCCTTTCCTATGTCAACCTCATCACACCCAGAGCCGCACAGCAGGGCGGTGAGCCTAAATACAGCGTAACGCTGCTTATTCCCAAGAGCGATAACGCCACCAAGATGGATATTGACAACTCCATCCGTGCGGCGTATGAGGAGGGCGTAAGCAAAAAGTGGGGCGGCGCACATCCCCAGCCCAAGGTTATTGTGCACGATGGCGATGGTTTACGCCCCTCCGGCTTGCCTTTCGGTGAGGAGTGCAAAGGCTGCTGGGTAATTACCGCATCCACCAAAAACAAGCCCCAGGTGGTTGGCATTGATAATGTCAACTGTGAGCTTGCCCCCAACGATATTTACAGCGGTATGTATGCCCGTGTAACTCTCAACTTTTTTGCCTACGATACGGCAGGCAGCAAGGGCGTTGGCTGTGGCCTCGGTAATGTTATGAAAACCAGGGATGGTGAGCCCCTTTCCGGTGGTGCATCCGCTGCCAGCGATTTTGCAGACTTTAACACGATGCCTGCGGCGGCTCCCGCCTATGGTGCACAGCCCAATTATGCGGCACCCGCTGCACCTGCTTACCAGGCACCTGTTGCTCCCGCTTATCCCCAGGCGGCGGCACCCCAGCAGTACGCACAGCCCGCAGCTCCCCAGCAGGGCGGCGTAAGGATCAACCCCATTACCGGACAGCCGATGTAAAAAAAACCAAGGAGGCATTGAGCTATGAAAACAAGATTTGATAACACCAAGCATTGGATCACTTCACAGGGTGAACTTATCCCCATTGCGGATATGGAAACATCCCACCTGCTGAACACCGTAAAAATGCTTATCCAGAAACCTACCCGCACGCAGGCAATGCTCGTAATTGATATTGAGCGTGCAGAGTGCCCCCTCGTTTGGTGCCCCGATTACACCGACAACAGGGCAAAATCTATTTACAACGCAACCAGCTTAACAGCGGATGAGCTCGTTGAGTATGTAAAGGGCACACCGTTATTTAACGCTATGCTTGCAGAGCTTGAGCACAGGGGTGTAAATACTAAAAACACCATTGAGCTGTTTGAAAGCACCGATGCGCTGAAATGAAAACAAGGAGGTAAAGAGATATGCACCACTTGAGCATTGACCTTGAAACATACTCAAGCGTGCCGATTGGAAAAGCCGGCGCCCAAAAGTACATTGCAAGCCCCGACTTTGAGATCCTGCTCTTTGCCTATTCCTTGGATGGCTCACCGGTTGTGTGCGTGGACTTTGCCCAGGGTGAAATGCTGCCGCAGGAAATTGCAAACGCATTAACCTCCCCGGACTACATAAAGCACGCATACAATGCTCCTTTTGAGTGGGGCTGCCTTTCCAAATATGTGGGCAGGCAGCTCCCACCGGAGCAATGGCGTTGCACAATGTTCCACGGCCTTTACGCTGGCTATACGGCGGGC
>JAZQEI010000024.1:0-1843 GCA_045538935.1 Acutalibacteraceae bacterium
CCCAATGTGGCCGTTCAACCTCTCAGTCCGGCTACTGATCGTCGACTTGGTGAGCCGTTACCTCACCAACTATCTAATCAGACGCGAGGCCATCCTTCAGCGGATTGCTCCTTTGGTATTAAGAGGATGTCCTCTCAATACATTATGCGGTATTAGCAGTCGTTTCCAACTGTTGTCCCCCTCTAAAGGGCAGGTTCCTCACGCGTTACTCACCCGTCCGCCACTAAGATTAAACTTCATTTGACCGAAGTCGCATTCCGTAAAATCTCCGTTCGACTTGCATGTGTTAGGCACGCCGCCAGCGTTCGTCCTGAGCCAGGATCAAACTCTCTAAAATATTATATCTAAACGCCGTAGCGTTCAAATCTATTTTAAAGCTTTGTTTAGCTCTTAACGAACAAAACTAGCGTTTTGTTCTTTTTCCGTTTTTACCAAGTTTAAAACTTGAATTGTCGGGTCCTTTTTGAACTTAATCGTTGTTTAATTTTCAAGGTTCGTTTGCTACCCTCTCTCAAGGGTGCCAAAATATAATACCAAATCGAAGCCCATTTGTCAACACTTTTTTTCAAATTTTTTAAGATTTTTTTAACTTTGTGCAGTTTTTACATAAACTATTAAAATCCACCTATCTTTGATTGGGAAAAGTGTTATTTTATCTCTATTCCCTGCCAGTTTGCAACATACTGTGACAGGTGAACTACATCTAAAAGGTTGGTTTCCGAATCACCGTTTATATTCATTTCGGTACCACTGCAGGTAATATCCCAACCTGCTACATATTGCGACAGTGCAACAACATCCACTAGATCCACCCTGCCGCTGAAATCGAAATCGCCTTTTTGAGCAGATTTTTTAAAACCGAAGAATTTATCAAAAAGCGACAGTTCAAAAAATCCCATATTATTTTCATACATAATAAAGGAATAATTAATAACACCCCATTCGGTTGAGGCGGTAGCCATTGTTTCTACACAATCACCGTAATCCTCACGCGTTGTAGTTTTTGGAACAACGCTCAAGGTTTTTTCGGTATTATCCTGCAAAGTTAGTTTAACCGTCAGGCTTCCGTTTGATTCAAAGCTTGTAACCTTTACATCCTTAATGGGATTATCCGCCACAGATACTAAATCCTCCCTTATGCAGGAAGCCCCCATATATGTAAGGGTGGTTGTGCAGCCATATTCATAGTCATACTCGGTGTAAAATCTTGCGGTGTTACCGTCCACCGAAACATCCACACCTACCTCACCGAAATTAGGATCATAAATATATTTGGAGTTTGAATTTGTTACATTTACGGTTTTTGTTGTGCCGTTAGTATAGGTTATTTTAAATGCGGCGCCAATAAAATCTGCCGAGAAATAATCATTTTTAAGCTTTGTTAGGTTTGGTGCCTTTGTGATTTCAACCCCGGATACACCTGATGCCTTTAAGGTTACATTATATTCTGCCTCACAGCCGCGGTAGCTTAAGGTTACGGGGATTTTACCGGGAGATGCAAAATAATCGTATTCAATATTTAAGGCATAGCCATCCACAGTAAACTCATTTTGATTTATATTATTATATGTATAGGATTTTTTACTGCCGTCTTTAAAATTAACGGTGAATTTAATTCCCGTTAAATCGTTTGGGTAGAAAAAGTATTCGCCGTAGAAATAATCACCATAGTTTAAATCGCCGTATACATACTGTCTTGTAGGGGCGGTATTTATTGTAATGCTTTTAACGGGATTTTCTACAATCTTTACATTATATTTAGCGGTGGCGTTTAAAAGCTCAACCATAAGGGTGTTTTTTGCGCCGCCTACAGTCCACTTATTATCAAACTGATTATCATAAG
>JAZQEI010000025.1:0-1958 GCA_045538935.1 Acutalibacteraceae bacterium
CCACATACCTTGCTTATGCAAAGGTAATAAAATTTTATTGAACTACAAACAATAACTGTCTATGACGAGTAGCTAAGATCTTTATTACTTAGGATATCCGCAATGATATAAACAAAATTTAAGTATAGTTTATCCCCCAAAATAATACTTAACATATAGTACAGTTTAATTTATCTCTCTCTTGCCCTTAATGATTCTCGATTCAGCTTTTTTCTTCGATTTTTACCTGAATTTCTGTTCAGAAATGCGATAGACGGTTTTGTTTGCAAAATCGTTTCACTTTAATTTATATATCGTGTTGATGTGTCGAGTGTTACAAATGTTTGTACTGTACTTTTCCCAAAGAGGATAGTCCAGATGGGGCGACCCTTATTTTTATAAAAGAAAAGTCCGAATTGCAGCGTTTTGTCCTGGATTGCGAAATGTCATTTCTAAACAAAACATCGTTTAATTTCCCTGCAAACATATATAGTGTATTGATTCCAGGGAAATTAAATGACCTTTTTCTTTGTTTTTCGGTATGAATATCCTATAAAAGTTGAATCACCACTCAGTATTTAGGGTGTCCCGAATGTTGAGTTTTGACCAATGGTTACAAAATGCTCTAAACATTTCCGATAACAGTTCTATTTACAACTATTATGGAACAAATAGGGTGATAATAGTTTAATTTGCAACCATTACACATTGATTGCGGAGTTCACTTTTCAATACAGAAAGCAAAAGTTATTGATAATAAGAGTCTTACATATTTGAGGCTCAAATAAGGCGGAATTATTTGATAAACAGTGATAAACGATGATAGCTGATGATAATAAAGTTGTAACAGTCGGTAGTCTTTGCGATACTTATTAGGGTATGTAAGTAGCTGCCAACCAAAAGCCAAAAATACTCCTACTCTATTAATAGTCTAACAATTAAACCGAAAGCAAATGAGAAGGAGTAAATTTAGAAGACCGTGCAAGGTGCTTATATTCAATGGGGCAAGGGTGTTGGTGGCGATTGTTCGGTCGTTGCATTGTGCCGCTGAATTGACGCACGAAAACAAATCGGCAATACACAATTGTTGCACCGGAAAATCGGTCCGCTCGGGGGCATATTATTACCGCCAACTGCATCCTGATATCCTATTGGAAATGGATGATTTGGACAAGCTGACACTCAAAGAGTATGACGACTTGTGTGGCATCAAACGAAAGTATATCTCCACACGAAAGATGGCGCACATTCGCCAGAGGGTAAGGGATAGGCAGGGAGTAAAGATTGCCATCTCCCACCGGGGAATGAACTAATAACGGCAACTATCAAAGCATTAGGCGGTTGCGACGATGCGCAAAATAAATGCTCACTCTATTGCCCTTCGCTCATCTCGCTATTCTTCGGTATTTTTCCAAGTCTGCGAGGTGGGCATTTAATTTTAGTGGTCGCCACGGGACTCACTTGGGGAAAATATCACTAACTTTGTGGAAGAAAACAAAATAACCAATATGTCAGAGAAACAACCACAAGTTCTAATATTCAATGCCGCCAGAGAGTTAGTGGCGATTGCGAGGTCTATCCGCTCGGCTGCGGAACTTACAAAAGTAGATGAGAACGAAATCAAACTATGTTGCGAAAACCGACAAAACCGAACCGAGCAATACTATTTTAGATACAATGTCGAGCCGTCAATCGCAGATGACACACTCGGTAAACTAACCATTGCTGAGTACGACAGGCTCTGTGATTATGAATAACGAAAAACATCTGGCAAAGGTGTAAAATATAACACCCCTATGCAAGGCAGGGCTGTATTCTGCTCCTCATTAATAATATCCGTCATTTCCTCCACTTTATATAGTACGCAAAATGTATTTACACTTTTTGTAATAACAATTTGTGTAATTACATATTTTGTATTATATTTGCTGCAAAGAAACTAAAAACAGGCACTATGGAAACTCCTTTTATCTTTGGAA
>JAZQEI010000026.1:0-8424 GCA_045538935.1 Acutalibacteraceae bacterium
ACTCGACGATATATACACCATCCTGGACGGACTGAAAAACCGCCCGATGGAATACGATGAGCAGATCGTAAGACAACTGCTCGAATGCATAACGGTAGATTCCAAAGAACAGATCACGGTGATTTTTGTAGGCGGTCTCAAAGTGGTACAGCCACTGATCGACTGACGGTGGCTCACCACCACACACTAAAGCAGAAAGCTCAAGATAAAATGCCGTTTTAATGAAAGAAAAAGCGAGTACGGCTCTGTGAGGGTTCAGATCTCTCGGTCTCCAAATGCACGGAGTAAAGCGGTGAAATCTGAACCCCCAAGTCCAGGTGCGAGCGTTGGAAAAGACGCGTAAAACATGGATTTTTCAAGCACTTGGAAATTATGTGAGGGTTCGAAGTCATACGCAAAAACGGCAAAAATATCTTTTTTATAGTCCTTACACAAAAACATGAAACCACCCAATAGGGTGGTTTTTTGTTTGTGGAAAAGTACAAATAAGAAGGGCTTGAACCCCAAGGGGGTGAGGAGCGTTAAGAAAACAGTTCGGTGAACTGTTTTTAGCTCCGAAGTCTGAGGCGGGTACTGTTGCGGAGCAACGCAAAGCAACGTCGCCGAGGACGCAGCCTGTGAAACAGGCGTGTCCTTCTGCCCCTGCCAGAAAGAAACGATCACCAAAAGGGAGACACTCCGTAAGGAAGTTGTCTCCTTATTATTTTCGTCTTATTTTGTGTCTGTCTTTCAAATTCAAAACAAAATATAGTGTTTATTATGAAAAAACCTTGACATTTTCGGTAAGATGTATTATACTTTTGGTAAGTTGGAGTAGAGGTTACTCCGCAAATAAGGAGGAAATACTATGAGTAAAGCATTTGGACAGAGGTTATTAAACCTATTACAAAAACAAGGTATAACACAAAAGGAGCTTGCTGATAGAATTAACACTACTGAAGCCACGCTCTCTCGTTACGTTTCCGGCGACAGAGAGCCTAAATCGGATATGCTTGCAAACATCGCTACCGCCCTGCATACCACTTCTGATTATCTGCTCGGTATAGAGTCTGATGATTTTGATTTTCCAAAGGTAGAGCGTTTGTTGGCAAGAAACGCCGCAACAATGTCGGAAAAACAAAAACGAGCACTTATTTCTGCTTTGTTCGGGGAGGACTAATATTGGCATTTAGATTATCAGATAAGCATTGTGAGGAAATTAAGGAGATTGTGGTCAACACTTTCGAGGAACTTAACATCCGATGTATTCCGATAAGTGCCTTTGAAATGGCTACAAAACTCGGTGCGGTGGTAGTCCCTTATTCCTCAAAATCCGAAGAAACACGTCAGCTTATGATGGAAAGAAGCGAGGACGGATTTACTATCAAGAAAGATGGCGTGTGGTACATTTTTTATAACGATGCAAAAGGCTACGGACGTGTCAACAACACCCTCACCCACGAGTGTGGACATATAGTGTTGGATCACACGGAAGAAAGCGAATTGGCAGAAGCCGAAGCGAAGTTTTTTGCAAAGTATGCTCTCGCACCGCCCGTTCTCATTCACAAATTAGAGTTAAAGGATGCCTACGAGGTTTACGAGCATTTTGACATCAGCCTTGAAGCAGCAGGCTACGCCTTCTCTTACTATCGTAAATGGTTGACTTACGGCAATAAGGATTATACCAATTACGAAATACGATTACTCCAGCTTTTCAAAGAAGCTGTGTAATAGAAAATTAAGAGAAAGGACGGTGATGTTATATGATTGTAAAGGTCGTACAAATAGAAAAAGCACTCAGTAAATTGCGGCAACAATTTACAAAGTGCGTTCTCTTTGGATGCGAGCATCCGATATTCTGCTACAAGTATTATGCCACATCTGAAGAAAAATTGCAAGAACTATTGGTGTTTTTACGAAAAAATTTGCGATTTTCTGCAAAGAACAGATGAGGAGGACATAATATATGTCAAGAAAAAATGGCACTCGAAGCGGGTGCAAAGATGTTTTTCACGCATTTTTAGTAAAAAATGCAACCTACGATAGTCCACTTGAAATCCCGTGCTTAAAAACAGAAATGCGAAAGCCCAACAAGCTCATTGCGTTTTCAAAGGCGGTACACAGTACCGAATATGATGCTTGGGTGCATTTTTACGAGGACGATACCGCTTTTGAAAGGTTATGGAATAGACCTAACACCTATCTCCCTATCCTAAAGAAATTCAAAGGGGTTATATCTCCCGATTTTAGTGTCTATCGAGATATGCCGTTGGTAATGCAACAATGGAATATTTATCGTAGCCGTGCAATCGGTCATTGGTTGCAAGAAAACGGAATACCCGTCATCCCAAATATACGCTTTGGTGATGATCGTACATTTGAATTATCTTGTGCGGGTATAAACAAGCACGGGGTAATCGCAGTAGGTTCTCACGGCTGCATAAGGCTACTGAGCGAACGCAAGTATTTTATAAACGGCTTAAAATATGTGGTTAACATATTAGAGCCAAAAACCATTGTGGTATATGGTGCTACACCGGACGAGGTTTTCGCACAGTATAAAGAAATGGGGATTGAAATACTGCAATTCGACAGCGACTTTATGCAAAGTCGAAAGGCGGTGAGTGCTTAATGGGTGCAGGCTTTCACGGTGGTTTTGGCGGCACTCACGGTGCAGGCGAAAACCACAAAGATTACATTGAAAATACTCTGCCCAAGAGTTCACCTATTAAAATTCCGTCCTCTGCCACAGTAAAAGAAGAACAGAAAAACGGATACGACCAAGTTAAATATACTTGGAAAAAGGGTGATTATTCTTATACTAGCCGCTGGCACACCCGCACCCCTAACGCTCCGAAAGAGCAAGGCGATAGTTGGGTTGTTCAGCGTGATAAAGTAGGTATTGGTTACGGTAAAAATGCACGTCCTGCCAAGCACGAGATACTTGTTGGTAAAAACAAGTGGGTATCAAAAAAGGAATGGCAGGCGGCTATCCGTGCAAGGAAAAACGGAACTGCGACAAAAGAACAAAAGGAGATGTTAGATAATGGACATTGGAAACCTAAAAAATAACTATACCTACTACGAGGGGTACGAGGACGAGGGTAAAATTGTTCTTTGTATCGAAGCCGACCAAGCTATTCACATTTGGGAAGGCTACTTTGATGATATTTACGATACACCTACGCTTGACGGAAACGGATGGAAAGGTTTTACACGTGACTACCATCAATTTGAGGGAGTGTTTTCGGAGGACGGCGGTATTACTGAAATAGATCCGTCCGAATACCTTGAAGATTTAATGCTCTACAAGGAAAAGTCCTTTGAGTTTGAAGAAACAACCGAAGTATTTAACCTTATGGTTTCTTTCCTTGAAGAAGCAATCAAACAAGGTGTAAATGTAAAAACCGAAAAGGTGTAATTTGTTTCACGGCAGAGGTTTGTTCTCTGTCGTGTTTTCTTTTCGTCGAGTATCAGGTCTTAGCAAAGTATGGCGCAATGTTAATAATGGGATATTTCAAAATGTAACTATGGATAATATTTTATACAAGTTGCATTTTTTAACCCACTGACATCTTTGTACAGCGTGAAAGTGTCATAGTGGGTTACACACTTTGAAAAGGTGTGTAACAAAAAACGGCATAGCCAATAACTACACCGCTTACCCAAATCAATTATTTAATTTTAATACAAGAGCCACCCTTGGGGCACCTTCCTTACGGAGGGTGCCCCAAGGTGGTCGTTTTCTTTTTTAGTTGAGTACAAACGGCTCGAAGCCGAGGCACGCGGAGCGTGTCGAGGGGCGCGGGTCTCCGGTGGAGACCTCTGCGAAGCAGAAGCGCCGACCGAGCCGGCAGGCGAGACCAAGTCCTTCTGCCCCTGCCAAAGAAAAGTCCGAAAAACCTTGATTTTACAAGGGTTTCGGGCTTTTTTTATACCTAAATTCAATTTTGCTAAAATCGCAATTTGCCGTAAAATATCGTACATTTTCGAGTACTATGTACCCCGCGAAATGCCGCGTATCGTTATGCACTCTATCTGTTGTGCAACATTTTCTTTAGTTGACGACATTGTCGCACGGAGGGCATATGTTTGAAATGAAGTTTACCTTAATTTGAAAATATACTTAATTATTATAAACTATAGCTCATTTGTTGACTATACTTTAGCAACGTGTTAAAATTTGGACGGAGGTGTTTTTATGAAAATGCTCAATAAATTTTTTTGTATCGTGCTTTGCTTGTGTATAATAGCTTCGGCAACGGTCTTTGCCTCGGCGAACACAGATACGGTTTACTATGTCGATTCAATAGCCGGAGACGACTCCAACAATGGTCTATCGCCCGACAAGGCTTTTAAGACAATCGAAAAAGCCGCTTCTATTTTATATTACGGTGGGGACAGCGTTCTTTTTAAGGCAGGTGGTGTTTACGTAGGTAATTTTGGTGTTATGGGAACTTCCGATGCCTCAAAGCCGATAACTATCGGCTCCTACGGTGAGGGTGCGAAGCCCCTGCTTACCTCATCAAAGGAAAATGACCCCGTTATCGCTCTTTATGATGCTTCGGGTTGGATTATCGAAAACATCGAAATAACTGCACCGAAAGGTACGGGTATTCTCGTTTATTACAGAAATGCGTGCGTAAAAGATGTAGTTATACGGAATGTCACTCTTCACGATATACAGAATTATCCTTCAGACAATTACTTTAGCAGCAGCAGAGCCGCAATTCGTCTGATGGGATTGCCCGTAACTCCGGGTGCTCACCTTGAGAATATAACTGTTGACGGCTGTGAAATATATGACTGCGGTTACGGTATTTTTACGGGAAGTAACTACCCCAATACTCCCGAAACACCGTACAATAAAAATATAATTGTTGAAAACTGTAGTATTCACGATTTGTGGGATGATGCGTTTATAATGTCGGATACGGATACAATTATCCTGCGAAATTCTTCAATTATCAACGCTTGTCAGAGCTCCGGTATTTATTGTACTGCTCCCGTGTGGATGTGGGGTGTTACCAACGGTCTTGTTGAAAATTGTGAGATTGCAGGTGCAAAAAATGTGCTTGACGGAATGGCCGTCGATTTTGATGACCATACCGACCACAGCACATTCCAATACATTTACTCTCACGACAATGTAAGATTTATGTGGAACTGTCCTGTTAACGATGACCATTACGGCAACACTGTCCGCTACTGTCTTTCTGTAAACGATAATATAACTTCAAACGGTTCCGGAAACGGTAACGAAACAGCAGAACACGATTTCAAGTTTTACAACAATACCATTGTCAACGGCAGCACGTATAACTTCCATATGTATGAAGATGCCGTGATAAAAAACAACATATTCATCCTCGAACCCGGTTATCTTATGAAGTTTAACCGAAAATACGATTATGATATGTCAAACAACTGCTATTGGGGCGTTACAAAGCCCATAAGAGACAAAAACTCCTTCGTCGCCTTGCCGCAGTTTGCAGGTGAGGATTTAACGGATAAGAACAGCTTTATACTCAAAGCCTGCTCTCCGTGCATCGGTGCAGGTGTTCAGGTTGAAGAAAATATGGGTGAGCATGACTTCTTCGGTAATTCTCTTGACAGTACGCACAATATCGGCTGTTACGAGGGTGACGGTGTTGAGGGTGAAAAGGAGCGCCCGACAATCTACGATATCCTCGTCAGTATGTTCATTGCAATATCCCGCCTGATTTCCGATTTGTTTGACTGATAAAAAGAAATGATAAAAGCTTGCATTTTTTACGATGCAAGCTTTTGTTTTATTTCTGAACGTCTCCCTCTTTGCAGAGCTTTTCAATCATATCATCATATTTCTTTGAAATTGCCGTTTTGCGTGCGGCGGTATAATTTTCCTCTCGGGTGCCGAAATTTTCAAGACATGCATTGATTTCTTCTTCCGTCGGTGCAAGCTCCTTTTCACCGAGAATGTTTTTAAGTTCCATAACTCCCGTATCAATATAGTAAGTGTAAAAGGTATCCATTTCAATTGTTTTTAAACCAATTGCTCCGCTTTTATCCTGACTGTTAAAGTTTTCTGCCCTTTGGCGTAAACCAACGAATGAAATGTCATCATAAATTCCGTTTTCTCTGCAAAGAACAAGCTGAATTTTAGCTTTTACACACTCACTGATGGCTCTGTCTTCAAGATCTTTTTCCGGTGTTATTCCGTTAAAATCCTTCTGCCAGAAATCCTCGTCAACCTTGGCGTCGAACTCAGAAATATAATAATTTATAACATTTGCCCTTAGGCGAGCCTTGAAATAGTCAAACTCCTCCTGTGTTACTGTTTCACCGTTGACAACAGCTACCGTTGTGACTGCTTCGTCCTCGGCACACGAACACAAGAATAATAAAAAAACTGAAATTAAAATCAAAATGGTGCGAACTGTTTTCATAGGCACACCCTCCTGCCGAAATTATATATTACCGCTCCGATAATTGACAACAACGATGAATAAAGAAACAATCTCATTTTATTAAAAGTTTTTTAATGCATAATGTGCCTTCTTGTATAAATTGTTTCCTATAACATCAATAGATTCTCGCATCTATTTTGATTTACTATAATAAACTACTCCGGAATATTTTCCGTCTTTGTTTAATCTTCTGTTTGCAATATATCCGTCCTTTTTGAATCCTGCTTTTTCCATAACTCTGAATGATTGCACATTAAGCTCATTGCAGGAACATTCAACCAAGTAATAACCACGGTTATTTAGCAAATGGTCTGCAACTGCTTTTAATGCTTCAGCAGCATAACCATTGCCCCAATAGTTATATCGTACTGTATATCCTACATTGCAATAATTGTGTTTCTTAACAATGGTATTAACATCTATATTACCGACAACTTCGCCCGTGGATTTCAATTCCATAACCCACTTTTCGTATTTATTCTCGTCAGCTTCGCCTATCCATTTTCTGATACATTCCAACTCTTCATCTTTTGTCAAAGCAGGATATTTGATATATTTTGCTAATCTTTCATCAGTTATGATTTCATAGATAGCATCAATATCACTTTCTTTGTATCGTCTTAAAATAAGTCTGTCTGTTTCAATTCTTGGGCTTAACATTTTAATTACTCCAAATCAATTCATTATACCTAAAAGTTTGCAATATTATAACACCTACAAAGTGAAAAAGCAAATTAATAAAAAACCCGTTGATGATAAAATGATTTTGGAAACCACTGTACTAAAAAGAAAGGGCAAACCCGATTTTAAAATACCGCTTTTTTTGTGAACCGCTTACCAACAGAAGCAAAAAACCGCACTGTTTCAACGATTTTACAAAACAAACCGCTTGCCAAGAGGCTCTTTTTACTCAAAAAATGAATAAAAAAAGCAGTATCAAAACCGCTTAAGCCTTGATACTGCGTTGTTTGGCAGGGGCAGAAGGACTTGAACCCTCGGCACGCGGTTTTGGAGGATTGTATTCATTCCTTATTTATAGCCGTTTACAGGCTTTCGGGGGACATATCGGGGGACATTTTATGTTTTTAATTAGAAAAATGTGTTGTTAAAACCACCAAGTTTGCATATCTGTTTCTGTATATTTTTCACATATTATTCATTCTGTATTCATCGTAAAAACAAGCAAAATAATACACCCAAAAGCAATTTATAGTATTACTAATACCTTTTATTAGAGTTGAAAAATAACTCTATCTATTTCTCCTTTACAGATACTATAAAGAATATTCTTTGGCAAGAAGATTAGGAATAAGTGTTCGTTGTGATAGACTAAATTCTTTTATAGCCTGTTTAGTTGGATCAAAATCATAATTATATGCATCTGTAGTATAATCGGTAATTTTTCTGCAAGTATCCAAAAACACTTCATCATCTAATAGCTTTTTTGCCACAGTTGGATTCACAAAAATATTTTCGGTATTGCTAAATAGTATATAGTTAATAGCGGAAAGTTGGTCTTCCAATGGTAATTTAAGAAGTTGTTTGTAAAATTTTCTATATCGCTTATCGCCATTCTTTATAAATGCTAAAAGAACACTTGTATCTTTCAACGGTAACGCCATAAAATGAATACTGGACAATTTTCTGTTCATATCCGAACTAAATAAATCGTTAACTAAATTATCTTCTAAATCTCCAATTAATGTAATTGCTGCTTGAGCAGCATACGGAATAACATAATCCAAATGCTTATAGAAACAAACATAAAAAGCATCATCATTTTTATCTAACGATTTTTTAGCATATATATATTCTTTTGAATATATATCTAAGTCAAATTCTCCCCAAAATATTTTCTCGTCTGCTATTGGTGTGTTGGTTTCTTTTTTTAATAATCTATAAAACTCATTTTCATTCGTTCTCTTCCAAATCAAATGCAAATAATTCTTCATTGCAATTTGAGACAACATAGCTTTAGATAGTGAAACATTATACC
>JAZQEI010000027.1:0-203958 GCA_045538935.1 Acutalibacteraceae bacterium
GATTTCGGAAGGAACGATTACTACTGCATCTTTGCCCTTATACTTAGTAATTGTTACACCATCAGCAGCAACTGTGTATGTAAAGTCGCTTACAGGTGTTGTTGTGGGTACATAATCAACGAATGTATCATTATATGTATCACCGCAAACTGAGCAGGTGTGCTTTGTATAGCCCTGTGCTTCAGGTGTGGGAGCTACAACCACTTCTTCGTATGTGTGATTACCCGTTGCATTAATAACCTCTGTGTAAGTATCTCCGCAAATAGAGCAAGTGTGTGTCATTACGCCATCTGCCGCACAAGTAGGCTCGGTAGTAACGTTTGACTCGTAATTATGAGTACACTCAATTTCAGGAGGATTAGAATCAATAATAGTTACTTGATCCAGCAAAGTACCGTCCTTAAAATAGGTTTCATAGGTCAAAGATTCGTTTGTAAACGAAAGTCTGGTGTAGGTTGCATTGTCGCCGCCGCAATAAGAATGCTTTGCAACAAAATCGGCTACATTATCTTCATACTCTAAACTGCGAGCGTAACCTGATCCACCTAAAACGGCATAAACGGTACCATTGTTTTTAGTTACCAAGGAAGCATTGTTATCAACAACTTCCCCGCCCTTCATCTGATAAGTTCTGGAGTAATAGTGTGTGTGGCCCTGTAAAACAATATCTACACCGCATTCATCAATAATATCTAAGTATGCAGCTTGACATTTAGCTTCATCAGCATACTCACCTGTAGCATACACCGGTTTATGTAGGCACAGAACCTTCCATTGCTTATCGGTAGATTTAAGGTCGTTTTCTAACCATTCTTTTTGCATTTCAAGAATAGGTACATTGTTACCCCAGTCATTACCTGTATTAAGAACAGTATAGTGAACATTACCATAATCAAACGAGTAAACTGAGCCGTCAAGCTCCTTAATAATCGGATCTGCCCATCCATCTGATGTTGAGTAGTCATGACCCTCATTAAGTCCGTAACCGTTCTGAGGTAGATTATATAGAAGTCTAAAGTATCTTGCAGGAACTATTGTATCTTGAAGATGTACTGTAAATTCATGGTTACCTGAAGTAGGCATAATAGGCTTGTTAGTACCGTAATTTTCAGTTACATCAAAATAATCATGCCACCAATCATAAAAACTACCATCGTTAGTGATATCGCCAAGGTTTAATGTAAACTCACTGTCGCTAAACTTAGCAACTGCACCGTTCATAACATCGGCAAACCATTCAGCCTGCATACGACTACTAAACTGCATATCAGTAAAGGCAAGAATTGAATAATCGGTCAGATTATTTGCCTCTGTTGTGAACTCGTAGTATTCACTCCAAATACCAAGCTCAGCATCGCCTATTCGGTAATAATACTTAGTACCGGCCGTTAGATTGTCGAGAGATACCTTGTAGAACAACATGTATTCGTCATCTCGCGGCATATCGTACTCGTTTTTATCGGAATGGCAGTAAGATACAGGGTACTTTTCAAAATCTGCCGAAACTACAGTAGTATTGTCGGTAGAAGTGCCGTATTCAAGCACCATCTGGTTCATAAAGGGTTTTGCCTGCCATGCAAAGCTACGCGATGTTTTAGCATCACCATTGTAGGTGGTATTAAGGTTAATAAAGTCATTTTCCTCACCAAAATACCAAGACGACCATTCACCTTGAATCTTTTGAGCATCTACAACTGTAGCGCCACTAGTGGCATCGACAAATGAAATTTCATAATAATCTGTTGCAGACGGAGTAAGATTAAATACAGCATTAAATGCAATATCATCACTTAAAGTGTAATCATAAATTGCCTTTTTAAGTTCAACTTCAATTGTTTGAGTTTCTCTTAAATCACCTTCAGCTGTATAAAGTTCAACAACTGCGTTGGCTGTAATATCAGCATTAGTATAATTTAAGTATGATGCATTAACTCTAAGAGTGTTTCCACTAGTAATGTAACCATCAAAATTAACAGCAACATCGTTGTAGCCAAGACGTGTGAGTTCTTTTGTGTTATAACCAACTGTTTTTGCCTCTTCTAAAGTAAGAATAGAAGGCATATTAAGTCTGTCTAAAGCTACATCTGAGCACATGTGCATCTTAAGTTTAAGCGTCTTAAATATAGATGCATCTAAGTGGAATGCTACGCGGTTTGAATAATATGCAAAGTTAGCAGCAAGCGGGCTTACTTTACCGGTATCGTTTACAGCTAAGAAAGAGTTTTCTCCGCTAGCAAACAAGTAAGGTGAACGAAGCTTTAAACCACCCGGATTAACAGTAATGTACTGTGCATACTGGTTATATTCGTCAACCGATAAAAGAGCAAGCTTAGAGAACGAAACTCTGTCATTTCCGTTAATCATTCCCTCGGTTTCCCAAGCAGTAGTCTTAATATAACTGTGATATTGCTCTGGTAGAACATACTTTGTAATAAAGCTGGGCTGGTTAATTTTGTAAGCAATGCTATTTGTATCGTTAGAATCGTAAATCTGAATTAAATCAGTATTTGCAACATTAGAGTATAGTGTAATAGTATTGTCTGTTTGACCTGTTAATAGTAATACGTCGCCGTCTGCAGAATTTAAAACGTTAAACGGTATCGGTCTATACGATTTATCCATTTCAAAATAAATCATACCTGCGTTAGCAGAAACGTTAGTAGGTGCTTGACCTAAGCTTAACGGCTGTGTTACACACTCACCTACCAAAACTGAGTTAGAAACATAGCTACCAGATTCAATTTCTACATAAGCTCTTAACCATTTACCTGCCATTGCATTGGTAATTAGGTACGAAGCATCTACATCGGCTGTATCATCGGTAACGAAATCCCAATTATTGCCATCAGATGAAAGCATAAACAATACCGAAGTACCCGAAGGCACAACGCTTCCAACAGCAGTTGCAGTATAACCAGGCTTAAACTTAGAGCCGTTTGAGGTAATCTCAAGAGCAACAATTGCTCCCGAAAGGTCTACAGAATAGTTTAATGCTTTAATTAAATCACCTTTATCATTAAAAGCAAGAAGCTGAATGTCATAATTGGTAATTTCGTAAGCAAAAGAAACTGTAGAAGTTGTAGATGTTATAGAATCAACAAATATGCCCGTTTCTTTGTCAAATAGGTTAAATACGTACTTCGAAGCACCTTCAATTTCGTCAGCCTTAGCTGTAAATCCAGAGGTGCCAACACCAGCGTTTTCGGTGTAAAGCTTGCGAACCTGACCTCTTGAAGCAAGTTTTGTAAACTGTACATAATCTGTAACAGCATAAACTTCGCCAATATAATAGTCTTTGTCAGCATTTTCTGCAGGAGAAGATCCATGCTTTATACGGAAAATATCAAGATATCCGTCAATTGCATAATTCATGTTTTGAGCTTTTAAGCCATCGGTTCTAAATACAAGATAACCAACAAAACCCGCAGGAATAATATAACCACCTGGAGTATCACCAGAAAGAGGAATTGTTACAATCTCACCAGTCATTGTATTAACACCATAAACTATATCTTTTTCATATATAGAATTTGTGTTGTGCATCCATCCATTAAATAGATAAGCACCTGTGTCGGCCTTAGAAGCATTCCATAAACGAACCGACCAGTAATCGTCTGCACCGAAGTTTGAGAAATCTACCCATACAGCATAAGCATCAATATTGTTTATTGTTGCAGAATCGCCGTATGCAGATTTAGAAATTGGTATGCTCCAACCGTAAACATTATTCCATTCTACAGTAGAATAAGTATGGTGTTTGTTAGCATATCCTGTTGGTGATTTAGCATATTCAACAACTTCATTTATAGTTCCACAGTCTATATTATTTGTGAAAGACTTTTCGGGCAATGCAGATCCATTAGAAACCTGATAGTAAATAGGATCATAAGATTCTTTAATTTGTTTTACAGAAGAAATTGCGAGATTCATATTTAAATCATTTTTAGCAACTATCTGAATATAATAACCATCAATAGCGTTAATGCCAAGATCACTATATGAAACGTTTTGAGCAGTAACATTAACAGATTTTACGTATTCGAGGTCAGAATTATAAACCTTTGCAACATAATTTGTTGCTCCTACAAAAGAGTTCCATGTAATTTTTGAATTTTCAGTATCAACTAATAGCTCAATATCGTCAGAACCTTTCATCATACCGAGTTTACCATTTATAACGTCATTACAGAACATGTTAACATTTGCCACTGCATAAATGTTATCTGTGTAATATGGTAAGGTAGCAATATCTGACCAATGCTCTGCTGCGCCATTGGTTTTTCTTGAAAACCTTAGGGTCTTAGCGGTTGTGTAATCAAAAGTACCATCATCGTTATCAACTTCAATTACAAGATAACCTGCAAATCCTGCAGGGATTTCTATACCACCGGGCCAAATTGAAGAGTTAGTTACTTTGGCTACAGAACCATCAACTGTAGAAACAAGATAAGCAACACGGTTTTTGCTTGTAGGTGTTTCTTCATAAACACTGGTTTTTGTACCATTAGCATCTAAAAGATCGAAACTAAATTCCATATGTATATTGGTACCCTTACCAGAATCCACCTGACCGATTGGAATTTCAGAAAAATCGATCCACATAGCGTAAGCATTTATGCCAGTAAACGATTCACCCAAAACGGTTGTATTAAGCGGCATATTTAATACAACGCCGTTGTTCCAAGTAACGTTAGGATAGAATTTCCACTCAAGGAAATTACCGTCTTGTGTGCGTCCAATTTTATTAATTGCACCTTCACCGTCACCGTAAGAAGTGCTATCGTTAAACGGAATACCAGAAAAAGTGATATTCGCACTGGTACTACCATCAAACATCAGATAATAATCCTCCAGACCTGTAGCATCAAGCTGGTCATAGATAGCAATTATATTGCCAAGAGAATTAAGAACTATAGCTTGTTTTTTATAACCAGTAATATCATAATCGAATGTAACATCACGAGTTTCCGATGATGCAGAGTCTACAAAAGCAAATGTTTGTGCATCGTATAAATTAACAACGTAAGTTGCTGCATTATCAACAGCATCAACCCTTGCCATATTACCTTGTGTTCTTACGCCTTCTGTACTTGCAACTAGCTTACCAACCTTACCGGTTATAACATCGTTATTAAAGGCCGATATATCTTCAATTGCAAAAATATCACCAAAGTAATAATTTTTATAAGCGTTTGCTTGAGGGAATGTTCCGTTAGGAATTTTAAAGAATGTCAAATACGAAACATCGGCATAATTTAATGTGTTGGCAGCAGTGCCATCGGTTTCAAAAACAAGATAACCAACAAATCCGGCAGGAATTAAATATCCACCACCACCTCCGTTAACAGGGTTAATGCGAGAAATTTCACCTGTTTTAGTATTTATAGCATTAAGTGTTGCCTTTCTAAAACGTTGGTCATCTGCATTTAAATAACTATTATAGTGCATACCGTTATTATCGGCAGATTCACTGTTGAGTAAAGCAGCACCAAATTGCACAGCTTCACCAAATTCAGATAAATCAACCCAAACAGCATAAGCGTTTATGTCATTAACTGTTTGCGAACCATAAGAACTGTTATCTAAAGCGATTTTCCAACCAAAATTATTGTTCCAAGCAGCATTATTGTACGTAGTGTGCATAACTGCTGTGTTGTTTGGCGCATTTTCATTAGCAACAATTTTGTTGTTTCCGGTATATGTATCATCGCCTCTAATTGGTGATACATCGTGCACGGCAGTGCTATCGGCAACCTTATAATAAGAAGTATTTCCGTCAGTTTTAATAAGCGTTGCGCAAGAAATTTGCATTGTTGCACTAAAAGTATCACGAGCAATTACTTGAACATAGTATTTGTTATCTGCGTTTAAATTAAGTGAATCCCAAGTTATAGAAGTTTCAGTTGTATTAACGCTACTTACTAAAACAGAGTTTTCGTTATATACCTTAACTACATAATCACGAGCACTTGGTAATGCAGTCCAGTTAACTATTTCGTTTTCAATATCGTTATTAACCGAAATGGCATTACTACCCTTCATAATACCAATATCACCGGTAACTATATCGGCAACGAAAACATCAACATTAGTAATAGCATAAATATTATCGGTATAGAAGTTATTGCAACCAATATCGGCCCAATTCTGATCTTGCATTCTTACAAACTTTAAATAATTTGCGGTTGCATAGTCAAATGTACCATTATCGCCCTCCACTTCAATAATAATATAACCAGCAAAACCTTTAGGAATAGAAATACCGCCTTTATCTCCCTGATAATTTGTAACCTTAGTCACAGAACCATCAACCGTAGATACAAGATAAGCTACACGATTTGTATCTGTGGGGGTTGTATCAAAAATTCCTGTACTGGTTGTACCTTTTAAAAGGTCAAAATTGTACTTTAACTCAATTTCGGTACCTATGGTAGAATCGACCTTGCCAATGTTAACATCGCTAAAGTCAACAAACATAGCATATGCTTTTACACCGGTAAAGCTTTCACCTAAAACAGATGTATTAAGCGGAAACTCAATGTGACCACCGCTGTTCCAATTTGCAGTGCCATAGTAGTTCCACTGAATAAAATTACCATCTGTTGTTTTGCCAGGTGTAGTTCTTACAACACGGTTGCCATTAACATTACCTTGGGTAACCCCGTCTAAAGAACTACCGTCAAACAAAAGATAGTAGCTTGGGTCTTCTGCTGTACCAGCAAAAGCCGACATAGGTATTGAACTTATAACCAAAATAAGACACAACACCAATGCCAAAATGCGCGAAAATGACTTCATAAATACCTCTCCTTTATCTCAAAAAATTTTTACGTCAAAAAGTTTTGTTTTATTATACTATGTGAATGCATTAAAAGTACATATCAATTTAGACAAATTTTCTTTGAATTTGGACATAAAACTTCATTTTTAAGCTAATAAAAAACAAGAAAATGTGTATTTTTGAACAATATATATTGTTTTTTAAAAATAATTATACATCAAATTATACAATAAATAAAGCGGTATTTCAATGTAATATTAGAACAAATATATGGACTTTTTAAACCTGAATATAGCAAAACTAAGCTTACAATTACAGGCAAATATTTTAAAAATGTAGAGTATGATCCCGAAACAAAACTATGGATTGTTCACGAACTTGATGATAAAAATTTCACTCATTCTATTTGGGGAACATGCAGCGAATTTATAGTCGTTTTCCCAGACGGCATTGGCACACTTCCCTGGATGCTATGCGGCACAAACGACATTGTCATTGCTATCGCTAAAAAAATGGAAGAATTCCGCCTTGTAATTTGGGGACTAGACGGAATATACGGCGTTGGCAAAGACATGAACGAAACCTTTGGTTTAATAGAAACTGTAGAAAAAGCAGCACAGCTGTATATGCTTACTGCGAACCTACCAAAAGTTAACAAAATTCCCGAAGAAGGTCTTGTAGCACTTGCAAACCATTTTGGTTTAGAATACAGAAAAGACTTCTTAAATTTATAAAGCAAAAAGCTCTGTTGAAAATAATCAACAGAGCTTTTTTTATGTATTATTCGTTTGTTTTATTAATTTTAAAAATCATTCTTAATATACCGCTTAGCATCTTAGGACTCTTAACAACTACAACCTTCATAAACACAGCCTCCGTTAGTTAATATGAGGTAATGCCCAAAACAATAATTATTATTGCAAGGATAATTACCAACAAGTTGTGCGGACACGCTAATGCCAAAAGCAATCCAACCGCACAAGCGGCAATGTTGCCACCCATATTTCTGTGTCGTCTTACTCTTCTCATAACGCACCGCCCTTAAAGATTTTCTAATATTAGTATACTTTAATGGGCAGTACTGTGTTACAAAAATATTAAATTTCCCAAGATTTCTTTGTTTTTACATCGTTATACATGGTTAAATAACTTTCATAGCGTGATCTATGAATTTTTTCTTCCTCAACCGCCTTACAAATTGCACAGCCCTTTTCACCAATATGCATACAAGATGTAAATTTACAGCTACCTAGAAAATCATCAAATTCAGGAAAAAGGTATTGTAAATCTTCTTTTAAAATTCCGTCATAAGCATACTCATCAAGCGAGGAAAAACCCGGCGTATCTGCAACATAACCGTCAAATTTGTGTTTTATCAACTCTATATGACGGGTAGTGTGCCTTCCTCTACCGAGTTTTTGACTAACATCACCCGTTTTAAGTTCTAACCCATCAAAAACAGCGTTTATTATACTAGATTTACCTACACCTGTATTACCTGCAAATGCACAAATGCAACCAACTAGTTCATTAGAAATATCATTAATTCCTTCTTTTGTTTGCGCAGAGCAAATTATTGTTTTATACCCTGCCAAAGTGTATATCTTTTGCCAGTCGCCAATATCACCTTGGTCTGATTTATTAAAAACGATAATGGGCTCTATAGATAGTTTTTCGGCCACAGCACAAAGCCTATCTATAATTAACGCATTTGGAGACGGAATTCCTAGACTTGAAATTATAAATAGTTTATTTATATTAGAAACTAACGGTCGTTCTACTAAATTTTTGCGAGCGTGTATTTTTTCGACTACCCCTTTGTTATTGTCATCAATAGAAATCTCTACATCATCACCAACCACAGGCTTGTCGTTGCTTTTTCTAAAAATACCTCTTGCCTTACATTCATAAATGGCGCCGTCGACCTCTACATAGTAGAAGCCGGCGAGCGCCTTTATTATTTTGCCATTAAAAAAACTCATACGCATCTATGCTTAATTACCAGAAGTTACTTGCGAACTTGTTGATGTATTAACCGATGTGCTTGGTGAGTCATTTGAAGAAGTCTTATCTGAGCTTGTAGGTACATCAAATGTATTCTTAGGATAATTATCAATATTAGTTACCTCTATTTCACCGGTTAGGCAATCAACCTTTAATGTTAAGAAATTATCATAATCTTTCTTATCGGCACTTAATTTAATTAGAACCGTAATTTCTTTTTCGGTTGCCGACATTTTAAATTCATATGTCTGCTCTTCGGTTTCTTTGCGGTTAATTTTAATCTTTTCAGATTCGTATTTGCTATCACGGTTAAACAGTTCTGTACCGGTAGCGTTCCATACAGAAACATATCCATAATCAGACTGATAATCCTCTGGTAGCGGAACCTTAAGAGTAAAATCATACGTTACAACGCCTGTACTTACGTCTATAGTAACAGCAGTGCCTTTTCCAACCTCTTGGGTAGATTCGGCGTCGGGTGACTGCGAAATTACAACACCCTTAGGCTTAACGCTATCAACATAGTTTACAACAACTGTAAGTCCGTTAGCCTCTATATCTTTTTTAGCTTGTTCTTCATAAAGATTTACAACATTAGGCAACTTAACATAAACTGTAGGCGCGCCTGTGCTTACATAAACCATTACTTTGCTACCAACATCAGCATTCTTATTAGCCGCAGGTGAAGTTGCAATAATTGTATTTGCCGGAACATCTTCACTGGGCATCTCAACAATTTCAACAACAAATCCGTCAGCTTCAAGTTGCGATTTGGCCAATACTAAAGACTGATTAACAACATCTGGAACAGGTATACTCTTATCTCCCATAGATACATAAAGCACAATAGAAGCGCCTGATTTAACCTTTGTTCCTGCATCTATAGACTGTTTGTAAACGCGACCGGAATCGAATTCAGCATTGTAACCACTCTTGAAGTCAATTTTAAAATCATCATAATCATCGTTATTTTTAATTTCTTCGTGAGTTTTACCTACAAAATTCGGGCATTCCATTTCTGAACCGGTACCCTTAAATAAGCGAGGAACAAAAATTATTGCCAAAACGATTACGGCTACAACAAATGTCGCAGCAACACCAGCTAATATTGGAATAATTGGCGGTTTCTCGTCTTCAGATTCTTCTTCACCCAACACTGTGCCATCCATAAACTTTGTTGGAGAATCATCAACAAAATATGAGTAATCGTAGACACTTGCAGGATCTTTCTTAAAGTTTTCTAAATCGCATAGCATCTCGGCAGCAGTTTTATATCGTCTAACAACTTCTTTTTCCATTGCATGAAGAGTAATTTGTTCAAGACCAATAGGAATAGAACCGTTTATATCTCGAGGTAGTTTTGGGTCACGTTGTAATTGCATTATAGCTACCGAAACAGCACTATCGGCTTGGAAAGGCAACTGACCGGTGAGCATTTCATAAAGAATTACGCCAACAGAATATACATCGGCTTTTTCGTCAGTGCTTTCTCCCCTAGCTTGTTCCGGAGAAATATAGTGAACTGAGCCAATTGCTTTGTCGGTAATTGTTTTTTGATCACTACGTGCAAAACGAGCAATACCAAAATCGGTAACCTTAATAGTACCGTCACGTAAAACCATAATATTTTGTGGTTTAATATCTCTGTGAACAATGCCCTTGTCGTGAGCATGCTGTAATCCCTTTAATATTTGAATAGTAAAATGAACAGCATCTTTCCAACCAAGACTACCTTGTTGTTCAATATATTCTTTAAGGGTTATACCGTCAATATACTCCATTACAATATACTGAATTAAGTCTCCGTAACTAACATCAAAAACCTTAACTACGTTTGGATGCGAAAGAATGGCTATTGCCTTTGATTCATTTTTAAATCTTCTTTGGAATTCTTCATTGGCAACATATTCTTCTTTTAAAATTTTAATTGCAACTGTTCTGTCTTCAATATTATCGTAAGCCTTGTAAACGACAGCCATGCCGCCCACACCAATAATTTCTCTAATTTCATATCGACCGTCAAGTCTTTTTCCTAAAAACTTATCCATAATTACTCCTAATCTGTCAGTAAAGACCGTTATATTAAGATATTACTACTGCTGTTATGTTATCACCGCCACCAGAATCATTAGCAAGACAAACCAGTTTGTCTGCAATTTGATCAAGCGGCTCTGTTTTTATGGTGTCTTCTATGGTTTTTATATCAACAAAATTTGTGAGTCCATCGGTACACAAAAGTAATATATCTCCATTTAAGACGTCTATCTCATCGTACTCTACTTCCACATCTTCATTAACTCCTAAAGCACGAGTGATTATATTTTTTCGAGGATGTACTTTAGCCTCATTTGCAGTTATTTGACCTTTTTCAACCATCTTTTGTACCATGGAATGATCTCTTGTAACTTGGTTTAGAGTATCCTCTCTCATATAATACAAACGACTATCGCCCGCATGTACAATATATGCAATATTATTCTCAATTAACGCAGCAACAACTGTGGTGCCCATACCTGCCATGTCTTCCGACTTTTTTGACATATCAAAAATCTTGATATTAGCTTGCGAGACTGCAGAAATTAGCATTGTTTTTATTGAATTCGCCGTCATTCCAACGCGGTACGATGACAATATATAATCAGAGATAACTTTTACAGCAGTTGCACTGGCAATTTCACCGCATTTTTGACCGCCCATGCCATCACATACAACTGCCCAACACATTCCATTGGTTAATTCACCTGCAGCAAATGCATCTTCGTTAATTAAGCGGACCTTACCTTTGTCTGTTTTAGAAAAAATTTGCAAAATCATTCCTCCTTTCAGATTAAGATCGATTTAGTGTTTTTCTGCGAAGCTGACCGCACGAAGCGTTTATGTCAGCACCCAGAGTCCTTCGTACCGTTGTATTTATACCATATTCATTTAAAAGTTTTGCAAAAGCTAAAACTCTTGTATCACTAGATTTAACAAAATCATTTTCAACAACCGGATTTGCGGGTATTAAATTAACGTGACAAAGCAAACCTTTTAATAATTTACTAAGTATTAACGCGCACTCATCAGAATCGTTTACACCATTTATCATAGCATATTCAAACGAAATTCTTCTAGTGGTAATCTTTTGATAATCTTTACAAGCTTTTATAAGTTCACTAATGTTCCACTTGTGGTTAACTTTCATAATCTTATTTCTGATTTCATCTGTAGGCGCATGTAGCGAAACAGAAAGCGTTATTGGAAAGTTATATTCTGCAAGAGAATAAATTTTGCTTACCACGCCCGATGTTGATAATGAAATATGTCTAAGTCCAATATTTAATCCATTTTCATTTGAAACAAGCTTTAAAAACTTTACGCTATTATCAAAATTATCAAGCGGCTCTCCCATACCCATCATAACAACATTGGAAATTCTAATATTATTATCAACCTGTGCAACAATGATTTGTGATAGCATTTCAGATGCAGTTAAGTTTCTAACCAGGCCATTTAAACCCGATGCGCAAAAACTGCACCCCATTCGACAACCAACTTGTGTAGATATACAAAGTGTATAACCGTGATGATATTTCATCAACACCGATTCTACGCATTCACCATCATGCAATGAAAACAAGTATTTAACAGTACCATCTATTTTAGATACAAGTCTTTTTTCAATATTAACAGTATAGAGCTCAAAATCTTTTTCTAAACGTTCTATTAAAGATTTGGGAATATTGCTCATTTGAGAAAAGCTTGTAATTGGTTGATTAAGCCAATAATAAATCTGTTTTGCTCTAAAGGTGGGCAGATTATTGAGTTTTATATATTCGTAAATCTCGTCGTAACTCATAGAACGAATGTCTTTTATTATGAGTTGTTCCCCCTTTCAAAAACGCAAACAAAAAATCCGTCTGTGCCATCTATGTGAGGCATATAGGTTTTTATACTTTTTATCTTATAATCTCTATTTTCATTTAAAAATCTGCTACAAACATCTTCATTTTCTGCTTTGTGCAACGTACATGTTGAGTAACACAATGTACCGTTATGCTTTAAATATTTAGACGAATTAGTAAGTATAGCATACTGAATATCGGGTAAGGTATTAAATGAATTATTAGTATATTTAATGTCTGGCTTGCGCGATATAACACCTAGGCCAGAGCACGGAACATCACATAAAATTCTGTCAAATTCACCTAAATTATCATCACACTCAGTTGCATCGCGTGTAATTGTCTTAATGTTTTTAAGTCCTAATCTATTGGCGGATGCCGCAATTAATTTGGTTCTATGTTCATGCAAATCACAAGCAAGAATTTGTCCCGTATTTTCCATAACTTCAGCAATCGTAAACGTTTTACCACCTGGAGCGGCACATGCATCTAAAATACGATCATTCTTTTGTGCACGAAGTTCTTGCGCACATAATTGTGACGATAAATCTTGTACATGAAAAAAACCTTGTTTGAATAAATCGTTATCTTCAACGCTAAACCCGCCAATTATTTGCAAAGCATTGTCTAAAAAAGTTTTTTTAGTAACTATACCCTGCTTTTCGAATAGCAAAGCTAACTCATCGGGCGTGATTTTAAGCGTGTTTACTCTAATATACATATTAGGTTGCTCTAGTGAATGGTCAAGCAACTTAATAGCAGTATCAAAACCGTAATCATTAATGTATATATTTAAAATTTCTATTGGACAAGAATACCTTACCGATAACGACTGCACCGAATTATCGGTAGGCAAAAGTTGATCTTTATTACGAATAACATTTCTAAGTAAAGCATTAACAAAAGATGCGCTACTTTTATCTTTAGACGCCTTTACTATGTTAACCGATTCATTAACAGCAGCAGAATGCGGAATTTTATCTAAAAACATAATTTGATAAATTCCTATTTTAATTGCATTCCTGGTTATTGGTTTTATTCTTGTTTTTTTTGCTAACAACTTATTTAAGATATAATCAACAGTAATTTTTCGGTCTAACACCCCATAAAACAATGCGGTAGCAAGCGCAACATCGCGCTTAGATAGCGAGAATTCGCCCAAAACATCATTTAAGGTTAAATTTGAATATCCACCGCTATCCACCTTGCACAAGGCTAAAACGGCGGCATATCGTGCATTATTTATAGCCATAATTAAATCATTGTGCCGACATCAATTTTTTTACCTCTTAGCATATCGGCGCTATCCATAATTTTTGAACCCTCAGGTTGAACCGAGCAAAGTTTTATACCAACACCGTCTTTACAAGAAATAACCAAGCCATTATTGGTAGAAACAACAACAGAAGGCGGCAAATCTGTTTTATCGGCAATTTGTGTGGTAAACACCTTTACTCTTTTAGAGTCTAATACAAAATACGCTGTAGGTTTTGGATTAAACCCACGAACAAGATTATATATCTGCTGGGCTGTTTGTTCTCTAAAATTTATTAGTCCCATTTGTTTGGTAATAATAGGTGCATAAGTTGCTAATGATTCATCTTGTTTAATTGGTTTTATGTTGTCAAGATTGTTAACTGTTTTCTTAATAAGTTCGGCACCCATAATAGACAGTCTATCCCAAAGCTCACCGGCGGTTTCGTTGTTGCAAATTTCTGTTTTTTCACATAACAATATATCGCCTGTATCCATGCCCGCATCCATTTGCATAGTACAAACACCTGTATATTTGTCACCACATACAATTGACCACTGTATAGGCGATGCGCCTCTGTGACGCGGTAAAAGCGATGCGTGTACATTTACACAACCATATTTTGGAATGTCTAATACCGACTGCGGCAAAATTTTTCCGTATGCAACCACAACTATTAAATCAGGATTAATATTAGATAATATTTCTTGTGCCGTACCATCCTTAAAGGTTTGTGGCTGATAAACCTGCAAACCTAGTTCTAGGGCCTTAACTTTAACAGGCGGCGGAGTAATAACCATTTTTCTGCCCTGCGGTTTATCAGGCTGAGTAAAAACAGCCACGATTTCATGGTTATCGTTATAAAGCGACTCTAAACAACCTACAGCAAAATCTGGCGTACCCATAAAAACAATTCGCATAAAAATACCTTAGCCTTTGTAAATCTTATCGGTAAATAATATACCGTTTAAATGATCAATCTCGTGGCAGAGAGCTCTTGCTTTTAAATTTTCACCCTCTACAAAAAATGTTTCACCATGACGGTTTTGTGCCCTAACCTTTACCCACATCGGACGCTCAACAACATCATAAACACCGGGGACCGAAAGGCACCCTTCTTGCTCGTGTTGAGTTCCATTTTGCTCTACGACTACAGGGTTAACCAATTCTATAATTCCTTCACCAACGTCTATAATGCAAACTCTTTTTAAAATACCAACCTGTGGAGCGGCCAAACCGCAACCATCGGCTTTATACATAGTATCTGCCATATCGTCAAGAAGCTGTGATAAACGCTCATCAAACGACAATACCGTGCGACTTGTTTTTTTAAGAACGTCATCGCCTTTTTTAACTATGTTTCTAATAGCCATTTTTTCCTCCTATAAAACACTTTCAGGATTAATATCTACAGTTAAAGAATAAACCTCTTTTTTGTGTTCTTTATCTATAATTCCAATTGCTTTTCTTAAAAGTTCTCTAAAACGTTTGTTGTTTTTGCACTTTATTATCATACGGTATCTATACTTGTTACTAACCTTAACCACAGTTGCCGGTGATGGACTAAGTATAATTACCTTGACATCATTAAAATCGGTGTCCACTAATTTTTTAATAACACCAAAAAGTAATTTAATAATTGTTTCTGACATTTGTCTGCTAATAGCCGAGCAAGCAATTAGCACAATATCACAAAATGGCGGATAAACCATTAGTTTGCGGGTAAGAATTTCTTCATTATAAAAAGATTCGTAATCTTGCTTTGCTGCTACACTAATTAAATTACTGTCGGGGTTAATTGTTTGAATTATTGCTTTACCTTCAAAATCTCCGCGACCCGAACGACCAACTACTTGAGTGAGAAGTGAAAAACTACGCTCGTAGCTTCTGTAATCGTCACTATACATTGAACTGTCGGCACCAATAACACCAACCAGAGTAACCTTAGGAAAGTTAAGTCCCTTAGCCACCATTTGTGTGCCAATCATAACGTCATATTCACCATTTGCAAATGCAGACAGTTTTTCCGAATATGAACGTCTTGTAGAAGTACTGTCAGCATCCATTCTTAGAATTTTTTTATCTGGGAACAACGCCAACAATTCTTGTTCAACAGATTGTGTACCCATACCCATAAATCTAATATGTTCACTGCCACATACCGAGCATTTTGAAAAGTCGGTTGTAGAGTGACCGCAATAATGACACATAAGACGTTTGTTTGCTGAATGATATGTCATTGAAATGCTACAGTTTGGACAAGTAGCAACATTACCGCAACTCGCACACGACACAAACGTATTGTGTCCTCTACGGTTTAACAATAATATGGCTTGCTTAGAGTCGTTTAAAGTTGATTTTAACTCTTCTAAAAGCGTAGTACTAAAAGCACTTTTAGAGTTATTAGACAACTCTTTGCGCATATCTACCGTCACCACATTAGGTAAAACAGCTTTACCATAACGTTCGGTTAGTTTATAAAGAGAATATTTTCCTTCTTGTGCGGCAGTATAGCTTTCAATCGACGGGGTCGCCGATGCCAAAACAAGCAATGCATTATTATGTGCAACCCTAAACTTTGCTATATCACGCGCATGAAAACGAGGACTCATCTCTGATTTGTATGAACGCTCTTGTTCTTCGTCCATAATTATAAGCCCAATATCATCAAATGGAGCAAAAATAGCAGAACGAGTGCCAACGGCAATTTGGGCCGACTTGTTTTTTATTCGTTTCCACTCGTCCATTCGTTGCCCTATAGACATAGCACTGTGAAATAGCGCTATTTTATCTCCATAACGCTTGTTGAAAATTTCAAATGTTTGCGGCGTAAGCGCAATTTCAGGCACCATTACAATAACGCCTTTGTTTTGTTCTATTGCCTTATCTACCAATTTTAAATAAACCTGTGTTTTACCGCTTCCGGTAATTCCATAAAGCAATGCAACTTTAGCGTTTGAGCAATTATAGTCGCTAAGTAAGTTTTCGTAAACTTTTTGTTGAGATTCGCTTAAGGTAACCGATTTAGCATCGCAAACATCACTTCGCTGACACGGTGCACGAAAAATTTGTTCGTCAAAAAGTTCTATTGCACCATTTTTTGCAAGAGTATTTATGACTGCGTTGGAAACACCGGTAAAATACATTATTTCTTTAACACCGGCTGTGCCAATGTCATTTAAAAGTTCAATAACCAAAGATTGCTTAGGAGTGAACCTTTGTTCATTAGCATCTAAAATTCTTGCCATTTTCTGAGTTGCATCACCGGTATGACGAACAGCAGATGTAGACTTATATAAAACGCCTTTTTTAAGCATTTTATGAAGAATATCACTATCTAACAATAACTTTAACGAGCTAAGTAACTTCTTTTGCTCAATACCATCACTTTTATTTAACAGATAGTTGTATATAAATCTTTGATCTTCGGTTAAAGTATCTAGTATGTTAGTATCTACGCCGGGTAGTGCACAATACCTGATGAGCATTTTAAGGCCCATGCCTGTAGGTAAAACTGCACTTACGGCATCAAAATAGGTACAAAAAGTATGCTCTCGCATATAAATGCAAAGCTTTAACATTTCATCGTTTAAAACCGGTTCTTCGTCTTCAACCGAAAAAACAGACTTTAAACCAATTAAATCATTATTATATACCGAAAAAACTATTGCCTGACGTAAAGTATTAGCATTACCAAACGGCACGGTTACTCTGCAACCCGGCTTACATGCAAAAGACAAATGTTCGGGAATTGCATAATCGTACATTTTATCGAAACTGTGCAGACACTTTTCAACAACAACGCTTGCAACAAGCATTACTAATTACCTTTATTAGCCTTTAGATTGTGTTTTTGCAGCCATTTCGTTCATAGCAAGAGTTACCGGCTTTTCTTCAAGAATAACCTTATCATCTTGAGCTTTTTGTGAAATGCGTCTTGCAGATTTTGCGATATTCAGAACAAGTTTGTATCTGTTTTCGCAGTTATTAATTAAGATTCCAATAGATTTGTTAAGCATCTTGTAACACCTCATTAATTAAATGTTTATTTCTATCAATTTTTAATCTTTCAGATTTAAGTATTGACAACATATCGTCAACCACAACGTTTATATCATCGTTAACAATAATATAATCATAAATATGTGCAGAAGATATTTCACGCTTTGCCTCAATTAACCTTTTTTCTATTACCGACATATCATCGGTTGCTCTGTTAATGAGCCGCTGACGCAAAATTGACATAGATGGCGGAAGCATAAATATGCTAACAGCATTAGGCATTTTTTCAAGTACAGTTTTTGCACCGTTTACATCAACTTCTAAAATTACATCTATACCTTTTTCTAAGGCATCTAAAACAGGCTTTTTGGGAGTACCATAATAATTACCAACAAAAACATTATATTCAAGTAGATCGTCGTTATTAATTAATTCTTCAAACTCCTCGCGGCTAATAAAATGATATTTTTCACCTTCGACTTCGCCCGGACGCATTTTTCTGGTTATGCTCGAAATTGACAGCATTGTCATTGGCGCTTTTTGCAAAATTTCCTTTAAAACTGTATCTTTACCAGACCCAGATGGACCCGAAAAAATAAATAAACGTCCTCTATTCATCTTGCATCTCCTCATCGCTATCAACCGAAACATCTTCTTCGTTTATTCTATTTGCAACTGTTTCAGACTGGAGATAAGTAAGAATAACATGGTCGCTATCTGTAATAATAACAGCGCGGGTTCTTCTTCCGTGAGTAGCATCAATAAGCGTACCTTGCTCCTTAGCTTCTTGTATGATGCGTTTAATAGGCGCAGACTCTGGGCTTACAATAGCAACCAGTCTGCTCGAAGATACCATGTTGCCAAAGCCAATATTAATTAGTTTCATAAATGCACCTACTTACTCAATGTTTTGTATTTGTTCTCTGATTTTTTCAATTTCAGCTTTAATATCTACAACTTTGTATGAAATTTCAATATCCTGCGATTTAGAACCTATAGTATTTGTTTCTCTGTTCATTTCTTGAACTAAAAAATCGAACTTTCGTCCAACTGCATCGGTTGAATCAAGCATCTTTTTAAACTGTTCAATATGACTTCTGAGCCTAACAGTTTCTTCATCAACTGCTATTTTATCGGCAAAAATAGCAGTTTCGGTAAGTAAACGCTGTTCATCAACTTGTACATCGCCAAGTAAATCTTTAATTTTATCTTCAAGCCTCTGTCTGTATTCTGCGGTCGTTTTTTCAGAACGTCCCTCAATAAAACCAACGTTATCGAGTATTACATTAAGCCTTCCGCAAACATCAGCAACTAATTTCTCGCCTTCGTTTTCACGCATAGAAATAAACTCATTAACAGCACATTCAGTAACAGATAATACTGCATTTGTTATTGTGTCCTCATCTAAAGGTGTGCGCCTAACAATAAAAATATCATTATTGCGCGCTAAAACCGATGCGGTGATATCGTCTTTAAGGGGTAAAACCTCGCTTATTTGTTTGAGTGCGTTGTAGTAGCTTTGTGCAAGTCCAACATCGAGTTCAACTGTTGTAGAATCATCAGCAACAGCAGACACAACAGACACATATAATTCAATTTTACCGCGAGATACTCTAGATTTTACATAATTTTTAAGTTTTTCATCTAAAAAGCCAAATGATCTGGGTGTTTTGGCCGTAAACTCAAAATATTTATGATTGACCGATTTAATCTCAACCGTAATATCTAAAGTATCAACAATTTTTTGTGCTCTACCGAAACCGGTCATACTTTTAACCATACAAGCATCTCCTATATTAACCGGGCATTTGTACAAAACGAATATACCCCATAATATTTCATAATATTTTATCAAATCGAGCATTTAATGTCAATAAAAATGGCAACCTTGTAACCTTTTTTAACCTTTTAGTTTTTACATATTAATTTGTTTAACTACAAAAAAACTTCTTGACATTCGTATTCTATTATCATATAATGTCTAACAGTGCCACGCTGCTATGGCTCAGGAGGTAGAGCACTTCCTTGGTAAGGAAGAGGTCACCGGTTCGAGTCCGGTTAGCAGCTCCAAAAATATAGGGCTCCACTTTGGTGGGGCCCTATATTTTCTAATTTTACATTTTAGGTGCATATAATTGAAAAACAATATTATAAACATAGTACACGAGTACATACTAAAAAGCGAACAAATATCGTATCCATTAAACCTTAAAACTCTTAAGAAACTGTATACAGAGCAAGGTTTTTCTCTTTGTGCTTTTTCCGAGAGCGAAGACATTATACATAAATTTTCGCTACCCACAAAATCGGTTAAGTTAGCTTTTATGTTTGTTTCTGATGATTTTAAACATAAATATGTATTTTATCGCGATACCCTAAATAAAAGCGATATTCTGTTTGCCTCAGCATACTTTTTAGGTAAAATTAATTTAGAAAAGTTATCAAGCGGTGTATTTCCACTTATTTTAGATATACAAAAGAATTTTGATTCTAAAGATAGTGCCACAAAATTCGCAATAGAATTACTTGCCCCTACCCCGCTTTTAAAAGCCAAAAATATACATTCCATGTTACAAATTAAAAACTTCACAGGTCTAAACAATAACTACTGTCTTCAAATTTTTAAAAATCTGCAGTTAGATCAAAAATCCGAACTATCAGAAGAAGTAACCATCTGTATTAGTAAAAAAGTCCGTCTAAACATAAAAATGATTTTAATCAGCACATTTTTATTATGCATTATTATTTCACTACTTTGTGTTATGATTTTACAGAATTCTAATTCTAACACCGACTCAAACCCAGAAGAGCTAATGTGGTATGTAGATGCTAATAACACATATCATAAATATAGCGATTGCTCTGTACTATACGGACAAGTGTTTATAAAGGGCCCTGTATCTAAAAGCATTAATGAAATAAAAAATGAATGCATATATTGCAAAGAACGTAGATTAAACAAAAAAAGTAATGCCGAAGAATAACCTTCGGCATTGCTTTTTTATTTTTTAATTTTAAACAAAATTCCGTTTACTAAGTTAGAAACCACAAGTTTATTATCTTCAAGTTTAACGCTTAAATTTTCATCATTCCATATGTTATAAACAGTAAGATCACCGGTAGATTTGATAGGCACCTCGAATGTATCTAACACGTTAACATCATTCATATCCCTAATAACGTTGTACCAGGATAATTCTTTGTTTTTAATGTAACCGTAAGTATTATTTTCGCCCTCTAATAGAAGAATCCAAGCCTTATCATTAGATAAATCGTTAGATTTTAATCCTTGCCCATCAAGGTTTTCTCCCTTTACCATATTGGCAATCGGTGAATAGTATTTCCAAAGATTTTTGTTATCAATATAATAACTCCAGTGCCATATTTGACCCGTAGAAGCACTTTCGAAAAAGAACGGTGCATATGTTACATCGGTCATAATTATGCCGTTGTGATCAAAAGAATAATATCTGAAATACGAAGAATGACAGTCGTTTACAGCTCCTGTTTCGGCAAGCACAAATGGCTTATCGGGACGTTTAACATATTCCAAACCATCTTTAATAAGAGCTATTGGATCTTTTCTTACTACCTCAATTTTTGCCCCTTGATCAAGATATCTATGTAACTGTTGAAAGCTCATTTCATCCATTTTAAAAGCATCTAGGCATTTTGTAAACGAAGGAACATCAAAACTGCCAAGTGAGTTAACAGACATATTTTTAGGTGCTTTTTTGTGTAAATACCTTAAAGCACGTGCAGTAAATTCCGTTACCTCTTCAAAGGTCGCGTCAAAACAATTCATTTCGTTCCAAAGTTCAAAACAGAAAACAGTTGGATCACCGGCATAACGCTTAATGTATTCATCAACCTTTTTAAACCAAAAACCTTGCCAGAGTTCTGAATTAATCCATTCAGACCCAGATTTGCAAACCTTATCTTTATATTTTAATGTTTTGCAAAATATAGCATTTTCTGTTTTTTCAGCAGCAAATACTCTAAAATAATCAAAAGTAAATTTTAGTCTAATAGAGTATTTTTTAGCTAGCTTAACCATTTCATCTAGCTTAGTAAATTGTAAATAATTAAATTCACTCGGATCATCGGTTTCTACATTAAAATAAGGTGTAGAAAGCCACAAGCGCACAAAGTTACCGCCGTTTTGAGAAAACTGTTTAAACCACCATTCATATTGTTTAAGACCCATAGTATCTTCTTTGTTGGTCCTACCAAACTCTGTACCAGATGCAGCAGGAAAACTGTCAGGCCTAACTATATTTGCAGCAATCGGAAAAAAGCAATCTCCGTTTGAAAGTGCAAAATAACGTGCATCTTTTTGGCTCACACCAACGTAGGAATTAGCCCAGTCGCCCTGTTCGGCGTAAAACTCACCGGTAAAAGATGTTTTATTGTTACAATGAACAGTAAACTTATAGATTCCAACTACATCAGGAGTGAATCTTGCAACCAGTTGTACATCTCCATTAGCAATAACAGTTTCATAACCACGGTCATTATACTCAAATACAGCTGGTTGATATATAAATGTTTCAACCGTTTCTGTTGTACCGTCGGGCTTTAAAAGCTCAACATCAGTAACATTTGAATCTTTATCAAAGGTAATTTCCCATCTATCAAAAGTTTTAACTTGAGAACAATATTGTGGCAATAACATAAAAATCCTCCTGCACTAAAAACACAAGCTTTTAATATTTGTTATCTAAAACCTAGTCTTCCTTTTTTATATTCCAAAGAGTAATAATTCCTTCTTGATGCAATTTTGTAATTATCATAAGGGCAATCGGTAAACCAAACATACCTATAATTCCAAACAGTCTTAATCCGCAGAACAAAGCAATAAGGGTTATAAGTGGATGCAAACCCATCTGTTCACCTATTATTTTGGGCTCTAAGAAATTACGCGCAACGGTAATTACAAGGTATAACAAAATAGTACCAACAGCCATAAGTATATTTTTATTAACAACAATTTCAATTATAGACCAAGGAATTAAAACCGTGCCAGTTCCCAGCACCGGAAACAAATCAACCAACGCTATAATTGCAGCTATGAAAATAAAACTATCAACACCAAGAATGCCCAAACCTAATGATAATATTGCGAAAGTAATGACCATTAAAACCAAATATCCACGAATGATTTTAAATATGTTTTCAAAGAACAAACGTTTAACAGCAGATATGACCTTTAGTGGTTTGCTTGGAAAGTTTTTATGCAAAAACTTAATAATGTTATTATATTCTTTTGCAATGTAGCAACTTGCAACAATTGTAACTATTGTTGAAATTAACAGTTTTGGGAACGATTTAACTAAATTAGCAGCAAGTGATGGAACAAACTCTGCAATATACTTAGCAGCGCTTGATATAAGATTAGTGGGTACGTCTGATATCATTGTTGCAATATCTGCTGGAATATTATTAAGAATTGAAAGTGTTTTTGTGCTTAAGCTTTCAAAAGCTGATGTAATCACCGGAATATAATCTGGTAATTTTTTCACAAAATCTGACAATTGGCCATATAATGTATATCCAAGTACAAAAAGCAAAAAGCAAACTAATGAATATACAATTATAACAAAAGTAACGGCAACTATGCTCGTTTTAATTTTTGTTTTTTTGCTAATGTAAGCTACCGGTTTTTGAGCAAGTAATGATATTAACAAACCAATAGCAAAAGGCAATAAATAAACTGTCAAAAATTTAAGCGAAAAATATGCAATTGCAAAAACAACCACAATAAAAAACATGTTTATTAAAAAATTCTTCTTTTTATCAATAGTCATCGTTTCACTCCCTCAAACTTATGATATCCATTATTTAATTTTAAGTCAATAAATATTTACATTTATTTTAAAAAAATTAATCTTTTGTATTGCAAATGAACAATTAATATGGTAAACTGTATTACACTTACAAACCATTGTCCGCGGTAGGTGAACAGTTTTTGATAAATAATGAATTTTTATTAATCAACCGAAACGTAGCGCCATCGGTTTTTAATGATGTTATTGCTGTAAAGCAAATACTGCTTTCTAATAAAGCAAAAAGCGTGAGCGATGCCGTGAAATTAGTCGGAATATCGCGAAGCGCATATTACAAATACAAAGATAGTGTGTTTGTTTACAACGGAAACGATGAAAAAAATATCGTAACAATCCATGCAGTGTTAAAAGATACAGCAGGTGCGTTCTCACAGATTGCTTCTTTGCTGTATAAAATCGGAGCAAACATTCTAACCTTGAATCAGTCGTTACCCATCGATGGTACCGCCTCGGTAAATATAACTTTTAGAACAGACTCTGTAAACATAGACACTGACAAAATTTTAGAGCAAATCAAAAAACTGCCTATAACAATTTCGGCTAAAATTGTTTAATACGGCATTGTCCAAAAGGAGATACAAAAATGGTAAATGTAGCATTAATTGGTCATGGTGTTGTTGGCTCTGGCGTTGCTGAGCTTATGATATACCATTCAAGAAGACTTGAAAACAGTGCAAAGAAAAAAATTAACTTAAAATACATTCTTGATATTAAAGATTTTAGCGATCTTGAATATAGCAATCTATTTATAAAAGATTTTAACACAATTCTAAATGATGACGATGTAAAAGTAGTTGTAGAGGTTATGGGCGGCATTACCCCCGCATATGATTTTGTTAAACAGTGTTTGCTTAAAGGCAAAAATGTTGTAACCTCTAACAAAGAGCTAGTTGCGGCTAAAGGTGATGAATTACTTGAAATTGCCCTTAAGAATAATGTTAACTTCTTATTTGAAGCAAGCGTTGGCGGCGGTATACCCATACTACGCCCCATGGCTCAATGTCTTGCTGCTAATGAAATAACCGAAGTTGTTGGTATACTTAATGGTACAACTAACTTTATTTTAACAAGAATGTTTACAGAAAATATGAGTTTTGAAGATGCACTACGCCTTGCTCAAGACTTAGGTTATGCTGAGCGCGATCCGTCAGCCGATGTAGACGGTCATGACGCTTGCAGAAAAATATGTATTTTAGCCTCTCTTGCTTTTGGAAAACATGTTTATCCGGCAGACGTAAAAACCGACGGCATAACTAACATAACGGCACAAGACGTTGAATACGCCGATAGGCTGAACTATGTTATTAAACTAATTGGCCACGCAAAAAAGATTAATGATAATAAAATTAGTGCTTGCGTACACCCTGCCCTTGTTAGCCGTGACTGTGTAATTTCTAATGTTAACGATGTTTACAATGCAGTAATGGTACGCGGTGATGCAACAGACGACGTAATGTTCTATGGCCGCGGTGCCGGTAAAAGCCCAACCGCATCTGCTGTTGTTGCAGACGTTATAGACTGTGTTAAGCATTTATCGGCAAGAAAATACTTGTATTGGGATAAAGCTCAAGATAACTACATTCTTGATTACAACGAGGTATCTAGTAAAAAATATGTGCGCGTAAGTACCGATGATGTAAAATCAGCATACGACGAAATTGTTTCTGTATTTGGTAACGTTGAACATATTAAAGATGAATTTGCAAAAGAAATTGCTTTTATTACACCTTGCGATGTAAGCGGTGCAATTGACAAAAAGGTTAAATCTTTTAAATGTTCAAACTTAGTTAGCATATTTGACATTTTAAGTATTTAAAATATAAATGATAAATATTTGTCCGTCAATAGATTTTATATTATGAAATCTATTGACGGCTCTTCTTTTAATGTTATTATTCATTTGGGTGATTATATGATACTTTCGGTAAAAAAATGTATGCGCATATTAAACGTACTATCATCTTCAGGTGAAGGCGGTCTCAATCTTTGTGATATTGCTCAAATGACTAATATTAACAAAAGCACATGCTCACACATACTAAAAACTCTAGAATCAGAAAACTTTGTTGAACAACCAAACAATAGCCGACGTTGGCGTATAGGATACGGCACATACTATCTAACCAGACACGGAAAATACAATCAAGAACTTTGTGATATATCTCATAGTGTACTTCAGTGGTTAAACAAAAACACTGGTTGTACCTGCGTTTTGTGTGTTCTGCGTTCCGGCAAGAGAATTTGTATAGATTATGTGGTTGGAGACGTATCTTTAGAGAGCGGAAATATAATTATTGAAAATTTATTTAATGCTTCTAGCGGCAGAGTTTTATTAGCCAATCTGCCAGCGTGGGAATTGAAAAATATAATAGATAAGTACGGTTTTCCAAGTTACAATGATTGGAATTTAGATTCTCACGAACAATTACTTAAAGAGCTTAAGGTAATAAGAGAACAAAAATATTCTGCACATCATAGAACTTTTAACGATACTGTTTCTTATGGTTATTCTGTTCCGATTATGTATGACAAAAACTGTATTGCCGCACTCGGTCTTGCATCTTTAAACAAAATAACTGACGATAATATTAAATATCTAAAATCAGCAGCAACAGAAATTAGCAGAAGATGTAAATTTAAACTATAAAAATACTCCCAAGTTTTTCTTGGGAGCATTTTTTATATTAGCATACAGGTATTACAAGAGCTTTATCACACGGTAGCTCATCACTGTTTAAGTCATTTATTTTGATTATATCATCTTTACAAGAATTATATTTTCGTGCAATATCCCAAAGATGCTCACCTTTTTCTGCATAGTAAATGTATAACGATATATCTTTAGCAGTATTTGTTTTTTCGCATTCATTAACCGTAATTTTGGTTACTACATTTATTTTTTTACAGTTAAAAACAATGGCAGAAATATTAATTTGCACCTTAACATCTAAGCAATTAAGCTCATTTAAACTGTATCCAACAACATTTGATACAATATTAGGTTCGCATTTTATATCGTCAAAAGCATCGTCAATTTCAAGCTTATATTCATAGTCAACTGGCCTTTCATGATACACGCAATTATTCGAATTATCTCTAGCTAATATACAAATTATTGCCGTTCCGTTAATTATAATATTTTTACCGTCATATGCTGATGAAAAACGTGAGTTTTCTGACCAAATATCTATAATATTTTCAATGTCACCATCTGAAAACTCAATTTTTTTAGTGCAAATAAAATTATCGTTTACTTCTTTCACCATTTTTTCAAGACAAACGTTTTCAAATTTAAGCTGGGTATCGTATCTTGTTGAATATGCATCAAATACAACATTAAATTCACTGTTACAAAAAGCATTTACACTTATACATAGTTTTGAGCATAAAATGAATTCTGTAAAATAACCGTCTGGCTGAGTTCTAGGTTTTATTTCTAAATTTATAATATCACATTTTACATCTAGCATACACTCTTCTGTTAGAGTATCTATATCAATGATTTGGCTGAACGGCAGGACTTGTTCAAAGCTTTGTGGCACAGATTCATTATCATGCGAATATAACATAAATAATGTAAATTCGCCTTTTATTACTGCCTTCTTACCTATTATTTTGCTGTCTTTAATAACCGTGTTTGCATCATACCTAATTATGTTTCTCACAGCAGGCTGATTAGATATGTTCAGTTCTTCCTCAATAATTAAATTTTTCTCAATACTTCCAATGTCAACCGTTACACATGCCGTATTGCAATTTGTTTTTATCTGTGCTCCTTGTGCCTCACAAATAATATTTGATGTGCGTTTAGAATTTACTTTAATACTTAAACACGATGCCCCATGAATTTCAATTTTTCTTTTTGTTACAACTCTACAATTTAAATATTCAGTATTTGATTTACAAAAAACATTGCCATCTGTTAAATCAAAACCTGTATCGACTGATTTACTGAACGGAATATTGTATTCATAATTAAACACATTACAGTTTTCGTCAGAATATAAAACATTTATACATGTGTTACCATCAATAGTTACTATTTGACCATTTAATGATTTGTTGAAAACCCTTGTTGTAGCCTTACATTTTAATACCTTATTAATTTCGGGGCAATAATCAGGCATTGAAAAATCAACATCAATTGGAAGTTCTAAATTTTTATCGTAAATTATATTATTTACAGCAACGCTAGTGTTTTTGGTATTAATGTCCATCTCGTTTCTCTCCTTAAATTGCATTATGTTAAATTATATTGACATTTCTTCAGTTTTATGATTTTAACAAGGTTTTTTGGTTGACAATTTTCTACATATAACTTACAATATAGACAAATAAAGTTACAAAGGAGAAACTTTTATGAAAAAATTTATCAACGAATTTAAGGCGTTTATTGCTAAAGGTAATGTTGTTGATATGGCTGTTGCGGTTATCATAGGCGGTGCTTTTGGTAAAATTGTTACAAGTTTGGTTAACGATGTTATTATGCCGCTAATCGGTATTATTACGGGTGGTTTAAATGTTACTGACTGGAAATGGGTTATAAAAGAAGCTGTAGTCGATGCTGAAGGAAAAATCCTAACAGCAGAAAATGCCCTTAAATACGGTAATTTCATTCAAACAATTATCGACTTTTTAATCATTGCAATTTGCATATTTATAATGCTCAAAATAATTTTAGCATTTAAGAGTAAGCTCGAAAAGAAAGAAGAAATTGAAGAAGCCGCCGAGGAACCTGCTGAAACCACAGAAGATATTCTTCGCGATATTAGAGATGCTCTAACAAAAAAATAATTTTTAAGCAGATAAAAAAACTCCACACCTAATTGGTAGTGGAGTTTTTATTTTTAGTACTCTCTTTTAAAAACTGAGCAGGAGGTATTCCAATTATGTTTTTAAAGGTACGGCTAAAAGTTTGTACATTAATATATCCTAACTGCTCGGCAATTTGTGTTAAAGTAAATCTATTCAACAACATTAATTCTTTAGCGCGTTCAATACGACGTGTTTTTATAAACTCCTGGATTGTAACGCCCATTTTTTCTTTAAAAATATGAGATAAATAAAATGAACTATACCCTACACCATTCGCAACGGACTTAACGGTTAAATTAGTATGCGAATTCTGCTCAATATACTTTATTACTCTATATAAAAGTTGACCGGAATTTTTAATTCCTGCAGTATAGTTGGCAACATCGGTATTTTGTGTAAAAATTCTGTAACAAGTAATTATGAGCCTAGTTAAACAAGCTTCAACCATCAAAAAATCTGTTGGCTGTTCACGATGAAATTCATCTATACAATTCCTAAAAATCTTATAAACATTGCTATCTTTAGAACAAAATCTTGCAATATTTTCAGAAAAGAAATTATTATATTCCAAAAAAACATCATTATTTGCTATAGGTTTAAAACCAACATATGCATAATGCAGTTGATTATATTCATCAGCTACAATTTCATGAGTACCTATACAAGGTGAAAATATTAAATCACCCGGCATAACTCCTTTTGACTTGCCATTGTGCACAAAACTACCGCTTCCCGAAATTATATAACTAAGCTCATAGCATTTTTGGTCGTGAGCTTCAACTGTGTTTTCAGGCTCTAAACATAGTTCTCCAATCTGAAACAGTTCCCAATATCCAAGTTTTATTGATTCTAATAAAAACGAATGATCATAATGAAATCTCTTTCCAAAATCTAACAACTTCTCTCACCTTACCTCAATTACAATACTAATATATAACAACTATAATTTCAATAAATATTTACAAAAAAAGTCATAATTTTTAAATAATAGCAAACTTTGATAAGTTAATAAACAAATTGAGCGCTTGAATAAACTTACTACTTCGATATAATATTTATATAAAATACTAAAAGGATGTGTTTTTATGAGTAAAATGAAAGTTGCAGTCATTGGTTGCGGAAATATCGCAAATTTTGCGCATATCCCGTCATATCTAAAAAACGAAGAAGCAGAAATTAAATATTTTTGTGATATTATACCCGAACGTGCTGATAAAGCTGTGGAACATTATAAATGCGGTAAAGCTGTATATGATTACCACGAAATTTTAAACGATCCTGAAATTACCGCAGTTTCTGTTTGTACACCTAACAATGTACATGCGCAAATAAGCATTGACTTTTTAAAAGCCGGCAAAAACGTTCTATGCGAAAAACCTGCTGCTAGAACATACGAAGAAGCTTTGTTAATGCTAGATGCACAAAAACAAACAGGAAAAATATTAAACATCGGCGTTGTTAACCGTTTTAACGACTCTGTAAATAAAATTAAATCACTTATAGACTCTGGTGAACTTGGTGACGTTTACCAAGTTTACATTAGTTTTCGCTCACACAGATCAATTCCCGGTCTTGGCGGTGCATTTACTACCAAAGAAATTTCCGGCGGTGGCGTTCTAATTGACTGGGGCGTACATTTTCTAGATATTGTTATGTACTGCTGCTCTGATCCTAAAGTTAAAACTGTTACTGCAGAAACATTTAGCAAGCTTGGAAGTAATATGAGTGAATATACTTATGTTGATATGTGGGCAGGCCCACCAAAACTAGACGGTACTTATGATGTTGAAGAAGGCATTACAGGTCTTGTGCGCACAGAAGGTCCTACAATCACATTAAACGGCGCATGGGCACAGAACATTGGTGAAAATGAAATGTTTATTGATTTTATTGGTGATAAAGGCGGTGTTCGTTTGCAATACGGTGCTGATTTTACCCTTTATGGCGCAAAGTCGGGTATGCTTACTACAACAAAAACAAGTTTTACAACTAATAATCATTTTGAAAACGAAATTAATGCTTTTGTAAAATGCATACAAACAGGTGAAAAATTACCTTCAAATATTGATACAAACATTTTAACTTCAAAACTAATGCAAGCACTATATGATTCTGCTGAGCAACATAAAGAAATTGTATTAGATTAAAGGAGAAAACTATGAAAACAGTAGGCTTTATTGATTATTATTTAGACGAATGGCACGCAAACAACTACCCTGCTTGGATATATGATCAAAGCGGCGGTGAATTTCAGGTTAAATATGCTTATGCGGCAATTGAATCTCCGCACGAAAATGCACTAACTAATGCCGAATGGGCAAAAAAATATTCTGTAACATTATTAGATTCAATTGAACAGTTAGTTGAACTTAGTGATTGCATTGTTGTTTTATCGCCAGATGACCCACAAATGCATTATGAGCTTTCTAATAAAGCGTTGCAGTCAGGTAAACCCACTTTTATAGATAAAACATTTTCTTTAATCGGTGACGAAGCTAAACAAATTTTTGACATAGCCGAAAAACACAATTCTCCTTGCTTTTCAACATCTGCGTTGCGCTTTTCCGAAAAACTGCAAAACACAGATAACAAAAATATAAATTCCATAATTAGTGTTGGTTGTGGTGAACCGTCTAATTATCTTATACATCAGTTAGAGCCAATTGCAGTTTTAATGGGAACTGATGCACAAAAAGTAATGTTTGTTGGCAACAACAATTTACCTGCGTGGGTAATAAAATATGATGACAATAAAACCGCAGAAGTGCATTTTATGAAAAGCTGGTGCGACTATACTCTACATATAAATTATTCCGATACAAACCAAACCTTAACTATTAATGATGACTTTTTCAAGGGACTAATTGATTCAATAATACATATGTTTAAAACAAATCAAATACCTGTTAAACATACAGATACTGTTGGAATTATTAAAATACTTGAAACTTGTTTAAAAGCGCAAAAATCTCCGTACGAATGGTTTAATATTTAAATAAAAAAGCGAAGAAGAATCCAAACAATTCTTCTTCGCTTTTTTAATAGCTATTAACTATAAAAATAATCCTATAATTGCAAAAATTGCAATTATCAATACACTACAACTTACCGATGCTATTAATATATTTCTTTTCCTTTTTATATATAATTTTCTTAGTGGAGTTGTTGATACATTATTAAATTCGTATTTGCCTAAAATATTCTGTGCTTCTTGTTTTAATTTTTTATCACCTAATGATAATGCATCTGAATTAACAATAAACAAAATTCGCTCAAAATATTCATTCTCAGTGTTAGCAACTTCTATTATAGTTTTATTTACACCCTTAACCAAAAACATTTTCCTCCCAAAAATAAACATGTATGATAATAGTTTTAACAAGGAAGTTTTTGGTTATTCAATAATCTACTATTTAATGATAGGTTAACATAAAAATGTTAATAACTCGGTTAATAAGTTTAAAAAGTCGCATTAAATAGCCATTTAAACTATTAACATTGGTAAATTTTGTAGTTTTATGTAAACAAAATTAAAGCATATCGGTACTACCGGTTAAGAATGAAATTGCACGTTCTACGCTGTCCTTTGAATTTTTCCAGTCGGTTTGCTCACCTTTATTATTTCTATAATCATACATAGAACAGTAGTATTTAAGGTCATCTTCCAATTCCTTAATATACTCGCTAGTTATCTTATGAACAGTTTTAGAAAACTTGTCGGCATACTTGCCCAAACTCTGTTTATTTGCGCCTTCTAAAAGCATTTTGTAATGCGGTAGGCAAAAATTTGGAGTTTTTTCAAACATCTCTTTAAACTCTATACTTTCGGAGTATGTTTTATATAGTGTAGAAATCATTCTAGAAGTTCCCCACTCTATTTTTTCACATACAAAACATGAATTTTCAAGTTTATTAATAGACTTAACATTCTTATTAACCGACACTCCAAAAATTGAAGCGTTTAGTTTGTTTTTCTCAGTATCATCTATATGAGTTTCAAGCATTAAAGCCAAAGATAATCTACCTCGCATAGACAACATTTTTTTATAATGGTTAAGACAAAAACCTTTTTTATTGGTTTCTATTCTAACATCGGGTTCCATCATTGCGGCACCCATTATATATGTTAATATTCTTTCTTCTACCATTTTATACATATTGCATAGTGGACACCCGTCTTGTTTTTCAAACGCCTCGCTAATAGGTATAGTACAAATATCATCCCTCATTTTATTTCCCCTTGTCGTTTTTATTCTTTTATGTTAAAATAATTATGGTGATTTAATTGTTTGAATATGAGTATAAAAACCAAAACATTATAATAAAAAATGTAACATGCTTCGACTTAAAAGACACTCTTGATTGTGGTCAAGCATTTAGATGGAAACAAATACAAGATAACACTTGGCAAGGCATTGCTCATTCAAGAGTTCTTAAAATATCTAAAGACAGCAACAATATTATATTGCATTCTACTAATATAGAAGATTTTGAGAACATATGGATCGACTACTTTGATTTAAATCGTGATTATAATAGTATAATAAAACTATTTATGCAAGACCCAGTTTTAAAAAAGGCTATTGAATTTTCAAACGGAATCAGAATTTTAAACCAAGATCCCTGGGAGACATTGTGCTCATTTATAATATCACAAAATAATAACATACCTCGAATTAAAGGAATTATAGAGCGTTTATGTGTAAAATTTGGTGAAAAAATTGGTGATGATTTATATTCCTTTCCATCGGCCGAGACAATAGCATCTGTTAGTGTTGAAGACTTATTAGAAATCCGCTGCGGATTTAGAGCAAAATATATACTAGATGCAGCAAAAAAGGTATCAACAAAACAAATTAATCTTTCAGAGCTTATTAACACAGATTACAAAACAGCCTTAACTCAGCTTACTACTATTTACGGTGTTGGTGAAAAGGTTGCCAACTGTACCCTTTTATTCGGCCTAAAACACATAGAAGCATTTCCGGTTGATGTGTGGATTAAGAAAGCTCTAAAAACGCTTTACAACGGAAATTTACCCGTAAATTTATTAGATTACGCTGGTATTGCACAGCAATACATATTTAACTATGCACGAATAAACAAAATCCAATAACTTTTCAAAATTATTTTAACACAAAGTAGTTAAAAGTCAAACTGCCTTTTCAATTTCGGTTTTCAACTTTTTTATAATTCTTTTTTCTAGTCTTGATATATACGACTGTGAAATTCCTAAAATATCGGCCACTTGCTTTTGGGTATATTCTTCTCCGGTATGTATTCCAAACCGCAATTCCATTATCTGCTTTTCTCTTACAGGTAATGCATCTACTAACATAACAATCATTTTTCTCTCATCTTCCAGTTCTATCTCCATACTTACTTCGTCAGTTTCACTGCCTAGTACGTCTGATAGCAACAATTCATTTCCATCCCAATCTTTGTTTAATGGTTCGTCTATTGATATTTCGTTTTTCCTCACCGATATTTTCCTTAAAAACATTAAAATCTCATTTTCTATGCACCTTGATGCATATGTAGCTAACTTTATATTTTTATCGGGTCTAAACGTATTTACAGCCTTTATAAGCCCTATTGTACCAATAGAAATTAAATCTTCTACTCCCGCATTAGATGTTTCAAACTTACGCGCAATATAAACAACAAGTCTTAAATTATGTATTATCAGTTGCTCTTTAACAAAATCATTGTCAGTCTCAAATTTTTCAAATAGCAAGGTCTCTTGTTCAACGGTAAGCGGTTCGGGAAGTGTTTCCGGACCGTTTATATAATTTATAGAATGTTTTTTATAAAACATACTTGTAATAAAAGTAATTATTCTTTTTAATAATTTCATAATTATCACTCCAATATAAACGACGGACTAATTATTGCAGAATAATCATCCGAAAATTTTTGCTCTATTACACCAATTAACACATTGCTTTTAAAAATTGGCCCATCTTTTTTTCTTATTGCAACTCTATCACATTTAAAGGCTGGCATTATGCCATTACCAGATACTGTTTTGTATGGTATTACCCTGAAATTTTTCATTTTTATGTAGTCGCCGCATGCATAAGCGTTGTCAACTATATCTATTTCGCCAAACAAATACTCACCAATGTCTTTTTGAACAATTATTATTTCTGAATTTGTAACTGTATCTTTTAAAAAATTACCAGAATCGACCATAGCAGTAACTGTTATGTTTTTATGGTTATACATTATATCGATTTTTTGCGTTACTAACTGTGCCGAAGTTTTATAAATTTTGCTGAACATTGTTATAACTACATATGCAAATACTGATAAAACAATTAAAATTAATGGAGAAATATTTAAATATACTATTCCGTTATTTATTACCATTCCATGCGGTTTTAATATATACCATAAGGCAAACATAATTCCACCGTAAATAAACGTAACACAGTAAAACACCAAAATCTGTTTAAATAACGATATAATCTTTTTACACCCAAATGACACGACAACAATTAGTGAGCTAAATGTTAATCTTACCAAACACTCAACTACAAATATAGATTGTGGAAGGAATATATACAATGAAAATATTGCTCCAACAAAAGCCCCTAAAATAAGCCTAAAATTTTTTGCTTGAATATTACAAAACTTCTCTGTTACCGATAAAATCAAATAATTAACTACAGTATTAAGACATATAAGTATATCAGCATAAACAACTATATCTTCCACCACCTTATCATTTAATAATTACATTATAGAACTATTACACTGTAAAATTTGTCAAATTTGAGTTGAAAATTTAAAATAAAAAACAATAAAAAAGGAACACTCCGTTTGGAGTGTGCCTTTTAAATTTTATGTTTTATGCCGGAACATACTCACCTATTGTTATGCTTTAACAAAATTTTACTGAGAAATTATAACACACAATATCTTTAAACACAAGAGCTTTTGACTTTGTTTAACTGTGTTTTGCATATAAAAAATACCACCCGCTATGCGAATGGTATTTATTGCTATAAAATTATACAAATTAATCCACTACAGCCTTCGTTTATTACACGTTCTATAGTTTCTTGTAAGCGCATTCTTGCATCGGCTGGCATTCTTGCAAGTTTTGTATGTAAGCCTTCGTTAACAAGCTCGTGTAACGATTTACCAAAAATGTTAGAATCCCAAATTTTAACCGGATCCTCTTCAAACTCTTTGAGTAAATACATAATAAGATCTTCACTTTGTTTTTCAGAGCCTACAATTGGGTTTACTTCGGTAGTAATATTAGCTTTCATCATATGAATTGAAGGTGCACTTGCCTTTAATCGCACTCCATATCTACCACCCTGACGAACGATCTCGGGTTCTTGCAGCGATAATTCATCAATAGAAGGCATAACAATTCCATATCCGGTTGCTTCCACCTCATCAAGCGCATTTTTAAATTTTAAGTATTCTTTTTTTATACTTGAAAGTTCCATAAGAGTATCTAGTAATTCTTGCTCATCGTTTATCTGTATATTACACGTTTCGGCAAGAATTTTGTAAAACAACTCATTATCAATATCGGCCTTTACTTTTATGCTGCCGTTGCCCAAATCAATATTTTGCGTATTTATACTATTTATATGTTGATTTTGACTTATGCATTTTTCAAAAACTGCAATATCTCTAATATGGTTTATTCCGTTACAAGCATTTTTTAATGTTTCTATAATATCTGACCTAAGCCAATGGGTTGTTGATAGTGTGTTTATCCATTTTGGCATTGAAATCCCAACTTCTTTTACCGGAAATTCAAATAGAATTCTTGCAAGAATTTGCTTAATATCTTCCTCTGTTAAGTCTGTGCAGTTTACCGGTATTACTGGAACGGAATATTTAACCGATAACTCATTTGACATATTCCTTACTTCATCAGAATATGGGTACATACTATTTAAAAGCACAATAAACGGTTTGTTTATTTGTTTTAATTCATCAATTACGCGTTGTTCGGCAATTTCGTACTCGCTTCTTGGGATATCGCTTATTGAACCATCGGTAGTTATTACAAGACCTATTGTAGAATGCTCATTAATGACCTTTCTTGTACCGATTTCTGCTGCAGAATCAAATGGTATAGGATCATTAAACCAAGGCGTCATTACCATTCGAGGCTGTTCGTCTTCTATATACCCCAATGCACTTGGCACAATATATCCTACACAATCAATCATTCTAACATTAAATTCAGCATTATCATCAAGTGAAATTTTTACTGCGTTTTCAGGAATGAATTTTGGCTCTGTAGTCATAATAGTCCTGCCGCCCGACGATTGCGGCAATTCATCGTTTGCACGTTCTTTTAAAAACTCTTCCGAAATATTAGGTATAACCAACATATCCATAAATCTTTTTATAAATGTAGACTTTCCGGTTCTTACCGGCCCCACAACTCCAATATAGATGTCCCCGCCGGTTCGGGTAGCTATATCTTTATATATACTTGTTGCTGTTGTCATTGCCTTTCCTCCGCTCACATAATTCTATACAAATAAATATGTATAAAAATTTCTAAATATTCCGTAGCATTACAAAAAGTATTATGCTATAATGTATTTATTAGGAAGTGTTAAAAATGATTGAAAACAATCAAGATCAAAACCAAGATTTAAAATTTATACGCATGACCACACAGCCCTTAGAAAAATTAATTTTAAAATTAGCAATTCCAACTATCATTAGCATGCTTATAACAACTATATATAATTTGGCTGATACTTTTTTTGTTGGTCAGCTTAATCAAACCAGTGCTACAGGCGCAGTTAGTATTGCTTTTTCACTTATGAATATTATTCAAGCAACCGGTTTTTTCTTTGGTCATGGTTCAGGAAACTATATATCAAGAGAACTAGGTAAGAAAAATATAGAAAATGCAAAAACTATGGCATCTGTCGGCTTTTTTTCTGCCTTCATTACTGGTGCGCTAATTTCGATTTTAGTATTTATTTTTATGGATCCGTTTGTGTTGTTCTTAGGTGCTACGCCCACAATTATGCCATTTGCCAAAGAATATATTTTTTACATACTACTTGGTGCACCTTTTATGTGCTCCTCATTAGTTCTTAACAATGAACTTCGTTTTCAAGGCAATGCTTTATTTTCTATGATTGGTCTTACAACCGGTGGCATTTTAAATATATTATTAGACCCTATATTTATTTTTAAGTTTAATATGGGTGTTAAAGGTGCTGCAATTGCAACAATCATAAGTCAATTTATAAGTTTTTTGCTATTAATAATAGGAATTCAAAAAAGCGACAGCTTGAATATTAGCTTTAGGAATTTTAAGCCATCGCTAAATATTTATAAAAACATTCTAATTGGTGGAACGCCATCGCTTGCGCGACAAGGATTAGCTGCTGTTTCGAGTATTTGTTTAAATACAGTAGCCGGCGGATATGGTGATGCAGCCGTAGCGGCTATAGGGATTGTAAATCGGATTATGCACTTTGCCTCATCTGCACTTATCGGTTTTGGGCAAGGTTTCCAACCCGTTTGTGGTTTTAACTATGGAGCAAAACTATATAAACGTGTAGAAAAGTCGTTTTATTTTTGCGTGAAATATGCTGCAATTTTCTTAACAATGATGTCTGTAATATTATTTGTGCTCTCCCCTAACCTAATTTCATTATTCCAAAAAAACGATCCGGAAGTTATTAGAATTGGAACTGCAACACTAAAATGTCAACTAATAACTTTTCCGTTTATGTCTTGGGTAATTATGAGCAATATGATGACACAAACTATCGGAAAAGTTTATAAAGCAACAATACTTGCAATGGCAAGGCAAGGTCTTATGTTTATTCCGTCAATTTTAATTTTAAATTACTTGTTTTCATTAAACGGTTTAATTATTTCGCAAGCCACCGCAGACTTTTTGGCGTTTTTGCTGGCACTTCCACTGCAAATAAGCGAGCTTAAATATTTAAAAAAACTTTCAAATAATTTATAAACCAACTCCCGAAGATAATCTTCGGGAGCTTTTATTATCACCACTTGAAATTTATATCGTATATTAGAATATAAGAGGTGATACTATGGGGCTTACAAAAAATTCCGTTTCAAAACGGGCAATAAAAAATTACTCTATTAATAAGGAAATCGGTGATGACCTTTTGGTTGCATTATGCGGCAACCCAAACGTTGGTAAAAGTAGCATATTTAACCAGCTAACGGGTCTAAAACAACATACAGGTAACTGGCCGGGTAAAACTGTAACATCGGCTAGCGGTTATATAAATAAGTGCAATAAAAATATAAAAATAGTTGATTTACCAGGCTGTTATTCTATGCTAACACATTCAGCAGAAGAAGATGTATCTAGAGATTTTATTTGTTTTTCCGGCGCAGATGTAACTGTAGTTGTATGTGATGCCACATGTTTAGAGCGTAATTTAAACTTAGTTTTACAAATAAAGGAAATCACAAAAAATGTAATTGTTTGTATTAACCTTATAGACCAAGCAAAATTGAAAGGCATAACAATAGATGTAAATTTATTAAGCAAAGAGCTTGATGCACCTGTTATTCTAACTTCTGCAAAAAATAAATCAGGTATTCGTGAACTAAAAAATCTTATACAACAAAAAGTTTTTTCACAAAACACAGTCGTAACCGTCTACACGCCCGAAATAGAAACAGAAATAACTAAATTATCAAAAATTTTAAAACCTATATGTAACGGAAAATTAAATGAACGGTGGCTTTCGATTAAACTTATTACCAATGATTTAACAGCTATTTATGCTGCAGAAAAATTTTTAAATACAAAACTTCCATCATACACAAGCACAATAAAAAATGCAGATGATATTATTACTACAACGCTGGTACATACTGCTGAAAAAATTACAGAAAAATGTGTTAGAAAGGCGCCAACAATAAAAGACAACCTTACTTCAAAACTCGATAAATTTCTAACCGGCAAAATTAGCGGTTACGCGGTTATGATTTTGTTGTTGTTTATTGTTTTTTGGATAACAATAAAAGGCGCAAATTACCCGTCAACTTTTTTAAGTAATTTGTTTAATAATATTGAAAATTATTTACATTCGCTATTTGAATCGATCGGTTTAACGCCAATCATAAATGATTTATTGTTTCATGGTATTTTTAGGGTACTGTGCTGGGTTATAGCGGTAATGTTGCCGCCAATGGCAATATTCTTCCCTCTTTTTACATTATTAGAAGATTTGGGTTACTTGCCTCGCGTTGCTTTTAATCTTGATAAATCATTCAAAAAATGTTCTGCATGCGGGAAGCAGGCTCTTACAACTTGTATGGGATTTGGTTGCAATGCAGCAGGAATAGTAGGATGCAGAATTATAGATTCTAAACGAGAACGGCTTATTGCTATGATAACAAACAGTTTCATTCCGTGTAACGGTAGATTTCCTGCAATCATAGCAATTATTTCTATGTTCTTTATATTATCAGAAAATAGAACTTCACAACAAATTATATCTTCGGTTATCTTAACACTTGTAATTTTGTTAAGCATTTCGGTTTCACTAATTATGTCAAAAATATTATCTTCAACCATATTAAAAGGAACCCCATCGTCATTCACATTAGAACTTCCCCCTTACCGAGTTCCAAAAATTGGTCAACTACTCATACGTTCTATGCTAGATAGAACGCTATACGTATTAGGACGCGCTGTAATGGTAGCTGCACCAGCAGGACTTATAATTTGGTTGTTTGCAAATATAGATATTCACGGGTATTCGTTGTTATATCATTGCACACAATTTCTAGATCCAATTGGCCAAATTTTTGGCCTTGACGGAACTATTTTAATGTCTTTCATTTTGGGGTTTCCGGCTAATGAAATAGTTATACCGTTAATGATTATGTCGTATTGTTCAAATAACGGATTAAACGATTATGGTAGTCTTAATGAACTTAAGAATATATTTATAAATAACGGTTGGACTAATCTTACGGCAATTAACACTATTATATTCACTTTATTCCATTTTCCTTGTTCAACTGCACTTTTAACCATAAAAAAAGAGACTCAAAGTGTTAAATGGACAGTGTTAGCTTTTATTTGCCCTCTTATAACCGGTTTAACCTTATGTTTAATTGTAAAACTAATATACACACTGTTTTTTTAACATTATTTTGCCCCTAGCATATGATAATATTGAATTAGTAGAATTAGACAAAGTTCTAAACTAATATCATATTATTGGAGGCTTTTTTATGGCAGAAAATACTAACAATATATCTGCACAAGGTTTTAAAGAGGCAATTTGTATAGATGCAAATCGAGTATTTGACTCCTGCTGTGATCGCGACTGTCTAGAAGATTTACGCTGTTACTTCACACCAGAAGCGCAAGCAGTCATTGCCGATTCAAAAAGCGTTAGAGTTCGCTCGGCAGAAGTGCTTGATGTTAACATTGATGTTGAACCCGTAAATTTTAATCGCGGTTTTTACTCATGCGACATTACATTTTTCTTTATTGTTGACTTTGATTTATTCACCGGCGGCTCTAGATGCCCTGAACAAGTTAAGGGTATTGCATATTATAGCAAAAAAGTAATACTTTACGGTGGTGAAGGCAGTGTTAAAATTTTCTCGAACAGCACTTCGCTAGAAGACTGCGCCGACACTCAATTAAAACAAACTACCAACACCCCACGCTGCATGGTTCAGTCGGTAGATCCTGTAGCATTATCGGCAACAATATGCGAAGTTAAAAATTGTTATGAATCTGCTTGCCGCATACCTGAATGTGTATGCAAAACCTTAGGTTCTGCAGTTTTAACCGATATTGGTCGTGGAACACCAACAATTTATGTAACATTAGGTTTGTTTACTATTGTTCAGCTGGTAAGAAATGTTCAGGTCATGATACCTATTTATGACTACTGTATTCCTGATAAGCAATGCACCGACAACACAGATCAACCATGTGACATTTTTAGAAAAATAAAATTTCCAACAGATGACTTCTTTCCACCTCACAACATAAAGGATAACTGTTGTGGTTGCAGCGCCTGTGACGAATGTTGCGACGATAATTAATATCTACCCAAAATATTAAAGAAAGAAAGCCAAATGGCTTTCTTTCTTTAATATAAGTATGCTATTTTAGACAAGATATATCCAGCTGATTAAACTGTGAAAAAAATTCAGTTAATTTTATAATTATAGGTTTACATGCACCAATGCTATTTGCCTCTATGTTAAATGGTAATATTGGATCATGAACACTTAGCCTTAACAAAAACCATCCATCAGGGAAAGATACTCTTATTCCCTCACGGTTGTCATCGGCTATTGTAAATGCATCTTGCGCCGCACAGAATTTTTCAAATTCACCAATTACCATCTCACCATAGGTTTTAAAATCTGAAGTATTAATTTTAAATCTATACTCAAACTCCTCACATGGTGTAGCAAGATTTTTTAATGTTTGCTCAATATCATTACCGTTAGCAAGTTCAATTATAATTTTCGTTACTAGGTAGGCACCATCATCTAAGAAGTAATTTTCTTTTAATGCTGCATGGCCAGATGTTTCTATGGCGAGCGGGCAGTTAATACCTTGTTCGCATAGTTCAACAGCTTTGTTTATAACGTTTCTATATCCACGCTTGAATCTGTAATGCTTACCACCAAGATTTCGTTCTATAAACGTTTTAAGTCCATCTGAAGTTACGGAGTCTGTAACTACTGTAGCGCCAGGGTTATCTTTTAAAACAATAGATGCAGCTAATGCAATAAGTCGGTTTCGGTTAATCTCATTTCCTTTCGCGTCAACGCAACCTGCACGATCAACATCGGTATCAAAAATGATACCTAAATCTGCGCCCGACTCTAAAACAGCATCGCAAATACTTTGCATAGCTTTTTTATCTTCGGGGTTAGGAATATGATTTGGGAACATACCATCTGGCTCTAAATATCTGCTTCCAGTTATATTAGCGCCCAATTTTTCTAAAACTTCGGTAGCATAAAAACCACCAACACCATTAGAAGCATCTACAACTATATGGTATCCACTAAGCGGCATATCTTTTTCTGATTTTCCAACACCACTACAAATTATTTTTCTTAAATTTGCAGCGTATGTAGACATATAATCGACTTTAATAATCGTACCTAGCGTATTTGAAAGCTTAAACTCGTTGTTTTCAGCAAGTGAGATAAGTGCAGAAATATCTTTTGAATCTAATCCTGATTTTGCAGTAAAAAATTTTAATCCATTTCTGTCAAACGGATGATGACTTGCCGTTATTTGAATTGAACCGTCTACACCTAAATCAATAGTAGACATGAACATTGCCGGAGTTGATGCATATGAACAATCGAAAACAGTAACTCCCATTTGTGTTAATGCTTCTATAACATTTTTCTTTATATTATTTGCGGTAATTCTAGAATCGTGCCCTACTGCTATTTTTAAGCCGGAAACGGGTTTATTTGCAAAATCACCTAACCAATTAGCAAAAGCCATAGACAAAAGCCTAACAGCATTATCTGTAAGGTTAACCTCGTTGCCGCCCTTATTGGTCGCAACGCCTCTAATATCAGTACCGCTTTTAAGTTCTTTTAAATTCATAATAATACTCCACGTTAAAATATTATAAAGTAACCCGCCAAAATAAAGCCAATAACCACCAAAGCTAGTGCTAGAGCAGTTAATAAAGCAGATTTAATAAAAAATCTAAACCCTCGGCTTTTTCTTGCAATGGGTCGTTTTATTTTTTCCATAACAAGCACCTTCTTTTTAGGTATCTTTCCCCATATTAGAGCAATTATACATATTACCCATAAATAACCTGTTGAAGATGCTTTATTAAAATGCTATAGTCATATTGGGGGATACATTATGCTAGTAAACAGTCTTGGAAATAACAAGATAAAAATCACACTTACAGCTCATGAAATAGCTAAGCTATTTGGTAGCTATGAAAATATAGATTATTCCAACCCCGAAATTAAAATTGCGCTAAATGTTTTATTAGACAAAGCCATTAAGATATCAAGTGCAAAATTTGATGACGGCGCTCTTTTTGTAGAGGTTTACCCCACTGCCCTTGGAGGATGCAATATTTATTTTACAAGAATAAACCAAACAGGCAAACAACAAAATCGCCTAAAAAAAGTGCCTAATAACAATTTATGGATTGTATTGGAATTTGAAAAAAGCAATGATCTATTAAACGCTATAGAGCAATTATACATAACTAATGAAACAAATATTTTCAAAAGTTCTCTTTATAAACACAATGAAAAATACTATCTACTGGTTGTTTGGTCAAAACCAATTGATAAAAAATATTATTTTATCAAAGAGTTTGCTAAAAAAATATATTCAGGAAAAGAAATATGCTCGATCTTTGATGAACATTATAATAAAATAATATCTAACAACGCCATACAAAAAATAGGAAAATATCTTAACAGCAATATTTATAATAAACCTAGCCTAAATTTTTGATAGAGTTCACACGCTCAGATATATCATCAGCCGAAAAAATATAACTTCCAACAACTAAAACCGTGGCCCCTGCTTCAATAGCAAGAGGTGCGGTTTTTTCGTTTATGCCGCCATCTACTTGGAGCAATATATCATACCCATTATCTTCACAATACTTCTTTAATTTTCTTAATTTATCTAGTGCCGATGGCATAAAGCCTTGCCCACCGAACCCAGGCTCAACCGACATAACGAGTACCATGTCACAAAACGGTAAAAACTCAAATATCTCTTCAGGTTCGGTTTGCGGTTTAATGGTAAGGCAAGATTTACAACCAAGACATCTAATTTGTTTTAATGTATCTAAAACATTTGAGCCTGCTTCATAATGAAATCCTAAATAATCAGCAACCTTAGCAAATTCCTCAATATATCTGTGTGGACGATCTATCATTAAATGAACATCTAGTGGAATATTAGTATATTTTTTAATTGAGTTAATTACCGGTATGCCAAATGAGATATTCTTAACAAATATTCCATCCATTACATCTAGGTGCAACATGTCTACACCTGCGGCTTCTAACTTCTTTAAATCTTCCTTTAAAGTTAAAAAATCTGCCGAAAGTACTGATGGCGAAACCTTAATCATAAAAACTCTCCCTACATAAAACTTTAGATACTTTTTAAGAAAAGTCAACAAATTTAATATTATGAATTTAGTATAACATACTACATTTATAAAATCAATTAACATAACCTCAAAATATTGCATAGTTTTTAAAAAATAGGTTGAAAATAGTGCACAAATGTATTATCATATATATGTTAAAAAACTTGGTAAGCAAGGAGACTGTTTATGAGCGCACCTGATATGTCGGCATTACGCCCAAATAAAGGAAAAAAATTAATTATTGATACCGATAACGGCAGATTTGCACGTTACCCTGTTAAAACCCATGTTGTTAAAAAGGGTGATGACCTAAAAGAACTTATGGACACCTATGTAAAACCATATTTAACCGAAGGTGACGGTATATTTTTAAGCGAAAAAATGGTAGCTATCTCGCAGGGACGAGCTTGGGATATCGACGAAATTAAGCCCGGTTTTTGGGCTAAGTTCCTTGTGAAATTTGTTACAAAATCTCCATACGGAATCGGTCTTGGCAGCAAGTATACTATGGAACTCGCAATACGTGACGTAGGTCTTCCTAAAATTCTACTTGGTTGCATTTGCGCAGCCTTTACTAAGCCGTTTGGAATTAAAGGCGTATTTTACAATGTTGTAGGTCCTAAAGCACGCGCTATTGATGGTCCCGGCGAATATGTTATTCCTCCATATAACCACTATGCAAAAATGTGCCCACTAGAGCCTGATAAGGTTTGTAAAGAGCTTGCTGAACATACTGGCTGTTATGTTGTTATGCTTGATGCTAACGATTTGGGTGTTGAAGTTCTTGGTAAATCTGATGATAATTTCACTTTAACCATGGCACGCCAGATGTTTAAAGACAACCCATTAGACCAATCTGACCAACAAACCCCAATAGCTATAGCTCGTAAGGTTCCTGATGACATGCAAGAGCCCGAATATAACGATTAATACAAAAACCTCCAAAGCTTTTGCTTTGGAGGTTTTTTAAAGTTTTATAAAAGAATTTCAGAGTTAGTACCGTAAAATATGTCATCACGCTTGCTTATAATTTTGAAAAGTTCTTCCATTTTACCCCAAGTATCTTTAAAATCCAATTCATATGTATGGCCCCAAATATAAAAGATTTTAGGAGTATCGGTTTTTAATTCGACAAACTCGTTTGCAAGTTCAAACATTTTATCAAACTCCATATGGTATACCGTTGGATTAAATCTATAAAGATTTGTCTGAGGATCAAAATTATGCGTAGAAGTAATAGTTCTAGAAAATTTAACACCTGTGTTGTTTTTTATGAGTTGTGCTACTCTATCATCATTGTTAACTCCGCCGCAAGGATACGCCATACCGCGAACTTCATAACCGACAATATCAGATAAATTTAACCTATCTTGCTCAACCTGTCTAACAACTTCTTCATCATCCATAATTGTTGTAAGATTCGGGTGTGTTAAGGTATGTACTGCTACTTCGTGACCATCATATATTGCCTTAACATCTTCCTTGTTAATCTTTGTGTGATTCGCAACATTTCCCTCGCCATCGGTTAATTTGTTAACCGTTCCCAACAACTCAGAATTTATATTGAAAGTACCTTTAAGATCATATTTATTAAGCAATTCAATAAATCTTATATCTTGCAAAACTGCATCATCATAACTAAAAGTTATTGCCTTCATTTTTCCATTAAACATATATTAGCACCACCTTATTTTTTAAAAGTGTAACACAATACTGTAAAAAAAGCAATAAAAAAGCCAACTAAAAATAGTTGGCTTTTTTAAATTATTGATTCTTATAAACAACTTTAGATGCAAGGAATTCAATTGCAAGAGTTGTGTAAATCTCTCTTTCAATTGTGGTTGCACTATTTTGTTTTTTGATTTCATCGACAGACATAGAAGACTCACTTGCAACTTTTTCAAGTTCTTTGTTAAAGGCTTCTTCAGTAACTAGGTCATACTTATCAACAATAGCATAAGCTAAGAGATAGTTATCTATAAAACCATTTTTTGCATTTTCTGTCATAGTGGTTTCAAACTGCTCAACAGTCATGCCGTTTTGCTGTAAAAAAGCCTCTAGGGTAGTACCTTGTTGTGTAGCATATTGAGTATAGTAATTCTTTGCCTCATCTACCATACTTTCAATTTCTTTTTCGGGTTGCTTTAGTATTTTAGAGTTCTTTGTAACATAATTCCAAGCAAAATCTTGAACTGTTAAGGCAACCATTTCTTCTTTAAAAGCATCATAGGTAGAATAACCTAGCTTTGTTGCCACTTCATCATTAACTTCAGGATATGTTGTGCGTGTTATGGAATTTACAGTAACAGTAAATACAACCGGCTTGCCTGCTAAATCTGGAGAGTTTTGATATGGGTCAGGAAATTTTAAGTTTAAATCAACAGTTTTGCCAACTTGTACACCAATAAGTCCATCTTCAAAACCATCGATAAAACTGTTAGATCCTATCACTAGATCGTAACTGTCAGATGCGCCACCGTCAAATGCAACACCGTCAATTTTACCAACAAAAGCAATATTAGCGGTATCGCCATCAGCAACTGCACCTTCAGTTAACTTTTTGGTTGTTGTAAGTGATTTACTAGATAACTGCGACTTAATAAGTTCATCCATATGAGTAATAAAATCATCAGATTTTAAATCAATCTCAATAGCAGAACAATCAACCAATTCTACATAATCGGTCATGTCGTAATTCATCCATTCACGTTTGTTAGAACATCCGCACAGGGTACTAAATAATAGTATTAATACTAAAGCAAAAGAAATATATTTTTTCATAATAACCTCACAAATAATTAATAAAAATGCTCCGAACATATACATGCCGGAGCATTAATTTAAACTAAAAGAAATTACTTGTTAAAAATGTCAAGAACGTCGCTAAAGCGATTATCGTCATCAGCTTCATTATCGGCTGCAACAGACTCAAAAATCTTACCAAGTTCGCTACCTAGGTTGTTCTTAGCTTTTTTATCTTCACCAAGACCTGTAGCTACAACAGTAACACGAATTGTATCATCTAATGTGCTATCGAGCTGTGCACCCCAAATAATGTTTGCTTCAGGATGAGCCATGTCCGATATAATAGAAGCTGCCAATTCAACTTCTTCAAGGCCAATATCTTCAGAACCAGTAATGCTAATAATAACACCGTGGGCATTATCCATAGAAGTTTCAATAAGCGGACTAGTAATTGCAGCTCTTGCAGCTTGCTCTGCCTTGTCTCTGCCAGTAGCAACGCCAACGCCCATATGTGCATAACCGGAGTCAGACATAATAGCCTTAACGTCTGCAAAGTCAAGATTAACGAGTGATGTAACATTAATAAGCTCAGATATACTCTGAACGCCCTGTCGAAGAACATCATCAGCAATGTTAAATGCGTTTTTAAATGTTATTTTTTCTTCAGAAACATACTTTAAGCGCTCATTAGGAATAACAACAAGGCTATCTACAAAATCACTTAAGTTTGCAATACCGGCTTCTGCCTGATCCATTCTGCGCTTACCTTCAAAAGCAAAAGGCTTTGTAACAATACCAACAGTGAGTATTCCTAACTCTCTTGCGATTTGAGCAACAATAGGAGCAGCACCTGTACCGGTACCACCGCCCATACCGGCAGTAATAAATATCATATCTGCATCGCGGATAGCAGAGATAATTTCATCTCTAGATTCTTCAGCAGCATTACGGCCTTGGTCAGGATTTGCACCTGCGCCCATACCACTTGTTACTCTTTCACCAATTTGAATCTTTTGGTCAGCCTTAGACTGATAAAGAGCAGCTTTATCGGTGTTAACAGCAACAAATTCTACACCTTTAACGCCTGCTTCAACCATGCGGTTAACAGCGTTACCGCCGCCGCCACCAACGCCTACTACCTTAATTTGAACAACGTTTGCTAATTCGTTTGCAACTTCGAATGCCATTTAACTCATTCCTCCATATTAAAAATCCTGTGTTTTTAAGATAAATATATGTACACACAATTATTCGTATATAATATTATCACATCAAAAATAAAATTTCAACAATTTTATTTATATATTTTAATATTTTTTCATTTTTTTATTAAAATGATTACTTTTCTGATAATTAAAGCCTAAATTATCCGCTTGTTTTATTATTTTTACTGCTGGAACTCTGTTTTACACCGCTACTTGTATGCTGTTTTTTACTAGTGCTTTGTGCGGTGCTTGAAGACAATTTCGAACTTTGCTCAGAACTTGTAGTTAATTTTTTAGAGCTAGAAGATGTTACATCTTGTTTATTGTCATCTTTTAAATCTTCAGTATTTTCTTGAGAACCAAAATATCCGCTTATATTGCTTTCTTTAAAATAGGCTTCCTGTTTGTTTGTACTCCAAGCAGACAAAGTAATAATACCAGTTACATCTTTGCTCATTTTCTTATACATACTTACAAAATGTGCCGTTTTGCCCTCAAATTCACTTTTGGTGCCAAACAACAAAACGAGTCTGTTATCTACCAGCAGTTTAATGTTCAAATCATCGGTTATATCTATTATTTGAACATCAATACCATAAGATTTAAATGCATTAAAAATTTTATCTGCTAAAAATCTGTCTTCAGAAGACGAAAAATCTATGTAATCACCCGTATCTCCACTAATTTTATTGGAAAGTCTTATTTCTAATAAATCTTCAGGTACCTCTGATATAAACTCAAGTATTTTATTATCGCCGTCACACAAAAAATATTGTCCATCAGAAAAATAGCAAATTTCCGCAGTAGTATCTGTAACCGAAATTTCAATTTCACCTGAAAAATTTCGTTTAACCGTTGCTGTTTTAACATACGGTAATTTTTTTGTTATTTTTTTATCCGAATTTATACCACCAGACATAAAAGCATTTTCGCCAATTGTAATACCCGATGCCTCTATAATCTGTTCATTAGAATAAATTGTAGAGCCATTTACACTAATTGTTGTAATTGGGAAAAAAACCGTTAATGATAAAATTATTGCTACCGATAACAAAATTAAAATAAAACTAACAAAAATTCGTATTGCTTTTTGACGTCTTTTTTTACGCCTTTTTTGTGCAGATTGTTTTCTTCTTGTTTCTCTTTCTCGATTTTGTTCGTATTCCATGCTTTTCTCCAATTAATATCTTTTTATATCTACTCCAAGATGTTGTAAATTTTGTTCAAAATTTTCATATCCTCTGTCTATATGACAGATTTTATCAATTTCGGTAATACCTTCACATTTAAGAGCCGCGACAGCCAAAGCGGCACCGCCTCTTAAGTCTGTACACTCAACCGCTGCGCCAGACAAGAAATTTACTCCCTGTACAATAGCAATATTACCTTTAACTTTAATATTTGCACCTAATCTATTAAGCTCATCGGTATACTTAAATCTGCTCTCAAATATATTTTCAACAAAAACAGTTGTACCTTTAGCCACTGTTTGCATGGCTAATAATAACGGAGCTGCATCGGTTGGAAATCCAGGATATACCGACGTTTGCACAGTAGGTATGGCCACTAGTTTTTTAGGAGCTTTAAGATAAATATAGTTTGACGAACATCTTACATGGCACCCTGCTTGTTTAAACGCGCTTATTACTGATATCATATGGGACGATTTTGCACAGTTGATTTTTGTGCTACCACCACTAATTGCTGCCGCCGACATATATGTTGCTGCCGCAATTCTATCAGGAATAACTGTGTGTTCTGCGGCAAATAGAGATGCCTTTCCGTTTATTTGAATGGTGTCAGTTCCGGCACCTTTAACATCTGCTCCCGCTTTATTTAAAAAATCAGCCAAATCGCATATTTCAGGCTCTTTTGCAGCATTATGTATAAGGGTGGTTCCTTTGCATACACTTGAAGCTAACATAATATTTTCTGTGGCTCCAACACTTGGGAACATAAGCCATATATTATTACCAATAAGCCCAGATTTGCAATTACAATTTAAATAGCCGTGTCTCTCTATAATCTCTGCACCCAATGTTTTTAGACCATCTATATGCATATCTATTGGCCTTGGTCCTAATTCACAACCACCAGGGCTACAAAGTTTTGCTTTTCCTGCTCTGCCCAAAATTGCTCCTAAAAAAATTATAGATGAACGCATCTCACGCATAAGCGTATGCGGAATATCGCATCTATTAGCAGACGATGAATCTACAATAACGCTGTTGCCTTGTCTAGAACACTTGCACCCTAAATATGTAAGAATATTTATTGATGCTCTTACATCCGATAAATTCGGACAGTTATGTATAACATTAATACCTTTGCATAAATATGTAGCGGCTAAAATAGGTAAAACACTGTTTTTGGCTCCGTGTATATCAATTTCACCATCTACAACGCAAGGACCATTTATATAAAGCTTAGACATAAACGCACCTCATTTATGAACCATAGTTTGTTACAGTTCATAATATGCCGTGCGTTCAAAAGTGTTAATTTTGCTTTAATACATTTGTAATTGTGTTGAAAATGCGCTCGTTTGAATCAATAATTGCCGATTTAGAAGCAGCGTTACCCATTTCGTTTAATTTTTGTGTATCGTCAACGAGCCCGGATACTGTTTTTGTTAAAGAGTCAACACTTAAATTTTTCTCCTCTATTATCTCAGCAGCTCCAGCGTTCACAAGAGTCATGGCGTTAAAGTACTGATGATTTTCTGCAACATACGGAGAAGGGATTAATACCGATGGTTTACCCAATGCTTGAAGTTCGCATAAAGTAATTGCACCTGCTCGGCAAATAACTATGTCCGCAGCCGACATACATACATCCATATCATCTATATATGCACGTATATCTAAATTATCGGCATTAAGGTCAACACCTAAGTTCTTTAATTCACTAATAAAATTGTCATATCCATTTTTACCGGTTGCATGAATATAGTGATATTTGTTGCTTTTATATGTGTTAGCAATAAAGCCACAAATAGCTTTATTAATAGGGGCGGCACCTAAGCTTCCGCCAAACGATAAAATTATGGGTTTATTTTCAACACCAATTTGTTTCTTTGATTTATTACCATCACTATTAATTAAGCTCTGACGAACCGGGTTGCCTGTAACTACAGGCTCACCATTCATATTTATTCTTGTCTTTGCATCAGCAAACGCAATCATAACTTTATCAACATCATTCACAAGCATTTTAGTTGTAACGCCCGGAAACGCGTTTTGCTCGTGAATAACCGTTTTAATTTTAAGCTTTGCCGCTTGTCTTAAAACAGGACCACTAACATATCCACCGGTACCCATAACAATATCGGGATTTAATTCTTTTAAAAGTTTCTTGGCATTATTTGATGCCGAAAAAACTTTTTTGACCGCAATAATGTTACGTTTTATATTTTTAAAAGATAGACTTCTTTGAAAACCTTCTACCTCTATAGGATAAAAATCATAACCGGCTTTGGGCACCAATGTTTGTTCTAAACCATCTTTCTTACCTATATAACTGATTTTTGTATCGGGCATTTTTTCTTTAATATAACCCGCAACTGCTAAGGCAGGATTTATATGTCCCGCTGTGCCACCACCTGCAAACAATATATGCATAAAATTATCCTCGAATCAACTAATATTTTTCAATAGACGATGCTCTTGAAATTGATAGCACAATTCCCATTTGCGCGAGCAACAACAAGAGCGACGTTCCTCCGTAACTGAAAAAAGGTAAGCTAATACCTGTATTAGGAATGGTATTTGTTACAACTAATATATTCAATACCATTTGTATTCCAACTTGGAATGTTAAACCAACCGCCATTAAAGAGCCAAATTTATCTGGTGCATTCATTGCAATTGTAAATCCACGCCAAATAAGTGCACAGAACAAAAGAATAATAACAACTGCACCAATAAAACCTAATTCCTCGCATACAATTGAAAAAATAAAATCATTATGTGGTTCTGGAACCCATAAATATTTTTGTCGTGATTGACCTATTCCTCTTCCAAGTAAACCGCCAGAACCGATAGCCAAAAGGCTTTGTATGGTTTGATATCCTTTACCACTAGCATCAGCCCACGGATCTAGCCAATATTGAATTCTACTTGAACCATAACTTACCACACCGGTTAAAATCGCAACAGCGCCAAGCGCTACACCGCCGCCTACACCAATACCAATATATTTACCCTTAATGCCGCCTACAATCATAAGGATAACTCCTATTGAGAATATAAGCAACGTTGCCGATAGGTGCGTTTCAACAACTACTAATAAACAAACTATCATTAAAAGTGCACCTAACGTTAATACGCCAAACTTAAATGTTTTCATTTGGTTGTAATTCTTTGCAATTAAGTGTGAAAACAATAAAATTATAGAGAATTTTGCAATTTCTGACGGTTGAAAACTAAAAGAGCCTATAACAAACCATCTCTTATAATCTACACCCTCTATCATTGGTGGCATAATTAGCAAAACGGCTAAAAGAACAACCGAAACGCCATATATAACCCATGCAAATTTACGCCAAAAATGATAATTAATGCTTGAAAAAACACGCATAATTACAAGGCCAGCTATTGCAAACAAGCCTTGCCTTAAAATAAATCTAAAGCTATCTCCAAAATAAGTTAGAGAGTATGCATAACTGGCAGAAAACAACATTAAAAGGCCTATAAGTAAAATAATAACCACTAGGCATAAAAACACAACATCAACTTTTCCTTGCTGCCAAAAGCTAGAAGTTGCTGTCTTTTTTCGCGTGGCTTTTGTTTCCATGCAAATACCCTCCGTAAAAATTTAAATTTAAGTTTAAATTAAAATACAAAATAAAACCGAAATTAGGCCACCCATAAGAGCCACCAATGAAAATACTATTACAATTTTTTCTTCAGAATAACCAGATAATTCAAAATGATGATGAATAGGTGTCATTTTAAAAATACGCTTTTTGGTTTTTTTATAATAAACAACCTGTAAAATAACAGAAAAAGCTTCTAATAAATATACAATTCCTGCAAGTAATAACAAAATTGGTCTGCCGATAGCAAAGGCTATACCAACAATAATTCCGCCTAAGAACATCGAACCAGTATCACCCATAAATACTTTAGCGGGATGTCCGTTCCATACAACAAAACCAATACATGCTCCTGCAAGAGCTGCTGACAATGTATTTATTCCTATAAAACCAAAATGTCCGGATATCAGCATAAAACAACAAGAAACTACCATAGTTACAGTTGCTGCCAGGCCGTCTACACCATCTGTTAAATTTACTGCATTTGTAAAGCCATAAATGCACATTAAAGCAATGGGCCAATAAATAAGACCTATACCGTGCAATATATCAACATCGCCAACAAAGGGTATCCAAGTAGTATTAACACCTGTTAGGGCTAAACTAGCCAAAAATGCTGCCGATACCAACAACTGCAAAAAGGTTTTTTGTTTTGCGGTAAGTCCAAGATTGCGCTTTTTTACTACCTTTATGTAGTCATCAAAAAATCCGATTAAGCCCATTCCTATTCCAAGTCCCATGGCACCAAGCAAGCCGGTAAGCTTTATTTGCGACGATAATTCGCCAGATAATTTGGTGTTAAACAAATATGAAGCCGATATCGCTACTACAACTGCTACAATTAAACCTAATGCAATCATAATGCCACCCATTGTAGGGGTACCCTGTTTAGACGAATGCCAAGTTGGACCGTCTTCTCTAATAGTTTGACCGAATTTTAATTTTTTTAGATACGGAATAAGAATAAATCCGCTTAAAAATGTTACCAAAAAACCAATAATTGCAGCTATAATAGGTGTTATTTCCTTCAATTGTTATCGTTCCTTTCGGCGCATGTAATAGTTAATTTAACTCAGCTAAAGCTTCTTTAACTACTTCACGCTCATCAAGATGTATAGTGCCGGTATTTAAAATTTGATAAGTTTCATGTCCTTTGCCGGCCAATACAATTATATCATCTTTTTGAGCATTAGCAACAGCATATTTTATTGCCTCTACTCTATTTTCTATTACTGTGTATGGTGTTTTTGTATCAACCATACCTACTAAAATATCGTTAATAATTTCTGTTGGGTCTTCGGTTCTCGGGTTATCACTTGTAACAATAACATTGTCAGCTAATTTTGCGGCTATAGAACCCATTATTGGACGCTTTGTTTTGTCACGATCACCACCACAACCGAACAGAACAGTTAATTTGTTTTTAGGGCACTCTTTAAAAGTATTAAGAATGTTTACTAAACCGTCGGGAGTATGAGCATAGTCAATAATTATTGTAAAACCTTTATCATTAGGTACATTTTCTGCTCTTCCCTTTACACCACTTAATTGTCTTAGCGCTAAAGATGATGCCATAGGCTCTATACCTAATGTTTTTGCTGTTATAGCAGCTGCCATAGAGTTGTAAACCGTAAACTTTCCACCGGTAGACATTTTCATACGAGCAATGGTGTTGTAGCCTACAAGTTCATAATCAACACCGTCGCTTTTGTATGAAATATTTTTAGCAGTATATGTGGCACTATCACTTTCTGCTGAATATGTTATTATTTCGCACCCAAGCCCTTCTGCAAATTTTGTACATGCTTCATCATCAAAATTTAAAATTGCACATTTTGTCATTTTGAATAACTTGCGTTTTGCATCAAGATAATTATCCATGGTTTTATGATAATCTAAGTGGTCTTGAGTTAGATTAGTAAAAATAGCTGCATCAAATTCGAGATTATAAACTCTTTTTTGATCTAATGCATGTGAGGAAACTTCCATAACTGCATATTCGCAACCCGCATTTACCATTAAAGAAAACAGAGAGTTAAGTTCATAAGCGCTCGGTGTAGTATTTTTAGCGGCTAAAACTTCATCACCTATCATATTTTGGATTGTACCAACAAGTCCAACCTTTGCACCTGTGCTTTCTAATATTTGCTTTAACATATAGGTTACAGAAGTTTTTCCGTTTGTGCCTGTTACGCCTATTAATTTTAATCTCTTAGCCGGATTACCAAACCAATTAGCCGACATAATTGCAAAGGCAGCTCTGGTATCTTCAACAATAATCTGGTTTGCAATTCCTAAATCACGCTCAGTAACAACAACTGCCGCACCACGATTTATTGCATCATTTGCAAAAGTATGACCATCAAATTTTTCGCCTTTTATGCAAACAAATACATAACCAGACTTAACCTGTGAAGAATCACAAGTCAAACCAGAAATTTCAACATTCGCTAATTCTAAATTATTAATTGCAATTAATTGTGAAAGTTTCATTATTATCTCCTTTTAGTCACTACCGCCACTGTCTCTAAAATATACTGTAACTACTGTTCCCTGTTCTACCGTTTCTCCCGGTGCAACACTTTGCTTATATGCTGTTATTCCACCAGAAGTTATTGAAGAACCAGAAAACTCTACATTAATTCCTGCATTCGAAGCTGCCGCATTAACCTGCGCTACAGTTAGATACATAAAGTCCGGAACTGTTGCCATTCTTTTCTCACCAGCTTCTTCGGTATATAAAACAACTAATCCACCAGAATATACAGACTGTGTAGATGCAGGAATTTGATCTATAACGGTCTCTCCGTTACCAACAACCTTATATGTTAATTTTGCATTTGTAACGGCATTTTTGGCTTCTGAAAGTGATTTGCCAACAACATAAGGAACGGGTAAAGCCAGTTTTGAAAGTTGTTCATCGGTATATTGTGGCTCATAACCTAAATACGGTAATATATCAGACAATATCTGTCCACCAACCGGGGCCGCAACCGTACCACCATAATACGCACTACCGGTTGGTTCATCTATAAGCACCAAAACTGCTATTTGCGGATTTTCTATAGGAGCAATACCACAAAAAGATGCAATGTATAAACCTTTTTGTCCAGTTGCAAGCATTTCAGCAACTTTTTGTGATGTACCTGTTTTTCCGCCTATTCTATAGCCAGCAACATAAGCATTTTTTGCAGTTCCACCATCAACTACCTTTTCAAGCAACTCACAAACCTTATTTGATGTTTCTTTTGATATTACTTGTCGTTTAACATTTGTTCCAACTGATTCTATTATATTACCATCGGCATCAAGAACTCTGTTAACTATATGCGGCGTAACCAAACTACCTCCGTTTACAGCAGCTGATATTGCGGTTATTAACTGTATTGGTGTAACCTTGAATGTTTGACCGAACGCACTAGAAGCGAGCTCGGTTGGACCCATTTTACTCTCAGCGTGATAAACCGGTGAAGATTCACCAGGTAAATCTATACCTGTTTTTTTGGTAAGTCCAAACGCCTCGAAATATTTAGAAAATGTTGATGGCCCAAGCAATGTTCCAAGTGTTATAAAAGCTGGGTTACATGAGTTTTGAGTTGCTTGTAAAAGGGTTTGTGTTCCATGACCTATTTTTTTGTGACATGAGTATCTTTGGCCAGAAACAGTTATATAACCCGGACAAGTAAAGGTGTGATTAAAGTTTGTTACACCTTCTTCAAGCGCAGTTGCAACAGTTATAACTTTAAATACAGAACCAGGTTCATATGTGTCAGAAACCGCTTTATTACGCCATTGGCGGTTTCTTAATGCTGCAAGTTGCTTGGTTCTCTCGTCACCCTCAAGTCCCTCAAGTAATGCATTATCGCTATCAGACAAGGTAAATGGCGAGTTTGGATCAAAGTCGCCTTTTATTGCCATAGCAAGAATTTCACCGCTTTTTACATTCATAACAATTGCAGCGCCTCTTTGAGCAGCTGCGTTGTCATTAACGGCTTGTTCTAAATATTTTTCTGTTACATACTGAACATATGTGTCTAACGAAGTTACAAGCGAATATCCATCTATTGGATCAACTGTTTTTTGATAGGTAAAAGGCATGTCGGTACCCTTGGCATTTCTTGCCGCCACTACCCTACCAGGCACACCTGTAAGTTTTGTATCGTAATATTGTTCAAGTCCTGATAAACCTTGGTTATCATCACCTACAAAACCTAACACTACCGATGCCAAAGAATTGTTTGGGTAATAACGCTTTGTGGTTTCATCAAGTCCAATATAACTCGATATATTATAATCTTTGTTGTCGGTTATAAAAGCACGAACTTTGTCGGCTGTTTCTTTGTTTATTCTTTTCTTTATTGTTATGTAATAAGATGATGTCTTTTCTGTGTAGCCATAAATTGTTTGACGATCTATATCTAAAATAACAGAAAGGTTATCTGCTATGAGATTTTTAACAATCTGCAGTTTTTCAGCATCTTTAATTGTTTTTAAGCTATTCGGTGTTATATAAACGTTCCATGCGCTTCCGGAAGTTGCCAATAAATTCATATTAGCATCATAAATATTGCCTCTTGGTGCACTAATTGTTGTATCGTATAGCTGTTGTTCAGATGCTTTTGCTTGGTATTCTTTACCGTCTACAAGCATAATAATTGCTAAACGCACACTGCAAACAGATACCGTACCTATAACAAGCGCAAGCATGGTTATAAGCATACGTTTTAACATGGTTTTTGTCGGTTTTCTGTTCACAATAGCACCTCAATTTATTTATTTTATATGCTCGAATACGAGAGCCAAAACAAAAGTTTCAACCCTCGTACCAATATAATTATTACTTATGTTTATAATATATTACTGCATTAATTGTTAGCATCTATAAGTTCACCATCACCAGTTTTAGCAACATTTAAATCGTTAACTCTTATATATATGACTTGCGATTTATCCATCTTTTTCATACCTAAAGATGTTGCTGCTTTTTCAAGATTTTGATAAGAAATTATATTTTCATATTCAACATTAAGTCTTGTTTCTTCACCCTTAAGCACATTAATTTGGCTTTTAACCTTATTAATTTGAGATTTAACTTCTGTAACCTGTGCTCTTAAAAACAAATTACCACAAATTAAAGCTACAACCATAAACACACCGACAAAAGCGCCTAGCTTTGCCGAAATTTTGTGAGCAACTTTTTTAGTAGCCTTTTTGTTTTTTGCCTTTTTGTCTTCTAACTTAACTATATTATCCGTACGAGCAGAGCTTTGACGTTCTGCAAAAAGCGAATAGTCATATGCAAGACTGTGATTATAATATTTTAAATTATCCATTCTCTGCTCATTCCTTTGTTATTTTATCTTTATAACCGTTCTAAGTTTAGCGCTTCTGCTTCGCAGATTTTCTGCAAGCTCGCTTTCAGTTGCGGTAATAGGTTTATTGGTGTACAACTTGCCGCGCGGTGTTTTATTGCAAATGCAAATAGGCAACTCCGGTGGGCAAGTACATCCGGTACAAAACTCTTTAAATTTGAGTTTTACAATTCTGTCTTCTAATGAGTGAAAGGTTATTATTGAAAGAGCGCCATCAACATTAAGTCTTTCAAAAGCTTTGTCTAGAACTTCTTTTAAATCGTTTAGTTCATCGTTAACCGCTATGCGCAATGCCTGAAATGTCTTTCTAGCCGGATGTGCATCTCTTCGTGCCGAAAAAGGAACACTATCTGAAACTATTTGCGCTAACTGTAACGTAGTTTCGATTTTTGCATTCTGACGTTTGCGCACAATATTTTCTGCTATTTTATAAGCAAATTTTTCTTCTCCGTAATCACGAAGTATCCTGGTTAACTCTTGCACAGATGCGGTATTAACTAAATCTGCAGCAGAAAAACCTTCTTTGCTCATACGCATATCTAGCAGTGCATCTTTATGATACGAAAATCCACGTTCGGCCGTATCTAACTGGTATGACGAAACTCCTAAATCAAGCAACATGCCGTCTATTTTGTCAATACCAAGGTCATCTAATGCATTATCAAAGTCTTTAAAGTTACAACGAACTACACTTGCGCGATATCCACTAAGCCTATTTGTTGCTGTAGCGATGGCATCGGGATCTTTATCTAAAGCTATAAGTTTACCGTTTGTTAGCCTTTTGGCAATCTCTAGCGAGTGCCCTGCACCGCCGGCAGTACCGTCAACATAAATACCATTTGGTTTTATGTTTAGTGATGTTATCGTTTCTTCAAGCAATACTGATTTATGATTAAACTCCATAACAGCACCTAAATGTTGTAAGCCGATATAACTGACGAGACTGATTCGGGAGTATATTCTGCGTTTTCCTTCTCCCAAAGTTCGGTATTCCAAATTTCTAAACTATTTTGCATACCTATTATTCTGGCATCATCACCAAGTCCGGCGTACTCCCTTAGTGATGGTGGAATAAGTATTCTTCCTTGTGAATCAAATTCTACGGTAAATGTGCCATCAAATAAAAATCTCTTTATCTTGCTCGCTTCTATGCTTGGTAATGCATCAAATTTAGATACAAATTTTTCCCATTCATCATTAGGATAAACACACAAACAAGTTTTGCCGTATACGCCACGGCTTATAACAAAACTCTCTCCGAGTTCGTCTCTAAACTTTGCGGGTATGAAAATTCTACCCTTTTTATCTACTGTATGTTTAAATCCGCCGAACATCATGATAGAATTTTCACCTCTCATTCACCATTTTAAACCACTTTTGTTGTTTTTTGCTCCACTTCAATGTTATTATACATACTTTTTGCTATAATTTCAATACTTTTTTGAAGAAAAAAACAAAAAACTTCACAAGACTTGTGTATATAAAATCTTTAACCACAATATATTGTGTACCGGAGGGCTTTTTAATCATTTTTTAGGTTAATTTGTCCTATTATCACCATTAAATTTCGTAATAATGTACAAAAAACATATATGAAAAATTAATGTAAAATTAATATTGACAACCGGTTGGTATAATGTTATAATTGTTAGCGTCGCATAGGCGAGTGTGCTGGAATCGGCAGACAGGCACGTTTGAGGGGCGTGTGTCTTTGGCGTACGGGTTCAAGTCCCGTCACTCGCACCAAAAAAAAGACTACTGTTTTATACGAACAGTAGTCTTTTTTTATTAACAAACTCAATTTATGTGGCTTTTGCCATTTAAGCGGCCAATTAAGTTTTGGTATAATCCTTTCTTAGTAGAATTAAATGTTTTTTAATGTTGTATTTTCCATTTTTAAAAACAAACAGATGTATTGTATCGAGCAAATAATTAGTATATTCATTAAATTTTTGAAAACCATATAAACAGTACTTTTTCAAAGGATGTTTATATGGTTTTTCTTGTTTTTGCATATCTATTTAATGTCGTCGATTACTTTTTTACCCGCTATTGGATCAATAACTATGGCGTTGATGTTGAATCGAATCCATTAGGAAAATGGATGTTTGAAAACGATTCAGCGGGTTTCATCAAGATTATTGTTGTTGGGGTGTTGTTTTTAATCCTTGCTCTGCTTTCTAAAAAATCTAAAAAAGCCATAAAAGCAGGATATTTGCTATTCGCGGTTTATAGCGCTGTGGTTATATATCATACCTTTTTGGTATTCTACATTGCATAACGTCATAAGCCGCAAAACTGTTGCCTCTAGTAAAAATTTTGTTTGCTTGGTCTTATATAGAAATTTTATGCTTCTACAAAAAAACAGAGTCATAAATCAATAAAATTTACGACTCTGTTTTTTATCATTTTTTGAAGAGTTTTGATAAGAAGCTCTTGTTCTGCGTTTTGGATTTTTTTAGAATGTCCTCGCACATAGAAACAATTCTGCTGTCAGCAGCTGTAAGATGCGACAAAATAAATTTGTCTGTACCCTTGCAGTAATCTTGCGAGAATGAGTGAATGAAGGCGCTGATCGCCGATTGACTGTTTATAATTTTTTCTACAAACATCTCGTCGGTCGAGCTTGCGATAGATAAGGCTTCCAATATCTCTATGGCTGCCTTTTGTGCAGCTTCCTTCGTTGCGCTGGTAGGATTAGACTTTTTATCCGCACTGGCTAAAACTTCAGTTAAATGAATATCTTTTATTTCAAAATAGATGTCTTCAGAAAGCAAGAAATCATTTTTTAAACAGCAAATTGCAATATCGCGAAGCAAAATTTGCATTGAATCCAATTCAACTTTTTGTACTTTCTGCCTAATGAAATCTGCAATATTTGCTTTTGCTTCGTTAAGAGCCAAATTTTCAAGGGCTTTAAAGAACTCTGTTATATCCTTTGAAACAATTGCTTTTTTAAGCTTTAAAAAGCTTTTTATAACCGTAAATTGCTCAAATTTTTCAACTTTTGCGTTGTTCTTGACATACTCCAAAATAATTTCAATTCCATCACTGCCAAGCCTTAAGTTGAAAACATCATTTATTCTTGCTGTAACAGCAGGAATTATAATGGTCTCTTTCAGTCGCCTTGAAACAGCACTTTCATCTAAAAGCGAATCGGCTTTGAGCCAGACATAAATGTTTTCAGTGCTACTTTCAAAAAGCTGAGGGATTATGCTAAATATATCGGTATTACCAAAGTTTTCAAGCTTTGATATTTCAAGAATTTCACTAATCTTTGAGACAACATCTTTTTTAGCAAGCTCTGCTAGGTATTCAGAATGGATTTTTCTTGTACTCCATTCACCGAAAGCCAGGTTGCGAACAACGTCTAAACAAAAGCCCGAACCGCCACACAAAAGAGGAATAAGCTTATGTTCACTCTTTCTTGCATCCTTTTCAAGCAAATCCTTAATTGTTTTGTAGCAATGTTCTTGAAACTCTGATGTTTCTGACAAAATATGACTATTAATAAGTTCAACCAACATTGCAGCAAGAGCATCACACTCGGGAAGCATTTCAAAAAACATTTCATATAAATGATCTTTTTGCTTTTTAGTGAAAATATCGTAATAATTTCTTATAAATTCAATAATTTGTCGCTGAACCTGTTCAGTTCTGACGGTAAGCAATAATTTTTCAAAAACCGCATCTCTTGTCTTTTCAGATTCTGTTGGAAAATGCTCAGAGAAGAAGCCCAGAATTTGCGGCTGTAAAAATCCGCCATAGTAAACGCGACAAAGGTCAGCATGGATAGTTTCACGGATAGCCTCATCTTCGCCGTCATAATTATTCTTTATAAAAACAAATAGTTTGTCACGCATAATATCTGTGTGAATGAGGTCTAGAACAACGCTCATCGCCAACTGTTTAGCTGCATAGCACTCATTGGTGTAGAGCTTTGAAATCTTTGAGAAGATATTTTTGGGGATTGCCTGATGAGCTTTTGGATAACGTTGTAAACATTTATAGGCATTTCTTCTGTATTCATCACTAAGCGCCGAACGGTATTTTTCAAATATACATAGAAAATCATAAATTGCATCGTCATTTGGTAATACCTTTTGCTCTGAAAACAATCCGCTTGCACCCACAAATAGTGAAACTAAGTCTGACAAGGTTTTCATATTGAGTTTTTCTAAAGAAGGCATTGCCTTAACAGCGTTATTCATAAAGAGCAAAAATTCGTTCCGTATGCTTTCTTCCAACAGCAAGGAATAGAAAAAATTAACCGGGGCTTTTGCAATCACGTCGTCTGCTGGCAAACCGACAACTAAATTTGTGCAAAAATCAATATAGATGCCCTTGCTTGAATTATTTTCAATATAGTTTTCCGAAATTGCCCTAATTTTCATCTGAGGATACTGTGCTATGTCAGTAGTGTATGTCACGAATGAAATGTTTTCACGCATGTTGAATGGCAGTACGGCTATAAATGCTCCAATAAGCTTCAGAGCTTCACTCGACAACTGCTTATCGTCACAAGGCAGTTTAAAAACAATAGGTTTGCCCTTGGCAAAAACGACCGACAAAACCGCAAACATAAAACTCTTAACCGTTTCTGCGTCATAATGTTTTATTATTTCATCAATGCTCTCAATCGCCGCCACTTCATATTTTATTTCTGGATATTCACAATCAGCTATAGCTTTTGGCGACATTAAATCAAAACCATCAATATCAGTTACAAACATTTTTGTGTTGAGAGGTGCGTTTTTTCCCGAAAAAATTAGAGCTTTCTTTTCTTCTTCACTCAAAATCAGAGTATGTGAAAGATAAGCGCTTCTTTCTCCTGTGTAATCACGCGGTAGATATGTAATGCAGCTTTGCACAAACTCGCCTGTTTTTAAGCAACATTGACTGTAAACCGTTGGCATAACACCTTTTCTGACGGCTTCAAGATCGTTTTTAGCTAACTTATTCTCATAGATAAAGGAAAGGTCACGCTGAACAAAATCACGTTCAAGTCCCTTTGAGTGTGCAAATGTGTCAAAACCATCAGATCGGTTATACATACTAACTCTTGCAGGCACTCTGGAATAGAAATGTTGCTTAGCCATATTATCTCCCCTTCATTGTTATAATTTTGGTCTTACTCAATATTAAGCGTCATAAGTTCCTGTATGCTGGTTACGCCTTTAACAACGAGATTGCGACAAGAATTCCAAAGAGTTGTCATTCCGTTTTCGACAGCAATCTTACGTAAAACATCAAGATTTTTTTCATTCATAACGGCGCTCTTCATTGTTTCGTTTATATACATAACTTCATGGACTGCAATACGTCCCTTATAGCCAGTGTTATTACAAAACTGACAACCCTGTGGTCTTGCAATACTGATAGGCTCGTTAATGCCGAGAATTTCCATTTCCTTAGCATTGGTTCTTCCTTTTTTCTTACAAGCAGGACAAAGTCTTTTAACCAGACGTTGTGCAATTACGCCCACAAGTGCATCGGCAACAAGATAGTTATCAACACCCATATCCTGCAGACGAAGAATTGCACCTGGTGCATCGTTTGTATGAAGTGTGCTGAAAACTATGTGACCCGTAATTGCAGAACGCACAGCAATTTCCGCTGTTTCTTCGTCTCGAATCTCACCAATCATAATAATATCGGGATCCTGTCGTAGAATGGAACGGAGCGCTGCCGCGAAGGTCATGTTTGCCTTTGGATTAACCTGTGTCTGGTTTATGCCTGCCATAGTAAATTCGACAGGATCTTCAACTGTTACGATATTAACAGTAGGATTATTTACTTCTTTTAGGAAGGAGTAAAGTGTTGTTGATTTACCACAACCTGTAGGTCCTGTTAAAAGAATTATTCCGTGTGGACGTGCAAGCATTTTATCAACAACAACGTTTTCGGTATCTGTGAAACCAAGATCGGCTCTTGTGAAATGGAAAGATGTTTTATCAAGCACACGGATAACAAACTTTTCGCCGAAAACCGTAGGAAGAGTTGAAACACGGAAGTCATATTCTCTACCGCCAACCACCATATTAATACGTCCGTCCTGAGGAACACGACGTTCGGCAATGTTAAGACCCGACATAATTTTAAGTCTTGCACAAATTGCAGAAAAGGCTTCAATAGGAAACTCAGCACGGTCTTGCAAGTCACCGTCTATACGGTATCTGACCTTAACAATTTTTTCAAACGGTTCGATGTGTATATCGCTCGCACGGTAAGGAATGGCTTCTTTAATAACAGAATCAACCAATCTTACGGCAGGATTATTAATTACATCGCCTTCATTTGCAACTCCAAGTGCTCCCTTTTGAAAAGCGCTAATTTGCTGCTCAGCCTTTTCCGTGTTGAGGTCACTCAAAGCCGCCGATGTAGAAATAACCGCCGAAATCGAATCAACATAACGATCAATTTGAACCGGAGGAACAAGAATGTAATCGCATTTACAAGAAATCTTAGACGCAATTGCTGACATTGCATGACAGTTAAGCGGTTTTCCCGTTGCAACAAGCAATGTTCCGTTTTTGTCATAGGTTATGGGAATGATTTTATGCTTTTTCATAAAATCAAACGTAAATAAATCAAACAACTGCTTATCGATTTCGAGCATATCAATTTCAACACAAGGCATACAATAATATTCAGCCAAGGCATCAAGCTCTTCGGTTTCGGTTACAGCCTCCTTAGCCAAAAGGTAATCTCTGACACCGACATTAAGCCTTTCGCACTCGTCAAGAATATGCTCTGCATCCTTGCGCTTTACAAGTTTTTTATAAATATAAAACTGTAAAAGTTCGTAATTTATATTCATACTCTACCCCTTTATCTTACCGTGAGTCCAGTCATAATTGAAATCATTGGCGAATAAACCGCAAGGAAAAGTGCTCCAATGATGGCGCCCATTATAAGGAGCATAATGGGTTGTATTTTGTTTGTAATAGAATTGAGAGATGTTTCAACCTGCGTATCAAAGAAAGAACATGAACGAAGCAAAACGTCATCAAGCGAGTTGGTCTTTTCGCCAATGGTTACCATCTGAATCATCATTGGCGGAAATAGCTTATAGCTTTCAAAAGCATTCGTTAGCGACATACCGCCCCTAACTGCTTCCACAGCCGTGTGGAATTTCTTTTTAAAATATTTGTTGGTGATAATGATTTCCGTTGCGTCTAGAGCCTCAGCAAGATCCATACCACTAGAAATAAGCAACGCAAAGCTTCTGGCAAAACGAGCGGTTATCATGTTTATCTGAATAGTCTTTACGAATGGCAATTCAAGTTTAAGAACGTCTAAAGCATATCCACCAAAATCGGTTCTTGAAATTGCAAAAATCAACAAACCAAGAACAACAACACCCGCAAGTATGTATTGCCACCAGGCAATAAGAAAGTCAGAAATGTTGTAAACCACAGCAGTCAAACCTTCAACTTCAACCTCAAGCTTAGCAAGAGTATCCTTAAAGGTAGGAATAACAACAATCATCATTAGCACAACAATGCCAACGGTCATACCACCAAGCATCATTGGATAAGCCAATGCGCCCTTAACCTTTCGCTTAAGCTCCTGTTCCTTTTCAAAATACTCAGCAACAGACTCAAAAACCTTATCCATTTTTCCGCTGAGTTCGCCGACCCTTACCATACTTCTGAAAAAGTCAGGAAAAACCTTCGCGTGCTTTTCCAATGCTTCAGACATAAGCATACCCGCCTGAACATCTTCGTAAATAACCTCAAGAATATTTTTAAAATAAGTTGTAAAAGGCTGATTTTTAAGAATATCAAGGCAGTCAAGTATAGGAATGCTAGTGTGAAGCATAATTGCAAATTGACGGCAGAAGGTTGTAAGATCGTTCATTGGAACCTTGCCCGTGCCAAGAGTAAAAAACGCAGAAGGTGTTCCACCAGAATACACCTTTGCCGAAACAAGATAAAGGCTCTGCTTAGCAAGCTGTATTTCAAGGTCGTGTTCATCATTTGCGATGAAAATTCCTTTGATTTTTTGTTTTTGCAAATTATATGCAACGTATTTATATTTTTGCATTAAGCTTTAATCCTTCCTATATCTGATTAATTAAAAGGTTTAAATACCACTCAATCAACTGATTTCCAAAAAACATTGAAATAAGCGTTGCTGCGGCAAGATAAGGGCCAAATGGATGCTCAGTATGTTTTTCGGAATTGTTTACACGGTTTAAAATTGACATCACAACTGCACCAACTACAGATGCAATAAGAATAGCTAAAATGAATTTCTGCCAACCAAGAAGAAAACCCGCCGCCGCGGCATATTTAACGTCGCCAAAGCCAAGACCTTCTTTTTTAATAACCAGAATACAGCCGTAATAAAGTGCAAGAAAAAGAATTCCGCCTGCGGCTGCACCAATTAAATGATCGTACCATTTTGTGAGTGTGTCAGCATAAATGGCAACTAACCCTCCAAGAGCAACTAAAATAGTAAAACGATTAAAAATCAACATATGCTCAAGGTCAATGAAAAAAATGCAAATTAGCACCGAGGAAACAATGGCGGCCATAACGGCATAAGGAATACTTTTTTCAAAGAATATAAAAACTGCCAAAAGCCACAAAAGAGCGTTTGATAACTCAACTAACATATATCTTGGTGAAATTTTTTCCTTACAGTTTCGACATTTGCCGCCGAGAATTATGTATGACAAAATTGGTATGTTGTCGTACCATTTAAGGCTATAATCACAAGTCGTACAGTGTGATCCCGGTTTTGAAAGATTCATGCCGTTTGGAAAACGGTATATAACAACATTCAAAAAGCTACCTACACAAAGTCCTAAAATACCTGTAAGAACATAGATTGAAAGCGTTGTAAATTGTTCTACTGTCATTTCATTCTCCAATTAGAAATTGTTTGATGTGTTGAAGTGCTTAGCATAAACTGCGCCGTGAAGTTCAAGGGCTTTTGCCTTTTCCAGCGACTGCTTATCGATAACAAGGGGCAGAAATTCAACCTTGTTTTCCTTTGCTTCGTCGTTGATCATTTCAAAAAGGAAACCGTATTCACTTGGCATATTAACATAAACAGAATCAATTTCACCAAGCTCAGTTATCTCCGAATTACTTGCGATAAGGTCAAGCGCCCATTTAATAAATATGCGGAAGTTCTCATATATAAAGCCGTCGCGGTCGGTAGGTGTTTCACGAAGCATAAATTTGGGAAGTTTTCGCGCAACCTTGCGGCTTGAGAAAGTTACATCGGTATCGAAAACGCTCGATTCGTCCTCAATGTTAGGATCGTCTGACATTGCGTCCTCAACGTCCGGATCACTCATAACCTCTTCACCCATCATTGTAAGTTGCTTTGCCTTTGCCTTTTCTTTGGCATTCAAAACAAGGAGTTCGCCTGTTGAATGGTCGAAAAGCAGGTCTTCTGATGCAACACGCGATTTAAAAAGCATTGAATGACCAAAAGGAAGTCTGAAATAACCAACAGTTCTGCCCTTGTTAACAAAAGCAAATCTCGCAAATTCCTCTTTAATATCAAGCAACAAACAAGTTGCACCTTTAAGTTTCTGATTTAGAGCCATTGCACCATCAGCCATTGCATTTGAAGCGAAGGTTATATTCTGAACTGTAATTTCGTTTTCAGAAAAAATTTGATTAAGTCGGCTTACAATTTCTTTTCTTATGCCAACAATACCAAATGTAGCAATCTGCTTATTAAGAGCAAGCTGATATGTGCGATAGTGCATCTCGGATTTATCTTTATAAACTGTTTCAACCGCCAGCTCAAGTGAACGTTCTAAAGCCCTACGTCCCAAATTTGGAATGGTGAAAATGTCGGTCAAAAAAACGTGATCCGGCAAAACCAAAGAAACCCTTGTTATAGGAGCTTCGGGCTTTTTTTGTTTGTAGGCTTTTATAAGTTTATCAAGTTTTGAATAAAAATCATCATCAAAGGGCTTTGCCTTACAGTTACCCACAATATGATTAATCTTACCGCTTTCATTGAGTGTGTAAAAACTGACCATTTCGGCATCAGTATCAATAGAAATTACGGCAGGAATGGTTATTTCAGCCATTTATATATGCTCCCTTCAGTTCCATTTAATTATCGAGTAGGTACCGTCGCCGTTGTCTTTAAGCTCGGCATCAAATAAAATTTCATCTTCACCCGCCTCTTTAACAGAAAGCTTAAGGTTACTTACATTTATGTCATAATCTGGATAGTTGTTTGTCCAAGCAGTTCCCGAACCGGTTTTAACTGCCTTTATAAAATCTTCGCCTATCTGTTCGAAAACGATTTGGTTTTTTATTTCTTCTTCGGCCACCATCTGTCGACGATGAACTAAAAAAGTAGTTGTAAGAATTAAGGTAGAAAGTGAAAATGTAACCACAAGTAATGTTACGGCAAGCTCAATTGCTGCGCCTTTGCGGCGGTTAACCTTTTGAAAAGAGATTTTTTTCATTATTCACCCTCTCCTTCCTGTGATGCATCATCAGTCAAAGGCACTTGTGCATAAGGAAAATTAAATGAATAAAGTTCCTCGCTTTGTGAATCGACAGCACTATATTTTAACGTTTTTTCGGTGAAATTTGTTGTAACGGTTATTGTCATGTTGTCACCAATAAGAACAAAATTACCATCAACGTTTTTTATGTAATTACCACATTTTTTAATAGCAGTTTCAAATTCCTCTTCGGTTTGGGCAAAACGAAAACATTCAAGAATGTTTTCGGCAGAGTTTTTAAGCTCAACCGCTACGTTAGAATTGTTTTCAACATCAATTGACATCAAAACAACACTAATAGCCGATACCATAATAATACCAATTAAAAACAATGTTATTACAGCCTCAACAATTGTAATACCTTTTTTAAATTTTAGTGTTTTGTTGTTCTTCATACTCTCACCCTACACAATATCATCTAAACGCGGATTAATGCAAAAGGTGTTTGTTTTTTCTACTTTTTTATTGTTGGCACTTTCGAGCTCATAAGTAACTGTGCAAAAGAAAATCAGATCCTTTTCGTTGCGCATTTCTTCAAACCTAATTTCTTTTATTTCTTTGCAGTCAAAGCTCGACTCATTTTCAGCTGAAAATTTGGCTTTAAGATTGCCGTTTAAAAAATAAAGATTAATATCATCTTCTTCAATTTTTGCAACAATTTTATTGTCTTGCACCTTTAAATCGGTAGCGTTATTAACAATAGCATTTTCAACCCAACCTTCAATAAGGTCTTCAATAAACTCTACTCTCTCGGTTGCCATTTCTTTAGATGCGCTTATCTTGGTAACTTCACTTGATAGTGAAGCGAAGGTAACAACCGAAACCGAAACAATGGCAACAAGGGCAATAACAACGCACATTTCTGACAATGTGGCACCCGTTTTTGCGGATTTAAAATTATGCTTAAACCGCTTCATTCCGGTCAGTCCTTTCACAGTTATATATAATTTAATATACTTAGGTTAATTATATATCATTTAAGCCAAAAATGCAATAGTTGTTCAAATGAATATAGGCAAACTTTTATTATTATTTTCATACAAATTAATATTAATGGCCGCTACACTAAAATTGTTAATTTTTAGTTGTTCAATATTCTTAATTAATAAAAAAGCACCGCAACACCCTCAAAAGGGGTTGCGGTGCCAACGTTTTTCCGAGTGTCAAAAAACGTGATACTATGTATCAAAAAAGTAAATTAGTTGTTTAATCTACTACGCAGAGGGGAGTTTCACCATCAGGAAGTGCTGTTACAACTGTGTCGTCCATTGAACCGTTGGTTACTTGGAAGAAAGTATCGTCATCAACTTTAACATAACCATCTACATCAGGAGCGCCGGTTGTGTAATCATGTTCAGCCATATACTCAGTGAAAGCTGCACGAGCTGCCTGAAGGTCAGCAGAATTGTTAGCCTTGTCGATTATAGATGTAAATGTAGGAATAAGAACTGCAGCGAGAATTGCAATAACAGCAATTACGATTACAAGTTCAGTGATTGTAAAGCCCTTACGGTTATTCTTTTTCATTGGAATCAATCTCCTTATAATTTAAGAATTAAAATTTTTCGAGTGATTTAGAAACTCACATAATTCAACAACTGCACTCGGAACAGTATTGATTTTAATATGAATTTCTTAATTAACCTCACTCCTCCCTTTCGGGAGAAGTGGGAAAATTAGCCATTAATTTGCAGGTGTACCATTAACCGTGATGTTTGCACCAGAGTTACCGTACATTTCTACGCCGGTAATTGTTGACGCATCATCATAAGTAATAGTAACACCATTTCCATCGCCAGAATTTGCGTAAGCATAAATTGCCGGCCAATCTGCGGAACCAATTACTTTTGTATTAATCAATGTCACTTTTGAAGGACCTGGATAATACTCATTATTTCTATTACCGACAGTCAATGCTGCCAAGTTAACATTATTGCCATCTAACCATTTATTGCCCATAGCAGCATGAGAATCGGTAGTGTAACCCCAAGCAGCCCATGATTCTTCTGTGTGAGTTATTACAGAATCAGCAATAACAGCAGTGCCTCCACGCACGATGATACCCTGATAATCGCCAGTAATTTCCGAATTATCTACCTCAAGCAATCCGGGCACATTAATCATAACACCCGTAAATCCATCAGAACCGGCAATTTGTGAAATCTTTGTGTCACTCACTTTGATGTGAATATTTGTAGAACTTGTTTTGTTTGTTGCAACACCAAAACCAGCCGCTATAATTTTGCAATCATCAAGAATAACTTCACATGCATCGCCCTCAGGGAAAAATGCTGTTCCGTCAGTTTCAATAGTAACATTTCTTGTAACGATACGCGCACCTGTATCAATGCTGATAATGGCTTTGGATGAACTTGGAATTCCCTTGCTTACTATAGCACCGTTCATCAAGGTTAAGGATGCGTTTTCAGGCACTAACAATAGATTTAAATATTTTTGCTCATTGCCGTTTGAATCCACATATGTCATTATGTTTCCTTCCGCATCTTTGACATACTGTGCATCGGCGCCCTCACTGACAAGTTTGTTACCATTGAGGTCAATAGTAAGAGTTTTACCAACACCGCCATCAAGTTTCAATGCATCACTTAAACGATACCATCCGCCTTGTGATATATCAACATCGGTGTTCTTAGGCAACCTAAGTATTGAGCCATCCGCTGCTTCTTCAACCGCATCAAGCAAAGCCTTTATAGCAGACTCCTCTGCATCAATGGTGATATTTTGGACCGCATAATCTAATTTTAAATCATGCCAATCAGCAGAAGGTTCTGTTACATCCTTATACTTCTTAACAGATTCCTTGGGGAAAGTAACCGAACCCTTGTTTGCGTCTTCTTCGTCTGCAGTCCAAAGAAGAACGCGGTTATCAGCACCAATCCAATAGAAGTTGTTGCCTGTAAAGGTGGGGACAAAATCGCTGATGCCGTTTGCAATTAGGATTTCCTTTGCCTCGGTTACAGTTGCCGGTTTGTCGGTAACCTCTTCGGCTGCTAAAATGGTATTCATTTGGCGAACCGCTTGTTCATCGGCGGACATATTCGCCTTGTTGATAAGACTAGCAAATGTAGGGATAAGTACAGCTGCCAAAATTGCGATTACAACTATTACAATTACGAGTTCGGTAATAGTGAAACCTTTTTTAAATTTTTGAGTCACTGTTGTCACCAACTTTCAATAATATTATTCAAGAGTTTTTTCGACACCATTAACTTTGATTTCACCGTTGTGAACAAATGTGTGTGTGACGCCGTCTTTACTATAATCTTTACCGTAAACCACATCATTAGTGATTGCTGTAGCATCATCATAGTTAAATGTAACGATATCCGTTGCTAACTGTGCTGAATAAATCACCTGAGGCACATCGGCAGCATTTGGTGATTCAAGCTTTACATTATGTAAATCAACACAAGCCTCACCAACATATGCATCGCGACCATAATAGTCACCTACGACGACTACACCATAAGGAACCTGGTTTGAGGTTCCCCAATGCGGAACACCACGAGAATTCTGTGTCCAAGCAAAATTCTTGTAACCGTGTTGTGTACCAACATCACCGTTAGTTGTCTTGATTGTAGAATCAACAACATCAATATGACCTACACGAACGAGCATGCCCCAACCTTTACCAATGATGGTAGAGCCCTCAATATGCACATCTGAATCAGTATTGAAACACAAAGCCATATTTGCTTGTAAATTAGAGTTTCTCACAACAACACGTGAAACGTTCGAATTTGCACCATTTGTAGCAATACCAAATGTGCCGGTTGTAGAAAGCTGACAATCTTCAACGACAAATTCACTAGCGGTGCCACTTGGATAAAGCAAGGAACCATTGGATGTATATTTAAGATCCCTGAGAATTACGTGAGCACCTGTTTTAGCAGTCATAGCAGCCATATGCGCTGCGTCAGTGGTAATCTCTAAATTACCATTGGAAAGAACAAGAGAACCATTTGCAGGAATCGTTAATCCATAATAACCATAATCAGTGCCATTGTAAATAAACTTTTCGTTACTAGTCAATGTGCTTCCGTTCAAATCAATTGTAAGTGATTTGCCAACACCGCCATCATGCTTCATTTTTGTTGCGAAACTATATGAATCCATACCACTTAGCGAAACGGTGCTGTTTGCAGGCAATTTAAGAATCTCACCATCTGCTGCATTGTCTATAGCAGACATCAATGCATCTGACAAAGATTCACCCTCTGCCGCAGAAATAACTTGCACGTTATAATCCAAACTTAAATCTGCCCAGTCAGCAGAAGGTTCTGTTACATCCTTATACCTCTTAACAGATTCCTTGGGGAAAGTAACCGAACCCTTGTTTGCGTCTTCTTCATCTGCTGTCCAAAGAAGAACGCGGTTGTCAGCGCCAACCCAATAATATATATTGGATTCAAATGTGGGGGCAAAATCGCTGATGCCGTTTGCAATCAAGATGTCTTTTGCCTCGGTTACATTTGAGGGTTTGTCAGTAACCTCTTCGGCCGCCAAAATTGTGTTCATCTGACGAACTGCCTGCTGGTCGGCCGACAAGTTAGCTTTATTAATTAAACTAACAAAAGTCGGAATGAGTACAGCTGCCAAAATTGCGATTACAACTATTACAATAACAAGTTCTGTAATAGTGAAACCCTTTTTTGATCTGATAGTATTCAAAACCAAAACCTCTTTTCTTTATTGTTTAAAAAATAATGGATAAAATGTGGATACCACCAATTTATCTTACAACTATCTTAATTATATAAACATAAAACACCGATGTCAAGAAAAACATCAAAAAATTTCAAATTTTATCACATTATTCCATATTGTACAATTTACTTTCAAACTTTTGTATAAAATACACATTTGTGTTAATTTTTTAACTTTTTTTCTCCTCCCGCACCTTAATTCATTACCGGAACTCGTCAAGTTTAATAGCACAAAAGAAAGGTATTGAAATATAATATTCGATGCCTAAACACAGTATTTAATAATTGTAATAAAGTTTATTGTATTCAACTATTGTTTATGAAATTTCTTTAAAAAGTTGCTTTGTCGTTTTAGCGGTGTGTTGACAACCTCTGTAGCTATGGTATACTACTGTTATAACTATTAACAATATTAATATTTACAACATCATAATACTAGAACACTAAAGCGAGGTTTCTTTATGATAAAAATTTTATTTGTCTGCCACGGCAATATATGTCGTAGTCCTTTAGCAGAATTCATTATGAAAGATATAGTAGAAAAAGATAATCAACAAGACAAGTTTATAATTGCCTCTGCCGCAACCTCTACCGAAGAAATTGGTAACAGTGTTTATCCGCAGTCAAGGCAAATACTAAACTCATTAGGTATAGATTGTAGCAAAAAACGTGCAGTGCAAATTACCAAGGACGATTATAACTTTTATGACTATATAATTTGTATGGATAAAAATAATGTGCGTAATCTTAAATACATTATAGGAAACGATAATGATAATAAAGTTTCACTACTTATGATGTATGCCAATGAACACCGAGATGTTGCTGACCCGTGGTATACGCGTGACTTTAAAACCGCAGCCGATGATATAACACGCGGTTGCAATGCACTATATGAACACATAAAAAACAACCGCCTATAATAAAGGTGGTTGTTTTATTTTAAAACTTGCTTTATAACCCTATAAAAATTTTTATATTTTATTTTTTCTATATCATTATTATTAACGCCAAGCTCAATTAACGAGTTTATAAGATTATTAACATTATTAATATTTTCAAGACCTTTGGTATACGGGAAGTTAGAATTATCTTTTTCTAGAAAATCACAAAAATCAAATCCAAAGCCTACATGTTCAACACCCGCGACCTCTATAATATGAACAATATGCTCTGCAAGACGATGTACAGTGCGATCGCTTTGGTTTTGTCCAACAAAATCGCCATATGCATTAACACCTATTATACCGCCTGTATCTGCTATTAATTTAATTTGCTCGTCGGTTAGGTTTCTTTTATTATTGCACAAGCTTCTACAATTAGAATGAGATGCTATTATAGGCGCAGTAGTAATATTAACAACATCGTAAAAAGATTTATCATTTAAGTGCGAAACGTCTACAACCATGCCAAGTTCTTGCATTAATTTTACTGCCCTTTTGCCATTGTTTGTAAGTCCACTAACCTCAGGTGCTAACGCGCCAGATGCTAAAAAATTTTGGTGGTTCCATGTAAGCATACCATGGCGCACTCCAAAATCATATAATAATTCTATTTGAGAAATGTCATCTTCTATAGCAGACATTCCTTCTAAGCCAAGTATGATATGAAGTTTATGTTCGTTTGAAAGTAAATTAGAGTTGGTTACAGTTACAACATTTGGATTTGATGCAATACAATTTTTATATATATACATTAACGCATGAAGTCTTTGCAAACTTTTATTGTAATATTCAGGTTCGACCCACATAGTAAAAACGGCACCAAACACGCCAGAATTTTTAAGATTATTATAATGAAAACTTTCAAAAACATTTCCTTTGCCTTTTGCAATCTTATTAGCAACATCGTTTATAATGTCGGAATGGCCATCGAAAATCATTGTTTTTCCACCTTTAAAATACTGTATATATAATATATTTAAAAAAGAGATCACTTATGCAACCTCTTTTTATTTTTATTCACCAAACGGGAAAGTAAACTCTGAATTGTTTGAACCTTGAGAATTACCGGATTGGCCACTATTCTTTATATAGCTAGAACTGCCTTTATCTTCTAAAAGAACAGTGTTAATAGAATTGGTTGCACCAGAAGCAGTAACATAAGTTAGTGACACAGAATCACCCGGCTTAGAATTCTCAATAATATCTAAAATAATGTCTGTTGTAGTTATTTTAATATCATTTACATGTGTTATAGTATCGCCAACGTTTAGCTTTCCGTATAGTTTACTCTCTGCATCAATACTTGTTACTTGTAATCCACTAGGAATATTTTCTACTTCTGCAGTAACAGAATCTATATCATAGTACGAAATTCCTAATCTTGCTCTATCTATAACATATCCGTTTTTGATTAATGAGTCAGCCACTTTTTTTACGGTAACAGACGGTATTGCATATCCAATACCCTCATACACATCACCGGCTATTTTAGAAAAAGTAATACCCACAACCTGACCATACATATTAAACAGTGCACCGCCTGAGCTTCCGGGATTTATTGCCGAGTTTGTTTGTATTGATTTTATAGAATAATTATTACTTGCTGTAACTCTGGCACCTAAAAGTGAAATAATACCGTTAGTAAGGTTTGATGGAGTTTTAGCATCCATAGGTCTGCCAATAGCAACAACATTTTCACCAACAAAACACTCGTTAGAATTACCAAAAGTAGCCACATTAAATTTATCGTTAGTGTTAACTACTTTTAAAACTGCTATATCAGTTCTTGTGTCTCCGGCAACATATTCGGCATCGTATTCTTTACCATCAAAGGTATATACCTTAAATTTTGGAGAAGCAACTTCTCTATAAATATGGTCATTTGTAACAATATAACCATCTTCAGTATAAACAACACCGGTTGCTTCACTGCCCTGGCCTTTAGTGTTATAACATGTTATACCCACTACACATTTATTGCCAATTTCATAAATTTGTGCAGGAGTAGATTCGTCGGTATCTTTAGGTTTAGATGCAAGGTCAAAAGAATTGAAAATACTCGTACCCGCACCTTTATTGCTGCCAAAATAATAGCCCGCGGTTAAACCAGATACCGCAACAATAATTATTGCTAAAACAAACGCAAAAATCTTTATACCAACACTTGTTTTGGATTTTTCTATTGTTGCAAACGATTTCGAATAATCAACAACCGGTGCAACATTCACATCTTGTGAATACTGATTAGATTCCTCATCATTTGCTATGCCGGTTGGATTTTCATAACTTGGCTCATAAGATTCAGACGAATCTAAAAAATTATCATCATTATAATTTTCTGCTTCTAAATCACTTTCAACAACAGGTTGGTTGTTTTCTTGTGGCATAGTGGTGTTTTGTTCATCGTTTTGATTGTTTAAAAATTCGTTATTATTTTCCATTTTCACTTGCTCCTTGAATAGTGTTTATAGGTAATGACACCACAAATTCTGTATAATTATTTTCTTCACTTGAAACACTAATTGTTCCGTTGTGTATATCAATTATAGTCTTTGCAATATAAAGGCCCAACCCCGTACTTTGCGCATTTTCAGAACGCGAGCGGTCAATTTTATAAAAACGGTCAAATATATGCTCTACATTATTTTTTGATATGCCTACGCCACTATTTTTAATTTTAAATATCACTGCTTCTTGTGTTTTATTTAACGCAAAAGCAATATAGCCGTTATTATTAGTAAATTTAATAGCATTATCTACCAAATTGTATATAACTTGATGTATTAAGTCCATATCTGCTAATATTTCACAATTATCAAGTTTATCAAGACCAATAATATTTATGCTTTTTGTTTCTATTCGTTGTTCTTGAGATAGCACTATGTTAAGCAGTGTTTCTCTAATATTAAAAGAACTTGCATTTATTTGAGTTTCGCCAGATTCAAGCCTAGATAAACTGAGCATAGATTTAACCATACGCGTTAGTCGTTTTACCTCTTTAGATACTATATCTAAATAATATCCTTGTCTATCTGAGTCTATTGTACCATCAATTATCCCATCTATGAATCCGCCAATTGTAGTTATAGGAGTTCTGAACTCATGTGATACGTTAGCAACAAAACTTCTGCGTGCAGTTTCTAACTTTGCAAGCGAATTTGTCATTTGATTAAACGCAATAGAAAGCTCCCCTATTTCGTCATCACTTACAACTGGTATGCGTTTTGAAAAGTCGCCCATAGCCATTGCTCTAGCCGCATCTGACATCATTTTAAGCGGCTTAGTTATTCTGTAAATTAAAATATATTCTATAACAAATATAAGTACCAAAGGTACTACTGCGGCAACTATATACATTTTAAATAGTTGGTCAAAAAACATAATTTTATTAGATGCGGCACTCAAAGCAAAAACAATGTATTCATTGTTATCACTATTGGTAACCTTTTGGGCGGTCATAAAACACACTTGACTAAGCGCTCCATCAAAATTACCAAGTGTTTTTAGTGTTCCGTTTTTAGCCTCTGATAAAACTTCAAGAGGAATTTTTGCCAATGAATGTTCGCAACTACTATTTTGCATCCATATATCGCAACTACAGATTAAAACGTTTGAATTTTTATCGGTAATAAATATATTTGTTTCTGTTGCTCTGTCTACAGCAAAAAGAACACTTCTTAACATTTCATCTGAATAATTTTGTTGATTATTAGATACTAACTTGCACACAACGTCACAATTTCTAGACAGACTTCTGTATTTTTCATTAGATAAATGATTAGATACAAAAAAACTAATAGTCATTAACATAAACGACAAACACACAACTATTATTAATGCTGTTGCAAAATAAAAACGTTTAAAAAGCTTTATTTTCATAAAATGAGATTATCCCTAACGATTTATTTATATTCAAATTTATAACCCACGCCCCAAACTGTTTTGAGACTCCATTTATCTGATACACCTTCGAGTTTTTCACGCAAACGTTTAACATGAACATCTACCGTACGAGAATCACCATAATAATCAAATCCCCAAACCTCATCAAGCAACTGATCACGTGTGTATACCCTATTGGGATTACTTGCTAAATGAAATATTAATTCTAATTCTTTTGGGGGTGTATCAATTTGTTTGCCATGAACTATAAGTTCATAATTGGTTAGATTAATTATTAAGTTTTCGAATCTTACCTCTTTAATGTTTGATGATGACTCTGAGCCTGTGCGCCTTAGTACTGCTCTTATACGAGCGAGCAATTCTTTAGAATCAAAAGGCTTAGCTAAATAGTCATCGGCGCCAAGTTCTAAGCCTAAAATTTTATCAAAGGTCTCACTCTTTGCGGTAAGCATAATAATTGGCACATTAGATGTTTTACGAATATTACGGCAAACCTGCCAACCATCTAGTTTTGGTAACATAATATCCAAAATTATAATATCAATTTTATTGTCTTCAAAAGCTTTAATTGCTTGTTCGCCGTCATTAGCAATAACAGTATCAAAGCCGTCCTTTTCAAGATAAATTCTTAAAAGTTCACAGATATTAAAATCATCATCAACAATTAAAACCTTCATTTTTGACATAAATATCACCCAAAAAGTATTATACAACAACAATGTTAAGAGAATATGAATAATATAAAAAAATGTAGAAAAATGTAAAAAATAAAATTTAAGCACCATGTTTAACATGGTGCTTTAAACCTAAATTATTCGGCCTGTTCTTTCATTTTTGCAAAGCACTCGCTGCAATAAACCGGACGATCATCACGGGGCTCAAAAGGAACCTTTGCCTCTGCACCACATGCTGCACATACTGCTGTATGCATTTCTCTAGGAGCTCTTCCTGCATTCTTGCGCTTGTCGCGGCAGGGTTTGCAACGCTGAGGCTCATTCTCAAAGCCTTTAGACTCATAGAATTCTTGCTCTCTTGCTGTGAATACGAATTCTTCTCCGCACTCTTTGCACACTAGGGTCTTGTCTTCAAACATATTTTGTACCTCACTTGACTCTTTGGTCTTTTAATGTCACCCCGGACGGATTTGCACCGACATCTTTGTAAACAACGCTCTTCTAATTTTGAGCTACAAAAGGGCATATATTTAGCCTTACGCCTACGCAAAGCTTAAAATATTATTTTAATTTTTGCTTTATTCTGCACAAAGCATTATCTACCGACTTTTCAGTAATGCTAAGTTTTTTGGATATTTCCATGTAACTTAAGCCCGATAAATATTCCATTAAAACCAAATATTCTTTATTAGTTAACAGAGTCTTGAGTTTTTTATTAAACTCAAATAACTTTTCTTTACCCAAACAAATTTGTTCGGGAGTTAAGTTGGCGTCGACAGTTGTATCTTCTAACTCTACAAACATATTATAAGGTATACTTTTTTTAGAGCATGATTTTCTAATTAAATCTACTATTGCTCTATCAACACAGAGTCGAGCGAAAGTAGAAAACGAAGACGATTTATGATCGTAAGCCTTTATAGCAAAATAAACGGCAATCATTCCTTCTTGGTAAAGATCATCGCTTTCCAAAAAACTATACATTTTTATGTAAGACGACACTCTTGAAAGAATCATTCCGCTATAACGTTTTAATATAACAGCAACGGCATAGTCATCAAAACTGTTAGATAGAGTTATCAACTCATTATCTGACAAATTTTCGTAATTTTCTACAAAAGTATTACCCATTTAAGCTCCAATATAGTACGCGATTACCATATTATAATACCTCAATGTTATATTTTTGTCAAGAAATTTTTTAAATGACAGAATAATACAATGCTTACACGTTATTATAAAAATAAAATGCGCCCCAAATTGCTTTGGTTGCGCATTTTATAATAAAACATAAATTACTGCGAAGCAACATCAGAAGTCTGCGTGTTTTCTTGTACAGATTCGGTTTGTGCTTCTTGCTGATCACCGTCATTAGACTCTTGTGTGTCTTGAGTGGTATCAGACGGTTTTTGTGTTGCATTTGGATCATATTCACCGAGAACTTCGCCACTATGAACATTACATACAGGCATATAACTTGTTTTATACCATCCTATCGCCTTAGATGTACAAGCTTCGGTTGCCACCATACCGGTTTCGGTGCAGTATTCACGACAAGTAACATATGAAGAAGACGGGAAATCTTTTGGAGTTTTGCTATTGTTAATTTTGCCCATTACCCTACCCCAAAGTTTCTTACCAATGGTTGCATTACTTACGGTTTCGTACTCATCATAGCCTATCCAACAAGATGCAACATAATACGGTGAGCCACCAACCAACCACTGATTCTGTGTAGAATCTGAAGTACCGGTTTTTGCAAATATCTTCATATTATTAACGCTTGAAGCAACCGCAGACGCCGTTCCTTCGGGGCCGTATACAACATTTTGCAAAAGCTTATTCATAATAAATGAAGTGTCCTGACTTATCGCTATTGTTGGCTTAGTATTTTTTTCTAACAACACTTCACCGTCTGCACTAACTACTTTTTCATAAGTAGTAGGCTCGTAATACGAACCACCGTTACCAAATATAGCAAAAGCAGCAGCCGATTCCATTGTTGTTATACCATGATAATTACCGCCCATTCCAAGAGATGGAAGGTTAAGGTCATTAACAGGGTCAAAACTCTTAAAACCAAGCTTTTGTGTTAAGAAATCATATGATGTTTTTAGACCTACCTTTTCAACAAGCTGAACAGGTATTGTATTTATTGAATTTTCAAGTGCACGCTTAACGGTTACATTGCCCCAATATCCGCCGTACCAGTTATTTACATTCCACGGACCTTCTGCAGATTTATAGGTTAAACGTTTGTCGTTTACAAACGAAGAATAAGTAATTAAATTCTTTTCTAATGCAGGTGCATATGCACTTATAGGCTTAATGGTAGAACCGGCTTGTCTTGGTGACATTGTTGCACGGTTAAGTGCGCGGTTTTCGGTCTTTTCACCCATTCCGCCTATCATGCCCACAATGTTGCCTTTATAATCCATAACAGTCATAGATGCTTGCAACTTTTGGCCCTTTTTGCTTTTTGTATCTACAAACTCATTATCAGTAAACACCGATTCAAGAGCTTTCTGCACAGAAGGATCTAAGGTACAATAAATTTTATATCCACCATTATAAAAGTTTATAGATGCGTGTGATGGATCATAGTCATATTTATCGCTTAAATCTTTAGTTACTTCTTCTATTAAGGCATCTACAAAGTAAGAGTTGATTTTTTGCTCATTCATGGTGTCTGTATTTGCTACAATTTTGACTTCTTGGGCTTTCGCTGCATTGTATTCTTCTGCTGTAATATATTTTTGATCATACATTGCTTTTAAAACAAGAAGCCTGCGCTGTGTATTGTTTTCATATTTAGTATCAGGACGATAAATAGATGGTCCTTTCACAATGGCAGCTAATGTTGCACACTCAGCTAAATCTAATTCCGATACATTTTTATCAAAATAATAGTTAGAAGCAACCTCTACACCGTACATACCTCTAGCCATTCCAACGGTGTTCATATAGCACTCTAGTATAACGTCTTTAGAATACTTTTCTTCCAAATATCTAGAACGCATTATTTCGCGCACTTTGCGCATTGGACTTCTGTCTTCATCACCAGTCAAGTTTTTAACTAACTGCTGAGTAATGGACGAACCACCCTGCTCAGACTCCCAAAAGTGTAAAAAGAAGTTTGCAAAAGCCGAGAATGTTCTCTTCCAGTCAACACCATTATGATCATTAAAGCGTTTATCTTCTATTGCAATAAACGCATCGGCTAAGTTTTGCGGTATACCATCATAATTTTCATCATTAGCAGTTGCAAGTTCTCGATTATAATTAACCCAAATACGATTATACATGCCGTGCAAACGTTGGTATTCTTCGTATTCACCAGTTTTGGTGTCTTTAACATATATTGTTGTAGTAAGGTCTAGGGTAAGATTGTTTAAATCTTCGTCCATAGTAGCATCAACAAAGCCAAAAACATAAACCATAAATACGCCTATAATAAGACTAAGCGTGATTGTGCAGATTAAAAATGTGGCTAATGCAATCTTTAATATTTTGTTTTTAAGAGGCAAATCTGCTTTTGACTTTTTGCCTTTGACATTTTTGCTTTTAACACTATACTTTTCAATTTCATCAGGTTCAACATCCATATTAGCAAAACTGTTCAAATCAAAAACATCGCTTTTAGCATTACTAGATAAATCTTCCATGCCGTCAGAACTGTTATTATCATTATTACCAAAGCTGAATAAATCATCATTTTTCATAATGACACACACCTCCGTTTCTTAATATAACATAGATATAAATGATTATAATTAAAACAACAATTTTCTCTTGTGTTAGGTTATTATACCACATTAAAACAAAAAGTGGGTTACAATATTTTAACAATAAAGTATAAAATATTACATTTTGTTAATACTAGCCAACAAGAATAATAACATTATATTACAAAAGGAATATTCCTATGAAAAATAAAAAATTACTTGTTTTAATATTTGTGTTTATTATATGTTCTTTTGTTGCAATGTTTGCATTTTATTCGTTTTCGGTTACAAGCGACACCGATAATGATGACTCAAAACTTTATCTAAAAGCATATGAAAACACGGTAGCGTTATATAACAATAATGAAATTAAGGAAATTTATTCAGATATTGTTTTAAACGCATTGCCAATAAAAGACCAAAACGACCTACAAAAAGGAATACTCATTAAGAGTAACGATGAACTTTTACAATTGTTGGAAGACTTTGACGGATAAGCAAAAAGCCGACTATGTCGGCTTTATACCATATTTTCTTGCTCTATAATTTTTAAAATACTTATCAAAGCATTTTTAACATGTAACGTCATAAGTTCGCTTGCCTTTTCGCCATTGTGGTTTGCAATTGCATCCATTATAAGTCTGTGCTCTTTAAGGGTTTCTCTTACCCTATCTTCTTTTATAATAGACATTTTTCTAAAGCGCAATACATAACTGTGCAAATCTGTTAATATATGATTAAGCATTCGTCCTCCACAAAGCTCATAAACAGCATTATGGAAGCGACCATCCATTGTTTGAAGTTTGTCATAATGACCTTTTTCAAAATAGAATTCTGTTAAGTCGATTATCTCGCTTAATCGCTCTACATCTTGCTCGGTCGCCTGCTCGGCGGCTTTTTTTGCGGCAAGGCCCTCAATTAAAGAACGTATTTCATAAATATCTTTAATATCATCAATAGATATTCCTTCAACAACGGCACCTTTATTTGGTTTTATTGAAACCAAACCGCTTATTTCCAACAAACGTAAAGCTTCTCTTACCGGTGTGCGACTAACGCTTAATTGCTCTGCTACAGTATTTTCGGCAAGCGCAGTTCCCTTTTGATATTTTCCGCGCAAAATATCATCTTTAAGCTTTTCATATACAACACTCGTTAAATTAGAACCCTCATAATTAGACATTGTTATCTCCTCCGGTTACGTTTTAATTGTTGTAAAACCACTCGATCGCAGCAATAATTTGCGCATCTTCATTTAGACTAAGCTGATAAAAATACTTTTGTTGTTCCTCGTTTAATGTAACATTTATGTCAGGCTCAAGCCCAATTCCATCAAAACTAATTCGACTATTGGAAAAATATTGTGCAACGGTAAATTTTATAGCAGAGCCATCAAACAACGGAAATGTTTGTTGCATAACACCCTTGCCATATGTTTTCTCGCCTAGCAATACTCCTTTGTTAAAATCACGTATAGTGGCCGAAAACAATTCAGCGGCACTTGCAGTATTTTTATTAGTAATAACAACCATTGGTAAATCTATTTCGTTTTCATCAGATTCCCAAACTGTTTTATTTGTTCCATTAGCGTATTCAACGCTCATTAAAGTGCCTTTTGGTACTAATAAATCTAAAATTTCACAAACAGAATTAACTGTTCCGCCGCCATTATTACGTAAATCAAATATAATTCCGTCAATATCGTTTTGCGCAGTAATAGTATTAAGTGCATTTTTAAATTGGGCGACAGTTGCGCTGTTAAAGGATGTTATCCTTATATATCCAATTTTTTGGATTTTGCTATAAAATACGCTTTGTATTTCGCACTCGGCATAAGACAACTCGTAATCTCGGTTTTTAGAATCTCTTAATATTGTAACAACAACTTTTTCATTTTGATTTCCTTTGAGCAGATCAACAGATTTTGAATATTCTTTATCCGAAATATCTGTACCGTTAACGGCGGTTATTATATCACCGCTTTTTATTCCAGCATTATACGCCGGACCATTTTCATAAACCTCGTCTATATAAATAAGTTCTGTGTCTGGATATTTAGTAATAGTAACACCTATACCAAAAAGATTTCCTTGCTCGCTATTACTTTTTTCTTCGGCCGCAGCAGCATTATAATATGCAGCATATTTATCACCTAAAGATGCTAAATATGCAGAAAATATTTTATCATCCACAGCATTTTTATCATATTCGCCATAAAAACTACTGTTAATATAAGTGTCAATTAAGCGTAGTTTTGCATACCTGGGTGAACCTAAAAAAACAACATAAAAAGCAGCAAATGAAACTGCTACAGATAACAAACATACAACAGCGTATTTTAGTAAAGATTTAAATTTTGAATTTTTCATAAAATTCTCCGATTTCAAATAATATAGGGCAGCCTCTGCCGCCCTATATTATTTTATCTAAGCCATTATTTTACTATATTAAAGTAGTTTGCGGGGTTAACTTTTGAACCGTTTATTATTATTTCAAAATGCAAATGCGGTCCTGTAGAGTTACCGGTTGAACCAACATATCCAATTGTTTGACCTTTTTTAACCGTAGCACCCACTTTAGATGAACTTGCAATTTTACTCATATGACCATATAAAGTTATATATGACTTTCCATCTTTTAGGCCATGGTCAATCATAACATAATTGCCGTATCCACCAGTGTTGTAACCCGAAGTGATAATAACACCATCAGCTGCTGCAGAAATTGGAGCACCGTGTATTCCGCTTCCGGCAATATCTAGACCACTATGAAGTTTATACTTGCCAGACACAGGGTTAACTCTGTATCCATATGGCGAAGAAATATAATAATATCCCTTACACGGCCAAGCAAACTGTGAGCCATCATACTTTACACTTGAGTTTTGTGCTTGATTAATATACTTTTTGAGTTCATTTTCTAAAGACTCTATAGCTTTGTCGTACTTTTTCTTTTCGTCTTCAAGCGGATCCATATCGGCATTTATTTCGCCTATAACCGCATTAACCTCAGCAACTTGTGCATTTAACTCTTTTTGTTTTTCCGCCAAGAGTTTCTTGGCTGCAGTCTGCTCATCAATTTTAACTTGAATAGCACCTTGTTTTTCGTTTATCTTTTCTACTAGGTCAACAATATCATCAACCATAGCTTTATCGTGAGCCGATACTCGCTTTGAAAGCTCAGATAATGTAAGATAATCCGAAAAATTTTCTGCACCCATAAGCACTTGCAAGATACCGCTGTTAGAGTTACTCATGTAAATTGCACGAATTCTTCTTTTGAACAATAAGATAAGCTCATCCATTTCCTTATTCATGGTATCAATTTCGGACTGGAACTTATCGATTTCACTTTGATAAGAACTTATTTTATTATTACAAAGAGAAATTTGCTCTTTTGTATTATCAACCTTTTGCTGTATTTTTTTCTTAATAGCATTTTGGTCGGCTTTTTGATCTTTAAGCACTTTTATTTGCTTTTCAAGTTCTTTTGTTTTTTGTTCTAAATCAGAAATTTCATTGTTTATTTCTTCTTTAGATTTAGCTGCAGCCGACATTGGTGTAATAATAATCATTGCTGCACAAAGAAAGGCTATAAGTATTTTCTTTAACATATTATTCTAAATAAATTCCTTTCTTTAATATTTATAATTTAACTAAAGCGCTTTAAACTCGCTGCCTTCTTTTCTTAAGTACTTATTTATCATAATAGCACTGCCAACTACACCGGCAATGGTGCCAATTAAAACAAATATTCCAAATAAAATCCACGCAACCGAGCTGAAACTTACAAGTGTATTAGTAGAAAGTGCTGTACGCATGGTTTCGGTAGAAACGCGATAACAGAAATATACTACACACTCAGATATAGCCGCAGAAATAATTCCTAAAACTATGCCTTCAATAACAAACGGAATTCTAACAAATGAATTGGTTGCGCCAACAACCTTCATTATGCTAATTTCTAATTTGCGGTTATACATAGTAACGCGAATTGTATTAGAAACAATAACAAGTGCAATTATCATAAGAATTACAATAATCCATGCCCCTGCTACATATATACCTTGTTTAATAGAAACGATTTTTTCGGCAGTATCACTTTGCGAAACAACCGACCACACACCGGGTATTTGCTCTATTTCATATATTGTTTCGTCAAATAAAGCAAGGTCATTAAGTTGTACCCTTACCCCGTAAGAAAGAGGGTTACCATACTTTTCATCTAAAAAAGTAAAGTACTCTTCTTGACCACTCAAATAATTTTCTTTAAGATCGTTAAGAGCGTCTTCACGATAAATAGTTTCTGCCAAAGCAACATTGCTAAGTTCTGCTATTTTTTCTTTTACTGCATCTGCTTCTTTATCGTTATGTATTAGGTACGAATCATAATCAACACCAAGGTCTACTGCTTCTTGTTGTTCAGGAGTAAGCGATGTCACCTGTGAAGACGAAGAAGAACTTGTAGGGTTGGATGATGTTTTTTCTGATGCACTAGAAGTTTGACTAGATGTTGCTGCAGAATCATAAATAACAGAATTTATATCGTTAAGGTAAACCATAACAATGTTTTGTTGCTCTAAATTATTCATTGCAACATCAACGTTAAATGAAATAAGCGCTGCCAAGCCGATAAGTACCATACATGCTACTAAAACGCCAATAGAAGCAATAGACATTAGTCGGTTAGCCCAAATATTTTTTAGTCCTTCGCCCGCAAGGTATTTAAAACTGTGTAGTTTCATTAGTCAATACCTCCTGCGTTGTCTGCAACAATACGACCACCATCAAGCATAATAACTCTATGCGGAAAATCACGCACTAAGTTATGGTCGTGTGTAACCATTAAAACGGTTGTGCCCATTTCGTTTATTTTGCTAAGGAGGCCTACTATTTCGTAAGACATATTTGGGTCAACATTTCCGGTAGGCTCGTCCGCAATTATAAGACTAGGTGAATTAACCAAAGCTCTTGCAAGGCCTACTCTTTGTTGTTCACCGCCCGACAATTCGTCGGGTTTTGACCAAGCTTTTTTACCAAGGTTAACGCTACTTAATGCAGCCGACACTTTACGTCTTACCTCACTACCACTGGCACCTGTAACATGTAACGCAAAAGCCACATTATCGAATACCGACATAGTAGGAATAAGCCTAAAATCCTGAAAAACAATACCCATTGTACGTCTGTAAAACGGTACTTGTTTATTAGACATTTTGGTTAAATTATAACCATTAACACGAATTTCACCCGTATTTGGTTTTTCTTCACGAATAATAAGTTTCATAAATGTACTTTTACCCGCACCAGAAGCACCAACCACAAACACAAATTCGCCTTTTTGAATTTTTATATTTACATCAGAAAGAGCATTTGTACCCGCTTGATACGATTTAGAAACACCTTTAAACTCAATCATAGGAGTTTCATATGCCCTTTGGATACTTTGTTCGCCGTTTATAATTATCACCCTTTAGATATTAATACTTCACAGGATTAGCGTCTAAATACTTTTTAACCATAAGTGCAAGTTTAAATACAATTGCATGGTCAAACTCACGTAAATCTAGACCGGTTATCTTTTTGATTTTTTCCAAACGATATACCAAGGTATTACGGTGAATAAATAACTTTCTGGAAGTTTCAGACACATTAAGATTGTTCTCAAAAAATCTTTGAATAGTAAATAGTGTTTCCTGATCTAAGCTCTCAATAGAGCCTCTCTTAAATACTTCGCGTAAAAATGTTTCACATAGTGTAGTAGGTAACTGGTAAATTAAACGAGCAATGCCCAAATTATCGTAACTAATAACGTTTTTTTCGGTATCAAATACTTTGCCTACTTCTAAAGCGGCTTGCGCTTCTTTAAAAGAACGGGCTAAGTCTTTAAGGTTAGATACTGTTGTACCTATACCAACTACTGCATGAGTGTAAAACTCACTCGAGAGAGTATCTACAATAGATGAAGCCAATTTTTCTATATGCTTAGGCTCAATATCAGCCTTTGTTTCTTTTACAAGGACAATATCATTTTCGTTGATATTAATAGCAAAATCTTTAGTCTTATCAGGGAAAAGATTTTGGATAATATCGAAAACAGAAATATCATGTGCGTCACTAAACCTAATTAAAATTACGGTACGCGCAATTTCAGTATTAAATCTTAATTCTCTTGCCTTTAAATAAATATCACCTGGCAAAATGTTATCAAGAATTATGTTCTTAATAAAATTACTGCGGTCATATTTCTCATCATAGTAAAACTTAATATTTGAAAAAGCAACGGCAAAAACCGAACAATAACGTGCTGCTTGTGGGTCAACACCCTCTACAAACACAGTATAATCGGAATTGTTTGCTGCACCAAAAGGCTTAAAGGTATATTGACCTCTAATATAACAGTCATTAGAAGTAGTAACAGAGGCAATATTTATGTCTATAACCTCTCCTATTTTTCCAAGTTCACTACAAGCAACAACTGTACCATTTTCATCCATAATACCGAGCACACGATCGATGGAATCCTTCATTTGATGAACAACGCTCTGAAACAATCTATTAGCCATTTTTACATCTCCCAAAACGACATTTTTTTGCAAATAACACTAAATATATATTATTACGTATATATTGTACACAATTTACAGTCGATTTTCAAGTGTTATATTTTAAAAAACACAAAAAAGTTACAAAAAATTAAAAATTTGTAATTATAAATAAATGAACAAAAAAACTCCCACCAAATATGGTGGGAGAAAATGTTTATTAGTTGCAAATTGTAACTTCGGTTTCGGGATCAAACAAGTGAATCTTACCGGGCTCAATTGTAACCTGAATTTTATCGCCAGCCTTAGCTGTAGAAGATGGGTCAACACGTGCATTAAGAGTTTGACCTTCAGATACCATGTAAAGATATGTTTCAGCACCCATAAGCTCAGTAACTTCAACATCAGCTTCAACAACGCCATCCGGGAACTCTGCAAGAAGGTTTTCTTCATTGTGAACATGCTCAGGACGGATACCCATAATAACAGCTTTGCCAACATAAGGCTTTAAGCAGTCATCCTTATTTTTAGAAGCAGGTAACTTAATCTTATACTTAACACCTGCACGAGTTTTGGTGTCTTCAGTACCGTATTCTACGTAGAAATCACCGTTTTCTTCAAGAAGCTTAGACTCAATAAAGTTCATTTGTGGAGAACCAATAAAGCCTGCTACGAAAAGGTTGTTAGGATATGCGTATAAGTGTTGAGGAGTATCAACCTGCTGAATGAAACCATCTTTCATAACAACGATACGAGTACCCATTGTCATAGCTTCTGTTTGGTCATGGGTAACATACATAAATGTTGTACCTAAGCGTTGATGTAGTTTAGAAATCTCAGTACGCATCTGTGCTCTGAGTTTTGCATCAAGGTTAGATAGAGGTTCGTCAAGTAAGAATACCTTAGGCTCACGAACAATAGCACGACCTAAAGCAACACGCTGACGCTGACCACCCGATAGAGCCTTGGGCTTACGCTCAAGAAGATGCGAGATGTCAAGAATGCGAGCAGCTTCTTCAACTCTGCGCTTAATTTCATCCTTAGAAGTCTTTCTAAGCTTTAAGCCGAAAGCCATATTGTCAAAAACAGACATATGAGGATAAAGAGCATAGTTTTGGAAAACCATGGCGATGTCACGGTCTTTAGGTGCAACATCGTTAACTAAACGGTCACCAATGTAAACTTCACCCTCTGTGATTTCTTCAAGACCGGCAACCATTCTAAGTGTAGTAGATTTACCGCATCCAGAAGGACCAACAAGAATAATAAATTCTTTATCCTTAATTTCAAGATTGAAGTCAGAAACTGCAACAACTCCACCCGGATACTTTTTGTAAACATTGCGAAGTGATAAGCTTGCCATTTATAATAACCTCCTAAAGTTTAAGTAGCGCCATACTGCACCACTTTATGAACATGCTTTTACCAAAGTATTATATCAAACAATGCAAATAAAATCTATATGGCAATATAACAAACTTTACTGATTAATTTTATACATTTTGCCATATAAAATACACATTTATATAAAAAAATTAAAAACCTCTAGCAGTTTTCGTTAAAAATGCTAAACAACTCGCTATTGGATAATTTTTTTATTTCTCCCTCTTTTAAGGTTTGATCTAACTCTAGCCCACCTATACTTAGGCGTTTTAAAGCCACTACTCCTAATCCAACAACACCAAACATACGCTTTATTTGATGATATTTTCCCTCAAAAATAACAACTTGTGCAACAAAACTTGAAACAATCTTCAAAGTTGCAGGTAAACATTTTGTTCCATCTGCAAGAACAATTCCTTCTTTGAATATTGTTATCATTTGCTCGGTAATTATGCCGTCAACTTGTACTTCATATTTTTTAGGTATCATGCTTTTTGGGGAAATAATTTTATGTGAGAAATCACCGTCGTCAGTAATAAGCAAAAGGCCAGTTGTATCCTTGTCCAATCTTCCAACGCAAAACAGTCCTTTGCGCTTTAAAGATGGCGGTATAATATCTATAACCGTCTTTGCACGTTTATCGGTACTTGCGCAAAGAACAGATTTAGGCTTGTTCATCATTAAATATACTTTTTCTGAAAAACAAACCTGTTTTCCGTCAACACAAACGATGTCTACGTCAGTGTTGATTTTAGTTTCAGGCTTGTTTATTACAACTCCATTCACAGTTATTCTGCCGGATTTTAAAAATGCTTTTGTATCACTTCTGGATATATTCAATTGTAATGATATTAACTTATCTATCCTGCCAAGCACTTAATAAACATCCCTTTATAATGAATTCATAAAACCGGTAAGTTCTACAGAACTAACATCTCCGCCAATAATTACGCCATCGCACACAAGCAGGTTTACATTTACTTGCGCATTATAACCTAACGCCGAATATGTATAAAGCACCGCAGATTTGCCTTTATATTGTTCTAAATTAAAACCGGATTTTAGTTGCAACGAATTATAATTATTATAAACATCCGAAAAATTTTGAGGTATAATAACCGATTTAACATTAATGGGATTATCGATTACATTGTGGCCTCGCGACTTAATAAATTCGATTCTTTGCTCATTTGTTTCGCCAATAATTTGTGATGGTTTTGATTTACTAATAGAAGAACAAAGTTCAAACAACATTACAATAGTTAATACCACAATTATTACAACTACTGCACTACGTTTTTTACCAATATTTAATGTAGCATTTAACATAATATGCACCTCACTTTTAATACAAAAAATACTATGCGGTGCATATATGAATTTATAACAATTTTATTTTTTTATAAGTGCAACTGCATGGGCAGCTATACCCTGCATATTTCCGGTAAAGCCCAGTTTTTCTTCGGTAGTTGCCTTAACGTTAACAACTTCAACATCAACTCCTATTGCTTTTGCAATATTATTTCTCATTTGCTCTATATAAGGACTTAATTTTGGTTGTTGCGCAATAATTGTAGCATCTATATTGCCTACCAAATATCCGCTTTGTTCAATAAGTTTTGCAGTTCGTTGTAAAAGCAAAATACTGTTAATACCTTTATATTGAGGGTCGGAATCTGGAAAATGCCTGCCAATGTCACCCAAAGCGGCTGCGCCCAATAATGCGTCACAAATTGCGTGAAGTAAAACGTCGGCATCTGAATGGCCAAGCAGACCCAAATCAAAATCTATTTTTACTCCCCCGATTATTAAATCACGGTCAGAAACTAATTTGTGAACATCGTAGCCGTGTCCTATTCTCATAATTCTACTCCTCTCCACCAGATAAAAATCCCATTGCTATTACAATATCATCCGGAGTTGTAATTTTTATGTTTTTATAATCGCCTTGTGTTATATACGGCTTATATCCAACAGCCTCCATAACCGACAGATCATCGGTAAAAGAATCTATATTATCAAAACTGTTTAATGCTTTTATATATTCACTTGTTACTACGCCCTGAGGGGTTTGCACGGCATAAAGGGCATCTCTTTTAGGAGTATTAATAGCAAATCCATTGTCATCACACTGCTTTATAGTATCTTTAACCTTAACTCCGCAAGCAGCAACGTTATATTTAACTACAGCACATACTACATCTTCAATAATTTTTGGGGTAACAAACGGTCGCGCTCCGTCATGAATTAAAACGTATTTGTCAGTTTTATCAAGTACCGATAGGCCATTTTTTACCGACTGTGCTCTGCTGTTTCCACCGGCAACAATATCGGTTACCTTGCTAATCATATATTCTCTAACCAGAGTTTGAACCTTTAAAATGTCCTCTTCTCTTACAACTAGAACAATTTTAGATATACTACTTGAATTTTCAAACTTTTTTAATGTTCTTACAATAACAGGAACACCCATTAAATCTATAAATTGCTTTGGTATTCCCATGCGCGATGACGATCCAGCCGCAACTATTATGGCAGCGGCACTGTGTTCTGACTGGGTAGTATAATCAATTTTAAACTCAAGATTATATGTTGATACTTTAGACATGATATCACCGTTTACACAAAATAAAGCCGCACCATACCAAAGGTAACAGTGCGGCAAGTATTAATTATTCTTTGCTGTTGCAATTATCGCAGTCGCAATCGCACTCGCCGTCGAAATCAAACTCAAGGTTGGTTCCGCAGTTGGGGCAAGCGATGCCTTCCTCTGCAAGAGTGTCTTCATCAAGATATATAACATCGTTACAATTAGGACATGTAACTTCATAAAGATCATCGTCATCGTCACAACCGCAATCACAATTGCAATCACAATCATCATCTTCATAAACGTAATCTTCTACTGCCGAAAGATCTTCATCTACAGCATCGATTTGTTCACAAAGCTCATCACAAAAATCTTCAACATCCGCAAGATTATTAGCTATATCGTCTAATACATCAATTATAGCCTTTAAAATTTTATCTTGCTTATTGTTTTCATCTAAAACAAGTCCATCTGCAAGACCCTTAATATAAGAAACTTTTTCTGTAATTGTCATAACACTACCTCCAAAAATTTCAGTTGCTATTATGCACGTTCCATATATTCGCCAGTTCTTGTATCGATACGGATCATATCGCCTTCATCAATAAATAACGGTACACGAATTTCGGCGCCGGTTTCTAATGTAGCAGGTTTGGTTGCATTAGTTGCAGTATCGCCCTTAAAGCCGGGATCTGTCTTAGTTACTTCAAGTTCAACAAATGTTGGGGGTTCAACGCCAAACACCTTACCCTTGTATGAAAGAACTTTACATACCATGTTTTCCTTAACAAATTTAAAGTTGTCACCTAACTCACTTTGGTTAATAGGAACCAACTCATATGTTTCAGGATCCATAAAATAATATAAACCTTCATCACTATAAGAATATTCCATTTCTTTTCTTTCAACAAAAGCTGTAGGGAATTTATCATTAGGGTTGAATGTGCGCTCAACCACAGAGCCTGCAATTACGTTTCTTATTTTTGCGCGAACAAATGCAGCGCCCTTGCCGGGTTTAACATGTTGAAATTCTATGATTTGGTATACATTACCTTCCATCTCAAATGTTACACCGTTTCTAAAATCTCCAGCTGTTACCATAAATTTTTCCTCCATTAAAGACTGTACATCAATAGTTTTTAAATAAAAAACATCAAAAAGATTATATGATGTTTTAATCATTTTGTCAAGTTTTTCCGTTATTTGTGCAATATATTTTAAATTTGAAGCATATCACGCAAGGCACTTACCGCTAATAAGTAACTATTCATACCAAAACCTGCTATAACACCGCTGCAAACTGCGCTTATAACAGAGGTATGTCTAAATTCTTCTCGTTTATGAACATTTGACATATGAACCTCTATAAAAGGCTTATTAACCGACGCAATTGCATCTCTTATAGCATAACTATAATGTGTAAAAGCACCTGCATTTATTATACAACCATCATAATCTTCTAAAACACTATGAATTTTATCAATAATTTCAGCTTCGCAATTAGATTGATAAAAATCACAAGAGATTTTCATACCCGCAGCATAACTTTGTATTGATGAGTTTATGTTATCAAGTGTCTTGGTGCCGTAAATCGAAGTTTCCCTTTTACCTAACATATTAAGATTAGGACCATTTATTACAAGAATTTTTTTAGCAAGCATTTATTTCACCTTCAAATAATAATCTTTCATCTTTTTTGCATCTTCGGCTTGTGTTCCTGCGGATTCACAAATAAAAGTAGGACACAAATTTTTCTTTGCCACAAGCTCCATAAGAGGTTCGAAATTAGGGCCGAATACGTCATCTTCAAAAGTTAAGTGACATTTTTCGCCACCTTGAGTATATTCAATTTTAGAAAAATGCGAATGAAACTCTTTAAGTCTAGCAACACCAAGAGAATTTTCTATTTGATTTAGTATACTTTCGTAATCAGAGCTTTCTTTTATGCTACCGAATGTTCTGGCATTCAAATGGCCGAAATCTATGCAGGGCAATAGTCTTTCATCTAATTTACACAAGGTAATAACTTCATTTAGATCGCCAAGCTGATTTATCTTACCCATGGTTTCAGGGCAAATGCGTATATGGCCCAAATTCTCATCATCAAGTGCTTTAAGCGCTTTTTTCATGGTGTCAAGTGCGAAGTCAAGCGCTTGTTCGCGTGATATTTTACCACATGAACCCGTATGAACAATTATTCGTGTTCCGCCCATAGCATTTATTGCACGTGCACTGCTTAAAATGTAATTTATTGAATTATCTCTTTTAGCTTGTTCGACAGACGACATAGAAATATAATACGGAGCGTGTAGTGACATCGCAATGTTTTTTTCTTTTGCCAGTTTGCCTAATTCAGTTGCTTTGTCAATGCCAATGTTTACTCCCCTACCGCACTGATATTCGAATGCATCGAGCCCCATTTTTACAATATATTCAGGCACTTCTAACGAATGCTTGTATCCCATTTTCGTGAAGCTTTCAGAGTTGCCTGCTGGGCCAAATTTAACCGACATATTTTTCCTCCGTCATTTTAAATTTGCTTTTAATTTTGTTTTCTAATTTGCGTCTAATTTTAAACGATAATCCATCTTCTGGTAATATAGGTGTAACAAGTATTGTTTTTGTTCCGGCAAGCTTTCCACCTAAAATATCAGTAAACAACTGGTCACCAACTATAGCGATGTTTTTTAATTTTTCTTGCACTTTACGTGCTGCTTTCAAATAACCAAAAGGTAGTGGCTTTGCGGCCATACCTATACCGTAAATACCTATACGATTTGCAAAAACTGTGAGTCGTTTTGTTTTAGCGTTAGATAGTATAACAAGTTTTACATTGTTTTGGTGCATAGTTTCTATCCAACCCTGTATTCCGTCTACGAACTTCTGGCCTTTGTGTGTAGATAGAGTATTATCAACATCTATAAGTAGCGCATTAATGTTTTTAGATGTTAGCATTTGTGGAGTTATATCGGTTATTCTGTTAAGAATTATATCCGGTTGTAAAAACATTTTATTATCCTCTAAAAATTTAAAAAGCGGTTGAATACAACCGCTTTTTAGCATTTAAAACATTCGCCTATTAGCGGAACTTGCGCTTGCGAGCTGCTTCCGACTTCTTCTTGCGTCTAACAGAGGGCTTCTCATAATGCTCTCTTTTGCGAACTTCTTGAATTACGCCGTCTCTGGCAGTTTGTCTCTTAAAGCGTCTAAGTGCACTATCGAGCGATTCATTGTCCTTTATACGAACTTGACTCATTAAACATTCCCTCCCTCCGCCTGTATGCAGGGGTATAATACTTCAAAAGTTATTATACTATATTTTAAAGCGTTCTGTCAAGCATTTTATTTTGCAACTATGTTAACCAGTTTACCTTTAACATATAGCTCTTTAATAATCGTTTTACCATCAAGCTCTGCAACGATTTTTTCGTTTTCTTTTGCTAACGCAATAGCATCTTCTGACGAAATATCTACCGGAACACTTAACTTGGTCTTTATCTTGCCGTTTATTTGAACAACAATTTCGACAGAAGACTCTACGCATTTAGCTTCGTCGTATTTAGGCCATATAGTAGCATTGAGTTGTCCATTAAATCCAGCCATGCACCAAAGTTCTTCGGTGATGTGTGGTGCAAACGGATTAAGCAATGTTATAAAGATTTTAAATTCTTCACGTGTGATTTTTCCTGTAGGTACAATTACATTGATTAACGACATTAATGCAGCTATGGCAGTATTCATTTTAAGTGTATCAATATCTGCCGATACCTTTTTTATAGTCTTGTGGAATTCGTTTTCCAGTTCGGGACGTATTGCTTCGTCATCAGATAAAATATCATAAAGAGCAAATACGCGGTCTAGAAATCTGCGACAACCCTTAATAGATGCCGAACTCCACGGTGCTGCTTTTTCAAAGTCACCAATAAACATTTCGTACATACGCATTGTGTCGGCGCCATACTCGTTAACAATATCATCGGGGTTAACAACATTGCCGCGTGACTTAGACATTTTCTCGCCGTTCTCGCCCAAAATCATACCGTGACTTGTGCGTTTTGAGTATGGTTCTGCGTTAGGAACAACACCAATGTCATACAAGAATTTATGCCAAAAACGGCTATATAACAAGTGCAGAGTGGTATGTTCCATGCCGCCATTATACCAATCAACAGGTGCCCAATATTCTAAAGCTTCTTTAGAAGCAAGCTCATTTTCGTTATGCGGATCACAATAACGTAAGAAATACCATGAAGATCCGGCCCACTGTGGCATAGTATCTGTCTCTCTCACAGCAGGTTTATGACATTTAGGACAAGTTGTATTTACCCAATCAGTTATTTTAGCAAGCGGGGACTCACCGTTTTCTGTGGGCTCGTAAGAATCTACAACCGGCAATAGTAACGGTAACTCGCTTTCGTTTAGCGGAACTGCACCGCAAGACTCACAATGAACAATCGGTATGGGCTCGCCCCAATATCTTTGACGTGAGAACACCCAGTCGCGAAGTTTAAAATTAACCTTTTGCTGACCTAAGTTTCTTTCGCTTAGCCATTCGGTTATGGCTTTCTTAGCCTCTTCAACGCTAAGTCCGTTTAAAAATCCTGAATTTACCATTATTCCTGTTTCGCAATCTGTGAATGCAGCGTTAAGCACATCACCACCGGCAACAACCTCTATAATTGGCAAATCAAACTTCTTAGCAAACTCCCAGTCTCTGGTATCGTGAGCAGGTACAGCCATAATAGCACCTGTACCGTAAGAAATAAGAACGTAATCAGAAATAAATATAGGTATTTCTTTTTGGGTAACAGGATTGATAGCGCAAACACCATCAATTTTAACACCTGTTTTTTCTTTTGCCATTTCTGTGCGCTCAAAATCAGACTTTCTTGCGGCTTGTGCACGGTAATCGGCAATTTCAGACATATTATTAATTTTATCTGCCCACTTATCTATAAGCGGATGCTCAGGAGAAACTACCATATATGTAGCACCGAATAGAGTATCTGCTCTGGTAGAATAAACCTCTAAAACATCACCGGCTGTAGTTGAAAACTTAATTTGGGTACCGGTTGAACGACCTATCCAATTGCGTTGCTGAGTTTTAACGCGGTCAATAAAATCTACATCGTCTAAACCATCTAATAACTTTTGAGCATAATCGGTAATCTTAAGCATCCACTGGCTTTTTTCTTTTCTAACAACCTCGCTGCCGCAACGCTCACAACCGCCGTTTACAACTTCTTCGTTTGCAAGTACGCACTTACACGAAGTACACCAGTTAACAGCCATCTGTTTTTTGTAAGCAAGGCCCTTTTCAAATAGCTTTAAGAATATCCACTGAGTCCACTTATAATAAGACGGATCGGTGGTGTTTATTTCTCTGGTCCAATCAAAAGAAAATCCCAGCGACTTTAACTGACGCTTAAAGTTTGCAATATTGTTATTAGTAACAATTTCGGGATGGATATGATTTTTGATAGCATAATTTTCTGTAGGAAGGCCAAAAGCGTCCCAACCCATAGGATAAAGAACATTGTATCCTTCAAATCTCTTTTTTCTAGACACAATGTCAAGTGCCGTGTATGAACGAGGGTGACCTACGTGCAAACCTTGACCCGATGGATATGGAAATTCTACCAAAGCATAAAATTTAGGTAAAGTATAGTCATTCTTTGCTGCAAAGGTATTATCTTTATCCCAAATATCTTGCCACTTTTTCTCAATTAAAGAATGTTCATATTTCACTTTTTATTCCTCCTGCGCCGACACTAAAATTTCACTTAAATCTATTTGTTCGCCATCGCTCCACATATGGTCGAGCGAATAAAACTCGCGATTTTCTTTACTAAACACATGCACTACAACATCGCCATAATCTAGCAATATCCATCCACTCGTTCTGCCCTCTATATGATGTGGTTCTATACCTACTTCAGATAATTTTTCTTCAACCTCATCTGCTAGTGCTCTTACGTGAGTAGACGATGTTGCGGTAGCAAATAAAAAATATTCAGCTATTACGGTTAAATCACCTATTCTTACAGCCTTAAGTTCTCTTGCTTTTTTATCATTTAAAGCGTTTGCTGCAATTTTAATAATTGTTTTGCTTTGCATTTTTTACTCCTTTTAGGTTATTTGAAAATAAGCGTTTAAAGTGTCCGGATGAATTTGAGCTCCCTTATCCTTTAAATCGTTTATTGTGTATTCTAAAGCATATTGTAATGCGCTTTGCATACTTTCATCTACCAATCTGCGCATGACATCAACATCGTCATAATCTCTATCTGCAGAAGTAAAATCGGCAAGATACAGTATTTTGTCTAACAATGTCATATCTGCACGCGCAGTAGTATGATAACGAATTGCGTCTATAATTTCATTATCTTCAATTTTTAAAACATACTTTACATATGCAGCACCGCTAATAGCATGCCAAAGCTTTTTAGAATTTTTCTCAATATCAGTCAGTATTATACCAAATTGATTTAAGGTTTGCAACTGCATTTGCTCAGAAGAAGTTTTTAAAATATCATGCAAGAGCCCAGCTAAATACGCTTTATTCGCATCGGCACCATATTTTATTGCAAGCCGCTTGGCCTCTTTGGCTACCTCAAGAGAATGAATATATCTGCTTTCGGTAAGCATGGGTTTTATAATATCTTTATACTTCTCAAAATCTAAACAAATATCGCTGTATAATTTGTGCTCATCAATATATGCTAAGACTGCACTTGGTACAACATTATCTAAATTTTTTTGTTCTAGTAACCCGTTTCGTATTTCGGTAGATGATACATCTAATATATCGACATCGCAAACAACTATATTGCCACCCGCTTTTTTGATGTTCTCTACACCCTTTGAAAATTCGTAGTCTATTATACCGCAACGTTTAAAAGCAATTATATTGCATATTTTTAAAATATCGGTATATCTATACCAAGATGTAAATGTCTTAATCATATCGCCGCCACAGATTAGAGAAAGATGCCTATAATCGTCTTTTAAAGATAAAAGCGTATCTATAGTATAACTCTTTTCTCCTCTGTTAATTTCAATATCAGATACCGTTACATTATTAATATCTTTCACGGCTAGTTGGCACATTTTTATTCTGTGCTCAGGACTAGCTAAATTATAACTGGTTTTGTGGGGTGGAATGTTTGCCGGAACAACAATAACATTATCTGCAAGGGCATTATTTAAAACATGTGTTATCATTTTTACATGCCCATTGTGAATAGGGTTAAATGTTCCGCCAAAAATGGCTGTTATCATTTTTTCTTCACCAAAACTATTTTAGGATTATTTTTTGATTTTTTATATAGCACAATTACCCAACCGATTACTTGTACAACATCAGCGCCTACTGCTGCGGCTATTTCTTCGGCAACTTCTCTTGAAGTGGAACCTGCAGTTTCAAGCACTCTGATTTTTATAAGCTCACGAACCTCTAAGGTTTCATCAACTTGACGTATAAGCTGATCGTTAATGCCGCCTTTACCAACTTGAAATATTGCATCTAAGCCATTAGCAAGGCCCCTTAACTGTGCTCTTTGTTTACTGTTTAACATATTATTCTTCCTATTACAAATATTTTTTCAATTCTTCTCTAAATAACTTTAACGAATTTCCTCTGTGACTAACAGAGTCTTTTTGTTCGTCCGAAAGTTCGCCAAAACAACCTATTGAGCTTATAAAAAGGGGATCATATCCAAAACCAGATTTTCCCACTTCTTCAAAACCAATATGGCCCTCACAGCAACCTGTTACCGTAAACTCTCTGCCGTCTGGGAATACACAAGCAACTGCCGATACAAAACGAGCAGTGCGCTTTTCATAGGGTACTCTTGACAAGTTTTTAAGCAAAAGTTTTTTATTGAGTTGCATATTGCTTGGCTCGCCGGCATATCTTGCAGAATAAATACCAGGTTCACCATTTAAAGCATCAACACATAGTCCCGAATCATCTGCAACAGATGTAAGGCCGGTTCTTTTAAAGCCTTCTCGTGCTTTTATTAAAGCATTTTCTTCAAAAGTTGTACCATCCTCTTCTACGTCTGGTAATTCATACGGTAAATCTTTTTCACAAATTATTTCAATGCCAAGAGGATTAAGAATTCTTTTAAACTCGGTTAACTTGTGCATGTTTTTTGTTGATAAAAAGAATTTCATTATTCTTCCTCCGCAAACAAAGCTTCGGCAAATTCTTGTGCGTTAAAGGGTTGTAAATCGTCAATTCCCTCTCCAACGCCTATATACTTAATTGGTATATGAAGTTCATTCTTTATAGCAAGAACTATTCCGCCTTTTGCCGTACCGTCAAGTTTGGTTAAAACAACACCGGTAATATTGGTTACATTTTTAAACTCTCTTGCCTGGTTAACTGCATTTTGACCTGTTGCAGCATCTAGAACAAGAAGAGTTTCTTTGTCTGCATCGGGTAGTTCACGGTTAATCACACGATTCATTTTAGCAAGTTCATCCATAAGATTTTTCTTATTATGAAGTCTTCCAGCTGTATCGCAAATAATAACATCGGCACCTTTTGCCTTGGCCGAGGATATAGTATCAAAAACCACCGAAGCAGGATCAGTTCCCTCTACACTTTTTACCATTTGAGCACCTGCACGCTTAGACCAAATTTCAAGTTGGTCTATTGCAGCGGCTCTAAAGGTATCGGCGGCACCAAGGACAACGTTTTTGCCATTTTTATTTAGCTGTGATGCTATTTTGCCTATTGTGGTGGTTTTTCCAACTCCATTTACGCCAATAACCATAACAATTGATGGTTTAGTGCTTAAATTTAGTTCCTCGTCCTCACCTAAAATTTCGCATATTATTTGCTTAATAAGACTTTTTATTAACTGAGGATCTGTTATACCCTGCTCTTTTACCTTTTTGCGCAATAAATCGCAAATATATTCGGCAGTCGGCATACCTGTATCGGCCATAATAAGCACTTCTAAAAGCTCTTCAAAAAGGTCTTCATCTATTTTAGTAAAGGAATTAAGAATAGAAGTAACGTTATCTGTAAGAGCTTTTCTGGTTTTGTTAAGTCCTTCTTTTATTTTACTGAATATTCCCATTATTTCCTCCCTACAGATTACTGGGTAATGTTAAGTTTTTTCTCTAGTTCTGTAACATTTAACTCAAGAAGTTTGGAAACACCTTTTTCTTGCATTGTTACACCGTAGAGCATATCGGCAGATTCCATAGTTCCTCTGCGGTGTGTAACACATATAAACTGCGTGTCAAAATCAGATTTTTTCATATACTCTGCAAAGCGGTCAACGTTTATGTCGTCTAACGCAGTATCAACCTCATCTAAGAAACAGAACGGCGGCGCATTAACTTGCATAATTGCAAAATATATCGATAAAGCAGTAAGTGCTTTTTCACCGCCCGAAAGACCATCTAAACTAGGTACATTTTTGCCTGGCAACTTAGCAACAATATCAATACCGCTCTCTAGTACATTTTCTGGGTCAGATAAAACAAGCTTAGCATTACCGCCACCAAAGAGTTCGCTAAATGTTTTAGAGAAACATTCTGCAATGCGGTCAAAACCTACAGTAAATATCTCTTTCATTTGCGAAGTAAGTGTATTAATAAGCCTATAAAGTTCGGTACGCGAAGTCTCAATATCGTCTATTTGAGCCTTCATAAATGTGTAACGCTCACTTACCTCTTTATATTCTTCTATCGCCGAAACATTAACAGTTCCAAGGCTTCTAATTTTTGATTTAATTTCCCCAAGTTCCTTTTTAGCATCTGCCGGCTTGGAAATTTGAATTCCTATGTTTTCGGCTTCGGAACGTGTGAGCTGATACTCATCGTAAAGTTGGCGAATTATGTCGTCATACTCTTTTATCATAGATTGCTTACGTTCGCTTAGTCTTGCTAGCTCACCGCCCGCAATTTCTTTGTTATTCATTGCCTCGCGTTCAGAGTTTCTTAAATCAACACTCTTTTGCTCCAGCTCTTTGCGCAAACCAAGCATTTTAAGTACCATATTTTCATTATCGGTGCCGGACGCTTTAAGACTTTCAATTTGTGACTTAACATCTTCAATTTGCTTTAAAATGGTACCATTTAGCTCAGTATACTGTTCTATTTGAGCGTGCATTTGTTCTAGTCTTAAAGCACGATTATCTCTAGACTGCTCAATAGACAACGCTGAATCTAGTAACTGCTGAACGTCTTTTTCAGTCTCTATGATTTTAAGTTTATTTTCAGTAATAAGGTTAGCAATTTTTTCGCGTTCTTCCGAAAGATCTTCTCTACCGCCGGTCATACTGTCAATTTCAAGCTGAATAGCATTTTTTTGTAACTCTAGTTCATTTACAAGCTTTAATGCGGCATCAACCTGTGTAGTTAACTGCTTTGTTTTTTCGTCAAGCAATTCTTTCTCACCGGTAAGTTCATTTATGTCGTTAACAACAGACAATTTAAGATCGTCTACCCTTTTAATTTCGGCAAGAGTTCTTATTTTATCTTCGTTAGCGCAAGTAAGTTCACTCTCGGCCGCAAGAATGTTAGCCTCTAGCTTAGAAACAGCCGCAGCAGACTCGTTATAAACAGCCACATATCGTTCTAACTTCTCATTAAGTGATTGGATATCAGAGTTTAATCTCTCTATCTCTTTGGCGCGACTTAACATGCCCACATTTTTTACATGTGAACCACCTGTTAAAGATCCGCCAACATTTACTACTTGGCCATCTAACGATACCAGTTTAACCTTGTATCCAGTCTTTTTAGCAATTGCAACGGCAGAATCAATATCTTCAGTTACAACAGTACCTGCGAGCAAGTGCTTTATTATTTGCTCGTACTTTTTATCACACTTAACAAGATCACTTGCAACACCAACATAACCGTAACTATCTTCAATATCAGACTCTTTTATATCTTTTGCTTTTATTGAGCTTACGGGCAAGAATGTTGCTCTACCTGAATTTGTGCTCTTTAAATAATTAATAGCTTTCTTTGCATCTGCTTCGGTTTCTACTATTATATTTTGCAATGCATTGGCAAGAGCAGTTTCTATTGCAATAGTATACTCTTTTTCAACCGAGATAAGTCTAGATACCGGACCAAGAATACCCTTTAAGGTACCTTTTTCTGCCTCTTTAATAACCTGTTTTACAGAATTTGCAAAACCGTCCATGTTATTTTCAAGGTCTTGTAAAATTTGAACCCTACGCTTTTTGGCCTCTATATCTAAACGAATGGTCTCATTCTTTTGTTTATCGGCTTCTAGCGTTTCTTTTTTGGTTTTAAGCAATAGCTCATAACCACCCAAAGAATTCTTGCACTCTGTAACGGTTTGCTCTGTGCGTTCTAGAAAATCGTTTAACTCGCCAAGTTCCTTTTCTAGTTCTTCTTTCGTTTCTTCGCGTTTTAAAACTGTAGAATTTATCTGCTCAAATCTGTTGGATATTTCTTCAATCGAAGACTGCGCAGTAACCATGCTTACTCTATGGTCTGCTGCTTGTGATGTAATAGAATTAAGGGTTTTGACTTTATCTTCTATGCTGCGTGAAATATTTTCGCTTTTTCCTACGAGTTCAGCAAGTTTTAAACCCAGTTGTGAAGCAACTTTAGAAAGCTCTTCGGCTTTTAATTGTTTTTGTTCTGCCTCGCTGCGTTTTAATGCAATTTGCTCTTTAGCATCAGTATCAGATGAATTAATATCTTCAATTTCGCCTTTTACGCGTTCAATAGACTCTTCATTATGCAAAATATTATTGTTTAAAAGAGCTATTTCACCGTTCTTAGTAGCAATTTCTTCATCGTAATCTGACGACTGTGCTCTTAAAAGTTCAATTTTTGTATTATAACTTGCAAGCTCAGTAGCGGTTTTTTCTATTTCATTTGCAATTTCTAATAATTGCTTATCTATGTTATCGTACTGAAGTTGGCAAACAGCAATTTTACCCTCTTGGGTATTAAGTGACTCTTTAGAGTTATCGAGCATATACATCCAAAGGCCAATTTCAAGTTCACGCTTTTTATCTGATAATTCAAGGAATTTCTGAGCTTTTTTGCTTTGTTGCTCTAATGGGCCAACGCGCGATTCTAATTCTGCCATAATATCTTTTAATCTAATAAGATTATCCTCTGCGGCAGCAAGTTTGCGCTCGGCTTCAATCTTTCTATAACGATATTTAGAAATTCCAGATGCTTCTTCGAAAATATCACGACGTTCCTGCGATTTAGAACTTATAATACTGTCGATTTTTCCCTGGCCTATCATAGAATATCCGTCTCGTCCAAGACCTGTATCCATAAACAACTCGTGAACATCTTTTAGTCTTACCGACACGTTGTTAATTAAATATTCACTCTCATGAGAGCGATAATATCTACGTGTTACAGCAACGCTATCGTTATCAAAATTAAGTGAACGGTCAGAATTGTCTATATTTAAAGTAACCTCACAAAATCCGTGCGGACGTCTTTGTGCAGTACCAGAGAAAATAACATCCTCCATAGACTGGCCACGGAGCGACTTAGTAGACTGTTCGCCCAAAACCCAACGTACAGCATCGGAAATATTACTCTTACCGCTTCCGTTAGGACCTACAACTGCAGTTATACCTTTGCCGAATTTTAATTTTGTTTTATCTGCAAACGATTTAAAGCCTTGTATTTCTATTGAACTAAGCAGCAATGTTTTCACGCTCCTTCTTATTAATTAGCAATTACAATTTCTTCTTTTTCTATTTGTTCGTCGGCCAACACCTTACAATTGTAGCCGAGCTTAATAAGTTTTTCTATGTTTGCTTTGTTTTGTCCTATCATTTTAGAAAGGTTAGTTTTATTAACTAGTATGCTGTAGTTACCTTTGGGTAAAGATTCTAACTTTTCTATTGCTTTATGTAAAAGAATTTTACTTTCGCAAAGCTCCCTAAAAGCCGGATGCCAAGGACCTGCAACAAATTTTGATGTATCTATAGTATGTAACCCTAAACGAATTACAGGAATATTAACCGAACCAAAATAATTAAGAAGCACTGCACACTCATCTACCGCTTTATCGATAGTTTGTGGCGCATATTCTCCATTCAAATACATATTTTCAAGTTCGGTATCTTCTAAAACTATTGTAGGATATATTCTAACTTGCTTTGCTTTAAGTCTTACAAACTCACTTGCTGTAAATTTATCTATACTGCTATTAGAATTCGGTAAGCCAGTCATCATTTGAAGTCCTAAAACAAAACCGTTTTTATTTATTAAACTAGCCGCAACTCTAACATCATCGGCCGTATGACCGCGATTAATAGTGCTTAGCACATCATCTGACATACTTTGGGCACCAAGTTCTATAGTTGTAACCGAATATTTTTTTAAAACATCTAAAATATCTTGACTTATGGCATCGGGACGTGTGGATATTCGTATACCACAAACATCACCGCTTTTTACATATTCGTAAGCCTTTTTTAAAAGCCGTTCCATAAAGCTAAACTCTATAGCCGTAAAGCTGCCGCCAAAAAAAGCTATTTCTGTATTTTTAGGGTCATAATTACAACTGTTTTTAGCAATATTTACTGCACCGACTATGGTTTGTTCATTTGGAATTTCTGCAGTTTTGGTAATGTAACGTTGATTACAAAAACTGCACATATTAGGACAACCCATATGCGGTACAAAAATTGAAATGTTAGCGTGTTTTTGCATTACTCTATTCCCATAAGCCTTAAAGCTTGTTTTGCAGCAGCTTGTTCGGCTGCCTTTTTAGATTTACCTTCACCAACACCAATAACATTAGAATTTAAGTGAACTTCAACAGTAAATACTTTATCGTGATCAGGTCCTTGTTGATCGGTTAGAACATATGCAAGTTGTTCTTCTGGATTTTTTTGAATTACTTCTTGAAGATACGTTTTATAATCTTTAAAAACCTCGTCATCAGTATGCTTTAACTCGTCAAGAATAAATCTCATTACGTGTTTTTTGGCAACATCCATGCCACCATCTAAATACATAGCAGCCAAAACGGCTTCAAAAGCATCTGCCAAAATGGACGGTCTATTATTACCACCATTTTGCTGTTCGCCTTTTCCTAAAAGCAAATAATCTCCAAGACCAAGTTGCTTAGAAAAACCGCAAAGAGATTTTTCGCAAACTAGCGATGCCCTTAATTTAGTTAGTTCACCTTCAGGCAGGTTTTTAAATGTTTTATACAAATAATCTGAAACTATTATTGATAAAACCGAATCTCCTAAAAACTCTAATCTTTCGTTAGACGAGTTTAAAGCCCTAGTCTCGTTGGCATAAGATGAATGTGTAAGTGCATTTTTTAAAAGATTTATATCTTTAAAGGTATAACCGAGTTTTGAACATAACTCATTCATTATTTTCACCCTTAATTAAATCTGAAATTTGAGATACAATACCTTTTTCAGCAAATATCATAGCCTGATGTATTGCATTTTTTATTGCCTTAGCATTAGAACTGCCGTGTGCTTTTATTACCGGCTTTTGAACGCCTAATAGTAATGCTCCGCCAACCTCTGTGTAGTCCATTTTGCTTTTTATAGAATAAAGACCTTTTTTAAGGGCCAATGTACTTATTTTTGTAACTATATTTTTATAAAATACCCTTTTTAACAAACTAAACATTGTAGAGGCTACGCCCTCAATTAATTTTAGAGCTATATTGCCAGTAAAACCATCGGCAATAACTGCATCAACTGTGCCACTACAAATTTCTCTTGACTCTATATTGCCAACAAAATTTATAGGCTCTTTAGATAAAAGTTCATAAGTTTGTTTTCTTAATTCGTCACCTTTGGTATCTTCTGTGCCGATATTTAAAAGTGCAATTTTAGGGTTAACTACATCTTCAACGCCCGATAAATAAACATGTGCCATTACGCCAAACTGAGCAAGCATTTCTGGGCGACAGTCGGCATTTGCGCCTATGTCAAGCATTAAAAAAGGCTTGTCTTTAGACGGAATCATAGAAGCTAATGCCGGGCGCTTTATTCCTTTTATTCTTTTAACAATAAAGGTTCCACCAACTACAACAGCGCCTGTGCTACCGGCAGATACAAAAGCATCTGCTCGGTTTTCGGCCAAGCACTTAAAAGCTACCGCCATTGAGCTATCTTTCTTTTGTTTTAAAAGACTTGTTGGCTCGTCGTGCATAGCAATAACATCAGATGCATGTTCAATAGTTATACCATCAAACGAAATTTTATTGTCGTGCATGCATTTTTCTATAGTTCCAGAATCTCCGGTAAGTATTATATCAACACCATACTCTTTATGAGCTAAAGCGGCACCTTTTATAATTTCTAATGGGGCATTATCGCCGCCAAACGCATCAACAACTATTTTCATGTTATCACCATACCTTAAGTTAAAATTCTTGTTTTGAATACCAATCTAGTGAACGTTTAGCAAGTGCAGCATAACGTTCACGCTTATCACGTATTTTAGGACTAATCTCAGGCAAAATTCCGAAATTTGCTCCCATGGGTTGAAAATCTTTGGAAGAGCTATTGCATATGTAATTTAACAATGCGCCTATCATAGTAAATTCTGGCAACACAAGTTTATCTTGACCTAAAAATTTTCTTGCAGCATTTATTCCTGTAACAATTCCGCTTGCTGCAGATTCCATATAACCCTCAACGCCGCTTAGCTGACCTGCAACAAAAATATTTGGTGCATTTTTTAGAGATAAATCATCATTTAACACTTTCGGAGAATTTATAAAAGTATTTCTATGCATTACTCCATAACGAACAAAGTCTGCATTTTCAAGCCCTGGAATAAGCGAAAAAACTCTTTTTTGTTCAGGAAATTTTAAATTAGTTTGAAAGCCGACAATGTTATATAAGGTTTTTTCTCTGTTCTCTGCGCGTAGTTGTACTACAGCCCATGGACGAGAATTTGTTCTGGGGTCTTTTAAACCTACAGGTTTTAAAGGACCAAAACGAATAGAATCTTGCCCGCGCTTTGCCAGTATTTCTATAGGCATACAGCCCTCATAAACATTCGGCTGTTTATCCACGCCGTGTAATAATGCACTTTCGGCATGAATTAATTCATTATGAAACAGCTCATATTCTTGCTTATTAAAAGGACAATTTATATAATCATCATCGCCCTTTGAATAACGTGCAGCATAAAAAGCTTTATTAAAATCGATACTGTCAGCAGTTATTATTGGTGCTGCAGCGTCGTAAAAACTAAGGTTTTCAGAATCGCATATTTGTTTTAGGTTTAACGCTAAATCGCTATCGGTAAGAGGGCCGGTTGCTACAACGGTTATGTTGTCTAAATTAAGCGCTGATACACACTCGGATTTAACAGTTATATTAGGATGATTTTTAACAAACGCATCTATATAATCCGAAAAAGCTTCGCGCTCAACAGCCAATGCGCCCCCTGCCCCAACACTGCAAGTATCGGCAGCTTTAAGACAAATTGAACCTAGCTTACGCATTTCTTGTTTTAAAAGACCTGCCGCAGAGTCTGTACGCATAGCCTTTAAAGAATTAGAGCAAACAAGCTCTGCAAACTTATCAGATGAATGTGCCGCCGTGCGCTTGTTTGGTTTCATATCAATAAGTTCAACATCAATACCCAAATTTGCTATTGTTACAGCGGCTTCACACCCTGCAAGACCTGCGCCTATAACTGTTATTTTATTCTTCACTGCTTTTGCTTTCCTTTTTTCTTGTAGGACATTGCGAGTTCATACAATATTTTCTTCCCTTTAGACCACTAATAATGTATCCACCGCACTCCTTACAAACTTCACCGGTAGGCAAACCCGGAGAAGCAAAGTCGCAAGTTGGATAATTGGTGCAACCGTAGAACTTTTTGCCGGTTTTTTTAGAAACTCTTTTGGTTAGTTTTGAACCACACTTAGGACAAGGTTGTTTTACCTCATCTTCAGGTACAGGTTTGGTATTTTTACATTCCGGATAACCAGGACATGCAAGGAATTTACCAAATCTACCGGTTTTTACAACCATTGTTCTGCCGCATTTTTCACATACAACATCGCTTTGTACATCTGGTACTTTAACCTTTACGCCACCAATAGCTTTTTCGGCTTTTTTAAGGGTGGCATCGAAATCTTGATAAAATCCACTAACAGTATCTACCCAGTTTAAATCACCTAAACCTATTTTATCAAGAGCGCCTTCTAGACCGGCAGTAAATTTAACATCAGCAATCTTTTTAAAGTGCTCTTTTAATAAATCGGCAACCACTATTCCCAAAGAAGTCGGTTTTAACGATTTCTTTTCATATTCAACGTAGTCTCTTTGTTTTATATTGGCTAAAATAGTTGCATAAGTTGATGGACGACCGATGCCGTTTTCTTTAAGGGCTTTAATAAGTGTAGCCTCTGTATAACGTGCTGGAGGTTGTGTAAAATGTTGATTTGGAACAAGGGCTTTAAGCTTTAACTTATCGTCTTGTTTTAAAGGAGGAATTGCTCCGCCTTCTTCTGATTCATCATCCTTGCTTTCTTCGTACAAAACAGTATATCCGTCAAACTTAACAGTAAAACCGCTTGATTTAAACAGATAATCTCCGCCGACAATATCTACTGTAACTGTATCTTGAACGCAAGCTGCCATTAAACTAGCAATAAATCGCTCCCAAATAAGTTTATAAAGCTTATATTGATCGGTTGTAAGACTGCTCTTAACCTTATCAGGAGTTAGTTCTATCATAGTAGGACGAATAGCCTCGTGTGCATCTTGAGAATCAGCCTTAGACTTAAAATAACGTGCAGTTTTTGGGAGATATTTTTCACCCCAAGTAGAGCTAATAAATGCAGCAGCTGCCGAACGAGCCTCTTCGGAAATACGCAACGAGTCTGTTCTCATATAGGTAATAAGACCGGTTGTGCCTATACTTTCGACATCAACGCCTTCATAAAGTTGTTGTGCTACTCGCATAGTACGCTGACCGTTAAACCCAAGTCTTCTTGATGCCTCTTGTTGTAAGGTTGCAGTTTCAAACGGAGGGGCCGGTTGCTTATTTCGTACACCGTTTTTTATATTACTAACATAATACTCTGCGTTATCTAGTGAATTTACAATTGATTCTGCCTTTTGACCATTTTCAATTGTTAACTTTTTGCCATCGGAAGTTCCGTATAATTTTGCAGAAAAGGTTTTTCTATCAGAAACAAACTTAGCATCAACAGTCCAATATTCTTCGCTGTTAAAATCATTTATTTCTTTTTCTCTGTCAACAACAAGTCTTAGCGCTACAGTTTGAACACGACCTGCTGATAAGCCACGACGCACATTTTTCCATAAAAAGGGACTTAATTTATAACCTACTATTCTATCTAGAACGCGCCTTGCTTGTTGCGCATCAACCAAATCAAGATTAATTTTATGCGGATTTTTCATTCCGTTTACTACACCTGTTTTGGTGATTTCGTTAAAGCAAACACGATTTTCATCTTCTAAATTTAACGCTAATAACTGCGATAGATGCCAAGATATTGCTTCACCCTCACGGTCGGGGTCGGTTGCAAGATATACAAATTCGCTATTTGCGGCAGCTTCTTTTAAAGACTTTATAACATCCTTTTTGTCTGCCATATTTATATATTGCGGCGCAAAATTATTATCTATATCAATTCCTAGCTTGGTTGCTGGTAAATCTCGAACATGACCAACAGACGCCATAACGTCATAACCCGAACCAAGATATTTTTTTACACTTTTTATCTTGCTGGGTGACTCAACAATAACAAGTTTGGACATATGTTTCTCCTTAATTTAGATTATTTTTCTGTATCTTCCACCCGGAACAGCTTCTATTACTCCGGACATTTCTAATTGAGCAATTATAAGGGATAACTCCCCATAATTAATATTATCAATATTTAATTGCTCTATAATAAATACATCATCACCTATTGCATCAAGCACTTGTCTGGCAGAAGCCGATAGTTCACTTAAATTAGGCGTATTTATTTTTATATCTTCTGCTTTTTCTTCGCATATATTAGAAATTGTTTTTGTAGTTGTGGGTCTGCCAAAAAACTCACTTTCAAAAACTTTATATGCATTTTTGATTTCTTTATTTACTTGCTCATTATAAGCTTTATTTGCATCAATTATGTTAGGATAAGCTGTGCCATTACCGTAATCATCGAATATTTGATCTGCATTAATTAAAGATATTGCTCCATCTTTTATGAGTTTATTTGAGCCTTCACAGTTTGGATTTCCCGGCCTTCCCGGTATTACATATACCTCTTTACCCTGCTCTAAAGCGCAGCCTGCGGTAATAATAGAACCGCTTTTAATTTTTGCTTCAACAACTACAACCGCATCAGAGATTCCCGACATTATGCGATTTCGCATTGGAAAAGAAAATCTTGTTGCGGCAAATCTAGGTTGAAACTCGCTTATTAAGCATCCATTTTTAGAAATGGTTTGTCTCATTTCGTGATTCTTCATTAAATAATTATCTAGTATTCCGCAACCTAAAACTGCTATTGTTTTAGCGCCTGATGCTAATGCTCCGCTGTGAGCACAAGTATCTATACCAAGTGCACCACCACTAGCAATAGTAAAGCCTCCTGCAGAAAGTCTATAAGACAACGAGAAAGCAGCTTTTACACCGTAATCACTTGGTTGTCTAGGGCCAACTATACATATGACCGGTATATCGTCAACTTTTGGTAAATCACCCAAAACATAAATAACAATTGGGGGTGAAGGAATATTGCGCAAAGAATTTGGATAATCCTTGTGACCAAACGGTAGAATTTTTATACCGTTATTTTCACAATCTGCTAAAATACTATCTGCCGATGAAAGTGGTGTATCGTTTATCTTTGAAAGTTGTTTAGCTGTAAACAAACCCGATGCTTTAAGCAAATCACGCTCGGCAAAATATATATTTTCTGCCGTTTTAAATTCCTTTATTGCAGACTCGAATCTTGTGCACTCATAGCCCAATACATTTTGAAGCCAAACCCAATATCTTAGTTGTTCTTTGTCATTTGCCATATTACCACCGTTGCAGCCATAGCAGCATTAAGCGACTCTGCCTTACCGCTCATTGGAATCGTTATTTTTTCATCACAATTATTAATAGCGTATTCACTTAGCCCATTGCCTTCATTACCAATTAATGCTGCACAAGAGCCGTTAAAACTTATTGTGCTAATATCTGTAGCGTTAGAATCAACTACACACGCAAAGGTTTTTATATTTTTCTCTTTTAAAAAATCGACAACATTATCTACTGTATACACATTTATTCTAAGCAAAGCGCCCATAGAAGCGCGCAATGCCTTAGGGGAAAATGCATCACAACCATTTGACGATATTATAATAGAAGTTATACCAAAAGCCTCTGCACTTCTGGCTATTGCACCTACGTTAGAAGGGTCTTGAACATTTTCAAGTGCAATGTACTTTCCACCTTCTTGAAAATCAGAATTATTTTTATATTTAATAATGCCAATTATTCCCTGTGGAGATACAGTATCAGAAATTTTTAAGAACAAATCATCAGGAACAATATAAGAACTACCCGCAGAATTTAATATACAATCAATTTCTGTTTTGTGCTTATTATATCCAGTATCAGAGACAACTAAAAAGTCAAATTCAAACCCGTTTAAATGTGCATCTTTACAAAGACGCAGTCCTTCAACCACAAACAGACCGTTCGATTTTCTTGAACGGCCTACAGTTTGCAGTTTAGAAACTGTTTTAATTATTTTATTATCTTTGCTTGTAATTCTTAAAAGACTAGACAAGCAAGCCACCTCCAACCGGGCTTGGAAAATGCTCAGTTTAGAGTGTGCCAAGCCAAGACTTGACAAATCTAAAATAATGACGCCCGAGAAAATACCCGAGCGCCAAGAATTAGTTCTCTAATGCCTTCTTTGCCTTCTTGGCAAGCGACTCAAATCCGGCAGCATCGTTTACTGCAAGATCTGCAAGCATTTTACGATTAAGTTCTATACCAGCTTTCTTAAGGCCATTCATAAAGGTAGAATAGTTCATACCGTTAATCTTAGCAGCTGCAGAAATTCTGGTGATCCATAAACGACGGAAATCGCGCTTCTTAAGACGACGTCCGATATAGGCATAGTTGCCAGACTTCATAACAGCTTCTTTGGCTGTTTTGAAAAGCTTAGATTTTGCGCCAAAATAACCCTTGGCAAGTTTTAATGTTTTATTTCTTCTTTTGCGTGTAGATAACGCACCTTTTACACGTGCCATTTTATAGCAACCTCCATTATCCTTTTATATTATTTGTAAGGAATCAATCTCTTGACTGCTGCTACATTTGTTACATCGGCAACGACAGTCTTACGCAAATTTCTCTTACGTTTTGTGGTCTTCTTGTTAAGAATGTGTGATTTGTAAGCATGTGCACGCTTAACTTTACCAGTACCGGTAAGCTTAAAACGTTTTTTTGCACCGCTGTTTGTTTTAATCTTAGGCATATTATTTTCCTCCTTAAATTATCAACTATTTGGTGGGCTTTGGAGCCAAGAACATAAGCATGTTACGTCCTTCAAGTTTAGCAGGTTTTTCAACATTGGAACACTCTGCACAATACTCGGCAAATTTTGCCATAATATCAAGACCTATTTCCGGATGTCCTAGTTCTCTACCTCTGAATTTTATAGACACCTTAACCTTGTTGCCCGCTGATAAAAACTGCCTTGCGTGATTGCCTTTTGTTTCAAAATCATGTTTGTCTATAGAAAGACCAAGTCTAATTTCCTTAATCTCTATAACCTTCTGATTTTTCTTAGCTTCCTTTTCGCGCTTAGCTTGTTCAAAGCGGTACTTTCCGTAGTCCATAATTTTACATACGGGCGGAACGGCATTTGGAGCTATATTTACGAGGTCCAAATCTTTTGCATAGGCCGCTTCCAATGCTTGTTTAACCGGAAGAATACCAAGTTGTGTACCGTCTTCACCGATTACACGAACTTCCTTAAACTTAATTTCTTCGTTTACGGCTACTTCTTTACTGCTAATGGGTAAACACCTCCAAGACCCTAAAAAATCAAAGCGTGAACAGAATAATCCCGTTCACGCAAATAAGCATACAGTAAAAAACTGAAAACCTATTGACCCATGCCAGACGAAACCGCAGGGTGAGAACGAAATTTAAGTTCTACTTTGTTGTATAAGTATTTTAACAACTAAACATTGTTTTGTCAATACTTTTTTTATTTTTTAAGATATTCTACATATTCTTCTAAGCACATGCCTAGCTCATTCATTTGTTTAGCGGCATCTACACCTACATAACGGTAATGCCAAGGCTCGTAAATAATGCCTGTAACTTCTTCTTTTGCTTTTGGATATCTTAAAACGAAGCCGTACTTTTCAGCATTTTTCTCAAGCCATCTATATTCTTTGGTTTCATCAAAGTTTTGCTCAACCGAATTTATATCAATAGCAAGTCCTAAATTGTGTTCACTGGTTCCGGGTATTGCAACAACGGTAGCGGCTTGTGTTTCTGCTTCCTGTTTGCCATAACCCTTGTCAACATAATAATTAACCTTATTTTGATAAAGAGTGGTTTGTCTTGCAACTGTGCGGTAAGATGAAATTACACTTAACTGTATACCGTCTTGTTTAGCCGCGGCAAACATAGCATGCAAACTTTCTATTGCCCGCGAATCAAATTTCATTGAGTCATAGGCCGCAAACTCGTCTTTAATAGTAGCAGTTTTTACGCTAAAATCTTCATCTAATTTGTTTTTAGAATTAACAAGTCTAAGTTCCCAAGAATTAACATCGATTTTAGTGTTAGATTCCGATGTTTGCGCATCAGATTCAATAGAAGATACTTCTTCTTGCTTTTGGGACGATGTAGAAATTACCGACGATGATATTATATCATCATTCTTTCTTGGCTCCGCTAATACCATAACCAACAATACACCAAGAACAATAAAAACAATTGCTAAAAAAACTAAAACTATATTACTAAATGTTTTTTGATTAGCCATTAATATTCCCCTTATTTTTATTTTTTATGATAATATTATACATTTCTTTTGCCACAAAGTAAATAAAAAATTAAAAAAGGCTCACAATTGTGAGCCTTTTTGTCTTATATAATTCTTACTCTTATAACCCCATCAATACCCTCTATTGTGTTCTTAATGGTGGCATCATCACCGTCATCAATATCAAGCATGGTATAAGCGTAATCGCCTCTAGATTTATTAAGAAGATTTTCTATATTTATTGCTCCACCCGAAACTGCTGAAGTAATGCTTGTGAGCATATTGGGTATATTCTTATGAATAACACATATACGTTTTTCACCGCTTCTGGGCATAGAAATCTCGGGAAGATTTACAGAGTTTACGATATTACCGTTTTCAAGATAATCTATGAGTTCTTTAGCAGCCATCTTTGCGCAGTTGTCTTCAGATTCAGGAGTAGATGCGCCAAGGTGAGGAATGCTTATAACGCCGTCAACGCCAATAAGCTCATCACTTGGGAAATCGGTAACATAAGAAGCCACTTTTCCGCTTTCTAATGCAGCTATCATGTCGTTAGAATCAACAAGCTCGCCTCTTGCAAAGTTTAAGATTCTTACAGAATCTTTCATTTGAGCAATAGCATCAGCATTTATAAATCCCTTAGTATCTTTGTTTAGAGGAACGTGTAATGTAATATAATCGCAGTTCTCAAAAATTTCCTTTAAATCGTAAGCGTGAATTGCATTATATGTTAAATTCCAAGCGTGGTTAACTGATAAGAACGGGTCATAACCATAAACTTGCATGCCCAAATGATTTGCAGCGTTTGCAACCAAAACACCAATAGCGCCAAGACCAATTACGCCAATTTTCTTGCCCGAAATTTCAGGTCCTGCAAAAGCGCTCTTGCCTTTTTCAACCATTTTACCTACTTCTGCACCATTGCCCTTTAAGGTCTTTGCCCACTCTATAGCGGGAATTACCTTTCTAGAGCCAATAAGTAAGCCTGCAATAACTAATTCTTTAACGGCATTAGCATTTGCACCTGGAGTATTAAATACAACTATACCGTTTTCAGAACAACGGTCGATAGGTATATTATTTGTGCCTGCACCTGCACGTGCAATAGCCAAAAGCTCTTTGGCAAACTCTACGTCGTGTAATGCAGCAGAACGAACAATAGCAGCATCAGGAGTTGCACAGTCGTCAGATATTGCATACTTGGTTTTATCAAAAATATCGGTGCCACATTTTGCAATTTTATTATAAGTTTTTATATTGTACATAATAATTAACCATTTTCCTTTTCAAATTTTTCCATAAACTTAACTAAAGCTTCTACACCTTCATATGGCATAGCATTGTATATAGATGCACGCATACCGCCAACCGAACGGTGACCCTTAAGGTTTACAAAACCTGCAGCCTTTGCCTCGCTAACGAACTTAGCATCTAAATCAGCATCACCAGTTACAAAGCATACGTTCATAATAGAACGATCCTCTTTTTCTACGGTACCCTTAAATAGCTTGCTGGAATCAATATAATCGTAAAGAAGCTTTGCTTTCTTTTCGTTTAATTCCTTCATTTTATCAAGACCACCAATGTTTTCTTTGATCCACTTAAATACCAAACCTGCAACATAAATTGTGTAGCAAGGAGGTGTATTGAACATTGAATCGTTATCAGCGTGAGTCTTATAGTCAAACATTGTAGGAGTAATATCCATAGCATTGCCAATAAGATCCTTACGAATAATAACAATGGTTAAACCGGCTGGTGCAACGTTCTTTTGTGCGCCTGCATAAAGAATACCAAACTTAGAAACGTCGATAGGTTCAGATAAAATGCAGCTGGAAATATCGGCAACAAGGGTTACATCTCCTGTATCGGGTAAAGTGTGGAACTTTGTACCATAGATTGTATTATTCATACAAATATGTACATAGTCTGCATCTTTATCAAAATCTTCTTTAGTTGTTTTAGGAATGTAAGCATAAGTTTTATCTGCAGAAGATGCAACAACCCTAGCATTACCATAACGTGCAGCTTCCTTATATGCCTTATTTGCCCACTGACCTGTAACAATAAAATCGGCCTTTCCGTTTTTTGTCATAAGGTTCATAGGAACCATTGCGAACTGCGAAGAAGCACCGCCTTGTAAGAATAATACCTCATAATCATCAGGTATATTCATAATATCTCTTAAATCTTGCTTTGCAGCGTTAATGATTGCCTCATACTCTTTTGAACGGTGTGACATTTCCATAACAGATTGACCAGTTGTTCCATATTCACACATCTGCTCTGCTGCTGTTTTTAAAACATCTAACGGAAGCATAGACGGACCTGCACTAAAATTATAAACTCTTGCCATAATAATCACCATTTCTTTCTGTAGCAAATCTTATTTGCAACTTTTTAAATTATTACATTATATTATATGTAAAATTTTTTGTTTGTCAATAGGTTTGTTAAAAATTTGTCAATGTTTTTTGAAAGATATCTAGAAGTTTGTTATTTTTTTAACAAAACAAGTTTGCTATGCTTCCTCACTGTACAAATATATGCTTGAATATACAAAATTAAAGCACCCCAAAGGAGTGCTTTAATAATGTTTTAATTAAGCTTTATTATGCCTTAACACCCTTAATGAAGTATACTTCACCGGTAATCGGAATAACAACATTTCCGTCAGCATCTGCTTTGTAAACGGTATCTCTGCCATTACAGTCAGTAACAATTACTTCGCTTCCCTCTGCCTCAAAAGTTTGGTTTTCAGGTGAGAAGCCAAAATGATTCTGCCAAGGCATTATTGGATCACGGTTTGTACGAGACTCTGTATAAACCAACTCTTTTCTACTCCAACAAACAATAACCTTACCGTACACTTCGGTATCTACTACAAATGCACGTAAAGTATCTGTAGAATATTTGCTAGATTCTGCAATACTCTTCATACTTTCAAGCTGACGTGTGCAAACCGCAAACATAGCAGCACCTGGTTTTGGTAAAATTCTGCCAAAGTAATCTTTGGCATAGAACTGACCAAATTGCCATTCTTGGTCATTGTTATCAAGGCCAAAGCCTGAGTTAGAGAAGTCTAACGCACCGTATAATCCAACATAATCAGCACCATAGTAAGCACCTATTACTAATGTACGAACATTATAGTCGCCACCAAGTCTTGGTGTACAAGAGCTCTTGGAAGCAGGTGTAGTTGAATAACCTGTTTCGTCTATAACATAGGGTTTTGCACCATATTTCTTAAACGCGTCAATAGTTCTTATACATCCGCCTTCCATAGACCAAGAATAAGGAATATATGATGGATGGTCGGGCGAATACGGAATACCGTAGGTGTGGAGTGATATGCCTTCTAACTTATCCCACATACCGCGAGCATAAAGCTCATCGTACCATTCCATTTGTCCGGCAGAAACACCACCAATATAATGGTTTACATTATATTTATCGGTTATAGCTTCTGCAGGACTAAAGAATCTGGCAATATAGGCATCCATACATTCTTGTATGGTCGTACCACTACCGTTAAACGTAGCCAAATTCTGTTCATTACCTGCAATGAAATTTTTAGTATATGGGAGCATGTTTTTAACTGTGGATTCTTCGGTAGCACCCTGTGAGTAATTTCTTATTCCAGCTTGCTTTAACTTTTCAAGATAATATATGCTTCTGTCATAATATCTTTCATGGAAATTAGTAAACGCACCTCTAGTAGCAGCTACACCGATTTTGGTCATAATATCGTAGCTGTTTTCATAAGTTAGAAACGCTTCTTCAGGGTGTTGGTTAGGACCTTCTATGCCGCCCTCGGTTAAGAACTGGACTATACCGAACGGCGATGTTTTGTTGTATTTATACTCATAGTTATCGAGTAATACAAACGTATAGTGTTCACGATACGTGTAGTTTTTAGACACTACCATAAAGTTAAGGTAGTACATACCGTAACCCGATTTATCGGCCGAAACACTAATTGTTCTGTTTGCTTCGCTTCCCTTAAATACAGTACTGTTAAGGAATATTCCTGCATCTACAATATTGCCGTAGTAATCACGAATATCGTAACGTGCACTGAATTCGAGATCATAATCAACAAGGTTTGTAACGTTAAGATTTAATTCCACCTTATCGTTTACAAACAGAGTATTGTTAGTATTAGCAGTGTTTTCGGTAATAGGTGCAATACCAGCCGCAAATTCGGAATGGTCGCCATGGAACAATGCTAAATAGTCAGACGATTTTTCACCCTTATCATGTCTTGCCAATACTAGGTCATATGAAACCAATGTATCAATAGTGTTAGCATCAGTTGCGTCACCACTTTCGTCAAAATAAAGCGGTAGGTTTGCATCCGGATAACGAACAAAATAGTCAAAGATTTCATCTGGGATAAGTCCTCTGCGGAATGTATAAACAGTATGAAGATCATCTAATATACATTTATTAACCCAACTCTCGGTAACCTTGTACGGAAAATCGCCGTCTTCACCATAGTACCAATCGTAGTTAATATTTTTAATACTCTCGCGCATACCACTTTTGAAGTTGCGAGTAAGGATTGAAGCGCTACCAGAAATTAAAGTATCACTAGCTAATGCAGCACGAGCCGCAACAGAAATTGATTCTTCAAAGAAAATATATGTTGTTTCTAAAATAGCATCATTAGCCTCTGCACCTGTTGCATTGTATCTAACAATTAAAGCACTATGATTCTTTAAAGTTAAACGTTGGAAACTTTTTACAGATGTAGCAAGAGCAAGGGTTTGATTATTTACACCTCTTAGCATGAATGAACCGCCACCGGTTAAAACATCAAAGTATTTGCCCTCTGCATCTTTATATGCTATTATTTCGCTTCCTGTTGCCGTAATACCGTATGCATACCAATCATTTTCAAATAAATATTGGAATGTTTCTTTTTCGATTAACGGCGAGTCGTTGTAGTTATAATCTTCACTTAAATTTGTGCTGTCTTCTTCTGTTTCACCATCAACATCAGGCACCCAAACCTTATCATAAAGACCGCTTGCTTCTTTTTCAGCATCGGTCATATTATCATCAGGCTTTGGTGCATTTTCGGAAGAATTATTGTTAAATTCGTCTTCTGTTTTATCGGTTCCGCTTCCTACCGGAAGAGAACTTGATGAAGAATACGAACTATTAGAAAAATCTTCTGAAGAAACATTTTGTGAATTAGATGTTGTTACATTTGATGAAGAACCACTTTGTGTTGTGCCCGTAGGCTGACAAGCAGACAGACAAGCAACCACCATAAGCACTGCAAGGAAGATAGAAAAAATTCTTTTTAAATTCATATATCATCATCCCTTCTTAGTGCACAGTGGGAAGATTCCCACTGTGCAAAAGTGCTTAATTATTCAAATGTATCGTAAAGATCCCAAACTTCGTCAATAGATGCCTGGCTAGCGTCTTTAACAGAGTCTACATATGTACGAGGCGATGTGTTAGACTTAATGCCCATATCAGACCACCATACATTTCTCCAATACCAATCAAAGAAACCAATCATTTCAATGCTTGCCATTGCGCGCTGTGTGCAGTCAACCATAACCTTTAAAGAGGTTTCGTCAGGACAATATGCTTCGCAACGTTCCTCTAATGTGGGCATCCAAGGTGCGGTTTGGAACCAGTCTTGCATAATAGCTGCACAAGCATCAGCATTAATTGCAAGGTTGGTAACACCAACTAAGTTGCTTTCATAACCTGTGTAGTTGTAGTCTTTAGTGTTAGGACCTATTGGTAAATATGTATAACCTATTTTATCCCCCATGGAATCGGCATAAGTTTTTAGTCCATACCAAGACATACCTGTCATAGCGATTTGTCCGTTTTCAAACTTAGCATCGCCAGATGTGGGGCAAACCTTATCATCATTATAAAGCTTACGAGAAAATTCCATTGCCTCTAATGCATGAGGAGTATCAAGACCAAATACCTCTTTGCCGTCTTTATAGTAAGAAGATCCACCACCGTTACTTCTTATTAAGCTCGAAGTTATAGGACTACCTAATCCGTAATACTGAACACCGTTTTCCTCACGAGTACAGTCAATTGCAAGTTTACGGAAAGTTTCCCAATTCCAATTACCTTGCGCTACATAGTCATAAGGATTCTTTAAGCCAAATTTAGCAAAGATTTCTTTATTGAACATTAATCCGTTACCTGCAAGAGATATTGCATTGTTTGCAGGTAAAGCAAAGTAATGTTTACCTTTTAATTCGGTTGCTCTGAATACATCATATACCCAGCAGTTGTTGTTGAAATCTATTCTTCCGTCTAACTGAGATAAAAAGCCGCGTAATGCACTCTGCGGATAATACTGGTTAGATGCCATGTAAGTAATATCGGAAAATCTGTTACCAGCCATTGTAGCGGTTGACCAGTCACTGAATAATTTTAGGGATTCATCTGAGTTTTTAAATGTAATTTTGCAGTTATATTTTTTCTCAATCTCTGCAATACGCTTAGTCATTTCTTTATAGGTAGCATCTGTTTGTTGAGGTTCAAAACCGGTACCCCAACCTGCTAATATTACAGATTTACCCTTTAAGTCGTACTTTCCGGGTGTGTTCGTTGTTTGACCGGGGTTGCTGGTTTGTGTGTTAGTTTGGGTAGAAGTTTCATTCTGATTATTATCGGTACCCGAAACAGTAATAATTTCTTCTTCCCAATACTCGCTTGTTGTAGTACCGGCTGTACATCCAGTTAAGGAAACTACTAAAGCAAGTGCCATGAACAATGCAATAGCGCGTAATAATTTAGATGTTCTCATAATTTTACTCCTTATTATTAATTTTCAGAACCAACATCTTGGTCTGTTTGTGATTCGTTTTCGGCATTATTATCTTCATCAACTACTATAGGTGTAAAGATAATGCCCTTTTTCTTTAAGATAATAAGTGTAACTGCACCGCCTACAAGCACTATTGCTCCGCAAGCAATTACAACTATTAGCCATACAGGTATGCCGCCATTTACAACAACAACCTTCTTACGTCTTATTACTTGTTGTTGCTGTGGCTCCTTATTATCATTACCTGCATTTTCTTTTAACACATACTCATAATGGCCTTTTTGTTCTGAACTTACAATTTCTTGTAAAGCCTCAGCTTCTGCCTTGTGTGTTAAATAATCTATATCGAACTGAAGTTCAGAATTTAGAGTCTTAAAGTATTCGAGCAAGCCTAAATCTACGCCATCCCAAATATCACCTGCATCTGCGGTATAGGCGGGGTCACGGTCAGAATATTTTAATATAGGCTGCCAATAAACGCGGCTGTGTTCCCAGTCGACTACTGTTTCTTCATCAATGGTCATTTCAAAGCGGAACCAGTCGCCCTTTTTAACTTCAAATACCATCTTTTCATAGGTAGCCTTGGTTTCTAAGGGTTGCCAACCGCCGCCCGACGGCCATACAACTTCGCCGTTATATACTATACGAGCCAACGCCTTTTCGGTATTGGTTGTAACAGTACCTGTCGGTATGGTTATCCAACCATCCTTGGGGTTAATAAACTTATAGGCAACCATACCGTAATTATCATCACCGGTATTGTTAAAATTAGTACCTGAACGGTCACCGGTGTTTTTATTGATTATCCACGCACTGTCTTTCTTTATTCCTAAAAAATTAGATGCAGCAGATGAGCACCAGTGATCCCAGTTGCCATAGAACTCCATGTTCTTCCATTCAGGATTCTCTTTATTAAGCGCATACTGATATTTCCAGTAAGGCGAAATATTATATGTTCCTGTAAAGTCCTGATTTGCGTTATAAGTAGTTTTCTCTTCTAAAGAAGGCTGGGCTACCACAACAGACGGTGCCTTAAGTTCTAACTGATGTCTAACCAATGTAACCTCGTCAGTTAAATTAGCCTCAGCAATATAATACTGATACTGTATGGTATCGCCAAGTTTTAAATCAGCCTCAGCGCCCGGGAACTTAGATGCACGGTTGTTAACACTGAGTGTTTCCCACTCACCTGTAGTAGGCCAAAGAGTTTTACTGTTACCTGATGCATCGGTATGTATTACTCTAAACCTAATTTGTGCGTTTGCACTCATGTGAGATGATTCCGTACCTGTAACTTGTGGTGCGCCCGTAACTAAAACTGTGGTATCCGAAGGTGCATTAAATATTAAACTAAAGCCATATGTTTCCATTTTATACGGAGAAGTTGCATCTGGGTCTGTGTTAGGTACACGTTTTGCAACCAATGCGCCTTCCAACCACTTTGAATAATATAAAACACCGGTGGTAAAATCACTATTATAATATAGGTTATATGCCCAACCAGAATTATAGTTGTTCATTTCAACTACATTTATGTTGCCATCATTGGGGTCTATTGCCTTAACCTGCCAACGGTTAGGACCGGTTAAGAAGTGTGGACCGTTGTAAGCTAAGGTACCGTAAGGACTGTATTCGGTCATCTTATAAACCTTTGCAGTAGCATCGGGTGATTCAAATACTGCTGCACTGCAAACATTAACCTTAGGTACACCGTAGCTTAACACTATTGAGTCAGCATCCACGCCGCCAACCTTAATATTGTCGGCATACATTTCAAAGCTGATTTCGTCACCCTTAGAAAGCTGCATTTCCATAAACGGAACATCTATGCCCTGGCCTGTTGTAAGTGTTTTAGAATACCATTCACTATCAGTTGGCCAAATATTTTCACCGTTTTTGGTTATTCTTGCATAAACTGTAGCCTCAGCGTTTTCGGTAAGAACTCTTGCGGCTGACTGAATTTCAAAATTATCAGCATAAGGTATTGTTAGTGTTACCTTTGTACCGTGGGCATCAGCGCCGTTGTTTATAACTGCTTTTAACTCAGGAACCTTTAAAATGTAGCCTGTGTTCAACATATTGGTGTTATAAACGTAACGGTCTGCAGTTGAACCGTCAAAGTAATTTACGGGTTCAGCATCCTTGGTTCTAACGTTAAAGGTTTCAAAATTCCAAATGTCGTACTTCTGCTCATACGGACCAACGTAAGCATCACCCTTATATGGGTCGGCACTTACCGGATAGAATACCGTACCTGTAGAGGTGTTGTCATCTTTATGTACACCTGTAATATTAATGCTAGGAATACCAATATCTAACTTGCCTGCTGCAGTTTTATACTTTATAGAAACGGTATCGTTTGTCTTAAGTTCAACATCAGGTATTTGAACAATGTTACCGTCGTACACTGCATAATCGGTATCGGTCGGATAAATTTTCTCAGCATTTTTATATACCGCAAACTCGACGTCGTTAGCTGTAACTACGCTTATAACCGACATACCATTCATAGGTGATATAAAGTCTAACGAAGCACCGTATGTGCCATCGGTCTCGAACTCAATTTTACCGTCCGACAAATAATATGCGGCAGGGGTACCGTCTGCATAATATTTGTTTTGTGCGGTAGTGTCGTATTTATCGGCCGCTACAACGTTAGCGTCAGATAAATTAAATAAGTTAAAGTTAAAACGAGAAGATGCATCGGTTATTGTGCCATTATAATTATCGGCAACATATAAAGGCATATATTCAGCGGGAGTATAAATAGAGATATATCCCTTTTCAGAAGCAACACGGTTATTATTTAGAGTCACCATGGGTTGACCTAAGTCAATTACCATATCACTCTTAGTTTCGTAAACGCCTACTTCTATTCTTACAATTTGGTTTGCCGTTAACTGAATTTCTTGTGCAGGAAGATTTACAACAGTTCCAGCAGTTGCATTGTTAACGGTATACCATTCATAATTGGTCGGCCATACAGTATTGCCGTTTAATGTAACCCTAACCGCAACAGTGCCCTCACCGCTCATAATTTTAACGGGAGCCGAAATATCGTAAATACCGGCAGCCGGCGCTGTAAATGATATTGCAGTTCCATAACCCGAGTTTAGCTGAATAGTCTTGTTTTGAGGCATCTTTACGGTAAGGCTTTGCTCACCAAAGTTAAAGCCTGTTTCGTCCGATGCGCTATTATAAAGGTAGTTTTCTTTTGAGTGATCGAACATATCAACCGGTAAATAATCTTCTCTTGCAAAATCTATGGTTTCAAAGCCGAACACCGCTCCAGTAGGAGCAATATATTCACCCGTATAATTCTCACCGTCATACGGACGCTCTAGTAAAGCATTAAACTTGGTGTTAGTGGAAAGGTTATATGTATTACCCTTTGTAAATGTAACGGTAGGCTGATCTAAAGTAGTATCCATTCTGCCAGTTCCGGTTGTTTCAAAGAGTTGAATGCAAATATCGTCTCCGGCTTTAACATCGCAAGCAATGTTTAAGGCACCCGATGCTATAGCAAAATCACCGGTTGTAGGATATACAACAGTATCATTTACAACTACTCTGTATTTAATCCTATCTGTATTTTTAAAGGTAGATTTGTAAACAAATGCAGAATCATAAGGTGCGGTTACACGCATTTGTACACCGTTTGTGGGTGATGCAACAACAATGTCCATATAACCAGGTGTAAAGTAAAAGCCAGAATTAGTTCCCATAGTAGTGTTTGCTGCAAAGTAATTCCAGAAACGATAGTACTTATCTATAGGACGAACTGTGTTGGTAGTAAGGTCTATTAACTCAAAATTCACTCTGCTTTCCGTAGGATAAATGGTCATCGGTTCGGTATTATTAAGACCCGCGTCATTTAGGTTGTACTGGTAATCTAAAAACTTATATGTAGTAGAAGTACCCTTAGCGTCTACGATTCTGGTCACTACGTTCGCCACAGGAGAAGCAAGTATAGCATTAACTGAGCCTGCGCCGTCAGCAAACTTAACATATGCTTCAATTCGTGCAGATTCACCCGCTTTTAAGTCGGCCTCGGCAACACGAACATCGCCATAAGGATTTAAATTGTTAGCAGTTGCAGCAAACGTATGCCATTCGCCACTTGTTGGCCAAATAACACTCTCTGTTCCGTTTAGATCAGTTTTAACAACGCGGTAGTATGCAGTTAATGGCTCGGAATTTCCATTAATAATAAAGGAACTGGAAATATCAAACCAACCGTCAACGGGAGCAACAAACTTAAGTGCTGCACCAATTTGATTTGCGCCTGTATCTACCATATTAAATCTTAATGCGCCTTCAGTGCTATTATAGTTGAATGTATAACCTGTATCTAAAACGCTATTTTTAAGAGTATTTGCAGTAGCATCAAAGGTGTTGCACTCATATATACCTTCATCATAAACTACATGCTTGTATGTGTTAGATTTTGTAGGGTCGCCAGATTTAAGATAACTTTGGAATGCATCTAAATCTTTAATAGCAACAAGATTATCAATATAAACTGTTTTACCTATGTTGCTAGTAACGCCAGAATTAAACCAACCATGTGACTTAAATGTGATGGTTGATGTTTTGTAAGAAGAACCTATAACACTGCTATTAAGGTTAAAGGTGTACCAACCTTTTTCTCCTGGCATAGTATTCCAACAGTTATTTTCCCAATCAGCAGTATTAATAGTAAACTTTTCACCATTATCTTTATAACCCTGTACATTTGTGGCGCCACGTTTATTTGCTATAACGTTGGTAACAGTAACGCCGTTAACCAACATGCCATAATAACTGTATGGAGTTGTATTTGCTGAGTTGTCAATATAAAAACCTATAGCCTCATATTTTGCTAAATCAGTTTGTGCGAAGTTAAAGGTAATTGTTTTCAGAGTTGCTGTCTGATAAGAAATACCCTTACCGTCTGGTAAAGCAGTAGTGGCTGCGGTATTTGGGAAAGTGGAAGTATATGTAGATGAATTTGATGCATCGTTAAGCACAACAAAAACATCTGACTTTAAAAACGCAGTAAACTCATTAATGTGCGATGCAGCAATTTTTTGGCCAGCAGCATCTAGCGCAATAATTTGAGCAAAAATAGTATCGCCCTTAGTAAGACCTTCAGCTACGTAAGAAGTAGCCGTTACATTTTCCGCAACTAGCTGAGCATATGCCCCACTTACCATATGGTATAAGTTAACGTTGTAACTTGCAGCACCAGGTACAGCTACCCAAGTAATATTAGCATCATAAGCAGTCTCGCTCATTTGTACTGTAGGTGCCAAAAACGAATCATCTGAATTTTCAAAAGGAGTGTCTGCCTTTAGCACTAACGAATCGTACTTCCAATTCGTATCGGCAGGGCCTACCCCATCTTGATAACCCTTAAGCGCATAATAAGCCGTTACTGGTGTGTCGTCTGCGAGTGCAAAAGGCAAAGCGACAAAAACGCTTGTTGCGATTAAAACAGCTACCAAAACAAAAGAGATAATTCTAAAATTTGGTTTGTTTTTCATAAGAAACCTCCCGTAATTATTTTGTGCATAGATGCAAAATAATGTATGATTATGCACAATGTATAACCTTTCATAGTTAATATATACTATTTTTAAGCAAAAATCAATAGGAAAAAGTAATTATTTTGTGTGATTTTTTAAAATTTTTGCTATATTTAAAAACTTCTATTTGCTTGAATTTCAGGTAAATTTTTACATATAGTATCATTTTGTGCATAAAACCACCTTTTCAGTATCATTATGTGCATATATAGTTTTTTATTTTTCATTTTTACAAAAAAACAACACCCACACATTTTTCGTGTAGGTGTTGTTATACTTTAGTGTTAATATTATATAGAAATCATATGCGCAATTTTGTAATTTTCATGCTCAAATTCTTTTTTCATGGCTAATGCTTCATAAATGTCATCATCAACTAATGTATTATTTCTAAATGCTACAACTCTATTGCCCTTACCTTCACTTAAAAGATCAACCGCACGATGACCCATTTCGCTAGCCATAACTCTATCTCTAACAGTTGGGCTACCTCCACGCTGAACATGGCCTAAAATAGTAGCTCTTGATTCTATACCTGTTTCTTCTTCTATGCGCTTTGCAAGTTCTTCTACGTGGCCAACGCCCTCGGCAACAGCAATAATGAAATGCTTTTTGCCGGTTTGCTTTGTTTTGTTTATTCTATCAATAATATCGCGTTTAAAGTCAAATTCAATTTCGGGTACTATTATTGAAGTAGCGCCAACTGCGATACCTGCATTTAAGGCCAAATAGCCTGCATGCCTTCCCATAAGTTCTACAACCGAGCAACGCTCGTGTGACTGGGTTGTATCACGCAATTTATCAACCATGTGCATCGCGGTATTCATAGCAGTATCAAAACCTATTGTATATTCAGTAGAGGAAATATCGTTATCTATAGTTCCCGGAATACCAACGCAAGGTACGCCGTTTAAAGATAAGTCGCGTGCACCTCTATAAGAACCATCTCCACCAATTACAACCACACCCTCAATGCCGTGTTTTTTGCAGGTTGCAAGTGCCTTTGACATACCTTCTTCGGTTTTAAACTTAGGACTTCTGGCAGTATATAGTACAGTACCTCCCCTATGGATAATATCGGATACAGAACGAATATCCATATCAAAAACCTCATCATCAATAAGGCCGTTATATCCGCGTCTTATTCCCTTTACTTTCATGCCTTTGGCTATGGCTGTTCTAACTACTGCACGAACTGCAGCATTCATACCCGGTGCGTCACCGCCCGAAGTTAAAACACCTATTGTTTTCATACTCATAATATCAACTCCAATTTGCGCGAATAATAAAATCTAAAGTATTATAATACAAAATTTTAAATTATTCAACTACTTTTACATTATTATTTCCAAATTCTTGAATTAAGCTGTCAATCAATTTGCTATCTATATCTGCCCAAAGTTCTTTCGGAGCTGCAAGCTTTTTATTTTCTTGCTGTGCATAAATAATCACCGGAGTTTGTCCGACATTTTGTTTTAACAACTGCTTAACCTTATCAAACTGCCAAGAATTTATGCTATCTATTTTAATAAAAAGTTTAGCCGATGTTTTAGATTCTTTGGTGTTACGCATAGTAGCAACATAATTTTTTGCATTTTCTGGCAGAATTTCTGCCTTATTACATAAAATTTCGGCTCTTCTGTCTTCACGCAAAGAAACTCTGCCTGTAAACTTTAAGACTGCATCTTCTTTTAATAACGGTTTGTACTGCAAAAAAGTTTTTGCAAAGAACGTAATATTTATACTATCACTCATATCTTCTGCAGCAATTATAGCAAACTGTTGATTGTTCTTGCCCGTTTTTACTGAAACAGATGAAACCAACGCCACAACGCTAACATTATCGGCATCTGAATATGAGCTATCTTCAGCCAATATATCAGAGATTTTGTCTGACCCAATTGCATTAATATAATTTACATAGTCATTAAGCGGGTGTGAAGATAAATATAAACCCGTTGCTTCCTTTTCCATTTTTAAAAGTTCTAGCATTGGCAATTCATCATGCACTGTTAAAATATGAGTTATATCATCTTCTACCATTGATTCGTTTGAATTGAATGACGAACCAAACAAATCCATCTGACCGCCTGATGTGTAACGTTTTTTACTTTCTACTAGCTCCATTATGCTGTCAAGAGCATAAATCAATTGCTTGCGTGTGTTATTAAAGCAATCACATGCGCCGCTCTTGATTAAACCCTCAAGAGCACGACGGTTTAAATCGCGGCCATGCAGCCTAAGACACAAATCATAAAACGACTTGTATTGACATTCTTTGCGCTCGGTAATTAGTCGTTGCGTAAGACCTTGTCCTAAATTTTTTATAGCAAGTAAACCAAACCTAATCGAATTATTTGTATAAGTAAAGTTAAGTTCACTTTCATTAACGTCGGGTGGTAAAACTTTAAATCCTAAACGTTGACATTCTGCCGTATATTCAGATACCTTACCCTGTGCGCCCAAAACGCTTGTAAGCAAGGCTGCCATATATTCTCCGGGGTAATGGCACTTTAAAAATGCAGTTTGATAAGACACGTATGCATATGCCGCCGCATGTGATTTATTAAAGGCATAGGAACTAAACGCCGACATTTCGTCGAATATTTTTTGCGCCGTAGCTTCATCTACACCAGAATTTATTGCACCTTTGCAAACCACATTTCCGTTACTGTCGGTTTCACCATAAACAAAAGCTTTGCGCTCTTTTTCCATAACATCGTGTTTCTTTTTAGACATAGCACGTCGCACGATATCTGCTCTACCAAGAGAGTAACCTGCAACTTTTCTAAAAATTTGCATTACTTGTTCTTGATAAACAATGCATCCGTAAGTAACCTCTAATATTGGCTTTAGCAGCGGTGTATCATAAACAATTTTCTCTGGGTGATTATGGTTATTTATATATTTGGGTATAGAGTCCATAGGACCCGGACGATAAAGCGAAATAATAGCAATTAGATCTTCGAGTGATTCAGGTTTAAATGAACGCAAAACATTTTTCATTCCGCCAGATTCAAACTGAAACACGCCTTGAGTAAGACCTTTGCTCATCATTTGGTATGTCTTTTTATCGTCTATAGGTATTTTATTGATATCAAAATCTACATTGTTTTTACGAATTGCCTTTACAGTATCGTCAATTACGGTTAGGTTGCGAAGGCCTAAAAAGTCCATTTTTAAAAGGCCCAACTCGTCTAATGTAGTCATAGGATACTGTGTTACTATAGCATCATCATTTTTAGCAAGCGGTACGTACTCACTTACCTTTTTGTCTGATATAACAACACCGGCTGCATGCGTTGTAGTATTGCGCGGCATACCTTCAACCTTTTGAGCCATATCTAAAAGTTCTGTTATTGTGCTATCGCTCTTATACATCTGCATAAGCTCATCAGATTCAGACAACGCCTTACTTATGGTCATGCCCAGTGAGGCCGGAATAAGCTTTGCAACTTTATCGCATAACGAATAGGGTAAGTCCATTGCCCTACCAACATCACGCACCGCACCTTTTGCTGCCATAGTGCCAAATGCTACAATTTGAGCAACGTGGTCTTCGCCGTACTTGTTTTTAACGTATTCTATAACTTCTCCACGACGTTCATAGCAAAAGTCTATATCAAAGTCGGGCATCGAAACACGCTCGGGATTCAAAAAACGTTCAAACAGTAAGTCATATTTAATAGGATCTATGCCAGTAATACCTATACAATATGCCGCAATACTACCAGCGCCAGAACCTCTTCCCGGACCAACAGGTATACCCTTAGATTTAGCGTAATTTACATAGTCTTGAACTATAAGATAATAATCTACATAGCCCATTTTGTTAATAACATCTAACTCATACAAAAGACGTTTCTCGGCTTTTTCTAATTCATCGTTTGAATAATGCTTATAGAGCCCTTCGTAACAACGCTTTTTAAAATATTCAAAATGATCTTGCTCACCAATATCATAGACGGGTAATTTGATTTTTCCAAACTCAAACTCCACATTGCACATATCGGCAACTTTTGCTGTATTTTCCAATGCTTCGGGCACATCAGAAAAGTTTTCTAACATTTGCTCATCAGATTTCAAATAAAACTCATTAGTTTGAAATTCAATATCGCTACCCTCAGACAGCTTTCTGCCAGTTTGAACGCACAATAACACCCTTTGTGTCTTGTAATCATCGGCATAAACATAGTGCACATCGTTTGTGGCAACAAGACCTATTCCAATTTCTTTTGAAAGCCTTTTGATATATGGGTTTATGCGTTTTTGTTCTGCAATATTGTGATCTTGAAGCTCTAAATAAAAATTGTCTTCTCCAAATACCTCTTTAAACCAAAGAGCCTTTTCTTTAGCTAACTCATAATCATTTTTTGTAAGAGCCTTAGGAATCTCACCCGCAAGGCAAGCAGATAGTGCAATAAGGCCTTCATTGTGTTCTTTTAAAAGCTCTTTATCTATTCTGGGCTTGGAATAAAAGCCCTCAGTAAAACCAAGAGAAACCATTTTTATAAGGTTCTCATAGCCTTTCATGTTTTTGCAAAGCAAAACAAGGTGAGAATACTCGTTATCTTTGCCGTGTACTTTGTCAAATCGGGAGTTGGGTGCAACATAAACTTCACAACCAATTATGGGTTTTATTCCCTGCTTTTTTGCTTCTTTGTAAAAGGCAATTGCGCCAAACATAACTCCGTGATCAGTTATAGCTATTGCTTTTTGGCCAAGGTCCTTTGCCGCAGAAATTAACGGCTCAATTCGACAAGCACCGTCTAATAGACTATATTCGGTGTGCACATGCAAGTGAACAAAATCCATTTTTCTCCCTCCTTTTATTTTTCTGAGTAAGCAATTATTTTGTTAAGCTTGTAATTAAGCTTAGACCGATTAATTGGTGCATCAAACAATTCGCACAACTCATTCAACGATGCCTCAGGATAGTCGACCCTAAGATTTGCTATTTCTTTTAAATCGTCGGGCAAGAGTTCAAATTCACCCGTTGATTTAAGTTTTGCAATAGCGTTTTTTTGCCGTATTGCAGCGTTAACCGTTTTTGAAATATTTGCATCCTCACAATTTCTTATACGATTAGCACGGTTGCGCATATCTTTATATATTCGCATATTCATAATTTCTAATGTATGCGATGTTGCATTCATAATGGTTAAAAAATCTTCTACGTTTTCACTCTCTTTAAAATAAATAACATAGTTATTAGAACGCTTTGAAACATTACAAGCTAGTCCACGCTTTAAAAGTACCTCTGCCAAAAAATCCGCAGCCTGCTTTGTTTGTACTATTATTTCGGCACGATAACTCTTAGAAGGATCGCTTATTGTTCCCGATGCTAAAAAGGCACCTCTTACAAAAGCACTAATACAGCATTCTTTTGAAACAATTCTATCATTAAAAAATGCATCAGTTTGTTTTGGATTGTGTCCAAAGCCGAGTAAAATTTTTAGTCTGTCAGCCTCTTCTTCAACTACAACCTTATACATATCTCTTTTTATGCCACCGCTAATAATTTTAGCAACGACACCAAAATTATTTTTTAAAAGCTCCGCGCATTTTATTGCGACCTCTTCGCTTTCTGTTAATAGCGACATTGAATTATACGAAAACATACGGTTAAAAAGCAGTATGCCGTAGCACTCAGCTTTTCTGCAACAACCCGACGGTTTTACGCCACACAGTTCCCTTTTTACATCTTGCGAAAATGACATATCTTCACGCCCTGTTTATATCTCTGTGATTTATATGAACATTACTTCCCTTTTCTTTAAGGTGTTTAGCTAAGTTTTCGGCAAAGGTTACCGAACGGTGCTTACCGCCCGTACATCCAAACGCAACAACTAAACGGCTTTTACCTTCGCTTACATAAAGTGGTAACATATAGTCTATTAAATCAGATATTTTGCTAAATGTTTGTTTGCTTTCTTCAAAGCTCATTACATAACTGCTTACCTTTTCATCTAAACCAGTAAGTAGCCTTAAATCGTCAATATAAAACGGATTAGGCAAACAACGAACATCAAACACAAGGTCAGCATCGGCTACAGGGCCATACTTAAAACCAAACGACATACATTGTACCTTTAAGCCGCCAGCTTTGTTTTCTAAAAATATGTTTATAATTTGCTCTTTTAAATTAATAGCCGACAAATGAGTTGTATCTATAATATAATCCGATATATTGCGAACCGATTTTAAAGTTGCGCGTTCAGAAGCTATTGCTTCATCAATAGTAAGGTTTTGTGAAGTTGATAACGGATGTGATCGGCGATTTTCTTTATACCTGCGCAGTAATTCTTCGGTTGACGCATCAAGGAAAAGAATTTTAAATTTTGTGCCATCATTCTTCATATGTTCGACTACTTTTTCAATATCATTAAACAATTCCCCACCGCGAATATCAGTTACAATAGCAATTTTGTTTATTTCGGTATTGCCACGTTTAGAAAGTTCTATAAGTGATGGAATAAGCATAGGTGGAATATTATCTACGCAGTAATATCCAACATCTTCAAGGCAATCTGCCGCATTGGATTTACCCGCACCACTCATACCAGTTACAATTAAAAAATCCATAAAGTTCTCCCAAAACAAACTAATTATTACGACCAACAAAAATGATTTCTGGCTCAAGCATAACGCCGAATCTTTCAAATACAGTATTTTTTATTTTATCTACTAATTCCAAAACATCGTTGCAAGTAGCATTATCTTTATTTATAACAAATCCACAATGTTTCTCGCTAACTTGCGCACCGCCAACACCAACACCTTTTAAACCGCTTTGCTCTATAAGAGCGCCGGCAAAATAACCCTCTGGTCTTTTAAAAGTACTACCTGCACTTGGATATTCAAGCGGTTGCTTTGCCTTTCTGCGACCTATAAAATCACTCATTTTAGCATTAATGTTTTCTTGTTTATCACTTTTAAGTTTAAAGGTTACACTTGTTATAATTAAACTATCAGTTTTGTAACAAGAGGTTCTATATGAAAGTTGCATATGTTCAACATCTAAGGTGCCTACCGTACCATTTTTGTCAACATGTTCAGCACAAACAACAACATCCTGCATTTCTCCACCATAGGCGCCCGCATTCATGTAAAGTGCACCGCCAACCGTACCCGGAATACCATATGCAAACTCTAAACCAGATAATCCATTTTCAGCAGCCACTCGGCAGAGGTTAGATAATGACACCCCTGCACCGCAAGTAATAATGTTACCATCTACTTTTATGCTATCATTTTCAGGTAGGCGAATTACCGCTCCACTTATACCGTAATCAGAAACCAAAAGATTTGAACCCTTTCCAATGACCATAAACGGAACTTGTTGTTTGCTACATAAATCAATAACTGTGCTAAGCTCGGATATTTTATTTAATATTATAAATACATCAACGGCACCACCTATTTTAAAGGTAGTGTGGTTTTTCATTACTTCATTCTCTAAAAAATTTATATTTAATTTGGAAAGTTCGGATTTTAAAACATCGAGCTTCATTGTGCACCCCAAAATTATTGATATAACTTATAAAGATATGCGGCACCTATTATACCTGCGTCGTTTCCAAGCTCTGCAGTCTTAATTTCAGTCTGTTTGGAAACATTTTTAGAATATCTATGTCCTTCAACATACTCTCTTATGGGTGCAGCAATTGTTTCGCCTTCTTTAGAAACGCCGCCACCTATGCAAAGAACATCAGGTTGGAATATATTTACGGTATTTGTTATGCCTATTGATATATACTTAACGTAATTATCAACTACTGCTTTGCCCGCAACATCACCTTTACGCATGGCATCAAAAGCTGTAATACCGCTAACATTATCCAAACTGTTCTGAGCCAGTTCCCACATAATGCTATCTTTATTTAACAACATAGCCGCTTTGGTCTGACGAATAAGAGCCGTTGCCGATGCATATGTTTCCCAACAACCCTTTCTGCCACAGGTGCATTGCTCACCATCAGCAATTATAACCGTGTGACCAAGTTCAGCCCCCGCATAATTAGAACCAGAGAAAAGTTTACCGTCAATTATTATGCCTCCGCCTACGCCTGTGCCAAGTGTAATAGCAATAAAGCTATTTTTCCCTTTACCTGCACCTGCAATATATTCGCCATATGCAGCAGCATTAGCATCATTTTCAATGTAAAAATCAACACCTACCCTTTGCTTTAACATTTCGCAAAGCGGTAAATTTTCAAAACCTAGGTTGTTAGAATAACTTACAATGCCATTTTTAGGGTCTATAGCACCAGGAGAACCAACACCCATTGCCTTAACCTGACTAATATCTATGTTAGCCTTTTTGATTGCTTGCATTGCAACAGCTGCCATATCATCTGCAATTTCGTTTGCGGGACGAGGAAGTTTTGTTTTTATTTTTGCTATAGCTATAATTTTATAATTTTCATCAACAACTCCTGCAACAATGTTTGTTCCGCCTAAATCTATACCTAAACAATACATTTTACACACTCTCCTAAAATACTTCTACAACTTCGTTACTGTCTATTTTCTCTGCATCGTCGTCCATACCGAGTTTCTTAAGTAAATCTTTGGCCGCATTATAGCCGAGCTTCTTTTGACGGTTATTCATTGCAGCAACCTCTATAATAACAGCTAGGTTTCTACCGGGTTTTACCGGGATAGTAACCGACGGAACATTAAGACCTAAAATCTCGGTGGTTTGACTCTCAAGCCCCATGCGATCATAGGTTTTATTTACATCCCAAGGTTCCATTTTTATAATCATATCAATTTTTTCAGTAAGTTTTACTGCACCCACACCAAATATTCTGCTTGCATTTATAATACCTATTCCCCTAAGTTCAATAAAATGACGTATATTATCGGGTGCAGTGGCAACTAACGACTTGCTAGAAACCTTACGAATTTCTACCGCGTCGTCAGCAATAAGGCGGTGACCTCTTTTTACAAGTTCAATTGCGGTTTCACTTTTACCTACTCCGCTTTCGCCCAAAATAAGAATACCTTCACCGTAAACTTCTACCATAACGCCATGGCGAGTAACCCTTTGAGCAAGTTGTACATTTAAAAAGGCTATTAGAGAAGCTGTAAACTGTGAGGTTGATTCATCAGTACGAAGTAACGGTACTTCATATTTTTGAGCCGACTCTACCATTTTAGGTGAAATATCAAGTCCGCGAGTAACTACTACTGCCGCAGGATGCTTGCTAAAGAATAAATCAATTTTATTATTAAAATCCTCAGGTGGAAAACTATTTAAAAAGCTCTCTTCGCTCTTTCCGATAATTTGAATACGCTTTTCGTCAAAAAATTCAAAAAAGCCATTAAACTGTAAGCCGGGTCGGTTAATTTCGGCGGAAGATATAAAGATTTCATCTTCGTTTTTTGACAAGAAAACCTTTTCTAAAGAAAATTCATTTATAATTTTTGCCAATGAAACGGTATATCCACTATGCATAATATCACCTCGTAAGCATTTGTATATATATTATACTATATAAATATTACAAATCAAAGCATTTTCTTAGTAAATTTTAAATTTGACTTGATAATTTCTCAAAACAACTATATAATTGGGTTTGATATCCCTTTGATTTTGGAGGAAAATTAAGAAACTTGGTATCGTAGGATTACCGAATGTAGGTAAATCAACATTATTTAATGCAATTACAAACGCGGGCGCACAGTCGGCCAACTACCCGTTTTGCACAATAGAGCCAAATGTTGGCATGGTTAGCGTACCCGACTATAGACTCGATGAATTAGCTAAAATGTATCAGCCCAAAAAGTTCACACCTGCGGTTATCGAATTTGTTGATATAGCAGGTTTAGTTAAGGGCGCTTCTAACGGCGAAGGATTAGGCAACAAGTTTTTATCGCACATACGCGAGGTTGATGCAATAGTTCATGTTGTTAGATGCTTTGAAAACAACGATATTGTTCATGTAGAGGGTTCTGTTGACCCGGCAAGAGATATAGAAATAATAAATCTCGAACTTATTTTTTCTGATATTGACATGGTGCAACGCCGTTTAGATCGCGCATCAAAAGCTTTAAAGGGCGACAAATCTATGCAAGCAGAGGTAGACTTTTTAAAACGCTTGCTCGCTTCTCTAGAGCAAGGTATTCCCGCACGCGCTGTTGAAGCAAATGAAGAAGAACAAGCTATTATTGATACCACATTTTTGCTTTCATCAAAACCTGTTATTTACGCTTGCAATATGAGTGAAGATGATTTTGTAAATGGAATTGACAATAATGAACGTTTTAATGCTGTAAAAGCATTAGCACAAAGCGAAGGAAGCGAAACATTGCCTATTTGCGCATCACTTGAGGCAGAAATTGCCGGTCTTGAGGGTGATGAAAAAGCACTATTCTTAGAGGAATTAGGACTAGAAAATTCGGGCCTTGACAGACTAATTACTAAATGCTACAGCTTACTAGGTCTAATTTCATTTTTAACAGCTGGACAACCTGAAGTTAGAGCTTGGACAATAAAGAAAGGCACAAAGGCACCTGGCGCAGCAGGCAAAATACACTCTGACTTTGAGCGTGGCTTTATTCGTGCAGAAGTTATTGCTTATGATGACCTTATGGCTTGTGGTTCTATGGTTGCTGCTAAAGAAAAGGGTCTTGTAAGAAGCGAAGGAAAAGAATATGTTATGAACGACGGTGACGTTGTTTTATTTAGATTTAACGTATAATTAACAAATAAATAACAAATAGTTTGCAAATAATACTTTGTATACACTAAAATTAAAGTAAAAATACAAAGGAGCGTGCTTTTGTGGGATTTTTCTATGGTTTTGATTCAACCTATTTTATGTTTGTTATTCCGGCACTAATCATTTCGCTTTGGGCACAGTTGCGTGTTAAAACTACTTTTTCAAAATTTTCTCAAATCACGTCGAGTAATAATATAACCGGCGAAGATGCCGCTAGAAAAGTACTGTTTGCTAATGGTGTGGCAAATGTGCGTATAGAGCGCGTTTCTGGCTCGCTAACCGACCATTACGACCCAAAAGAAAACGTTATACGCCTTTCAGACAGTGTGTATAATTCTACCAGCATAGCCGCAATCGGCGTTGCTGCGCATGAAGCTGGCCATGCCGTGCAATATGCAATGGGATATGCCCCAATAAAAATACGTGCCGGAATTATAAATATCTCGAGAATTGGTTCTGTGCTTTCTTGGCCGATTTTTTTAATGGGCTTAGTTTTTAATTTAGTACCGCTTATGAATCTTGGAATTATACTTTTCTCCGCCCTTTTATTATTTCAATTAGTTACACTACCGGTTGAATTTAACGCATCTAAGCGCGCGCTACAATCGCTACGTAATGACCAAATTTTATACAACGATGAAGAAATACAAGGTGCAAGAAAGGTTTTATCTGCCGCCGCAATGACATATGTAGCCGCCATGATTTCATCTCTTGCGCATCTGCTTAGACTTCTAGCATTATCTAATCGCAGACGATAATTTAATACCCATAACATTATAATTAAAGCAACGAATCGTTTGATTCGTTGCTTTTTATAGTTTTATCGAGTTGTTACATCTAAAATTTTTATACCGTTTTCTCTTAAAATATTAACAGCGCTTTCAATGGGCGGATATACCGCTATTGCATAACCACACCCGTATGATACACCGCTTATTTTATTAACTTCCGCCTTTATACCATAATGTTTTAACAAATCTCGGCCTTTTATGGCATAGGTTACGGTACCAGTAACAATATAAACCTTCTTCATTTTCCCCACTCCAATAAGGAAAGTTTGAAATTCCGTGCTAAATGTAAGCACAGTATATTTTATGCCAAATAATAATATTTGCTAAAAACATGGTAGAAGAAGTTAGAATGGTTATACTACGTGTAAGGAGCGGTTAAATGAAAACAGTTTTTATAATGAGCGATGATAACGATCAAATTTATTTAGAAATTATTTGCATTCTAAAAAACTTTGGATTTAACATAATAGATTCTGAAAATACACATATAACACAAACTAACAGATTTGCAATAAAGATTATGCCTAATTTGAACATATCTGCAAAAAAAGCTACTTTATTAGTTTTAAATGAAACAAAAACTAGACCGGTAACTCTTAATGGCTCTATAAAAGGCATTTGCGAATCATCAAATCAAAATGCGTTAAACATATTAAAACTTAGCAATATATCAACCATAGTTTGCGGCACATCTAACACAGATACAATAACTTTTTCAAGTATAACCGATAATAAAGCTCTTATTAGTGTACAGCGACAAATAAAAACAACAAACGGCAAAATTGTTGAGCCTTGTGAAATACCAATAACCATAAATCACAAGTTTTCAAATTCTGCCGTTATATGTGCTTGTTCAGTTTTAATTTTAAACGATATTGATATTACAGAGTTATGATTTGAGCTTCTAAGTTTTTAGCTAATACAGCACTATGAGTAACAACTATTAAGGTTCTTGTGCCCTTGTTTTTTATAATATAATTGGTTACTAATTCTGCCGTGGCCTCGTCCAAACCGGTTAAAGGTTCATCCATTAGAATTACATCACTCTCATGCCACAAAGCTCTTAAAAGTGACACTCTGCGTTTCATACCGCCGCTAAAACTTTTTACAGGTTTTAAAAGATCATCAGAGACAAATCCAACCTTTAAAAGTTCAGCATTAATATATTCGCTTTTAAGTTTAGGATTTGTAAGCATTATGTTTTGGGTTGCAGTAAGGTGCTCACATAGTCTATTTTCTTGAAAAACATATGAGAAACGAATTTTATTATCTAATTCTATTTGTCCTTCATCCACTTTTTCAAGCCCGACAATTAGTCTAAGTAACGTAGTTTTACCTATTCCCGACTCTCCCATAATGGCATAGGTTTTGCCTTTTTTTAAAGAGACACTAAAATTTTCAAAAACTTTTGTTTTTCCGTAGGTTTTACTAATATTTGAAATTAAAATATCCATATAAATCACCTACTGTCTGTTTTTAAAAAGGAATTTACGACTGCTAATATTATTTTTTCAAATAATACACTTAAAATAATTATACATAATGTCCAGGCAAGAACACTTGCTGTGTCAAAATATATTTTAGACATATACATACCTTCGCCAATAGAAAACCTTGGCACACCTATAACCTCCGCTGCTACGCCGGATTTAAATGCCATGCCAACCGCAAGTTTTATACCGCTTAGTACAAACGGAGAAATATTAGGTCTGTAAATGTGCATGAATTTGGGTTTCAGTCCCACTTTAAACACCCTACACATTTCAAGCATTTTGATTGGAACATTGTTAAAGCCCTCTAAAGTGTTTACATATATTATTGGAAACACTACTGCAAAAATGATTAACGGAGTTAACCACTCAGAGCCAAACCATATTAGCAATAAAATTACAACCGACGCTACCGGAACTGTTTTCATAAGTGTAATTATTGGGCTTAAAACATCTGCTAGCAACTTGTTTTTGTATGCCAAAAAGCTTAGTACTATAGCTATAACAAATGCTAAAATAAAACCAATTGATATTCTAAGCAACGACCAAGCAACGCTTAACAAAAAATCATTATCACCAATTTTTAAAAACAATGTATATACCGTTTCTATTGGACCCACTAAAATTATAGGGTCATTAACAATTAGCGATACTATTTGCCAAACAGACAACCAAGCAATAACAATAATTGTTTTACGGAATATAGTAGAATTCATCAGCAGGTAAATTACCTCCTATGGAAGTTTTATCCATATCATAAAGAACCTTTAAATAAGACGATAATTTTTCTTTCATGGATGTTCCCGTAACCGATACCGTATTGCAATAAGGAATTGCCTTAACCGCAATAGGTTCTTTTGCAATTATACCAAGTTCTGTTACAATTTTTGCTGCAGACTGAATGTCTTGCTTAACAAATTCAACAGATTCTTTGTGTTCATTTAAGAAAATTTCAACCAAAGATTTGTGTTGCTCTAAAAACTCATTTCTAACAATAGTAACACCAGTTACAGTAGCTGCGTTAGGTTCTTTATCGGTCCAAGCTTTAGAAAGATCAATAGTTATCTTTAAATTAGTATTTTGAATTGTCGCCGCAGTTGCAAATGGTTGTGGCAATAAACCAACAGCCTTATTATCGGCAGAAAGTGCGCTTAAAACCTCGGTAGCTTCGGCCTTATATTCTAATTTAACATCATCTAAACCAATAGAATATAGTCCTAAAACATACTGTAATGAATAGTCAGGTGTGGTACCCTTTCCTGTTAAGTAAATAGTTTTACCCTTTAAACTTTCTATTGTGGTAATGGTATCATCTGCAGTTACAAAATATAAAACTCCCAAAGTGTTCAAATTAATTACAGATATTTTTCCACCGGTTTTGTTATATAAAACGGATGCGAGGTTTGCAGGAATTAAAGCAATATCTACTTCATTATTTATAATTTTAGCCGCCATAGCATCTGCCGCGGTTTCCATTACAAATTCATAATTTGCCTTTGTAGCAGAATTATTTTTATCATTAATAATTCCCGAAAGACCTATTGATGTAGCGCCCTTTAAAGAGCCAACTCTAATAATAGTATTATCTATCGTTTCTTTACCCTTACAACCTGCAAATGTTAATAAAAGCATGGTTGCCAATATTAATGCAATAATTTTTTTCATACAAAACAACTTCTTCCTATTGAATTTTTTTTTTATTATAGTATAATAAATATGAAATTTATGTTGTTTTTACAACGAAAGTGAGAAATATGGAAAAATATATTAATATTTTAAAAAATTGTGTGCTTTTTAACAAGTTGAACGAAATACAAATATCAACATTTTTACAAACACTAAATACAAATGTAAAAACTTATAGAAAAGATGAATACATATATTACGAAGGCCAAGAAATTGAAAGCATTGGAATTATATTACAAGGTAACGTTAGAGTAATTTCAACCGATTATTTTGGGAACGACTCAATATATTCTGTCTTGACTGTTTCTGATATATTTGGAGAAGCATTGTTTGCTATTGAAAACAAGAATATGCCTTTTAGCATTGTAGCATCCAGCGATAGCAAAATATTATTTATAAGAAAAGATAATCTGTTTTCAGACGATACTACTACCGACGAAAGTAATATTATTGTTAAAAACCTTATATGTATTCTTGCCGAGAAAACACTAAAGTTCAGACAAACACTTGAGCATGTTACACGCCGCACAACAAGACAAAAGGTTTTATCGTATCTTTCACATACTGCAAAGTCAGTTGGCTCCGATACATTTTATATTCCCTTTAATCGTCAACAACTTGCAGACTATTTGGCGGTCGAACGCAGTGCATTATCGGCAGAACTAAGCCGTATGCAAAATGAAAACCTAATAGAATATCATAAAAATAAATTTACCTTAAAAAACAAATAAAGCGGATGCAATGCATCCGCTTTATTTGTTAATATCATCTAATGCTTAAAATTAATTGTTATTTTCCTCGGGTTCAGATTCTGTGGGTTTTGAGCTACTTTGGGCGGGTTTGCTACTGCTAGTTTCAACTTTATCATTATCATCTTTATCACTAGAGGTGCTGCTTGTTGGTTTTGACGAAGAGCTTGCTTTAGATGACGAGGATGACTCTTCACTGGATGTTGAATCTTGTGATGATGTTGAAGCGCTAGACTCCACATCAGACGAAGCGGTTTGTTTATCAGATGATGTAGTAGTCTCGCTTGAGGTTGTAGTTTCACTAGGCTTAGACTGTGTGGTTTGAGGCTTGCTAGATGTATTATTGTTTTTGTTGCCTCCCCAAATATATTCAGGGTCTTTGGTGTTGCCCAAGTTAGCATTGCTTTCACTTAAAACTTCGGCACCTTCAAGCATTTCGCCGTTCATAATTTTTGCAATATCGGCCTTTGCTTCGGCAATTTTTTCTTCACTTAATAAACAAACATAAAGCGGCTTTGTCGCCGAATATGAGTAGCAACATTTTTTAGCACCTTTACCATCTACCGCTAAAGACTTAATTGCCCAGTCGCTGCCGTCGGACAGTTGCATTTTTACTATATCGGTAATTTGGTCGGTAGTCATATTAGTTTGCATATTGCTAGAAACGGTAGATAAAATAGACGAATAACCCTTTAAAATAGATTTAGACATCATTTTATTAAGCATTGCTTTAATTACAAGCTGCTGGTTTTTACCGCGTTGATTATCCCCAGCATTAAACGCATGACGTTCTCTTGCAAAAGCAAGTGCTTGCTCACCGTTAAAATGGTTATTACCCTTTTCAAATCTAATGCCTTCAACAGATGTAAATGTAAACGGACAATAAATGTCTATACCGCCTAAAGCATCAACAATTTTTAAAACTGATGTAAAGTTTACACGCACAAAATAGTTAATTTTTGTATCGTAAACTTGCTCTAATGTTGCAATAGATTTTTCAACACCGTAAATTCCGGCATGAGTAAGTTTATCTTTAAGGTTTTTTGTAACACCTGGAATATCTACATAACCATCACGTGAGGTTGTAAGAAGCATAATTTGCTTTGTTGTGGGATTAACAAAGGCAATAATGTTAACGTCACTTCGGCTTCTTGCTTTTATAGAACCATAGGTATCTATACCGCTTATATATATTGCAAATGGGTCTTTGGTTACGTCTACGTGAGTAGCATTTAGGCTATTTTCGTTTTTAACCTTAATTTCTATAGTATCAATAATTCTTATATCGTCACTAAAGCCCTCTATGTCTTCATTTACCATGTCGTTATGAATTGGGTTGTAAATAATAGCACCTATTTTTTTATCGAACAAGGCTTCCACAAGATGTAAAATTCCATCGTACTCTGTTGTATTAAGTTCAGTTTTTAACTTTTTGTTCCATTTTTCAATTGCTGTATCTACATTTTCGCGGTCAAGTGTATCGCAAATACCAATTTTATAATCTTTAACATCTTCTAACGTTTGGGCGGAATCTTCTTTTAAAACAGCAACTGCAATAGTCTCAACAGTATAGTCTATATCGGTTATTGAACCAAGCAAAGATGTTATTTTAAGAAGATGAAAATCAGAGAAAAGCAAAACCACACACATAATTCCGGCAACAATTCTGCCGGCTAAACGTATTTTGTTTTTCATTTGAGAATAAATGCAAAACAGTAATGTTCCTAATAGTAAAACAACAACAATACCCAAATACAATAATGGCAAAACGTCTAGGTACAATAACACGGCTATTGTTACTATAGAAAGCAACATTAAAACTGCGCAAAACGCTAAGCTTATGCGTTGTTGAATTTGTTTTTTAGTTAACTTAGCTTTAACATTATCCTTTGAATGCTTACCCATTATATCGTCACCTTTACATATAATAATCATAACAATTCATGTTATTATAACACAACAAGCAACTTATTTCAACACATCAAATATTAACGATGTTTAAATTTTAAATATAATTATTGGTTTTTCTTGTGTGCTATTATATTTTGTGGTATTATTTATTTGTAAACAACATTTGCTTAAAGGACTTAATTTATGGAGCTTGTTAAAAATCAGATTATAGATATTAGAATTTCCGATATGTCTACTGACGGCAACGGAATTGGTAAATATGAAAATATTGCTATTTTTACTCCACAAACTGCCATCGGTGATTTTGTAAGAGTAAAGATACTAAAGGTTAAAAAGAGTTATGCTTATGCTAAAGTAGAAAAGATTTTAGAGCCATCTGCTTGCAGAATTACACCGGACTGTGATGTCTTTTCTAAATGCGGCGGTTGTGTTTTTAGACATATTTCTTACTGTTCTGAATGCCAAATAAAACAAGAGCGTGTAAAACAAGTATTATGCAGAATAGGCAAGCAAGACTCACCAAATATAATGCCTATAATTTCTGCCGTTAACACAAACGAGTATCGCAATAAAGCTCAACTCCCTATAGCACAAAGCGGTGAGGCTGGTTTTTTTGCCGTACATTCGCACAGAGTAATACCTATTTTTGACTGCAAAATTCAACCTCAAATTTTCAATAAAATATCCTCTGCTTTTTCTGAATGGATAAAAAGCCACCATATTTCTGTTTATGACGAAACCTTGCATAAAGGCATGGTTCGGCATTTATACCTTAGAATTGCTAAGAAAACAAATGAGTTAATGGTTGTAATAGTTACAAACGGCTACAATCTAGAACACACCGACGCTCTCATACAGACATTAAAAGACATATTACCGGATACAAAATTCACCCTGGTACAAAACATAAACACAGCCGACACCAACGTAATTTTATCTGATAAATGTAAAACCATTTACGGCAACGGCTATATTACCGACATTTTATGCGATGTAAAATTCAGAATTTCACCACTGTCTTTCTACCAAGTAAATAGAGATATGGCCGAAATACTATATAAGAAAGCTCAAGAGTATGCTAATCCTAAAGACTGTACCGTTTTAGACCTATATTGTGGTGCAGGCACAATAGGGCTTTCTATGGCAAGCAAGGCAAAAAAAATAATTGGTGTAGAAATAATACCCGACGCAGTTATAGATGCCGAGTACAATGCTAAAATAAACAACATAACTAATGCTGAATTTATTTGTGCAGATGCTGCAAAAGCCGCTATAAAACTAACGGAACAGAATGTTAAACCCGATGTTGTTATAATAGATCCGCCTCGTAAAGGTTGTAGCGAAGAACTTTTAAACACCATTGCAAACGATTTTAACCCTAAACGCCTTGTTTATGTTTCTTGTGATCCGGCAACGCTTGCTCGCGACATTAAAATTTTAAACGATTTAGGTTTTATGCTTATAGAAGCCACACCAGTAGACCTATTCCCCCGCACCGCACATGTTGAAACTGTAGCTCTTTTACGTCGGCAAGTTGACACGCATAATATGAAGCTTGACTCCTCTCCGTTTAAAATGATAAAGAGTGGAGAAAAAACTATTGAACTTCGTTTGTTTGATGAAAAGCGTCAACAAATAAAAGTTGGCGATAACATTGTTTTTACCAATAACTCTACAGGTAAAACAATAAATACAATTGTTACAAAACTACACCGTTTTAACAGTTTTGAAGAATTATATAAAACATTACCTCTTTTAAAATGCGGATATACAAATGAAGATATAGGTATCGCATCCCCCGACGATATGAAACAGTATTATTCTTTAGAGGAACAGAAAAAATACGGTGTAATTGGTATTGAGCTTAAAATAAAAGAATGACCGATTATTTCGGTCATTCTTTTATTTTAAAATCTTATAGATACTTCACCCGTAGAAATTGTTTTAAAGGTTCCGTCGCTAAGTTTTACTATTAATGAGCCATTATCATCAACATCAACTGCCGTTGCACTAAAGCTATCAGTTGCAGAAAAACAAGTTATTTCTTTGCCTATTACAATACTTTTTTCCCTGTATTCCTTAATAAAAACGTCCGTATCGTCTAAAATAATACCTAAAACATTATTTACGATACTTGCAATAATCACATTTCGATCTTCATTAATGCCGAGCGATGCTGCTATATCTTCAATGTCGTTTGGGAAATTAACCGTAGAAACATTTACTCCAATGCCTATAACTATACCATCAATAGTATTATTAGACTTGTTTACGATGCCTTCTGTCAGAATTCCGCAAACCTTTTTATTATTAATATAAACATCGTTAACCCATTTAATTCTAGGCGAAAGATTTAAACTTTCCAACGCTCTGCAAACGCCAACTGCGGTTTTTGCAGTAACGCTTAAAAGATTTGATATTTGTTTTGTACTAATAGCAATAGACATATATATACCGGTGTCTTTTGGAGAATAAAAACTTCTTCCCATTCTTCCCCTACCGGCCGTTTGTGCATTAGCAACAACTATAAGCGGATTTTCTTTTTCCGTTGCAAATTCGCGTTTTGCGAAAAGATTTGTTGAATCTATACAGTCAAAAACAAAAACTTTAGCACTAGAAAATTCACTATTTAATTTTTCTTTTATTTTTTTATCACTCAGCATATTTAAAACCTTTAAAAAATGCGGCTGCACAAAACGTGCAGCCGCTTAATATTACTTACCGCGTTTTATATATTTTGTGTGTAGAATTTCGTGTGCCTTATGGCTGCCAGGCTCACCGAAGAACTCATCATAAATCATTTTAATATCAGGATTTTCATGAGATTTGCGGTACTCTAACAAATTAGCATCGGCATCGTAAAGAACCTTTGCACGCAAGCTTGCTAAATCAACCTCGTTTCTTAACCACATAGGCTGTACAGGCTGTCCACCGCCGTTTACACAACCGCCAGGACAAGCCATGATTTCTACAAACTGAACGTCTAATTCGCCATTTCTAATCATCTCTAGCAACTTGCCTGCATTTGCAGTACCCGATGCTACAGCTACATTAACGGTTAAATCTCCAAGTTTGTAAGATGCAGTCTTAATGCCTTCGCTTCCACGAACTTCTTCAAAATCAACCTTTTCAAGCTTTGTGCCTAAAATCCACTCAGCAGCAGTTCTAAGTGCTGCTTCCATAACGCCACCTGTACTACCGAAGATTGCACCTGCGCCAGAACCTATAGCAAACGGATTATCAAACTTCTCATCAGGTAATGCGTTAAACTCAATACCTGCGCGTTCAATCATCTTACCAAGTTCTCTTGTAGTAAGAGCAAAGTCAACATCACTTACGCCTGCAGCGGCTTCGTTAGGTCTGCCAACCTCAAACTTCTTAGCAGTACAAGGAATTGCAGAAACGAATACGATATCTTTAGGATCCCAACCGTTCTTCTGTGCAAGATATGTTTTAACAACTGCACCGAACATCTGTTGAGGTGACTTACAGCTAGAAAGATTATCAACAAAATCGGTATGATAATGCTCGCAATACTTAACCCAACCAGGAGAGCAAGAAGTAATAAGAGGTAATTTGCCACCGTTCTTAATGCGATCCATAAGTTCGGTTGCTTCTTCCATAATGGTAAGGTCAGCAGTGAAGTTCATATCGAACACACCGTCAAAGCCAAGACGCTTTAATGCTGCAACCATTTTACCTTCAACATCGGTACCGGGTGCATTACCAAAGCACTCACCAAGTGTTGCACGTACAGAAGGAGCTGTACATACAAATACCTTTTTATTAGGATCACCAAGTGCAGCAAAAATATCATCTGTCTGATCTTTTTCAGTTAATGCGCCTGTAGGACAAGCAACAATACACTGACCGCAAGCAATACAAGGATTATCTGCAAGCTTGGTTTCAAATGCACAAGCAATGTGTGTATCAAAACCACGGTCATTAGCACCAATAACGCCTACACCTTGGTTGTGCTTACATACAGCAACGCATCTACGGCAAAGAATACATTTCTCGTTATCTCTTACGAGGAAATCTGTAGAATCTTCAAGTTCGTACTCATTTTTAACGCCATCAAAAGCGTACTGATCGTAAATACCAAAATCTTTAGCGTACTTTTGAAGTTCGCAATTTTGGTTGCGTAAACAGCTAAGGCAATCCATCTTATGATCAGATAAAATAAGCTCTAAGTTTATTTTTCTTGCCTTTAATACTGCAGGAGAATTTGTATAAATCTCCATTCCTTCGTTTACGGGCTGTACACATGCAGCTACTAAAGATCTAGCGCCTTTAACCTCTACTAGGCAGATACGACAAGCGCCGATAGCATTGATCTTTTTCATATAACAAAGGGTAGGAATATTGATAGATGCGGCTTTACATGCTTCAAGAATTGTTAAACCACTCTCAACAGCATAATCACGGCCGTTAATCTTTATATTTACTAAAGCCATTTATTATTACTCCCTTCTTATTCTTTAACAATAGCAGCAAACTTACATTTTTCCATACAAGCGCCGCACTTAATACACTTACTTGCATCGATAACATGGGGTTCTTTAACTGTGCCCGAAATAGCGCCAACAGGACAAACTCTAGCACATGCGGTACAACCCTTACATTTATCAGCAATGATCTTGTACTGTAATAGATTCTTACAAACACCTGCAGGACACTTTTTGTCTACAACGTGTGCAATGTATTCATCTCTAAAGTAACGTAATGTTGATAAAACAGGGTTGGGAGCTGTTTGACCAAGTCCGCATAATGATGCCGACTTGATGTGGTTACAAAGCTCTTCCATCTTATCAATATCTTCAAGCGTAGCAGTACCGTTGGTAACCTTTTCAAGCATCTCTAGCAAACGCTTTGTACCAATACGGCAAGGAGTACATTTACCGCAAGACTCATCAACAGTAAACTCTAAGAAGAACTTAGCAATGTCTACCATACAAGTATCTTCGTCCATAACGATAAGTCCGCCAGAACCCATCATAGAGCCAATGGCGATAAGGTTATCGTAATCAATCGGAACATCAATATGCGATGCAGGAATACAACCGCCGGAAGGACCACCGGTTTGAGCAGCCTTAAACTTTTTACCGTTAGGTACGCCGCCACCGATTTCTTCAACAACTTCTCTTAAAGTTGTACCCATAGGAATTTCAACAAGGCCTGTGTTGGTAATTTTACCGCCAAGCGCAAACACCTTAGTACCTTTAGATTTTTCTGTACCCATCGATGCAAACCAGTCTGCACCGTTTAAAATAATTCTGGGAATGTTAGCGTATGTTTCAACGTTATTAAGAACGGTAGGTTTACCAAATAAGCCCTTAACTGCCGGGAACGGAGGACGAGGACGAGGCTCACCTCTGTTACCTTCAATAGAGGTCATTAATGCAGTTTCCTCACCGCAAACGAATGCACCTGCACCAAAACGAAGCTGAATATCAAAATTAAAGCCTGTAGAGAAAATATCTTTACCTAAAAGACCGTATTCTCTTGCTTGATTTATGGCTATCTGCAAACGCTGAATTGCAATAGGATACTCTGCGCGAACATAAACATAACCTTCGTCAGCACCGATAGCGTAACCAGCAATTGCCATAGCTTCAATAAGTGCATGTGGGTCGCCTTCAAGAATAGAACGGTCCATAAATGCACCTGGGTCACCTTCGTCAGCGTTACAACAAACATATTTTTTATCGCCAACAGATTTAGAAGCGAACTCCCATTTTTTACCTGTGGGGAAACCGCCGCCGCCTCTGCCGCGAAGTCCGGAATCTGTAATGCACTTAATAACATCTTCAGGTGTCATTTCGGTAAGAACCTTACCAAGTGCCTGATAACCGTCCATAGCGATATATTCATCAATTACTTCGGGGTTAATAACACCGCAGTTACGTAGTGCAACACGATGCTGCTTTTTATAGAAGCTTGTTTCGTTAAGAGAAGAAACAGGATTTTCGGCTGTTGTTTTCATTTCGTTATGTACTAAACGCTCAACAATTCTTCCCTTTAATAAATGCTCCTCAACTATTTCGGGAACATCTTCAGCTGTAACCATGGTATAAAATGTGCCTTCGGGGTAGATTATCATAATCGGACCCAATGCGCAAAGACCGAAACAACCGGTAGTTACTATTTTAATTTCTTCTTCAAGATTTTTTGCAGCAAGTTCTTTTTCAAGTGCATCTCTTACAGCCATACTGCCGGAGGAGGTACAACCTGTACCGCCGCAAATTAAAACGTGCGAACGAATCATTTATTTTTCCTCCTTATTTTGTGCTGCCGATTGTGTATTCATCAACAATCTTGCCGCCCTTAATATGCTGTTCTATAACTTCTTTGGCCTTTTCGGCAGTCATTTTTACATATGTAACCTTGTCTTTACCGTCTTCAAACACCTCAACAACGGGTTCATACTGGCAAATGCCTATACAACCTGTTTGAGTAACGGTAACGTTATCAAGATTTGCTTTAGCAACGCCTTCAACAAAAGCGTTGAGAACCGGTCTTGCACCTGCAGCAATACCGCAAGTAGCCATACCTACAACAATGCGCTTACCGCCCATACCTTCGCGGAGTACAACTTTATCCTGCATTTTTTCTCTAATAGCAGCAAGTTCAGCTAAGCTTTTCATCTATATATTCCTCCTGATTAAATAATCATACTGTACTGTTCATTAAGATATTCTCTTACCCATTCAAGCACTTCAAAACTCGATAGCGGAACATCACCCAACATTTGACGCATTTGTAAAGTAAACAACTCTACCTTACCCTTTGGCGTTGTGTGAATAAACTCAAAATCGACCTTATCTGCAGACTGAATCAAAATACAAATTGTTGAAACAATGTCACCTATTGGGGTAAAATCGATACTTTTTGTATTAAATGTAGCCTTTATTTCGGTACCATGATTTTCGGTTTTTCCATCATCCACAACCGATGTTATTATAAGTGTACCGCCGGTTTGTTCTGCAGCTAACTTTAAAAGCGGAATACCTAAACCTACCTTGCGGGTTGTTCGAGTTGTATAAAACGGATCAATTACCTTTTTTACAACATCTTCGTTCATTCCGCAGCCGTTGTCTTGTATAGAAACACAAAGCATGCCGTTTTCATCTTCTGAAAGATAAATTCTAATAAGAGTAGCGCCGGCCGTTATTGAGTTTTGCGTAACATCAAGGATGTTAAGAGATAGTTCTTTCATAAAGCTTAAGTTATGCCTTATATTTTTCTAAGATTCCGTCAACGTCTTCTTTTTTAAGTCTGCCGTAAACTTCGTCGTTTATAGTCATAACCGGAGCTAGACCGCAAGCGCCGATGCAACGTGTAGCTTCTAAAGAATAAACGCCATCAGGAGAAGTTTCGCCGGGCTTAATACCTATTTTTTGAGAAATTCTCTCAATAATATCACCTGCACCTTTAACATAACAAGCGGTACCAAGGCATACAGCAATTGCTATTTTGCCCTTAGGATTAAGCAAGAACTGTGAATAGAAACTTGCAATTCCATATACTTCCTCAAGTGAAGTACCCATGCCATCTGCAATAATCTTTTGAACCTCTATGGGAAGATATCCATAGATTTCTTGAGCCTCTTGCATTACAGGCATCATTGCTCCCTGTTCACCCTTGTGTTTGGCAATTACTTCTTTTAGCCTTGCCTCCTGTTCAGGAGTACCCTTGAACACAACGGTAGTAAGTTTTTTCTTCATACTAAAAATTACCTCCCGTGCGGACGTTGCCGCTAAATTTACAAAATGATTGTGATGTTTTTAACAATTAACATCATAATAAAAAACACATAAGTGTATGTGCAACATATATAATATAACATAGTTACACGATAATTTCAAGAACTTTAAAGTACAATTTTACTTATTTTTTTGTTTTTAGACAATGTACGAGACTTGCTGCACTTTTTGTATCTAATTCGATAAAATTTTCGGGCTCATTTATAGTCCCTAAATTATGCGCATCAGAACTACACAGATGCCTCAACTCACCTACTAATGCATAGTTTTTTTCATACTCAAATTTGTTATTATAATCGTTAAATTCCAATGCCGTAAACTCCGCATCAAACGGGATATCACCTAATATAGCAATAATTCCGTTAGAGCGTCTATCAATATGCGCCGGATACACTACCCCGCCGTATTTATTTACCAATTCTACCGCACTGTTAACATCTATATTTGTTGCTGTAATTAGTAGCTTTTCTTCGGTTGAAACAATAACATCATTTTCATCCATAATGACCTGATTTCCGAATATTTTTGGATTATTTTTAAAATCGGGTATTTGATTATAGATGTATTCAGAAAACGACATAGCATCTTGTAAATTTTTAAACAAACAAACCAAATGTATATCTTCTGCAGTGGTAAGTTCCATGCCTGCCACAGGCACTATACCGTACTCGTTGCAAGCTTTAAAAAAAGCTGGACAGTTTTTACAAGTATTATGGTCGGTAAGCGCCACAATATCTAAACCTTTAATGTAAGCCATTCCTGCAATGTTGGCGGGAGTCATATCGTCGTCTGCACAGGGTGACAGACAGGAATGTATGTGTAAATCGTAACTGTATTTCATTATTCTGCACTTATAAGTTCGTTAACAATAACACAAATATCAAAGGCAGATTTTTCGCTTACAATAAGGTTAATTTGCTTTTGTTTTGCAGCATCGATAATATCTTGCTCGGGCATCACACCTTCAGCAAACACAACACAAGCAACATCTGCTAGCGATGCAACTGCCAAAACATTTATATTTGACATAATGGTAATCCAAGCGTCTGTATCTTTAGCTTTGCCCATTACCCAACTAAGTAAATCACCGACATAACCAGACGAAATATCACGCTCGGGATCTGGCAAAACAATAGCCTTAAAACCATCTATATTTGCTAAACTTGATACCTTCATCAACTACTCATCTCCACTGCTTGAGGCTATTGCTCCAAAGCTTTTGTAAATCTCATTAATTTTTTCTTTCATTACAAACAAACAATCGGTCTCTTTAGATTTTCCCAAAACAACATCTTCTGCATGTGCTTTGCAAGTTGGGGCACCACAAGCGCCACAGTCAAGCCCTGGAAGTTGTTCGCACATTTTTTGAATACTGCTTAACATCTGCATCGCCTTGTCGCGATCGCTGCTTAATTGCATTACCTTAGACCAACTAAGTGAACTGGTCCATAAATTATCGGTTGGAATATCTTCATAGCTATTGCACTCAATATCAGCACTTGAAACCGGCAAATACCTTCTTAAATTATGAAGTCTGGCTTTTGCAATATACGGGTTTTCTACAGTTAATGTTCCGCCAAAGCAACCACCATGACAAGCATTAAGTTCTACAAACTCTAAACCGGAAATATTCTCGTTTTCTATTTCTTCCAGTACTTTTATAGCGTTTTTTACGCCATCGGCGGCAAGATATTTACTATTATAAATTGCCGATGCTTCTCCACCCGTGCCAGCCCAGCTAATACCTGTTCTGCCGCTTTGTCTTAATGGCTTTAACTCATCTGTGCTACGCATTGCGCTTACAAGTTTTTTATAAATTTGTTCGATAGCTAAAACGGCATCTACACTGCTTTTTTCTATGCCAATCGGTTGTTTTATATAGCTAACCTTTGCGGGACACGGGCTTATAAAGAACACACCTATATCGCTATCTTTAAGTTCCGGATGTTCTTTTTTGGCATTTGCACGCGCAATTTTTGCAGCGAGTTCAACAGGTGGTAATAGAGGTAAAACATTATCACGCAAAAGCGGAAAACGAGCACTTATAAGTCGGCAAATAACCGGACATGCTGAACTTATAACCGGCTTTTTTATGCCCGGCTTTTTTAAGTATGCTCTTGTAAACTCGGTTATATATTCAGCCGCACGGGCAACCTCATACACACTGTCAAAACCGCACTTTAATAAACCGTTCAAAATATAATCAGTATCATCAAGATTATCAAACTGACCATATAAAGCGGGTGCCGGTAAAGCTATTTTATATTTATAATCTTCTATAACAGATATTGGATCATACACAGCATATTTTGCATTAGTAGGACAAATTCTAATACATTCGCCGCAGTCAATACATCTGTCCGAATTTATGTAAGCCTTAGAGTCTTTAACCCTTATGGCTTCGGTTGGGCAACTTTTCACACAATGCGTGCAGCCCGCGCATTTATCGGTTCTTAATGACACCGAATGAACAAACTGTGACATTGTTCTTCCCCCTTAATATTTTTTAGCAGTATACCACCATATAAATTGTAGTTCCTACACCAACGGTGGAATCAATCTTCATTTCATCAGAATAACGCTTCATGTTAGGAAGTCCCATACCCGCACCAAAACCGAGTTCATGAATATTAGACGGTGCGGTAGAATAGCCTTCTTTCATAGCAAGTTCTATGTCCGGAATTCCGTTTCCGGTGTCGGTTAAAATAATTTCTACCTTATCTTCCCAAATAATAACATCTGCCTTGCCGCCGTCGGCATGTATAACCATATTTATTTCGCCCTCGTACATGGCAATAGAAACCTTACGAATAACCTCTGCATCAAAGCCTAACTGTCTAAGCACCTTTTTAACATTGGTTGATGCTTCACCTGCAGTAGTAAAATTATCACCGTTTATATCAAAATGAAGTTTTACAGGCTCACTCACAGTCTACACTCCCTCCGGTAAGACCATTAGCATACAAAAGACCGCAGGCTAAATACATTCTGTGTGCGCTCTTCATTACAACAATGCCCGCATCTTTTGCAAGCTCAATAATATCTTGACTTGGCTCTTTGCCTCTTACAAATACTATGCAACGCATATCCATCATAATAGCAGTTCTTACAACCTGTGGATTTGCAAGACCGGTAAGTAAAACAGCTTGATCTTTTACATAGGCCAAAACATCACTCATCATATCGCTTCCACAAGCTGAAAGTACCTCATTTTCAAGGTTGTCTTCACCGCATAAAATTTCGGCATCTAAAAGCTCTGCTATTCTCTTAATTTTCATAAAATTCATCTCCCAAAAGTTGCTTTGACTTTTTAACATTATAGAAAGGTTATCTTTTATGTAATTATACAACATTTGTTATAAAATTTCTACCTTTTTTACACAAAAAATTGCAAAACAGCAAATTCTGCCATCTTGCAATTTTTTAATACAATTATTCTTTCTCAAATATAAATTGATTATTTACATAATCACATTTTACCATGCAACCGGAAGAAACAGAATTATCGAGTATTTTCTCACTCAAGACATCTTCTATTTTGGCCTGAATAGCACGTCTTAAGGGCCTTGCGCCATAAACGGGATCAAACCCTGCACTCGCAATAGCATTAATAGCCTCTTTAGTAAACTGAATTTCAATATTCAGTTCTTTAAGCCTTATTTTTAATGTTTCGAGCATTTTTTCTGCTATTTTACCAATATCATCTGTACTAAGCTTATGGAAAACTATAATATCGTCTACCCTATTTAAAAACTCTGGTCTAAAGGTGTTTTTAAGTTCTAATGTTACAGACTCTTTGATTTGCTCATATGACTGTTCATCGTTTTCGATATCGCTAAAACCTAGTGATGATTTTTTGTCGGTGATTAAACGCGCACCAACGTTAGAGGTCATAATTATTACAGTATTTTTAAAGTTAACCTTACGACCGGTTGAATCGGTTAAAATTCCATCATCAAGAATTTGTAAAAGCACATTAAACACATCGGGATGTGCTTTTTCAATTTCATCAAACAATATTACAGAATATGGTGTTCTTCTAACCTTTTCGGTTAACTGTCCGCCCTCTTCGTATCCGACATATCCGGGTGGGGATCCGATAAGCTTAGATACCGTGTGTTTTTCCATATATTCAGACATATCAAGCCTAATCATTGCAGTTTCTGAGCCGAACATTGCTTGTGCCAATGCTTTACAAAGCTCGGTTTTGCCTACACCCGTAGGGCCTAAAAATATGAACGAACCAATAGGGCGTTTAGGGTCTTTTAAACCAACTCTGCCTCTACGAATTGCGCGAGCAACAGCCGAAACGGCCTCACTTTGCCCAACAATTCTTTGGTGCAAAATATTTTCCATATTTAACAGTCGTTCGCTTTCTGCTTTGTTAAGATCAGTTACGGGAATACCGGTCCATTCCGATACGATTTCTGATATTTGCACTTCAGTAACCTTGTTTTTGATTTTTGAATTATCGTTATTCCACTTATTACGCTCTTGCTCAAGCTGTTCAGAAAGTTCGCGCTCTTTATCTCTTAACTTTGCAGCAGTTTCAAAATCTTGAGAATCTATGGCGTTGTTTTTGTCGATTTCTGTTTGTTTAATTTGGCTTTCCAAACTTTTTAGCTCGTCTGGTGCCGTGAATTTAAGCATTCTAACCTTAGATGCCGCTTCGTCAATTAAATCTATAGCTTTATCGGGCAAATACCTATCAGAAATATATCGCGACGACAATTTAACTGCGGCATCTACCGCAGAATCGGTTATCTCAACATTATGGTGCTCTTCGTATTTTTGCTTTAGTCCCTGCAAAATTAAAACAGCATCATCTACGGTTGGCTCGGCTACTGTTACAGGTTGAAAACGGCGTTCTAGGGCAGCATCCTTTTCTATGTGCATTCGGTATTCGCTTAGTGTTGTTGCACCTATTATTTGTAAATCTCCACGCGCTAACGATGGCTTTAAAATATTAGCTGCATCGGTTGAGCCCTCGGCAGAACCAGCACCCACAATTGTGTGAACTTCGTCAATAAAAAGTATAATATTATCTGATGCAGCCACTTCATCAATTATACCCTTAATACGCTCTTCAAAATCACCCCTGTATTTCGTTCCGGCAACCATACCTGTTAAATCTAAAGATATAAGTCGTTTGTCTTTTAAAATTTCGGGTGCGTCACCGCTTATAATTTTTAATGCCAGTCCTTCGGCTATTGCGGTTTTACCAACTCCGGGCTCGCCAATAAGACAAGGGTTATTCTTGGTTCTGCGGCACAGTATTTGTATAACTCTGTCAATTTCCTTGCTTCTGCCTATAACCGGATCTATTTTTCCATCTTTAGCATCGGCTGTTAAATCGCGTCCGAATTTATCAACAAGATCTGTTTTTACAGGACCCTTGGGCATTTTAGAAGACTTAGAGCCATCAGTATAATTTGAGCCACTTTGACTTTTTACTATATCGTTTTTTATTGACTCAATATCTGCGCCTAACTCACCCAAAACATTAACTGCATAGCTATCTTTTTCAAAAATAATGGCAATAAGCAAATGTTCTGTGCCGGCATTATTGCTTTTGGCAACATTAGCCGTTCTTACAGCATTTTCTATTACCCGTTTAGACTTGGGCGTAAAATCTGACGGGTCAAGATTGGTTTCGTTGCCCTTTCCTATAGAATCAACTATTAATTGCTCTACATTCTGTACCGATATGCTGTACTTGCTTAATATTACTGCGGCTACTCCGCTTCCCTCTTTTAATAACCCTAGCAGTATATGTTCGGTACCAACATATGTGTGTCCGAGCATTTTTGCAGAATTTATTGCGAGATTAAGTGCTTCGTTAGCTTTTGGAGTAAAGCCACTAAAGTTATATTTCATATATACTATACCTCTTTATTCATAATTTTAGAAACAAATTCTGCACGAGTAATATCGCGCTCTTCAAAGGTCATATTGCCATATTTTTTTTGCAGCATATACGGCTGACCCTCTATCATAAGTCTAACGGGAAGTTCTTTTTCGTTATCTAAAATTCCCATAGAAATACCCAGTTTTATCTGTGATAAAAGCGACATCATTTCATCACTCGATAATATTTTACAACACATTAATGTTCCTTTAGCTCTTAAAACAGCGTCCTCAAGCTTTATTCTGGGTATGCTTTCTCTTGCCTCTTTTTCTTTGGCAACAATTTGCATTGCAATAGACTTCAAATTATCTATGGCATTTTGTTCACTAATTCCAAGAGTAATTTGATTAGATAACTGATATAACGCCGCCTTTGACTGACTTCCCTCGCCATATATGCCTCTAACCGTTAGTCCTATTTTGTTTACAGAATCGGCTATTTTGCCTATTTGGCCGCTCATTTGCAATGCCGGCAAGTGAAGCATAAAAGAAGCCCGCATACCTATGCCTAAATTTGTCGGGCATTCGGTTAGATAACCGAGTCGTTTATCAAAAGCTATTTTTAAATTTTCGGATAATGCGTTATCAATGCTGTCTGCGGTCTTAAAACACTCATCAATATTTGCTCCGCTCATTACAACCTGTATTCTTATATGGTCTTCCTCTCCAACCATAACACTAACAGATTCGTCGTTAGACAATATAAGCCCTCTGCTATTTGAGTTTTCGCAAAACGCGGGACTAATAACATGGCGCTCGACCATAGCAGCTTTTTCAGTGTCGGGAACAGAATCCATATCTATAAACTTTAGTTTTCCCACATTTTCCGGCAAATTATCAGGCATGGCATTTTTAACCAAATCACAAAGCGACTTAAATCCTGTTTGATCTAAACCAGAAGGAAAAGGAATATCTTCTATATTTCGCGCAAGTCTTATGCGACTGCTGACTATTATGTCGTCGTTGCACTGTAAATACCAACTACTCATTTTACTTTTCCTCCTGTTCTAATATTCTGATTTCGTCTCTTATTTTTGCCGCAAGTTCGTATTCTTCTTTTTCAATATGATTTTTAAGAGTTTCCTTTAGCTCGGCTATCTTTTTCTCTTTAGTATTTTGTACCGCTACAAGAGTAGTTGTTTTAGCCTCAGCTGTAGGATGTTTTCCCATATGCACTGTACTACCGTGTACTCTTTTAATATATGGAACCAGCTCATCAAAAAATACGCTGTAGCAATTCGGACACCCGGCTTTACCACTCTTGGCAATGTGTGAAAACGAAGTTCCACATATGTTACAAGTTTTAGTTGGAGCAGTGGCGCCTGTGTTTAAAAGTTCGCTAAACATAGAAGAAAACATATTTGCAAGTGAGTTTTGCTTTTCGGAATGATTTGCCGCACAAAACTGACAAAGATGTTTGGTGGTTGAAACTCCATTTATAATAGTGTGTATATGTGTTGTTGCAGTGTTTTTTCCGCATTTTTCGCAAAGCATATTATCTATTTCCTTTCTCAAGTTCGCATATAAGCATTTGTTTTAATATTGCCGCACGTAAATAGTCACGATATTCTACCGGCGCATTTTTAAGTACAGTTGGTGAAGTTGCCGCTACCATAAGACGAGAAGTATCCGGTTTTACAAGGCCTGACGACACACAATTTTCTATTACAATGCGTGCAACCATTGGGTCAACCGTTTGTCCTAGCGAATTTATTATATGCATAATAGCCGACGACCGATTCATTTGTATTCGTGTAATTTTAATATATCCTCCGCCGCCACGTCTACTTTCTATAATAAATCCGTGCTCAGGTGTGAATCTAGACGACAAAACATAGTTAATCTGACTTGGTACGCAGCCAAGTGCCGATGCAAGCTCGTTACGTTGTATTTCTGCTGTATGTTTATCTGACTCTTCTATAAGTTCTAATATTCTTTTTGCTATTATGTCACTTAAATGCATAGATATCCTCCATAGTGTTTGACTTTTACTGACCTTTGCAACTTTATTATATATTAATGGTCAGTAAAAGTCAAACACTATTTTAAAAAAGTTATTATTTTTTATATGTAACCCTTTTTACTTAATCTGCATAGTATGGCAATGTAAAGAATGAAAGGAGGCAAAACAAATGTGCAATAACTTCTTTGGCGGTAATAACTGCTCTTGGGTAATTATCCTTATACTCATTCTCGTATGCTGTGGTTCCGGTAATGGCAACGGCTGTGGCTGTGACAACAACACTAACTGTGGTTGCTGCTAATCATCATTAAAACAAAAAACTGCCGCTTAAAGCGGCAGTTTTTTGTTTTATACTAATTTAATTGTGCAACCCGGTTTAACCGAATAATTGTTATTTTTGTAATTAAAGAAAATTTCTATTGCTGTAGGATTATGCACCAAGGACATATCGGCGCTAAAATTCAGTAAATTAAAAGCCTTAACGTAATTATGAATTTCTATGTTGGTAGCGTACCATATATCTTCTCTACTGCCCATCTTTTCGCAAAAGTTTTCTATGACAAACCAATTTTCATTATTATCAAACTCGTAAGTATGGCCCCATAAATAAAACATTTGTGCCTCACCTTTTACATCAAGGTTTAAAAATTTATCGCACAATTCATTAAGCCTTGAATTTTGATGATGACATGTAGTCTCAAGCCTTAGCCAATCTTTTGGAATATCAAAACGCTCATTAGAAATTGTTGTTCTTGCATACACGATTCCGCAATTTTTTAAGGTTTCAACAACGCTATCAGAATATGTACCGTACGGATAAGCCATTCCACGTACTACAGTGCCAAACATTTGCTCTAAGTTTTCGCGATCTTTTATTATTTGATATGCTACTGCATCATTAGGTAATAATTCTAAATGCGGATGTGTGTAAGCATGCACCGCGACCTCGTGCCCGGTATTAGAATAAAGTTCTAATACTTCTTCACGAGTCATTCTGCCTATCATTTTATCTTTTAAATTATCATCAATATCAAACAATCCGGAGTTTATATTAAAGGTGCATTTTATACCGTATTTGTTAATTATAGACATAAATCTTACATCTTGCCTAACGCCATCGTCATAACTTAATGTAATAGCCTTTTTAAGAAAATTCGGAAATCTTAAAAACAATGTAGTCATAATTACTCCTTAGTTTTTACAAGCGAATATTCAACATCAGATTCATCTCTCGAATCGTAAATATTATTCTTCGATAAATCCAGCATTGTGCCATTTATAGTTATTAACGAAGAGTTGTTCCAAACTACATGCGCGCTAGAAAAGTCGGTGCTCCAATAAATATTCTTAGGCTGTGCAATTTTAGAATTTGTAGTTAACTCTCCCCTAATTGCAGTACCAAGGCAATTTTCAACCTTAAATGCCTTAAGAGTATAAGCACCATCTGGAGATGTAGAAGAGAACATATACTCACCCGTAGGAACATCATCTATACTGTAAAAGAAACTGTCTATAGCATAACCTATGCAATTACCAATAGATACAATTATGAGTAGAGCAATAAATACAGTTTTAAAAATTTTATTATTTATCATACGCGCTCCTTAAAAGCAACAAAACTGCTTTGTTGCCAACGGTTAATCTTTGTGTTGTAGTAATTTATTGCAAATCTGCCATGAACAGTAAAGCTAGTTATAAACAGTGGCAACGTAAAAATTAGTGGTACTGCCAATAAAGAAAGTAAAAACCATCCGAAAAAACTAAGAGCCAGTAATATAAAATTCATTAAAAAATCGCGTGAAACAAGTTTGGAAATATAAAAAGCTTCACCCGGATGCATATCGTCATCTATTACAAGCAATAGACCAGATAAATAAAATCTTAACGACAAAAACAAGAATAAAATTAAACCTAACACCTCTAAAAAATTCGCCACAACAGGCAAGTTAGCAGACCATAGCGGCATAGGAAAATCTACCGCAGAGTAAATCCACGGCCTAGCAAGCAAACTTGCTACTATAGCGGGAGCAAAAGCAATCACCGCACATAGCAACAACCTAATTATTAGTGCCAACGTAAACCAAACTGTTCTGAAATATTTTTTAGGCGAAGAAAAATAAATAAAAATTTCTTTTTTGTCGGTCGGTTTTTTTGCACTAACACACCAAAACCATCTTAGTGCACCCAAAAAAAGAGGAATATATAACACTAACAAATATATAACAATAGTAGCAATACTAACTGCCACATTATTAAACGGAGCAATAGTTTTTACAAATTCAGACAAAAATATGCCAAAGTAATATGTAAGCATTAATACTACGCCAACCGTTATGGCCGACGGCCAAACACCCTTTAGTGAATCTTTGGCGGTGCTTTTAACTGCAACTGAAGATGGTAGCATAAATTTATTCTCCTAATGCAAGATAATTAATTTTAACGCGTAAATATTAATAAATGGTTAATTTTACAAAATTTTTAGTTTCGCAAAGTTTGCCATTAGCTTTTTGGTTCCAACAGTATCAAACGCAATTTCTAAAAGCGCATCTGTTCCCATTGGTTTTACAGACAATATAAGTCCGCTACCAAAGGTTTTATGAGATACTGTCTGACCAACCTTATATACCGATAAATCTGGTGTGGGTTTTTGAGATGTGGGTTGTATGCGCTTGGCAGAATACCCATAATTAGAATAACTGTGTTTTTGGTTGTTTATATTAGTAGTTCCACCAATAAAGCCGACACCGTTTATTATTGGTGATTCAACATCTGTAAACTCTGCAGGAATATCATCAACAAAGCGTGAGGTCCTGTTTCTATTGGTAGTTCCAAATAACATTCTTGAATATGCTTTTGAAATAAACAGCCTTTTTTTTGCGCGAGTTATTGCAACATAGGCTAGTCTACGTTCTTCCTCTATTTCGGCGGGGCCGGAGTAAATAGATTGATTTCCCGGGAAAATCCCCTCTTCCATACCAATTAAAAATACGTTTTCGAATTCTAATCCTTTGGCGGAATGAACAGTCATTAAAACAACGTTGTCTGCATTTTCATCGTATGCATCAATATCGCTCACTAAAGCAATTTCTTCTAAAAAACCTTGTAGTGTAGCAGCCTCGTTGTCGTTTCGATATTGGTAAAGGGTTGTTTTTAGTTCCTTTACGTTTTCTATTCTGTCTTGTGCCTCTAACCCTTGTGAAACTAAATTCTCCATATATCCAGTTTTATCAAGAACAGCATCTAGAAGTTCATCCATATAAACGGAGGAAGAAAGTTCTATTAACGAATCCATCATATTGCAAAATTCGGCAAGTTTTTTAGCCGCACGTGATAATACCGGATAATCGTTCGCAGTTTTAAAAACTTCGTAAAGCGAAATACCAAAAGCGTTAGCAATGCCTTCTGCGGCCGAAACAGTAGCCTCGCCTATTCCACGCTTAGGCTCGTTAATTATTCTTCTAAGCCTTATTGTATCAGACGGGTTAGATATGACCGACAGATACGAAATTACATCTTTTATTTCTTTACGTTCAAAAAATCTGTAACCGCCAATAATTTTGTAAGAAATTCCGCTTCTGGCAAACACGTTTTCTAATGCATTAGACTGCGCATTCATTCTATAAAGCACAGCACAGTCTGCAAACTTCCCGCCACCTTGGACATGATTTAAAATGGCATCTGCTACAAATTTAGCCTCTCCTCTTTCATCCTCAGCGGTATATATTTTTATGTTTTGTCCTCTGCCGTTTTTAGTCCATAAGGTTTTGCCCTTACGGCCGACATTTTTCTCAATAACCGCATTTGCAGCGTTAAGTATAACCTCAGTAGACCTATAGTTTTGTTCTAAACGAATAACCTTGGCATTAGGATAATGCTCTTCAAAATTTAGTATATTCTCTATTGTAGCGCCTCTGAACCTATAAATACTTTGGTCATCATCACCCACAACACAAATATTGCCATGAACTGATGCAAGCATTTTTATGAGTACATATTGCGCCGTATTGGTATCTTGATACTCATCGACCATAATATACTTAAACTTACCGCTATAATAGTTTAAAACCTCTGGGTTTTCTTTAAAAAGTGTTACGACATTTACTATCATATCATCAAAATCCATAGCATCTGCGCTTTTTAAAGAGCTTTGATACGCCTTATAAATTTCGCCTATCATTTTAAGTCTTTGATCTACACCGGCATTTTCTATGTATTCTTCTGCAGATATAAGCTTGTCTTTAGCATGGCTAATCTCGTTCAAAACAAGGCGATGAGATAGTATTTTTTCGTCAATATTTCTTTGTTTTAAAAGTTCCTTTACAAGCCTTTTGCAATCATCGGTATCATAAATAGTAAAGTGTGATGAGTAACCTAATAAATCACCGTATCTACGTAATATTTTACCGCATATTGAGTGGAATGTACCAGCCCATATATCATTTGCAACATTGCCAAGCTTGGCCGCAATTCTGTCTTTAAGCTCTCCTGCAGCTTTATTGGTAAAGGTAATAGCCAAAATTTCCCAAGGTTTTGCAGGATTATTTGAAAATACATAGCTTTGTAATTCGTTGGTTTCATCATTTAAATAAAGCTCAGCCGCTGTAATATCGGCATCAGAATAGTTTTGAGCATACTTACTGCAATATGCATCTCCATATTTTATCATATATGCAATACGATTTATTAAAACCGTAGTTTTTCCACTGCCTGCTCCGGCAAGAACTAAAAGCGGTCCCTTAATGCAAGTGACCGCCGCAAACTGCATATTGTTCATAGTGCCAAAATCTTTTTCGATTAGACGATTTCTAATATTTAAAAAGCTTTCCATAAATTACCTCAAAAGCATACTGTTAGTTGTGACAACAATCATCGATTATATTGTACTCTATTTTTGCTTTTTTGGCAACGATAATTTACAAAATAACTTGTTTTTACAATAATTGTTTTTACTTATAAACCAAAGCTAACCGATAGAGCTTTATCAACCTTATCCATAGAAGTTATATCTAAACTTCCCATTCTTTCTTTTAAACGTTGTTTGTCTATTGTTCTAATTTGTTCTAACAGTACTATTGAATCTTTTTCTAAACCACAACCACCCGCGTCAACACGTATGTGCGTAGGTAAATTTGTTTTATCGCGTTGACTTGTAATTGCCGCCGCTATAACTGTGGGACTATAACGGTTGCCAACATCGTTTTGAACAATAAGTACCGGTCTTACTCCACCCTGTTCAGAACCAATAACAGGGCTTAAATCTGCGTAATAAATATCTCCGCGTTTTATAGTCATTAGTGTTTCACTCTCCGTTGCGTTGTTCATTGGGCAATAATATTTTTGCCAAACTAAGCCCAAAATAATCAAACATTATTTTGTTCTCAAAACATACTATGTTAACGCAATGCTACAAGTGAAAAGCAAACCCGCTATCAACACCATACATATGGGTTCGATAGCGGGTATTTTAAAAAATAAATACTACCTTATTTTTTATTAAAATTTAAAATCAAGCGATTCTTCATCGTTGTCATCATCTTCAGTTTCTAACTTTGAGGACTTTACTAATAAAACAATAATTAAAACCAGTACCACTACGCCGATAACCAATGCAACACCAATTAAAATAAGACGATTATTTTTATTTTCCAAAATTTGTTCTAATATATTCTTATCGTCCGGATCCTCTGCCGGTGTTTGTGTATCGACACTAGCAAAACCGCTAAAATATCTTTGCATCGTTTTTTCTACGGTATCGTAAACATAAAAGCCGGGCTCTGCATCATTAATACACGCATACACAAGATAAATTTCATCGTTGCCTTCAGTAACATAAACTACGGTTTCGTTACCGTTAATTTGAACAACCGACTCTTTAAAACCCACAGGAACAGTAACATCGTCACCTTTTTTAACAATTACATACATATTGGCTGTGGTTGTTATGTATTCAAATTTATGTGCGGTATCAGTAGCAGCATCGTAAACAAATAAGCCTTTTGAAAAATCGTTAATATCTAACAAATTTAAAAGTATAATGCTATTTTGTTCATTAGTTAAAGCTTTAACGGTAGTTCCCTTAAAATTATAGTCAACAGCATTAAAGCCTACAACCGACATTGTTTCGTCGATGTTAGAAACATAAAGCATTTCACCATTAACCGCAAGTTCAGGTTTAACCGTGTTTTCTTCGGGCTCAGATGTAACATTTTGCTCTAACTTTGTTATATTAAGAGTATATTTCTTTGTAGTACCATTGGGCGCGGTTACAACAACAATTCTTGTGTTTTCACCAAACTTCATAGTTTTACTGCCCTGTACCTCTACAGTAGCACTAGAATCTTCGGTAGTAGCGCCTACTGTTAACTGTTCGACGTCGGGGCCTATAGTTATGTTGTATGAAGTAACATTTTTTGAAAATGCCGGAGTAAGAGTACCTGCCGAAACCCTAAGTGATTTTAAGTTAGCATTTGCAGATAACGCTTTATCTACAACAGTAAGCGATGCACTTGATGCACTAACTGTATATTCGGCATTACCATCTGAAATGCTGCAATCGTATGTTTTAAAAGTACAGTTACCGGCTTTTATTGCCTTAAATTCAAAGGTTTGCTCATTGCCTACGTGTGCCATTTTAAGCACACCGCTACCGCCGCTATATTTATCAGTAGAGCTAACTAGTTTTAAAACCGATGAATCATACGATATTGTTGCCGCAGACGTAACAATATCGTAATCGGCCTTAAAGCTTATAGTAACTTTAACATTATCACCAACATTTACCTTTGTAGAGTTAAACTTAATTACAGAGGTAGATGCAGCAAAAGCAGTCACTACAAATGTTGAACAAATTAAGGCTGCGACTACACACAAAACAATTATTGATTTTAAAGATTTTTTCATACAATTCTTCCTATCCAATTAGTTGAGTACCTAGTATATGCATTTGAATTTTCGCAAGGTCTAAAATAGTAACCTTGCCATCACCGTTAACATCAGCCGCATAAAATTCCGTGTCAGAAAAAGTTTCCTTTTCTAATATATAATTTTGAACCTTTGCAAGATCTAAAATTGATATTTTATTGTCGCCACTAACGTCACCCTTTTTGCGCTCAGATTCAACGTGCACGTTAATTGTATATGTTCGTGTTGAACCACTGGGTGCGGTAACGACAATACTTATTAAATTATCGCCTTCCTTAACCGCTATATTGCCAACTCCACTCACAGTAGCCGCAGGATCTGACGGCGAAGCGCTTATTGAAACACTAGTGGTATTATGGGGCACCAGGAGTTCGTAAGACAGTCTTGATGGATAAAACGATGGTGTTAAGCTATATCCCGAAATAGATAATGAATTTAATAAGTTGTTATTATTAGATTCACTGTCAGGCATTGGCGCAGGAGATTCAGGCATATTTTTATAAATTGGAATACTAAAAACTATTGGTGTATCCAAAACGTCCTTATATGCCTTTTTTAATACTGAGGCCTCTGAATATGCGCCCTCTATATTTGTCATATACTGATGTTCATAAAGGCTAGCAGCATTAACTACATTAAATTTTTTGTAATAATGTGTGTTTTGACCGACCGACACATAGTTTTTAAAATACCATTGAGCGCCACCTAATATAGACTTTGCGCGTGTATCCCACGCACGACTATATAAATATTCGGGCTTAACATTTGTATTTGCAGCCCAAGCAAGACCGGCTCTTACAGCGTCGTTATATCTAACTCCGTTAACCACATTGCCTTTAAAAGCACCTATGTTAAAGAAATTATAATAACCTTCTTGACCCGATACCGTTCCACTTATGCTATTACCCGCGCCGTTTGCACCTTGTTCAACAATTATCATAGATGCTAAAACATACGGATTAACACCAGATACTTCGCCCGCTTTCATAATAGCCTGGGCATATGAATCATATTCGTCTTCAGGATACGGTTTTTCCATAAATGTGCCAACCAACATTTTGCCTAAATCGTCAACATTTTGTGTGTTAGCATTATATGTATGGCTTACAAATAAAAATGCTCCTGTTTCGGTTAAAAAGTTGCGTGGGTCTAAATAGTAAGCAATTATATCTCTAGCAGCGGCCACCCAACCGGTATCCAGTTCAATCCACTCGCCTTTTTCCCAGTCATATGCGCCGTCTTCCATAGATTTCCAAGAATCTTTTTCGTTCTTTGATACCATGTTTCTGCCGACCTTGCATTCTTCGTACAAAACAGTTTCCCAATCAAGATTAATTTTATCGGCAACTAAAATCCACTCTGGATGCAGCATATGTAAATAACGAAGTCCGTCTTTATATGATTCTGGAAAACCTTGTGAATCCATATATGCTTCAAAATCGGCATCCGGGGTATAATCTTCTGGTAATGTTGGCGGAACATAATTATAAACATTGACAAAATCCGACCTAATATAACCGCTATATGTTTGACCCGACTGAATAAAACTTATATTATACCAATTATAGCCATCAGTGTGTTTTACCGTATCGTAAACATCTACCGCTTGTCCGGAATAAACCCAGGCTACTATGTCACTCGACGGCTTATTTTCGGTTCCGGGAGTTTTTCGAACACGCACGCCATCACCCGTTACAACACCCTTTTGAGGCTGAGTTTCGGCAATAACAACACTACCGCCCACGTATACAGAGCATACGGTAAGCAGCAAGCATAGCGCTATTATTTTTATGCGTGCAAATTTTGTCATTTTGTTCACCTATTTAAAGAATTTTGACAAACCATAAAATTATTATAAAAGTTTTATGTTAACCTGTCAACTGTAAATATAAGGTTTAAAAGTTAGTTTGTTCCGCGCAAAAATCTTCTAGAATTTCTTTTATTTGATCGTTTGTGTAAATGGTATTTAATACATCAACAAGACTGTTCGTAGACAAATTTTCGGGCAAATCTAATTTCTTTAACAACGCTTTCCTTTTACACAAACTGTTTTCTCCGCCACTAAGACCGTAAAAATATAAATCTTGCTTTGTGAGTGTAGCGTTTTGCTTTTTGGCACCGTTATTAAAGCACACATCAAAACGATTAAGTGCTTCTATAATTATGTTATCGGGCGAGCCCTCTACCCCTAAAAAGCCTTCGGCAGAGGCCTTATCTTTGCGTTTTTCTTTCCCCAGTATTTGTGGCAGATAAACATTTACAATATTGTCGGTTCCTATTTTTTGCTTTAAAAAGTTTCTTATAATTTTTCCCGCGGAATCAGAATCGGTCATAACTACAATAGGGCTTTTACTTGCTAAAGACTTAAGCATTAATATCTTTTCTTTATCTTTAAAAATTCTAAAACCATCGGTAGTTAAAATAAGGGTATCAATAATATTTTCAAGTTTAATTTTGTCGTATTTACCTTCTACTACTACAACTGCATTTATTTTAATCAATGCTCTCACCATTTACCGCTATATAAGATAAGCGTACCACAACTTGTTCTAGCACAGTCCTGTCTGCAGAGCCTAAACTTTTAACATTTTTATCGGCATTTACCAGTTCATTGAGGCTCAGCATAATTTTTTTAGGGTCAAAATTTCTAACACTTGCAAAGGCTCGTGTCATTACAAAATCTCTGTTACCGTATGAAAAATCACTTGCTGCTGTGCTCGGTGAAACACCGGCTATACGCGCCGCACTTGCTCTGCATAAATCTATATAAGTGGACGATATTATGCTTAATATAACTATTGGGTCTATTCTCATATAAAGCAAATCATCTAAAATCTTAAGTGCTACAGATGCTTTGCCTACAATAATATTTTTTGCAATATCATAAACAGAAGCTTCCACAGATTTTACGCATACCAAATCAACAATTTGCTCTGTTATTACACCCTCTTTAATGTATGCGCAAAGTTTTTCAAGTTCATTTTGCAATATATTAACGTCATTAGAACAATTTTCTATAAGATATTGTGCTACTTTGGGTTCCATTTGGCAACCGCGTTTTTTGGCGCCGTTTACAAGCATTCTTATTAAATCGGCATTGGTAGGGTGATCTAAGCATACTGCCCTACCGCTATTTTTTTCTATAGATTTAATGAGTTTTTTTACACGGTCTGATTTAGGATCAATTTCGACCCAGTCAAACCACATAACAAAAACGGTATCGTCACTTACCTCTTCACATAATGTAACAAGCTTCTCAAAATCAGATTTATCGGCCTTTAAAAAGTCGTAGTCTATTAATACCACGCATTTTTTGTCTTGCATCATGGGCAGTTGCATTACAGCATCGTAAACTTCTTGCAAGTCTGACGGATTGGCAAATTTCTGAAAGTTAAAAAAATCATCTTCGCTTACTACTGCGTTTATAATTTTTTTCGAATATGTTTGTTTTAAATAGGAGTCATTACCGAATATAAAATATATAGGTGCCAAAACACCCGATTTTATATCGGAAAGTATAGATTTCTCATCGACTATAGGCATACTCTTTACTCCTTTTAACATAATGGTACAATACATATAAAACAGCGTAGATAATTAAGATTATAAACGCAAAATTTTTATTAACGCTTATACTTGCAAAGCGCAATGAACCAAGTTTATTTATAATAAAATTTATATACCTAGTTATAATTCCGCCGCAAACAATAATTGGCATATAAATAAATTTTGAATATGGCACTAGGCTTACCAAAACACTACTTAGTGATAACACTAACACGGCAGTAACGCAATATGAAATTAATATATTAGTAATCGGCGATATTAACGATAGTTCACCAAAATGATATATGCCTATTGGTATAGTAGCAATCGTTGCGGCAAAATTAACGGTTAACAGTTCACAAAGGTTAAACAAAGGCGTGTATAGTCTGCGTTTAGGTATTTTTTCTTTTAACCCTGCAATAGCCTTTGGACAAATCAAAATTATTCCCAAGGTGGCCGCAAACGATAACTGAAACGAAATACTAGCCACCGCGAATGGATTCAATATAAATATGATACATGCTGAAAAGCTCAATGAATTTATTGCATCGGCACGTCTTGATATTATTATACCAATAAGCATTATGGCATAGGTAAAACCAGCTCTTAATGACGATATCGTGAAGGAACACAACGCTACCACAAAAAAGATTGCAATCAGACTTATTATAGCCGACAATTTTCTGCTTAAATTAAAACGCTTTAATGACTTCATTAAAAACCGACAAATTATAGACAAATGTAATCCCGACACTACCATTACATGACTTACGCCTGAAAAACGCACATTATCAGAAAAACTTCCGCTTAAATTAGTTTTATCACCTATAGTAAGTGCCGATAAAACTGACGAAATATCGGTTGGAAGAATATTAGAATAAAAGTTTGTTATATACTCTCTTGCAGATACAAGTATGTTGGACCGTTTGCCTACTACTTGCAAATTACTACTAATTGACCCAACAATGAACACCTTATTTGCATAATAAAGAGATTTGTTCTCACTGGTTGATATCTTACTAAACTTAACCCGTGTGCTTATTACATCCATTGGTTTAGCCGTGCTCAACCCACTATAATCAATAATATCTGCATTAAACTTAGGACCATTAACATTTTCAACGTCTAATACCTTAACATGATATGTTATATGTTCGTTGTAATAAGACGGAGGTTCTAAAACCACAGCCGTTACATTAACTTGTTTATTTTCAAGTTTTAGCACAGGCTGAACCGTAGCAACATATGTAATTAGCGCGCTTAGAAAAACCAACGCCATTGCAGAAAATACGCATAAGCTTTTTGTAAACTTGGTTGTGAAATAGTAGTATATTGCATTTGACAATACTAAAACTATACTAACCAAAAATAAAGCGACGCTATATTCTATAAACTCAACCGACAGTACCGATGCCGCCAATGTACCAATAGCGCAATATACAAATGGTCTTTTCATAAATATTTTAAAAACTGCCCCCAGATTTTTCTGAGGGCATATTTTTATTTAAAAAATAACGGTAATGGCTCTAAGAATATAATATCGTCACGATTTGCAGCATCACCTTCGGCTAATACAGCACAAGCTGCAGCTTCAATTGCTCCGCTTTTCTCAAGCAACATTCTAACCGCAACTAAAGACTCACCCGTGCTTATAACATCATCAACTATTAAAACTTTTTTGCCTTTAATCATATCAATTTCATCTTGACCTAAATAGAGCATTTGGTCACGATTTGTTGTAATGGAACGAACGCATACACTTATAGGATTACTCATGTATACCTTGGTTCCCTTTCTGGCAACTACATACGGCTTTGATGACTGACGAGCCATTTCATAAGCTAAAGGTATGCTCTTTGCCTCTGGAGTAAGTATAACGTCAAAATCAGGCACTTTTTCTAAAAGCTTTTCAGATGCAGCCACTGTAAGCTCTACATCACCAAAAATTATAAATGCTGCAATGTCAAGTTTATCATTTACTGCAAAGAGCTGTAGTTCACGTTCTAAACCAGCTATTTGCATTTTATATGTTTTACCCATAATAATCTCCTCTAACAAATCTTAACCCGGTGGCCAAGCTAAATTTCTGCGAGCAAGCAAATGAAAATGTATATGACCCACTGTTTGGCCGGCATCAGCTCCGCAGTTGTTAACTATTCGATAACCATTTTCAAGATTTTCGTTCTTTGCAATTTTAGCAATAGCCTCGAAAACCTTTGAAATCACAATGCTGTTCTGAGCATTTATTTGATCTGCACTTTTAATGTGTTCTTTCGGAATCACAATTGCATGAAACGGGGCTTGAGGCTCTATATCTAAAAAAGCATAAACCCATTCATCTTCATAGACCTTGGTGCTAGGTATTTCACCCGCCACAATTTTACAAAACAAACAATCCATAATACACCCTCTTACTTTAGCTGTGATTTGACTATATCTAATACAGCGTTTAAAGCTTCCTCTGCCTTAGATACATCTTTACCGCCCGCCATAGCGCTATCGGCCTTACCGCCACCGTTACCGCCTGCAATTTTGGCAATTTCTCTAACTAATGCGCCCGCATTAGCACCCTTTGCCACAGCCTGTGTGCCACAAGCAGTACAGAATGTAAGCTTTGGTCCGTTAACCGACGCAAAAGCACAAACAACATCTGGGTTATTTGCCTTAAAGGTATCACATAAAGTACGCATATGGTCGGCATCTACGCCGTTAAGTAATGCCTTAACAACCTTTATTTCACCAACAATTTCAGCATTCTTAATAAGATCGTCGGTTTGTGCCGAAGCTATTTTTGCTTCTAACTTTTCTATTGCTTTATCACGCTCTTTTAATTCGGCAACTACCTGCTCTGCTTTTTTAACAAGCTCATCTGGGTTGTTTGCTTTTAATACTTGAGCCGTATTTAATATAGATGACTTGTAGTTGTTTAAAAGAGTTAGTACATTTTTACCGGTTACTGCCTCTATTCTTCTAACACCTGCAGCAACTGAGTTTTCAGAAACAATTTTAAATAAGCCAAGATTTCCGGTATTTGCAACGTGAGTACCACCGCAAAGTTCAACCGATTCGTTATCTATGGCAACTACTCTAACAATGTTACCGTATTTTTCACCGAATAATGCCATTGCGCCCATTTTTTTAGCCTCTTCAATAGGCATTTCGGAGTTATTAACAACAACCGAATTCATAATAGCATTGTTAACAATATCTTCAACCTTTGTAATTTCTTCTTGGGTTAAGGGTGAGAAATGAGTAAAGTCGAATCTAACCGCAGAAGCATTTACAAGTTGGCCTGCTTGCTCAACATGAGTGCCCAAAACCTTTCTTAATGCAGCTTGTAATAAGTGTGCTGCAGTATGATTACGACGTATGGCATTTCGTTTTTCAACATCAATGCTAACTGTAACGGTATCGCCAACACTTAAAGCGCCACTATTTAATGTGCCGTAATGTGTAAACACGCCACCAGCAGTTTTCTGAGTATCGGATACAGCAAATTCAGCAGAATTTTCGCCTATAATAACACCTGTATCGCCAACCTGTCCGCCACTCTCGCCATAAAATACAGTAGAATCTAAAACAATAATAGCCTTGCTGTTTTCGTTTATAACGCTTGTATGCTCACCATCACATACAATGTCGAGCACCTTTGCAGTACATTTGTTTTGTGCATAACCTAAGAATTCAGTCTTAGCTATATTATCAAAACTAATGCCGTCACTACTCCAACTTTCAGCATCTGCAGCCTTTCTTGACGAGCGAGCTAGGTTGCGTTGTTTTTCCATTAGCGCATTAAAGCCCTCTTCGTCTACCTGCATACCGTTTTCAGCAACAATGTCTTTGGTAAGATCAAATGGGAAACCATATGTGTCGTAAAGTCTAAAGGCGTCTTCTGCCGAAAGCACAGAGCCCTTTGACATAAGCTGAGATAGAATACCAAGACCTTGGTCTATAGTTTTTGCAAAACCTGCTTCTTCATTTGTAATAACCTTAATTATAATGTCGCGCTTTGCTATAAGTTCAGGATAGCCTGATTTATTTTCTTCAATAACAACATTACACATATCTTCAAGGAATGGGCGGTTAATACCTATTAACTTGCCGTGTCGTGATGCGCGACGAATAAGACGACGTAAAACGTAGCCTCTACCCTCGTTAGACGGAATAATACCATCGCTTATCATAAACGTTGCAGCTCTTGCGTGGTCGGTAATAGCACGAATTGATATGTCAGACTTCTCGCCCTTGCCATACTCTTTGCCCGAAAGCTCACAAACCTTATCTAATATTTTACGTACAGTATCAACCTCGAACATATTGTCTACGCCCTGAATTACGCAAGCCAAACGCTCAAGACCCATACCGGTATCTATATTCTTATGCTCAAGCTCGGTATAGGTGCCATCACCCATATTGTTAAACTGCGAGAACACGTTGTTCCAAATTTCCATATATCTGTCGCAGTCACAGCCAGGCTTGCAGTCTTTAGAGCCACAACCATATTTTATACCACGATCAAAATATATTTCACTACATGGGCCACAAGGACCTGTTCCGTGCTCCCAGAAATTATCAGCCTTACCAAGTCTTACAATATGCTCTTCGGGTACCTTTATAACATCGCGCCAGATTGCATATGCTTCGTCGTCTTCTTCATAAACAGAAGGCCAAAGTAAATTAGCATCTATTTCGAGTTCTTTAGTTAAAAACTCCCATGCCCACGGTATAGCTTCGTTTTTAAAATAATCGCCAAATGAAAAGTTACCGAGCATCTCAAAGTATGTACCATGACGTGCGGTATGACCAACACGCTCAAGGTCAGGTGTACGAATACATTTTTGACATGTGGTTACTCTGTTTCTAGGCGGAGTTACCTCACCTGTGAAAAACTTTTTCATAGGAGCCATACCCGAGTTTATTAGTAAAAGAGAATTATCGTTATTAGGCACTAAAGAAAAACTTTCAATTCTTAAGTGACCCTTCGATTCAAAAAACGAAAGATACTTTTCTCTTAGTGTGTTGAGTGACATCCATTCCATTTAAAAAACTCCCTAAATAATTAAAAATCATATACTACTATAGTATAAACTACCTTAAATATTTTGTCAACTTTTGTATTATAAAAATATAGCTAATATTCACTTAGAATTTACAAAATCGCATTTTGCAAATTCGTCGGCTATTGTGCTAAAAATAGGTGCAGCAATTTCACCGCCCGATTTTGCTCCTTCTACCATTACAACAACAATGTATTTAGGTTTATCTGCTGGGAAAAATCCGCAAAACCAACCGTTAGAAACCATATTCTGCTCTACAACGCTTCCGGTTTGTGCAGTTGCAGTCTTTCCGGCCGCAGAAACAAGTTTTGGATTTGCTTTAGTGCCCGTACCGTATAACACAACGTCTTTTAGGTGCTCTTTTATTGTGTTTGCTGTTTCTTCACTCATAACACGCGTTGCAGCAGACACCCCGTATTCAGTTATATGACCATTATCTATTGTCTTCTCTATTAGTGATGGTGTTATATATACCCCTTTGCATGCAATGGCATTATAAAGTGTAGCGAGTGATAATGGGGAAATGAGTAAATCGCCCTGCCCTATTGCAAAATTAGCAATAGCGGCATCACTAGATTGCAACCTACTAAGACTAGTTAGGTTTCCTTTTGCCGTTTTAATTGATTTTGTTAATGATATAATCTGACCAAACGGATAATTTGATGCCGCATTATAAAGATTTTGAGCCCCAGTTTTAACTGCCAAATTATAAAAATATGTGTTACATGAATACGCTATTGCTGATTTAAGATTAATATTACCATGTCCTAAATGGCTATTACAAACAAAATCGTGATTGGCAATTTTTTCACTCCCCGAACAAAAATATTGACCGGCTAAATTAACATTTGTCTGTAGTGCCGCCGCAGCAATACAGGGTTTAAACACCGAACCTACATCATACGCGCTAAGCGCTCGATTTATTAAAGCAGAATCTTTATCGTTAAGATAGTCTTTTACACTTGTTAAATTATATGATGGTTTGCTAACCATGGCCCTTATTTTGCCACTAGACGCCTCTAAAACAAGTGCCGCTCCCTTTGCGGTGTTATGCATAGCCTTTTGAACAATATTTTGCATGGTTAAATCTATAGTTGTAACTACCGAGTTATCATAAACCGACTCGTCAAAATCTATTTTCACATCATCGTAAAGCAAATTGCCCTTAGCATCACAAGAATATCTTATATTTATAAATTTATCAGAATATAAAATATCGTCAAAATCAGCCTCAAGTCCACACACGCCGTGCCCAGAAGTATCTAAATAACCAATTAAATGCTCGGCTACAGTATTCTCTGTTATGTGTTTTTTTACCTTTATACACTCTATTCCGTCACACTGTACCGCCTTTTCTAGTGCCACTACTGCGACTTTGCCACTTTTTAATGTGTCAAGTACTTTTTCTAATTGTTCACCACTTATGAGTTCGCTAATTTTTATTACAGCTTGCTCAGTAGGAAAAACAAATGCAAGAAATTCGGATTCTCTGTTTGTTATTGGCCTTAAATTAGTATCTAAAATAGTTCCTCTTAACCTTTTAACGCTTACGCTATACGAATTTTTAGCGGCGCTAGCCCTTAATTCCTCAGAACTGCTTATTACTAAAATACGAATAATACAAACCAGCGCTAAAGATAGCAATACTGCAAACACCGATGCCGTTCTAAACAAAATACTGTTTTTTTCGTTTTTAAGCATAAAAAAACCGCCTTAAAGCAAGATAATAATATCATTGCCTTAAAGCAGCATTTTAAATCAGAATATTATGCTTTTATTCTAAGCAGTGCTCCAGTCTTTATTGGACGTTCGTATGGTATAAGCACTTCCATCATAGGATGTATTGCCGATTCTAACGGATTTAAATTTATATCATACAGCTCGTTGGCCGTAAATATAAATGGCATATTTTTTGGTTCTAGACAGTCAAACTCGCAACCACGCGAGAACTTATTCTTCATAACCACTTTAACCATACCATTTTCGTACCCATTAACAACACCTGCTACGGTATAATCTCTTACATAGCCCGCAGACTGATAGGTTTGTGAATTTTTGGGTGTTCCAAAATAAAATCCGGTAGAATATGTGCGGTGACTTATTTTATTTAGTTCATCATCAACCCAAGCAGGAAGTTGCCAGTTATCGTTGTTCACTTTTAACGAGTCAAGCGCTCCCCTGTAAGCATTTGTGGTAACGGCAACATAATAATGCGACTTTGCTCTACCCTCGATTTTCAGGCTGTCTACACCCGCCTTAGCTAAAAGATCTAGGTGTTTTGACATATTAAGGTCGTTTGCATTTAAAATATATGTGCCTTTGTCAGTCTCGGTAATATCGTAAAGCTCACCGGGACGCTTTTGTTCTATAAGTGAATAACTCCAACGGCAAGGTTGTGCGCAGTCTCCTCTATTGGCATCTCTGCCGGTCATATAGCTTGAAAGCAAACATCTGGCCGAGAATGACACACACATTGCACCGTGAACAAAGGTTTCTATTTCTAGGTCTTTCGGTGTTTTTGCCCTAATGCCCGCAATTTCATCTAACGATAATTCTCTTGCAAGCACAATACGTTTTGCGCCCATATTATAAAACTCGTTAGCCGTAAGATAATTTACTATTCCGGATTGTACTGATACATGCACATCTATATTAGGAGCATATTTTTTTACAAGACTTATGGTGCCTATATCTGCTGCAATAACAGCATCGGCACCGGCAGAATTCAAAAACTCTAAAAACTGCGGTATTCTGTCAATTTCGTCATTTCTGGGCAAGGTGTTGCATGTAACATGCACTTTAACGTTGTTTTTGTGAGCATATTCTATGCCCTTAATTAAATCTTCCTCGCCAAAATTTGTAGCGGCGGTGCGCATACCAAATTCTTCGCCCGCCAAATAAACCGCATCGGCGCCATAGTCTACCGCGGCATAAAGACGTTCAATATCACCCGCCGGACATAAAAGTTCGGGAATTTTGAAAGTATTGCTCATAATGAATTATCCTAACCAATTTTTATCTGCTTTTAGTTTTTTTATAGTTGCCTTGTGCTCTGCCAATGTTTTGTTGTAATAGAACTTCATTACTTTATCGGTAACAAAATATGTATATTCAAAATTTTCAGTTGGATTTAAAGCAGCTTTAATAGAATTTAAACTAGGCGAACAAAGAGGTCCTGGTGGAAGGCCCTCGTTTTTATTGGTATCGTATCTACCGTTACCATGCGGATAATCCATTGTGGGAGACGAACCAAGAAATTTAGGTTCATCCCAATTTAATCTGTTATAAAATACCGCTGCAACATTGCTCATTTCACTAGGTGAGCCACCCGCCTCAAGTTCAACAATAGATGCCATAGTTAAAATCTCGTGTATAGAATATCCCATATCCGATGCCTTTTTGCGCATATCTGCATCAAAACGCTCATCCATGGTGCGCACCATTTTTTCAACCGCTAAACGAGCACACTCTTTAGAATCATATGAGTAAAAATCGTATGTGTCGGGGAAAAGATATCCTTCTAACCTATAATACACAGATTTTGTGGGTATATCTTTTGCAATTTCAAATCCTAGTTCAGCGTTTTTAACAGCACTCTTAAAATCTGCTACAGTACATACGCCTGCTTCGTCTAAAATTTTTGCAATATCGTCTACTGATGCCATTTCGGGAATGGTTACCGTTACACTCTGGGCTTTAGCGCCCTCTTTTTGAAGTTTGTTGGCAATATCATCATAGCCAAGCTCATTACTAAACGTGTAAACGCCATACTTATAGTCTGATTCGTAACCCTTTATTTTTGAATACATTCTGAACATAAAGGCATTGTTTATAGCATCGGCATCCTCTAGTTTTTGAGCTATTTGTTTACCGCTCATACCCTTTTCAATATCAACTAAAACGGTTTTTTCGCTTCCACGACCTATACCCAGATAATCAAAACTCAAAATAATTATGAATGCAGCAATTACGGCCGAAATTAAGAAAATTATACCTATCCAAATACCTGCACCTAGACAGCCTTTTTTATTTGACTTTTTGCGTTTTAAAGCTTTTGAATCATCGGTAGATGTGTCAAGCATAAAGCCTTCAGAAATAATATAATTATCTGCCGACTTATTTGACTGATTTTCTGTATTCGGATTTAAATTATTATCCATTAGTACTGGCTCCCTTTGAATTTTGGTTGAATTCGTTTGCAAGTTTTTATTCGTTGTTCAGAAATAATTGCATTTGCGGGCCTGTCAAACCTGCCATGGTATAAATGATGACGAATTTCGTCACTATAGCAAAGCACTGCAGAAAATCCGGTATAACGCGACATATATCTGTCGTAATATCCCATTCCGTAGCCTAATCTATAACCGTTAACGTCAACAGTAATAGACGGCAACAGCATTAAACACTTTGTAAAATCTGTTACTATAGGATAATCTGCGGGCGGTTCCAGAACATAAAAGGTTCCGGGCGATAAATCGTCAAAAGAATTTATATAATGAAACTCCATATCTCTTGTGCCTGAAATGCACCTAGGAACTGCAACTTTTTTAGAATCTGCCCAGGCATTCTTAATTATTAATTCTGTGCTGATTTCTATAGGCGTAGAAACATAAACCAATATAGTCTCGGCTGAAGCATATTGGTATAATTTTCGTACATTTTCTGCAATTTTAATATCATTCTGTTTTCGTATCTCGGGATCTATAGAGTTTCGTTTTTCGCGGGCGGCCACTCTAATATCTTGTTTGTATTTTCTAATATCTATAGGGCGCATTTCATTGCCGCCTTTAACTTCTTAGTATTACAAGAAAAATAACCCGCTATTGCAAAGCCAAAATCCAAAGCAGAGCCTGCACCGTTAGCTGTAATAATATTACCGCTTATGCACACAGGGACATTAGAGATTTTTGCTCCCATAAGTTGCTCTTCAAAGCCGGTATAACAGGTTGCTTCTATGTCTTGTAAAAGTCCTTTATGACCTAAAATAGACGGTGCTGCGCATATTGCCGCAATAAGAATATTGTTCTTAGCAGCATAATCTATAAACATTTGCACCTTTTCGGATTTTTCTAAATTAAGTGTACCTGGCATACCACCGGGCAAAATTACCGCTTGCATAGTTTCATCGGGCAAAATCTCGCAGTCAACAACATCGCAAAAAACTGGTATTCCGTGAGAACCGGTTACCACTTTATTGCCCACACCAACTGTTGCTACCTCTAATTCGCTTCTGCGTAAAATATCTACCGTTGCAAGCGCTTCTATTTCTTCAAAGCCTTCGGCTAAAAAAACATATATCATAAATAAACATCCTAAAGTATTTTTAAAGCTTCGTCCAAAATATCGGCCGAAATTTCTTCTATTGTTCTGGCATTGCCATCTTTAGCACAAGGAATTATTTTCCAACCCGAATACTCGGCTGTAAAAAGTGCTGACTTACGACAATTCTCTAGATATTCAACATCTCTTTCGTGAATATCTTTTTTATTTTCGTCGCCCTTATAACGTCCGCTAAGAAGCTTTTGCGAAACATCTGTAGGCATATCTAAAAATATTACTAAATCGGGCTTTGGAATACCAATTTTGTTATATTCAAAATCGTATAGCCAATTTAAAAACGACTCCCATTGTTCACGCGGTAATTTTGAAGCTTGATGCACCGCATTAGAGGTGGTGTATCTACCAGATACTACTACCTTACCATTATTGTAGGCGTTTGACCAATTTGTTTTAAACGAGGCATATCTGTCTACCGCATAAAAAACCGAAGATGCATATGCATTAACGTCACCAGGTTTAGAGCCAAATTCACCGGCTAAATACATTTTAACAAGTGCCGATGAATCACTATCATAATCTGGAAACGACACACTAACCGTTTCATACCCTTTTTGCTTTAAAGCCTCTGGTAATAAGTTGAGTTGTGTAGATTTTCCGCTTCCGTCAAGACCTTCTATAACAATTAGTTTTCCCATTTTATCACTGCTTGTCCTTTAATTTTTTGTAGAACTCTTTCATTTCATTTGCCTTACCGCAGGTCATTTTTCCTTCGGGACATTTTGAACACACACAGGTTGGTCCTGCGCTTTTAAACAAGTTAGGAGCCACCGCCACAACCAGTTCTAGCATTTGATCGGCTACTGCCTTAATTTCCCACTGTGCACGGTTACAACAACGATGTCTGAAGAAATTCATTAGACTTCTGGCGTTCATTGTAACTACCATTTTGGTATCGCAAGCATTTGGCAAAACAAAACGCGCGTCTTCTATTGCTTTTTTCTCTGCCGACCTTTTTGCTGATTTTTCATCCATACCACTAGCAACAAAATCATTAAAATGTTTTTTGCGCAAGATATCGGTGATTTTGTCATAATATTCCTTATCTTTTTGCATGGCTTCTAAAAACAAAGCGTGTGCTTCTGGAACAGACTTAATTTCGGGCGGAGTAACATATTCAAAATCGTTCTCTGTAACATATCTTTGACTCTGAACCGAAAATGACGCAATTCTATGACGTGTTATTTGTGCAAGTAGCGCTCTAGATACACCTTCAATTCCAAAAGTAAAACTAACATGTTCAATTGGACTTTCATGACCAATTTCAGAAAGCATTTCAACAAATGACGCTGCCTTTTGCTCGTCAAGGCCATCGCGTATGGTTTCTATGGTAGCAGGACTATAACACAGTTTTGCCGCTGAAGCCACAGCAAACTCTGGGTTTGGCGTATATGTAAGCAAGGTTACCTTTGCCATTTCAGACACTCCTTGTAGGTATATTTATTATGATTATATCAAATAAATGGCCGCTTATCAACATAAATTTTAGTTCTTACGTTTAAATAATTATGTATGATTAGACGATTTTACAATATACACGATAGGTAGATATAATTTTGTAGACATACTTGTTCTTTTATGATAAAATTAGTTAAATATTATTAAATTTGAGGGGAATTATATATGGATTATTCAAAAACACTAAGCCAAATAAAAGAAAATATAAAGAAAGCTGTAGTTGGAAAAGACGAAGTTATTGACCTTTTACTAGTTTCGTTAATATGTTCAGGTCATGTTTTGGTTGAGGACGTACCCGGTCTTGGTAAAACTACTATGGTTTCAGCTTTGGCATCTAGCTTAGGCTGCAATTTTCAAAGAATTCAGTTTACACCCGATATTCTGCCCTCAGATATAACCGGATTTACTATGTTTAACATGAAAACCGGCGAAAAGGAATTTCACAAGGGTAGCATTATGCATCAAATAGTTTTGGCCGATGAAATTAACCGTGCCAGTCCTAAGACACAGTCCGCTCTATTAGAGGCTATGCAAGAGCGCCAAGTAACTGTCGATGCAAACACATATATTCTACCAAAGCCCTTTATGGTTTTGGCTACACAAAACCCTGTCGATATGGCAGGTACATATCCCCTTCCAGAAGCACAGTTAGACAGATTTTTCATGCAGCTGAGCATGGGATATCCCACCAAAGCAGGAGAACTTGAAATTTTAAAATCTCACCGCTCTGTTACCGATGTGGTTAATCTTGATCCTGTTGCATCTGCCGAAGATGTTCTTGCTATGCAAAAACAGGTAGAAAATGTTCATTGCGATGAAAAACTAATGAATTATATTGTTGATATTGTAGAAGCAACACGTAATTACGACGGCGTGCTTATAGGAGCCAGTCCTCGTGGTTCTATTGCCTTATTACAAGCCGCTTGCGGCCATGCCATGCTAAACGGCCGTGACTTTGTAACACCCGATGATATTAAAAAACTTGCCCCTTACGTTTTATGTCATCGTATAATTATGCGCGGCAGAGCAGGTATAGGCTCAAATGCTCAACTTGAAGTTGTAAACAACATATTAAAAAATATTAAGATACCGAAGGCCGAATAATGTCTAGAAGAGGAATTGGATTTATACTGATATTTGTAGCAACCTTAATTCTTGCAATGGGTACAGGTATCAGAGAATTGTTTTTTATAGCGTACGCCCTTGCCGCCGTTTGTTTGTTTTCGGCAATATCTTGTCTACTTGCAGCAGTAGCAATAACCGTAAACAGCAAACTACCCAACAATGACGTACAGCGCAATGAGACCATATCTTTAACGGTTCATATGCGCGGCGTAATTTTACTGCCATGCATATGCGATATTTACATAACTATTCCCGGTCTTACAAAATCTAATAAAAGCCTTAAAGGCACTCAAAACCATATGCTGTGTTTATTGCCCGGAAACTGCAATAAAAAATACAGCTTTGAGTTGCTGTGCGCTTATAAGGGAGTTTGGCAGGTTGGCATACAAAAAATGTATGTTCATGATATTTTTGGGTTGTTCTCATTTCCGCTTTTGCAAAACAGAGAGTTAATTGCAGTTGCGCATTCAGTTAGCGTTCACCCAAAAGCATACGATATTGATAACCAACATATAAACCCACCTTCTAAAATCGGTTTAGACCTTACACAAATTAAGGAGTCCGATGCGGGCGATTCATTGTCTAGTTCACGCCCGTACCAATATGGTGACCCACTTAAGAGAATTAACTGGAAGCAAACCGCAAAAACACGTGAACTTTATGTTCGCAAGTTCGAGCTTGAACAAAACCCTCAAGTTCTCATTTTGCTTGATTCATTAAGCACATTTAACCCCAATGAATGTGCAAATCTTGCGTGCGATATCGCTGCTACTATTGCCAAATATTATCTTAACAAAAACTGCAACGTTAGATTATTGCTAGTTAGAATTCCCGATAAAACCGTTTCGAGTGAGTTTGAGTGTGTAGCAACATCGCCCAGTGAATATGCGAAATTAGACGAACTTCTTATTTCGTTTAAATTTGCAAAAGACCTCGTACCGCTTGATATTCCGTTACTTGATAGTGCGCAGTTTAGTAATGCAAACACTGTTCATGTAATAACCGCTAATCCATCAGAAGTTCTTATGAATTCGGTTAACACGTTATTCGAACAAGACTACATAGTTTCTTGCATTGTACCTGCCGCAGATGAAAAATCAGCACAAAAGATATACGCATTATTCTCTGCTTCTAACGCAAAGCCAGTAGTTATTTACGATGCTGACCAAATTAGTGATAAGTTAGGAGAGTGTTTATAATGAAATTTGTTAAGAAAAACATCTCCTTATTTGAGCTACTGTTAGATACCATTAGTTGCTTTCTTTTATCTAGCGGCTTAGTTCTGGCTGTTTATCCTCAGATTTCACCCAACTACACATTGGGCACCATTTTTTTATACTCATTACTAATTACAATAGCATTATCTGCCGCTTCAATTTTTGGTTGGAAAAGTCTGGTTGCTTTAGGCGGAGCTTTGGTTTTAACAACTGTATTCTTATTGCTGTTTAATAAGTTGTTCGACTTTATAAACTATGTATCGGGTTTTATGAACTGGTTATTTACCGGCATGTTACCTGACTCTGAGTATAACGTTGCGCAAAGCTATACCGTTATGCAAGCTGGCCTTTGTGTAGGCGTTTGCCTAATAGTATTTGTTTTTGTACGTGTTTTACATAGCGTATACCCATTAGATGTTGCTGCTTTTATTATTGTTGGAATATATACACTTTACGGTATTACCGCAAACAACTTAACCATTGCCATTTTAATAGCTGCGGGCTCATTACCTGTTGTTTCTACTAACTTTTACAGTAAGCGCAAATCTCTCAAAGCAATATTTAAACGCAAAAAACCCGATACCATCACCCCCCGCTGGACCGTACAAGCAGTTGCAGCAGTTGTTTGTGTATTGGGAATAGTTGTGGCATCTGTGGTGTTGCCTACCGATACTATGGCAATGCGCAGAAGATTTGCAACCAATATTACAGCAGATCTTCAAACTGCTACCAATATATATAGCGTTCGACAAAAAAGCTTTAAGCAAACAAACCTTCACGCTTTAGGTCTTCAACCCCGTATGAGACTTGGCGGTAATTTAGAATTTGAAAGCGATGAGGTCGTTGCAATTGTTGAATCTGAACACAAAGACAAGATTCTTTTAAAAGCCATTGTCTTAGATGTTTGGGATGGTACCATGTGGAAAGCTTCGTTTGATACTGCATATAGGTACGATAGCAAATACTTTAAAGACGACCAAACCGCTGTATTTGATGATAATGTAAGTACCGATAAGGCAATTAACAGTATACTTACCGAAATTTACACACCAAAATCAGCAACGGTTACCCTTATTAAACCTTCACCGCTTCTACTTATGCCTAACGGCGCAACATCTATAAAAGAAGACACACCTCTTATTGACCCAATAATGTACAACTATTTATCGGAGGTTTTTGCCTTTACCGAATTGCCCGAAGGTTACACATACACCGTAAATTATAACGATTTCCAATTAAATTATGCACGTATTGCTACCCTACCTCTATTTACGAGCCTTGTAAAAGACCCTATGGCCGATAATACCGAATTTATACAAAAATACACCGCTCTTCCCGAAAACTTTCCAAAATCTGTTATTAACCATGCACTTAAACTTACCGACGGACTAAAAAGTGACTACGAAATGGTAGCTGAAATGACACGCTACTTATCAGATTCTAAGGTGTTTGTTTACACAAACACTCCAGGTGCTTTGCCAAATAATACCGACCTTGCGGTACAACTTTTAAGAACAAGAAGCGGTTCTAGCGTATATTACGCCAACTGCTTGGCCGTCATGGCACGTTCTTTAGGAATTCCGTCTAGAGTGGTAGGCGGTTACTACGCAGAAACCTGGAACGAACAGTTTAGTTGCTTCTCTGCAACCGAAAGCGATGCTTTTGCTTGGGTAGAGTGCTACATTAAAAACGTTGGTTGGGTAACATTTAACCCATCACCAATAAACCCACCAACCGAAGAAGAACAGGTGGTTGAAGATGACAATGGCACCCCAGAAAGCAAGCCTGAGTACGAGCCATTACCTGACGATTTGTTTGAAGAAGAACCACAAGAAGATCCTAAGCCAGACAAAGCCTTTGAGCTTAACACTTTAATTGTCATATTGCTCGTGTTGGCTGCTATACTTGTTATAATTGCATTTAGAAGCTTATTTACAAAATGGCTATACTCGTATGAACATGCCACAAAATCATTTAAACACAACACCAAAAAGATTTGTGAATATTATTTTTACGATATTAGAAACCAGCTTAGACTTCTTAAAATTAAACGTAAGCCAACCGAGACCTTAATGGAACAGTTGCAAAAAGCAAACTCGCTTAATTGTTATGATTCATTAGAGCGCAGCTTTAAGGTTATAGAAATGCTTCGTTACTCTTTAACAAATACCTATGATGCATATTATGCTAAACAGTTGCATAGCACTCACCTATTGCTAGAAGATGTTTTAAAAACTTCTACAAGTAAATTTATGTACCTACTTATGCGTAGAGTTTTAAGACCGGGTAAATTTTGCTTTATAGTATCAACAAATATTTACCGTGTATATTTAAAACTACACACCGCATACAAAAAAAATAAAGTTGCAGTTGTGAACAAAATATCTGATATAAAATTACAGATTGATAAACGAAAATACAGTTAACAAAAAGCCGTAAACCTTAACTGGTTTACGGCTTTAAATTTAATAAAACTTTATTCTGTTATCTCTTTTAACGAAACTAGTTTTTCAATACAAGCTTTACAAACATTTTTTCCGTTTAAAGAAACAATGTCTTCTGAATTATCGCAAAAAGTGCATGTTGGATGATATTTTTTTAGTATTATTTTATCGTCATCTACAAACACTTCTATGTTAGCATCATCACTGGCAACATCAAGCTGACGACGAAGTTCCATTGGTATAACAAATCTACCTAGCTTGTCTATACTACGAACTATACCAGTTGCTTTCATTTAAAACCACCCCTTAAAAATTTAACATATTATATCATAACTGTTAAATTTTGTCAATAAATATGTCTTTTTGAAATATTTACGGTGTTTTTATTTGAAAAAATTATTAAATGTCGAAAGAATATTTGCTCCCGCCCTGCCGTATCGCTCTAATAATAACCTGCAAAAAGCAGGTGGGTGTCCGCCCAACAGTTTTGTGCTCCCAACGTCCGAATAAATCGGGAGGTCTGCAAACCCGCTGCCGGAGAAAAGACTCCCATAATAAAAGTTGTAGGGTTATAATAGATATCGTTCGCGAACAGGGCAGGATAACTTACTAATTATTTTTCTTCTATTTCAAAAAAATCTTGTAAACGGTCTATAAAAGCATCTGCTACGGTTTCGTACTCATCATCGTCCTCTATTTCTTCAAAGTACTCTTCGCCGTCTTCTTCGGTAACCTTGACAATTACAAGCTCTCCGCTTTCTTCAAGAATTTTTTCAGGATCTTGATGAACCGGCAACAATGCTAAATATCTGTCTGTGTCGGTCTCTAAGCTATCAAGAACTTCAAAAGTAAATTCTTTTCCGTCATCGTTAGCAAGAGTTATTATATCCGGATTATATTCTTCGTTCATATTTTTCTCCTTAAAATAATTTTTATTCTTTATTATATTTTAACCGCCAAACATAAAATAGTCAATAGTTTAAAAAAAGCAAAATACAGTTTATGAAGCTGCATTTTGCTTTTTAAAATTTATTCTTCTATTTGTTGGTTTTCGCTTCCGTCTAAATGCATTCTATAATAGCTAAACACATAGTTTCCACTAGTATTATCTTTGGTACCTAATTTATAATAAATCCAATCTCCTACAATACTTATCTGTGTAGAATACTCATTATTCAATATTTCATCGTTTGTACCATCTGTTTTTATTCTGCAAATATTATGTTTTGAATCTTTGGTGGTATAATAAAGCCATCCGTCATAAATTGCTAATTCATCTACAGGTCTTTGCAAAGCTAAACGCACAGATTCAGATCCGTCTATTTTAGATTTTTGTATTCCGTAGCCATCACTTTGAGCCGGAGCAACACTATAATAATAACCATCTTCTTCTAATAAAGAGTTTGTGCCTTCATACTCATTTAATAATTTTCCATCAAGGTCAAACTCCTTAATATTGCCATTATTAACCCAAAAAATTTTATCATCAACAACGTCGAATCTATTTTTAACTAAATCATTAATAATACATACAGGTTTTGATGTATCACTGAGTTTTGTTTTATACAATGCTCCATCATCTAAACGAGTATAATATACCCAGTCGTTAGCAATACAAAGCTTTTCAACATCAGATAAAAAAACTTCCTTGTTATTACCATTGGTTTTCATTCTGTAAAAGTCTAAAGATCCATACTCTCTAAAATAAACCCATTTACCTACTACGCTTATATTATTACAGTTGCCTTGATACAACATTTGTGCATCTTGGCCATTGTCCTTCACCTTATAAACTCCCTTTTTGGTAGCGTAATAAATCCAATTACCCTGCTTCGCTGCTATTGCAGAATTTGAAAGGTTAGAATAAGAGTTTCCGTATTTATTTGAAGCAATACCTCCATCACAGCCAATTACACTTAATAACATTAAAACCGCACACAAAGTTAAACAGATAAAACGAATTACAGATTTTGTGATTGTTTTCATTTTAATCACCCTTTTAAGAATTTTTCTTACATATACGATAACACATTTTAATAGTATAGTCAATAATAAAACAAAAGCGTGGGCAATTGCCCACGCTTTAAAAACACCATATAAATTAGTTAAGAGCACTAATAAGCTTATTAAGTTCTGCTCTAAGTTCTTCAGGAAGTCTGTCGCCAAACTTCTTGTAATGCTCTTCAATTTCGGCCGCTTCTTGTTTCCAAGTTGCATTATCTACCTTTAAGATGCTCTTTAAGGTTTCAATATCAAAGTCAAGGTCGGTAAGGTCGATATCCTCTGCGTTAGGAACATAGCCGATAGGAGTCTCGGTAGCGCCTACCTTGCCTTCGCAACGGTCAATAATCCAATTAAGAACACGGATGTTATCACCAAATCCGGGCCAGATGAAGTTGCCCTCGTCATCGGTTCTAAACCAGTTAACGTTGAAGATCTTAGGAGCTTTATCGCCGAGCTTTTCACCCATAGCAAGCCAGTGCTTAAAGTAGTCGCCCATATGATAACCGCAGAACGGAAGCATTGCCATAGGATCTCTACGAACAACACCAACTGCACCTGCAGCTGCAGCAGTTGTTTCAGAAGCCATTGCGGAGCCTACGAATACGCCGTTAACCCAATCGCGTGATTGATATACAAGCGGAGCGCACTTTGCACGTCTGCCACCAAATATGATTGCAGAAATCGGCACGCCCTCGCCCTTGTCAAACTCTTCAGAAATGCAAGGACAGTTCTTTGCGGGTGCTGTAAATCTTGAGTTGGGGTGTGCACCGTAGGTGGACTTATCGCTCTTATCGAACTTAGAAGCATCCCACTTGTTGCCCTTCCAGTCGTTTGCGTTTGTAGGAAGATCTTTATTAAGGCCCTCCCACCAAACTGTATTATCATCTAAATTGTGTAATACATTGGTGAATATTGTGCCCTTGCGTGTAGATGCTAAAGCATTGTAGTTAGACTTAGCATTTGTACCTGGAGCAACGCCAAAGAAACCGTTTTCGGGGTTGATAGCATAAAGTCTGCCATCTTTACCTATACGCATCCAAGCAATATCGTCACCAACAGTCCAAACCTTGTAACCCTTTTTACGTAGATACTCGGGCGGAATAAGCATAGCAAGGTTGGTTTTACCGCAAGCAGATGGGAATGCTGCTGCAACATACTTAACCTCGCCCTTAGGATTCTCAATGCCTAAAATAAGCATATGCTCTGCCATCCAGCCTTCTTTCCAACCTTGGTAAGAAGCTATTCTAAGTGCAAAACATTTTTTACCAAGTAAAACGTTACCGCCGTAACCAGAGTTAACCGAGATAATTGTATTGTCTTCGGGGAACTGGCAGATATATCTGTTTTCGGGGTCAATATCGCAACGAGAATGGAAACATCTTACCCAATCTTCACTGTCGCCTAAAACCTCTAAAACATCTTTGCCTACTCTGGTCATAATAAGCATATTAAGAACAACGTAAACAGAGTCGGTTACCTCAATACCAATTTTAGCAAGAGGAGAACCTACAGGGCCCATAGAATAAGGAATAACGTACATTGTCTTACCCTTATAAGAACCGCGTGCAATGTTATAAAGCTTTTTATACATAGCTTCAGGATCATACCAGTTATTGGTAGGACCTGCATCTTCTTTTACCTTTGAACAAATAAATGTGCGGTCTTCTACACGTGCAACGTCATTAGGATTGGTTCTGTGTAAATAGCAATCAGGCAAAAGCTCTTGGTTAAGCTTTAAAAGTTCACCTGTTTTTACAGCGATTTCTCTGAGCTGTTCGGTTTGCTCATCACTGCCGTCAATCCAAACAACTTCGTCTGGATTAACTAATTCTTTAATTTCATCAAGCCATTTGATAACTGTTTTATTTGTGGTCATTTTATTTTCTCCTTTTAGCAATTTATCAAATTTCTGCCTTATATATTATACAATACAACTTTTGTTAATTCAATAGCTTTTACAAAATATTTTAAATTTATTTTTCATTTATTAATAAAAGTTCTTTTCGCACAGCTTTTATGGGGAATCCTACAATATTAAAGTAGTCTCCTCTATATTTTCTTACTAGCTTTTTACCGACAGACTGAATGCCATACCCTCCAGCCTTATCAAAACAATCGCCACTTTTAATATAATCGGTTATTTGCTTGTCTGAAAGCTTTTTAAACCAAACATTTGATACCACACTAAATGTTTTTGATATGCCATCTTTTACAATACAACAACCAGTAACAACAATATGTTTATTGTTTGAGAGCTCTTTTAGCATACTTAATGCTTGTTCTTTATTGCGCGGCTTACCTAGAATTTTATTATTTAAAATTACCACAGTATCGCAGCCTAAAACTATTTGGTCCCGGTGATGACTTGCTACATATTCCGCCTTTTGCTTTGCTAAAATAACAGGCACTTTTATTACATCGGTATTAGGGTCTATTTTCTCCTCAATATCTGCAGGAATACAAGTAAAATCATTAGTAATTTTTGAAATTAATTCCTTACGTCTTGGTGACTGCGATGCTAAAATAATATTAGGTGAAAATTTTAATCTTTTAAAGCAAAACGCGTATGGTTTTATAAACATAAATTGCTCCTTTTGTAATAAAAAATAATTTTAAACAAACACTATGCTTGGTGATAAAAATGAAAGCATTAAAAACCTTTGTTTTAATTTTACTATCAATATGTATATGTATTCTTCCCTGCTTTGCGGTAAGCAAAATAGGCTCACGCGGAGATGAAGTAACACAAATACAGACCAAACTAAAACGTTGGGGATATTACTTTGGACAAATAGACGGAATATATGGCACTAAAACAAAAGATGCCGTAAAATATTTTCAACAAAAAAACGGACTGAAGGTTGACGGAATTGCGGGCAAAGAAACCCTTAACGCAATGGGAATAACGGGCTCTAACAATAACTATTTTTCGTCAGACTACGAGCTGTTAGCCAGACTGATTTCAGCCGAAGCTAGAGGCGAACCGTACGAAGGACAGGTAGCTGTTGGTGCTGTTGTTTTAAACCGAGTTGAGCACCCCTCGTTCCCAGATTCTATATCGGGGGTTATATACCAAAATGGTGCATTTTCTTGCCTTTATGACGGCCAATTTGACAAGCCTATAGCCGACAGCGCCTACTCTGCCGCAAGTGATGCTTTAAACGGCTTAGACCCAAGCGGTGGCGCAATTTATTATTTTAACCCATCTACCGCAACAAACAAATGGATATGGTCACGACCGCTCATAAAGGTTATAGGAAAGCACAGATTTTGCAGTTAATTTTAAGCCACGGAAAACGACTTTCCGTGGCTTATTTTTATTAGCTCTTCCCTACGCTTTTTCTAAACAAATTCTTACTACGCTATGTTTTGGCACTGCGAAGGATAAATTGTCGGGTACTGTAAAGTCATCATCTTTAATATTATAGGGTTCATCAAACGTGTTATAGTCGCGCACATTCTTGCAAGTAACAATGTTAGACTTTACAACCTTCCAGTTTTCTTTTAAACACAAGTCTATTTCTTTTTTATCATACAAATTCTTATTTACAATACTAACCGTAAGTTTATTACCATCCTCACTTACGGTGGCAACAGTATCTAAATCAGAGTCAATATCATTTGGTAAAACGTTGGTTAAATACTGATTTGTATGCTCTTTTAAAAGCTTCATAATATAGAATGTAGGAGTTTTGTAGAACTTTTCTCCGTCGGTTTCAAACAAGCTTTGTAAAAGGTTGGAAAGTTGAGTTTCCATCGCAAACTCAACAATATCTGAATTTTTATAGAAAATATGGAAAGTAAGTGCCGCAAATATAGCATCGCGCATGGTTTGTTTTTGATTTTGATTATTTTGAACTGTAGCTTCCGGGTGCCATACTCCCCATTCATCAAAGCAAATTTTGGTGTTTGAGCCTTTAGGAGTATGCTCTTTTATTGTAATACGGTGCAAGTCAATATCATACTGATAACGGTCTAACAAATTAAGCAATGCATAATATCCGTCATCGGTATAATCTGTCTCGCCGCCACAAATCTCACCGCCTTGCTTTGCTCCGCCTAGATAATGGTGTATAGATAAAGCATTTGGAGCGATATCTCTTTGGTTGCGAGTTATGTGATCAAGAGCCTTACCGGGCCAACCGGGCAAGCTATGGCGCATAGAAAGGCCAAGGCCTATAAAATAAAGTTTCTTTCTTCTGTCTTCTCTTAAAACAGTTTGGTACCTTAAATAATTTTGAGCATATGCAATAGGATTATTATAATCTATATGCCATACGTTTTCGTCGGTATTGCCTATTCCCCAAAACTTAACGTTATAAGGCTCTGCATGACCATTTTGTGCTCTTAACGCGCCGTATTTTGTATTGGTCGGTCCGTTTACATATTCGTACCAGTCTAAAAACTCTTCAGGTGTACCTGTAGCTACATTTACGGTAAGTATTGGGTCAGCGCCTGTAAGGGAGCAAAAACGCATAAATTCATCGGTACCAAAATCCATACGCCAAACCGGATTTGCCAGATCTGCTATGGGGTGCATACGGTCTTGTCTGTCTTTGCCTATACCGTTTTTCCAGTGATAATGGTCTGCACAGCAACCGCCCGGCCAACGCATAGCGCCAACCGAAAGTTCTTTACAACCGTCAATAACATCTTTGCGGATGCCGTCGATATTTTCTATTTTGCTTTCTTTACCTACCCAAATACCGTCATAAATAACCTTGCCAAAATATTCAAAAAACACAGAATGTATATATTTTGATACAAAATAATCTTCTTTTTTTGTTGGAATTATATGGTATTTCATTTATAAAACCACCTTTGACAATTTTCACTCAAATTGCACCATTAAACAAAGAAACGACAAATAACAATATTGTCGTTTCTTTGTACTGCGTTGACATATTAAATTAGTCGTACATTCCAAGGTCGGTCATCTTGCGCAAAGCATCTACAACCAACTGTTTGTCTTCTTTGTATGTAACGCCGTACCATTTGTCTTCGGCTATAAGAACATTTACCTTTTTAGTGCCCTTCTTTATAAGTTCGTCTACCATAAATGGTAAATAAAACTCTGCTTTAGGAGTATTGATATTTTCTTTTAAGAAGTTTTCAAAACCGTTTTGTAAATGGCCGAAAAAGTCGGTACCAAAGCCCCACATATTCATAGACACAACTGTATTTTTATCTAGCGGTATCCAATTACCGTTTTCATCTTCATACTTGCAGTCCATAATTTTGGTGCGCTCAACAATATCTACAAGCTGGTTGTTGGCATCTATAGAGCATACGCCACGTGAAACGTGACCGTTTTCGGTTAAGGTATTGCAAAGTCTAAAGCCTACCATACAGTACTCATCTTTATTAGCAAGACCTTTATAAATTTGAGAAAATGCCTCTTTGCCATAATAGTCGTCGGCATTAATAGCTGCAAATGGTGTTGTTACTACATCTTTACAACACAAAATAGCGTGACCTGTTCCCCAAGGCTTTTGACGCTCTGCGGGGGCAACAAAGCCGTTTGGTAAAGCATCTATTTCTTGAAAAACATAATCGACATCTATTGTTTTTTCGATTCTTCTACCAACTAATTCTCTAAAATCTTTTTCAATAGCGTGTTTAATAACAAAAACAACCTTATTAAAACCTGCTTTTTTTGCATCGTAAACCGAGTAGTCTAATATAGCCTCTCCGTTCTTACCAACAGGCTCTAACTGTTTAAGACCGCCAAATCGGCTTCCCATTCCGGCCGCCATTATAACTAGTGTTGCATCGTGATTCATAGTAAAACCTCTTTATCATTTTTTTGTTGGCTCATTAAATCCTTCGGTACTCTCTTTAATAAAAAGTATTTTTACTGTCATGGCCATTAACTTAATATCCATAAGCAGAGAGTATTTTTCAATATAAATCAAGTCCATATTAAGTTTATCTTGCGGACTTGTATTATATTTTCCATAAATTTGAGCATAACCCGTTAATCCGCCTTTAACCCTGTGGCGCAAAGCAAACTCTGGTAACTCATTTGTATACTCTATAACGTTTTCTACACGCTCAGGACGGGGGCCTACCATAGAAATATCGCCCATTAAAACGTTTATAAGTTGTGGCATTTCATCTATTCTAAACGGACGAATAATTTTACCTACAGGTGTTATTCTTTCGTCGTTATCAGATGCGCCTCTAACTCCATCTTTATCGGCATCTACAATCATAGAGCGGAATTTTAAAATATCAAATTCCTTATTATCTTTGGTTATTCTTTTTTGCTTAAAGAATATAGGTCCGCCGTCACACAGTTTTATAGCTACAGCGGTTATCAGCATGATAGGACTAAACAAAATAAGACCTATTGATGCAATAACAATGTCCATGACACGTTTTGCCATAGCTTGTTCTATGGTGAGTCCACGATTACGGCACATTAAAATTGGTGTGTCGAAAACCTGAGTTTGATACGAGTTATTAAGAATAATATCGTTACTTGACGGCAAAATATAAAGCCTTTTACCTTTTTGGTAACACATTCTTAGTATCTCATTTTTCTTAGACTTATCAAAATCGCATAGAATTACTGCTTCGTATTTATCGAGCAGCTGATTAATTTTTTCCATATCAGTGTTATCTACCGAAACACCGCGCTCTATAGAATAACGTTCGGGAATTTTAGACATCTTCTTTATAAGCTCAAAGCCTGTTTTATCACCCGAGAAAAACGCTATCATTTTTCTGGCGCTGTAAAGCCTAAAATAAATAGTATTGGCGCAAGAAGAACCAATAAATACCATTACTATTTGCTCTGCCATACCAATTAAAATTGGCCAAAACGGCATAATTTGACGTGCAATAAGGCAGAAAACCATGTACATAACAAAGTTAGTAAATACAACTGCCAGTGTTAAACTATATATAAGCTCGTGCAGCCGTGATACTCCTACCCTAAAGCCACCGTAAAGACTTATAAAGGTCATAAAAATTATTAAAAAAGCAAACACAACCAGGTAGTTACCGTTTTTACTGAAAAGCGCTTCTGTGTAGTGAGTCTTCCATGTGTTTATAAACAAAAAGGTGACCGACAGTACTATGAAGATTTTTGTTATAAGCAGTATGGACTTGCGAAATTTTATAGCAATATTCATTTTAAAGTCCTTTTACTATCATAATTATAAAATAGTTAATACCTAATGTAAATGTTAAATTAGACATTATTTCTTTGAATTTAGGCACAAAACCAACTATCCAAGTATTTTTGTAAGTCTTTCCATTGCCTCTAAGGTGTTTTCTTTGGTTGAAAATGCGGTAAGTCTAAAGAAGCCTTCACCGTTTTGTCCAAATCCCTCACCGGGAGTGCCAACTATATTACCCTTTTCTAGTAAAAAGTCAAAAAATTCCCAAGAGCTCATACCGTTAGGGCACTTAAGCCAAACATACGGAGAATGCTTACCGCCGGTGTACCATATGCCAAGTTTATCGAGTGTATCGGTAATAATCTTAGCATTTGCGCGATAATACTCTAAATTCTCTTTGATTTGAGCCTTACCCTCTTTTGTAAATACCTTTGCAGCTGCGCACTGAACAATGTAAGGTACACCGTTAAACTTTGTGGTTTGACGTCTGAGCCATAATTTATTTAGAGAAACCCCACCGCTTACGAGCTCGTTAGGTACTATAGTATAACCGCATCTGGTACCTGTAAAGCCTGCAGTTTTAGAGAAAGAACAGAATTCAATTGCGCACTTTTTAGCGCCTTCTATTTCATATATACTACGCGGCAAATTGCTATCGGTAACAAAAGATTCATATGCAGCATCAAATAAAATTACTGCCTCATTTTTAAGAGCATAATCTACCCACTGACTTAATGCATCTTTACCGTAAACTGCGCCTGTTGGATTGTTTGGTGAACAAATATAAATAATATCTGCCTTTACGCTATAATCGGGTAACGGTAAAAATCCGTTAGTTTCGTTAGCGTCCATGAACAATACTTTTCTGCCCGCCATAATGTTAGTGTCAACATATACAGGATATACTGGGTCGGGTATTAAAACCGTATTATCGGCATCGAACAAATCTAGAATATTACCCAAATCACTCTTTGCACCGTCGCTAATAAAAACCTCATCAAGCTCTAACTTTACGCCGTTTTCGTTATAATAATCGGCTATGCTTTGCTTTAAAAAGTCGTAGCCTTGCTCGGGTCCGTAGCCTTTAAAGCTTTCTTCCTTGCCCATTTGCTCACTAGCATCTATTAAGCCTGCAACTACCTCGGCGCAAAGCGGACGAGTTACATCACCAATACCCATTTTGATTATTTTTGCATTTGGATTTGCTGCAGAAAACTCTGCTACCTTTTTAGCTATATGTGCAAACAAATAACTTTGTTTTAAATTTAAGTAATTAGCATTTATCTTCATTTTAACATTCTCCTTCAAAAACAAATTCGGCCGGGCCGGTCATATTAACCGTTCCGTCAGATTTATATACAATTTTTAAGTCGCCCCCAAGTAGTTTTACAGTAACTAATGAATCGCGCTTACAAATTCCATTCTCTACTGCGGCGCAAACTACAGCGCAAGCTCCGGTACCGCAAGCTAAAGTCTCACCGCTACCGCGCTCCCAAACGCGCATTTTTAGGGTGTTTGAATCGATTATATTTACAAATTCTGTGTTTACTGATTCCGGAAATACTTCGTTTTTCTCAAACTTAGGACCAATAACATCTAACATTAATGTATCAACATCGGTTTCTGTAAAAATTACACAGTGCGGATTTCCCATAGAAACACAGTTTATTTTGTAATTTTGGCCATCAACCACATAGTCGTAATCAATTACCTTTTCTTCGTCTATGGCCACCGGTATTTGTTTAGGCTCTAATATTGCTTTGCCCATATCTACGCTTACAGCACTAACCTTGCCATCTTCAATGGTGAATTTAAGATGTTTTATTCCGCTTAAGGTTTCTAGGGTTATTTCTTCTTTATTTGTAAGCCCTTTATCGTAAACAAATTTGCCTATGCAACGTGTACCGTTGCCGCACATTTTGCCCTCGCTTCCGTCGGCATTAAACATGCGCATTCTAAAATCTGCAACATCAGACTTCATTATAAGTATTATTCCATCACCGCCAACACCAAAATGGCGGTCGCTTAATTTAATTGCAAGTGCGTTAGGATTTTCTATTTGTTGCTCTGTGCAATCAAAATATATGTAATCGTTACCTATTCCCTGCATTTTTGTAAATTTCATAAACTTGCCTCCAATTTGAGTATGAGAAAATTCAAAACGCTCAAACCCACATTAAAGCATATAATAAATACACTATTTTGTCAAGAAAAAGCGGTCTTTTTTTGCTTTTTTAAACATAAAATTTTTTATATTCAGTTTAGAGGTGCATAATATGTTTACAGTTGTAAAAACAGTTTATAAAAAGCCAAAAGGTATCAACAAAATTCTTGCTAAAAGGCCAACTTGTTTTTTGAATAAAATAAAAGTCGGACAATCGTTTTATTATGAGTTAACAGTAAACTACTCAAACAAAAATATAAAATGGAAAAAAGTTTTCAAAAGCGTAAATATAAGTGATGTTCCGGTGATTATGCCCCAAAATTCAAATATAAACTTTACAACAAATATTAAACCGTTTGCTTCACAGATTTTTAGTGGTATTATTTATGCAAATTGTGCAAAACGAATTTTTAAAACTAGTAGCAAAGCCTTTGTTATAGATAATTCGTTCGACAACTCTGCCACTATTTATAATTTGTTAAAGTTTTTCAAAGAGGTTAGCGTCTGCACCGCAGATGAACAAAAATACGAAAAACTTACAATAAAAACCGAAAACGAACTTGGTATATCACCAATAATTTGCGACAATATAAATATAGCTCAAAGCGCCGATTTTGTAATTAATTTAAATGATACACCCTGCGAACCAATAAATAAAAACATTCTAGGTGCCGGCGGATACACGTTTGTTCACTCTGATATACGAATACCGAAAAATATTGGTCGTCTTATTCCTCGTAACATAAATCTATTTTTGTTTTCGGCAGCTTTATATGAACTTTGCCAAATTACGGAGCTTAATGACTGTACCGCAATAAAACTAAAAAACAACTTGACACAAGACATTGTTAAAATAAAAGCGTAATTAATATAAATTTATTTTTAACTTGACATAAAATGAACATACATATATAATAGTTTGGAATGAAAAGGCAAAACTATTTGCCGTAAAGGAGAATAATAAAATGGCTAAAGCTATAAAACTTACCGACGAAGGTCTTGCAAATTTAAAGGCCGAGCTTGAAAAGCTAAAAACCGAAGGTCGTACCGATATAGCTGAAAAAATAAAAATCGCTCGCGGTTATGGTGACTTATCGGAAAACAGCGAATATGATGAAGCAAAAAACGAGCAAGCAAAAATTGAAGCACGTATAGTTGAAATTGAAGCAATGCTCAAAAATGTTGAAATTATTGATGAAAGTGCAGTTAAATCTGACGAAGTTGCAATCGGCTCTACAGTAAAAGTTTTTGATGTTGAGTTTGATGAAGAATGTGAATACCGCGTTGTAGGTTCTGCAGAAGCAAACCCAGCAAAAGGTCTTATTTCTGATGAATCGCCGGTTGGCAAGGCATTGCTTGGACGCAAAGCAGGCGAAGAAATAACAGTTGAAGCACCTGTTGGAGAAATCAAACTTAAAATAATAGCAATTTCAAGATAACAAACAACCGGGCAGATATTCTCTGCCCTATTTTTAAAATTTTTGTAGGATGTGTAAATATGGCAGATAATATTCAAAACAATACACAACAAAACGAGCCAAGCCTTAGCGAAATATTACAGGTTCGCCGCGATAAGCTTGCTGCTTTAAAAGAGTCAGGCAATGACCCTTTTACCATTACTAAGTTCGATTTTGATAACGATTCTAAAAATATTAAAGCTAATTTTGCAGATTTAGAGGGCAAGACCGTTAAAATTGCAGGCCGCATTATTGCCCGCAGAATTATGGGTAAGGCAAGCTTTGTAGGACTTAGCGATTCCACAGGTAAAATTCAGTTGTACGTTCGCCGCGACGACGTTGGCGAAGATGTTTATGCATCTTTTAAAAAGTGGGATATTGGTGATATTGTTGGTGTTGAGGGCTTTGTTTTTAAAACCCAAACCGAAGAAATTTCGGTACACGCAACAAGCATAGTGCTCCTTTCTAAGTCACTACTTCCCTTGCCAGAAAAGTTCCACGGTCTTACCAACAACGATCTTCGTTTCCGTCAGCGCTATGTTGATCTTATTATGAACGAAAACGTTAAGCGCAACTTTGTTATACGTTCTCAGTTTATAAAGTTTATGCGTAAATATCTTGACGATATGAACTATATCGAGGTTGAAACTCCTGTACTTAACACAATTGTTGGCGGTGCTGCGGCACGTCCATTTGTTACTCACCACAACACATTAAATATTCCTATGTATATGCGCATAGCAACAGAGTTACCTCTAAAGCGTCTTATTGTTGGCGGTATGGACAGAGTTTATGAAATTGGCCGTATTTTTAGAAACGAAGGTATGGACCCCAAGCATAACCCCGAATTTACAACCGTTGAATTATATCAAGCATATGCCGACTTCCACGATATGATGGATATTGCCGAGGGCATTATCTCTGGTGCTGCTAAAGAAATTCATGGCACATATGAGGTTGAATGGCTGGGTGAAAAAATCGATCTTACTCCCGGTTGGCGCCGCTTAACAATGGTAGATGCTGTTAAGGAATACGTAGGCATTGACTTTGGTGCTATAACCGATGATGAAGAAGCAGTTAAAGCAGCCGAAAGTATTGGTGTAGAGCTTGCAGAAACTGCAGACAGAACCTGGGGTAACGCACTTTACGCTTGCTTTGACCAGAGAGTTGAAGAAAAATTAGTTCAGCCTACATTTATAACAATGTATCCTGTTGAGGTTTCTCCTCTTACCAAAGCATCGCCCGAAGATCCACGTTTAACCGAGCGCTTTGAGCTCTTTATTTGCCACAGTGAGCTTGCAAATGCTTACTCTGAGCTTAACGACCCAATTGTTCAGCGCGAGCGCTTTATGAAACAATTAGAACTTCGTGAACGTGGTGACGACGAAGCCGAAATGCTTGACGAAGATTTCCTCACTGCTATGGAATATGGTATGCCTCCAACAGGAGGTATGGGTATTGGTATAGACCGCGCAGTAATGCTCCTTACCAATTCCGACAGCATAAGAGAAGTAATACTCTTCCCCACCATGAAGCTCCTTTCAGAGTAAAAACAAGCCGAAAACGCTTATTTCCAGGCGTTTTCGGCTTTTTGTTTATCCAAAATAATGTTCAGAATTAAGGTTTACGACAGATTTACGACAAATTGACTAGTGAAAGATCTTTGAGCGTTACGACAAAGTGGTGTCGTAAACATAGCATTAACAATGTGCCAACAGGATTACCACTTACAAAAGAAATAGAACCGAATAGATGAAAAACGAGATTTTTCATAATTGAAGTGCTATAATTCAGTAAACATATTTACGGAAAGGACAGATTGTATGTATGCCATAAGGACTGCTAATCTAACTAAAAAATATAAGGA